>NZ_ATDP01000074.1 GCF_000445105.1 Sphingobium lactosutens DS20 | reverse complement strand
CCCCTTCCCTCCCCCCCTGGCCGACGCTGTGTCAGGCGGCCTGGATGGGAAGCGGCGGTCTCGCCACGTCGCCGGCGGGAGCGCTGCGATGGACGATGGGATGGAAGGCTCGGCTCGCCGCGCGCCGAGATGGACGATTGGGCACCCGGTCGAGCGCAACCGCATGTTCGCCCGTTATCGGCAGATGGACATAGCCATTGTCGGCGAGGCCCCGCCTATAGAGACGTGGATCGGCGGTGATGCCTGGCTTTCCCAACGCGGCCTTGGTGGCGACCTCCCAAATGCTCGCGGCACTGAACAGGAGTTCGCTGTTTTCGTCTGCAATGAGCGACCGCGCGTTGGATGAAGGGCGCGCCGATGTGGAGGCTGCCACGACAACAGATGTTGCCCAAGACAACAGATCCGTGTCGAAAGAGCAGTCTTATTTCATGTCGGAAAAGCCGGCTTCGATTTCGGCGCGTGTGAGGGCGTCGAAATCATCGGGGATCGTGAACGTGCCGGCGAGGAAGCCGAGCCGACGGGGCGCGGGACGTTCGGCTGTATCGACCGGGACCACTTTGACCATAGGCTTCCCGCCCTTGGCGATACTGAAGGCCTCGCCCCGTGCCGCGCGCTCGACCAGCCGGGAAAGGCGGGTCGTCGCACCGTGGATATCGACGGTTTCTACGGGGACATCCTTGAACCAGGCGCGATGACCTTCGTTTACTTGAAGCCCATGTTCAACGACGCTCAATCCTTGGCGGCACGCATGGTGGCACGCCTGGTAAGATTGGGGATGCGGACATTGTCGTAGGGACTTGAGACCGACATTTCGAGCGCGTCCCGGTGGGCACGATACCAGTCGGCTGCCTCTACGGTATAGCTTTCGGTCGCATAGGGCTCGCCGCCGCTGGAGAATTCGACGTCGACGGTGAAGGTGCGCAGGTCGATATGGGATGAAGCATGCATGATCGGATCCTTTCGAAACAAAAGGGGCGGCTCCGACCTGGGTCGAAGCCGCCGTTGGAGGAGCGGTGGGTGGTGACGGGAGTGGGCGTGTCGCGGCGCTTCAGCTGGGCGACGGCGTCAGCCAGCAGGCTGCGGCTTCGCTGGCGGGTTGCTGGCCATGACGGTCGTCGCAGAAGCGCTGGAAGTCTGCGTTGCCGGCAAGCGAGGCGTCTTCCAGCACCTGGATCACCTCCCAGCGGAATGCCGCAGCCGTGCCGGGCTCGACCACGGGAACCCACAGAGCGAGATTGTTGCTATCCGCGCCGCAGCGTTCGCAGGTCTGGCTGTCATAGGTCGCGAGCAGCGACCAGGCTTGTGCGACCTCGTCCCAGACCGCATTCGCATCGCGGCATATGTCGGCGCTTCCGCAATGCCGGCAACGCGGCATGACCGGTGATGCGGACGCGGGCCCCACCGCCTGGTTGACGGTGCCATCCCCCGGCCTGTCAGGCTGGGTCTGCCTTTCGCCCTCGCCAAAGCCCGCAGGCACCGAACAGGCCGTGGCCATATAGGCGGTATCAGCCCCGGGCCAGATGCCGGTCAGATAGGTTGGACCGGAGCTTTCATAATCCTCCTTCTGCCCGGTCCAGTCGCCGTCGTTGATGGCAAGGCGACAAGCGTCGTCGATCGTTGCCGCTTCATAGGTCCGGTGCCTGAAGACCGGCAGGCGATAGGTGCTTTCGATCGTAAAACTCGGCATGGCACGCTCCTCAATGCGCTTTGGCGAAGAGCTTGCGCGCCTTGCCTTCGATTTCGAGCCTCGTGTCCTGGTTGGACTTCGCGCGAGCGTGGGCGGTGATACCCTGGACGAAGTCGAACAGGCTGGCGGGCGGGTGGCCTTCCTCGGCGATCACCGACTGGATGATCTTTGCAGTGTCGGTCTTCGAGAAGCCGGTCTTGCGCAGGAAGCTCTCGCGGTCCTCGTCGGTTCGTGCCACAATTCGCCCGCGCGCGGTCTTGATGCCGTCGATGAAGCTCATCGCCGAGGAGTCAGCGAAATTTTCGAGAGCGGGTGCGGCTTCGTGCGCGAAACGGTTAGCGGCGAATTTGGAGTGCCGGATCGAGATTTCCTCGAAATTTTCGACGCCCCAAAGGTTGCGATTCATGCACACGGCACGAAGATAAAAAGTCGCTATTCCCAACGACTTGGATCCGACTTCCGAGTTCCAGCAGTAAAAGCCGCGGAAAAAGAGATCGGGGTCGCCATTGGGCAATTTGCCCGCTTCGATCGGGTGGGTGTCGTCGACCAGGAACAGGAAGACATCGCGATCGGAAGCGTAGAGCGTGGTCGTTTCGCGGGTGACGTCGACATAAGGATTGTAGCGCATCGACCGCCAGTCGAGCACGCCGGGGACCTTCCAGCGCGTATCGGAAACACCATTGCCGGCAAACTTCATGACGGCGGCGACCAACTCATGGTCCCATATCCGGCCATAGTCGGGACCGGTGACCGCGCGTAGCTCGGCACGGCCTTCATGGGTCTTGAGGAGCTTGACCTGTTCGCCGCGGTGGCTGAGCAGGCCGTGCTGAAGGTTGATGCCGGCGAGCGCCGCGGGCAGGCCCCGCAGATAGGAGGCCGGCGCGCCGACCAGGCTGGAGAGCTGACCGAACGACCAGTTGGTGGGCGCGATCGGCTCGCCTTCGCCGGGCACGATCAGGCTGAGCCGTTCGGCATTGTCCATGCTCGCCTCGACACGGACGTCCCGGCTTTCGACGATGCGGGTGCGGGCACGATCCGCGCGGCGACGGACGCTCTCATAGAGGTCGTCGAGCGACAGATATTTTTCGTCATCGGGGCGGGAATACCACTCCGACGACACGCGCGAGATGTTGCGACCGCGGGAGATATCGACCTTGAAAGCGCCGGAAACCGGGGGCGTGTCGATGGGCTGGGCAAGGGTAGCCATGGGGAAATCTCCTTGATGGAAAGGTCCGGTCCGCCTCGGACCGGCCATCCTTTCCCCACCCCCTTCCCTCCTCCCGATCGGAGCGCTGTGCCCATCGGTCAGGCGGCACGGCCATCGCGATAAATATCGGCCGCCCATTGCTCGACCCACAATGCTGTCACGTCCTCGTGGCCAATATCGCCGTCCTCGACCAGCACGCGGATTTCGGCGCGAGCCTGCGCGATCGCCCGCTCCCAGGGGTCGGTGGGATGCGGGTCGGCCCGGGCGAGGGGAAGTTCCGGCTGGCGGACTTGCCGTGGCGAACCGAGGCGCGCGAACTGACGGCACGTCCATGCCTGCATGTGCTGCGCCACCAGGCGATCGGTCTTCGGGACGCCGCGAACGAGCGCATCGTGCCTGGCTGTCTGGCCATAGGCCTGGCTGTCTGTCGAGGCGAGGCGATACTCAAGTCCCTTCAGATGTGAAAGCGCAGTACCTTTCACACCAAAACCGTGGAGCCTCACGTCCCTCGGCAGGATGCGATCGAGATGGTCGAGGACCGCGATCAGCCCCTCAGGGCCCGAGACCTCCCGGCGGCACAATGATCCGACGCCGATCAGCGGCGTTCGGGAATAGTCGAGCAGGAGGCCATCGAGGCAGCGCTCATAGTCCTCCGGGCGGCGCCCCTGGATGACCGGCATCAGCCGGTGCTCGATACCAAGATCGCGCGCTCCGGAGCGGCAGTCGAAGTTGGCGCGGATGGTGCGTGAAATCCGGTCGAGCACCTCTTCGCGATCACGGGCGATCTCGGGCTCGACGCAATAATCCATACTGGCGAACCAGCGGAACGGATAGCTGGCCGCCAGTACAAGATAATCGGTGGTGCGCCAGGGATATCCGCCGTAACGGGCCATGGCGACGAACCCCGCGGAATCGAGCGAGAGGCTTGCCAGCTCGCGGGCATGGTCCAGCGCGGCGAGGTTCCAGCCCCGCCAGTCGGGCCACCCCTTGCTCCGGCTCCAGCGTGACAGGGCGTTGGCGGAGATCAATGCCGGCACGTGCATGTCGATCGCCCGCTGGAGGATCGGGCCAGGGTTGAGGTGGGGAAGCCCGACCATGATTTCGACAGTCATGGCGAGGCTCGCTATTTTGCGGACGTGCGACGCCAGCGTTCGGCGGTCTGGCGGGACGTCAGCATATCGAAGGCGTTGCCGCAGAATGACTCGAAGGCGGGATCAACGGCAAGATCCTGATTGTCGAGATGCTCGGCAACCTCCCGCGTGAAGCGTTCCGCTTCGTGACCGACGTCTTGGGAGTCCGCCTCGCAATATTGGGCGAGGAAGTCCGCGAAACCTGTCTCGTCTTGTTGTGCGCTGATGTAGCGCAGGAGGAGATCGATCTGGGTCGTCTCGGACCATCCTTCGCTGTCGGCCATCTGATGGAAAAATGTCTCGGACATGGTTCGCTCCGGAGCTTATGGGAAAGGTGGATGACGATCACCGGCGGAGAGACGACAGCAGGTTCAGTCGAACAATGGCAGGCATGACTGGCGATCGCGGTTTGCGACGCCGCATAGTCCCAGAGGGCAGGGGCCATACTTGCCCTCGCGATCGGCCAGGAGGTCGCGCGAGGCATGGAGTTCGACAAATGGGCCGCTATGCCCGCTCGGACGGCGGCATCCGACGCCGATCGGCGCGCGGCAGTCCGGACATGGCACGAGCAAGACCGGATCTACGTCCCACGACAGACCGCAACCAGGCTTGCTGCAGGCGGCAGGCCCCTTGACGATGAAGGCCATCGCTCAGGCCGCCTTTTGCCATTCGTAAAGCAGATGCGCATCCGGTTCATATTCCGAGCCGATCGCGATCCGCACGAGCTTGCCGTCGCAGGCGAAAGCGGAGGCACGCGGAAAGGTGAGATAAGAGCGCCCCTCGAGGATCATGTCGCCGGATCGAACCTTGGTGACGAGCCTGGTTGTCCCGAGCGAACGGTGCCCGGCCGGCGCGTCAATCAGCTTGAGGCTGTCGCCAGGGCGGACCTGCTTCTTGAAGGCGGCGAGCGAGAGCTTTGGTTCGACCTGATTTTTCGCGCCTTGTCGCGCCGCCAACGCTGCCCAATAGGCCTGCCCGATCCGCGCCTCGCAGTAGAAGGCGCAGGTGTGAAAGTCCTGCAGCAGGTTGGACCGTGTGAAGCTGAACCGCTCCATCTGGTCGCGTACTTCCGTGAAGAAGGCGTTCTGCGCGTCGCGCGAAGTCAGGTCGGCGGGTGTATCGAGAATCTCGGCCGTGATCTTGCGGCCGCGGGCGAACTTCTCCGTCTTGATGGCGAAGCGCGTATCGCGGAATTTGGCCTTGAGATGGCCATCGATGCGCGTGGCGAGCGTCGTGAGATTGTCGCCCGCCCTGTAGAGGTCGCCCTGATAGTGGAAGTTGCCCCGCTCGTCGAACGGGGTCTGGCTATACAGGCGCGCCGGCGCGCCCGGCGTTGCAACGTCGGTCATGATCTTCTCCTTCATCTTGGGGTCGTGGTGGGCACGGGCTGCAGCGTCGGTCGGTCCCGGGGAGCCTGCGAAAAGGAATGGTCTTCCGCCAGCATGCAGCCGCGCGTCAGGATGCGAGCGTCGCGTCAGGCGGATCTGGCGGGCGCGGAAGGGGACTCTTCGATCACCGCCAGCATTTCGACGCGGGCGTCGGCCCAGTCGAGATAGCCGAGCCGCGTATCGTCGTTGGCCACTTCGGTCTTCCAGTCTTCGACCGGATGCGCGGGATCGTTCGCCCAGATGTCCCGGCGGTTCAGGGAAATATCTCCATCGAGCGCAATGGCGAGCGCTTCCCTGGTGGTTTCGATTTCGATCCGGTTCGCAAAGATCGCGCACCATCCACCACCGAAACTATCGGGACGGGCTCTTGTAGAGGTGAAGCTCCAGTCGAAGCCGATCGGTGCCCTCGACAGCGATGCGTTGCAGCAGCGATGGATCAGTCCGGCGATGGACCAGGGCTGAAAGTCGGTGCTGCTGAAGATGCTGACCGTGCAGGTCATGGGATCATCAATCGAGTTCTTGACGGTCAAATCGGCACCGAAGTCAGGAAAACTGGTGTCGTCGAATATCGCCCGGAACCCGCTCAACGGGTCGCCTTCGAGCACGGGCGGAAATGCGGCGAGCAACTCTTTGCTGACCGGAGCGGGCGTCACATCGGCGATAAGATCGGCCGCGAGCTGCCACGCTTCTTCGATCAGCGCGGCTTCATCGGTAGAGCAGGCAAACGCGAATGCGCCCTGAACGAAGTGATCAGCCATCGGCATATTCTCCATGAGTTGCTGCGTGTCCCAATCGCCACGCCACCCATGACCGCCCTCCTCCCCTCCCTTTTGACTTGTGCGAAAATTACAGGCACGAGTTTGTTTACGGTTGCGCAAGCGCGCGTGGTTCAAGACCGCTAGTTCCAGCCAGAAGAAGGAAATTGCATGGCCGAGACCGACAATGCAGGCGTCATGTCTTTGACCGTGACGTTGCTCAGCGCCTATTTCGCGAACAATACCGTCCCGAGCGGTGAGTTGCCGTCGCTCGTCGAGGGGACAAGGCGGGCCTTGCTGGGCGACGCACCGGTCGGAGAGGGTATATCAGTCAAACCCGCCGATGACGGAGTAGCGGAAACACCGCCGGCCCCGCGTGACTATAAGGCAGCAGTATCCGTTGAGGAAAGTCTGGCCTCGCCTGACCAGATAGTGAGTCTGATCGACGGCAAGCCTTACAAAGCACTCAAGCGGCATCTCTCGACGCATGGCCTGACGCCTGCTGAATATCGTTCACGCTACGATCTGCCGGCCGACTATCCTATGGTCGCGCCAAGCTATTCGGCGGCTCGCCGCGAAGTTGCGCGCAAGCTGGGGCTCGGCGGCAAACGCAAAAGCGCTCCTGCGCCGGTGGCCGAAGCGGCGGCTGCGCCCCCGGCAGTCGAGGCGCCAGAGACCGCCGCAGCCGAAGCGACGCAGGCAACGTCGGCACCTGCACGGCGGGGACGCGTAAAGGCTGTCGAGGCCGAACCGAAGCCCGCGGCGAAAAGGCCGAGGCGCAAGGCAAAGGACGGGGCGGCCAAAACTCCTGCCTCAAACGCGGATGCAGCCCCGAAGCCGAAGCGCAGCCGGGTACGCAAGGTGGCCGGCGAGGCGGCAGCTCCATCCGAGACTGCGCCTGAAATCCCGGCTGTAGCGCAGTGATCGAAGCGGTCCGGGGCCACCAGGGGCCCGGACCGCAAGGCGCTTTGTCAATGGATCGGCCTGCTCGTGGGATCAAATCCGGGTCATTGAGAGGATTGCCGTGATGACCTCGTTCGATCTGTCCAGTGGAATGAACAGGCGGGTCTTGTACTGGATGACCTCGCTGAACATGCCATGCGCCTTTAACCGCTCGCGATCTTCGGGCCGATAGTTGCGAAGCTCGAGGCGTCGCGAACCGTTGACCAGAGCGGTCATGAGCGTGGCGCCACCCAGACCTGGCAAGGCGATGCCCGATCCCTTCTGGGCGGCGGCGATGAATTCGGCGGCGGTCAGTTCGACTGTACCGTCAAGACCGAACGCCGCTTGCAGGTCGGTCATGGCTTCCGCCGGGATCAGGCGTCCCAGGATCGAAGTGCCCTCGCCGTCATCAATTCGCCAGACGCGGACATCGTCCTGCGGAAGGCGGTGCCAGACCGGGAGGAGCAGGCCGGTCGCGACATTGACAAGCTCGATGTCAACCTTCGCATCCGCGTCGCGCGCCTCCGCTTCCCAGAGCTTCTGGAATTCGTCGCGATCAATGTCTTTCCAGAGACTGGCCCACATCGCAATCTCCTGTATGCGCGTCGCGCCGGTCGGGCGAACGAGCTGGCACATCGACACGATTCGGCCTTCCTCGTCGGTGATCGACCAGGACGGAACCTTGAGCGCGACACGTTTCGAACGGCTGTTATAGAGAAAAGCGATCTCGCTGGTGCCTTCCCAGATCTGCATGAGGCGCTTCCAGTGCATGACGCGCGGCCGCAAATGGAGTTCGAGGCGAAACAGTTTCGTCTCTGCGCCTGTCACCGGATCGGCGCGCAACGTCTGCTCGGACCGGACGATCACCCGCTCGGCACGGATCGTCTCGACGCCGACGTCGAGTGTTCCCGCTTCCCGGGCGGCGTCGACGCGTGCCTGGATGAGGCCCATATACTCATCGAATATCGCGTTCTGCGTGGCAATGCGCAGGGCAAGGATGCGGTTCAGCCACCGCTGGATCGGCGGCAGCTTGTCGAGCAATGTGCCATCTTCCTCTGTGAGTTTCAGCCCGGTCATAGTCTGGAAGTCGGCCAGGTTGACGCTCGACAGCTTGTTGCCATGGAGCAGATGATACCATTGGGTGAGGGCCTCACGCGCGTAGTCGCTTTCCAGATTGTCGGCAGGGTCGAACAGGTTCTGACCACCGGTCTGGCGCTGACCGCGGGTCAGGGCGCCGAGGCTGTCGAGACGGCGGGCGATGGTGGAGATGAACCGCCGCTCCCCTTTGCAATCGGTGATCACCGGACGGAAGACAGGCGGCACGCTCTGGTTGGTACGATGCGTGCGCCCCAGGCCCTGGATCGCGACATCGGCCCGCCAGCCCGGCTCAAGCAGAAAGTGGATGCGGCGCTTGTCGGCGGTCCGGCAGGCAAGGTCGGCATGATAGGACCGTCCGGTGCCGCCTGCGTCCGAAAAAACCAGAATCGGTTTCTGTCCGTCCATGAAAGCCTGCGTTTCGGCAAGATTGGCGCGACCGCCCCGCCGCTCGAGTTTCTGGCAGCCGTCGCTGCCGATCACGACCCGTCTCGAGCGCCCGGTAACTTCGGCGACCCTTGCGGTTCCGAAATGGGCGATCAGCGCATCGAGCGCGGCTGGAACCGGCGGCATCGCGCATAGCTCCTCGATCAGCGCGTCGCGCCGGGCAATGGCTTCGGTGCACTGGACCATATTGCCGGCCTCATCGCGCATCGGTTCGGAACGCAGGGAACCGTCGCTGGTCGAGAATACCCGCATCTGCTGTGTGGGGAATGCGTTCTTGAGGTAATCGATCATGGTCGCGCGAGGAGAAAGCTCCAGATCGAGATGCGCGCGCTCCTGGGGGGAGAGTTCGGCCAGGCGGCGATCGAGAATCGCTTCGGAGGTGCTGACCAGTTGCACCACGGCGACGTTTCCGGCAGCGACCTCCGCCTCGATTGCTTCGAAAACCGTCGGCATCTTCATCGAGATCAGCAAGGCAGACCAGAAACGCTGTTTGGAGCTCTCGAACCGGCTGAGCGCAGATCCCTTGGCCATCGCATTGAGGGTGCGGCCGGACGCGGGATCGACGATATTGGCGGCCTCGAGCGCTGCGGCGACGCCGCGATGAATGACGGCCCAGGCATCGGCATAGGTGTCGTAAATCTCGATCTGGGCAGGGGTCAGCCTGTGTTCGAGCGGGTCATATTCGACACCGGCGAAACTGAGCGCGCGCGCCGTATAGAGGCCCATGGCCTTGGTGTCGCGCGCCACGATTTCCATAGCGGCGATGCCGCCCTCGTCCATCGCGGCGAGAAAGGCGTCGCGGTTCTGGAAGGCCGTGCCCGGCCCCCAGAGACCGAGCCGCGCCGCGTAGCTCAGATTTTCCGGCTTGGTGGCGCCTGTCGCCGAGACATAGATCACGCGCGCGCGCGGCAGGGCGTTCTGGAGGCGGACGCCGGCAAGCCCCTGCTCGGATCCTTTGGCTGCCCCGAACTCCGTTTCGGTGCCGGCGGCATTGCCGAGTGCATGGGATTCATCGAGCAGGATGACGCCCTCGAAATCGGCACCCGCCCAGTCGAGCAGCTGCTGCAATCGCGACGCGCGATCGTGGCGCTGCGACCGCAGGGTCGCATAGGTCATGAAGAGGATGCCGCTGTCCATGCTGACCGGTTCGCCCAGCGGGAAGGCGTCGAGCGGCTGGATATCGATGGGTACGCCGCCGAGCGCACTCCAGTCGCGTCTTGCGTCTTCGATCAGCGCTGAACTGCGGGAAATCCACACGGCGCGGCGGCGACCACGGTTCCATTGGTCGAGGATGATCCCGGCGCCTTCCCGGCCCTTGCCGACCCCTGTGCCGTCCGCGATGAAGAAGCCGGTGCGGTAGACGACACCTTCGGGATCCTCGCGCAGTTGATCGCCAGCCTGGTTCGGCGCGAATATGCCCTTGAGATTGCGCTCGCAGGCTTCGCCCGCGTGGATGATGGTTTCAAGCTGGGCGTCGGACAGCGCGGCCAGGGCATGGGTCTGGAGCATCGGCTGATAAGAGGGCGCCGGCGGGAGGACCGATGCCATGGCAACCGATTCGACCAGCTGATCGGGATGGGGCCGCGCACCGGCAATCTCGATGCGCGCTGGGCGCCACGGTGCATAGTGGCCGACCGGATCGCCTGCCGGAAGCGGCGTCTCACGCACCGCGTAGACCAGCGGCCTTGCACTGCCGTCGGCCGCGATCCTGTCGGGCGTCGCCAGCACGCGCTTCTGGAGGCCGCCGAAGATCGTGGACGGCGTCGACATCGTCGGCTTACGGGGCCGCAGCGGAACCACTGCGGGCGCGGGCGGCTGCGGTTCGGGCGCGCGGAGACGGGTAGGAAGCGCGCGCACGATTGCCTCGGCCGCCTCTATCGACTGAGCAGTGTGGCGCTCGGTGACGCCCGTCCAGCCCTTGTCGAAGACCAGGAGGCGAACCGCGATGCTGGTGCCATGCTTGGCATAGGGATTTCCGAGGATGGTGATCTCGACGCGCGGCATCACCGTCTCGCAGACCATCGCATAGCCCGTCGCGGCGGTTCCATCGACGGCAAAGCTCGGCGGCATGATCGCGACGCAGCGTCCACCTGCCGTCAGGCGCAGAAGGGTCGAGCGCAGATGGCGCGCGCCGGCAAAGCGATCCTTGCCCCGGCCTTCGCTTCGACTGAAAGGCGGGTTGATCAGAATGACGCTCGGAGTCTGGCCTGCGGGAAGCAGATCGTTGATGAACTCGGCGTCGTGGGTAGTGACGGGCCGTTCGAACAATTTGCGGAGCAGCGCCGCCCGGGCAGGGTCACGCTCGTTGAGTGTCAGACTGGCGCCCGCACGCAGCGCGTGGACGGCCAGCATTCCGGTGCCTGCCGAAGGCTCAAGGACATGGTCATCGCGATCCATATGGGCCGCCAGTGCAACCAGCCACGAGAGCGAGATCGTCGTGCTGAACTGCTGCATTTCGACCTGATGTTCGCTGCGATAGGATTGGGTCGGGAGCGCGCGCTCAAAGCTGCGAAGCGATGCGAACGCATCATCCCCGGGCGATGCAAGGCCGGTCGGGTTGATTTGCGACTTCAAAAGCAGGACCTGCGCGGCTTCGAGGGCATCATAGGCATCGCGCATGGACCAGGCCCCGCTTGTGTCGGAGCTGGAGAAGGCCTCTTCCATGAGACGCTTGAGGACCTGGCGGTGAACCGATTGGCCTTGAGCGAACAGTTCGGCGAGCCGGGTCGCTACACAAAGCAGGCGCGCGGGCTTGGTTGCTTCGGGCTCGTCAGGGTGCACGAGCGCGAGAAGTGGATGTGACATGGCTGGAACTCCAGGTTGTGGATCAGGACCTTCGCGGCCCGCCGCTCTCCACCCCCTTCCCTCCCGGCGAAGAGGCGCCACGAAGAAAGGGCCGTGGCGTGGTGCCAGGCCCTTTCGCGTGCGATGAGGGTGAGTTGTGACGCCGTCCAAGCGCTATGGTGTCCCGAGAAGGATCACGGCGATCGACGGCTTTTCGTCGGCCGCGTGCTTTCGGCTGTCATAGGCATGGCGGCCGCCGAGGCCGATGGTGAGCATGTCGAACGTGGGTGATGTTCCGCCATTCGCGTTGGGGATGGAGGAACCATCGCCATGTATCCTGACAGTCTGGAAGCAATCCGCGTGCGAACCGATGTGAAACGTGCACGTGATGCTGGCGAGCATGACAGGGAGCCGGGGCCGGTCCTGACTTCACCCTCCTGGGGCGCGCTCCCGTGCCTCCTCCTTCCCAATCGGGATTGCCTTATCTACGTGCCCAGGACTGCGTCGCTCTACCCTGCTTTGTCTGCCGCGCAGGCTTTGGGCGAAACGCTCATTCCTCCCAGTTTTGATGACCAAGGCCCGTCACACGCGAGAACTCGCGGCTGTCGCGCGTGACCACGGTGAAACCGCGTGCCAGCGCCTGTCCGGCGATCAGGGTATCGAGCGGGCCGATCGGCGTTCCAAAGTCGGCGGGAGCAGCGCGGACTTCGCCCGATACGCGGGCGTCCTCGCGGTCGAACTCAATCACCTCGAACCGCAGGGACGCGATGCGATCGAGATTTTCCTGAACACGAGCGCTGTTGCTGGCTCAGAAATACAGTTCGTGCATGACGACCGACGATACTACGCGATCGAGCGTGCTGTGCCGTTCGAGCCGCTGCCAGAGTTGCTTGTGGTCTTTGAGCAGGCCGATGATGCTATTCGCATCGAGCGAGAACATCATCGTCAGCTATCCATGGAATCGCGTGTCTCGAAGGTCTGTGCCGCGTTCACGGCCTTCTCGAAATCCTTGTCGACCGGTCCGACCAACGCCTTTAGCCATGACCAGTCGGAAGAAATGGGTTCGAGGATGACGGCATCGCCTTCGCGGCGGATGCGAACCTGATCCGTGTCGAACCTGAAGTCCTTGGGCAATCGCACGGCCTGGGAGCGTCCGGTCCAGAAGATCTTGGCGATGTTCATGAGGCTTCCTGACTGCCGTCCTGGTAGATACCATTGCCATAAATCAGATGCGGCGGGGCTTCGAAAGATGCAATGGAAAGCGTGCGGAGGTGACGCTGGCTCACGCCGCAGTCCTGTTTGGTGGATGTCTGTAGGGCAGTAGTGTCTCGCTACGCGGCCTCGCCCGATTCCCCGGCGTGATCACGCCCGAATCGGGATGGGGCACGATCAGCGCATCTCCTCGCTGATCTGGGTCATGCGGCCTTGTCCAGATGGCCTTCGCCAGCCCCTGTGTCAGCGCCACGGCTAGCCTGATTACAGCCCACCGTGGGCGTCCATCGCCCACCATGCTACAAACTCGCGATCGGCGCAGACCGTCCAGATAATGTCGTCAAACTGGATATCGACGAAGAATAAGGTGATCCGGCGTCCACCTTGGTGTGTGCGCTTGTCGTGAAATTGCCGTTGGGGATGTCGACCGGCAAGGTTGCAACATCGTTCAAACGCGCGAACCCGGTGGCTTCGGCATCGGTTGCCCGCATGATGGGAAGCTGGGTGATATCGGCCATTAGCTGGCTCTCTGGAAATGCGATTACGCAATGAGATCGCGAAAAAGAACCAGGGCCGCGGCGCATTGCCACGGCCCCGGAGGCATTGTCAGCGATCAGGCGGCCTGTGGCAGATCGTCCCCGGTAACGAGGTTATCCTGGTCGTTCGCGGGCACAACATCGACCGCGGTCGTCGGCTGGCCGTAGCGCATGACGTCCGGCACCCATGCGGTAGCGGCATCACGAAGTTCCGCTTCGATCGGGACGGACCCGGCGAAGATCTTCTCGGCCGAAGTCGCGAGGTCATGCTTTTTCGAAGCGCCATAACGGCTCGACAACTCCTTGCCGCCAATCTCCTCGAGATGGGCGAGGATTGCGGCCTTGCTGCTCAGGCGATCGAAATAGTTGTTCGCGGTCGGCCGCCACCAGGCCGCGACATCGATGTCGAGCTTGGTGCCGAGATGGTCGATGAGCGCTTCGCCCTTGCGGCCGGCGGTGACGGCATGGAGCGTGCGGGCGATCGCCCAGGCGAGCCAGGCGGCCCGGGCTTCGTCGGGAAGATCGCAGAAGGCGTCATATCGCTGACAGGCGTCACCCGCCTCGGTCCAGCTGCGGTCGAGCGCTTCGTCGATCTTGCTCCATTCCTCGGCGGCAACCGTACCGCTCTGGAAGCCGGTGAGCGCGGACCAGGGCTTGTCGGCCTTCAGTTCGGTCGCAAGGTCTTCGCCGCCATAGTGACGGGTCGCCTTGTCGACCATCCAGAAGGTTCCGAGATCAAGGGCGAAGCGCGGATCGCTGGCGATGTGGACGCGCAGCAATTCGCTTTTCATCTCGGCCAGTTCCTGGGACAGACGCTGGCTGTAGGCCGCCTTGCCCGGGACGGCGGCAACTTCCTCATTCTCGTCCTCACCGCCCGCTTCGATGTCGACGTCCTCCTCTTCGGGCTCCTCGACCGGAGCCACATAGAGCTGCTCGTGGAGGCGGGGCTCGCCGTCATGGCCGATCACGACATAGGCGAGAGCGGATGCCTTCTGTTCATCGGTCAAGACCGGCGCGGGCGTCTCGATCGAGCGATACTCGGCCTCGAGCATCTCGACGCGATTGGCCTGCTCGGCCTGGCCGTCCTCGTCAGCGTCTTCCCAGGCTTCGTTGGCGGCCTCGATCTCCGCCTCGATTTCCTCGAGACGCGCCTGCTGCTCCGCCGTAAGGTCGGGCGTGTCACCCTTGAGCGGGCGCAGATCCCAGGTGTCGTTATAGCTGACATGGGTCGCGGGAATGACCCGGACTTCCGCCAGGCCCTCGCGCTCGCGCAGGGCTTCCGCGGCGACCGCGAGCTTGTCGGCTACGAGGCGGTTAAGGAGATCGCCATCGATCCAACGTTCGGTCGTCGAGTCGGAGAACAGATCAAGGTCGACCCGGCCGCCGGCCTCGATATAGGCGTCGCGGCCGACCAGCAGCGCCTTGGGATCGCTGCCGACATAGGTGTCCTCGACAAGCTGGCGTTTGATCTCGTTGACATTGGCCCGGTAATAACCGTCCTTGAGCAGTTCGAAGACCTCAGCCTGCCGGGTGCGATCGCTGTTGCTGGCATAGGCGACGGCCACGTTGAGGGTGATCTCGCCGTTGCGCAGCGCTTCGAAGATGGGATCGGCGAGATCGGCGAGACGGAGCCGGCTGCGAACGAAGCGTTCGGTGAGCCCGAACCGCTTGGCGACGTCCTCAGGCGTCTTTCCTTCGTTCTCGATGATATCCTGGAAGGCACGGCAGGTGTCGGCCGGGTTCATCGTGAGATTGAAGAAATTCTCCTCGAGACTCGTCTCGATCGCGTCCTTGGCATTGCCAAGCACGAGAACTGCCAGTTGATAGTCGGGTTCGAACACGCCCTTCTCGATGAGGCGATGGACGGCATCGAGGCGGCGGCCGCCAGCGATGATCCGGTAATGCCCCTTCTTGCGCGAGACCGGCACGCCGATGAGGTTCTGGCGCACGCCCTTGACGGCGATGTTCGCCTCGAGCTGGGCGTCGGCGATCGCGTCGCTGACGGTGCGGACGTTGCTCGGCGACTTGGCGAGGTTCGCCGCGGGGATGAGGATGGGAAGTTGGGTCATGTAGATAGTCTCCTGGCGGGGTCAGCCTGACCATCAGGCCACTTGCCGCCACCACTCCCCCACTCCCTCCCCTCCCGCCCGCAGCACGTCGTTCCAGTCCTTGAAGCCATGCGGCGGGAATTCGACGGCGATGTCGCGGCCGCACGCCTCATAGGCCTCGAGCGCGTGTGCCACGCCGATCTCGCCGGCGATGTCGTTGTCGGGGAACAGGATCAGACGCTCCACCCGATCGGGGATAGCGATCTGGTGAAGCCGCTCGCTTCCCAGCGTGGCCCAGACCGGCACGCCGAACAGGATCATCGCGGAAAGCGCGGTCTCGACACCCTCGGCGAGGCCCAGGACGGAGGTCGCGGCGCCGAGCATGACGGCGGCGTGATCGGGGCGGCCGAGCGTCATGCGCGGGTCGACGAGATCGCGGGCGCGCCTGGCATCCTCCCGATCGAAGAATGTCCGCTGGATCGCTATGAAGCGGCCTTCATCATGAAGACCGCCATCGTGAAGCGCGGCGATCATCGCCGGCCTGAAGTCGACCGCGCCGCCCTGACCGAGGGGTGTTCGTGGATGAAAGCGGAGCGCGCGCGGGAGCAAGGCGATCCGCCGGCGGCGCAGATATATCTCGCCGGGCGTACCGGCAAGCGGCCGCGCCTCATCCCATATGCGCATGGCCTGCTGCCGCCGCCACAGGTCGGTCGGCATTTTTGCCGATGTCGCAGACGCCTTGTCGACATGATGGAGGGCGTTTTCCTCGAGGCGCAGAATCTCGTTGATGACGTCGCGTGTGTCGCACCCAGCGAAGCATTTGAAGAGGAGGGCATGATCACCGACACGAACGGAGAGACTTGGACTGCGATCGGAATGAGCAGGACAGCAGCACATGCCGCCGCCTGGCTTCCAGACGCCCCCGAGGCGCTTGACGATATCGGAACCGATCGCCTCGAGTTCCGGGTTATGTTTGGTTGCAGTACGCGCCATGAGCGCTCTCCTGGATAATGCCCGCCCTTCGAGACCTTGCTGGAGCTTCGATCAGCGCGTCGCGGCGCGAATGACGGCAAGAAGGCGGGCGTTGGACCCAGCGATCCGAAGATCACCCAACCGAAGGTTCCCCCACTCCCCTCCCGTCAAGGGGCGTGACCGTGCAGCGTGCGCCATGGCCGATGGAGGCGGGGCTGAAAACCGGCTGGCCGCAAGACCGTAGAATGTCGACAACCGGGTGGTGAAGCACTCCGGCCGCCTCCGTTGTGGCTGCTGAAAGGCCGATCTCGGCGTGATAACTGATGGTATGCGCGCAGAGCCAGCAACAGCATTCGTCATCTGATCGAATGACGTAAATCACGCAGAGAAGAACCGCCCACAAGGCTCGACCGCAACGACACCAGACCTGCCGCTCTGTTGACGCCCGTCGAGGGATGACGTGTAACTATTGGAAGCAGAAATGATTATTATTATGAGACATAATCTCATGCAAAATGGATGGATTTCCTCTGCGCGTCATTTTTACGCAGAATGTTACAAGAAGATCAGAAGCCATATGAAGTTTCTTCTGTCGCGTGAAAGGAGCAATTTATGTCCACACGCACCAGATTGAACCCTCCCCTCCCGGGCCGCAAACGTTGCTGCAAACAGGGAGAGGCGCGATGATTGAGGGCCGGAGCATAACAACCACGGTGAGCCGCTGTCGCATGATCGGGCTTACGGAGCAGGTTCAGCGGCTGCGTGCAGATGAGTTCGGCAAGGAGCTTTTCACAATCCCTGCCTTCGAGATCTTGCTTGACCTCTATAGCTGCAAAAGCGTTCAACCTCGCTCACTGACATCTCTTACGGGAGCTTCGAGCGCATCGGAGAGAAACTCGCAGCGGATCGTTCACCGACTTGCCGCGCGCGGCTTCGTGAGGCTGCACCGAGATCCTTCCGATGGCCGCAGGATCCTCGTCGAATTGAACGGCGACGCCGCGGCATTGCTCGATCGCTTCTTCGACCGAATGGTGAATCTGGCGGCGGAGTTGCTGCCGGATAATCGGCAGCAGAGATGATGAAGCTCTTGTCGCATCGCAGCAATGCCCATGGGTTTGTTCGACGCTTGCAACTGGCACCAAAGCAAGGCAGACTCATGGTGCAGCGCGGGAATTGGCTGGGAGCCGGCTGCAGGATAATCCTTCCAGGCATGATGATGGGCTCATCCACGAGGGTTGAGCGCAGTTATTGGACGACATCGCCCGCCACCTTTGGGTGGTCCTGTCATGCTGTCTTCGATTCAATTCTGCCCCGGCGCGTCGGCGCCTTTCGATCCCGTTCGGTGCGCCTGACCCTATGTATGGGGCGCAAGAGAACGAGGCAGGCGCCGCGCGCGCGGCCGCTGTCTATGACGAGCTCCAGTTCGAGGCCGTGTACCGCTCGGAAGCACCAAAGTTGCTGTCTTTCCTGCGACGGCGAATATGGCTCGAAGAGGATCGCGACGATCTCGTACAGGAGGCTTTCGCGCGGCTGGCAGCATCGCAATCGGTCTACGCATGGAGCAATCCGGGCGCCTACCTGCACGGGATCCTGCGGCACCTGCTGGCGGATCGCGTACGTGCCTGGGCCAAGGCTAAATCTTTGGATCCGGTGGTCTTTGCGGCTCGCCACGAAGTTTCCGGTCCCGATACCACGGTGGAATTGAACGATATGCGCAAGCAATATCGTCTGGCTGTCGACAGCCTTCCGCCCAGAACGAAAGAGGTATACTTGTTACATCGCGCTGAAGAGCTTGGATACAGGCAGATAGCGGAAAAGCTGAACATCAGCATTCGAACCGTGGAGTGGCATGTGGCGGAGGCCCTTGTTCGAATCGACAAAAACATCGGGAATGCCAATGGCTGACAAGGATATGCCGGAAGGGTTGCCCCGAATGGATCAGTTGATGCGCGAGGCGTCGCTCTGGTTCGCGCGAATGCGCGGGCCTGATGCCGAAAGTTATCGTCCTCAATTCGAATATTGGCTCACGCTCGGAGCATCTCACCGCGACGCCTATGAGCGGGCGGGCGAAATCTTCGCGTTGGGGCGGTTTTTAGCGTCCGAGCGGGAAAGGATAGAGGACGAGGCGAACGACAACGAGCCAACGGGCCGCTCCTGGAGATGGGCGGCGATCGCCGCCAGTCTTCTGCTGGTTGTCGGCACCGGTAGCTGGTTCGCAAGTCCGCAGCTTCGCGGCCTGGCAGACGGATCCCCGCAAGTGGCGCGGTTGCACGAACGTCCTCCTGTCGAACAGGCGCGGTATGACACCATTGTGGGCGGCAGGCGCAGTCATCGCCTTATCGATGGGTCCGTAGTCGAGCTTGACGAGGGCAGCGAGTTGTCGACGAATTTCGGCGGGACCAGACGCGAGCTGAGGCTCGAACGCGGCCGGGCACGATTTGAGGTAGCCCACGAGAGCCGCCCCTTCATCGTGCTTGCCGGCGGCGGACGTGTCACCGCGCGCGGAACCGTGTTCGATGTGATTCTTGGCAAGGACAAGCGCGTTACGGTTCGCCTGCTTCGAGGGGCGGTAGACGTCGAAAGGCCGGAGGCCGCCAGGGGCGACCATGACACAGCCGCAGTAGCTCGGCTCGAACCGGGCGAGGTCCTGAGCTTTGCGGCGGTAACGCCGATATCGCTGTCTAAGCCTGTGGACAGGACCGCGATGGAGCCAGGCGGGCTCGCGCCGCAACAGCCTTTGATCCGTGAATATGAGCGCACGCCATTGTCCGCCGTCATTGCCGAAGCCAATCGGGATTCGGCGACGTCGATCAGGCTCGCGGATCCCTCCATCGGCGCGCTGAGGGTCAGCGGACGGTTCCGGGTGGACGACGCCGAGCAGGTCGCCGACCGCCTGGCGGTGTTGTTCGATCTGGATGTCGAACGAACCAGATCGGAGGAAATCACTCTTCGAAAGCGATAGTTGAAGATTTTTTACACGCCTGCCCCGTAGATTGCAGTTTTGTGGCGATGCTCTCTGAAAACTCCCGCCAGATTGTCGGGATTTTCAAAGGGGGCAAGAATGGTTCGAATGCAGTCTCGGTTTCGGTTTCGTCATGCCCTCCTCGCTGCGGTTGCGATCGGCACGCTTGTGCCGGTCGCCCCCGTTTATGGGCAGGAGCAGCGCCGCGTTGAGTATAGGATCGAGGCCGGTGATCTGGGTGAAGCCCTCAAGACGGTGAGCCGCCAATCGGGCAAGGAGATCATCTTCACCTCTCAGGCCGTGCTCGGGCGGACCGCGCCGGCGCTGCACGGGGATTTCAGCGCCGACGAGGCCGTTCGGGCGCTGCTGAAGGGCTCAGACCTCGTGGCGCGGTTTCGGAAGGATGTGATCATCATCCGGGGGCGATCGGAGACGCCGGGTGACCTAGCGGATCACCCGGCGGATCGGAACGACATTGTGGTTACGGGGTCACGGATTAAGGGCGCCCCTGCGACTTCTCCAGTTACAGTCAGCACGAGAGACGAAATTGAGAAGCAAGGCGTCTCCGATCTCGGCAGTTACATCAGGCTTCTACCACAGAATTTCAGCGGCGGTCAGAATCCGACCGTTGCCGGGGGCGGCGCCCAGGGTAACAACAACAATGTGAGTTCCTCCTCTACACTCAATCTTCGGGGACTCGGTCCAGACGCGACGCTGACGCTGCTCAACGGTCATCGCCTCGCTTATGACGCGCTGGCTCAAGGGGTGGATATCTCTGCCATTCCTTTGGCCGCGGTCGATCGCGTGGAGGTGGTCGCCGATGGCGCGTCTGCGCTCTACGGCTCCGATGCAGTCGGTGGCGTCGCCAACATCCTTTTGCGTCCTGAGTTTCGCGGCGCTGAGATTTCCGCTCGACTCGCAACGACTACCGATGGCGGCGGCAAACAGGCGCAAGTTTCCGCAGTGACAGGAGCAACCTGGTCCGATGGCGGTTTCATGCTTGCAGTGGACTATACATCCTTTCGTCGCATCAACGCAGGCGAACGCAGCTACACCTCTTCGATGGATCCGAGCGCCACGCTGGTTCCGAGCGTCAGGCAAATCAGTATCGTGGCGGCCGGCCATCAGCGAGTTACGGAAGGGATCGAGTTTAAAATTGACGGAACCTTCAGTCGTCGCAACTCCAAATATGATAACCCGTTCCTGAACACCGAGTCGGTTACGGAGAACGGGCTTCGCTCCAACCCGATCGTGCGCACCTACTCCGTTTCCCCGAGCCTGACGGTGGAGTTGACCTCCGTCTGGTCGCTGAACGTTTCAGGAACAATCGCCGACAGCAAAGCGGATCTTCATTCAAGGCGATATTCTGCTTCGGTCGAAACGCCGGGCCGGTTGATATACAGCAACGATATGCGAAGTTTGGAGGCCGGCATTCAAGGCCGTCTTGCCGAATTGCCGGGCGGAGAAATTAAACTCGCCGCCGGTGGTGGCATCCGATCATTGGGGCTTGGTGTCTTGGTATCCAACACTCCCCCCGGACTCCCGACGAACGTAACCGAGCAGTTTCATACGAGGCGAGGCGTCGAGTTTGCATATGGTGAACTGACAGTTCCAATTTTCGGCAACGGCAACGGCAGGCCGTTACTCTACCGCCTCGACCTCACTGCGGCGGGTCGGTTCGAACATTATGAAGCGGTTGGTTCGGTTACTACACCCAAATTCGGCTTCCGCTATGCTCCATCACCTGATCTAAACTTGATGGGCAGTTGGGGCCGTTCATTCAAGGCGCCAACTCTTTATCAGCAGAATCAGGTACGGCAGGGAGTATTGCTGCCGGGTTCAATCTTTTCGGACAATCCTGGCGGCCTTCCTGTTCTCCTGCTGGCGGGAGGCGGCACGCCACTTCGCCCGGAAAGAGCGGAGACCTGGACAGCAACAGTCTCGTTGAACCCCAGGGCAATTCCCGGCCTGCGCCTGCAGGCGAGCTACTTCGACGTGAAGTACAAGGACAGGGTTGCGGTTCCCATCGTCGGCGCCACTGCCGCTCTGAGCAATCCCATATATGCCGCTCTCGTGAGCCGCACACCATCGGCAGCCGCTGTTGAGGCGGAAATCGACCGTCTACCCCAAGGGCTTTCGAATTTCAGCGGTGCGGCGTTTGACGCGGCCAACATCGCAGCGATTATCGACGCGACGGATCGGAATGTGGCCCGTCAAAATGCGAAGGGCGTTGATCTCTCCGGCGAATACAAGTTCGCGGTCGGTGGATCGCAAACATTCGAGATTTCGGCAAATGCGACCTATCTTGAAAGCCATCGCCAGGTTGCAACAGGCTTGCCATTTAGCCAGTTGGCCGGCACCATATTCAATCCACCAAATTGGCGCATGGAAGGTGGCTTCACATATTCCCGCCCGTCCATCGATGCTTCGCTGTTTGCAAATTACATCGGCGGAACCAACGATACGCGGACGCTACCCGAGGTGAATGTCGGATCGTTTACATCGCTTGATGCGACCTTCAGGTATAAAGCGGAAAGAGACGGCGGCGTCCTCGCTGGGACTGAAATCATTCTCTCGGTCCTTAACTTGCTGAACGAGAAGCCAGCTCGAATTCGAAACTCAGATCTGTCTCTGCCACCTTATGACTCATCCAACTACTCAGCAATTGGACGGCAGATCTCATTGACGCTGCGCAGGCGGCTGTAGTGAACATGAATAACAAAGCAGCGTGGCTGCTCGCGACAGTTTTTCTCACGCCGCATGCCAGTTTCGCTTCTCAACCTATTCAAAAGGCTTGTTTCGAACGGCTCGCCACCTATGCCATAGAACGCCCGCGCATACCGGGTTCTTGGATGGAACGGCCGCAGTTCGACC
The DNA here is from genome assembly GCF_000445105.1 of Sphingobium lactosutens DS20. Classification (GTDB taxonomy): domain Bacteria; phylum Pseudomonadota; class Alphaproteobacteria; order Sphingomonadales; family Sphingomonadaceae; genus Sphingobium; species Sphingobium lactosutens. Next base: position 79,286 of record NZ_ATDP01000074.1, on the reverse strand, counting down.
TTTCGCCAGATGGCGACCAATTGATTTATGTCGAGCGCTCAGCGAATGTTGCCGACAACTCCCTCAAGGACGGACTGTGGATCGTCGATTTGCACGGAGGCGTAGAGCGCAAGCTCATAAGTACACTGCAGACTAGTAGCGACGCAGCTGACCTACGGTTGCCCAACCCGCTGTTCAGTCCTGACGGTACTCGCGTGGCGGTAGTAGGAAATAGAGGTATTACCATCTTCGGCCTTCGAGGCGAACCACCCAATATAATTGGCGTTGATGACGCCAAGATAGCAGATTTCCTCTGGTCTCCCGACGGTAAGTCTCTGGCCGTGCTGCTCGTTACATTGTCGAGCTATCCGTTGCGTAGCGGCTACCAAGCCCCACCGGATTGGGATGGCGCAAGCCGGGATGCTGTCCGGCACCGCCTCGTTATTCTGGATTCTTCCAGCGGTACGGCGATCGCGGAAGCACCTGCTAGCTATGATCTCGTCGGGATCGACTCCGCGTTTTCCTGGTCACCTGATGGCAGGAAGATCGCTTTCAGCGCGCAGTATTCGAGCGCGGCAACGTCCGGCACGATGGGGCCGAACATCTATGTGTGGGACCTCGGTACACAGGATATCGAAACCTACGTCGAGCATTCGGGGCCGAACCTTGACCCGCACTGGTCCCCCGATGGTAGAAGGATCGCTTATCTGACGGCCGATGGCCGAGATCCACTCACGAGTGGCTTGCAACTGGTCGTACAAGGGACCAATGGCCGCGATCGCCTGATCATATCAAAGCCCGATGAGACCACAGGCACGCCCTATCTTCCCAACTGGATCGATGCGGATCATCTTGCTTATGTGGCGATGCGTCAGATGGAATGTCCGGTTTTCGAAGTCGATGTCAATCGAGGTACCGGCACACTCCTCGGCCAACAGCCTTTGAGTTGCTTTGGCGGGATCAAGGTCGGCATTCGGGGCCGATTATTCATGACCCGGCAGAATTTTGAGAATCCTGGCGAGGTCGTCTCCACACAGAGGCATCGCTGGGCACCAGCAGCATTGGCCGGGCTTTCGTCCAGCCTACGGCTCCCGTGGCGTGCTGAAGCGGTCTCCTGGCAAAGCAAGGACGATGATTATGTCATACATGGCGTGCTCATCAGGCCCAACCGCCAACGAGCGGCATCAGCATTGCTCGTCTCGGTCCCGGGGGGACCGGCCATGGTGACGCCAGATAGCTATAATGATGACGCACCGTTTCTTCCATATGGCCCGCTGTTGAGTGGATTCTCTATCCTCGTTCCCAACACGAGAGGCCGCGGGGGATATGGTCGTGATTTCGAAGCCGCCATCCGTAATCGAAAGGATTACGTCGAAGGCCCGCTCGAGGACGTCCTGGGCGGAGTGGACTATGTGACGAAACAGTTCGGCATTCCAAAGTCCAGATTGGCGCTCGCCGGTTTCAGCTATGGCGGAATCCTGACCGCCTATGCAGCCAGCAATGTGCATGCTTTTCGAGCCGCCATGTCTATGGAAGGTGTCGTCGACTTCTATAGCCGGGCATTGCTCGAATATGGCGGCCCGAACCAGCGAGCAGCCGACGCAAACATGGGTTATGGAAACCCCTATGACATTGGCGAAAGGGCTCGACTGCTGTCCCAATCACCGCTCAGTTCAATCGACGGACTGCAAACTCCGGTACTTCTTGAATGCGGAGAAAGCAGTCTAGGTCCGACAGATTGCTTGAAATTTTTCCGAACCGGGAATTCCCGTGGCTCTGCGCCGGTTGAGCTTGCGATCTATCCGAGAACCGGCCATCGGATACTCGAGCCTGCGCTTCGTCTCGATAGTGCCAAGCGTCAAGTCGAATGGCTTCGGAAATGGATCCCGACGTCGCCGTTGGACACCGAGGATGAGGATTGCCAATGGCTCCAGTGAGCCACCCATGCTTCCGTATCAACCAGTGACAATAGGCGGGCCTGATCCGTTCCCATAGTCGGTTTGTCGTCGGAAAGGGCGGAGGCGATTTCATCGCAATCGATGATCTTCCGACGCGCCAGATAGCCGCTGGTCAGCCGATCGAGAATCTCGATTCGATGCATGGCGATGATCTGGTTGGCGAACCCGTCGGGACCGCCTTTAGTGCGCCTTTCCAGGATGCCTTGAGGCAATATGTGCGAGAAGGCCGAACGCGCCAATGCTCTGTCCCTGCCCCCTTCGACCCACTTCCAGGTCGGGACAGCAAGACAGGTTTCAAGAACTGGTTGGCTCATCAATGGGTTGATCATGGGGGGAAGTCGACGGTCGTATCCCTCCAGGCCCGATTGAATTCTCAACAGCGCAGCAATATGAGCAGCCTTACCCGGCAGACGAGCGCGATCATCGGCTAGCCATGGGTGGCTCACGCGATTTTTTGCAAGGTCCACCACTAGACCAGCATCGAGAAAGCGCGAATCGGATGACCATTGATATCCTCTTCCTCTCGACCGAACCGATCCGATCGTTGCACCAGCCGCTTCGATGGGCGTACAGCCCGTAAGTCGGCAGACATCGCGCCAAGTATGGAGAACGCCTATACCCGGGCCATCCGCCAAGAGCCTGTCCGCGATAGGATTCGCCGACTGGGTATAGTAGAATACATTGTCACCACCATTCCCACTAAAGAAGGCGTCAACGCCCCGTTCGCGAGCTATGCGATGCATCGCGCGATCATAGGCTAAGGCGTGGCTACGCCCGATTGGACGGGCCAGATGGCGAACGCACGAAATACCTAGGTCGATGTCGGCCGGATCATATCGGACATCAAGGATTTCGATGCCAATCCCTTCCGAGAGAAGTCTCGTAAATAGACGTTCATCCCCATCTGGATCGTTGGTAACGAGGGTAACGCCCGTTACGCGTGCACGTCGCGCAGAAATGCTGGCCGCGATGATGGAGGAGTCCAGCCCGCCGGAAACGCCGATCAGGATTGAGGGATACCGTGAGGACCATGGCGAGACGACATTCTGGATCGTACGCCGAAGGATCTCGGACGATCCCGAGATATCAGACGCGGTTTCTGGCTGCGCATGGTCCCACGGAGACCATATCGCTTCAATTCTCATAGACGAGTCGCAAATGCAACAGGCGGTCCCAGGCAGCAACTCGGACAGCCCCCTAAGAGGCGTAACGGATTTTGGCAGTCCTCGTGCGTACATATGTGCCGCGAGGTCATCCCACGATACCGCCGGTGTCCAATATCCGGTTTCGGCAATGATCTCGGGATCGGACCCTATGACACAGGATCCGGGAGTGCTGGTATAGTAAGCAGGCAGCCCGCCGGACGGATCGCGCATTAGCGCGAAGCCTGTCCCCTCGCGCAAGAGAGCGCAATAAGCGCCCCAATAGCTCGTGAGAACGGCAGGCGCCCCCTTCGCAGCGACCACATTCTGCTGGTCTTCATCCAGTTCGACAAGGGGCTCCGGGGGACCGTTGCGCTCGAAGAGCGTTCCCAAAAATACGCCACGGTTGCCGTTGATCCTGATCGCGTATCCGGGAGATACGAACACCCGCACGCCGCACGCTTCAAAGCACAAGTCGAGGTTGAAGCGTTTGGCTGTTTCGTCGATGCGACTACCGTCAGGAACAGACCAATCGATCAGGAATCGTGGCGCACTCACAGCGTGCATATCGGAGTGTATATCCGTGCGACGTCGATTGAATCACCGATAACGGTTGAGCCTTGCTGTACCCAGCAATGAGCAGCGAAAGGGTTGACCCTTACCCCAATTACGAGAGAGGGGTTGTAGCCGCCGCGTAAGCTCCGCCGGATCAATGCTATTGCTCGTGGAAGGCAACGGTCATTCCGGCCAAAGAGAAAGTCGCTGACCTCGAAGGCTGCCACAATTGCTACGCGCGTCGCCGGAATGGAGGCAGAACGTCGATGGGCGAACTGCAACCGCTCTTGTTCAATGAGACGACGAACGTCAGCAATGTCACGGTGGGCCGCGATCCGCTTCGATCGTAGCCGCTCGAAGACTGCCGCCATAATTTCGATTACCGGAGTGGGATGGACTGAACGGGGACCGAGATCGTCTGTCGGTTCAGCGACGACAGGAGAATGTCTCTCTAGCCCTTTTGTCCCTGGATATTCGACTTGAAGTATCTCAAGGGTGATCAGATCGGCGATAAAGTCGGCGGCACTGTTGTCACCAAAGTTTTCGCCAGCCATGATCATCATCTGAAATGAGTGATCCAAATCCTCCGGAATGCAAAAATAGCGGCTGGTATCTTCGTCCAGAAAGATCGTTCGCCCTTCTACTGTGCAGAAGTGCAATCCTCGTTTGATACGAAGATCCATCGCCAGTCTCCGTCCGGAATGGAACGCCCGCAGACATCGGCCTAGCGGACGTTCCGAAGCATCCGCTTCAGTCGGCGGAGAGCCCGCCGAAGATTGGCCGGAGCCCGTTCTGATTGTCATTGACTGACAAGGCGCCGCCCTTGGTCTGCTGCATGACACCGCCGAGATCGAGACGCTTCACGTCGCGCCTGTCGTTCTTTCGTTGCATGATTCATTCCTCTTCAGCTGTCGCACTGATTTGCGACTGAAGGATCATAAATGGTTTGCTGGAAAGCGCCTCGAAATATACCGCGACAGGATGGCTGGAAATCCGCGCAATTTACACGGCATGACTGACCGAACCCTCTAAGGCACTGAATAAAATAACTTATCGCGCAACCTCCGCCGCGGCCGATCATGTCGGGCGCGACTCTTGCCGGCCAATTCTCCGCATGTGATAGGACTCAAGTCTACGCCGCATGCTTTTTTGGAGATCCCTCACCGAAATATTGGTCAGGGTTCTCACTTCTTTCGCGGCGTCTCCAATGTCATGAATCTCCCCGATTCGGACATAATGGAGGCGCTCGTTCAGATTGCCTACCGTTGCAATCGCAAACTCGTTGCCTGTCGCTGTCGCAAGCGAAAGAAAGAGTGAACCCACGGCATGCGAGATTCCTACAGGTGTTGATTGCAAGGTGCGCGGTGAGGCCAATTCGATCGCGTGTCTTAAAACAGATAGCCTCACTTCATGTACCAAGCTCATGAGAAGGCTCATGTTCCAAGCGTATAGTTGGACCAGCCGCTGACCGCTATAGTTAGGCAGCCGAAGACCTCCATCGGGATGAGGTTCGATCAACCCTTCGCCCATCAACCGGCATAGAGCCTCTCGCGCGGGCGTCTTGCTTGAATGGTAACGGTCGGCAATCTCTTGTAAGTCGAGCCTCCGTCCCGGGATAAATAGCCCGGCAGCGTAATCTTCCTTCAATGCTCGGTAGACTCGTTCCTGAAGAGGAGGATCCATCGCAGATATCATCAGCCCGCACCCACGACAGCGGGAGAGTCCGGCCAGGCTGGCGTCAAGGCCCGTGTGAGATGGTCAAGGTTTCTCTGGGCGATCAGCTCGATGCACATCCGTTCAAGATGGCTGAGGTCCCCAGTCGCCAGCTGCTTGGGAAAGCACATTCTCTGTCCTGCAAATAACAGCGGTATAGAAATATGCCCTGTCGACAAGCCGAGCCGGTACGCGCAGAGGAGGTGATCATCAAGACGCGACCGCGGATTGCCGGCTTCGATCTCGCGAAGCCAGCGCACGCCCATACCAAGTTCGCGCGCCAGATCGCGTTGCGTCAGGCGCTTCTTCTTCCGTGCCTCTTCAATCTGTCGCCCCGACTGTACTTTGACGTACAGAATCGGACTTTCGGCAACGGAAGTCGCTAGATTATGCGACATATCCGTGTCTCCTGATGGGAGATACTGCCCGCCAAGGCTATTCCATAAGTGAAAGCTATGGTGTACTTACCACCAATGTCAATTGACAACCTCGGCCAATCTGTCGGAAGCTACCCCGCTAAATCGCTGAGATCCCTTGATGCGGGCGTTCTGGCGCCTGACTGGAGAGCTCGATCGAAGGCATTTAACAGCGCCGACTGATCAGCTTTGGTGACCTGCATAAGTGCCACGATATAAATCGCTCCAAGGGTCGGCTGGCGGTCGTGCGGTGCACAATCCTGGACGCGCTCCGAAATACTGGTGGCGACGGTCCTTAGTTCGTTGGATGCCCCCACATGATGTTCCTCCGGACCGTTGAGGCAGAGGATTTCGGGCTCCATCAATTGCTCGACGATGGCTTTAGTGGGCATTGTGTTGAGATGTTCGATCGCGACGTGGAGCGTCGTTCCCCAGGCAATGAGCGATCGCGTAACGCGAATCAGATGACAGTGGGAATCGATCAGGACGTCCAAACCGGCTGGAGACAGTCGGAGTTTGAAGCTGCGTCGTGCTCGGCTCATCAGCTTTTGTCCTCCCCCATATTGCGACCGGCAAGCTGCTCGAGCGCACGAACAGTTCCGATTACACGACGAAATGAAGCGCAATCGGCACTATAATGCCGCTTTTGTCTTTTCCTGTGTTCGTTCGCTATCGTTGTCACCGTCAGACCCGATCCGTTTTATTATTGCTTTGTTGCGCCGCTTCGGCACTTCATTGCCCTGCCTGTTGCGGCCTTCTGCTGTGATCGTCATTGCTCATGACGCACCGGAACGACGGTGACTGCGGACCAGCAACCCGCATCACGCGCCGGCAAATCCGAACCCCAAGACACGAGCGCCGCGCGGCGCCGCGAGGAGATATATGCCATGGATTTTCCATGTTCTCTGCCTGCGCTCGCCGGAGCAATAGTCTTCTGCCTCGCTGCAGGACCGGCAGTTGCTCAAGCCTATCGGCCGAATGCGGAGGGCTATCCCTGCGCCGCGGTGCCAGCGCTTTCGGTCGTCCCGGGCGAGGACGGCTTCTCGATCCGCGCGACCATCAGGCGGTCCGGGTCTTCATCGGCGCCGGCGCAGATCAAGATCGGCAGTTCACTTTCTCTCGACAGCCGGATCTTCGCCCCCTTCCCCCGCACGGAGGTCAGTCATGTTTCGCAACGGTAAGCTCATCCTGGCCGCGCTGCTCTGTGCTTCGGCCCCGGCCGTTGCGCAGACGAACAGCGCCGAACCGCTTGCGGCCGCCGCAGAGGAAGCGCAACGGCAACTGCGCCAGACCTTCACTAACCTGACGTTCGAGGACTTCGGTCCCGCACCCGTGACGGGCCCGATATATCAGGCTGTCGCGGGAGGGCGCGTCATCTATTTTGCGCCGGAGAGCCAGCATCTGCTCTTCGCTGCGATCTATGACAAGAACGGCGTCAATCTGACTGCATTGGCGCAGGATGCGAGCGCAAGGAAGCGGCTCGGCGCCATCGATCCTGCCGATGCGCTCCTAGTGGGGCCTGCAGGCGCGCCCAAGGTAATCGAGTTCACCGATCCCGACTGCCCCTATTGCCAGGCGCTCGAGCGCTTCTGGCTGGCGAAGGAAGCCGAGGGCAAGCCCGTTCAGCGCCTCGTCTACTTCGTGAGCGGTATCCACCCGCAGGCAGCAGCCAAGGCGGAGCATATCCTTTGCTCGCCCGACCCTCAGTCGGCCTTCAAGGCGGTCTATGCCGGCGCGCAACCTGCCTCTCTGCAGAAGTGTCGGGCGGGCGCCGAGAAGGTCGCGCGGGACGCTGAGACAGTCCGCAAGATGGGCGTTTCGGGCACACCCACACTCTTCGTGGATGGGAAGCTCGTCTCGGGCTTCCAGCAGGCCGAGCTTGAAGCCTTTCTCGAGACCCAGGGCAGCGCGGCCAAGGCCAGCCCCTGACGGGCGATCCGCAATGATTTTGGCGGGCCTCGGGCGCGCGCGGCGCAGCCGGGGACCGGAATGCCGGTGGGAGCGCGGCTTCAGGGGCCGTCCAGCGCAGCCGCCGGCCGGACACGATTACGGATCGGTACCGGCAAGCATGATCTGGACGGCCCCGACGACAAGGAGATTGAATATGTTGACTTTGCTTCGGGGAAGGACGTTCCGCACGATCGACGCGGCCGTCCTTTTCCTCCTGGCCGCGATCGCCGGTACGAGCGTCGCCTACGCCTTCCAGGCGCCGGCCGCTGGCGACCTTGGTTACGACATTTACGACATCGTCGTGAACCAGGGCGTGAAGGGCCCCATGGGCTTCGTGGGCGGCGTTGCCGCCTTCCTTTTCGGCGTGTCGCGGCTCTTCTCGAACATCATGATCGGCATCCCGACGATCGTGGCGGCGGTCTGCCTCATCAAGGCGGATTCGATCCTCCAGACCTTCGGCATGCTGATCTGAGACCAGGATCGGGCGCGCCGGCCGGGCCGGTCGTCCGCAACAGACGGAAGGCGATGGTCGCTTTCCGGAACCCACGCCCCGTGGCGTGGTGAAGCAAGGGAGAAGGGCGTGGACGAACGTCTGCCGCAGTTCCTGCATCGACCGGTCCAGATACTCTGGTTCGACAGTCAGGAGTTCATCGTCGTGATGTCCACGATCTTCGTCGCGGTCATCGTCGGCGGGCTCATCGGCTGGCTGCTCATCGGCGCTCTTCTCCTCTTCATTCCCTGGAAGCGGACCAAGCCGCGCGGGTTCATCCCGCATCTGGCCTGGCGCTGGGGCCTGGCCCGCTTCCGCAACTATCCGGGTCCGACCCAGACCCGCTTCTTCGAGTAGGCGAGATGACCCACCCCTTCAGGCGCAAGTCCCAGGCCGAGATGATCGGTGATACGCGGCCGAGCTGGCATCTGCACCGCTATCTGCAGGGATCGGCCAACCTCTTCGAGGAAAACCGGTTGCTCAAGGTAGCGATCGCCGGCCTGTTCGGCATCACCGCGGTGCTCGGGACGGTGATCTACACTTCGAACCAGAACACGCGCACCGTGATCGTGCCGTTCGGCGTGGATGGCGACCTCTATGTGACGGGCAACAAGCCGTCCGAAGGCTATCTCCGCGCGATCACCTTCAACATCGTCGGCCTTGCCGGCACCTATTCGGCTTATTCGGCCGACCGCCAGTTCCAGGAGCTGCTGCGGATCACGCATCCCAGCGCCTATAATGGCCTCCGCGACAGTCTAAACCGGCTGCTCGATGAACTCGGCAACAATCCGACGCTTTCGATCGCGACCTATATTCGGGGCGATCAGCCGGTCACTTGGACGGGCAGCGAGATCCTCGTTCCCGTCGAGAAGGTCCGCGTTATCGGCGGCGTGATCCGCAAGTTCCGGGGCAATCTGCGCATCCGCTACGCGCTCGAAAATGGCCGTTTCTGGCTGACCGCCCTCCAGGAGGAGAATTTCAGTGCCGACATCCGGTAATCGAGCAAGGCTTGCCTGCCTCGCCGGGGCGCCCGCCTTTTGCACATTGGCCGCGTCCATCCTAGCCGCTGCGCCCGCCCTCGCCCAGTCGATCGCGGCGTTGCCCGACCAGGCGAGCCACATCCGGCTCTCAAACCGGGACGTCAATCATATCGTGTGTGTGGGCGGCGACATCGAGGACGTCAAGTTCTCGGCCGAGAAGGGCCTCGCCGTCGAACGCGGGGGGTCGGATGCCTGGATCAAGTTCCTTGTCCTCGAAACCGAGGATATGGGCGCCAAGACGCGCACCTATGTGACGACACCGTCCGAGTTTTTCGTCTCGTGCAATGGCGCAATCTACCCGCTCTATGCCGAGCCCGCCGACATTCCGGCCCAAACCGTAACGCTCGTGCCCGGCGGCGCGCAGCGCGCACGCGCCAATGATGCGTTGCTCGGCCCGCTGGTTGAGGAGGAGCGCGCGGTCGGGATCGCGCTTGCGATCCTGCAAGACCGGGTGCCGGCCTCCTTCTCCGAGGTGGCGCCGTCCCGCGATCGGCTGATCCTGGCGGATATTCCCGCCGCAATGCTGACGGAACGGCGCCGCCTCGAGATCGAGGGTGCGGGTCTCTCGGTCAGCGAATATCTCGTCCGGGCCAGCGCTGCCACCACACTCGACGAGCGCGACTTTCTCGATACCGCGCTTGGGGCCGACATCTTCGCCATCACGATCGATCGCCTGACGCTTGGTCCCAATGAGACCGCGCGGCTGATCGTCGTCCGCCGGAGCGTACAGCCATGACGACACCAGACGACACGCAGACGCCATCTCCGGCCATAGCGCCCGGTGCACCTGCCGACGAAGCTATCGGTGACACTTCGGCCCGCCCTGCCCTGCTTGATCTGCGCGCGCAGTGGTCGAAGCTGACGTCGGATCAGAAGTTGCGCGCCAAGCAGTTGGGTGTCGTCTCGACGATCGCGCTGCTGGGCTTTGGCCTTTACACAGCGAGCACCAGCGGGAAGCAGGAAGCGCCCAAGGCGCCCCAGGCTTCCAACCTCGATATGGGCGCGGGACTTCGCGGCGACAGCCTCGAAGTAAAACTGCGCGGGGATCTCCAGAAGATCCTCGACGGGCAGAGTCTGCTTGGCGACCGGGTCACCGCGATCGAGGAAGGGAAGGTCGTAGCTGGCGCCGGTTTGGGGTCCCACGCGTCTGCTGGAGGCGACGGCGGAGATCTCCCGCCCGCGATCCCCGGTGAGGCACCCGCCTATCCCCCTGCGCCTGCTGGGGCGCAGGGCGCTGCGGATGAAATTCCCATGCCGCCAAGCCCGCCTGCAGCTCCGCCGGCGCCCCCGGCTCCGCCAACGGAACGTCAGGTCGGCGCGATCGGCGCGGCGACCGCCACGCAGACAGCCGAGGGAGGTGCCGGCAGCTCGCCCTCGTCAAAAAAACGTATGGCCCGCCCCGTTTGCAAGTAGGATTTTACGGTGTTCTGATCAGTCTGCGTCAACGTATGCGGTCTCACGGGAGCATCCCGTGGCCAAGATGGACATCCGCACGTCTGGAGCCACAATAAGGGAACCGGCAACAGGTGCCATTTTTTTGCCCGGGCTTTCCAGACGCCGATCGACTGTCAGGCCATCTTCACGATCCTTCCTGCAAACATCGTTGGGCTACGCGCGCAGAAGCACGCAGCCGATCCGTTATGCCGCTGCTGGATAGCCGCGTTCGAAGCTCACTTCTTTGCGAAGGGCTGCCCAAGCGATCCGCGCCAGTTTATTAGCCAATGCGACGACGATTGCGTTGCGATGAACTCCTCGCTCGATCATTCCTGTCAACCAACGTCCCAGCGGGGTTTCGCTGCGCGCCAGTGACGGTAATGCTGCCCGGGCGCCATGGATGAGCAAAGTGCGCAAATAGGTGTTGCCACGCTTGGAGATGCCGAGCAGCCGGGGCTTGCCGCCGGTAGTATGTTGCCTGGGTACCAAGCCGAGCCAAGCACCCAAGTCTCGCGCTTTGGCAAAGCTGCTGGCATCGCCCACGGCTGCAATCAAAGCGGTTGCGTTCAACGTGCCGATGCCGGGGATGGACGTGAGCCGCCGGGCAGCTGCATCATTGCGAGCCAGTTCGACAAACTCGCCGTTCAGTGCCTCGACCTTGGTATCAAGTTCGTGCCATTCGGCGCGCAGTTCACCCACCAGTTGCTTCAAGCGTGGTGATAGGGCCGTATCTTCGGCGGCCAGCATGGCATCAATGCCCAACTCCAGCTTGCGCCGGCCGGCCGGAAAAATGGTCCCCCGCTCCAGGAGGATCGCCCGCAGTTGGTTGATAAGGTTTGTGCGCTCGGCTACCAGGCGGGACCTGACGCGGTGGAGGGTCTGGATGTCCAACTGCTCCTGAGTCTTGAGTTCGACGAAGCGCATAGTCGGGCGCGAGGCGGCCTCGGCAATCCCCTCCGCATCACGATCATCATTCTTCTGCGCTTTGACATACGGGCGTACGTACTCCGGCGACATCAATCTGATTTCGTGCCCCTGCGCGGCGAAAAGGCGACCAAGGTTGTGGGCACCACAGCACGCCTCCATTGCAATCACGCAAGCCGGAAGCTTGGTCACGTAATCGATAAGTGTCTGTCGGCGCATCGACTTACGCACGATGACAGCGCCTGCTGCATCAACGCCTACGACACTGCAGGCATTCTTGCCCAAATCAACGCCAAGGATAACAATAGACATCGGTCCGCTCCTTTCCTTTTCAAGCACCGGCATCATACCTGATGCCGGGGAAAAGGGGCGGGCCATCCCATAAGGGAAGCGGACGATCTATTTACCACCTGGTTTCATGAAGGCGCGGCTGCTGACCGGCGTCGACGCGCTGGCGAGCCGGGACGCGACAAGTAATCCCGAGCCGATCATCGCCCGTGTGCAGGCACCCGCCGTTCTTCCAAACGAGGTCAAGGCGAATCTCGCCGGCTGCTTCGTCATCGGCAATGCGACCGGAAGCCTCGCAAAGGAAAGGGTCGAGATCCAGCTGGTGTCGATCTCCTGCGTGGACTTCGAGAGCCATGCGGTGGTCGACCAGGCAATCAAGGGTTTCTTCGTCGACGCCGACGGTAAGAAGGGCCTGTCGGGCAAGGTCGTGACCCGTGCCGGAGCAACGCTCGCCCGCTCGTTCATCGCCGGCACGATCGCAGGAATCTCGCAGAGCGTCGAAGGTTCGTTCGGCAGCCTCTCGACCTCGGCGCTCGGCAGCGTGCGCAGCCTCGACGCCGGGGACGCGATCAAGTCGGGTGTGGCCGGAGGCCTCTCCAAATCCTCGGACAAGCTCACCGATTTCTATCTCGATCTCGCCCGTCAGGCCGGGCCGGTGGTCGAAGTCGGCGCCGCGAAGGATGTCGTGGTCGTCATCCAGGAAGGTCTCGGCCTCGAAATCAAGCCGTCTGTCGGGAGCAAATTCTGATGCTCCACGCACCCTATCCCAAAGGAGGATCCGCCATGCGCTTGGCTCCCCGTACGTCTCTCCATCGCATGCTGCTTTCGGTCAGCCTGCTCGTAAGTCTTGCAGGCTGCGCCACGGTGGGGTCGATGATGTCGCCCTATTCGGAGAAGTTCAGCTGCAAGAACAGCGATCACGGCCAGTGCATCCATCCTGACCGCGCCTATGCCGATGCCGTCGCCGGTGTCGCGTCGAAGTCCGACCCCAAGGTCACCAACGACCGCGCCATGCTGCGCGGCCAGGCCGCGCGCCTCATGAACACGCGGTCGCGCACCGATGCGGCCAGCAACGCCTATGGCAGCTACCGTGACAGTGTCTATCGTGAGCTCAAGGGCCTGATTGAGGCGCCGGTCACGCCGATGCTGAAGCCGGCACGCACGGTGCGCACGCTGATCCTGCCCTATGCCGATCGCCAGCGTCCCGACCGCCTCTATATGCCGCGCTATGTCTATTCGGTGATCGACAAGCCGGTCTGGGTTGTGGGCGGCACGCTCGTCGCCGCCCCCGATCGCGCGTCACAGGCGCCGATCCTCGGCCAGGTCCGCGATGCAGCGGGCCCGGATGCGGAGTCCGCCTCCGCGCCGGAATCCGCAATCGCTCCCGCCGCCCCGGCGATTGTTCCGCCCACTGCGGATCCGCGCCCATGAGCGCGCTCAGCTATGCGCGGCTGCGCAGTGCCGTCCGGCGCGACAGCTTCTCGGATTATCTCCCGCTTGTCGCGTGGGACGATGATACGGAAGCGTTTCTGTGCATCGACGACACCTGGGGCCATGCCTGGGAACTGGTGCCGACCGCGTACATGTTCTCCCATGTTCAGGGTGCGCTGCAGGGCCTCCTCAACATTCATTTTCCGGACGGGACGGTGCTCCAGCTCCATACCTTCGCTGATCCGCTGATCGACGGCGCGCTCGACGCGTTCCTCGACCTCAAGACCCGCGACGATCCGTTGATCCAGGCCTCGGCGCGCCACACCCATGCTTATCTGAGCGAAGGACGCCATGGCCTCAAGGCGCTCCACGGCATTCCGGTCCGCAATTTTCGCACGCTGTTGTCGATCAAGACGAGGCGGCCGCTGGGCGAGGATTTGCGCCGACAGGTTGAGGAGCAGCTCGCGAAGCTCGGCATCCGCAGGTTGCCGCCCGAAGAAATGGTCGCTTTCTATCGTCGCGTCTTCAACGGCGTCGCGGAGCAGGCGCCCGGCGTGTTCGCGGACGGCGCCACTGTCGGCGCGCCGCCGATCGCGAAACAGATCATCGATGCTGGGCCCGATCTCGTGTTCGAGGGCGCGGAGGTTTTCCTCGGCAACCAGGTCGCGCGCTGCCTGACGCCCAAGGCGCCCGCCCGGCGCATCACCGCCGAGCGCGCCAATCGCTTCATGGGCGGCATGCGCGGCGCGTCCGAGGACAGCGACCAGATCGGCGGGCCGTTCCTCTACACGCTCAACATCCTGTTCGACCATTCCCAGTTCGAGATCCACAAGCGCGCGCAGATATTGTCGGCGCAGAAGGCGGCAGGCAGTTTCGCGGTCGAGGTCGGTAAGCAGATCGAGGAGATCGGCTGGATCCTCGACGAAGCCGGCAACAGCAAGTTCGTCCGCGTGATCCCGACCATCTGGGTGTTCGGTCGCGATCGTGCCCATGCCCGGGATCTCGCCGCGCGCGCCAAGCGGCTGTGGGAGGGCGAGCCCCAGCCCTTCTCGATGCAGGAGGAGAGCTACCTTAACCCGACGCTCCTGGTGCTGAGCCTGCCTTTCGGTCTCTATCCCGACCGTACGACGCTGCGCCTGCTCGAGCGGGACTTTCGCATGCCGGTGAAGGCAGCGGTGTTGATGGCGCCGATTCAGACCGATTTTCGCGGCGGCGGCCGCCCCGCCCTGCTCTACACGGGACGCAAGGGCCAGCTCGTCACACTGGATCTCTTCGACCCGCGCATCAATAACTATAATTTCATCGTCTCGGCCGAGAGTGGTGCTGGCAAAAGCTTCCTGCTCAACAACCTGTGCCAGCAATATTTCGCCTGCGGCGCACTCATCCGCATCATCGATATCGGCGGCAGCTACCGCAAGCTCTGCACGCTTTGTTCGGGCCGGTACATCGACATCGGTGAGGAGCATCTGGTCCTCAACCCGTTCGACATGGGGCTCGCGCTCGATGGCGACGACAAGCAGTCGGCCATCACCATGGCGGTCGCCATCGTCGCCGAGATGGCCAATGCCTCGACGCGCAAGGGTGTCACGACCTCGGAGTGGAACCTGCTGAAATCGGCGGTCCAGTGGACGATCGACACGGGGCGCGCCGACCATGGCATAGATGCCGTGCGCGAATGGCTCGGCACCTACCCGTCGCTGGTCGAGACCGCGCTCGACAATGTCGACCATCTCGTGCCCACGGCGCGGGAGCTTGCCTTCAACCTGCGCGATTTCGGGTCAGGCGGCGCCTATGGCCATTACTTCAACGGACCCTCCACGCTCGACATTCGCAACGACGAGTTCGTCGTACTCGAGCTCGAGCGCCTCAAGGCAATGCCAGACCTCTTCAACGTCATCGTCATGGTCGTGGTGAACGCGGTCACGCAGGAACTTTATCTCTCAGCCCGCGATCGTCCCCGCTTCGTGCTCTGCGACGAGGCCGCGCAGTTCATGACCCGCACCGACGGTCAGGATCTTTCGCGCCTCGCCGAAGCCTTCGGCCAGGGCTATCGGCGCGCGCGTAAATATCGCGGCTCGTTCGGCATCGTGCTGCAGTCGATGAACGACCTCACATTGTTCGGCGGCACGGGCCAGGTCATTCTCGAGAATGCCGCGACGCGCTTCCTGCTCCAGGGATCGACCTATGACCGGGCAGTCGACAACAAGATCCTGGATTATTCGGGCTTCGTCCTCGACCTCCTGAAGTCGGTCAGGAATTCCAAGCCAAACTATTCCGAAGTGTTCATCGACTCCCCGCTGGGCCTGGGCATCGCCCGGCTCGTGGTCGATCCCTTCTCCTACTGGATCAACACCTCGGCGCCCGACGAGGTCGCGGCCTTCGAAGCGCTGATGCGCCAGGGGCTATCGCCGCTCGAGGCGATCTGCCGGCTGGCCGGCGTCGAGCCGTCGGAAATACTGGGCGTGGCTGCCGCGCCTGGCCTCGTGGGGGCGTGAGGGCCATGGCACGCCATACGCCCCACCCCGATCAGCTGCCGCTCAACTGGTCCGACAATGAGGCGATCGAAGTGATCGTCGAGCAACGTCTGGCCGAGCGGTTCGAGGCGGAATCCTTTCTGTGGCGCTTCCGGCTGGTGCTGATCGAGACCGTGATGATCGGGCTGCTCGTGCTCGTCGCAGGGCTTTTCCTCAAGCAGCCGACCATGCTGGTGCTGCGTGGCTCGGTCATCGTCGCAGCCTCATGCCTTGCGACCGGCCTGCTCCTGCTCAGCCTGTCCGCGGGCACGGCGAAGCTCATGACCCGTTTGCGCCGGAGGCAGGGCAAATGAACGGCCTCACCTCCTCCACGCCGTCGCAATCGGCAGTCCGGCTCGTCATCAGCGGATTCCTGCTGATGCTGATCCAGAGCGTGCTGCTGCTCATGTCGCCGGCACCCGGAGAGGACATGGGCACGCTGATCTGGGTGCTGACGCCGCTCGCCTTCCTCGCGTTCCTCACCGCGCTCATCGGCGTTCCCGAGCCGCCCGAGGGACATTGGAGACAGCGTCATGGCCGTTGATCTTCGCATCTTGTCCGATGGCGCCGCCAGGGCGGTGCGATCAGCGACCGTGCTGACGGGGGACTGCCGCGCTCAGATGCTCGGGCGGGGGCCGTATGACCTTATCATCGCCGATCCTCCTTATGGCGACACGGCACTCGGCTGGGACCGGCAGGTCGAAGGCTGGCTCAAGCTCGCGCATGATTCTCTGCGACCGACAGGATCGATCTGGGTCTTCGGATCGCTGCGCTCCTTCCTGCGGATCGCGCCGGCGCTTCGCGCCGCCCGACTGCGACTGGCGCAGGACATCGTCTGGCAGAAGTCGAACGGCACCGGCATGGCGGCTGACCGCTTCAAGCGCGTCCACGAACTGGTCGCCCAATTCTACCGCGCGGACGGGAAATGGGCGCAGGTCTATAATGACGTTCGCCGCGTCTCGGCGCTCCACCGGAACAAATCCGTCAGGATAAGGCGGGCTGACCGGTTCGGGCACACCGGCAGGATCGGAATCCGCGACTATCATGACGATGGGACGCGGATCATGAAGTCCGTGATCGGCGTGAACAGCGTTCGCGGCGGCATCCATCTGACCCAGAAGCCCGTCGAGCTGCTTGCCGCGCTGATCGAGACATCCTGTCCGCGCGGGGGCCTTGTCGGCGACTGGTTCGCCGGATCGGGGGCTGCCGGCGAGGCCTGTATCAGGACGGGCCGGCGTTATCTCGGCTGCGAGATCGATCCGGCGATGGCGGAGCGCGCGCGCCTGCGTCTGCAGGGTTTTGCTGCCTTCTATCCGGAGGACGGCGATGATTGACGACATCCGCCGCAGCCCGTTCCGCGCGCTGGCCGGCGCGGTGCTGCTGATAGCCTGCGTCGCCGGCGCAGCCTATGCGTCGACCGCCCAGATCGGGCGGACCTGGCCGATTGCAGAGCCCGATGCGCTTGCCGAGATCGAAGCCAAGGTCGCAACGCTGCCGAGCGATATGAGCAAGGCCTTCGGTCCGCGTGATAAATGGACTGCGCTCAAGGCCGCGTCGCTTGGCGTGGCGAGCGAGGACCGGGCGCGCAGCGTCGTGCCCTTCTATACGCTCGAATTCGACATCACGCTGCCGGATGGGAAGACGCTCTACCCCAAGGGCTTCACCTTCAATCCGCTGACTTATGTGAAGCTGCCGCAGCGGCTGGTCGTCGTGCATCCGCGCGACCTGAGCTGGGCGTTGCGAAGCGCGCGGGCCAGCGACTTCATCCTGCTTTCGGCGCTCGGAGGCCAGAGTGGGGACGCGATCGATCTCTCTGAGAGAACCGGGCGGCCCATCTACATTCTCGAGGAACGGGTGAAACAGCGGCTGGGCCTCCAGGTCGCACCGGTCATCGTCGAGCAGTCCGGCACCCGTCTCATCCTGATCGAGTTCGGCCCGAAGAGCCGCGCCAGCAATGGCGGAGTGGAACGATGATAGTGACCCTAGAACAGCCCGGCGGCAGCGTCCGCCTAGAAAGGCAGTTTGGCGATGGCGGCGACAGGCATGAACAGCCGCAGTTGCGCATCGGGCAATGCCTCGAAGCCGAAGCGGAGATAAAGATTGCGCCGCTGCGCCACACGGATGGGATCGCCGCAATCGAGGATATCGAGCAAGGCAATCGAAACCCCGACGATTTGGGAAATGGCGAGAATGCGGTGCAGGGCATCGGCGAGGAGAAAGCCCCCCAGCCCCTGCCGCTGATATCGCGTGTCGACACCTATCATCGAAATATAGACGGCCGGGATGTCGCCATGGCCGGGCCGCGATCGCGCGTAGCTCTCGGGCAATTCGATATGGTCGATCTTGTGGGCGTTGAGGCCATAGAAGCCGACCAGGTCGCCCCCAGTCGTGGTCATCACATAGACGCGCAGGTTGTCGGCTTTGACAAGTTTGTTCGCCGTCTTCTGAAAATAGTTATCGACCTGCGAGATACCGGACGAGAATCGCTTTCTGTCATGCCGCTGGGTGTCGAGCGGCTCGATGATAAATGTCGGTTCTGCCATGGCGACGCGAGGTCAGCGGCTCGTCACGCGCCGCTTATAGCCCTCCACAGCCTTTATCATCGCTTCGGTGGGCTCGGGCGGATTGTCGAGCGCATCGAGAATTGCCGCGAAGTCTCGCGCGGTGACGCGTGTATGCTCGTGCGTAGAGATCGTCGTGAGCGCAGCGTTGTAGAGAGCGTTCACGGCAAACACGGAATCGTCGACGCCCGACAGCGCAGCAGCTCGCTGGATGGCTTTCTTCACGCGTGGTTTCATGCGGAAATTCATCCGTTCGCTCGCGCGTTCGTCGATCTCCGTGCTGATGTCCTGAACGGCATTCATCGCCGCTTCCTTCCTCATACCGCTTTGAGCATCGTGTACGCCGAAAGTACGCACAAAGCAAGAATGAGGGCGACACGGGAGACGCGACATCAGGATCCTCGTTGCGTGCGCTCGGCGTCGGTCGGCACCTCGGCCTCCTCTTGCCAGGAGCCAGAATGATGAACGCCCGCCTCGGTATCTTCCTGCTCGGCCTCCTTATCGGGCTTGCAATGACACTTGCGTGGCCGAGCGAGGCCCATGCCTCGAAATGCGAGGCGGGGACCGTGTTCAACCCGATCACCAAGGTGCGCTGGACGTGCATCTTCCCGATCACGGTGGGCGGTATCCGGGTCGGCAGCTTCGACAAGCTCGACAAGGCACTCGATGCGCAGTCCGCGTCCAAGCCGCTCTGCGCCTGTCGCAAGGGCGTCCAGTTCTGGTTCGGTGTCAAGGTCTCCTACTGGTCGCCCAACCGGATGATCGACGTCGTCACCGAACCCGGCTGCATGATGGCGCTGGGCGCCGATCTGATGCCGACCGGGGGCAAGCTGCAGGGTAGCCAGTCGTCCATCTCGGACGGCACCAATACGCGCAAGATGTTCGCGCAGATGCATTATTACATCTCGCCGGTCTGGGCGATGCTGGACATGTTCACCGACCTGCCGTGCCTTGAGAATGACGGCTTCGACGTCGCCATGATGACCGAGGTGCTGCCGACCTGGCAGTCGGGCACGCTGGGCGCGATCATCCAGCCCGAGGGCATATTGTTCGGCAATCCCGCCGCCGGCCTCGCCTGCATGGGTGACAGCGCGGCCGCGGCTGCCGGCAAGGTCATCGATCCGCTCTTCTGGTGCATGGGATCGTGGGGCGCCACCTATCCGATCGCCGGCGACATTCATTTCGACGATAGTGTCGAGGCCTGGGCGGGGCTTGCCGCGCGCGGGGTCTTCATGATGGGGCGGCTTGGCGCGCTCACCATCAGCTCGGCCGACGGCTGCTCGTTCATTCCCCAACCGGTCTGGACCAAGTCCCGTTACAAGCTCCAGATCATGGAGCCCGTGAAGGGCGGCAAGTGCGTCAATATCGGCCGGCCCGGCGCGCTCTGGTCGTCGGCCAAGCACGCGCCGGGCAAGGACAATGCCCAGTTCATGCTCTTCGAAAAGGTGATCTGCTGCGCCGGGATACCCGTGCCATGAGCCGATCGCTTCCCCCCGTTCCCGCGCAAGACAGCCGTCCATTCCGGAGGTCTGTTCGCCAAGGCCCCTACGGCCGATGGCTGCTGCGTGGGACCGGAGCGGCGCTGCCAAGCCCCCCTGGCGGCGTCGCTCCACCCCCGGCCAGCGCGGCCGCAATTCCCCCCCGACGGGGAAGGCGTATCCTCTCCGCCGCCTCCGTCGTGGCGGTCGCGCTGGCCATCCCGATCTCCCAACCCGTTCCCGCGCAGACGATGGAGGAACGGGCGCGCACCGCGGCCGAGGCGTCGCGCGCCAAGACAAGCGACAGCGACGCGCTCCAGCAGAATTATGTGACACCAGGGCTCTCCGGCCAGTCGATCGCGACCGTCGACAACAGCCGCACATTCGCACCCAACATCGCGTGCCAGAAAACTGCGACGATGCTCGAGGTCCTGGTGCAACCCTCAGGGACCGGTGATCTCGGGACGATCACGATCGCGCGCGACACCGATCTCGACGGAACGGTTGACAGCACCTTCAACCTGCCGGTGCCGGTGTCGGGTATCTGCGCGAACGGCGTGGTGTCGTGCCAGCCAGGCAGCTGGAACGGTTGCAGTTTCTTCCGCTGGGATGTCGATGCTGCCAGGGCACTCAAACTGACCGCGGTCGATATGCCCCAGCTCGCCGGCTGCTACTGCATCAACAATAGCTGCGGCGCCAACCTCGCCTGGGGCAACATGGCTTCAGTGTTGCGCGACCTGGGCGGCGGCATGATCGGCGCGCTGACGACCGCTGACCCGCGCTATGGGGTGGCGGAGGCCGTGATCGACGGACCGGCCATCCGATATGTGGGTGCACAATCGACCGCCTGCTCATCCAACCCCAACCTGCCTCAGACGGCCTATCGCGCCAATCCCGCAGCCATCTCGTCGGACGCTTATGCGGCCTCGACGGGCAACAGCGTGTTTCAGGCGCTCAAGGGCTCGGCGATCGGAACCGGCACTTCCCTGCAATATCGACACTGCACGATCGAGCGGCGCGTGACCGTGCTCAAGCCCGGCGCCCAAGACATCATCAGCCGGACGTCGGGCGGCTATTCCACGATCCAGAACGGATCGTCCTTCGATTTTCTGATGGGGTCGCCGGCCGACAACAGCCTTGCGGGCGGCAGTTGCACGCTCGTCGATTTCCGGATGACATTGCATGTGAGCGACCCCGACCGGATCGTCGATGCGCGCCTCTCTCAATTCTTCGCCGATGATTGGGCACAGGTGCGGGTCGACGGGCAGCTCGTCGGCTCCGGCCCGTCAGCCTGGACCACGCTCGGCCTTCCGCCGAGCAAATGCGAACTCAAGAAGACCTTCTACTCCTACCCCAATCTTGATCTTAAGCCCTGGCTCACCGCCGGTGATCACGAGATCTGGCTGCGCGTGGCCGTGGCTTCAGGAGGCGAGGGCTTCGCGCAGGTCCATGTCGACGTCGACAATAGCTGCAAGACGCTGGAGCAGCTGGTCGATGGATGCGGGACGATCGCCGCCGATCCTCAGTGCAAGCTCGACAGCGAACGGGTAGATGGCGTCCAGACCTGGATCAATGGTGCTGCGACCGGCCTGAAGCCCCTGCCCCAGACCCGCATCCTTGGCGGCCCGGCCTGCCCGACCGATCTCACCCGCGACTTTTTCCTCAAGGACCGCACCTATCGCTGTTCGGTCGATACCGTCGCCAAGCCCGACACGAGCCGGGGCGCCTATATCATTGATCACTCGACGGAGACGATCCTGGCCGATCGGGCACGACAGAGCGACGGGAGCTTTAACGCCTCCACACGGCCGTTCAGCCTGCCGGATCGCGGCTCCGTGCCGGCATGCGAACCAGTGTGCAAGACGCGCGCGCCCAAGGTGAACAGCGAGGCGGCGCCTGATGGCGTGGTCGGTGCGAAACAGAATGTGCCGACCGGATACGACACGTTCTTCCACGCCTGCACCGCCGGCAATCAGTGCCCGGCCGGCCCCGGCGAAGAGGTGGTGTCGGGCTGTGGGTGCCTCGACGATTTTCCCGAAGCGGTGGTGATGATGCAGACAGTCCGCCTCGCCGGCGCCGACCTGGTCTGCACGGGGAGCGTGCAATGATCGGCTCAATCCACCGGCACCGGCGCATCCGCGGCACCGCGCTCGCTCTGGTGCTTGGCATTGGGCTCGCGCTTGCTTGCCCGAGCGCGGCGCGTGCGCAGCAAATCTGCGCGGCCGATCTCAACGCCAATGGTGATGCCGCCGACGAAGGCGAACAGGCAAGCTGCCTTGCCACGACCAGCGGCGCGTGGCTTTGCCCGATCCAGCAGGTCGACTGCGTCGCGGACGCCGCCGGACAATATAGCTGCCCGATCGGACCGCAATATGCCTGCATGGTGAAAAGCGAAGGCGGCCCTCCGGCCTGCTCTCCAAATCAATGCGCCGATCTCTCGTCGAACCCCATCGTCGAAGAGCCACCGATGGATGATGCGGGCACGCCCTCCGATGGGGGCATCGATGCCGACGGCAATTGCCTGGGGCAGATCGAGATCTTCTCGGGACGCGGCGTGCGTTGCCGTCCCGCTGGTCTCAGCACGACTTTTGCGAATTGCTGCAAGGACAAGGGCAAGATCGTCAAGGACGGAATGGGCTCGTCCATATCGTCGATCGGCACGAAGATCGCGGTGGCCAAGGGCGTGTTCACTGGCATGAAGGCCGCCTACACGGCTTTCAAGGCGGGCGCGACGGCGAGCCAGGCGGCGAGCGCCGGCGCCAATGCGCTGATCGTCGGCATCGACCCGACCTCAATCGCGGTCAGTCTCGCGATCAATTTCATGATGGAGTTCCTGTTCGCCGGTTGCGATCAGCAGGATATGGAAACCGCCATGCTGCGCTCGTCCGGCATGTGCCACGAGATTGGAAGCTATTGCACCTCGAGTTTTCTCGGCGTGTGTCTGCAAAAAGCCCGCGGTCATTGCTGCTTCAATACCAAGCTTGGTCGCATCATCCAGGAGCAGGGGCGGCCGCAGCTCAAGGCATTCAATGGAAATCTCTGGGGCACGGCCAAGAAGCCGATGTGCCGCGGTTTCACGCCCGAGGAATTCCAGGCGCTCGACTTCAGCAAGATCGATCTCTCCGAATATTATGCGGACATCGAGGCCCGCGCCCAATCCGACATCCAGATAGACATGGGGGAGCGCGTCAATGCGTATCTCAAAGCGGTCAATCCATAACGTCGCCCTCCTCACGCTGATTGGCGTGGCGACGGCCGCGCCTGGTCAGGACAGCGCGAATGACGCCCCTCGCGGGGGCGCCCGACAATCCACGTCCGATCAGGGCCAGGCCGCCATGGACCGGCTTGAGGGCGCGGTCTCGCGCGGCAAGACGGATGCTGTGCGGTTGCCCGAGCCAGTCCTGCCGGCAACCGACAATCCGGCCGATCGTCGCCGCGCATTCGATGGCCTGCGCAAACGAATACCCGCGCCCGACATGGAGGCGCGCGCCCGAGCCGCGCAAGCCCGGGGCGAAGCCAGCCTCGCGGTCGAGCGCGAGCGCCAGGCCAGGGCCTTGCGTCAGGCCCTTGGTCTCGAGCCGACGAAGGAACAGGCGCTTGCCAAGGCGCCCCCTGCCGTCACCGCCAAGGGCTGGGTGCCGGTGCTGTTCGTGTCCTCGTCCATGCCGATCTCGACGCTGCGCAACTACGCCATGCAGATCGAGAAGGTGCACGGCGTGATGGCGTTTCGCGGAGTACCCGGGGGCCTCCGGAAGATGGGACCAATGGCAAAGCTCACCGCGCAGATTCTGCGGGTCGATCCGGGCTGCGAAGGCCCGAACTGCGTCATGCGCGACGTCCAGCTGATCGTCGATCCGATCGTGTTCCGGCAGCACCGGATCGCCCAGGTCCCTGCGCTCGCGATGATCCCGGGTGATCCGACGCAGGCCTATTGCGAGCGGGACGATGAAAGTCCGCGCGCGGCCCATATCGTGTTCGGCGACAGCGCCCTTTCCGGAATGCTTGACGAATATGCCCGCCTCGGCGGGAAAGAGGAGGTTAGCCATGCTCAGGCTCTTCTGGTTGCTCGCTAGGTGGATCGCGGGGCTTTGGCCGCGCCTGAGGCGTCTTCCCCGTGATGCCGCGGTGGCGCTCGGTGCGCCCGGCCCGGATCAGCCGGCCCGACCGGAGCGGCTCTGGCGCGCCATGCTGGTGGTTTTGCCACTCGCCTTGTTCGCGGCGCTGGTGATGCCGCAAGTGCCCCTGGTCATGACCCCGTCGATCGAGGCCTTTGCTGTCCGCAAAAGCCCCGGACCGATCGTGCGTGGCGACTATGTGATGTTCACGCTGCATCACCCGATCGCCGGGCCGAAACCGGTTTCCGTCACCAAGCATGCCCTTTGCCTGCCTGGTGATCGGCTTTCGATGTTCGAGACCCCTTCCCCGCTCGTGCCCGGCAGCCGGGACGGCCATTATTTCTGCAACGGGCAGTTGCTCGGCGTCAGCCTGCCGCAGGCCCATAACGGGCTGCAGCTTGATCATCTGAAGTGGAGCGGCGTCATTCCCGCCGGGATGGCCTATGTCGGCTCGACGCACGCGCACGGGTTCGACAGCCGCTATTTCGGACTGCTGCCGATCGCCAGCCTCGTCCGGATGGAGCGCATCCTGTGAGCGCGGGCGATCAGGCAAGGCGCACCAGGCGTCGCTACGAACTTCGGCCTGTCTCCGATCCCCGAAAGGCCCCGCCAGGCTGCACGCAGTGCAGGATGTGGCTAGCCCTGCAGCGCCCGAACGGCTTCGATTGGCAGCGCATCGAGCATCGCCAGGAACTGCTCATGGCTGTCGGCATCCAGGAAAAAGGTTCGCTGATCGAGGATCGCGGCCTCGGCTTGCCGCCGCTCGCTCGCAAGCATGAGTTCGGAAAGCTTCTGTCCTTCCAGGGAATCGGCGCGACTGAGCATCGCCTCGAGCTCGGCCGCAGCGCTGATCTGGATGACATCATCCTTGCGCGTCGAGCCACCGCGATCGGTACGGGCCTGCTGTGCCATGCAGCTAAACTCCTCGGGGCTATCTCGCCATTTGCCACGACAATTTCAATACAAACTGGCAGGTTATGCCATCGGCTCGCTGCCGTCAGCCTCGGCGTCATGGCACTGATCGTGCTTCCATCGGCGGTAAGCGCGCAAGGCGCTCCGGCTGCCGATCCGGCCAGACAAGGCTATTGGTGGTATGAAGCGCCCAAGCCGAAGTCTGAAGACAGGGCCGAACCGGACGCGCTGACAAAGCCGATTATACCGCCCATGGCGGAGCTTGCCACCTGGACCCCGCCGAAGATCCGCAAGCTTATCGAGAAACAGCGCGACTATGCCGCGACCGTGCTGACGGTCGATGCCGTCGCCGACTTCTGGCGGCTTCAGGACTTCGCGCGGCGCAAGGCGCGTGCGTTCGCCGGCGTGACGCAGATCGCGATGCTGCAATATCCCGAACTCAACTCGAAGTCGGCCAATCCGATGGTCGGTGATGCCCGCTCCGAGCTCTCGGCCCAGAAGGATGCCATTCGGCAATCCTACTTGCGCAGCCACGCGGGCGAGTTCGCGCTCGTCATGTTCTCTCGTTCGACCTGCGGCTATTGCCGGGTCCAGTGGCCCATCATCCAGCGGTTCCAGGAAGAGATGGGTTGGCAGGTCACGCTCCTGGATCTCGACAAGCGATCCGATCTCAGCGCGCGGTTCGGGGTCGAGATTACCCCCACGACGATGATTATCCGGCGCGGGAGCCAGCAGCGGATGATCATCGCGTCCGGTGTGGAGGCCTATCCCAATCTCGCGCAGACGGCCTACCAGGCGGTGCGACTGCTGCGAGGCGATATCCGGTCCGAGCAATTCATGACGGGCCCGGGCGAGGACGCCGGCTTCTTCGATGCCCTGGGCAACGGCCCCGTCTCGGCCACAGATCCCCGCGCCCTTGGCGGCGATCTCGTCGACGTCTCCACGGGGCCGAAACCGTAATGCGGGCGCTCATCCTCCTAGGCATCCCTGGCCTCGTCATCGGCATGGGTTCCGCGTCCGCGCGGACCGTCAGCCACGAGAACGCGATGCGGGCCGCGATCCATCCGGTCGGCGACGCAAAGACCATGCAGGCGTGGCTCTCGCGGGTTCCGGTTACGCGGGAGTTCCCCGATGATTTTACGACGACGCTGCGGGGCCATGGCGCGGCCTTCGTCATCGAAATGACAACGACGCCCGGTTGTGTTTCCTGTGGGGATCTCTGGACCAAGCTGACGACGCTCGGCACGCGCTACGGCTGGCAGGTCCGCACGATCGGCGCCCAGGAAGCGATGATCCGGTCGGGACGCCTCGGCCTGCCCTGGGTTGGGCATCCCGTGGCCTGGGTGCGCCCAATCTCGGACGACCTTCGCGTCGTGCCGGTGGCGATCGGCACCGACCATGCGCCCAATCTGGCCCGCAACCTCTATCTGGCCGCGAAGATGCTGACGGGCGTGAGACCCGCCGTCGGTGTCCGGGCGATGTCCAAGTTCACCGGCATCGTGGGGCTGCCGGCGACCCAACCCGGAAGGCGCTGAGCGATGGCGGCCTCAGCCCTTCTTCCCTCACCTCAGATAGTCCGGAGTGCGCCATGTTTCCCTGGCCTCGTGCAACCGCACGCGCGCTGATCACCCTCTGCATCGCGACGGTCTTCTCCGCAGCGCCTGCCCATGCCCAGAGCTGGGCGGAGAGCTGGTTCGACAACGTCACCTACACTTCCCCCGGGAGCTTCGAGGATCAGACCCGCGGCTATGTGACGGCAGGCGGGATGTCAGGCCGGGTCGACGTCCATAACGACTATTTGATGTCGGTGAGCTTGCCCAAGGTTCGTGCCGGCTGCGGCGGCATCGACATGTTCCTGGGCGGCATGTCGTTCCTCGACCCCGATTATCTTGTCCAAAAACTTGAAAGCATTCTGCAGGCCGCGCCGGCAGTCGCCTTCCAGTATCTGCTCGAAACGCTCGATGAGAAGATGGGAAACATCATCTCGAAGATGGAGGCAGCCACCAACTTCCTGAACTCGATCCAGGTCAATGATTGTCGGCTTGCCAATCGCATGGTCCAGATCGCCAAGGGCGATGACAATATGTCGGGGATCATCGAGGAGATGACGGGCTATCGCTCGGTCAAGCAGGGCTTCGCCAAGAGTTACCAGCAGAGCCGCGAGAAGATCGAGGCGAACAATAACAACCCGACCGAGGATCTGAAGGACGCCCTCGCCAATTGCCCGGCGGAAGTGACCGACATCTTTCGCTCCGGCTCCCTTCTCGCTCATGCCGCCTCTCGCGTCGGTGCGGGCGACTGGGCGAGCGTGATGCGTGCCCGCGTCGGCGACGTCTATATGCGCTGGGATGATGGCGACCGCGTTCCACTGTTCACGGCCATCCCCCAGTGCCCGGCGCAGGATACGGAAAGCGCGCAGGATTTCCTGACCGGGCGCGTCCAGCGCCGAACGCTCAATTTCCCGCCGACCGGCGCCGACTGCGCGCAGGATGGGTCGGGACGCGGCGCGCTCGTCCTGGCCCGCGAACGCATGCAGTCGATCGCAACCAAGATCCGCACGCGCGCCGCGCTAACGGCCGAGGAGCGGCAGTTCGTAGCCAATGTCCGCACACTACCGGTCTATCGCATGCTCGAATGGGGCGTGCGCCAAGGCGTTGTCGACTCCGTGATCGCCGATACAGACGAATTGGTGGCCCTCACTCTTGCCTACCAGATGCTCAATGATCTGACCCGCACGATCGACTTCACGGTGACCAATGCCGAACGCGGGGCGACGGTCGCGGGCTCAGCAGACAGCAACAACGCCAATGTCTGCCAGACCCGCATCCTGTCGAAGGGCATCGAGCAGTTGCGCGACTTGAGAGACGAAGTGCTACGTCAGCGCGCGCAGATGCGCCAGAGCTACATGGCCGCGCTCGATCAAGCGAACCTCTCCGCAAATTATGCCGGGCTCCTGCGCGAGCGTGATCGCGATGCCCGCGACGCCGCCGGTGCCGCCGCCCGCAACCAGTAAACAGGATCCGACACCCATGCGCAGGTTTCTAAGGCCAGTTGTAGCCCTTCCCGCCCTGCTCTTTGCCTCGCCCGCGCTGGCGGTCGATACGAGCTTCCATACCTATGACGGCTTTGCCGAGACCGTCGATGCTTTCCGCCTCGTCTCGATGATCTTCGGTGATCCCCGGTACGAAACGCTGGTAATGATCGTCGCGACGGTCGGCATTGGCCTTGGCGCGATCATCGCCAGCGTCCGGGGCACGGGCATGGGGTTGGTCGCCTTCGGTTTCCAGATCCTGATCGGCGCGGGTCTCTTCGTCGGGCTGATCGCCACGACCGGCACCGTTCATGTCTATGATCGGGTCCGTAACGCTTATCAGGCAGTCGGCGGCGTCCCGAACCTGCTGGTCCTGGTTGCTGGCGCGACAAACATGATGGAGCGCGCGATGGTCGAGACGATCGACGACAACACGCTCGATCCCAATGCGAAGATCGAGTTTGGCGCGGGCGGCCACAGTTTCGATTTATTCCTTAACGCGGTAAGCCCGCGCGGCCCAATGACCGATGTGTTCCTCGATGCCACCATCAAGGATTATGTCCGCCAATGCTATCCGGTCGCCCGCGTATCGGCGGCCTATGGCGTCGACGATGATCAACTCTTCCGGACCGCGACCGATTTGCCGGCATCGTTTGCGGCCATGGCTGGGCCAGCCACCTTTTCGACCGTATATACCGAAGCCGACAAGGGCGGCACGACGGGCAGCTGCGCCGATGCCTGGACACATATCTCGGATCGTCTGTCCGATCCCGTCCTGTTCGACAATTACACTGGTCAGATCTGCGCACGAACGGGATATGATACGGGCAACGCCCAGCAGATGACCCGCTGCCGCCAGCAGCTTGGCGAAATGGGGCAGATGATGCTCGGCCGTCCGCTGAGTGCGCAGGCATTCCTCACACACATCCTGCTCGGCAACACGGTCGGCGACGTCCTGTTCGAAGATTCGCCTGCGAGCGCTGCGCGGGTGATGGCCAATCGCGCCGTGATCTCCAACGGGCTCGCCACCATGTCGGTGGCAAACGAGTGGATGCCGACGATCCGCGCCGTCGTCTTCGGCATCATGCTTTTCATGATCCCGATCGCCCTCCTGTTCATCCTGACCCCGATCAACCTGCGGGTCGCGAGTTTCGCGCTCGGCATGTTTGTGTTCGTAGCGCTCTGGGGCGTTATCGACGCGGGCATTTATCAGCTCACCCTCGGCCGCGCGACTGCGACGCTCGCGGAACTGCGCTCGAACGCGCTGGCCGCCAACGCCTGGCTGCTCGCGCCTTCCGCTGCGATGAAGGCGCTGGCAATTTTCGGGAGCTTCCGGACAGCGGCTGCCGGGCTTGCCGGTGCCTTCGTCTTCACGGTCTTCCGCTTTAGTGGCAACGTGTTCACGTCCTTCACCTCAGGGACGCTCGGGATCGCAAGCCAGGGTACGGCCGCCGCCGCGCCCATGGGCACCGCCGAAGGCCAGGCGTCAGCGCTGGAAGCACAAGCTTCGGCCATGGGCACCCGCACGCGTGCGGGAGCGGCCTCGAGCTTCGGCGATTTCGGCGATCGCTCCACTTTCAATGCCAATCGCTCCTATGGGGAGGCGGGCCATATCCTTGGCGAACGGCCCGGAACGCCCGGTGGTACCGCCTTTGCGCTCGGAGGCATCGAGGGATCGCGCCAGCTCGGAAGCCTCGCGCCCGCGCTGGGCGGCCGCGACCTTGCCGATCCGGCAGTCGCGCGGGCGGTTCAGGCCAATGCCGCCACAACGGCTATTCATCAGTTCGCTGAGAAGGACGCGCTGCGGAATCTTGGAACAGGCTATTTCGGCCAGGGCGAGGCCGGCGAGAAGGCATTTGCTGCCTTCAGCCAGAACCTCGTCCAGTGGCGCGCTTTCGGTGACCAGCGCGCCTACGGGATGATGATGCAAGGAGCCGCGCGCCACTTTGAGCGCGCTGGCTACTCGCCCGCCGATGCCCAGCTAAAGGCGTCGGGTGTGATCGGGGAGGCCCAGGCCGATCCGACCTTCGCCAAGCTGATCGCCAACACCTTCGATCAGGAACAGATGCTGAGGAACGACCTCACCTCAGCGCAAGTTCAGGTCGGCGCGATGGAGGGCCGTCGCGACTATGCTGGCGACAATGTCGCTGGTGTCGAGCGCGCCAATGTCGCCACCGAGCAAGGTTGGCGGACCGGTAGCAATCAGGGTCAGCGCGAGGCAGCCTCGATGCTCGGCCTGTCGGTCGACGAGACGGCGCGGCGGGTCGGGTTCATCAACGCGCTGTCCGGAGAGGCACGCAGCACGGCCATCACCCAGCTCTCTCGCACAACCGGGAGAAACGAAGCCCAGGTGGTCGCAGCGATCGAGCGTTACAGCGCGGCGACCCAGCTGGGCACCGCCGACGGCGCGACGGCGGAGGCCGGGCGCGAAGGCACGAGCATCTATGGTCGGACGCGCGAGGCGGCGGGCTACGATTTCGCCGAACGGTCCGGCAAGCTCGACGCGCAGCGTGAAGTCGGAACAGCGGGCACGCGAAGCGCGGCGCGCATCGGCGAGCAGCGGCGCCAATCGGAAAATTTTGGGTTCGCGGAGGGCGCAGCTGCGGCGGGCGTCTCGACGCGCGAGGCAGCACGGCTCGACAGCTTCATTCAGGCGCTGAGTCGCACGGCGGGAAACCAGGTCGATATGGCCGAAGGCGGTGCCGAAGGTATTGCCGATCGTGCGCGCAACGAGCGCCTCACCTCGATTGTTGATCGGGAGCGTCTCACGCGTATGCAGGGCCTGCTTGCCGAGAACGGCATCAACCTCACGAAACGGCAGATCGCCATGGATCAGAATGGCGATCTGGGTCTCAACCTTACCCCCGAGACCGCTGCCGCCATGTGGAAGGCAGGGCTGATTAATGAAAGCCAGCTGGGCGCGATCGCCGATGGCGGGCACGCCCGCTTCAGCTTCGCACATAACGATCTGCTGGTTTCCAGCGGAACGGAATTCAGCCGTTCAGCGCGCAGCGACACCAGCACCCGCTTCGAGGCAGGAAAACAGGCCGGCCCGGATACGATCGAGCACTTCATGGGCGGCGGCGCTGAGGGGCAGGCCATGCTTGCCAACTGGCTGCGCGGCGGCTTCGAGATGGACCGCAAGGGTGAGTGGCGTCTCAAGCCTCAGGTCGCGGACACGCTCCAGCGCGATGTTCAGGCGATCATGACGCAGACGGGATGGCAAAGAACGCTTTCACGCTCGGCGCAGGATCAGATCACGATCGGCACAAACGTCGGGATAGATATCGGACGTTCGGTAGGCGTCTCAGATAGCGAAACGACAGGGGGACGCAGCGGCGGTTCAAGCCGCGGTCGCCAATCGGCGCCGGTCAACCGGACCGACCGTTCCACGACCGGAAATTTTGGCGCCAAGGTCGGATATGAAAGCCGCGATTCGGGAAGCACCACCGAAGACGCCCACGCTACAATGGACATTGTGAACTACGACGTTCGCGAGTCCATAGCAGCTTCCGAGCGAGCCGCGGCCCGATCGAGCACGCCCGAGGCGGCGTTCTCACGCGAGCTCTCGAGCCGCATCCTCGGGACCGACGGGATGCGCAATCGCTATCTGCAGGATGCGGACAACGGGCGCGCCACCTTTGACATCACCGGTCCGCTCACTTCCCTCGAGCAAAATTCCGTTCTTTCAAAAGGTAGCTTTTCGACGGATATCCAGGGCAGCCCCGGGGACGGCGATAGCAGCTTCAAGAAACGCTAGCGGTGCTTCCCGGTATGAGGATCGATATACCCTGCGTTCAGTGGGTTCAAAGGGTTGCCGATCCAGAGCGGACCTGACCGGGGATCGAACATGTCAGTTCCCTTCCCGATACCATCCAAGAAGCGATTGTGCTCTTGCCGTATTCGCGTTTGGAACAGGTCCTCCTCTTCCTCATCGGACAGCGGCATACCCTCACCTTGCCAGACAAATCTATCGAGGCGCTCACGAAGATAACCCACGCCCAGAACCATGAGCGCGGTCCCCGGAAAGAACAGGACGTTCAGATAGCCAGCGATTCCTCCGCGATAGAAGGCTTCCAATGTGTCGCTGCGAGTGGATGCAGCCATTCCAATCCACCAGACTGGGATCGCGGTCCACCAAAGCTTCGCGAACCATGGCTCCCATAGCCACCCAGACAGCTGCGAGCGCTCCGCATGGTCATCTTTTTGCTGGCTGTCGACGGCTTCGTCCATCGGGAAATCCTTTCGACTTCCTTTTACCATCATGCCGGCGGAGCGTCACGCTCCATCGCCGGTCCGCTTGTCCTTTTTGTCCCTATGGATATATTTCAGACAGAAAGGGCAGTCATGGCTAGACATGCTTGTCGAACTCAAGCTGCCGCTCGGCCGCGTTCGCGGAGTCGTCAGGGCTCAGATTGAACGCGAGCCTCGCCTGCGGCGCTGCGGTGTGGATGACGTTCATGACCACCTCGAACATCTCCGTCTGCTTGGGCACGATCCGGAGCCCCGCACCGATGACGATGATGTCGAACACGCGCCGCCCGAGCGCCTCACTGATCTGATCGCGCGCCGTGTCCTTGGTGTCGAGATATACGAGACAGGCGGTGTAGCCCTTGCCGCGCAGGTCATCGAGCGACTGCTCCAGCCCCGCCTTGATCTTCTCCGGGGTCAAGCCCTCGGGGATCGCCGGGTCAGAGAAATCCATATTCTCGGGCGTCTCGCCAACGATGAGGATATTTTTCGGTTCAGCCACGTCGGCCTCCTGCTGCATTAATTTTGGGAGAAAAATTCTGCCAGCGCGACCGCCGTTGCCTGCGGGTTCTCGTCGCCGAGCCAGTGGCCGGCGGCGGGGATGACGGCGGTCGACAGGTCGGACGCGGCGTCGCTCCAGAACCGCTCCAGCATCGGTCCGGCGTGCGATGCGCCACCGACGGCCAGGACCGGGATCGCCAGTGGCATCTTTCTGAGCGCCGCGTTGTCGTCCGCGTCCTGGAAGATCGAGGCGTAGTATCCGGCGCCTGCACGCAGCACTCCCGGACGCGACAGGCTGCGCGCATAGGCGGCCATATGCGCTTCACTCACGACGAGCGATCCGGTGTGGCTCTCGTGCCAGAAGAACCATTCCAGTAGCGCGCGCTCGCGCCCCGCGAATAGCCATACTGCAACGTCGGGCGCGGCGAAAACACCGAAGTGCCAGTTGGAGTCCGCGCCCCAGCCCGGCCGCGGCGTCATCGCCTGCTCCAGGCCAAAGCCCGCGAGGACAAACTCCATCACCGCAAGTCGCCCGACCCTATCGGGATGATCGCGGGCGAAGGCGACCGCGACGCCGGCGCCGAGATCATAGCCGGCGACGTGCGCCTGCCTGTAACCAAGTGCATCGAGCACCCTTGCCAGGTCGCCCGCGAGCGCAGCCTTGCTGTAGCCGCCATCCGTCACCGACGAAGCGCCCATCCCGCGCTGGTCGGGTGCGATGACCGTGAAGTTATCGGCAAGGCGCGGTGCGATCGCGTGCCACATCAGGGAATGCTGTGGGAAGCCATGCAGAAGGACTACCGGCGGCCCGGCACCGCCGACCCGCACCGCGAGCACCGCATCGCCCACGTTGACGCGGACCGTCGAGAACTCGTCCCAGGTCATCGCGCCGCTCCGGTGGCCATAGTTGGATAGTCAGTGTAGCCCTCTGCGCCGACACCGTAGAACGTCGACGGATCGGGTTTGTTGAATTTTTCGTCGTCCACCTCGAAGCGTTCGACGAGATCGGGATTAGCGAGAAATGAGACGCCATAAGCCACCGCGTCGGCGTCGCCGGTCTTGATGGCGGCCATGCCCTTGGCCTTATCGAACCCGGTGTTGACGATGAAGGGTACGCTGGTCATCGGTCGGAAGGTCTTTGCGACGGCGGCGATCGCGACGCCATTCTCGCGATCCTTGGCGTTGGGTTCCAACATCGTGAGGCAGCCGATCCGGCGCTCGTCGAGTTCGCGGACGACATGACCGAAGGTCGAGAGCGGATCGCTGTCGCCCATGCCATAAAGTGAGATAGAAGGCGCAAGCCGCACACCGACGCGCTCGATCGCCCAGGCGTCAGCCATCGCGTCGACGGTATAGAGGATCAGCCGCGCTCGATTTTCGATGCTTCCGCCCCAGTCGTCGGTGCGCTTGTTGCTGACGTCCTGCAGGAACTGGTCATGGAGATAGCCATTGGCGGCGTGCAACTCGACGCCATCGAAGCCCGCGTCGCGCGCGTTACGCGTGCCTCGTGCGAAGTCGGCGATGATCGCGGGGATTTCGTCGGCCGCAAGCTCGCGCGGGATCGGGAAATCGACCTCGCGATCGGGGAATTTGAATTTGCCATCGGCCGGCAGCGGCGACGGCGCGACCGGCAAAGCGCCCTCGCGCATGTCGGGATGGGCGACACGGCCGCAGTGCCAGAGCTGGCAGTAGATGCGCCCGCCCGCGGCATGGACCGCGTCGGTTACGATCCGCCATCCTTCGATCTGGTCCTCGCGCCAGATGCCGGGGCCGTTGATGACGCCCCTGCCCTGTTCCGACACGGCCGTGCAGTCCGTGACGATGAGTCCGGCTGCCGCGCGCTGGGCGAAATACTCGCCCATCAGCGGGGTCGGTACGTTGTCAGGCGTCGCGCGCGTGCGCGTCATAGCCGACATCCAGATGCGGTTGGGGAGAAAGATACCGTGAAGGTCCATCGGGGAGAAGAGGTCGGTCACATCGCTTTCCTTCAGCTCATGTTCAGTCCACCGTCGACGACAAGCGTCTGACCAGTGATGAAATTGGCATCGGGCGAGGCGAAGAAGAAGGCGGCGCCGACCAAATCCTCGGGCTTTTCCTCCCTGCGGATCGCGCGCTTCTCGATTTGCGCTTCCTGGATCGCCTTCGGCAGCGCCTTGGCCGCGTTGGGAGTGACGGTGACGCCGGGCGCGATCAGGTTGACTGTGATGCCTTCAGCGCCGAACTCGCGCGCGAGACTGCGGGTAAGACCGAGCACGCCCGCCTTGGCGGAAACGTAATGCGCCTGGCCGGCGACGCCTTCGTTGACCGAAGCCGAACCGATGTTGACGATCCTGCCCCAGCCGCGTCCGGTCATCAGCGGAAGCATTGCGCGACACATCAGCGCCGTGCCCGTCAAGTTGATGTCGACGATCTTGCGCCAGTCCTCGACGCTCATCTCTAGGAAACCCTGAACCGGGTAGACGCCGGCGATATTGACGAGAACATCGACCCGCCCCGTCTTCTCACGCGCCAGTTCCGCAAGCGCGGCATTGTCGTTCTCGCTGGTTATGTCACTCGCCTTCACGATCAGACGGTTTACGGGGATCGCCTCGGATAGTTCGGCGAGCGCGTCTTCGCTGGTGTCGGTGGCCAGCACGGTATCGCCATTGGCGATGAAGCGCTCGACGAACGGCCGGCCCATGCCGCCCGCCGCACCCGTCACGACGACGGTTCGATCGGTCCTCATACAGTGGTTTCCCTGTCCGCAAGCTCGTGGAAGAAGGCGGCGAAACTCCGCGGCTCTCGGCCTAGGTTCGCGCGGCGAGTCAGGGTGTTGCCGCGGAGACCAGCCTCGTCGTAGTGGGCGAACATCGCCTGCATCGGTGCGGCCACGTTATCGATCGGGTCTGGATCGACGCGTTCGGCCCGGATCGGGCGGCCGAGCGCGTCCTCGATCAGTCGGGCGGCATCACGTCGATTGAACCAGCGCCCCGAGGGCAGTTCGAACGTTCCGTAAAGCAGGCGATCTTCGGTCAGCGCAATCGCCGCGACCTCGGTGACATCACGATAATCGGCCCGACTAAAGCGCGTCTCCACGGACGATGGCTCAGCGAGCGTGCCGATATCGACCACCTTGTCCCATCCGGCCGCAAAATTTTGGAAGTAGAGCGCGGGATGTAGGAAGCTGTATTTCATCCTGGCGTCGAGGATCGCCTCCTCGACCGGCGCCTTGGTGGCGTGATTGACCAGGCGGTTGATGACCGGGTGGACTGCCGATGAGAAGACGATCCACCGCACGCCGGCGTTGCGGGCCGTGGCCACAAAATCACGGCCGACTTTAGCCTTGCGCGGCATAAAAGCCGGTGCGGTATAAAAGACGCATTCAACGCCATCGAGCGCGCGAGCCAGGCTTGGCGGATCGGTTAGATCCGCGACCACAATTTCTGCGGCCCCTTGGTCGCGGATTCGCGCGGCATCGTCTTCGCTGCGGATCATGCCGCGTACATACGCGGCCCGCTTAGCCAAGGCGGGAACGACGTAGCCCGCAAACTTGCCGGATGCGCCCACAACAAGCGTTGGAGTTGTATTCATCATCATCGCTTTCAAGAATGCCTGCAGGAAGAACGATGAAACTCGGTCGAAGGATCGATCCGCTGAATGGACTCATTGTTCATCTAATGGAACAATGCGGTCATGATCGACCTCAATGATCTGCGCGTCTTCGACAAGGTTGCTGCTCTGAGAAGCTTCTCCGATGCAGGGATCGCGCTCGGGATGCCGAAGTCGAGCGTCAGTCGCGCTATCAGCAGACTGGAACAGGCGCTGCGCATTCGATTGTTCCAGCGCACGACGCGTGAGGTCGCCCTGACGCAGGCCGGCCAGTCGCTGCACGACAGGTCGCGTGACCTCCTCGCAGGTCTGGAAGATGCCGCTTCCTTTGCAGCCGGCCTCGCCGAGGCGCCGCGTGGCCGATTGACGGTCAGCGCTGGTATCGGGTTCGGCATCAACATTCTCGCGCGCCAGTTGCCGGGCTTTCTGGAGCGCTATCCGGATGTCAGGGTTTCGGTCGATCTTACCAGCCGCAATGCCGAACTGGTTTCCGAACAGGTGGACATCGCGATACGCATGGGACCCTTGGCGGATTCGACGCTGGTCGCCACCCGGCTCGGTACACTCTCGCAATATGTCTGCGCGGCCAAGTCCTACCTCGACCAACATGGCCGACCCGAGATACCCGGCGACCTGCTGTCCCATCAAATTGTCGATCTGTCGACTGGAACCGGACGATCGCGAAATTGGCGTCTGACGCGAGGCAATGAAAGCGAGACCATCGAACCGCCAGCGCGGGTCGAGGTCAACGATGTGCTGACCATCTGTGCGCTGGTCAAGCGCGGCGTCGGGATCGCCGCCGTAACAGCGTACCTTTGCGGAGACGACATTCTGGCCGGCCATCTCGAACGCGTGCTGCCGAATTGGTCGCTACCGCCGCTACCGGTCAGCATGGTCTTCCCGAGCCGTAGGGAGGTCTCCCCCGTCGTCCGGGCGTTTGTCGACTATATGAAGGAGGCAAACGGAGCGGGTGTCGAGTGGCTGTCCGATCCGCTGCGAGATAGTCTGGCGCGTCCTAGTTCGGTCGAAGGATGATCTTCGACGCCCCTGCTCGGCGAACTCGGCCCCTTCGGCACCAGCTTGCCAGAAGGCCTGCGATCATAAAATTCTTGAAACTTTCACAATTCGCAAGTATCTGGAATTTTATGAGTGTGCTGAGCTCGAGCCTGTCCGATGGGAAGCTTGCAGGCCGCATTTTTGATGAAAGGCAGTTGGCCGAAGCGATCGGTGGCAGCGATGCGCGCCGTTATGCGCTCGTAAACCGCGCGCTCAAAGACGGAACACTCATTCGCCTGAAACGCGGCACTTACCTCTTGCCGCGATCCGTCAGCGCCGAAACACCTCATCCTTTCGCAGTGGCGCAGGCTCTCCTTCCCGGCAGCTATGTTTCGTTCGAGACCGCCCTCGCCTATCACGGCTGGATTCCCGAGGCGGTGTATATCACTGCGAGCGTGACGCCTGGCCGCAAGACGCTCGAATTTGAGACACCGGTCATGGGGCGCTTTTCCTATCATCCGCTCGCCATCGAGACGTATCAGTTTCTGGTCGGCGTGGAGCGACTGAAATTGGGAAGCCTCACCGCATTCGTCGCCACTCCCCTGCGCGCGCTCCTCGATCTGGTGGCCCTGCGCAAGATCAGCTGGACGGACCTTGGCTGGCTCACAAGCGGTCTGCGTATCGATGAGGACCATCTGAAGTCGCTCACGGCTAGGGAATTTGCGATGTTCTGGGGAGTCTACAAGCACAAGTCGGTCAACGAGTTTCTCCGATCGGTCGAGCATGCCGTCGGGACCGGCGGCTCTCCGTCGCCCGGCGTATAGCGCGATGATTGACATGCTCCAGAAGAAGCTCCGTGACTACGGCGCCGCCAACGCCGTCGAGGAGGAGAATGCGATGAAGGAGATCATCCAGGAGATCGCTCTCTATGCTCTTTGGCGGGCCGACTTTTTCGACGTCGCTCTTTTCCAGGGCGGCACGAGCCTGCGGATCCTGCATGGCCTCCCGCGGTTCTCGGAGGATCTCGATTTCCTTTTGCGGGAGCCCGACGCAACGTTCCGATGGTCACCTTATCTCATGGCGCTGATCGACATCTTCGCCCAGTTCGGGCTCAAGCTCGAAGCGCAGCCGAAGGGAAAGATGGACAGGGCCGTGCGCGAGGCTGTCCTGAAGAACGATTCGATTGCGACCCAGCTCAACCTGCGTTTTGCAGGCTCGAACCGCGCCAGGACGATCAAGATCAAGCTCGAGATCGACACCAATCCTCCGGCGGGCTCGGGAGAAGCCACGACCTTTCTCGACTTCCCCGCCGATTACGAGGTACGACACCAGGATCTGCCATCAAATTTCGCGCTCAAGATTCATGCCTTGCTCTGCCGGCCCTATCTCAAGGGCCGCGACTGGTTCGACTTCTCCTGGTATGTTGCACATCATGTGCCCCTGAACCTGTCTCTGCTCGCCGCCGCGCTGCAGCAGGCTGGCCCCTGGCAGGGTAGGCTCGATGCGGATTACGATGGCGGGTGGCTCGTCGATACCCTGGTCGAGAAGATAAGTTTGATTGACTGGACGGCAGCGGCGGGCGACGTCGCTCGCTTCCTGCGTCCGACCGAAGCGAAATCCCTCTCGCTGTGGAGCGAGCGGTTCTTTCACGCCAAGGTCAGTCAGCTTGCCAAAGACGGCATAAAGTAGACCCCTGAACTGGTCGTCATCCGGTCTTCCAGCGTCGAACGACCGCCGAGACCTGTGCCGAACCCTGATGAGACGCTGAAGTTCGTGCGATCGCTCGTCGGAGTTTGGCGGATTCGCTGCCGCGCGCAAATGACTACGTCACCGAACGCCGACCAGCCGGCGCCACCAGCTGCGGAAAAGCCCCTTCGTCGCAGGATGGCGCTGGATGCGCATGTGGACATCATCGCCCGGCGCGTCGGCCGGCGGGTCAGGGATGTCCCTGCCATGTCCCGCCACCCGGCCGCGTTCAACGGATGGCAGGTCGCCATCAAGAAACAGAGAGCCCTGGCGCGAATCGTTCCTCATCATGGCAAGACCATAAGCGATGCCGTCCGCGGCTTGAACATCGAGATTTGCGAAGCCGCGCCACGTCTTCGTGAGGTGCAAGAACGACTGACGCCCACTTTGAGGCGAGCGATCTGCCTGAACGCAAAAGATCGAGCGGCCACGTCGAAAATTCTTGCAAGTCGGCGCGCACGCGGTAGAGTAGGTAATATAACTATTTTTGGGCCGATCAATGGAACAGGCAGTCTCTGCGGCTGATGCAAATCGGAAGTTTTCCATGATTCTGCGCGGTGTCCGTGACGGCAACAGCTATGTCGTGACGAGTCACGGTCGCCCCGTCGCGCGGATAATTCCCGCCGATCGGGAAGAGGAAGCGACATCAGGAGCCCGTGCTGTCTTGCTTGCCCGCCTGGCGCGTCAGGACATCGTGCAGATCGGGCGCTGGACGCGTGACGAGCTTTACGACGAACGATGAAGATCGCGCT
The DNA here is from genome assembly GCF_000445105.1 of Sphingobium lactosutens DS20. Lineage (GTDB taxonomy): Bacteria > Pseudomonadota > Alphaproteobacteria > Sphingomonadales > Sphingomonadaceae > Sphingobium > Sphingobium lactosutens. The sequence continues at coordinate 39,522 of NZ_ATDP01000074.1, read as the reverse complement.
GGACACCAACATTCTTGTCTATGCCGAGGGCGTGAATAATCCCGCCAAGCGGGCAACGGCGATCGCGCTCGTACGCCTGCTTCCGATTCAAAGTACGGTCATTCCCGTGCAGGTTTTGGGAGAGTTGTTCACCGTCCTGGTACGGAAGGCCGGGCGCCCACCCGCCCAGGCGCGCGAAGCGCTTCTCGCTTGGCGCGATACCTTTCCCACCGTCGAGATCTCGGCCGACGTGATGCTCTCAGCCTTCGATCTGGAAGCCGACCATTTGTTGCCGACCTGGGACGCCGTCATTCTTGCGGCAGCGTCCCAGTCCGGCTGCCGCCTCCTGCTCTCCGAGGATTTGCGGGATGGCTTCACCTGGGGCGGCGTAACCGTCGCCAATCCGTTCGCGGAGGCACGTCATCCCCTCCTGGACGCTCTGTTAAATGGAGCAGTGGAAGTACCGTGAGGACAGAACTCGACCATCTGCCAGCCAACAAGCGGCGCCAACTCGATCGAGTGATCCAGATCCTGTTCGAGGAATTCGACGATGCGCATGGCCAACCGAACGGCCCGCGCAAGCTGGGCCGCATCCTCAAGATCATCCTGTACGGTTCATACGCGACCGGGCGCTGGGTTCATGAACCGCACACCAAGAGAGGCTATCGCTCGGATTTTGACCTGCTCATCATCGTCAACCAGAAGGAGCTGACGGACCGTCTGGAATATTGGGAAAAGGCGGCTGAGCGGATAGACCGGGAGACCATGATCCTCAACAGGCTGCGCACGCCGGTAAATTTCATCGTTCACACGCTGCAGGAGGTGAACGATGGACTGGCACATGGCCGTTATTTCTTCATGGACGTGGCGCGCGACGGTATCGCGCTCTACCAGGCCGATGACAGCGAATTGCACAAGCCAAAGCCAAAGACGCCGCAGGAGGCGTACGACATGGCCAAAACCTACTATGACCAGTGGTTCGGGCTGGCCGTATCATCGCGTATGGGATTTCAATTTTTCTATCAGGCCAAGCTGTACCCGGACGCTGCCTACAACCTGCAGCAGGCGTGCGAGCGGCTCTATTATTGCATTCTGCTCGTCTTCACCTTCTATACGCCATACAGCCACAACATCAAATTCCTGCGTCAGTTGGCGGAGAAGCTGTCGCCCAGGCTCATCGATGTCTGGCCGCGCGACAAGCGCAAACTTGAGGCGCGCTTCCTCAAACTCAAGGACGCCTATGTGAAGGCGCGGCATTCTGACTGGTTTCAGATGAACGACGAAGAGTTTACATATCTCTCCGAGCGGATTGAACTGCTCGGCAATGTCGTCAACGAGCTATGCCAGGAAAAACTGGCTGAATTGAAGGCAAGGATATAGAGGGCCAGTCTGGACCCAACCACATCAACACTATGGGAGTTTGTGCATGAACAACAGTGATCTTGCCGACGCGCTGGCCGCTGAGTCGGGGGTGAGCAAGGCCGAGGCGCGCAAAGCGGTCGATGCCGTATTCGCGGCCATCGCACAGGCTGCGGCCAGCGGCGAGGAGATCTCGCTCAACGGGTTCGGCAAGTTCAAGGTCAAGGAAACGGCTGCGCGCGAAGGCCGCAACCCAGCAACCGGTGAAACAATTCAGATTGCTGCAGCCAGGAAGCTGACCTTCGCCCCCGCCAAGGCGGTGAAGGACAAGCTGAACGCATGAACAGCTGGACCGGCAGCGTCTCTACACCCGCTGCCGGTCAGGAGCGCAAGACTTCGGGCGGCAAGCGACGCCAGCCACCCTGTTTCCCTGGGAGATTTGCACCGCGACCCACAGCTTTGCGCTAGACGCGGCTGTCGAACGCAAGCTCCAGCGGTCGGGAACAACGATATGCTACCGCGATACGAGGTGCTGGCGCGTTTGTCGAAAGGGAGGATAAGCCCGTGCCAGACGACGCAATTCCGGACCGGGCGGCACGTCGGATCGCCCTTGCCCTCGTCGAGCAATGTGTACGCAATAGCCGGCTTGAGGAGCTTCATGCGGGAACGGCGCCGGACAGCCTGTCGGGAGACTTCAGTGACGTAAAGGTGGTGACGCCTTTCGGCGAGATCCCCTGGTCTGAGCTCTCGCGCATTTCGGATGCCGAGATGAAGTCGCTCATGATCGAGATCGTCAATCGGGTCTATACCTTCCTGACCCACATGGAGGATCTCACCACATTGAGGGATTCCGCGCGCTGGGATCGCCCCGTTCATGATCCGAGGCTTCTGGAAACGGCTCTTCGCCGCGCCGCAGTCCGCAACGGCGAACGGGCCGACGACTGTTGAGCGTTCGCCTGGCGCTGTTCGCAGGCTAATCCAGCAGGAATCCACGCCGCCATCGTGCCGGTGTCGTCCCCTTTGCCTTGGCAAAGGCCTTCGTAAAATGGGGCTGATCCGTGAAGCCGCATTCGAGCGCGATCTGGGCGATCGGGAGCTGCGTTCCGGTTAGCAGGGCTTCGGCATGTTGAACACGTTTCTGAACGAACCAGGCATAGGGTGCGATGCCCACCGTGTTCGAGAATGCGCGGATGAAATAGCTGAGCGACAGCCGGCACTGGCACGCAAGATCGGGAACAGAAACGGCCCGGCTGAAATCGCGTTGCATGATCCCGGTGGCGAGACTGACCTGCCAGGGCGCCAGTATCGGCTTGGCGTCAGGTCTCGCATCCGCGCGCTCCAGGCACGTCCGTCTCCGCGCCGACGCGGAAGAAAGCCTGCGATCCGACAGTCGAGCACATAGCGCGACCTTCACGGTCATACGTTCCAAGCCGCCATGGCGACTCCTCGGGCGTATCGAAGCAGCCCTTTTCGCGCTGGGAACCTCAACGCGCTGCTTCCTCGATCACCACCCCTGGACGTTCTCGGGCACAATCCGTGACGTCAGAGGAGGAAATCCGTCCATTCCCGCGCCTCGACACCTGAGCGTAAGGAAAGGCGCCCCATTTTTTAACGGCCGTCGGCAGATGCGAAGCGAGGCTGGTTGTCGGAGGCGTCCTTCTATGATTTCGGTCGGCGAAGAACCTTGCGAAGCTGCACTTCGGCTCGCATAAGTTCCTTCTGCACCGATCGCTTGTGCAACCCGAATTCGAGGGCGATCTCTGCCTGGGATTTTCCGTCCCGCCAACGAGCGAGAAACACCTGCCGACGCCGCTGCGACATCCTGTGCAGCGCCGCAAACATATGCTCCATCTCAAGCCGGGCGATCGCGACCTGCTCGGGGTCCGGGGCAAGGTCGGGAACCAGCGCCAGGATGTAGTCATCGACGGTCGAGGTTCGCCCGTGGTGCCGGATGCTATTTTTCGCGAGATTCAGGCTCATCCGGTAAAGATAAGCCCGGTGATTCCGCACTTCTTTCACATCCGGTTGCGATCGCAGTTTCACATAGGCGTCGTGAAGTGCGTCTTGCGCCGCTTCCTGCGAACGCAGACGGTGTGACAAGCGATGCAGCAAGATGGGATAATCTGCTTCGAAAGTCGCCAGGAGCTTGGCGACGACGCTCTGGTCGAGATGAGAATCCCTTGATTCCTCCGCAGGTGAATCAATTCCCTGCCTGTGCCGGGAACCATCATCCATCTACGTTGTCCGGCAACAGTTTGAGATGTTGGACGCGACGTGAAACACCTATCACCCGTTTCCCCCGGTCATTGGGCATTGAACGAAACCGTTTGGGCGGATAAACCGAGGCCCCGCATATCCCTCGAGTGTACATGAAAGGTAGCGTGGCTTCGCGCCGCCATATTTCCGGCCGCGGGACCGCAACCCTTTGCCCCAGACAAGAAAATCATTCGCCAGCAAGATTCGTCCTCGGATCGTAACCAGCGACAGCCGGCCCGACAGCGCATCCAGCGCCGTTAACAGGGGCTGGCAAAATCCCGTGCCGACTGCCGACGGATAAGATCGGTCGATACACAAAGTCACACCACAGTTTGCAAAACTAGATCGGACACATACGTAATGCTGGGTCCTGACGATTGATGATACGAGTTTGGTTGGAAGCGCCGCCTCTGCTAATTCTGACACTTCGCGTCACCGTTTTTCCTGGGGTAGTCTTGTTTGAATTGGCGCAAACGCCGACCAACGATCGTCGATCGAAGATGCCCCCCCCCTCAATCAAAACCGATCGACGTTAGCTCATGAAAGGTTGACCACCCCATCAAACCTCCACATGCGGATATTGATCGACACACGATGGAATTGCTAACATCTGCCTAGCGTCTCACCCAACCGCTCGGTGGTGAACAGGCTCCACGCAGCGATGAACATGGCCGCTATAATGGGGCCAACGATGAAGCCGTTGAAGCCGAAGATCTCGATCCCGCCCAAGGTCGCTACAAGAACGACATAGTCGGGCACTCGCGCGTCGCGGCCGACAAGGATCGGCCTCAGGAGGTTGTCCACCAATCCGATCACAAACAGGCCGCACAATATCAGGATAAGACCTTCGAGGACGGCGCCCGAGAGCAGCAGATAAATGGCGACAGGGCCCCAGACCAGAGCTGTGCCGACCGTCGGCAGCAATGACAGTACCGCCATCAGCACACCCCAGAGCAGTGCTCCGTGTATGCCAAGCAGCCAGAACACGAAACCTCCGATGGCCCCCTGCACGATCCCAACGACGATGCCGCCCTTGATCGTGGCGCGCACTACTAGCACGAACTTCTCGGCCAGCGCCCGCCGCTCGCGAGGGTGTAAGGGCATCGCTTGGCCGACGTTATGCAGGAGCGACTGTTCGTCGCGCATCAGGAAAAAGGTGAGATAGAGCATGACGCCAAGGGCCACCACGAAGGAGAAAGTGCTCTGGCCGATGCCGAGCGCATGCCGGCTGATCGCTTCGAAGCTTCCCACGAAGCCGGCGCCCAGGCGCTCGCGGACCGCCGAGAGATCCGTGAGGCCGAAACGTGAAAGCAGCCGCCGGCCCGATCCGGGCAGTACGCGCTGGAACTCGCGAAAATACTGGTCGAAATCGATCCGGCCCGATTGGATTTGCGCGTAGACCACAGACAATTCCTGAGTCACCGCGGCAGCAAGCAGGATAGCGGGTAGGATCGCTAGAAGGACAATGAGAAGAACCGTGCCAAATGCGGCGAGATTGGGATGACGAGGGATGATCGTCAGCAGACGCCGGTTGAGTGGCGCGAACAGGATGGCTGCGACACTTCCCCACAATATGCCGCTGAACATCGGCTCGATTATCCAGGCGAATGCCAGGGAAACGAGCACCAGGACGACATGAAAGCTGTTGTCCTCGAAGCCATGCGTCCCACGTCCGGGGCGGGACGGGTTCATCGACATGAGCTGGCTTTCCGGCAGCTGCCGAAGCGGAGACAGAGGGTCCGATGCCCGCAGTGTAAGACGATCACGGCCCTTCCTCGCTGGAAATCACGGTGATCCGCTCGCCCGCGCTACCGCTTGCGAGGCTGTCAGGCGTTACGATCGCGACGGTACCGGCGCCAAGAATCGCGCGAAGTCTGTTCTGGAACGCTGACGGCAGGCGCAGGCGCGCCCGCTCCTCGACGGTCACTTCCTTTCCGGCATCTTCCGATCGACCGGGCAATGCGAGACGCAACCAGCGGAACCGGCCGCTGTCGATGCTTGCCAGGATATAGGCAGTGGCAGAGATCACGGCCTCATCAATTGCCACGCGTGCGGCGCCGATCCGGACACCATTGCGCAGGACAAGGATACGCTGATCGGGCGCACTTATGAGGATCGAGATAGGACCTTCCGGCGCCGCTTCCGGCGTCCATTCCTCGCCTTCTTCAGCCTCGTCGATCTTCGCGTTCTCGCGCAGGAAGGCCGGTGTCGGTGCGACGCGAGGAATGGTCTGATCGTTCGCGACCAGAACGGTCATGCCAAGGCGGGTCACCCCATAAAGCAGGCGCGCGAAGGCCTCCGGCAGGCGGATGCAGCCATGGGAGGCGGGATAACCCGGCAGATTGCCGGCATGGAGCGCCACACCGTCCCAGGTTAGCCGCTGCATGAACGGCATTGGCGCGTCGTCATAGAGATTGGACTTGTGGTCGACATGCTTCTGGAGAATGGTGAAAACGCCGGTGGGCGTCTCATAACCTTCCTTGCCCGAGGAAATCGTCGAGACGCCGATCGGCACTCCGTTGCGATAGACATAGGCCCGCTGCGTTTTGAGGGCGACGACGAGAAGAACCGGCCCGGCCGGCGCCACCTCCGGAAACCACAGATATTCTCCGGGCTTGAGGTTTCGCACCGCCACGGACATCCGGTGGAGATCCCGCGTCGCCGAACGTGCTGCCGCTGGAACGATCGCAAGCCCGACGAGGAAGCCCGCGTCACGAACCAGACCCCTCCGGCAGACCCGGGTGCCTACTAGATCGCTGCACATATTACTTCGTGTCATGCCATCGTTCCAATCGACTTTCGAAAACGGGTGAGCGCGATCACGAAGAAGACGGCGCCGATGGCGAGGATTGCCAGGAACTGCGGCCAGACGACCGAGAATCCCGCTCCGCGAAACAGGATGGCCTGGCCCAGTTCGACAAAATGCGTTGTCGGCGCGGCGAGCATGACAGTCTGGACGATTTGCGGCATGCTTTCACGTGGCGTTGTGCCCCCGGAAAGCATCTGGAGGGGCAGAAGGACCAGCACCGCCAGCATGCCGAACTGGGGCATGTTGCGCGCGATCGTCGCCATGAAAATGCCCAGCGAGGTGGTCGCAAACAGGACCAGCGCTGCGCCGGCAAAGAAGAGCGGCAGCGAACCTGCCACCGGCACCCCCAGCGCGCCGCGCACGACAAGGTTCAATGAGAGGAAGGCTGCGAGCAGGACGACCAGCGCCATCGCCCATACCTTGCTCATCATGATCTCGAAGGGCGTGACCGGCATGACGAGGAGATGCTCGATCGTACCGTGCTCGCGCTCGCGGATGAGCGCGGCCCCGGTCAGGATGATCGAGAGCATGGTGATCTGGTTGATGATCTGCGCAAGACCGCCAAACCATCTCTTGTTGAGCGTCGGGTTGAAACGGGCGCGGACTTCCAGGTCCACCGGCGATGTCGCGGCGCCACGATAGCGCCTGGCGAAAGCGCTGACTTCGCCCATCACGATCTGCTGGATGTAGCCGCTGCCGGTGAACGCCTGGCTCATCCGGGTCGCGTCGGTGTTGAGCTGGATCTCGGCCGGTCGCCCGGCGAGGACGTCACGCTGGAAGCCGGACGGGATGTGGAGGACGAAGGTATAGATGCCCGCGTCCATGCCCGGATCGATCTGCGCGGGCGCGATCATCACCGGCTGAACGAACTGCGGCGGATAGAAAGCAGATACGATACGCTGCGAAAGCGGCGAAGCGTCCTCGTCGACAATCGCGATCGACGCGTTCTGCAAGGTCTCGGGCATGGAGGAGGCGGAACTGTAGACCGCGAAGGTGAAGGTGAAGATGATCAGCACCAGCATCATCGGATCGCGCCACAGGCTCCAGAGCTCCTTGACGCCCAGACGATAGATGTTCGAAAGCTTCTGCCGCATGTCAGCGCTCCTGCCTGGCGAGCAGCATGATCGCGAGGCCGATGATGATCGGCACCGCGAGGATGAGCGGCAAGAATGCGCCGATCAGATCACCGAACCCCAGCGCCTTGTTGAATACGCCGCGGCTGATGGTGAACATATGGCTCGCCGGATAAATCTCGCCGATCACGCGGCCAAAGCCATTCATCGAGGACACGGGATCGAGCATGCCTCCATAAGTCATGGTGGGGATCAGCGTGCCCACCATCGCAAGGAACATGGCGGCGATCTGACTTCTCGTGATCGCCGAGGCGAGCAATCCCATGCCGGTCGCGATCATGCTGAAGAGCAAGGCCCCGAGGGTGAGAGCCGGCAGGCTGCCGGTGAGCGGCACGCCGAAAAGGAACACGCCCATCACCACCATGACGGCGAAGTTGACCATGGCGAGCGCGACATAGGGAAGCTGCTTGCCGAGGAGAAACTCGGTGCGCGTCACCGGCGTCACGTAGAGATTGATGATCGAGCCGATCTCCTTCTCGCGCACCACGGCCAGCGCCGCGAGCATTGCCGGGAGCATGAGCAGCAGGATGGGGATGACCGCCGGCACCATGGCCGGCAGGCTCTTGACATCGGGATTGTAGCGGAACCGGTTCTCGATCGACACAGCGGAGCTTCCCGTGCTGGCTCCGCTCATCCGCGCCTGATCGGCAAGCCAGTGCTGGTGCATACCCTGAATGTAGCCCTTCACGGTCTCGGCGCGCTGCGGCATCGCGCCGTCGAACCAGGCGGCGATCGCAACCTGGTTCCCCCTGAGCAGGTCCCGTCCGAAATTGGGCGGGATTTCGATGGCGAGCGCGAGCTCGCCGCTCTTCATCCGGCGGTCCATGTCGTCATAGTCGGCGAGGGGCGCCTGCTCGATGAAATAGGGCGACCCGGAAATGTCGAGCTGGTAGCGCTGGCTGACGCTGCTCTGGTCCCTGTCGAGCACGGCATAGCGAAGGTCGTTCACGTCCATGCTGATGCCGAAGCCCATGACCAGTAGCAGGATCACGGAACCGGCTAGCGCCAGCGTGCCGCGCACCGGATCGCGCTGGAGCTCGAGCGTTTCGCGCCAGACATAGCTCAGCATCCGCTGCGGGCTAAAACGGCGTCTTACGGAATGCGGCTCAGGGGGCGTGGGCGCATCGACCGCATCCGGCACGACCTCTTCGCCCTTTTCCTCGCCGCCCGCTTCGAGGAGATAGCCTATGAACGCTTCCTCAAGCGTCGCCGCCCCACGCCTTTCGACCAGCCTTGCGGGAGCATCGCTGTCGAGCACCTTGCCCGCATGCATCATCGACATGCGGTCGCAGCGTTCCGCCTCGTTCATGAAATGGGTCGAGATGAAGATCGTCACCCTGTCGCGGCGCGACAGTTCGACGAGGAGCCGCCAGAAGCTGTCGCGGGCGACCGGGTCGACACCCGATGTCGGCTCGTCGAGGATCAGCAGTTCGGGCTTGTGCACCATCGCGACCGCAAGGCTGAGCCGCTGGCGGATGCCGAGCGGAAGCTTCTCGGGCAGGTCATCGAGCGCCGCTTCGAGACCGAAACGTTCGACCATCTCGTCGATCCGCCCGCCGATCTCGTCGTCGGGGACATGGAACAGATGCGCGTGAAGCTCCAGATTCTGCCGCACCGTCAGCTCGCCATAGAGCGAGAAGGCCTGGCTCATATAGCCCACCCGCCTGCGCGTCGCGATGTCGCGGGAATCGACCTCGCGTCCGAACAGCCAGGCCCGGCCTTCGCTGGCGGGGAGCAGGCCGGTCAGCATCTTCATCGTCGTCGACTTGCCGCAGCCGTTGGAGCCCAGGAACCCGAATATCTCGCCGCGCCGGATGCGGAAGCTCACATGGTCGACCGCCACGAAATCACCGAAGCGCATGGTGAGGTCGCGCGCCTCGATCGCGATGTCGTCCTCGTCGGCGTCGAGAGGCGGAATCTCCACCGGCGCATGCCCGCGCTTCTTCTCCTCGGGCAGCAGAGCGACGAAGGCCGCTTCCAGAGAATCGCGCGCGGTGCGCTCCAACAGCTCGGCGGGCGTGCCGGTCGCGAGCACCGCCCCGTCGTCGATCGCGACCAGCCAGTCAAAGCGCTGCGCCTCATCCATATAGGCGGTGGCGACGATGACGCTCATGGTCGGCCGCTGGCGGCGAATGCGGGCGATGAGTTCCCAAAACTGCGCCCGCGCGAGCGGATCGACGCCGGTCGTCGGTTCGTCGAGGATGAGGAGGTCTGGGTCATGGATCAGCGCGCAGCACAGGCCCAGCTTCTGCTTCATGCCGCCCGAAAGCTTGCCGGCCGGTCGCGCGAGAAAGCCATGGAGGCCGGTCGAGCGCGTCAGTTCATCGATCCGGCGGCGACGCTCTGCTGCGCCATGACCGAAGAGGCGTGCGAAGAATTGGAGATTCTCCTCGACGGACAGGGTTGGATAGAGGTTCTTGCCAAGACCCTGCGGCATATAGGCGATGCGCGGGCACACCGCTTCGCGATGACGGCTGTCGGCGATGTCGCCGCCCAGCACATGCACCTTGCCCTCCTGCACGGCCCGCGCGCCGGCGATCAGCGAGAGCAGGCTGGATTTTCCGACGCCGTCGGGACCGATCAGGCCGATCATCCGCCCGGCCGCGATATCGAGATCGATGCCGCGCAGTGCTTCCACCTTGCCGTAGCGCAATCGTACCCCGGCAAGGCGGACGACCGGCGGACCGCTCGGTGGCTGGGATGAGCCCACCGGTCTATTCCTTCACGACATCGGCAAGCTGCTGCGGCCATGCCGCATTGGGATCGATCCGCACATAGGCCATGCCCGGCAGGCCGGTCTTGACCAGCGTGATATGGCGTCTGAGCAGCACGGGATCGATCTGCGCCCGCACGCGGAACATCAGTTTCTGCCGCTCGCTGTCGGTCTCGACCGTCTTGGGCGTGAACTGGGCGACATCGGCGACGAAGCTGATCCTGGCCGGGATGACATATTGGGGCGCCGCATCGAGCACGAGACGCACTTCGCTGCCGATCGCGACACGGCCGGCGACGGTTTCGGGCAGGAAGAAGGTCATGTAGACATCGGACAGGTCGACGAGGTTCATGACCCGTCCGCCGCCGGCCACCACCTCGCCGGGCTGCGCCACGCGGTACTGGATGCGGCCACCGCGCGGCGCGCGCAGGTCGCCATCCCGGATGTCCGCCTCGATGCGCGTGATCGTCGCACGCGCAGCGTCGACATTGGAGCGCGCGCCGATCACCTGGCTGCGCGCGGCGGCGATCCCCGCGTCGACCGCCGACAACTGCGCCCGCGCCGCCTCCACGGCGGCCGCCGCGCCTTCGACGGCCGCCTGGTTGTCATCGCGCTCCTGCACGGCGGTCGCCCCTTCTCGCGCCAGCGTCTCCGAGCGCGCCAGCCGCTTGCGCGCGGCATTGAGCTCGGCCTCGCGCTGGCGGACCGTGGCGAGCGCCGCCGCGCGCTCGCTCTGGCGCTGGCCTACCTGGGTCTCGGCGATCTGGACGGAATTAAGCGCCTGGGCGAGTTGCGCTTTGGCTTCCGACTGCTGCGCCTGCAGCGTCTCGATGTCCATATGGGCGACCACCTCACCCGCCTTTACGAGCTGGCCTTCGTCGGCGACTATATCGCGGATGCGGCCGGGCGTCTTGGCGGCAATATCGATCTCGACCGCCTCCAGCCGGCCGTTGCCGCCGACAATGCCCTCGGGAAGGTCGGAAGGCTTGAGCAGAGACCAGAGAAGCACGGCGGCCAGAACAACCGCCGCGGCGATCCCGCCCCGGATGAGCCAGGTCTTCATCGGCTGCGTCTTCATGGTTGTCCCCTGTCTGTTGCCGATGCATCGCGCTCGAAGCCCCTGTCGGCAACGAAGCCTCCCCCCAGCGCCGCATAGAGCGCGACGAGGCTGGCGAGTTCGGCGCGGCGAAGCTGGACCAGCGCCTGCTCGGCGTCGAACAGGTCGCGCTGCGCGTCGAGCACCTCCAGATAGGCGGAGCGGCCATTGTCGAAGCGCAGCTGCGCAAGCCGCGCTCGCTCCCGTTGCGCTTCCAGCAATTCCCGGGTGGTCCCGATCTGGAGCCGGAGCTGCCGCCGTCGCACCAGCGCGTCCGACACGTCGCGGAAGGCGCCCTGGATAACCTGCTCATATTCGGCGATGGCGCGCTCCTGCCGCGCCCGGGCGACGTCCAGATTGCCTTTCATCCGGCCCGCATTGAACAGCGGCAGGCTGATGGTCGGCGTGAAGCTCCAGGCTTCGCTTCCGCCCGAAAAAAGGCCGTCGAGCTGGTCGCTCATCGTCCCATAGGCGCCGGTGAGGCTGATATTTGGGAAGAAGGCGGCGCGGGCGGCACCGATATTGGCGTCGGCGGCGCGCAGGCGATGTTCGGCCGCGACGATGTCCGGGCGGTTGGCGAGCAGCTCCGACGGCAGCCCCGTCGGCACGGCGAGGTCCTCCGGCACCTGCGTGAGCGACAATGTTCCGGGGGCGATGTCTACCGGGCGGCCGACCAGCAAGGCCAGCGCGTTGCGGTTGACATCGCGGTCCTGCTCCAGCGCCTGCAATGTCATGCGCGCCTGTGCGAGCAGGGTCTGCACCTGCGTCATGTCGAGCTTCGAACCCGATCCAACCTCATAGCGGCGGCGCATGATGCGCAGCGAACCCTCGCGCGTCTCGATCGACTTTCGCGCAAGCGCCGCGCGCTCCTCATATTCCCGTTCGAGCAGATAGCCGTTCGCGACCTGGGCCACGAGACCGGTGGCGACAGCGCGGCGCGCTTCCTCGGTCGCCAGATATTGCCAACGCGCCGCGTCGCGGAGGTTGCGCAGCCTGCCCCAGAAATCGATCTCCCAACTGGCGCTGAGCTGCGCGCTGATCTGGCGGACATCGACCGGCGTGGCGCCTGTGACCGGAAGATTGAACAGCGTGCGGCCGCGCGTGCCGGTGCCCACGGCGTCAAGCTGCGGATAGAGAGAGGCGCCCTCGATCCGCCATGCCGCGCGCGCTTCGGCGACGCGGGTCGCGGCGATGCGGACATCGCGATTGTTCGCGAGCGCTTCCTCAATCAATCGCGCGAGTTCCGGCTGCCGAAACAGATCCCGCCATCCAACGGTGGCGATGGACTCGCTTGCGTCCGTCTCGCCGGGAAATTGATTGGGAACTGGCGAAGGCGGCCGGACATGATTTGGGGCGAAGGAGCAGGCGGCAACTAACCCCGAAGCGACAAAGCCCGCTATTGCTGCGGATGGGCGTCGTTTTGTCGCTCTCAATTGTCCAAGCCCCATATCTCCTCGCGATAACCCTGTTTCAGAAGCGCCGTTGACTGCTCCCGTTCGGACGGGAGCCACTCGGCTCGAGATGCGACCCTCAGGCTGTGTCAGCGGTTTTGGCGGAAGCACGCGCTGCAGCCGCCGACTTGGCCGCAGCCTGCCCAGGTGTGATCGCGCCCGGATTGATCAACGGCTGCAGCCAGGCTTGGGCCTGCTCAACAAGGTCCTGCTGGCCACGGGCCGTTTCGGAGAATACGTCCTGACAGGCGCCCTGCCAGTCGTCATAGGCGCTCTTGATCTTCTCGAGTGAAGCCTCCCGGCTTTTTTCGACTTCGCCGAAAAGGCTCGTGAGGGGTTCGCTGTCGAAATTCGGAACGGCGCCCGGCTTCAAATCCTTGAACTGCTCGAACAGGCTGGCCGCTGCCTTGCCGCTGATCTGAGCATAGTGCTCGCCGCTTTCGCGCGCGATCTGCGCGAGCGCCGCGACAAATTGCCCGTGGGCCTTTCCAAGGGCACTGAACTGGTCGAAGGGATAGGTCATTGATCAAAACCTTTCTTATCGGAACCGGAAGGAGCAGTTTCGCCGATCTGTGGCATTGCGGGATATACGTGGTTCTCCCGAGGTGCGGCCGGCCGCTCACCTACCCGTTCGCGATATATTGTCCTCCGTTCACCGTGAGCACCGAACCGGTACAGAAGGCTGCCTTGTGCGAGGCAAGGAAGGCGACGGCGTCGGCGATCTCCTGCGGTTCCCCCAACCGGCCAACCGGGATGCCGGAAATGATCGCGGCGCGGACATCGGGCGGCACGGCAGCCACCATCTCGGTGTCGACATAGCCGGGGCAAATCGCGTTGACCGTGATACCACGCGACGCATTTTCCTGTGCGAGCGCCTTGGTGAAGCCGATCACTCCGGCCTTGGCGGCAGAGTAATTGACCTGCCCCACCTGCCCCTTCTGGCCATTGATGGATGAGATGTTGATGATCCGGCCGAAGCGACGTTCGCGCATTCCTTCGATCAGCGCCCGGGTCATCGTGAACATGGAGTCGAGGTTGGTCGCGAGCACCGCCCGCCAATGGTCCCAACTCATGCGGTGGAACATCCCGTCGCGGGTGATACCGGCATTGTTGACGAGCACGGACACCGGACCCAGTTGCGCCTCGACCTGGGCCACGCCTTCGCGGCAGCCCGCCTCGTCCGCAACGTCCCATTTGAACACCGGTATGCCGGTGTCCTGCTTGAAGCGGGCGGCTGCGGCATCGTTACCGTGGTAGACGGCCGCCACCTCATAGCCTTCCGCCTTGAGTGATCGGGCGATGGCGGCGCCTATGCCGCGCGTGCCACCCGTTACGAGTGCAATATCCGTCATGATCATCCGGTCCCGTCGCTGTTTCGATGTGCCGTGAGAATTCCTTCGCGACTCCTGCTCCGGCAATGCGTATGTATACTTATCGGTTTTGTTATTGCCTGTCGTGCAAAGGGCGATCAAGGTGGAAATCGATGCAGAGCGCATCCGAATGGATTAGAGACTGTGCAATGACCGCCAGTTCCCCGATTCAGAATTCTGACCGATTGCCCCCGCGCGACCCCCGGGGCGGCCGACCCACCCAGGAAATCGCGGCTAAACTCGGTACCCATATCCTCGAGACAGCGCTCGAACAGTTCGTCCGGCATGGTCCCGATGGCGCCAGCATGGAAAGTATCGCCACTGCCGCGGACGTGTCGAAGCGAACGCTTTATGCGCGCTTCGGTTCGAAGAACGGCCTCCTGGTGGCCGCGCTGGAACATGGCACCGCCCGGCATCTCAAACCGATAGCCTCGACCACTCCAGCCGGCGCCCCGTGCGAACAGCTTCTGCATCTTGCGAGCGAGATGCTCGATCTGTCGCTGACGAAGGAGGTGATCGGCATTCTGGCCTTGGTCGACTGGGTCGCCGATCATGGCCTTGCCGCCGATGGTCCGAGACCACTCATCGGAATGGCGGCGGGAACGGAAGTCATCCTGCCCATTCTGGAGGACGCCGCAGCAGAGCATGGCGACCTACGCGAAGACCTGCATTTTCTCGCCGCGTTCATTTTCGACGCACTGGTGAGCATTCCCCGCGCCAGGATCCTCGACCGGCGCGAGATGCCCGATACGCCGGAGGCGAAGTCCGACTATCTCGAGCGCACGATAGCGCTCGTCATACGCGCCTCGCCTTTTCTCGGGGATTGACCTGGCGCGGGAAAAACCGCGCCAGGCGACGGGCAATGTGGTTAAGGCAAACACGCCGTTGATGTGCATGGAAAGCCCGTAGATTGCCCTGGGCACGGATATCGGCTCGCGATTGAGAGCAGCGCACTGGCGCCCCGCCGTTCAAGCGGATTTTGAAACTGCCAGCGAGCTTAATCCCCGCTCGACATTCGGCAGGCCTCCATGGTAGAAATAGGCCGGAATTTCTAGAAAGGTGCAATCGTGAGCCTTAACGTCAAAGATCCCGAGGCTCATAGACTCGCCCGTGCCATCGCCCAGGCGACCGGCCAGAGCATGACCCGCGTGGTGACGGAGGCGCTGCGCGAGTGCTACGCCCGGATCGAGCGGAACAAACGCAAGGCAAGCGTGGCGGAGCTGCTGGCAATCGCGGATCGCGCCGCCGTCCATGTGAAGCGATCCTATATCGAGCATGGCGAGCTGCTTTACGATGAAAATGGCTTGCCGAAATGATCCTTGATACATCGGCGCTGGTTGCGATCCTTTATCGCGAACCCGAAGCGGAATCGTTTACCCAGGCAATCCACAATGCCGACGCATGCCGTATCAGCGGCGCAACCTATGTCGAATTGTCGATCGTCATTGAAAACCAGCTCGGATCCGAAGGAATGCGCCAGGCAGAAGCCTTCTTCCGGCGCGCGGGAATTACGATCGAACCGGTGACGGTCGAACATGGTGAGTTGGCGCGGCAAGCCTTTCTGGATTTCGGCAAGGGCCGCCACAAGGCCGGCTTGAATTTCGGCGACTGCTTTTCATTTGCACTCGCCAAGGCGACCGGCGAGCCCTTGCTGTTCAAGGGCAATGACTTTGCCCTGACAGATCTCGAGGCGGCTGCATAATGCGCGCGGTTCACGACAGCATCGAAGGCCCGCTCGAGATTGGCGAGGACATGGCGCTCTATGGCACTATCAGCGGTGCCGCGACACTCAAGAGCGGCGCGCGGTTCATCCTCCATGGCACGATCATGGGCGACCTCACCATCGAAGCTGGCGCGCGCGCAATCCTGCACGGCACTGTAGCGGGACGCATTTATAACGAGGGCGGGCGGGTCGAGATTTTCGGCATGGCCGGTGCGGTTGAGAATCTAAATCCTAGCGCCGAGACGATCATTGACGCGAGCGCGCATGTCCGCGGCGGGCGACCGCGCCGCGAGGGCAGCGGGCATGCATGAACAAGCGTAGCTAGGCGTTCGTCGTTAGTCGGCAACCCCGCGCGCGAGCCAAGCTACCGCGATTGTTTGGGGTATGGACGATCGGCGCTTTCACCATTGCCATAGACCATGTTGTGACGCCGGAGCCAATGGCGTAATACTCTGCCCCCCCCCCCCCAAGGCGTTCAGAACGGCCTGGAACGCATGATCTCGAAAGCGACAGCAAGTACGAGCAGAAAAAAATGCAGCCCTTGCCGCCCGTGCCTTGCTTCCTGTCATCACTGCCTTGCGGCTGCGAGCACTGGCCACGCCGTGACCAGCTACCGCCGCCAGCCCCGCCCATGAAAATGCCATAGAAAGCCCGGACCCTGCTGCCAGAAGACTGAGGCCGGTCAAGCCCGCCAATCCTGTCGAGGCCATGGCGCTGACATGGATCGTTCGGCCAAGTGGCCCCAGCCGCACCGGGCGGAGAGGTGCCCGACATACGATCACGACCCAGGCGAGGGTGAAGCCGAGCGAGAACCAGGAGAGGCCGAGATGGGCGTCAAGAAGCAGAGTGTACATATTGGCGGTCATGAATGTGCGTGTTCCCGATATTTGCCGTGCCCATCTCCCGCTCAAAATCAGGAAACGACCTCTACGAGCAGCGTGACGCCCTGCCCGCCCCCGATGCAGAGCGTGACCAGACCCCGCCGAAGACCATCGCGCTGCATGGAATGGAGCAAACGGGTGGTCAGGACCGCGCCCGTCGCGCCGATCGGATGGCCATGTGCGATCGCACCACCCTCGACATTGACGATATCCTCGGGCAAGCCCAGTTCACCGGCCACGGCGATCGTGATCGCGGCAAAAGCCTCGTTGATCTCCACGCGCTCCAGATCCGATACCGACCAGCCGGCGCGGGCGAGTGCCTGACGCACTGCCGGGACTGGCCCCAGCCCAAACAGTCCGGGCTCTACGGCGCCGACGCCGAACGCGACCAGGCGTGCGGCCGGCGCCACGCCGTGCCTGTCAGCCCAGGCCTCGCTAGCGATGATCACTCGGTTATGTGGACAGTCAACTTAGATGTGCCTTTCAGGCATGCCGTTCTCGGCTTCGACCGACATTGGGACAATTCTACCGTTCCCACGAGCGGCCTAAATGGCGGTTTTGTTCGAAGCCCGCCATTCTCTAGTCAAAAAACCAGTGCTATCGAGACTACAGTCTTTTGTCGCGTGGGTACGTCAGCTTGACGCAACGGACATGAAGGCTAGAAATTTCGCCATGATGCAAACAATTGATTATTAGATTACAGGCATCAAGGCGATCAGTGCAATCTTCGCCAGGTGGTAGGGGTGTGGCCAGTGACCCGCCGAAAGGCCGCGGCGAACTGGCTGGGGTTTGTAAAACCGACAAGAAGGGCGATTTGCATAACGTTTGCGTCGCTCGCTTCCAGTAAGCTCTTGGCACGTTCGACCCGCCTACGGGTGAGATATTCATAGGGCGGCAGGCCGGTCGCCGCTTTGAACGCACGGCTGAAATGGTGGCGGCTCATGCCCGCTAAACCCGCCAGCTCGCCGATGGTGAGATCCTCTGCCAGCGCGTCTTCGATACGCTCGACCGCGCGCTTGAGCTGCGGATCCGACAGACGGCGGATGATCGATGGTTCGACCGTAGGAAGCTCCAGCAACCGGTTCGCGACGATCAGCAGGCCATGTTCGAAAAAGGCCGAGACATGACCATGCGCCTCGGCCTCGCGCCACATGGCGGTCAGCACGGCCGTCAAAAGGGGATCGTCATGAAGGCGCGATCCTATCGGGACGAAAGCGTCAGGCTTGACGATCTTCCCTTCATCTAACGGCAGCTTCGATAGGTCGGCGCCAAGCGCGAGCAACGATAGATTATCCCATAAGCCTTCGCCGGCAGTTTCCGGAACGCCCAAGCCGACGCGGCCGGGATGGATCGTGGCTTCGAGCGCCTGGGCGGGACTGTGGCGAATGATGCGGCCGCTGCCCTTCACGCCCATGTAGATGTTCAGGCGATCGGAATAGCCGAAGGCGCCTTGGTAGGACGAATAGTCCGTGAGGTTTAAGGTCACGCTCCCATCCCGTGATGTAACGCCGAGCCGGTGAGTCGCGCCGACACGCTGCCAATGGCGGGCGCGTTGCTCGGGCGTGTCGAGGCCATCGCGAAATTTGTTTCTCAAGTTTTCCAGTCGGGTAGGCACAATCCGGCCCCTCTTCGCACGTTTGGGTTCGCATTCCGCACGATTGGGGTCGCGCACGAGCGACTTTCACACTATCGGCCTGAAGTTGCAAATCAATCGCATTAGCGCTGTGGGGGAATATGAGCTGGGTTTTGAGGGGGGCGTCGCTTGCGGCGCTGGCGATGGCGAGTGCGCCGGTATTGGCGCAGGAAACGACAGAAGGGCGCGTGCAACTCGCTTCGGCCGACCGCAGCGACGTGGACACGATCATTGTCAATGGTCAGCGGGTTGTAGGCGATGGTCAGGTTGCGACGACAGCCCGGATCGGCATCCTCGGCGATCAGGATGTGCTCGACACGCCGTTCAGCACCAGCTCGCTCACCTCCGAGTTCATCGCTAATCAGCAAGCCAACTCGCTCACGGAGGTGGTCGAAAATGACCCTTCCGTCCATTCTGTCTATGGCGGTCGCGGCGCGAGCTGGACGACAACCTTTTTAATTCGCGGCTTCCAGAGCAGGTCAACTGACGACGTAGCCGTCAACGGCCTGTTTGGCCTGGTGAATTGTTGATTTCCATTGAGAGCTGACCCGGGAGGGGCAGAAATTTCCACTGAGAATTGACCCATGTTCTGATCGTTCTCCTGGCTTGCAGGTCGGGAGATCCTGGAGTGATCGACATGGCGTTACTGAGTGTAATCCGTCGCTGGCATTTCCGGCAGCACATCCCGATCCGTGAGATTGAACGGCGCACGGGATTGTCGCGCAACACGATCCGCAAGTACCTGCGTGCGGACACGGTGGAGCCGAAGTTCAAGGTTCCCGAGCGGCCGAGCAAGCTGGACCCGTTTGCCGAGAAGCTGTCAGCCTGGTTGAGGATCGAGGGCAGCAAGTCGCGCAAGCAGCGGCGTACAGCCAAGCAGATGCACGCCGATCTCGTGGCCTTGGGGTACGACGGTTCCTACAACCGCGTTGCGGCCTTTGCGCGGGCCTGGAAGGCCGACCGGCAGCGCGACGCCCAGACAAGTGGGCGCGGGACGTTCGTGCCGTTGATCTTCCAGCCCGGCGAAGCCTTTCAGTTCGACTGGAGCGAGGACTGGGCGATGATCGGCGGCAGGCAGACCAAGCTGCAGGCCGCACATACGAAGCTGTCGCACAGCAGGGCTTTCATCGTCCGCGCCTATCCGCTCCAGACCCACGAGATGCTGTTCGATGCCATGACCCAGGCCTTCCGGGTGCTTGGGGGCGTGCCGCAGCGCGGGATCTTCGACAATATGAAGACCGCAGTCGACAAGATCGGCAGTGGCAAAGCCCGTCAGGTCAACGCCCGTTTTGCCGCCATGGCGAGCCACTATCTGTTCGAACCGGAGTTCTGCAATCCCGCCGCAGGATGGGAGAAGGGTCAGGTCGAGAAGAATGTCCAGGATGCGCGGCGGCGGCTATGGCAGGCCCATGGTCCTTCTGGGCCCGCCTTCCCGGATATCGATGCACTCAACGCCTGGCTCGAGGCGCAATGCATCGCGCAGTGGGAACAGATTGCCCACGGTGTGCTGCCCGGCACCATCGCCGACGTGCATGCCGCCGAACTCGCCAGCCTGATGCCGCTGGGGCGGCCCTTCGACGGCTTCGTCGAACACACCAAGCGGGTGTCGCCGACCTGTCTGATATCCTTCGAGCGCAACCGCTACAGCGTCCCCGCGTCCTTCGCCAACCGGCCGGTGAGCTTGCGGGTCTATCCCGATCGGATCGTCATTGCTGCCGAGGGGCAGATCCTGTGCGAGCATGGGCGGATCATCGAACGATCCCATGATCAGCCGGGACGGACGATCTATGACTGGCGGCACTATCTCGCGGTGATCCAGCGCAAGCCCGGAGCCCTGCGCAATGGCGCGCCCTTCACCGAGATGCCGGAGGCGTTCCGGCAGCTGCAGGGCCAGCTTCTGAAGCGCCCCGGCGGCGATAGGGAGATGGTGGAGATCCTCTCGCTGGTCCTGCACCATGACGAACAGGCCGTGCTGTGTGCCGTCGAGCTGGCTCTCGAGGCCGGCATTGCGACCAAGACCCACATCCTCAATATCCTGCACCGCCTGATCGACGGCAAGGACGGTACTCCCCCCAGGATCGATGCCCCGCAGGCTCTGGTCCTGAGGCGCGAACCCAAGGCCAATGTCGCCCGTTATGACACCCTGCGGAACAAGGACCTTCGCCATGCGTCATGACCCCGCCAGCGCCGCCGTCGTGGTTATGCTGCGCTCGCTCAAGATGTATGGCATGGCCCAGGCTGTCGGCGACCTCGTCGAGCAAGGCGCGCCTGCGTTCGATGCGGCCGTTCCCATCCTCTCCCAATTGCTCAAGGCGGAGGTCGCCGAACGCGAGGTCCGGTCCATCGCCTATCAGATCAAGGCGGCCAAGTTCCCGGCTTACAAGGATTTGACCGGCTTCGACTTCACTTCCAGCGAAGTGAACGAGGCCATGGTCCGCCAGCTCCATCGCGGCGAGTTCATCGATGGGGCTCACAATGTCGTGCTGATCGGTGGCCCCGGCACTGGCAAAACCCACATCGCCACTGCCCTCGGCGTGCAGGCGGTCGAGCATCACCGCAAGAAGGTCCGCTTCTTCGCCACCGTCGATCTGGTCAACGCGCTGGAACAGGAAAAGGCCATGAACAAGGCCGGGCAGTTGGCTGACCGGCTTCTTCGCCTCGATCTGCTCATCCTCGACGAACTGGGCTATCTGCCGTTCAGCCCGTCCGGCGGCGCTCTCCTCTTCCACCTGCTCAGCAAACTTTATGAGCGCACCAGCGTCATCATCACCACCAACCTCAGCTTCAGCGAGTGGGCCGGTGTGTTCGGCGACGCCAAGATGACCACAGCGCTGCTCGATCGGCTCACCCATCACTGCCACATCCTCGAGACCGGAAACGACAGCTTCCGCTTCCGCGCCAGTTCGGCAGCGCCCAAATCCAGAAAGGAAAAATCACCCGCTTGACCCACCGCCCGCACAGCGGGACATAGTATCCACCAGGGTCAATTCTCGATGGAAATCCCGGGTCAGCTCTCAGTGGAAATCAACAGTTCTGGGTCAGGCGCTGCCACGCAGCAGCGCCATTGAACTTGATTCGTTGCTTTGTCAATAAATGACATAACATGTATTGTGTTGGCGACTTTGGTCAGGCGGCTGGATCAGCACCAGGTGCCAATGCGAAAGTGAAGGGAAAGCCTGTCGCGCATCTCCCGCACTATGTGGCGACACGGCCTCAGTCCTCGAGGCGATCGGGCATGATACCGATGCGGCCGATGGCTACGACGTCTTTGTAGCATTTGACGAAATTGCAGCGCGATCTGCGCGCTGTGCGAGACGGCGCTCGATACCCTTCCTTCGTTGCCCGAAGCGGTCGACGTCTTTGGCCCCGTTGGCAGCTGGTCATTGCGGCATTGCAAGCTACGCAACGGGCTTGCGACACCCCGGGACCGCCGATCTGATCCGCAGTTACGACGAAGCTCAACGGATATAACACCGGCCACTTGGCGGCATGAGATATCCCGTTTTCCCGCCTTCCGTCAGAAAGCGATCCATCCTCGCCATTTCGGCTTCCGATCGACGAAACACGGTATGACGGACCTGCGCCAGCCGGATGCGGTCGCATTGCAGCGATGAACGCTTTTCGCCGGACTTGCTTCCGATCATGCGCCACGTTCGCCGAGGCCTTGCCGCCAGCCCATGTTTCCGGGCAGCCATCCGGGACTATACTTATCGGCTTCGTGTCAGCCAGAGGGATAAAACGGGCGATAGCGATCATCGCCACCCTTCTTCACTGAAAACACCACTTGCGCAATATCTATCCCGGGCAGTACCGTTATGGCGACACGGTCGAATCCGATCGTGTCGCATGATCCGTGCGTAGCCGCGGCGGGATGTTCAAAGTCAGGAGCGACTATCATGATCAGTCCCGTTGCAGCTTCGCCCGCAGACCCGCTCGACGGCATTGCCGAAACGCTGGACCGGGCGTCGTCAGCGGCGATCGCGCAGATGACGGCGGGCCTGTCGCCGGCTACCGTTCTCCAGGCCTTCACCGACTGGGGACTGCATCTCGCCTTCTCACCGGGCAAGCAGATGCAATTGGGCGCCAAGCTCGCCCGCAAATATGTCCGTCTTTTCGACTATGCAATCCGAAGCGCAGGCGACAGCAGTGCGGATCCCGCGATCGAGCCGCTGCCGCAGGATCGGCGCTTCGCTGATCCGGCCTGGAAGGAGCCTCCCTTCAACCTGCTCTCTCAGGCGTTCCTGCTGACCCAGCAATGGTGGTATGCGGCCACCACCGGCATAGGCGGCGTGACGAAGCATCATGAGGAGATGATCGAGTTCGCCGCGCGACAGATGCTCGACACGCTTGCCCCGACGAATTTCCTCGCGACCAATCCGGTCCTTCAGAAACGCATCATCGAGACGGGCGGCCGGTGCATCGTCGATGGCCTCCAGCATCTATTCGAAGATTGGCAGCATATCGTCCGGGGACTGCCGCCGGTCGGCGTAGAGCAGTTCTGCGTGGGTGAGACCGTTGCTGCCACGAAGGGCAAGGTGGTCTTCCGCAATCGCCTCATCGAACTCATCCAATATGCGCCGACGACCGACAAGGTGAGGCCCGAGCCGATCCTGATCGTGCCGGCCTGGATCATGAAATACTACATCCTCGACCTGTCGCCTGAGAACTCGCTTGTGCGATGGCTGACGGACCAGGGCCATACCGTCTTCATGATCTCCTGGCACAATCCGGGAAGCCAGGATCGCGACCTCGACATGGAAGCCTATCGCACTATGGGGCCCATGGCTGCTCTTGACGCAGTGAGCGCGATCACCGGCGCATCGGCCATCCATGGAGTGGGCTATTGCCTGGGCGGCACATTGCTCTCGATCGCAGCTGCCGCGATGGCGCGCGACGGTGACGAGCGGCTGGCGAGCGTCACCCTGTTCGCCGCGCAGACCGAGTTCAGCGAGCCCGGCGAACTCGGCCTGTTCATCGACGAGGGGCAACTCAACCTGCTCGAGAACATGATGTGGAGCCGGGGCTATCTCGACAGCGGGCAGATGGGCGGCGCCTTCCAGATTCTCAATTCCAACGATCTGGTCTGGTCGCGAGTGCTCGGCACCTATCTCATGGGCGAACGCGAGCCCATGAACGCCCTGATGGCGTGGAACGCTGACGGCACGCGCATGCCCTATGCGATGCACAGCCAGTATTTGCGGCGCTTGTTTCTCGACGATGATCTGGCCGAAGGCAAATATAAGGTGGGCGGCCGGGCGATCACGCTGTCGGCGCTCCGAAAACCTCTGTTCGTCGTCGGCACCGAGCGGGACCATGTCGCCCCCTGGCGCTCGGTTCACAAGATTCACCTGCTCACCAGCGCGGATATCCGCTTCGTCCTGACGAGCGGCGGGCACAATGCTGGCATCGTGTCGGAGCCAGGCCATAAGGGCCGGCGCTATCGGGTGCTGACGCGGGAGGTCGACGGGCCGTCGCTTGATCCCGAGGAATGGCAGCAGCACGCCGAACAGAAGCAGGGATCCTGGTGGATCGAATGGGGTGAATGGCTTGCAGCGCACTCCGGTGAAGCTGGCCCGCCGCCGCCCATGGGCGCGCCCGACAAGGGCTATCCTGCCCTTGCCGACGCGCCCGGTCATTATGTGCTGGAGCATTGAGCGTGAGCGACGAGACGATAATCGAGAACCGCACATTCGACGAGATCGTGATCGGCGCAACGGCAAGCTTAACGCGGACCTTGACGGAGCAGGATATCCAACTATTCGCGCTGGTCTCGGGCGACGTCAACCCTGCCCATCTCGACGCGGACTATGCCGCAACCGACATCTTCCAGCGCGTCATCGCGCACGGCATGTGGGGCGGCGGTCTCATTTCCGCGGTTCTGGGAACGGAGCTGCCAGGGCCTGGCGCTATCTATCTCAGCCAATCGCTGCGCTTCACCCGGCCCGTAGGCCTCGGCGATACGATCACCGCTTCGGTGACGGTTCTGGAAAAACGGACCGAGCGGCGGATCGTCCTGTTCGATTGTCGCTGCGTCAACCAGGACGGCGAGGAGGTGATTTCCGGCCAGGCCGAGGTGATGGCGCCTTCAGAAAAGGTCCGCAGACCGCGCATGGCGCTACCCGATGTGCGTCTCAGCGATCATGACGGCTATCGTCGGCTGATAGAACTGACCTCGACGGGCGAACCGGCGCTGACCGCCGTTGCGCATCCGTGCAGCGCCGCAGCGCTTGGCGCGGCGATCGAGGCCGCGGAAGCAGGCCTCATCGCGCCCGTCCTTGTGGGGCCGCAAGCGCGGATAAGGAAGGCGGCCCAAGAGGCCGGCAAGGACATCTCCGCCTATCGCCTGATCGCGGCCGACCATAGCCACGACGCCGCCGCCAGGGCCGTGGCGCTGGTGCGGTCGGGCGAAGCGAAACTGCTGATGAAGGGGTCGCTGCATACCGACGAACTGATGGGCGCAGTCGTCCCGTCGGCCACGGGGCTCAGGACCGAGCGGCGGATCAGCCATGCCTATATCATGGACGTGCCGGGCCACCCGGCGCCGCTCATCATCACCGATGCCGCCATCAATATCGCGCCGTCGCTCCAGGACAAGGCCGATATCATCCGCAACGCGATCGACCTCGCGCATGTGATGGGTATCGAAGAACCCAGGGTCGCGATCCTCTGCGCCGTGGAGACCGTCAATCCCGACATGCCATCGACGCTGGATGCCGCCGCGCTCTGCAAAATGGCCGACCGCGGCCAGATCGCCGGCGGCGTGCTGGACGGCCCGCTCGCCTTCGACAATGCGATCAGCGAGGCGGCCGCCAGGGAGAAAGGCATCATCTCGCCGGTGGCCGGCAAGGCCGATATCCTCGTCGTGCCCAATCTCGAGGCGGGCAACATGCTGGCCAAGCAACTGACGTTTCTTGGCGGGGCGGATGCGGCGGGGATCGTGCTGGGCGCACGGGTGCCGATCATCCTCACGAGCCGTGCCGACAGCCTGCGCACCCGCCTCGCCTCCTGCGCGGTCGCAGTGTTGATGGCACGCGCCGCCACCAAGGCGGCGCCGGGTGTCCAGGGGAACACACCATGAAGGCCATCGTCAGCCTCAATTCCGGCTCTTCGAGCATCAAATTCTCGCTCTTCACGCTGGATGCGGAAGGGACTCTGCATCTTTCTGCCGGCGGCAAGATCGAGCGGATCGGCATTGCGCCAAGCCTCAGGGCGCGGTCCAGCGACGGCAAGACCATCCTGGAACGGGACTGGCCGGGCGGCGCGGCGCTCAGCCATGCCGATCTCCTCAGGGATCTCTTTGCCTGGGCTACCGATCATCCGCTGGAGGGCCAGGAGGTCGTCGCGATCGGGCATCGGGTCGTCCAT
The DNA here is from genome assembly GCF_000445105.1 of Sphingobium lactosutens DS20. Lineage (GTDB taxonomy): Bacteria > Pseudomonadota > Alphaproteobacteria > Sphingomonadales > Sphingomonadaceae > Sphingobium > Sphingobium lactosutens. Next base: position 13,754 of record NZ_ATDP01000074.1, on the reverse strand, counting down.
GGCGGCACCGAGTACGCCGCGCCGCGACGGGTCGACGCGCCGCTTCTGGACAAGCTCGAAGCGCTGTGCCCGCTGGCGCCGCTGCATCAGCCGCACAATCTGGCCGCCATCCGGGCGATAGCCGCGCTTGCGCCCGATCTGCTGCAGGTCGCCTGCTTCGACACCGCCTTCCACCATGACAAGCCGGCTGTGGCGTCGCGCCTGGCGCTGCCCCGCGCCTTTCACGACCAGGGCATCCGGCGCTACGGCTTCCACGGGCTCTCCTACGAATATATCGCCCGCCGCCTGGGTGAAATCGACCCTGCTCTTGCCGCCGGACGGGTCATCGCCGCGCATCTGGGCAACGGCGCGAGCCTGTGCGCGATGCGGGCGGGCAAGAGCGTCGATACCACCATGGGCTTCACCGCGCTCGATGGCCTGATGATGGGCACAAGGTGCGGCAGCATCGACCCCGGTGTGGTGCTTCACCTCCAGACGCAGCTTGGCATGAGCGCGACCGAGGTCGAGACGCTCTTTTACAGGGAATCCGGCCTGCTGGGTGTGTCGGGGATATCGAGCGATATGCGCACGCTCACGGCGAGCGCGGCGCCGCAAGCCGCCGAAGCAATCGACCTCTTCACCTGGCGCGCCGCGCGGGAGGTGGCGGCATTGACCGCGTCGCTGGGCGGCCTCGATGCGCTCGTCTTTACCGCGGGCATAGGCGAAAACAGCGCCGAGGTTCGCAGCCGTATCTGCGCGCGGCTGGACTGGCTTGGCGTCACGATCGACGAAATCGCCAATGCCGGCGATGCGCTGCGGATCGGCATGCCCGACAGCCCGGTCGCGGTGCACGTCATTCCGACCGATGAGGAGCGCATGATCGCGCTCCACACGCTTCATGTTCTGGAAGGAACTCTATGAAACCCCTCGTCGATCTTACCGGCAAGCGCGGCCTGGTGCTCGGCATCGCGAACGAGAAGAGCATCGCGGCAGGATGCGCCGATGCCTTTTCCCGCTGCGGCGCGCGGCTGGCGGCCACCTATCTGAACGAAAAGGCCAGGACATGGGTCGAGCCCGTCGCCGACCGGCTCGGCGTCGAGTGGCTCGCTCCCTGCGATGTGCGCGAGCCGGGCCAGCTCGAAGCATTGTTCGAAGAGGTCGGACGCAAATGGGGCGGCCTCGATTTTCTGCTCCATTCGATCGCCTTCGCGCCGCGAGAGGATCTGCACGGCCGGGTCGTCGATTCCTCAGCCGAAGGTTTTGGCGTCGCCATGGACGTGTCCTGCCACAGTTTCCTGCGCATGGCGAAACTCGCCGAGCCGCTGATGCGCGATGGCGGATGCCTTTTGTGCGTCACTTTCTACGGCTCCGAACGGGTCGTTTCCCATTATAATCTGATGGGTCCGGTCAAGGCTGCGCTCGAGAGCGCCACGCGCTACGCAGCTGCCGAGCTCGGACCAAAGGGCATTCGCGCCCATGCGATTTCGCCGGGGCCGATCGCGACGCGCGCGGCGAGCGGCATCGAGCGCTTCGACGAACTGCTCGACCGCGCCGCTTCGGAAATACCGGGCGGCCAGCTGGTCGAAGTCGAGGATGTCGGCGCATTGGCCGCCTTTCTTGTAAGCGACGCCGCCAAGCGGATCACCGGCACGGTCATCCCGGTCGACAGCGGCCAGCACCTGCTCGCATGAGGCAGCCGATCTCCATCCCGCTGCTTCTGGGCGCCATCGGACTTGCCGCCGGTCCGCTCCACGCCGCCTCCGCGCCCGTAGAGATTTTGGTGCGTCATGTGGGCGATCGGGACAGCGACGGGTCAATTCTGGTCGATCTGCGCCTTCTCAACGAGGGCGAGGAAACGCAATCGATCTCATTGCCGGATCGGATCGAGGCGCGGCTCGACCTTTCGGGCGACACGAGAACGATCTGGCTCGAACGGGCAAGGGATCTGCCCGGCCATTTGTCGATATCAGCCGGCGGCTTTCTGCGGGCCCAATATCATTTCGATGCGCCGCCCGACGTAGAGGTGGTCGGCGCGGAGATATCGATACCTGCCTGGAATATACCGCGGATCGCGATCGGGCGGCAGGCCCCTCCGGCCACTGCCCAACTGGCGACGGCGCCCTCACCCGCGAACGATCAGGGCGGCCCGCCGAAGGAGGCAGCCGCACCGGTATCCGACCGATCGGCCGGCAACCGCTTCGTATCCAACCTGTCGGTTTATGAGCCTATCTATGCCGTCTATGGTCCGGGCACCGACAGCGAAACGCGGATCCAGATCAGCTTCAAATATCAGCTCTTCGGCACGCGGCGCGACGAAGGGCTGCCACGCTCGTGGCGCGACGGTCTTCATTTTGCCTATACGCAGCGCATGTTCTGGGATGTGGCGGCCCATTCCTCGCCTTTCCGGAACATCGACTATCAGCCCGAACTTTTCTATCTGACGCCCTCGACGACATTCGCGAGCGGGATATCGGTTAGCGCGCAGGGCGGCATTCGCCACGAGTCCAATGGCCGCGACGGGGACGCGTCGCGCAGCATCAACAGCATCTATGTCGCGCCGATGGCGGCGATCCCGCTGGGCGGCGGGTACAGGCTATCGATCGCTCCGCGACTTTCCTTCTACGTCGGAGACAAGTCCGGCAATCCTGATATCCGGCGCTATCGCGGCAATACCGGACTGTTTATGGAGGTTGGGGAGGATGAAGGACTGCGCCTCTCCACCTCCACCCGTTTCAACTTCGGCAGCGGCAAAGGCGCGGTCAACGCTGACCTATCCTATCCCCTGCCCCGCCTGCTGGGCGGCGGTCCAGACCTCTATCTCTTCGCGCAAGGCTTTGCCGGCTATGGCGAGAACCTTCTGGACTATGACCGGCGCATGACCCGCCTGCGTGTTGGCATCGCGTTCGTGCGATGACGGGCGCGGATTTCGACATGGAACAGCAGGGTGAATGCCTGATGCTGCGGCCGACAGGTAACTGGACTGTGCTGGAGATGGGTGATCTCGCCGACCGGCTCGGGCACGCCGTGAAGGGACATACGCAATGCCGGGTGGATTTGGCGAAGCTAGGTAGGATCGACACCGCCGGCATGCTCATCCTGCTGCGGGCCTCGGGCGGGCATCGGGATTTTAAGGGGGCTGATCGCGATGACGTCAGGAGCCTAGTGGCGCTCGTCGGCGATGCCCTGGAGGAGGAAGAGGGAAAACTTGTTCCCTCAAATCCTCTACGCAATTTCTTCGAGCGCTTCGGACGGCAGGTCGTGACTTTGGCCTCGGACGGCTTTGCCATGCAGGTCTTTTCCGGCCAGCTCCTCACGGCGGCAGCGAGGACGCTCGTCCATCCACGCCGCCTGCGGCCGACCGCATTGGTGGCGGTAATGCAGGACGCAGGCATCAATGCCCTGCCGATCGTGTTCATCATGACCTTCTTCATCGGTGCGGTCATCGCCCTCGTCGGCACCAACCTCCTCACCAGCCTGGGGGTCGAGGTATTCACCGTCCAGCTGGTGGGCGTCGCGATCCTGCGCGAGTTCGGTGTGGTCATCACCGCCATCCTGCTAGCGGGTCGATCCGCTTCGGCTTTCGCCGCGCAGATCGGCTCGATGCGGATGAACCAGGAGATTGACGCGATGCAGGTCATGAGCATCGACCGGTTCGACGCGCTCGTCATACCCCGGGTACTGGCCGCGATCCTGATGATGCCGCTCCTGACCTTCTTCGCGGATATCGGCGGTATCCTGGGCGGCATGCTCGTCAGCTGGATCACGATCGACATCAACCCGATCTTCTTCGTGCAGCGCACGCTCGAGACGGTCAGCGTCACTCATTTCTGGATCGGCATGAGCAAGGCGCCTTTCCTCGCAATCGTCATCGCCGCCAGCGGCTGTCGACAGGGGCTGCTGGTCGAGGGCGACGTGCAGAGCCTTGGCCGGCGCGTCACCTCCGCCGTCGTCCAGTCGATCTTCATGATCATCATGTTCGACGCGGTCTTCGCGGTGATCTTCATGGTGCTCGACCTGTGAATGGGGAGCAAGAGGACATCCCGCCGATCCGCGTCAAGGGCCTGCGCACCGCTTTTGGCGAGAAGGTCATCCACGAAGATCTCGATCTCGAGGTGAGGCGCGGCGAGATACTGGGCGTGGTCGGCGGTTCGGGCACGGGAAAATCTGTCCTCCTAAACACCGTCCTCGGTCTCAAACACCCTGACGGGGGGCGCGTCGAGATATTGGGGCGGGATATCGAGAGCGACGACGCGCAGGCCTGGGTCGGCCGACATGTCGGCGTCATGTTCCAGCAAGGCGCGCTGTTTTCCTTCCTGACGGTGCAGGAAAATGTCGAGGCGCCGCTGATCGAGCATGCCCGACTGCCGCTTGCCGTCACGGCCGACATCGCCCGCCTCAAGATCCGGCTGTCCGGTCTCCCCGAGACAGCAGGGAAGCTCAGGCCCTCCGAACTGTCAGGTGGCATGCGCAAGCGCGCGGGTGTTGCGCGCGCCCTCGCGCTCGATCCGCAGATCCTGTTCCTTGACGAACCCACCGCCGGTCTCGACCCGATCGGAGCAAGCGAATTCGACGAACTGGTGCGGACGTTGCGGGATGCGCTGGGCCTTACCGTATTCATCATCACCCACGATCTCGACACCCTCTACGCCATTTGCGACCGCGTGGCCGTCCTCGCCGACCGGAAAGTCGTCGCGGTGGCGCCGGTCGAGGAACTCGAACGATCCGACCATCCCTGGATCAGGAGCTACTTCCTGGGTCCGCGCGGACGGGCGGCCCATGCCGGAAAAGAGCGCTGATGGAACGCCACGCAAGCTACGCCCTTGTGGGCATCATTTCGACGGCCCTGCTGATCGCCGCGATCGTCTTCGTCGTGTGGCTGGGCGGTAGCCGGTTCGGCGGCTCCGATGATCCCTATCGCATCATCTTCCATGGCCCGGTGCGCGGCCTGAGCGTCGGCGCCGAGGTGCAGTTCAACGGCATCAAGGTCGGACAAATCGAGCGGATCCGGCTCGATGAGAAGGATCCCAACCGGGTGGTGACGGACATCATCCTCTCGCGAGGGACGCCGGTACGGGTCGACTCGCTCGCGTCCACCGAAACCCAGGGCATTTCGGGCGTTTCCATCGTCCAGATCAGCGCGGGCACAGTCGGAAAACCGTTGTTGCGCGAGACGCGCCATGGGAAGCGCCCCATCATCCAGAGCAAGCCCAACGCCCTGTCCTCGCTCCTGCAGGGCGGCGGTCAGGTCGTCGAGACCGCAGGCGAAGCTCTTCGGCGCGTGAACAGGCTCCTGTCCGATCGCAATATCGATGCGATAGGCCAATCGGTGCAGGACCTTAAGGCGACGGCGCACGAGCTTGCCGCAAACCGCGCGATGTTCGCCGATGCAGCCTCGACGCTCGCCAAGCTCGACCGCTCTGCTGACGATATCCAGGCCGCCGCCGCGTCAGCGCGGTCTCTCCTTGACGGCGACGGGCGCACGGCCATGGCCGATATTTCGGCGACTGCGCGCGAGCTCAAAGCCGCGGTTGGCGATGCGCGCGCGACGATTGCGAACGTCAACCGGCAAAGCGGCACGATCGGGACGACCACCCTGCCCGCGATCACCGAGACGATGCAGAGCCTTCAGGCGGCAGCCGACTCGCTGGACAGCCTTGTGCGGGAAATACGACGCAGTCCGCGCCGGGCGATCGGAAAGGACAGCGGGAAGGAACTGGAGCTCCCCTTATGAGAAAACCCTATCGAAAGGCGGCGCTGATCTGCCTGCTGATCCTGCCCTGCCTCACTGCATGCGGATCCTTGCTCGACAGCGGAAAGCCCGACAATCTGTTCCGATTCGGCGTGCCCGATGCGGAAAAGCTCCAGGGCGTGGCCGGAACAGGGGCGAGGACGCTGGCGCTCGCGCGCATCCGCTTCGCTCCCGAAATCGAGGGCGACCGGATAATGACGGCGCACGGCGACACGGTCCTTTATGTCAAGGACGCGCGCTGGGCCGCGCCCGCGCCCGATCTCTACACCCAGGCCCTTCTGCGCCAGTACAGGTCGCGCGCGCCGGATCTGTATCTGGCGCCTCCCAGGGAGCGTCCGGGACAACGCACCGGGTCGGTATTACGACTGGAAATCGACCGCTTCGAGGCGCGCTATGGCGGGCAAGCCGGCAAAGGATCCGCGCCCATCGTCCTCGTCTCAGGCGTAGCGACCCTGACGAACCCGGCGCGCGTCGAGGAAATCGTCTCACAGCGCTTCTCCGCACAGGAGCCGGCAACCGCAAATGGCAAGGCCGCGATTGTGGAGGCGTTCGACAGGGCCGTCGCGCGGCAGACGGGCGACCTGGTCGACTGGTCGCTCAAGGCCGTAGCCGAATTCGAAAACCCGGAGGGCGGGCAATGACCATGCTCGCTTCCGGCCTAGCGTTTCGCCGCTCTCTTCGCTTCTCTCAATAGCATTCGAAGGAAAAACCTGTGCCCAGCCTGTTCCGGATTCTGAAGCCCACGACGCGAACCGCGCTCGTCCTCCTGGCCGTCGCCGGCATGACGAGCGCGGGCGCGCAAACCCCCGTCACGCCGCCCACCAATGCGTCGCCGCAGCGGATCGCGCTATGCTCGAGAGCGATCGTCCTATCTGGCTTCGAAGCCGAGATGGACGTCACCATCCGGCAGATGGCCGAGGATTCCTTCACGACGCTGCGAGCCGCCTTCCCCGATGACAAGCAGACGGCCACGGCCTATCGCGACTCGCTGACAGAGGCCCTGACCGCCGCCAAGGCGCCGGTGCTGGAGCATGTCAGGCAAAGCTGCGCGGCCGCCTTCACCTCGGATGAACTCGAGGGCATCAACGCCTTTTTCGAGAGCAGTCCAGGACGCGCGTGGCTGGAGAAGGGACGCACGCTCATGTGGCCGGCACTCGAGGATGCGGTCCGCGACACCATGCCCAAAGTGGTTGCCGATGCGCAAAGCCGCTTCTGTGAGCGGATGGGCGGATGCAGGAACAAGCCGGTTACGCCGGCCCCCAAGACCAATACACTCTAGACATCGCTGCCCCTCTTTTCGGAACAGCCACGTCCTGCAAAGTGAACACCGAACAGCATAGTGCCTAATGGGACCGGGAACTAAAGCGTGGAAATAATCTCGATCATCCTTCTTCTGGTGTTCGCGGTGATCGTGAGCGGTATCGTCTCGCGGATTCTGCCGCTGCCCTTGCCGCGGCCGCTGTTCCAGATCGCGATCGGCGCGGCGATCGGCATGATCGCCGACTGGCGGGTGACGCTGGATCCGGAACTGTTCTTCGCGCTTTTCCTGCCGCCGCTTCTCTTCCTCGACGGATGGCGCATTCCGCGCGAGGAGTTGTTCAAGGACGGCAAGACCGTGCTCGAACTGGCCCTCGGTCTCGTGATCTTCACGGTCGCGGGCATGGGTCTCTTTATCAACTGGATGATCCCATCCATGCCGCTACCCGTGGCCTTTGCGCTGGCCGCCGTTCTTTCCCCGACCGATCCCATCGCGGTGTCCGCGATCGCTCAGCGCTCGCCCATCCCCAAACGCATGATGCATATCCTCGAGGGCGAATCCCTCCTCAATGACGCGTCCGGCCTTGTGTGCCTGCGCTTCGCCATCGCCGCCGCGCTGACCGGCGCCTTCTCGATCCAGGCGGCGTTCCTCAACTTCCTGTGGGTCGCGATCGGCGGTGTCGCGATCGGCGCCGGCATGACCTGGGCGATCGGCAAAGCCAAGAGCTGGATCTCGCGCCGGTTCGGCGCCGAGGACGGATCGCAGATCCTGATAAGCCTGTTGATGCCGTTTGCGGCTTATCTCGCCGCCGAGCATTTTCATTGCTCGGGTATTCTGGCCGCCGTCGCCGCTGGCCTCACCATGGGCTTCGTCGAGGCGTCCGGCGACCTCGCCGCCACGACACGTATCCGGCGCAATTCGGTCTGGGATACGATCCAGTTCACGGCGAACGGGATCATCTTCATCCTCCTGGGCGAGCAGCTGCCGATGATCGTCTCGGGCGCCGCGGAAACGGTGAGCACGACCGGCCATCACGAGCCCTGGTGGCTCATCGTCTATGTGATTGCGATCAACCTTGGCCTCGCCGCCCTGCGCTTTCTATGGGTGTGGCTGTCGTTCCGACTGACGCTTTTTCGTGCCGGCAGCGAAACGCAGACGCCAAACTGGCGGATTGTCGCAGCGATGTCCTTTGCGGGGGTGCGCGGCGCCATAACGCTGGCGGGCATCATGACCCTGCCGCTGGCGATGTCCGACGGCACGGCCTTCCCTGCCCGCGACGTTGCGATATTTCTCGCTATGGGCGTTATCATTGTCTCCCTTGTCGTCGCGAGCCTTGGCCTGCCAATGCTGCTACGCGGCCTGGAGATGCCGCCCGAGCCGTCCCATGAGGCGGAAGTCGACGCCGCCCGCGTCGCGGCGGCGCAAGCGGCGATCGCCGCAGTCGAGCGCGCACAGCATGACATGGCGCGAGGGCGACCGGATCCGGACGCCTATATCTCGGTGGCGGCGCGGATCATGGATGCCTATCGCCAGCGGATCGAAGCGCGCGAGGGCAATCCTGAAGAACGCACGTCGCTGCGGCATTTCGAGCAGATCGATGCGGAGCTGCGTCTTGCCGCGCTCAAGGCCGAACGCGACGAAATATACAGGCGGACAAGGCATGGCCAGCTCGGGAGCGAGGCGGCGCGCAAACTGGTTCGGGAGATCGACCTCATCGAAGCTCGCTACGCGGTTCCGGCTTGAGGCTGATCCATCGACCGGATCGTCTGCCGCCTCCCGCGCGACGAGTTCACAAGCCTGAAGAGAACGGAACGGCGAGATAGGAAATCATGGCGAAGCTCTGGATCATTTTGCACGGCAAGGCTGCAGCGCGCCCGGACGTGAGATCAGCCATCGCGGACCTGCGCGCGCGGCGCCATGAGGTTCAGGTCCGTGTGACATGGGAGGCAGGCGATGCGCAGCGATTGACCCGCGAAGGCATCATGGAGGCCAGAACCGGCCGGATCGACCGCATCGTCGCAGGCGGCGGCGACGGCACCGTGAACGAAGTCTTCTCCACCGCTTTTCAGAAAGGGCTTCCCGAAGGCTGTTCGCTGGGGATATTCCCTCTCGGTACGGCCAACGACTTTGCTCGCAGCATAGGCCTGCCGTCGGACGACGTTGGCGCGGCGCTCGCGCTGGTCACATCGGGAGCGCCGTCCCGGATCGATATCGGCATCGTCGATGGCCGGCCGTTCATCAACATGGTTTCCGGAGGCTTCGGATCGCGCGTCACCGCCGAGACCGATCCAGTCCTCAAGCAGCGGCTCGGTGGCCTTGCCTATATATTCACAGGGGTCCGGCGTTTCCATGAGATGACGGCGAGCCGGGGACGCTTCGTTGCGCCCGGCTTTTGCTGGGAAGGTCCGTTCGTGGCGATGGCAATCGGCAATGGCCGTCAGGCAGGCGGAGGACTGCCGATCTGTCCCGATGCCCTGCTCGATGACGGTCTGCTCGATTTGATGATCCTTCCGGAACTGGAGGCCGCACAAAGGCTGGACGTTCTTGCAAGTCTTCTCCAGCATGGCGCGCGGTCCATCGAGACGCACATTGTCCGAATGCGGGCGCCCTGGGTCGTCTACCAAGCCGAGGTCGCACTCGACATCAATCTTGATGGCGAGCCTTTGCGCAAAAGCAGCTTCCGCATAGAATGCGTTCCCCAGGCGCTGCCGGTTCACGGCGCAATGATTGGCTAGACAACCTGGCTTTGAGATCGGCTTTCAGCGATGCAGCATGGTTTCCCACATCGTTAGAAGCGTTAACATGTTTCAATGCGTTCGCGACTGGCTGAACGGCCCTCGGTCAATGCGCTGAGCGGCATCAAACGTGCTGCGGCACACTTAAGCGCCTCTTCCGGCTTCAGAAGCTCGATCCGAAATCTACCATCTCAACAAAAGCAGGATCAGCCTGTCCGAGATGAGGCTGCGATTGATCGGCGATCTTATCCGGTCGAAACGCCCTTGGCCTGACGGACACTGCACGGCACTCTCATTGATCGCCGCCGGCCCAAGAGCGCTTTGCTTGACCTCGTGATCAATGACCGCGATGCTACGGCGGTAGCAGTTGTGATCAACTGCTACCGCTAGCCAGCGTGTGCCGTGAGACCGCCTCAATCACCCGCAGCACGCGCAATGCCGCTTCACCGTCGGCATCACTCACCTGCGCGAACACAGATTGCAGGTGCATGGTCAGCTCCGTCTCCAGCTTGCGAGCCAAAGCTTGACCGTCGCGGGTAAGCGACAGGATGCGGGCACGACCGTCGCGGGGGTCCACGCGCCGCTCCATCAGACCGAGGGCTTCCAGCTTGTCCAGCGCATGCACCAGCGAGGGCTGTTCGATCCCGATTCGCTCGGCCACCGACTTCTGCCGCACCCTGCAACCCAAGCGCGCCACTGCGATAATGGGCATGGCCTCCGAGAGGGTGAGCCCGGTGGACCCAAGGACCCTGTCCATCGACCTGTGCCACAGCCGCGCCACCGGCATCAGGTCCCAGGCGAGGTCTGCAGTAAAACTGCGCACATCGAATTCGTCTTCAAATGATTTGCTCATCAATCTCATGCTTCCACATGCGTTTGAAGGTGACACTGCGCTGAAAGTCGGACACGGCCGGAATGGAAGCCGCCAGGTTCTAACTTGCCGCAAGGGGCGCGAAACGATGCCCTGTAACACCCAGGATGAAGGAACAAACCACCATCGCCACAGGCGAAGCGTCTCCGTTCCGCATGACCGCGACGGCATCCTGGCTGGGTGCGGGCAGCGGCAGCTCCAGCAGCCGGCACATCTGGGCTCTCGCTATGCAGCGAGACAGATAGTCAGCAGCCTACCGGATTCCAAGCGCAAGATGCCACAAATGCAAGTTGGACGAGGAGTAAATAACCGCGAACGATGACAGAACTGGCAAAGGCGGTTCGCGATGGGGAGCCGAGATATGCTGCGAGCATCATCATGACCACGCGCAACAGCGAGGCAATGAGCATATAGCTTTAGGAGACCGCTTCCACGCGGCGCAGAATGTACCTGCATTCCGCTCCATCAGGCGGGATTGCGCGTATCTGCCGGGTCAGTCATGCAACCAACATCACGCCGAGACCGCTGCCGCCAGCGTCCCGATAGCTCGGTACGGTTAGAAACGTGGGGCGTTTCATGGGCGACAAACGGACATTGGAGCGCGTCTTCAAATGCTACGGCGACATTGCCGTTCGTTCTTGCTTTGTTTCAAGAATATCTCTGAGAACGGCGGAGCAATATTCGACCACGGTAGCGGCGGGATAGTCCTGCTGCGGGCGGCGTAAAAGTCGTCCACCTTGAAGCCTTTCTGCCGAGTCAGGGAGGTGTGGGGATCTACAGCGTGGAACTTTATCTTCAGGTCCGTCTGGCTTGCGCGGATGGCATGAGCCAACGGGCGGCGGCGAAGCGTTTCAATGTGTCGCGCGAAACGGTACGCAAGATGCTGTCGTTTTCATCGCCGCCGGGTTACCGGCGCCAGTCCGTACCGCAGCGCCCGAAGCTGGACGGGTTTGTGGCGATCATTGATGGATGGCTTGAGGGTGACCGCAGTGTCCCGCGCAAGCAACGCCATACGGCGAAGCGGGTATTCGACCGTTTGCGCACCGAGCATGGTTTCACCGGCGGCTATACGATCATCAAGGATTACATCCGGGAGCGCGAACAGCGCAGCCGGGAGATGTTCGTGCCGCTGGCGCACCCTGCGGGAGATGCGCAGGCCGATTTCGGGGAAGCGCTGGTGGAGATCGGCGGGGTGGAGCAGAAGGCCTACTTCTTCGCGCTCGATCTGCCGCACAGTGATGCCTGCTATGTGCGGGCCTATCCGGCGGCGGTGGCGGAGGCCTGGGTGGACGGACACGTGCATGCCTTCGCGTTTTTCGGCGCGGTACCGCGCTCGATCGTCTATGACAACGATCGCTGCCTTGTGACGAAGATCCTGCCCGACGGCACGCGGCAGCGTGCCACGCTGTTCAGCGCTTTCCTGTCACATTACGTGATCCGCGACCGCTATGCTCGCCCGGGCAAGGGGAACGAGAAAGGCAATGTGGAGGGGCTGGTAGGCTATTGCCGGCGCAACTTCATGGTGCCGATCCCGAAGTTCCCGACCTGGGAGGCGTTCAACCTGTGGCTGGAGGAGCAATGCCGCAAGCGCCAGCAGGACAAGGTGCGCGGGCAGAGCGAGACGATCGGTGAGCGGCTGCAGCGCGATCTCGCGGCCATGCAGCCTCTGCCCGCTACACCCTTCGAGGCCTGCGATCAGAAAGGCGGGAGGGTCTCCTCGCAATCCCTGGTGCGCTACAGGACCAACGATTATTCGGTTCCGGTGGCCTGGGGCCATCAGGAGGTCTGGATCAGGGCCTATGTCGATGAGGTGGTGATCGGCTGCCGCAGCGAAGTCATCGCCCGTCATCCTCGTTGCTATGCCCGCGAGGAGGTTGTCTTCGACCCGCTCCATTATCTCCCGCTGATCGAGCAGAAGATCAACGCATTCGACCAGGCTGCGCCTTTGCAGGGCTGGGACCTGCCCGAAGCGTTCACGACACTGCAGCGGTTGATGGAAGGGCGCATGCACAAACATGGCAGGCGCGAATATGTGCAGGTACTGCGCCTGCTGGAAACGTTCACCCTCGCCGATCTCCAGGCGGCGGTCGAACAGGCCATCGATCTTGGCGCCATCGGCTTCGATGCCGTCAAGCACCTCGTCCTGTGCCGGATCGAACGCGTACCGCCCAGGCTGGACCTGGACGTCTATCCCTTCCTGCCACGCACCACGGTCGAGAAGACCTTTGCCAGAGCCTATCTGAGCCTGCTCTCCGACCGGCAGGAGGCCGCATGAGCGATCAGGCCCCGGAGATCCTTCTCGCTCACCATCTCAAGGCGCTCAAGCTGCCTACGTGCCTGCGTGAGCATCACAAGCTCGCGCGGCAATGTGCCGCTGAAGGCGTCGATCATATCCGCTTCCTCGCCCGCCTCGTCGAGATGGAAATGATCGACAGGGAGCGTCGCATGGTCGAGCGGCGCATCAAGGCCGCGCGCTTCCCCGCCGTCAAAAGCCTCGACAGCTTCGACTTCGCCGCCATCCCCAGGCTCAACAAGATGCAGGTGCTCGAGATGGCGCGCTGCGAGTGGATCGAGCGGCGTGAGAACGCCATCGCTCTGGGGCCATCAGGCACCGGAAAGACGCACGTAGCGTTGGGGCTCGGACTGGCAGCATGCCAGAAAGGACTGTCGGTGGGCTTCACCACCGCGGCAGCGCTGGTCAGCGAAATGATGGAGGCCCGCGACGAGCGCCGTCTTCTGCGCTTCCAGAAGCAGATGGCCGGATACAAGCTGCTCATCATCGACGAACTGGGCTTTGTGCCGCTCTCCAAGACCGGCGCCGAACTGTTGTTCGAGCTGATCTCCCAGCGTTACGAACGCGGCTCCACCTTCATCACCAGCAACCTGCCCTTCGACGAATGGACCGAAACCTTCGGATCTGAGCGTCTCACAGGCGCGCTCCTCGATCGCCTGACCCATCACGTCAGCATCCTCGAGATGAACGGCGAAAGCTATCGCCTCGCGCACAGCCGGGCCCGCAAGGCCAAAACCAGACCCTGAAAATTACACCAATGCCGGGGGGAGTGGCCCTCGGGCTACGCCCTCACGCCACTCCCCCCGGCATGTAACACGATGGCCTGGTTTTACGCCGCCGAATGGCCGACTTTTGCTCCGCCGTTGACA
>NZ_ATDP01000073.1 GCF_000445105.1 Sphingobium lactosutens DS20 | reverse complement strand
TGTTGATTTCCACTGAGAAGTGACCCGGGTAGGGCGTAAATTTCCACTGAGAATTGACCCATGTTGAACTCGTCCCTGGCTTTGACAAGCGAGGGTATATGGAGTGTTGGACATGGCGTTATTGAGCGTTATCCGGCGCTGGCATTTTCGCGATCATCTACCGATCCGGGAGATAGCGCGGCGCACCGGACTATCACGCAACACGATCCGCAAATATTTGCGGTCCGAGACGATCGATCCGCGGTTCAAGGTGCCTGATCGACCAAGCAAACTGGACCCATTTGCTGAGCATCTGGCGGCCTGGCTGCGGCGCGATATGGGCCGATCGCGCAAGCAGAAGCGCACGATCAAGCAGTTTCACGCCGATTTGGTGAGCCTGGGTTATGAAGGATCCTACAACCGGGTTGCCGCTTTTGCTCGGGACTGGCGCGAAGATTATCGGCGCCAGCAACAGATTGGCGGGCGTGGGACATTCGTGCCCCTGTCGTTCGCGCCGGGGGAAGCTTTCCAGTTTGATTGGAGTGAGGACTGGGCAATCATCGCCGGGGTTCGGACCAAGCTGCAGGTCGCGCATTTCAAGCTCAGTTACAGCCGGGCATTCATCGTGCGCGCCTACCTGCTGCAAACCCATGAGATGCTGTTCGACGCCCATAATCACGCCTTCCGCGTGCTGGGCGGCGTGCCGCGCCGGGGTATCTATGACAATATGCGCACGGCCGTCGACAAGGTCGGGCGTGGCAAGGAACGCACCGTCAACGCACGCTTCCTGACGATGGTCAGCCACTATCTGTTCGAAGCTGAGTTCTGTAACCCGGCTGCGGGATGGGAAAAGGGGCAGGTCGAGAAGAATGTCCAGGATGCGCGGCACCGTCTGTGGCAACCCACGCCGCAGGTCGAAAGCCTTGATGCGCTGAACCTGTGGCTGGAGGAGCGCTGCAAGGCGTTATGGGAGGACATCCCTCACGGGATCGAACCCGGATCGGTTGCCAATGCCTGGGCCGATGAATCTGAGTGTCTGATGGTTGCGGGCAGGCCCTTCGATGGTTTTGTGGAATATCGCAAACGGGTATCGCCGACGTGCCTCATCCACTTTGAGCGCAATCGCTACAGCGTACCGGCCTCTTTCGCCAATCGCACTGTCAGCCTGCGCGTCTATCCTGATCGCTTCCAGGTCGTCGCCGAGGGGCAGCCAATCTGCGCACATCAGCGCATCATCAACCGCTCTCACGACGGTCCAGGTCATACGGTTTATGACTGGCGCCATTATCTGGCGGTCGTGCAGCGCAAGCCCGGCGCCCTGCGCAACGGTGCGCCCTTCCTTGAGCTACCCGATGCGTTCCAGCGTCTGCAGCGACATCTGTTGCGCAATCCCGGCGGCGACAGGGAAATGGTCGAAATACTGGCGCTGGTTCTTCATCATGATGAGCAACTGGTGCTGACGGCGGTCACCATGGCGCTGGAGGCTGGCGTTCCGACCAAGACCCATATCCTCAATCTGCTCTATAGGCTGGTCGACGGAAAACCGATCTCCACGCCGCCGGTGACGGCGCCCCAGGCGCTCAAGCTGGTCAGCGAACCGATGGCCAATGTCGAACGCTATGATGATCTGCGCAAGGAGAAGCGTCATGCGTCATGACCCTGCCAGCGGCGCCATCGTCGTCATGCTCCGCAGCCTCAAGATGCATGGCATGGCGCAGGCCGTCACCGATCTCATGGAACAGGGATCTCCAGCGTTCGAAGCCGCCATCCCGATCCTCTCCCAGTTACTCAAAGCCGAGACAGCAGAACGGGAGGTTCGGTCTGTGGCCTATCAGCTCAAGATCGCGCGCTTCCCTGTCTATCGCGATCTGGCCGGCTTCGACTTTACCAGTAGCGAGGTCAATGAAGCTCTGGTGCGTCAGTTGCATCGCTGCGACTTCATCGACATCGCCGACAATATCGTGCTGGTCGGCGGTCCTGGCACCGGCAAGAGCCATGTGGCAACGGCGCTGGGCATCCAGGCCATCGAACATCATCGAAAGCGCGTCCGCTTCTTCTCGACGGTCGAACTGGTCAATGCGCTCGAGCAGGAAAAAGCACAGGGCAAGGCCGGTCAGATCGCCAATCGCCTCCTGCACTCCGATCTCGTTATCCTGGATGAGCTTGGATATCTGCCGTTCAGTGCTTCAGGTGGCGCGCTGCTCTTCCTGATCTGCCCCCCGCTGAGTGGCCCAGAGACTATGATAGTCTGGACCGCGAAAGGGACATTGAATGCCGAGCAAGAAGCACAAGCCGGAAGAGATCATCGGCAAGCTGCGTGAAATTGAGATCGTGCTGGCGCAGGGGGCTTCGACCGCCGAAGCCTGCCGTCGGATCGGGGTCAGTGAGCAGACCTATTATCGCTGGCGCAAGGAATATGGCGGGCTGAAGACCGACCAGGCACGGCGGATGAAGGATCTGGAGAAGGAAAACCAACGGCTGCGCCGGGCGATCTCGGACCTGACGCTGGACAAGCTGATATTGCAGGAAGCTGCACGGGGAAACTTCTGAGCCCCGCGCGGCGACGGCGCTGCATCGATCATATACGACGGGATCTGCCAGTCCGGCTATCCGAGCGACGGATATGCCGGGTTCTAGGGCAGCATCGATCGACACAGCGTAAAGTGCCGCGTGGGGCGGATGACGAACAGGCGCTGACGGAGGACATCATCGCCTTGGCAAAGCAATATGGTCGTTACGGCTACCGCCGGGTCACGGCGTTGCTGTGCCATGCGGGGTGGACGGTGAACCATAAACGGGTCGAGCGGATATGGCGGCGCGAAGGGCTCAAGGTGCCGCAGCGCCAGCCCAAACGCGGGCGTCTATGGCTCAACGACGGATCATGCATCCGCCTGCGGCCTGAGTATCCTGGGCATGTGTGGGCCTATGACTTCGTCGAGGGGCGCACGCATGACGGCCGCAAGTTCCGCATCCTGACGATCATCGACGAGGCCAGCAGGGAATGTCTGGCGCTTATCGTTGCGCGACAGCTCAAACATGAGGATGTGCTGGCGGCCTTGGCGGACCTGTTCATCTCGCGCGGCCCGCCTGCACATATACGGTCAGATAATGGCGCCGAATTTATCGCCAATGCCGTCCAGCAATGGCTGCGGCAGATCGGCGTGAAGACGCTCTACATCGCGCCGGGATCGCCATGGGAGAATGGCTATAATGAAAGCTTCAATGGGTCGCTGCGCGACGAACTGCTCAATGGTGAAATCTTCTACAGCCTCGCCGAGGCCAGGGTGCTGATCGAAGCCTGGCGGCGGCATTACAACACCGTCCGCCCGCACAGCAGTCTTGGCTATCGGCCACCGGCACCAGAAACGGCGACACCGCCATATCGGCCTCCGGTTCCGCTTCGCTCCACCTCCGTCCGGATATGGCGGCGATGAGCTTAATGCACTAACAAACCAATCGGTCCACTCGGTGGGGGCAGATCACGAGTATGCAGACGCGCCTGCCGTTCATCCAAAACCGGCATGCTTCCTTCTTCTCACGGCGAGCCTATGTGAATACCCCTCGCGCTCGAGCTACGATGCGTCCGGGGCTTCCGATACTCTTTTATGAATCAGGGAAAAACGGTGGACGTGGTGCTGTTATTGCCGTTGGGCGAATTGTTGATTCTGTGCTCGTGCATAAGGCGCAAGCCTCAGGAGACGCTATGCGGCGGGTCGTTGTAGATGACCTTTCAGGGTTTTCTGCGATGGATGATGTGCTGATGACGACCTTCGACAATGTGATGATTCTTCCTAATCCAGTTCGATTCGCAACCTTGAAAGAATACGGGGCCGTGGGCAGCAGCAATCTTATTTCGGCAACGGCAGTGTCCAATGAGAACCTAGTGCGCATCGTCGATGCAGGATGGCATCAGTGACCACCGCCAACGAAGCGATCATATCAATCCACCCCCGTCACGCACATGCCATCCTAGATGGCGCTAAGACAATCGAGCTGCGTCGCAGGATTCCGTCTGTGTCTATCGGTACACGACTTTGGATTTATGCAACCCGTCCCTTAGGTGCGGTGATTGGCGTAGCAATCGTTGAACGCATTGTACGTGGCGACCCAGAAGCGATCTGGCTAAAATTCGGTCATCAGACTGGTGTCGAGCGTTGGGAATATGATGCTTACTTTGATGGCGCTCAAGAGGCCATCGCCTTGGTTTTGACTCAGCCCCAACGCAACGTCAAACACGTCGCCATCGAACATCTGCGCAACCTACGACAAGGATTTCATCCACCGCAGGTGCTCACATGGATCAGTTGCGAAGAGGCGCGATCTTTACGTCAAATGGCAACGGTAGGTTGATTGGGAGGACACGCTGAAACGAGGGCGGACCAAGTGACTGATTGCAAGCCAATGTCCCATTGGTCCGCGAGCAGATCACCGTCACCCTCGCGTCTAAGCTTTGGACAAGCGGTGGACCAACCGGGACTCGGACCTGACCCGTTGGCTGCGAAGATGCGGGCTGCTCCATAAGCAGAGCGGTTGGCGGAAGAGGTGGGATTCGAACCCACGGACGGGTTGCCCCGTCGCTGGTTTTCAAGACCAGTCCCTTAAACCACTCGGGCACTCTTCCATACCGATTCAGCGGCGCGGCTGGAAATCTGCTAGACGGCGACGCTGCCGCACCATTTAGCGATTCCTGGGCTTGCTGCTAAGTGATTCCAACCACGCTCCTTTTTTGCCGGCCCCTGCCGCCAAGGGTCGAAACCCCCGCTAGCTTTCAAGACCGCTGCCTTAAACCACTCGGCCACCTGTCCCTTGGCGCGCTTCCTAGCGCGGAATGCGCGGTTGCCAAGTGTAAAATCTCACAGCTCGGTTCGTCGCCTTCCGGGAATGCCAGTGCGATAGGGGGTTTCGCCCGCGCATCAGCCTGTGCAACAACAGCGACATGCGAGATTCTTTGCGTTCAGTCCTTTCGGCAATGTGGGTCGCCGTTGCGACGGCTTCGGTCGGGGCGGCCTCGCCTGTGCCAGCTGTTGCCCAGACGAACAGTGATTTCCGTTCCTATCTGGAAAGCCTCCGCCCGCAGGCCCGCGCGATGGGGATCAGCGACGCCACGCTCAATAGCGTCTTTGCCGACCTGACACCCAACCCGCGCGTCATCGAACTTGACCAGAACCAGCCGGGCGGCGGCGCTTATGCGCCAATCCCGAATTTCCAGCCCTATCGCGTCAAGCATGTCGATGCCGCGCGGATCAGCCGCGGTCGCACCGCCTATCAGGCCAATCGCGCCCGGCTGGCGCGTATTGAGGCGGAAACCGGCGTGCCTGAGGAGATCATGGTCGCCATTTTCGGGCATGAAACCAATTATGGCTCCTACACGGGGGACTTTGACCTGATCCGCTCGCTCGCCACCCTGGCCTGGGAGGGGCGCAGGCGGACCTTGTTCGAGCCGGAACTGCTGGCCACGCTCAAGATGCTCGACAATGGCGTGCCGCGCAGCCGGCTGGTGGGCAGTTGGGCCGGGGCGACCGGCTATCCGCAATTCCTGCCGAGTGTCTATCTGCGCCTGGCCAAGGATGGCGATGGCGACGGCAAGGCCGACATCTGGACCAGCGAGGCCGATGCGCTGGCGTCGATTGCCAATTATTTCGTGCAATCGGGCTGGCGGCGCGGTGAGCCATGGGGTGTCGCGGTATCCGTGCCCGCTGGCCTCAATCGCGCCTCGCTCGCCGCGCGCACCAATCCGCCACGGTGTCCCCGCGTATTCAATCGTCACAGCCGCTGGATGACCATGGCCGAATGGCGCCGGCTGGGGCTGGTGCCGGAAAGCGGACGCTGGCCCGCCGACACGATGATGGCGACCCTGCTGGAACCCGACGGTCCCGGCAAGACCGCCTATTTGCTGACGAGCAATTATCGGGCGATCCTGGATTATAACTGCTCCAATTTCTATGCCTTGTCGGTGGGATTGCTGGCGGATGCGGTCAAGCAATAAGGCGTTCGCCGCCCTGTGCGCGGCGGCAATCGGCATGGTGTCCGTGGCTGCGGAGGCGCAGCCCAGCGCGATGGTCGAGGATCAACCTATCTTATTGGGTGAACCCTATAGCGTGGCCGGCGTGCTCTACCGCCCCGCTGATCCCGCCGCTTATGACGAAGTGGGCTATGCGATGCCGATGGAGGCGGGGAGCAAAGGTGAATTAACGGCCAATGGCGAGGCCTTCGTGGCGGATGCCATCACGGGGGCGCACAAGACGCTGCCGCTGCCCAGCTATGTCGAGGTAACAGCGCTGGACAGCGGGCGGACAATCCTGGTTCGCGTCAATGATCGCGGGCCGATGCGCAATGATCGCCTGATCGGCCTGTCTCCGGGCGCGGTGGCGCAATTGGGATTGTCCGGCCCTTCCGCTGCGGTTCGCGTGCGGCGCGTCAATCCTCCCGGTCAGGATCAGGTCGCCCTTCGTTCGCATGAGCGCGCGGCCGAACGGTTGGAAAGCCCCCCGGCTTTGCTCAAGGTGTTGCGCGAGAAATTGCAGCAAACCCGTTTGCCTGCACCGGTAGCACAGGCCCCTATGACCGCAGCGCCCGCCCGCGCCGGCGCGACGTTCGACCGGCCACAGCCCCGGCCTGTCACAACCAAGCCGACGGCAGCCGCACCTGCGTCCAAGGAGCAGGCAGCGTCAGGACGCTACTTTATCCAGGTCGGTGCTTTTTCCTCCCGCGCCAATGCTGAAGCGCTCGCGAAACGGATAGGCGCTCAGGTGGAGCAGGGGGGCAATTTGTGGCGTGTGCGCTTTGGTCCCTATGCAACCCGGCAGGCAGCGCAGGCCGGCGTTCGTGCAGCAGCCGCGCAGGGCTTTGCGAACATGCCCGTCATGGCTAAGGACGGGCGATAGTTTCAGGCCGCTTCAAGCGAATCCATCCAGTCGAAGGCAATTGTTCTGATGAAGAAATCCCTCGCAATGCTCCTGGCCGCAGGCTTGGTCGCCCAGCCGGTGATCGCGGCCGCGCCGCCCTACACGACCGAAGCGCCGATTGCCTATATGAAGGACCTGTCGTCGGGCGCGGTTCTGTACGACAAGGGCGGGGAGACGCGTATCCCGCCTGCGTCCATGGCAAAGATGATGACGGCGCATGTCGCCTTTCGCCTGATCCAGAAGGGCGACCTCAAACTGGATACGAAATTCACCGTCCGCCCCGAAACCTGGCAGCAATGGCACGGCCCCAAAGCGGGTTCGACCATGTTTTTGTCCGCCGGCGAGCAGGTGTCGGTCGAAAATCTGCTGCATGGCATCGTCACCCTGTCGGGCAATGATGCCTGCGTCGTGCTGGCGGAGGGCATTGCCGGGACGGAGCAGGCCTTTGTCGCGCTGATGAACGAGGAGGCCAAGCGCCTGGGCCTTAAAAACAGCCATTTCGGCACCAGCAATGGCTGGCCGGATGAGGGCGTGACCTATGTGACCGCCGAGGATCTGGCCAAGCTCGCCCAGGCGACGATCGAGGAGACGCCCGACCTCTACAAGCGTTTCTATGCCACCAAGTCCTTCACCTGGGGGCAGACGATGGGCGGTTCGGCGATCGAGCAGGCCAATCGCAATCCGATCCTGGGCAAGATCGCGGGCGCCGACGGCCTGAAAACCGGTCATACGGAGGAGGCCGGCTATGGCTTTACCGGATCGGCTGAGCAGGATGGCCGCCGACTGGTGATGGTGGTGGCGGGGCTCAACAGCTTTAACGGCCGCATCAAGGAATCCGTCCGCTTCATGGACTGGGGGTTCAAGGCGTGGAAGGCGCAGCCGCTGTTCAAGAAAGGGCAGACGGTCGAAACCGCCGAAGTGCAGTTGGGCAGCGCGACGAGCGTGCCCTTGGTCGCTCCGCAAAATCTGGCGGTTACGCTGCCGCGCACGGCGTCGGCGGACGTGAAGGTCAAAGTGGTCTATACCGGCCCGATCAAAGCGCCGATCGCCAAGGGGCAGCAGATCGCGCAATTGATCGTCCAGACCCATGACACCGCGCCGCAGGTCATGCCGCTGGTGGCTGGCGAAGATGTCGCGGAGGCAGGCGTTTTCGGTCGGCTCTGGAACGGCCTGAAGTCGCTCTTCGGGTGACGATCGGCCGGTTCATCTCGCTGGAAGGCGGGGAGGGGGCGGGGAAGTCGACGCAACTCCGTGCGCTGGCCCGCATCTTACGGGAGCGCGGACTGGACGTTGTCGAAACGCGGGAGCCGGGCGGCAGCGACGGGGCGGAGGCCATCCGAACCTTGCTGCTGACCGGTGGCGCGGATCGCTGGAGCCCGCGTGCCGAAGCGCTGCTGTTCGCGGCGGCACGTGCGGATCATGTGGAAAAGACCATCCGCCCGGCGCTGGCGCGTGGCGCATGGGTGCTGTCCGATCGGTTTTTGGATTCGAGCCGCGCCTATCAGGGGCAGGGCGAATTGAGCGACAGCGACATATTGGCGCTGCACCGCATCGGTAGCGCTGACTTCCTGCCGGACCGGACTTTGCTGCTGACCCTGCCCGATACGGTGGCTGCCGAGCGCGCGCGCGCGCGCGATGGCGACCATGCCGACCGGATCGGCGATCGCGACAGCAGCTTCCATCAGGCTGTTGCGGATGCCTTCGCCCGGTTCGCGAGTCTGGAGAGCGACCGGGTTCGCGCCGTCGATGCCAGCGGATCGGCCGACGCCGTGACCGAGCGTCTGATCCACGCCCTCGCCGACCTGCTGCCGTGATCCTGCCAATCGGTCATGATGCGCAAGCGCGCCTGCTGCTGGCCCAGGCCCAGAGCGGACGGATGCATCATGGCTGGATTTTCGCCGGTCCCAAAGGCATTGGGAAGGCCAGCTTCGCGCGTGCCTTGGCGCTGCGCTTGCTGGCGGACGCGGCGGGACCGGCTGTTGAAGGCCACGGACTGGCCGTGCCGGACGATCATCCGATCCGCCGCCTGATCGAGGCGACGGCCCATCCCGATTATGCCGAACTGTCGCCGATCGAGAAGGATGGCGTTGCCGCGCGTAACATCAGCGTGGATCAGGTGCGTGGCTTGCAACGACTGATCCAGTCGGCGCCATCGCTGTCGCCCCGGCGGATCGTGATTGTCGACAGCGCCGATGACCTGGAACGCGGCGCGGCCAACGCGCTGCTCAAGACGCTGGAGGAGCCCCCGGCCGATATGCTGTTCCTGCTGGTCAGCCATGCGCCGGGACGGTTGCTGCCCACGATCCGGTCGCGCTGCCGCACGTTGCGCTTTGACGCTGTGGACGAGCCGGCGATGCGCAGCGTGCTGAGCGACGCGCAGCCCGGCTTGGCAGACGCGGAACTCGCAGCGCTAGTCCGGGCCGGTGAAGGTTCGCCGGGCCAGGCGATGCGCTTTGCCGGGCTAAACCTCGCCGAGATCGAGCAGGTGCTTGGTGAGCTGGCGGCGGGAACGGACGAGGGCAATGGCAAGAGGCTGGCGCTGGTCAAGGCGCTGGCGGCGAAATCCGCCAAGCCGCGCTACGAGGCCTTTTTGGAACGCGCGCCTGCTTTCATTGCGCAGGCGGCGCGCCAGCGGCAGGGGGCTGCTCTGGGTGAGGCGCTCGATCATTGGGAACGGGCGCGACATTTGGCGGGAGGCGCAGTGATCCTGTCGCTCGACCCGGCGGCCGTGGTGTTCGAACTGGCCGGGCATGTCGCGGCGCTCGCGCCCCGGCGCTGAAAAGCGGCTTTGCGCCAGCGCGTTCAGCGGTTAGGGAGACGCCATGTCGAAGCCCTTCACCATCACGACCGCCATATCCTATCCCAATGGCCGCCCGCATATCGGCCACGCCTATGAAGTGATCGCCACCGACGCGATCGCCAGGTTTCAGCGGATGATGGGACGCGACGTCTTTTTTCAGACCGGGACGGATGAGCATGGGCTGAAAATGGCGCAAACGGCGCGCGCCCGCGGCATGGAGCCTCGCGAATTAGCTGACGAAATGTCGTCCTATTTCAAGGCGATGAATGAAGGCTTGAATATCAGTCATGATCGTTTCATCCGCACCAGCGAGGACGATCATCATCGCGCCAGCCAGGCGATCTGGCGCGCGATGGAGGCCAATGGCGATCTGTATCTCGGGCGTTACGAAGGCTGGTATTCGGTCCGGGACGAGGCCTTTTATGACGAAAAGGAAATTGTCGAGGGAGAAGGGGGCGCGAAACTGTCGCCGCAGGGCACGCCGGTTGAATGGACCGTCGAGGAAAGCTGGTTCTTCCGTCTGTCCGCCTATCAGGACAAACTGCGGGCGCTCTACGAGAGCCAGCCCGACTTCATCCAGCCTGATAGCCGCCGCAACGAGATCATGCGTTTCGTCGAAGGCGGGCTTTCCGACCTGAGCATTTCGCGCACCAGTTTCGACTGGGGTGTCCGGGTGCCGGATGCTGAAGGGCATGTGATGTATGTATGGGTCGATGCGCTGACCAATTATCTGACCGGCTGCGGCTATCCCGACGATGCGCAGCGCATGGCGCGTTATTGGGCTGAGGGCGGCGACATCACCCATGTCATCGGCAAGGATATCGTGCGTTTTCATGCGGTTTACTGGCCAGCCTTCCTGATGAGTGCGAAGCTGCCCTTGCCCAGGCGGATATTCGGCCATGGCTTTCTGCTCAATCGCGGGGAAAAAATGTCCAAGTCGCTCGGCAATGTCGCCGATCCGATGGAACTGGCAGACCGGTTCGGTGTCGATCAGTTGCGCTATTTCCTGCTGTCCGAAGTGACCTTCGGCAATGATGGCAGCTATAGCGCCGAGGCGATCGTGGCGCGATCCAACAGCGATCTGGCCAACAGTTTCGGCAATCTGGCGCAGCGGACGTTGAGCTTTATCGCTAAGAATCTCGACGGGCGGTTACCTGAACCCACGCCGCAGGATGTCGATAGCGACTTGCTGCGCAATATTGCCGACGCTTGCCGGGCCTTTCAGGACGCGATGCAAAATCTGAGCCCTTCGGTGGCCATCGAAGCATGGATGCGCGCAGTCTTTGCCTGCAATGCCTATATCGATGCGCAGACCCCATGGGCTTTGCGCAAGACGGACCCGGCGCGGATGGAAGCCGTGCTGGCGACGCTGTATGAAGCCATTGCGAGCCTGGCTGTGATGATCCAGCCGGTCATTCCGGCGAGCGCAACCGCGTTGCTGGACCAGATGGGCATCGATAGGGACGCGCGAAGCTATGACCTGATCGGGTCCGATTTCTACGCCTCGCTGCGGGCATCGGGTTTTATATTGAGTCCCCCAAAGCCGCTATTCCCGCGCCTTGACCTTACCGAAGCGGAGGCGTGAGCGATGTTGGTCGACAGCCATTGCCACCTGAATTACAAGGGCTTGATCGAGGATCAGGTCAATGTGCTGGAACGGTCACGCGCAGCCGGGGTGGACCTGATGCTCAACATCGCGACGCGTGAAAGCGAATGGGACGCGGTGCTGGATACGGCGATACGCGAACCCGACGTATGGGCCACGGTCGGCATCCACCCGCATGAAGCAGACGAGCACCCGCATGTCGATACAGCCAAATTGGTCGAACGCGCCGCGCATCCGCGCGTGGTCGGAATCGGGGAGACGGGTCTCGACTATTATTATGACCATAGCGACCGGGAGCGGCAGCAGAGGAGCTTCCGGGCCCACATCGCCGCCTGCCGCCAGACGGGCCTGCCGCTGATCGTCCACACGCGCGATGCCGAAGACGACACGCTGGCCATCATGCGGGAGGAAATGGAGCAGGGGGCCTATAGCGGCGTCATTCACTGCTTTACCGCGAGCGGCGCTTTCGCTGACTCTGCCATGGCGTTGGGCTTCTACATCAGCATTTCAGGCATCGTGACGTTCAAAAGCGCCAAGGATTTGCAGGAAACGGCGGCCCGGCTGCCGCTGGACCGGCTGCTCATCGAAACCGACTCGCCCTTCCTGGCTCCGGTGCCGCATCGGGGAAAGCCGTGCGAGCCCGCCTATGTTGCCGACACCGCGCGCTTTCTGGCAGCGCTGCGGGGGGAAAGCGTGGAGCAACTCGCGGCGGCAACGTCCGCCAATTTCCGCGCGCTTTTCTCGAAAGTGGCATGAGCCTGAAATTGACCATGCTGGGCAGCGGCACCTCTTCGGGCGTGCCACGCATCGGCAATGACTGGGGCGCTTGCGATCCAAATGAGCCGAAGAACCGGCGGACGCGCGTATCCATTCTGGTCGAAAGCGCGACGACGCGCATTCTGGTCGACACCTCCCCCGATATGCGGGCGCAGTTGCTTGATGCGGATGTCGTTCATATCGACGCGATCCTGTGGACCCATGATCATGCCGATCATTGTCACGGGCTGGACGATGTCCGGCAACTTTTTCACCATCGCGGGACCCCCGTGCCCGGCTATGCCCGTGCGCAAACACTCACTTTGCTCAAGCAGCGGTTCGGCTATGCGTTCGAAGGGCGGCAGGGCTATCATCCGACCATCGCCGCGCATCCACTCGAAGACACGGTGCGGATCGGCGACATCGAGATTTCCTGCGTCGACCAGCCTCACGGCGCCATTTATTCGACCGGGTTCCGCTTCAGCCATGGCGGCAAATCCATCGGCTATGCAACGGATTTCCATGTCATAACGCCCGACATGCTGGCCCTGTATGACCAGATGGACATATGGGTCGTCGATGCCTTGCGGGAAAAGCCACACCCCACCCACCCGCATCTGGCGCTGACGCTGGATGGCATCGCAACGGCGCGGCCGGCACGGGCTATCCTGACGCATATGGACCAAAGCATGGACTATGCGACGCTATGCGATACTCTGCCCAACGGTGTGGAACCGGGCTATGACGGGCTGGTCGTGGACTTGGGCATGGGCGCGCAGGGGAATTGATGAGCGGAACGGATCAGGCGGCGTCCAGCATCTGGTATCTCCTGGCCCTGATGCTTGTCGGTTCCGCCTTGGTCGGACGGCGGCTTGCCTGGAGCAGCCTGTGGCGCATGGCATTGCTGTGGGTGGCGATTTTCGCGGCCCTGCTGGGGTTGTTCAAATTTGCGCAGGATAGAGGCTTTCTGACCGGGCGCTGGGCGGAGGAGGGGGGCGTCGCCATATCGGCGGACGCGCCACCAGCCTTGCCGCAGACGCAAACCGAGGGGCAAAGCCTGCGGATACCGGTGGCCGAGGACGGGCATTATTGGGTGGAAGGCCGGATCAACGGCGCGCCCGCCCGCTTTCTGATCGACAGCGGGGCGACGATTACGGCATTGTCCGAAGCCACCGCCCGCGCGTCCGGGTTGAACTATGACGTCGGCGCGCCGGGTGTGGTCATGAACACCGCCAATGGCCGAGTGGAGGCCAGGCGATCGAGCATCCCGACCCTTGCCATCGGTCCAATCCGCGCGAGCGATCTGCCGGTCGTCGTGTCGCCAGCATTTGGGGAGGTCAATGTGATCGGCATGAACATGCTATCGCGCCTGAAAAGCTGGGGCGTTCAGAATGGCGAGATGGTGCTGACGCCATGACCGCAGGCCCACCAGCACCAACTCAGCGCCAACGGCTGAAAGCGATTATTGGCGGATCGACCGGCAATCTGGTCGAATGGTATGACTGGTATGCCTATTCTGCGTTTACGCTCTATTTCGCACCGCATTTCTTCCCCAGCGAAGATCGCACGGCGCAGTTGCTGAGCGCGGCGGGCATTTTCGCCGTCGGCTTTCTCATGCGGCCGATCGGCGCCTGGCTGATGGGCGTCTATGCCGATCGCCATGGTCGAAAGAGCGGGCTGACATTGTCTGTGGCGCTGATGTGTGCCGGGTCGCTGCTGATCGGAGTGACGCCTGGCTATGAGACGATTGGCGTCGCCGCGCCGATGCTGCTTGTGCTGGCCCGGCTGATGCAGGGGCTTTCGATCGGCGGCGAATATGGCGCCAGCGCGACCTATTTGTCGGAAATGGCCGGCAGAAACCGGCGCGGCTTCTTTTCCAGCTTTCAATATGTAACGTTGATTGCCGGGCAGCTGGTGGCGATCTGCGTGTTGCTGATCCTCCAGGCTTTGCTGACCGTCGAGCAGCTCGACAGCTGGGGCTGGCGAATTCCCTTATGGGATGGCCCGCCCCTTTTCCCCGGCATCAGGTATGATGCCGGTGCTTGAAAAGGAAAGGAGCGGACCGATGTCTATTGTTATCCTTGGCGTTGATTTGGGCAAGAATGCCTGCAGTGTCGTAGGCGTTGATGCAGCAGGCGCTGTCATCGTGCGTAAGTCGATGCGCCGACAGACACTTATCGATTACGTGACCAAGCTTCCGGCTTGCGTGATTGCAATGGAGGCGTGCTGTGGTGCCCACAACCTTGGTCGCCTTTTCGCCGCGCAGGGGCACGAAATCAGATTGATGTCGCCGGAGTACGTACGCCCGTATGTCAAAGCGCAGAAGAATGATGATCGTGATGCGGAGGGGATTGCCGAGGCCGCCTCGCGCCCGACTATGCGCTTCGTCGAACTCAAGACTCAGGAGCAGTTGGACATCCAGACCCTCCACCGCGTCAGGTCCCGCCTGGTAGCCGAGCGCACAAACCTTATCAACCAACTGCGGGCGATCCTCCTGGAGCGGGGGACCATTTTTCCGGCCGGCCGGCGCAAGCTGGAGTTGGGCATTGATGCCATGCTGGCCGCCGAAGATACGGCCCTATCACCACGCTTGAAGCAACTGGTGGGTGAACTGCGCGCCGAATGGCACGAACTTGATACCAAGGTCGAGGCACTGAACGGCGAGTTTGTCGAACTGGCTCGCAATGATGCAGCTGCCCGGCGGCTCACGTCCATCCCCGGCATCGGCACGTTGAACGCAACCGCTTTGATTGCAGCCGTGGGCGATGCCAGCAGCTTTGCCAAAGCGCGAGACTTGGGTGCTTGGCTCGGCTTGGTACCCAGGCAACATACTACCGGCGGCAAGCCCCGGCTGCTCGGCATCTCCAAGCGTGGCAACACCTATTTGCGCACTTTGCTCATCCATGGCGCCCGGGCAGCATTACCGTCACTGGCGCGCAGCGAAACCCCGCTGGGACGTTGGTTGACAGGAATGATCGAGCGAGGAGTTCATCGCAACGCAATCGTCGTCGCATTGGCTAATAAACTGGCGCGGATCGCTTGGGCAGCCCTTCGCAAAGAAGTGAGCTTCGAACGCGGCTATCCAGCAGCGGCATAACGGATCGGCTGCGTGCTTCTGCGCGCGTAGCCCAACGATGTTTGCAGGAAGGATCGTGAAGATGGCCTGACAGTCGATCGGCGTCTGGAAAGCCCGGGCAAAAAAATGGCACCTGTTGCCGGTTCCCTTATTGTGGCTCCAGACGTGCGGATGTCCATCTTGGCCACGGGATGCTCCCGTGAGACCGCATACGTTGACGCAGACTGATCAGAACACCGTAAAATCCTACTTGCAAACGGGGCGGGCCATACGTTTTTTATCGGCGGCGCGCTTGCGATCATCGTCTTCTGGCTCAGGCGGGGTCTGGCGGAGACGCAAAGCTTTGCCAATGCTAAGGCGGAAGGCGCTCCCAAATCTGGATTTGTCGAATTGATCACGCGCCATCCGCGCGAAACGCTGACCGTAATGATGCTGACGGCGGGCGGGACGATCGCCTTCTACGCCTACAGCATCTACATGCAGAAGTTTCTGGTGAACACCAGCGGACTGAGCCGCGAGACAGCATCGCAGATCAACGCCATAACCCTGTTTCTGTTCATGCTGCTCCAGCCAGTCGCGGGCGCGTTGTCCGACCGGACCGGGCGCAAACCCTTGATGATAAGCTTTGGGGTCTTGGGCGTTATCTACACCTATCCCATTTTCTCAACGCTCGCGCGGACAACCGATCCGACGGTCGCAGGTTTGCTGGTGATGGCCGGTCTGCTGATCGTTACTGGATATACCTCGATCAACGCTGTGGTGAAGGCCGAGCTTTTCCCCGCGCATATCCGCGCACTGGGCGTTGCACTGCCTTATGCGCTGGCCAATACCTTATTTGGGGGAACGGCAGAATTTGTTGCCTTGTGGTTCAAGCAGGCCGGGATGGAGCAGGCGTTTTATATCTATGTCAGCATCATGATCGCTATATCGCTCGCAGTGTATGTGCGCATGCGGGAGACGGCACAGCATAGTCGGATATTGGAGGATTGAGGCTTCAGCCGACCGCAAAGGCGACAGCTGAACAAACAAACAACAACCAGTCGATATTTTACATAATATATATTATCAATTGTTTTCTTTGTCTGGTGTGAGGCGGCGGATTGCGTCTAACCCGTCTCGACCACCAGGCCACATCGCTGCGGAACCTGCCATGACATCTCCAAGCGCAAAGCCCAGTCCTGCTGATATCATGCCGTTGGCCACCGTGATGGCGCGCTTGCGCGATCCCGAAACAGGTTGCCCGTGGGACATCGCTCAGGATTTTGCCTCGATCGCGCCCTATACGATTGAGGAAGCCTATGAGGTTGCAGATGCAATCGAACGTGGCGACATGGCGGACCTGCGCGACGAACTGGGCGATGTGCTGCTGCAGGTCGTTTTCCACAGTCGGATGGCCGAGCAAGCGGGCCATTTTTCGCTCCAAGATGTCATAGATGGCATAACGGAGAAGATGATCCGCCGGCATCCTCACGTCTTTGGCGAAGATGCGCGACGTGAGGACGGCCACGCTCAATGGGAAAGTATAAAGGCCGCCGAACGAGCCGAAAAGGATCCAGACCCAAGCGCGCTTGCTGGCGTGGCGGCCGCCCTCCCCGCGCTGCTGCGCGCCGAAAAGTTACAGAAACGCGCCGCCCGAACAGGGTTTGACTGGCCCGATACTCAAGGCGTTTATGCTAAGATTGCGGAAGAACTGGAAGAAGTTGCCGCGGCGCAAACGGCCTGTGAACGCGAAGACGAAGTCGGCGATCTGCTTTTCGCGGTGGTCAATCTGGCGCGCCACTTGAAGGTCGATCCTGAAAAAGCCTTGCGGCAGGCCAATGCCAAGTTCGAACACCGCTTCCGGACCATGGAAGCGGCGGGCGGCGCATCCTTCGTCAGCTTGTCGCTGGATGACAAGGAAGCACTTTGGGATCAGGCCAAGGCAGCTGAGCGCAAAAGCTGACAAGCAGTGTCGGGAGACGCGCCGTTTTTCCCGTCGTTAGTGTGACGCCGCTTCTGTTCGTCCAGTTCCGGGCTTTCTGCGTCCCCTCCCCGCCGGCCTGATATGTTGATCAATTGTGACCGATCCCACCGCGACGACAAGTCCGGCACAGAGGATGACACCGAAGAACACGAAAAGATTATCATGCGTATAAAAAAGGATTGCCCCGGCAACGATTGTTGCAATGGTCGAGCCTAACCGCGCGGATGCCAAGGCATATCCAACCCCTTGCGACCGCAGATTCACGGGGTAGGCTAATCCCACAACCGCCAGATTTATCGCCATCAAAGATCCGGTCGCAAAACCGGAAAGCGCACATGCCGTCACCAGAGCCAATACAGGTTGGACGATGCTGCTGCCTAGCGAAATCAGAAAGGGCATGCTGGCCGCCGAGACGATGAACGCCACCGCGCCTGTCCACATGAACCGTCTGGAGCCGATCATGCGTCCGCCAAGAGCAACCAATAGACTGCCTGTGACGGCTGCGATGCCGGTCACGGTGCCCATGGACATGGCCGTTTCGAAAGACCATTGATGATTGGTCAGGATCGTTGGAAGCCAGGTGATGCTCGCATAGGTAGCAAAGGTGGTTGCGAAATAGACGATCCACGTCCCCATGGTGGTGCGTCGATATTCCCTGGAGAAGAGCGCGGCAAGGCCCCCGCCCTCTTTCGGCGGGGAATTGTCACTTGATGACCTGGGTGCGAGGAGTATGTCCGGTGATACTCTGTTGTGACCCAATATGCGGCGGAGAGACGCCAACGCTTTGGTCTGTTTGCCTTTGGCGAGCAGATAGGATGCAGATTCGGGGACCATCACCAGGACGATCACGCCCAACGCCAGGGTAAGGCCTCCACTTACTAGAAAAGAGGCGCGCCATCCAAAGGCCGGTATGACGCTGAGAGCGATCAAGGACCCGACCATTGATCCGGCAGCGTTGACCATGGCGAGGACAGCCGACGCCCATGTGCGCGATCGTTGAGGCAAAGCCTCAATGCCCAATGCATAAGCCGTTGGCGTGGTCGCCCCAAAGCCGATACCGGCTATGAAACGCATAATCGTCAACTCGGTCACATCGCGCGCAAAACCGGTCATGATCGTCCCGATACCCATCACGAGTATCGCGATCAGCAAGGTCCGCTTGCGTCCCCAACGATCGCCCAACGTACCACCAGCCAAAGCCCCGATGATCATGCCGAACAAGGCCGCCGACAGAGCAGGCGTCAGAGCGAGCTTGGAAATGCCCCAGTCCGTCAGAATGGCAGGTGCCGCGAAGGCGAGCAATTGCAGATCGGCAGTGTCGACCATCGTAATCGCTACCGCCAGCAGCAAAATTAAAATCTGCATCCTGCCGAGCGGCAGCGGGTCCATGACCTCCTGCACGGTGACGGTCCGAACTGCGGTGTCCGCGGTCATTCAGTGATCCTCGTTATGGTTGTTTGTCCATGAGTGATACAGCGTCGGGGATGTGATGAGGTCATACAATTGAGCTATGACCATCCTCCTCACCAATGGCGGCACCACGTGTCGGCAGCGGATACGCGCGAAATTCGCGCGGCCAAATTCACCGCGCTTGGTGGGACGGCTATCCAGCGCGCAACTTAAAACGGCGACCTGCTTCCACGACTTTGATAAATCGAGCAGCCATTTCTCGTGCGCCCCGCCTGTCTCACCCCACCGCCTGCCATTAATGCTATTGCAACCTATTCTCATTCTAGGTAGGGGTTGCGAAATCATAGATAAGGGGATAAAAATTGACACGCTATCGCTTGTCGGCCTTGGCTGGGGTCGCCCTTGCCGCCGTGCTGCCGCCTGTTTCCGCCTATGCGTAAACGCCCGTTGACGCGGCAGAGAGTGAAGATGCCATCGTCGTGACCGCCATCCAATATACGGGCACGAAAACCGATACGCCTCTTATTGAAACACCCCAGCCCATCACGGTCATCGACGCGGATCAATATCTGTCGCAGGGGGCAATCAGCATCAGCGATACCGTCAAATATGCCGCTGGCGTGCTGGCAAATCCCTATGGTCGGGATACCCGCGTCGATGGCTTCACGATTCGCGGCATTAGCGCGCTTCAGTTTCGAGACGGGATGCGGGACATTTTCAGCTATTATGCCAGCATCACGTCCGACCCCTATAATTTCTCCCGCGTGGAAATCGTGCGTGGTCCGGCGTCGGTGCTGTTCGGACAAGGCTCCATTGGGGGCCTCGTCAACCTCGTGTCCAAGACACCGCAATTCCAGACCGGGGGCGAGGTCAACCTGGTCTATGGCAGCTATGATCGCAAGGAAGCGATGGCGGACGTCAATCTGGCGTTGACCGACACGCTGGCGGTTCGCGGCGTGGCCAGGGTTCGCGACGCCGATACATTTGTCGATAATGTAGCCGACGATCGCGTGATGTTCGCGCCGTCCATTCGCTGGCAACCGACGCCCGATACCGACATTGTCCTGACGGGTCTGTACCAGGAGGATGATAGCGGATCGACATCGCAATTCCTGCCGATCGTGGGGACATTCCGGCCCAATCCCACCTATTCCGGCAAGCTCGACCGCTTCACCTTTGTCGGCAAACCGGGGTGGGACCGTTATTCGGGACGCTCGCTGCAAGGCGGCGGCTCGATTACCCATGATTTTTCGGACAATATCCGGTTGAGCCTTAAGGCGCGCTATATCGACAGCGACCTGGAATATTTCACCCATTATGCCGACAGCTACACCAATCCGACCAATCCCTATGCGGTGTACGGCACGGATGGTCGGACCATCGGGCTATATGCTGACGCCAGCGATGCGCGGATGAACGTCTTTTCAACGGACAATAATCTGCAGATCAAATTCAACACCGGATCCGCGATCGAGCATGTCCTGCTGGCAGGTATCGATTATAGCTGGAACAAGGTCGGCAAGCGCTATGCCAGCGGCACCGAGATCATCGATCTGTACGACATCGATTATGATGCCTTGCAGACCTATGACCCGACTGGCCCGTTCAGCTATGACTCCCAGAAACAACTTGGCGTCTATGTGCAAGACCAGATCCGGTTTTTTGACCGCATATCCGTGGTGCTCGGCGCGCGGCGTGATCATGTCACCAGCACGGCGGGCACTAAAGACAATGCCACGACCTTTCGCGCGGGGATTATCGGGGAAATCGGCGCGGGTTTCTCGCCTTTCTTCAGCTACACGGAAAGCTTCCTGCCAATCGCCGGCGTGAACAGCGATGGCGAAGGGTTCCGCCCGCAGACCGGCACGCAATATGAAGCGGGAGTGAAATGGCAGCCGCAGCTCGCCACGTTGGTGACGATGACGGCGTTCCATATCAAGGAGCGCAACCGGGTACTTTATCTTCCCAACAATGTAACGACGCAGTCGGGCGAACTGACAACCAAGGGTATCGAGGTCGAGGCGAGCCACCGCTTGCCGGGCGATTTCGAATTGCTGGTCAACTATGGCTATAACAAACTGAAATCCGAAGTGAATAGCAGCCTCAATTACATGCCGCGGCACACGGCGTCGGTCTGGTCGACCAAGACGTTCGGCATGACCGACTCGGCGCAACTGCGCCTGGGCGCAGGCGTGGTCTATAGCGGCAAGAGCAAATCAACCGGGGCGATCGATCCCTACGGGCTTGACCCCACTATCCCCGCAGGCACGCTCTACACCATCGTGACGCCATCGCGCACGACCGTGGACGCCCTGGCGGAAATCAATTGGAACAGCTGGCGCTTTGCGATCAACGCGACAAATTTGCTCAACAATCACTATTATGCGTCCTGCTTGGCGCGGGGCGACTGCTTCATGGGCGCGCCGCGCAACGTGATGGGCACGGTCGGCTTCCGCTTCTGACGAGTGATGAGGAGAGAGACAATGAAGAGATGGCCGCTCGCGCTGCTGGCGCTGATAACCCTGCCCATGGCGGTGCAGGCGCATGAAATCTGGGTCGAGCGCGATGGCAATGGACCGGCGCGCATCTATCTCGGCGAACCGGGCGAAGCCCTTCCCGAAGGCGGCGATCCGGAATTTGAGAAGCTCCAGGCTCCCAAGCTCATCGGGGCAAGTGACGCGGCTCCGGTCCGCAAGGCAGGCTATATCGAAGTCGCCGCGCCGGCGGGTGACGTGCGGGTCACGGACGACAGCGTGTTCGACCCCTGGGGCGAGGATGGCAAGAAGCAGGGCGTCATCTATTATGCCCGCGCAGGCCGCTCAGAGCCCAAGGCTATATTGCCGCTGGAAATCGTGCCGACGGCAGCAGGGGCGGACAGCTTCACGCTGATGCGGGATGGCAAGCCTGTTCCGGCCGCTAAGATCCTGGCGATCTCTCCTGACAAATGGTCAAAGAATTTCGTCACGAACGATCGGGGTCGCGTATCCCTGCCCATCTCCGCCAAAGGACGCTATATTTTGAGCGCCACGCAGGAAGAAAGCGGCGACCTGATGCTGCGCGGCGCGCCGGTCGCCACCATCTATCACATGACGACGATCAGCTTCGTCAACGACTGATCGTGGGAGCCACGGCGCAGTCAGGCTTGCGATTGCCAAGGCTGCGCCACCCGCGCTATGGCGCGATCGCGGACTCGCAAGATGTCCGTCAAAGATCGCGCTGGTGCCCATATCGGGCTTAATAGGGAATATGGTGCGGCTGCGCTTCGGGCGGCCAATGCCATGGCTGTCCCTGCAACTGTAAGCGGTGAGCGCGTCGCACGGGTTCCGGCCTTGATAGCCGGAGCGGCCACTGGGCATGACTGTCCGGGAAGGCGTGCGGCGGGCGACGACCTGCGAGCCAGGAGACCTGCCGGCGTGGGTCGCTCTTGTCCTTGGTCCAGGGGATGGCCGGGGCGCGGCATGTCCGGCGAGCGACGACCAGGCGGCAGGGGTCGCCACGGCAGTCAGGCCGCCCGGTGTCAGGACGCAGACGCCCGGCCCGCCCGCCGGTCGATCGCACACTGCGGATCGGCAGACCCTTAGCCTTCGTTGCACCCGCGTCGGAGAGTCAGGGCAGTGAAGTCCATCATCATGATCCATGCCATCATCACGGGCTTTGGCCAGTGAAGCCGCGCACCGACGCCGAGCATCAGGAACGGATGCGCAAGCTCAAGGTCGCGCAGGACAGGAAGATCGCGTCCAAGACGATCGAAAAAGGGCTTATCATCGTCCATACCGGCACCGGCAAGGGCAAGACGTCGGCCGCGCTCGGCATGGTTGTCCGCGCCATCGGCCATGGCATGAAGGTCGGCGTCATCCAGTTCGTCAAGGGAGCGATGCAGACCGGCGAAAAGGCGGTGTTCGATCGCTTTCCCGATTTCGTCGAATTCAAGCCCATGGGCGAAGGCTTCACCTGGGACACGCAGGACCGCAGCCGTGACATCGCCGTTGCGCGCGCGGCATGGGACGAAGTGAAGCGAATGATCGCCGATCCCTCCTATCACATGGTGGTTGCCGACGAGCTCAACATCGTACTGCGCTACGACTATCTCCCGGTCGATGAAGTTCTGGCCGTGCTGGCGAACAAACCGGCCATGACGCATGTCATCATCACCGGTCGCAACGCGCCGCAGCCTTTGATCGACGCAGCGGACCTTGTCACCGACATGACGCAGGTCAAACATCCCTTTCGCGAACAAAATGTGAAGGCGCAGCGAGGGATCGAATTTTAATGACGCCGGGCATCGAAGCGAGCGATCTGGGCCGACAGGCTGTGCGCCGCGCGGGCATAGGCGGCGCTGCCACAGACCGTCCATGCCTGGGGGATGCTGATGCGCGGAATGTTGCGCAGCGCGGGGTGGTGCAGCATTTCGCTACCCTGGTCCGTGACCGCATCCGTCGCGCTTTCTACGATCAGGAAATCCGGGCGCGCCGCCACCATCTCCTCCAGGCTGACCTGCGCCAGCGCCGGCTTTCCCAGTTTGGCCGCCAGATTGGTGAGGCCCACGCGCTGCATCAGGTCATCCACCAGCGTGCCGGTGCCGGTCATATAGCCGCGCCGCTGATAATAAGCGGCAACCCGCCCTCGCCCGCTTTTCTTCAAGCCGACAAGATTGCGCTCCATGGCCGCGATCATGGCCCGGCCACGCTCTGGATGGCCAACTGCCCTGCCGACTTCTCTGATCGCGTCGTAAATATCGGCCAGTTGGTCCGTGCTTTTAAGGTCAAGCGTCCGATAGTGATGCCCCTTGAGCGCCGAGAGCGCTGCACTGCGGCTGGCGGGCATCCCGACGACCAGGTCGGGATTGATCGCAAGGATATGCTCGGCCGAACTGCTGAGCAGAGGCAATCCCCCCGCCCGATCAGCCTCTGCAGACATTTCGCGATCGGCGGCATTGCGGGTGAGGCCGGCAATCTGGCTTCTATCCGCCAGCGCCAGCACCAATTGATCCGCGCACAGATTGACCGACACGATCCGCCTGGGCGCAAAACCCGTCGACCGGCCGGAAGGCGCGTCCTTTGCCCAAAGGCCAGAGCCAATGGCGGCGACCATCAGGCAAGATGCGAAAATCGGCATAAGGGCCTTGTGCGTCATGCCACGCCCCATAGCTCTTGGACACTGGCGAGCCAATGGCGATGACGAGGCTGCATGGGCGAGGTCGCGCGCTGCTGCTAGTCGGGCTGCTCTTGCTGGCTCTGATCGCGGGTTTCGGGTCCCTGTTACTCGGCGCCGTCGCCCTGCCTCTGCCCCACATCGTGGCGGCGATGACCGGTCATGGCGACAGCATCACTCACACGATCCTGTTCGATCTGCGTATTCCGCGCACGCTGCTGGGTCTGGCTGTGGGTGCGATGCTGGGGCTGTCGGGCGCGTCTCTCCAAGGCTATCTCCGCAACCCGCTGGCCGAGCCGTCGGTGCTGGGCACGTCGAGCGCGGCGGCGCTGGGCGCGGTCGGCGCGCTCTATTTCGGCTTTGCGCAACTCCATCCGCTGATGCTGCCGGCGATGGCGATTGGTAGCGCCTGCCTGTCGCTCGTCCTGCTCTTCTTCCTGGCTGGACGATCGGAAAGTTCATTGACCCTTATCCTGGCAGGGATCGCCGTCGCGACGCTGGCGCAGGCCGGCATCAGCCTCGCGCTGAACCTTTCCCCCAATCCCTTCGCCGCGATGGAGATCATGACCTGGCTGCTCGGCAGCCTGGAGAACAGATCCTTCGATCATCTCTGGATTGCCCTGCCCTGCATTGCGGTCGGCATGCTGCTTCTCATCTGGGACGGGCGTGCGCTCGACGCGCTGACCCTGGGGGAGGACGGCGCGACGGCGCTGGGCGTGGACCTTCGCCGCACTCGCCTGCGGCTGATGCTGGGCACGGCGATCGGCGTCGGCGGGGCGGTGGCGGTTTCCGGAACCATCGGCTTCATCGGCCTGATCGTGCCTCACCTCATACGCCCGCTGACCGATCGCAGCCCCTCCGCCATCCTGCTGCCCGCCGCATTGGGGGGCGCGGCGCTGCTGACCCTGTCCGATATCGCCGTGCGCCTGATACCCACCACCAATGAATTGAAGCTGGGCGTCGTCACGGCATTTCTGGGCATTCCCATCTTCCTCCTCCATCTTTTGCGGGAGCGGCGGCTATGGTGATGCTCACGCTTGAAGGGGTCGGCGTGACGCTTGGTCGTCGCACGGTCCTGCACGACATTCATGCCAGTCTCACGGCGGGAACATTGGTCGGCATTGTCGGCCCCAATGGCGCGGGCAAATCCACGCTCGCCCGCGCGATCATGGCGCTGGTTCCCGCGCGGGGAAGGATCGCCATCGACGGGCAGCCTGTCGGCGCACTGCCGCGGGCGGACCTTGCCAGACGGATCGCCTATCTGCCGCAAGGACAGACATTGCACTGGCCCCTGACCGTCGAACGTCTCGTAGGTCTTGGCCGGCTGCCTCATCTCGGCCCGATGTCGCGCT
Source organism: Sphingobium lactosutens DS20 (assembly GCF_000445105.1). Lineage (GTDB taxonomy): Bacteria > Pseudomonadota > Alphaproteobacteria > Sphingomonadales > Sphingomonadaceae > Sphingobium > Sphingobium lactosutens. The sequence goes on along the minus strand of NZ_ATDP01000073.1, from coordinate 110,620 downwards.
TGGCCGAAACGGACGCCGCCGCGATCGAAAAGGCGATGGAGCGGGCGGACGTCATCGACCTTCGCCACCGCATCGCCACGCAATTGTCCGGGGGCGAGCGCGCCCGCGTGCTGTTGGCCCGCGCGCTCGCTGTCGAAGCCCCCGCCCTCATCGCGGACGAACCGCTCGCCAGCCTCGATCCGGGACATCAGATCGACGTCATGGATCTGCTGCACGATCAGGCCCGTCACGGGGCGCTGGTCATCGCCGTGCTGCATGACCTCACCATGGCGGCGCGCTATTGTGATCGGCTGATCCTGATCGATGAGGGACGCCTCATTGCTGACGGCAGTCCCCGCCACGTGCTGACGCCTGACCACCTTGCCATGGTCTATGGCATCGAGGCCAAGGTGGATATGGAAAGCGCCTGGCCCAGCATCATCCCTATGGGCCGTCGTCACGGGTAGATTTGCTCTCGCGAAATGATTGACGGCCTGCCACCATCCGATGTAACGGCCGCGCTGCGACAGGTTCCCCGGCGACGGGGATGAAAATGGGAACGGATAACATCCGGCTGCCCCTGCAACTGTATGCGGTGAGTCATCGGCCATATGCCATTGGAAGCGCAGCTTCCGAGAAGGCGGCCGACCGGCGCTGATCCGCAAGCCAGGAGACCTGCCCGTCGCCGTCGTCTTTCGCGCGGACAGGGTGAGCCGGGCGGACGGGGGTAAACCCGCATGACGACAGGAAGCGCCGCGCGTTGCGCGGGCGATGTCGTTTGTCCTTGTCCCAAGGGACGGCATGGCCCGCGTGCGCGTGGCTCGTGTCAAAAGGGGTTACCATGCAGAGCCTGTTGCTCAAGACTTCTACCGCCGTCATCGCGTTCACTCTTGCCTGCCCGGCATTGGCGCAGTCGCCTGACGAGATGAGCGATGCAGACGGCATTGTCGTCACCGCCACCCGCGCGCCCACGCCACTGGATCAAGTGTCCGCCTCCATCACGGTTCTGGACAAGGCCGCAATCGACCGGGCGCAGGATATCGGTGCGGCCGAATTGCTGCTGCGCACGCCGGGCATCAGCCTGTCCCGCAATGGCGGCTATGGGACCGCCACATCGCTGCGCATTCGCGGCGCGGAATCGGAACAGACCGTCGTGGTCATCGACGGGGTGAAGCTCAATGATCCGTCCTCGACCGGCGGCGGCTATAATTTCGCCAATCTGCTGATCGGCGACGCACAGAGGATCGAGGTGCTGCGTGGCCCCCAATCGACGCTCTGGGGAAGCCAGGCGATCGGCGGCGTGGTCAACATCGTCACCGCCAGCCCGCAGGCGCCACTGGAAGGCAGTTTCGATATCGAAGCCGGATCGCGCGATACCGTCAGCGCCCGCGCCGCGCTGGGCGGGGTGTCTGGTCCACTCAGCTGGCGGATCGGCGGCCAGTCCTTCACCACTGACGGCATTTCCGCGATCGCGCCGGCCTTTGGCGGCGGCGAGCGGGATGGTTATACCAACCGCAATGTCGCCGGACGCGCGGAACTGGCGCTCGGCGCAAATGCCAGCATCGACCTGCGGGGCTATTATTCGACAGGTCGGGTGGAAATTGACGGGTTTGGCGGCGACGCGCCCGACTACAGCCATAACCGCGAATTTGTCGGCTATGCCGGCCTCAACTTTACGATGCTCGGCGGCCGACTGCGCAATCGCATCGCCTATAACTATACCGACACCGATCGCGACAGCTACAGCCCCGAACTTGAACAGCCTTTAAGCTTCGAAGCGGCTGGCAAGAATCGCCGGTTCGAATATCAGGGCATTTTCGACCTGTCCGATCGCATCTCCGCCACCTTCGGCGTTGAAAATGAGCGATCGCGCTTCAAAAGCCGTTCGCCATCCGGCTCGCTGTCCGATCCGCTGCCCGACTTTGTCAGGGGCAAGGCGGAAATCACCAGCGTCTATGGCCAATTGACCGTCCGCCCGCTCGATGGCCTCACCATCAATGGCGGTGTGCGGCATGACGATCATAATCGCTATGGCGGGCGCACGCTGTTTTCGGCGGGCGGCATATGGGCCCTGCCCAGCGGAACGACCTTGCGCGCCAGCTATGGCGAAGGGTTCAAGGCCCCTTCCCTCTACCAGCTGTTCAGCGAATATGGGAATGTGAACCTCGACCCCGAACGCGCCCATGGATGGGAAGCGGGCGTGCAGCAAGCCTTTTTCGGCGATAGCCTGACGATCGGCGCGACCTATTTCGAACGGACGACGACCGAGCAGATCATCTATAATGGCTGCGACTTTGGCAGCACTGATCCGCTTTGCGTCGTGCCGGGGACCGACACGCCGCGCTGGGGCTATTATCTGAACGTCGCACGCGCAGAGGCCCATGGCATCGAAGCGGACGCCGCGCTGCGCCTTGGCGGATGGACGCTGGACGGCAATTATAGCTGGACCGTGGCGGAGGACCGCTCCGCCGGAACCGCCAATGAAGGAAACTGGCTGCCCCGCCGCCCGCGCCATATGGCCAATGCGTCTGTTTCCTATGATTTCGCCTTCGGCCTCACCCTGGGATCAGCGGTTCGCTGGGCGGGCAAGAGCTACGACAATGCCTCCAACGCCACGCGGCTTGACGATTATACGCTGGTCGACCTGCGGGCGGAATATCGGCTGAACGAGAGCGTTCGGCTGTTCGCGCGGGCGGAAAATGTCTTCGACGAACAATATATGACGGCCTATCGCTACGGCACGCTGGGCCGCAGCATCTATGCCGGGATCAGGGGTCGTTTCTGACATGCTGACGCCGGTCGATCCCGGTCCGTCCGTGGTGGCGTGCAGCAGTTGCCGTCGCCCCGGGAGTCTGGCGTCGGGGGAGCCGCGCGATGGCGCGCGGCTTCTGGCGGCGCTGGAGCGGGTGCAGGCAAGCGATCCGGCCTATCAAGGCATCGCCCTTCAGTCGATGCCCTGCCTGTTTGCCTGTGGCGACGGATGCACGGTTCACCTGCGCGCGCCCGGCAAGATCGGCTACGTCCTGGGCCGCTTCGACCCGGATGATGACGCGGCGCGCGCGATCCTGGATTATGCGCTGCATCACGCAGCCAGTGCGGAGGGCCAGGTGCCTTATGCACTCTGGCCACAGGGTGTGAAGGGCCATTTCCTGGTCCGCGTTCCTCCGGCAGGATATGTCGCGACATGACCGGCTTTTCCACCATCGCTGCCTTTGAGGCTGCTCTTGCCGACCTGCCCGCTCCTGATCAGCAGGCGCAGGCGGCGGCGCGCGATCGGCAGGCGCAACTTACCAAGCCGGCGGGATCGCTCGGCAGGCTGGAGGAGATCGCAATCTTCTTCGCCGGCTGGCAGAACCGGGGCCGCCCCACGATGCAAAAGGCGCGCGCGGTCGTCTTCGCCGGCAATCATGGCGTCACGGCGCAGGGCGTCAGCGCCTTTCCCGCGAGCGTCACCGCGCAGATGGTCGGCAATTTCGAACGCGGCGGCGCGGCTATCAACGCCCTCACCCGCGCGGCCGGTCTTGACCTTCGCGTCGTGCCCATCGACCTTGATCGCCCGACGCAGGACTTCTCGATCGCGCCTGCCATGTCCGCTGACGAATGCCTGACAGCGCTCAGCATCGGTGCAGCACAGGTTGACGCCGGTCTCGATATGATCGTGCTCGGCGAAATGGGGATCGGCAATTCTACGGCGGCGGCGGCGTTGTGCGCCCGTAGTTTCGGGGAGGGCGCTGCGGCATGGACCGGCCCAGGCACCGGAGTAGATGACGCCGGCGTGCGACGCAAGATTGACGTCATCGACCGCGCGCTCGCCCTGCATCGCGCGGCTTCCCGTTCCGCCTTTGAAACGTTGCGCCATGTTGGTGGCCGGGAAATCGCCGCCATGGCCGGGGCGATGCTGCGCGCGCGCCAGCTTCGCGTGCCGGTCCTGCTTGACGGGTTCATCTGCTGCGCTGCGCTGGCTCCGTTGGCGCGGGACAATCCGGCGATCACCGATCATTGTCTCGCGGGCCATTGTTCAGCAGAGCCGGGCCACGCGCGGTTGCTTGACCGGCTGGGGCTTGATCCGTTGCTGTCGCTGAACATGCGTCTGGGCGAAGGCAGTGGCGCAGCGGTGGCAACCAATATCGTGCGGTCCGCGCTCGCCGCCCATGCCGAAATGGCAACCTTTGCCGAAGCATCTGTTTCGGAAGGGCAATGACCAGCTATCACCTGCACTTGCTGCGCCATGGCGAACCCGTCATACCCGGCCTGATGCTGGGCCGCACGGACATGGCGCCGACGCAGGAGGGTATCGACCATTGCGTCCGGCAGGCGCGCGCGTTGCATGTCGATCAATTGATCGCATCCCATCGGACGCGCTGTCGCTTGCCAGCCGAGGCCATTGGTGCGGAGCAGGATCTGACCCCGGCACTGGACCCGCGCTGGCGCGAATTGGATTTCGGGGAATGGGACGGGCGAGCCGCCGCCGATCTGGACGCGCAGGCGCTCAGCTTATTCTGGGCCGCCCCGGAGACTTGCCCGCCCCCCGGTGGCGAGCGCTGGTCCGATCTGCGTGATCGCGTGTCGGCCGCGCTGACGGGCCTCACGCCGCGTTCCACCCTGGTGCTGACGCATGGCGGGCCGATGCGGGCCACTCTTCACCTGCTGTGCGGTTTTGATTGGCCGCAGCTCTGGTCGTTCGACCTCCCCTATGGCGCCTTGCTGTCATTGCAGGTCTGGCCCGGGGATCGGCCGTCGGCGCAGATCGTCGGGCTGGCGCGATGAAGCGTTTTGTTCTTGCGCTCCAATTTCTGACCCGCCTGCCCTTGCCCGCCGTAGCGGCCGATCCCGATGATTTTGCAGCCTCGATCCGGTGGTTCCCGGCCGTCGGCATCATCATCGGCCTGCTGGTGATGGCAGCGGCCTGGGCTGGTGCTCAGGTGGACAGTTGGATCGGCGCGCTGGCGGCGCTGGCGGTCTGGACCTGGGTCACAGGCGCGCTGCATCTCGATGGTCTGGGCGATATCGCCGACGCCGTCGGAGCAGCGCATAAAGGCAGGGACAGGCTCATCGCCGTGCTGCGCGATCCGCATGCCGGCAGCTTCGCCGTCGTCGCAATCGCAATGCAACTGATCGCGAAACTCATTCTGTTGCACCATCTGATCGAGGTAAATGCCTTTATTGCCCTGGCCCCCATCCCCTTTGCCGCGCGCATCGCGCCCCTATGCTGGGCGCGCTGGTTGACGCCGCTTCATGAGGGGCTGGGATCACGCTTTCGTCATGCTGTGCGCGCGGTCGACCTCATTCTCTGGGCTTTGGCGCTCATCGCGGCAGCCATGATGGTGTCGCCTTCGCTATTGTCCCTGCCCTTGGCAGTGCTGCTTTGGGGACGATGGATCAGGCGGCACATCGGCGGCATCTCGGGCGATGGCCATGGCGCTGGCATTGAACTCACCGAAACGACCCTGCTGGTGGCCGCCTCCGCCCTGGCTGGCCTGGCATGACCAGCCCCTTTGTCTGGCATGGCGGCGCTTTGGAAGCGGCCAGGCAGGCATTTGGCGATAATGGGCCGTGGCTCGACCTGTCGACCGGGATCAATCCTGATCCGTGGCCCGGCGCGGCCGGCCTGATTCTCGACTGGCATCGCCTCCCCGAAGCGTCGGCGCTGCAGGAATTGGAGCGGGCCGCCGCAGCCTATTTCGGCGTCGAGCCTGCTCATATCTGCGCGGTTCCGGGCACGGAAATCGGGATGCGGCTGGTCGGACAGATGCTAGGCGGGCCGGCTTATCATGTCACGCCCGCCTATCGCACACATGCCGAGATGATCCCAGGCAGCATGCCGATAGCAGCGCAGGATGCCGCAGGAACGTCGGCTACCCTGATAGTGGCCAATCCCAACAACCCGGACGGGCGGACGATCAGCCGCACAGACCTGCAACTGCTGCTGCGCGGGCGGTCCGATCGCAGCTGGCTGTTGCTGGACGAAGCCTTTGCCGACGTCGATCCACGCATCAGCCTAGCCAGCGCGCTTGACGATGCAGAGCGGCTCATCATCTTCCGGTCCTTCGGAAAATTTTTCGGGCTGGCGGGCGTTCGCCTGGGTTTCGTCCTGGGACCCCGGACGATAGTCGAGCCGCTCCGCCGTCTGCTCGGCGCTTGGCCATTGTCTTCCGCTGCGCTGGCGATCGGCGCCGCTGCTTATCAGGACCAGCAATGGATTGCGCAGACACGGCTGGCACTGCCCCGCGCCGCTGCCAGACTCGACGCGCTGTTGAACGACCATGGCTATAGCGCGGTCGGCGCCTGCCCGCTGTTTCGCCTGATCGAAGCCAAAGACGCCCATGCGCTGTTCAACCGTCTCGCCCGGCAGGGTATATTGACGCGGCCCTTCGCTAATCAGCCGCATTGGCTGCGTATCGGATTGCCGTGCGACGCGGCGGACCTTGACCGGCTGGACCGAGCCTTGCGTCATGGTTGAACCAGCGGCGATGCTTGCCCTGATACTCGACGCAGGTTTCGGCTGGCCGGAACGCGTCTATCGCCGCGTCGGCCACCCGATCGGTCTGTTCGCCCGTGTGATCGAGGGGTGCGAAAGGCGGTGGAACCTCCCGTCCTTCGCGTTTGGTACGCGCCGCGCATGGGGTGTTGCGACCTTGATCCTGCTGCTCGGTGCGGTGATCGGCGTTACCGTCGCGCTGACGCTGATTGTCGAACATCTGATCGGCCAAGCGGCAAGGATCGGCCTCGGCATCCTGGCATGGCCCGTTCTGGCCCAACGCAGCCTTTTCCAGCATGTCCGCGCCGTCGCCGCTGCCCTCCACGCCAACTCTGGCCCAAAAGCGCGAGAGGCCGTGGGCGCGATCGTCGGACGCGACACCGACAGGCTGGACGAAGCCGGGATTTCCCGCGCAGCGATCGAGAGTCTGGCCGAAAGCTTCTGTGACGGCGTCGTCGCGCCGCTTTTCTGGTTGCTGTTCTTCGGGCTTCCCGGCGTGTGGGCGTATAAGGCGATCAACACGGCGGACAGCCTGATTGGCCATCGCGAGGAGCGCTGGCGCGCGTTCGGCTGGGCGGCCGCGCGGATCGATGACGTAGCGAACCTGATCCCGGCGCGTCTGTCCGCTCTTCTGCTCTGCCTTGCGGGCGGAGGCGGCTGGCGTGTCCTGTGGCGGGATGCGGGAAACCATGCCTCACCCAATGCCGGCTGGCCCGAAGCAGCGATGGCGGGCGCATTGGGACTAAGACTGGCGGGGCCTGTCGCCTATGATGGCGAGTTGTACGACAAACCATGGATCAATGCCGAAGGGCGATCGGCCGACGGGCGGGATATCGATCGGGCGCTCCGCATCTATATCACCGCCTGCATGCTATTATGGGTGGTCACCGCCGCGACAATCTTGGCATTTTAACCGCAAACAAGGACTGTTCGCTATGACCAGCCATCGTCTCCTCTGCCTGGGTGGCGCGCGTTCGGGCAAAAGCCGCTACGCCCAGCAGCGCGCAGAAGTGGGTGAGGGCGCGCCGGTTTTCATCGCCACTGCCCAGCCGTTCGACGACGAAATGCACGCGCGGATCGCCCGCCATCGCGCGGACCGGGACGGGCGCTGGCATTGTATCGAAGCCCCGCTCGACCTGGCGCCGGCGATCGACGCGCTTTCGGGTCAGGGCAAGATCGTCCTCGTCGATTGCCTGACGCTCTGGCTGTCCAACCTGTTACTAGCCGGCAAGCCGTTCGAGGCGGAAGCAACCATCCTGACGCAAGCCGTCGCGCGTTTCGACGGCACCATCATCCTGGTCGCGAATGAAGTGGGTTGGGGCATCGTTCCCGACAATGCGCTTGCCAGGAAATTCCGCGACGACGCCGGACGCCTCAATCAGCATATGGCATCCATTTGCGACGAGGTCATGTTGGTCGTTGCCGGGCTTCCGCTTCGCCTGAAATGAGGCAGTGCCAACAATCGGGCACGCATTCGCCTTCCCCGCTGTTCGTTGCTATGCATGGGCAAGGCGTGCCGTCGCGTTTCCGCCTTGTCCATGCACCAGCGATTTACGGCTTTCGGGTCCGACCAAAACTGCGCCCAAAACCATAGGGATAGAGCGCGCCGTCGCGCGTATCGGCATAGCCTGGCGCATCGGGGTTTTGCGTCAAGACAGCCTCCCGACTTGCCGGAAGGGCAAAGGGCAGCCGGCCCTTGGGCGCCGACTTGCCCGTCATGATATCAAATTGCGCACGATCGCTGACGCCAAAAGTCGCCAGCAATGCGCCCGTATTGCGCAGGCCACTTTCCTTGTCGATGACATAAGGATTGCGAAAATAGATGGAAACCACGACCTTTCCAGGATCGCCGATTTCCTGCATCGCCGCTTTGATTTCCGATAGTGAAGGCGTCATCGTCCAGCTCTGCGCCTCAGCGAAGTCGGAAAGCGCGAGCTTGTTCACTTCCCAGGGAAATCCGCCCCCGAAGATGAGCCCGCTATCTAGACAGCCGTCCGCAGTTTCGAAGCCCTTGGCGGATGGGTCATACACGCATGGGTCCTGCGCGCCCCAGGTCGCCTGCTGTTTATTGGTTCGTGGGTCGATCAGGTTGAACTCGGGGCCGACCGCCTTCCCCCCTGTGTCCGGAGATTTTGAGGAATATGCGCGCGCGCCCGTGGGATTGACCATGATCTTGACGAGCAGTGCCGCGGTGTCTTTTGGGACGGGAGTCCGTTGCTTCCCGTTCCCGTCGACCACTTCAAGTCCCGCGGCGCGGGCCGCTTCTGCGCCAAAGCCCATGACATAGACCTTCGAACGAGGCTTAAGAGGCAGCAATGCCTTGCGGTTCTCCAGCAACACGATCGAACGCCGTTGCACGTCGAGACCGCGTTCCCGGTCTTCCGGCCGTCCAATGGCGGATGGAGCCGCGGCTGCGTCGACATAGGGATTTTCGAACAGGCCCAGTTGAAACTGTTCAATCAGCAGCCTCCTGACCGCCGGATCGACATGATCGCGTTCGCTCAATCGACCGGCTTCGACAAGAGCAATCAGTGCCTTGCCATCGGTATATTCCGAAAGAATATCCGTACCGCTCGTCACGGCGGTGACAACCCGGTCAGCGACCGTGAACGCTTTGCCGGTTGCAGGATTGGTCCGGTAGCTTTCCAGACCCCATCCCCGCTGCTCCACAATGCCGGTGTCGGAATTTACATATCCCTTGAAGCCCAATTTGTCGCGCAGGAGGTCGGTCACGATCTGCTTTGAAAAAGCCATGCCGGTCTGGTCGTAACGAACGCCTTCATAGGTCACGCCAATGGGCACGCCATAATAGGGCATGATCGATGATGCGCCCTTTGCGATGGCGGCACGGAAGGGCTGAAGATGATAGCCAAAGCCGTATTTGCCGCTGGTATCGGTATAAACCTGATGCTTGCCGAAGGTGTAGTGAGGATCGAGACCCATTTCCTGAGGGCCTCCGCCTGGGAAATGCTTGACGGTCAGCGCGACGCCTGATGTGGGCGACAAGGAATATCCATCCTTTTGCACCGGACCCTGCAATCCACCGATGAGGGACCCGATGATATCGGACATCAGGTCGGCATTTTCGGTGAAAGTTTCGTGGAAGCGCGACCAGCGCGGCTCCGTGCCTAGATCCGCCATATAGCCATACATGCCGCGCAGCCCGATCGCACGCCATTCCCGGCTCATAACATCGGTCAGGTCTCGCAGCGGTGCCATGTCGCCTTTCAATGTGCGCGGCACACTCCCGCGCGCATCGACAGCCGCCCCAGCGCCAAGAGCGGCAGCCGCCAGACCTGCTTCCTTAGGGAATTCCGTGAATGCTCCTGCGCCTGCGGCAATACCGAAGGTTGGCTTGGTCTCCACATGGTTGCGGGCATTGTCCTTGAACAGGCCGGGGATGCCGAGCCGACCGGCTTCCAACCGTTCCTGAACCATATTGGTAAAGCGCGCCATCTGATCCGGCGTTTGCGGGTATCCGCCGAACAGGGCGAAGCCAGTCAATTTGACCGAACAGTCGGCCGGGACGGTCGTCACGCGCGCGCGCAGAATGAAGCGGGTCAGCTTCTGCTTGTCTATCAGATCACGGCCGCGATCCGAAAGGGAGCCGTCACAATCGGGGTTGTTGGTGGCGATCATCATCATGCCGACCTTCTCGGTCAGCGTCATCTTCGCGAGGAGGTCGTCAGCGCGCTGCTGGGCCGTCAGGCGCCAGTCTTCATAAGCGTCAAGACGGCCATTTGCGTTCAAATCCTTGAAACGCAGCCCGTTCATTTCAAGCACCGGCTTCGAGCGGGTTCCGATGACCGGTTGCGAAGGTGATGACGCGGCCGCCGTCAGCATGGTTCCCGCGAGCAGGGCGAACATAATGTGATGCATCGAAGCGACCCTTATTCCACTAATTTACAAATTACGGTTACGTCGGTCGGCAATGAGGAGAGCCATAAGATGGCGAGCAATGGCACCCCGATTGTCCTAACCCTGAATTTCCGCAGCCGTCTTTGATCTTTCTCCAACCGATCGAATAGCGCAGCCGTTCGATTGGCCGTTGCTGATTAGGCAATACCCACATGGGCTGTGGGGGAGGACCTTCGTCTTTTCACGGATCGATCGCTTCGCAAAGCTTCATTCCGCCTCCCCCTTCTCCGCCCGGCTTGCGACCCGGGGCGCCTTCACCATTCGCCTGATGTGCCTTCGCCTTGCTCCACGCGGCTGCGGAAGCAGTTAGGATCAGGCAGTTTTCCACTGCATTATATTTTGCGGCATCGGGGCGCTTTTCCACAGGCCCCTTAGGCAACTGACTGGCTAGCTCTGTCATGACAGCAGCATAAGCAGGGTCATTGGCCAGATTATGATGTTCACGCGGATCAGTCTTGTGGTCGTACAATTCCCGCCCCTTCGCGCCCGCCTCCCATTCGGTGTAACGCCACCGTTCGGTCCGCACACTGCGACCACCGCGCACTTGAGACAGGGCCGGCTTCTTCCATGTCCGGTCCGACGGGTTCTCGATCAAGGGCTTCAAACTCTGCCCTTCATTCCGCGAATAATGCGGAAGACCCGCCAATTCGGTCAACGTTGGATAAAGATCGAGCAATTCCACGGTGCGAGGCGATCGCTTCCCGGCCGAATTCCCCTCAGGTGTCCGGATCACAAGCGGGACGCGATCCGACTCTTCCCACAGAATGTTTTTCATCCATTGGCCATGTTCGCCCAACAGATAGCCATGGTCGCTGGTGAACACCACGATTGTATCGTCGTCCAGTCCGAGGTCTTTCAGCGCGGCAAGAACCCTGCCCACTTGCGCGTCCATGAAACTGGTGGCGGCAAAATAGGCCCTGATCGCCTGTCTTTGTTCATCGTCGGTCATGCCGAAGTTATCGGGTAGCCATGCCCGCGTAGCAGGAAGGTTTCGAGCCAGGCTTTCGGGTGTTTCAGCCGGAAGCTTGATATCCTCCGGTCGATAGAGGTCGAAATATTTTTTTGGCGCAACCTCCGGCACATGGGGCCGGTAAAATCCGACGGCGATAAAAAAGGGCTTATCCTTGTTCGCCTTCAGCATTTCTATCGCTGCTGTCGCGACTTTTCCGTCGGTCTGTTCTTCGTCCTTGCCGCCATCGTCCAGGTAAGCCAGGGCCGATCCATAGGGAATCCCAGGCGTCAAATTGATCAGCTTGCCATTTTCGGCATCCTTGTCGCGACCGCGGGGGTTGACGACTTCGTCCCATGATTGGGCGTCATCAGGGCCGCTCGTGCCAATATCGCTGGGAACCCCCTGGTGGAAAATCTTGCCGACGCGGCCAGAAAAATAGCCATTCGTCTTGAAATATTCGGGTAATGTCTGAATGTCCGGCAAGGCATCCCGGAAAGGCGTCGCCAAATCCATGACGCGTGTCGTATCGGGGCGCGTGCCGGTGAGGAAGGATGCTCGGCTGGGGCCACACCAGGGAAATTGACTATATGCCCGATCAAAGCTTACGCCCTGCTGGGCAAGTTGGTCGATATTGGGGGTTTGAACAGGGGCGCCGTAAGAGCCGAGGCGCGTTCCCATGTCATCGGCTATGATGAACAGGATGTTGCGCGGTTTGACTTGCCGTTCGGCGGGGCGCGCAGGTGCCGAAGAACCGATCTGCGTCTTGGCCAAAACTGGCAGGGTACATGTCAAAGACGCCGCCAGCCCAGTGGCCAAGATGCTGCCCCTCAAAAGCGATTTAAGATGCTTCACCCTTTGATCTCCTTCTGAGGTGATCAGCATATTGAGCATGCCAATCCGCCGAAATGGTTGCAGCAGGATTTTTCCCGCAGCGGCTAATCAGTGACTGGCCCAGCAATCAACCCCACCGTCGTTTGAAAGTCAGTCTACAGTGCAACGATTCAACGCGTCCTCATTGAAAGGAACGCGGTGGGCTGTGGCTGGCAAACCCACCGCGATACCAGATACTGACGATCCGGCGATCAATCATGCCTTAACGATAGCGGAGACGTAGCCGAACGCCGAAATACCGGCGTGCGTCGCGCGGTAGAACCTGCTGAGTCGCTAGGCCAAGCGATTCACCCTGCGCGGCTTGGATGAGCGAGGCGTAACTTTTGTCGAACAGGTTGTTGGCAAAGAGGCTTACCCTGTAATTGCCGCTCGGATCCTCAAGGCCAACGCTTCCATTAAGGATACCATAGCCTTCCTGAACCGTGAGCGGGCCGCCCAACAGGCTGAAATTGACCTTGCTCTGATGCGTCCAGTCCGCCTGGACAAAACCCTTCAGTCCGCTGTTCGTCAGTTCGGTTTCGTAACGGCCGGAGATGCCATATTTGAATTTGGGCGCGTTAGCGAGCCGCGAACCGCTCAAATCCTGCGTTCCGACCGATGCGCTGGCTCCGTAGCAGACGCCCGGCACGCGATCAGCTTCGGCCACGTTGTCGAAGGCGGGCTGACCAGTATAGCAGTTCGCACCTTCGAAGGAGCGAATTTTCGCATCCACATAAGCGCCCGATAGGTCGAATTGCAGCCCACGGAAGGGACGCAAGGAGATGTCCGCCTCCACGCCGCGGCTGCGCAATTTGCCGACGTTGTTCAGGCGGAAGTCGAGCGTTCCGTCTGCCAGCACGCGGGCGCTCTGGGCCTGAAAATCATCATAATCCGTCCAGAATCCGGTCAGATTGACCTGCAGCTTGCGGTCAAGGAACGTACCCTTCAGGCCGATTTCATAGGCTTTGGAATGTTCGGGCTGCAACGGATTGGCAAATCTATCAGGGCTGGCGCCGGTGCCCAAATCGAAGCCCTGACCCTTATAGCCGGTCGCGTAGGACGCATAAATCATCAGATCGCGTGAGATATCCTGACGCAGGGCGACCTTATATGTGACTTGCTCGTCGCTGGTTTGTCCGAAGCAACGGGTAAGGCACGTCGCGTTGTTTGCCGGTGGACGCGTGGGAATGACGAGATTGAGGAAGTCGGCACTCAGTTTTTCGCTGTTCCAGCGAATGCCTGCATCCAGATGCGTGCTGTCCGTGAAATTCGCCGTCCCTTGCGCGAAGAGGGCGACGGTGCGAGTCTTCAGGCCGCCAACCCAGTTGGAAGCCCCCGGCCCCAGCGCCAGACGCTGGAAGTCACGGTCCGAATTGCCCTTGGAGTAATAGGCGCCCAGCAGATAATCCAGAAATTGACTGCCGCTGGAAACCAGCCGGACTTCCTGCGTAAACTGGTCCGTGTTGGTATTGCCCGATTGGACGATGCCGCCGGTGCGCCGGCCAACAACGGGAAGGTCCGTATAGTCTGCGTCATCACCCAGAGAGGACAGCGACCATTTCTGATAGCTGGTGATGGAAATCAGATTGGCAAAGTCGAGATCCAACGTAGCCCGGCCGACATACATGGATTGTTTGCTGACAATTTCCGGTTCGACATTCTGGCGAGCCTTGAAATTATCCGGACCGGGATCGATCCCGACCAGCGAAGGAAGCACCAGATTGCCCAGTTCGCCAATTTGGGAAATCGGGAAAATGCGGGCGGCGGGATCGACATAACGCCAGGTGCGAGTAGCCGACGTCGTGTCCCGGCTATAGGCGGCGGTGAGCGATATCTGAAGTCGCTCGACCGGATCGATATCCGCCCGCACACGAGCGCCGATCGATTCCGCTGCGCCAAGCTTGTTGCCGGTCGTCAGGTTACGGATATACCCGTCGCGCTGGTCATAATAGGCGTTTGCGCGCACCGCAATGAGCGAGTTGGGTCGCCCCGATACCGACCCTTCGATCCGAGTCTGCTCGTCGGTCGTCTGCGTCACCCCGAAGGATGCTGTCAAAGTGTCGGTCGGCGCCTGCGTGACGATATTGACCACGCCAGCGGACGCGTTCTTGCCAAACAGGGTTCCCTGCGGGCCGCGCAGAACCTCGATACGTTCAATATCGGCGAGCCCGGAGAAGGCTTGCGCCTGTTGCAGCAAGGCAACGTCATCCACGACGACGGATACCGCGGGTTCCAATCCGATACCAAATGCATTGGTGCCGATACCGCGAAGGTTGATGGAGCTGTTCTGGGGATTCTGTGACTGCGTTACCGTCAAAGATGGCGCGGCCCGCGCTACATCTGCAACTTGGTTGATGCCGCGATTTGCCAAAGCTTCGGCCGTCAGCGCGGTCACCGCCACTGGCACATCTTGCAGACGTTGTTCTCGCCGTTGCGCTGTGACGACGATCTCCTCAATTCCACCATCATCGCCTTGTGGCGCAATGTCAGATTGAGCGAAGGCCGAACCAGCCGTCGCAATCAAAGCGGTCGACGCAAGTAACGCTGAAACGCGGAACATCATTTCCTCCCCGGAATAACCTATATTGGTCTGGCCACTGATATTGCGGAGGTCTACCGGCAAGACAAATTGATTATATTGATGACCAACCATGAAGCATTTTTGTTGGATGGAAAGGTGAGTGCTCGCCGAAATGTTGTGGCGGTCACCGGTGCCTCTGCTCAATCACGCACTACGCATCGAAAGCCAATGTGGCTGGTGGATGTGTCGATCATTTCAGGATGGCGGGCAGCTGGCCGAAAACGCTGGCAATAATTCACGGCGCAGAGATGCGAACCGCCCTTCAACACCTTTCGCCCGATCTTGATCTGGGGTTGCCCAGGATCGAAGCTGTTCCGCAGCGTGCCACCGCGCGGATTGTCGATGGCGCAGCAACTCTTGCCGGATAAGGGCTCCTTGGACGCACTCCACCAGTCGTTCGTCCATTCCCAGACATTGCCGATCATGTCATACAGGCCATAGCCATTGGGGGGGAAGCTGCCGACCGGCGATGTACGTTCCCATCCATCCAGGCAATCATTTTGGTGAGGAAATTGTCCCTGCCAATAATTGGCCATCATGCGACCATCAGGAGCGAGTTCATCGCCCCACGCATAATCCGTGCCGCTCAGCCCGCCACGTGCGGCAAATTCATACTCAGCTTCGGTCGGTAAAGATTTTTTCGCCCACTTGGCATAGGCCTGAGCGTCCTTCCACGCGATATGGACGACAGGATGGTCCCACAATTCTGCAATATCGCTTCCGGGGCCAAGAGGATGGCGCCAGCATGCCCCCGCTTCAAATGACCACCATCGCCTATGATCACCCGTTCCCACAGGTGCAGAGGTCTTGCGGAATACCAGCGATCCGGCAAAATGCATTTCCGGCAGCAAGCCCGGATAATCTTTGGGATCAGGCATCATTTCGGCGACCGTGACATATCCGGTGGCCTCAACAAAATCATGGAACTGCCGGTTGGTGACGGGGGCGACATCAATCTGGAACGGGGCCACCCTGACCCGCCTCACCGGACTTTCCTCCGGGTAGAAATTTTCTGCCCCCATCATGAATTCGCCCCCTGGCAGGGCGATCATGCCGTCGCGCAGTGCGACAGGTCGGACAAATCTTTTACCCATAATGACGCTCCGTGTGCACAGGACTAGGCTGCGGTAAAGCCTGCGAACCATTTGAGGTTTGGACGCAAGCCCGGTCTATCCGATCGGCGGTCGAAAAATGCATGTCGTCTTTTCCGTTAAAGGTGTTGTCGAGCCTTGAGAGCAGCATATTCATTTTCACTTCGCATAGGGCGATTCCCGCCTGAACCACGGCCCACGCCAGATTCTGCCTGCAGCGATTGAACTGACCAATTTGGCGAGAGGTTATCTGCGCCGCGGATGCGGTTGTCAAAATGTGGATTATCAGGGCAGCTCGTTCATCGGCCGGCGCGCGGCGCGGCATATATGTCCTCACCCAAGCCGCAAGCTCGGCCTTGTAACGCGCTATTCTCTGCCCTTGCCTTGACAGACACTATCCCGCGACGACGGGAAGACCGTCACGGCACATGGGGCCATTATCAATTTCTATTACGAAAACGGTGTCCGGCTGATTATCGCTTCGCCGATCATTTTTCAGATGATTGCGGGAGAAATTCCATTTGCCACGCCCGCAATAGGGCCAGCCTGCTGGATTGTCGAAAGCGGGACAATCTCTTGAAATCCTGTCTTGAACGAATGTTGCCCGGAGATGATGCATGAAAATAGTTGTATTTGGCGAGGATGAACGGATTGGCCTGCTGGAAGACAATGAGGTCATCGACGTTTCCTCTGCCGGGTTCGCCACGCTTCTGGACTTGATCGAAGCGGGTGCAGATGGACTGGCGAAAATCGCTTCGGCGGCAGACCATGCCCGGTCGCAGAGCAATTTGGTGCACCCGCTTGCTGATATCAAACTCGCCGCGCCGTGGCCGGGGCGTCAAATGGTGATGGCTGGTCAGAATAATCCGGATCATGTCGCCGCAGCCTTCACCAATCTGGGGGGCAAGCCCACCACCCGAGACGAAGTATATGCCAGCGGCCGCCAACGCCCTCCTACGGCTTTCTGGGCTGCGGCTCGGCCGGTCATGGGACCCAATGCCGATATCCAAATGCCGACACGGGCCTTGGGATACTTCGACTATGAAGGAGAACTTGGCGTCATCATCGGAAAGCAAGGCAAGGACATTAAGGCAGCCGACGCCAAGGATTATGTCTGGGGCGTAACGTTGATCCAGGATTGGAGCATTCGGGAAGCAAAATGGCCGGTCGCCGCCAGTCCGACGTTCATGCCTGCAAAAAACTTCGACTGTTCAAAATCAATTGGCCCCGCGGTGGTTGTCGGGGAATTGGACCCGGACGATGTCCATATCAGGACCTTGGTAAATGGCGATGTCAGGCAGGATTATTCGACAAGTGGCATGACATATTCCTTTGGGGAACTGCTCGAATATTTTTCGCGAGATTTCACCTTTCACCCTGGTGACGTCATTTCGCTTGGAACTGGGCTGGGAACGGCCATCGACCAGACCCGTCCCGGACCAGACGGAGGGTGGCCGCTCGACCTCTTTCTGAAAGAAGGCGACGTTGTCGAGGTCACGTCAGATGATATCGGCTCATTGGTCGGAACAATAGTCCCCAAGAAGCCACCGGAATAATTCGGCATTTACCGCATGATATTGGGATTATGCCGATAAAATCATATTCGAAAAAATTGAAAAGCTTTATTGAAGAAAGACTCCACACATGGATGGGCTATCAGTCGAATTGCTCCAATTGCCGGCGCGCTTTTTCAGCGCGATTGACAGCGGCGAATATAATCACGCAGCCCAATATATGGGGCAAAACGGGATCTGGCATCGGCAGGGTAAACAATTAGAGGGGGTTGCCGGCGTGCTGGAAGCGCTCAGGGATCGAGCGGCTGATCGCCATACCGCGCATGTTGTGACAAACATCGTGGCGGATCCAAACGAGAATGGCGGTTCCGTCAGTTTCCTTCTCACCGCATATGAATATGTTGGAGATGCAACCGCCCCCTACCCGTTGGACCGTGCAAAGGGGATCGGCCGTTATGTAGCGAACTGCTGCGTAGAAAATGGCATGCTGAAAATCGCCGAACTGAGCAGCCGGATCATCTTCAAAGCGCCATAAATGATGCTATCATATTAGATATGGGGTTTCCTATGAGCGCAAAATGTGATGGCCCCAGCCGAATATATCGTCTGGGGCTACGTGTCACCTTTTCGCCGTGGTGCCTCGACCATAGCTGATATCTGGTCGGTAGGTTCCTTCCAACTTGGCTAAAAGCGGGCGGGCGGCGCGGACGATATATTCGTTCTTGTCATCCTGAACCTGCATAATTGCATCCAACGCCGGGCGACTTGCTTCTCCCAGCGCATCCAAAGCATTCAGAGCCTGGAGCCGGGGAGGAAAGGGTATATCCTGGACAATGATCTCGCCCAATATACGTTGCCCCTTATCATCCTGACGCAGGTGGCACAAAGCCTCGGCACATACGACACGCACGCTGAGCCAGGGATCCTCTGCGGCCGCCCGCGCCAGAGCGGCTTCGGCAACCTTGGCTTTCTGCTTGAGGATCAGCAACCCCGTCGCCGCCCAATATCGCACCACCCCATTACGGTTTTTCAAACCCGATTGCAGCAGGGCCAGTTTGCGGACATCGCCGCGCGCTGCGGCCTGCGCCATGACCATGATCTGCTTCAACGGATAATGGCTGTCCTGCTGACTAATGTCATAACCTTCGGCGTCACTGCCTTCTGGAATGAAGCCGTTATCCCTGATCTTGAGCATGTGACGATCGAGCGCGGTTCGCAACTGCGCAAGCCGCGCGCTTTGGACAGCATCACTCACGAGATTGGATAGCTGATCTGGATCTTCAGCCAGATCATATAGTTCCTCATAGGGTTTTGTCTGGAAGAAACGATCCTGGTCTGCATTGAGCCGGCCAGCAATATGCTCCTCCTCCCAGGACTGATAGCTCTTGAGGATCCATTCAAAATCGCCTCGCATACCCCAGATACGATGCGGCATATAGTTGCGGATATAGCGATAACGACCATCGGCCACGGTGCGAACGAAGTCATACCGCTCGTCCATTCGGTTGCGCATGCCAAACACATAGTCATTGGGCACAAGCTTGCCCGATCCCATGATCGGATTGCCCTGCATATGGGCGGGTTGGCCCATATTGGCCAGTGCCAACAAAGTAGGTGGCAAGTCGAGCAGGGTTACAGGGGTGTCGATGACACTACCGGGCTTTGCGGGGGATAGATGCTGCCATTTGGGCGGCACGCGCACGATCATGGCGACGCGCAGGCCTTCGTCGTAGCAATAGCGCTTGCTGCGCGGAAGCACGCCGCCATTGTCCGAATAATAGAAAACGATCGTGTTATCCGCCAAACCATCGGCTTCCAGTTCGGCCAGTCGATCGCCGATTTGACCATCCATGATCGACATTAGCTTGTAATATTTGGCGTAGTCATTCTCGATCGCAGGCGTGGGCGGCAGATAGCCTGGAATCCGGATCGGCCCCATTGCCTCACTGCCTGGCACTGGCCTGAACAGGGAGGATTCATGCGTCGTCATATAATTGAAGACAGCCAGAAATGGAGCGCCCTCCGGGCGATTGCGCCAATGCCCATTATCGCCCGACACGTCCCAAATCCGATCCGGATCGACATCGCAATTATAATCTGTCTTGCTGTTGTTGGTGCAATAATAACCGGCACTGCGCATATATTCCGGATAAGTGCGAAATGAAGAAGGCAGCTTGGCAGTCGCCCGCATATGCTGCGCAGGGGAGCAACTTTCAGGGTAGGCACCGGTCAGAATGCCAAATCGTGACGGGGAACAGACGGGCGCACTTGAATAGACGTTGCGATACAATATCCCTTGGGCAGCAAGTGCATCCAGATTGGGCGTGTGCGCCGCCTTATCGCCATAGGCTCCAATGAAGGGATTATTGTCTTCACTGACCAGCCAAAGAATATTGGGCAGCTGGGGATTCGCGGATGCGGCGAAGGCCGTTCTAGCGCCGCTCGAAAGCAGAGGCGCGCCAGCCATAGCGGCCAGGATTTTCCGTCGCGACAATGGCATTTGTGCCTCTCCTTCGTTCATTCACCGGGTTAAAAAAGGTCTGGCCAATTACATCAAACGTGTCAACAACAAGCGCAGGAAGTGCGATGAACGGACATGCCCCAGTAGCATTCGATCGCGCTGTGCTTATTGAAAACGTGACATGGGTACATTCCATCAAGGCGAAACCTGTCTGATGCCTCATAAACGCGCATGCAGGTGTGAAAAGGTCCTTCTCACGGCTGAAGAGCAACGGTTGGCTTCACCCACCAACCTCGCCGCAATGCCTGCCAGTAAGTCCCGCGTCGCTGCAGTCCCACCCTTTATAAACGGCACATGCTCGATCGCTTGCGCCGGGGAATTTGGTATGACATGTAGGAGTTATGTCGTCTGAAAAACTGAAGCTCTACCAGCGGGTCGCTCTCCAGATTGAGCAGCAAATTCGCGAGGGTCACTATGAGTTGGGAAGCCGTCTTCCTGCGGAGCGTGATCTTGCAGAGCAGTTCAACGTCAGTCGCCCGACTATTCGCGAAGCGCTTATAGCGCTCGAAATTCGTAACCTGTTGGAAGTGCGGCATGGCGCGGGCGTGTTCGTCATTGGAAATCTTCCGAGCGACAAGGCTTTCATGGAACTGAACGTCGGCGCTTTTGAGTTGAACGAAGCCCGGATCATGTTTGAGGGTGAAGCAGCCGCGTTGGCGGCGACGGTGATGGAAGACGACGAACTCAAGCAACTTGCCCTGATCCTGGATCAGATGGAAGCACTTGACCCCGCGTCCGAAACCGAACTTGCACTTGATCGCCAGTTTCACATGGCCATCGCAGAGGGCACAAAAAGCACTCTGGTTGCAAAGACGATCGAGAATTTGTGGGACTTGCGCGAACAATCCTTATTGTGTCGGCATATGTTCGAACAGGCGCGACGAGAGGGGATAAACCCCCGGCCCGATGAACATAGAAACATTCTCAATGCGCTTTTGGCGCGCGACCCGCATCAAGCACGCTCGGCGATGCGCGCGCACTTGACCCGGGTGTCAGAGGATTTGCTTGCTGTCACCGAATTGGAAATGATCGAACGTGCGCGACGTGAAATCCAGGCCAAACGCAGGCGAATTGTAGCCTGAAGCGTAGCGCCAAACCAATGAGCATTGCGTTAGGGCGAAGTAGGGCTTGTCCTCGCCACCAGCGGCGCGCGACGATAGCGACAATCGCCCTGCTCGGCTCGCCACCTAATTTTTCACGCCCATCTTTTCGCGCAGCAGCCCCCACAGCACGGCCATCCCGACCAGATCCAAGGCAGCCAAGGCGACAAATAATGGGCTGTATCCGTAGCTGTCAGCGCTTTGTCCGATCAGCAGCGTGAAAAGCATGCCGCCGATCCACGCGGCGGTCCCCGCCATGCCACTGGCCGTTCCGACCATCTTGCTATCGAATACATCGGAGCAGAGCGTGATCAACGCGCCGTTCAGCATCTGATGCGCGAACCCGCCGACGCAAAATAAGGCGATCGCGAGGCCGGGCGAGCCAGCAAGACCAATGCAGGCGGGGCCAATCATGCAGAGCGCGCCGATCGTCATCGTGATTTTTCGCGAAGCCAGGGTCGAGGCCCCACGCCGCATGAGCCAGGCCGGCATCAATCCCGCAGCGAGCGAACCAAGGTCCGCCGCAAGAAACGGCATCCATGCCCACATGGCAATGCTCTTCAAATCCAACTGCCAAACCGCGACAAGATAAAGCGGAATGAAGAAATTGAAGGTCTGCCAGGCCGGCTCCGCAAAGAAGCGCGGAATCGCGATGGCCCAGAAACCACGCGACTGAATGACCTCCTTGCGCGTGGCGGGTCGGCCAGTCGACTGCTCAGCCGCCTGCCCTTCCTCAATGAAGGCGCGCTCTTTCGCGGTGATTCTGGAATGGCGCTGAGGCGTATCATAACCGAACCACCACAAGGCCGCCCAGAACAGACTAAGCCCGCCGGTTACGAGAAAAGCCGACTGCCAGCCCCAGGTCAGAATGCAGAAAACCACCAGAGGCGGCGCGATGATGGCCCCCACGCTGGTCCCCATCTGGAACGCACTGGTCGCCAATGGTCGTTCGGACGCGGGGAACCATTCGGACACCGACTTTGCGCCGGCCGGAATGGCGGCGGCCTCCGTCGCGCCCAACAGACCGCGGAAGAAGGCAAGGCCCTGCCAACTGGTTGCCAACCCATGCGCCATATTCGCGATCGCCCAACCAACGGCGAATAGAAAGAAGCCCAGCCTGGTGCCGAGAATATCCAGTATCGTTCCCGCGACCGTTTGCATCACGGTGTAGGTCATCTGGAAAGACAAGACGACGAAGCTGTAATTCTCCGTCGACATGCCAAGCTCTTCCATCAGCGTCGGCGCCGCCACGGAGAGTGTCGACCGGGCCAGGTAATTCAGCACGGTACCTACTGTCACCAGACTGATGATCCACCAGCGCAAGCCCAACCTTCGACCAGATTTCTGCTTCATTCGTCCGCGCTTTCTTTATCGTGGTTCAGCAATGGCGCACCGGCCGGGGCAAAGCGGAATGCTGGCCAACTTGGTCATCTGCCGGGTCCGGCCATCGGCAGAACCGACCGGCGATCGTTTTTGAAAAACGGCGTACGGGGTCAGGCAGATTTCAACTGGTTTGACCAGTCTGTAGCTAGTGGCTGTTTATGTCAATCCTGCTGCGATCATCCATCACCTCATGCAGGCGGGGCGTAGCCATCGTTAAGCCCCTGCCCCACGCAATCCCCGATACAGCCAGAACGTCTTGTCGACACCCCCGCCCCACCGGAAATATCAGTCAGGCAGAGCCGACGATGGGACGCTCACCAATTCCACATCGTTCCATCTGACAGGCGCGCGACAGGCAGATATGCCGGTTTATAGGGGTATTTGGCCGCCAGCGCCTCATCGATGTCAACGCCGTGGCCGGGCGCTTCTCCGCAAAATAGTTCGCCGCTCGCAAAATGATAATCGTGCGGGAAAACAGCGTCGGTTTCCTCGGTATGGCGCATATATTCCTGAATCCCGAAATTGGGGACCCACGTGTCGAAATGCAGTGCCGTACCCATGGTGACGGGCGACAGGTCCGTTGCACCGTGACTGCCGGTGCGTACCTGATAAAGGCTGGCCAGATCGGCGATGCGCCGCAAATGGGTCACGCCGCCTGCGCTGACGATCGTGCAGCGGATATAGTCGATCAACTGATTCTGGATCAGGTCTTTTGCATCCCAGATCGTGTTGAAGATTTCACCGACAGCCAATGGCGTAACCGTATGCTGCCTGACCAGTTTGAACGCCTCCTGGTTTTCCGCAGGCGTCACGTCTTCCAGCCAGAAGAGTTGATAGGGCTCCAGCATCTTACCCAGGTTCGCAGCCTCCTGCGGTGTGTAGCGATGATGACCGTCATGCAATAGATGATGGTCAAACCCATAGGTTTCGCGCAATTTTTCAAACAGTTTAGGGACATAGTTCAGCGCTTTTCGCGTGTCCCAGCCGGTAACGGAGGGAAGTGCGGCATCGGCCGGTTCATAGAACAACTTGCCCCGCCCCACGCCGTAGGCATCCTTGATGCCGGGAACACCGGTCTGCGCCCGAATCGCCTTGTATCCAAGATCGATATATTGACCCACTGCGTCGACCGTTTCGGCGATGTCGCTGCCGTTCGCATGGCCATAGACCATGATGCCGTCCCGGCTGCGCCCGCCCAGCAATTGATAAAGCGGCATATTCGCCATTTTCGCCTTGATGTCCCAAAGCGCCACATCGACGGCGGCAATGGCCCGCATCGTAACGGGTCCTCTGCGCCAATAGGCGCCACGATAGAGATACTGCCAGATATCCTCGATCCGGCGCGGGTCCATCCCGATGAGGCAGGGGATGACGTGATCTTCCAGATAGGCGACAACCGCTTTTTCGCGGCCATTCATGGTCGCGTCGCCGATGCCGTAGACGCCTTGATCCGTCATGATCTTCAGCGTGACGAAATTGCGCCCTGGACAGGTCACGATGACCTTGGCCGATATAATTTTCACAACTGCCCTCCTGCATCGCGCTCGGCGACATACTCTCTACCCCAGCCTCGATATTGGCTTTACCTATTTTGATCAATAGGCCATATGTCTTAACTGATGTGAATGCTGGTAGCTGGGGATCGGCCGCTCAAATGACTGGACATAAGTTGGAACTACATCCTGATCGGTTATTTCCGTCGGACCCTACGATCAGGAACATTGCGCGCAGCCTGTATGCCAGCGTCGCGAACTTGCCCATTGTCAGCCCACATGGGCATACGGACCCGGCGTGGTTCGCGTCCAATGCACCATTTGGAAATGCGACCGACCTGCTTTTGAAACCGGACCATTATGTGTTCCGAATGCTCTATTCTCAGGGCGTTCCCCTGGAATCGCTCGGGATAGGCAATGGCGATGCCGATCCGCGCAATGCGTGGCGCATTCTTGCCGAACATTACCATCTGTTTCGCGGAACGCCGTCCCGCATGTGGCTGGACTGGGTATTTTCAGAAGTCTTCGGCATGACCGCTCAGCTGGACGCCGGGACAAGCGACCTTTATTTCGACACGATTACGGACAGGCTGGCGTCTGACGACTTTCGCCCGCGCGCCCTTTTTGATCGCTATCAGATAGAGGTGATCGCCACGACGGAAAGCCCGCTCGACGCGCTTGACCATCATGCGTCCATTCGCGCAGAAAATCAGAAAGCAGGCGGCTGGCAAGGCAGGGTCATCACCGCTTATCGACCCGATACGGTCGTCGATCCCGAATTTGAAGGCTTTGCTGACAATCTTGGCCGATTAAGCGATCTGACCGGAGAGGATTGTTTCAATTGGCAGGGTTACTTGGCGGCCCACCGTCAACGCCGGGCCTTTTTCAAGGACATGGGCGCTACGTCCACAGACCATGGCCATCCCACGCCACGCACCGCGGATCTTGGGGCGGATTCTGCCAAGGCCTTGTTCGGGAAAATCTGCTCGGGCGAATTTACGGCACAGGAAGCCGAAATATTCCGCGCCCAGATGCTGACCGAAATGGCCGCCATGAGCGTCGACGACGGACTGGTCATGCAAATCCATCCCGGATCGTTCAGAAATCATAACGATCCGCTGTTCCGCCGGTTCGGCCGTGACAAAGGCGCTGACATTCCGATGCGCACCGAATTCGTCGCAAATCTCAAACCGTTGCTGGATCGCTTCGGCAATGACCGAGATTTGTCGATCATCCTCTTTACATTGGACGAAAGCGTTTATTCGCGCGAACTCGCGCCGCTCGCGGGTCATTATCCGTGTTTGAAGCTGGGACCAGCCTGGTGGTTCCATGACAGTCCTGAGGGAATGCGTCGCTTCAGGCATATGACAACCGAGACAGCGGGTTTCTACAATATGGTTGGGTTTAATGACGACACCCGGGCTTTCCTGTCCATCCCTGCCCGTCACGATGTTGCGCGTCGCATCGACTGCGGCTTTCTGGCCCAGCTAGTGGCTGAACATCGGATCGCCGATTGGGAGGCCGCTGAACTGGCCCATGATTTGACCTATCGTCTGGCGAAGAAGGCGTATCGATTGTGAGCGCGGCACCCCGCTTGTCCGCATCGACCCTTGCGCGATACAGCCAAGACTTCTGCCCGCAAACGCGTTCGGAAGATCAGGAAGGTCCCCGGATCGTCCACTTTGGCATAGGCGCGTTTCATCGCGCGCATCAGGCTTGGTATACCGATCGCGCGGCCGCGACAGGTGGACAGCAATGGGCGATCACAGGCGTGTCAATGCGCTCGGCCGGGGTTGCCAACCAGCTCAATCCGCAAAACGGGTTGTACAGCCTGTCGACCTGTTCTGCGCAGGGGCGTTCCATTGAAGTGGTGCAAGCGGTTCACAATGTGCTGGTCGCCACCCGCGAACGAGACGCCGTGATCGCCGCGATCGCCAGCCCGCATACGCACATCCTGACGTTCACTGTCACGGAAAAAGGATATTGCCGAACCTCCGGCGGCTTTCTCGACCTGGAAACAGCGGAACAAGGCAGCATTTATACTCTTCTGGAAGATGGGCTACGGCGTCGCGCGCAAAATGCCTGTCCTGGATTGACGCTGCTGTCATGCGACAATCTTTCCGATAATGGCCGGCAGCTCGAACGGCTGCTGCTTGATTTCGTCACTGTGCGCGATGCCGACCTTGCCGCCTGGATTGCCAAGGAATGCAGCTTCCCAAATTCGATGGTTGACCGCATCGTTCCCTCGACGACGGACACGGACAGGGCCTTGGCCGCTGAAACATTGGGACTGATCGACGAAGGCGCCGTGGTGACCGAACCGTTCAGCCAATGGGTGATCGAGAACCGGTTTGCCGGGCCCAGACCTGCTTGGGATATGGTTGGTGCAGAATTGGTGGGTGACGTGGCACCCTATGAAATGGCGAAGCTCAGGATGCTGAATGGGGCGCATTCGGCGCTCGCCTATCTTGGATTGGCGCGTGGCCATGCATTTGTGCATGAAGCGGTGGCGGACCCTGCGATCCGTCCGGTCGTGGAAATGCTGATGCGGAACGAAGCGCAGCCCAGCATCGCTGCGACCGCTGATCAGGACCTGTCGCACTACGCAAATGCCCTTCTGGACCGTTTCGCCAATCCTGCGCTCAATCATCGGCTCATTCAGATCGCGATGGATGGAAGCCAGAAAATACCGCAACGCTGGTTGGAGACGCTGTCCTATCATCAACGCCAAGGACGCCCATGCCCGGCAATTTTGACGGCGGTGGCGGCGTGGCGTGCCCATCTGCGAGGAGATAATATGGCCATCTGGGGCCCGGTTGAAGATCCCATGGCGGATCAACTTGCTACATTGGCGCAGCAGGATGATGCGGCCTTTGCAGAGCATATGTTTGGTGAGGCAGGACTGTTTTCCAGTTACTGGACGGCCGACAGCGCATCCATGTCGCAGCTTCTGCAGGCACTGGGGCGAGTTTAGAACGGCGCGATTGGGGTATTCGCGCCTGCCCCGCCTCCGCCATGCGGGCAAATGACGGCCTGACGCCTTTCGACAAAGCGATTGCTGACCGCTATTTGGATCGCGCTTTACGGAAGTGGTTGGTGGGCCCGGCAGGACTCGAACCCGCAACCTAGCCGTTATGAGCGGCCAGCTCTAACCATTGAGCTACAGGCCCCACCTTGACCGCCCGATTAGGCAGCATCACGCCGCTTTGCAAGCCTCTGCGCGCAGCGGGACGGCCGCCAGTAAGTCATTGAGACCGGCAGGCGCGACGCCACGATATGCCATATGAGAAAGTACGACGTCCCACCATTTGTAGAAGGCGGTGAGGTCTCCTTCGCTGCGCACATAGGGCGTGTGTCCCGGCGCCAGCGTTGGCGAATGGAAGCTGAAATTCAGCACCCGCACCCCCTCCTCGATCAGCGCGTCGATCGCGGCAATCGCATCACGCGCCGGCACGCCTTCCGGAGTCAACGGCACACGGCTGAGCAGGCGCGCCCGCGAAAGTGCCGCTGCCAGCGGCCTGACGCGCTGTGCCGTGCGATACAGCGCCTCTCCACCGCCGCGCGCCAGACCGATAAAGGCCGTCGACAAAGGAAGCTCGATGAGGGAACGGCTTGGTCCCGCCCAGTAAGGGTTTTGGGGCAATCCTTGAAAGTCAGGCCCATGCTGACCGCTATAATCGAAGCGGCTTCGTACCGATGTGTCGAGTTTGAAGCCGCCATCCTCCAGCAGCCGGGCGCTGTGCGGTCCCACACCGTAACGCCCTGCCCTGTAACAGATCGGGCGCGCGCCGAACCGCGCCTCCATCTGGCTGCATAACGCTTCCAGCTTGGCGCGCTCAATCGCTTCGGGCAGGAAGCCGACATAGGAATTGGCGGCATTCACCTCTTCTGTGTGCGGCGGATTGACCCACGGGTGCAGATGCGCGCCAATGTCGGCCGAACCGTCTGCTCGCCATTGCCCGAGCAACGCAACAGCCTGGTCCGATTCGACGATCGGATAATCCGTGACATAGACAGGCTTTACTCCGGCAGCCTGAAAATAGGCCTGCCCGCGCGCCATGCCCCGCAGCGCGGTGACACCATGGCCCGTGCGGCTGAACGGTCCATCCCAGTCAAACTCTTCTTCGGTGTCGACAAAGAGCATGAACCGGGTGCCGAAACCCGTATCGAGCTGGATGCGGTCCTGATCCAGGGGAGGCAGGAGCAAATTGCCGTCGTGCGAAGAAGCGATCATGCCCATCCTCTATCGCCCAATGGTTGCCATAGGGTTGCGACGCCTCTGCGCGATCAGCCGATATCGACAGCCCCGCTCGCAACGCCAGCAACCGGAATGCTCAATAAGATACGCTTCGTTTCGATGTCGAGCGATCCGCCACAGGCACCGGCCAGACTACGGATCAGCCGCAGCGAAAATCCAAGGCCCAGCAGTGGTCCGTCAACCCAATTGCCATCTGCACTATAGCCCGGGTCAAGGAGTTGCGCTTCCTCCAGTCCCGCCAGTGTCGAAGGACGGTCGACCGCCAGCACCACGCAGCCATGCCCGGCATCGGGACGCATCCAGCAGGCCCCCGTCACCGCCTCGTCCCGCGGCGCCACGGACACGATGGTTCGCACCAGATGCTGCACCATGCGCTCACCCTGAACAGGATCGACCAGAATCTGTGGCAGGTCAGATGCGATCGCAATGTCGATCGCGGGCAATTCCGCCCCTCCCTGGTCACAAAAACGATCAATGACCTGCCTTATCAGCGTTTCGGGGTTGATGCGCTTCGGCGCTCCATTGCCATCACCGCGCGAGACGCGGGCCGCCAGATCCAGATCCTCGAACGCGACCAGCAAGTGGCGCGCGTCAACCGCGATATTGCCCGCCATCTCGCGATATTGCCCGCCGACCGCGCCAAATAATTCCTGCTCGATGATCTCGGCAAAGCCGAGGATCGCGTTCAAGGGCGTGCGAAGCTCATGCACAAGCTGTCGCAACGAATCGGCCGAAAGCCCGGCGACCTCCATCGATGGCGGGACGGTGCGGGCCGCGACCTCATGCAGATAGGGACGCCGCGCTTCACCGCGGAATCCCTGGAAACGCCCGGACTGGGGGTCAAAAAAGGGCATGGCGGACATGCGCCACTCCCCCGCCATCACACCATCCATGATGGTGAAGCGACCGTTTTGAAACCCACTCCGGCGAGCGAAAGCGCCCGCAACATGACCATCCGGCCCGCTTCCGCCCTCCAGAGCCGCCTCGCCCAGGGTCAAACCGATCAATGCCGCGCGCGGCCCCTGATCGATCCAGAGAATCGCCCCGGACGTATCGGTTTCAAAGGCGAAGGCGCGGGGCGCTTGAGTTTGCGCCTCGCTTTGGGCGGCTGGCTCACCGACCGGGCGCCGATTGCTCGTAAATTCAGCGATGCGATCGACCAGGTTCCGAATCTGATCCTGATCGCGGCCGGATACCGAGGCGAGCCTTGGTGCAGACGGTGCCTTGTCGGCCAGCCGCGCCTGCGGCTCGGGCTCCGACGCTACCTCCTGCATCAACAGAAGCGCATCGTCGCTCTCGTGATCGGAATTTGCCGCCGTGAGGACCAGATCAGCCGCGCCGAAGGCCTGCAGCGCCTTGCGCGTGTAAGGCCCCATATCACGCCGACCGCGCAGCACGCCCCGCGCGGTCGGCGTCAGCTGCGGCAGAATCTCGGCCCATGCAAGGTCGGGAAGCTGGGCGCGCGCGATAGCGGCCGCCGCCACAGAAGGCCGGTCATTGGCGAAGAAGCTGATCAACGCAGGCGACCGCAATCGCCGACCCAATTCCACCACCGTCGCGATCCGCTGGGCTTCACTCAGTTGTGGTCGTAGCATGGCAAGTCGGCCGAGCAGCAGGTCCCGCTCCTCGTCAGCCATGGCATTTCGGTCGGTACGGTCATGTTGCGCCAGAAGGTCAACGCACTGCCGCCACAACGTCACCGCGCTCAGTCCAGAGCGGCTTTCCGCCGCCAGTACCGTTTGCAGAAGATCGTTGAACCGCACCATATTCCCCATCAAACCGCGCCGCGACGCGTTGCTCCCTCTTCGATAGGCGCATGTTCGGCTGAGGGGAAGGGGTTGGTCCGCGACAGAAACAATCCGTCGCATAGTGGGACAATTGCAATGCCCTGAAATATTATTATGATGCGGCGATCACTCAAGATAGGAAATAATCTGGATAATGGCCGGCCCCAATATCGACGACATCGACCTGCAAATCCTTGGCGAATTGCAGAATGACGGGCGGATGACAAACGTGGAATTGGCGCGCAAGGTCGGGCTGACTGCCCCGCCATGCCTGCGCCGGGTGCGGGCGCTGGAGGAATCGGGCGCAATCACCTCCTATCATGCCGTCGTGGACCCGGCCATGCTGGGCTACACGATCACTGTCTTCGCCATGGTCAGCCTCAAGAGTCAGGCCGAGGCGGATCTGAAGGCATTTCAGGAGCATGTCGACGGATTGCCCGAAGTGCGCGAATGCCACATGCTCAATGGTGAAATCGACTTCATTCTCAAGGTCGTGGCGCGGGATTTGCAGAGCTTCCAGCAATTTCTGACGTCGAAACTGACGCCAGCTCCCAATGTCGTCAGCGTCAAGACATCGCTGACCATCCGCACATCGAAGAATCAGCCAGGCGTGCCATTGCCGGTCTGAGCCGGCAGCGGCTCATTGGCGATGCTTAAGCTGCGCCGGCTTTACGGTTCTGCTGGTCGATCCAGGTCGACCAGAAACCCGCAACGCTGGCCCAGTCGCTGTCGGTCGCCTGCGCAAGCGCCGCCTGCGCGCCGGCATAGTCGCCCGAGCGCGCCAGGGCGATACCCAACCGCGCGTTGACGCGGCCGGCATCCACGCCGCCCTTGGACAGCGCCAGCCGATATTGCTCAACCGCCTGCGGGAATTGGGCGAGCGACACATAATTGTCGCCCAGGGCGAGCGCTTCCTTGCCGGTCGACGCGGCCGCCGCCTTTTTCGCCATCGCAGGCAGGCCGGCAATTTCCTTGGTCGCCTTGGGCGTTACGGTCTTGAGCAGCTGGCTGGTGGCGGCCTGTTTGGCGGTCAGCTTCCCCGCCTTGCGGCCGGCCTCGATAATGGCCTTCGCCTCGGCAAAGAAGCCGGCCTTTTCGGCGAGCTGCGCATAGGCCTGATAGTCCCGCTCACTGGCCATGGCGCCATTGGCGGCTTGAAGCCGGTAGAGGTCCAGCTGTGCCTGCGCCTCCAGATCGGCGGCGGACATATAATTGGTCAGCGCAGAGCGCCAGTCCTGCGGACTGGCCGTTCGCGCGAGGCGTTCCCGATAGAGCGCGCCCACTTCCTTGAAATCCTGCGCCTGATAGGCGAGCGAGATCGCACGGTCGATCCAGGCGAGCGGCACCTCTTGCCCAGAGGCGCGCTGGCGGGCGAGCGCTTCGCGAAGCAGGGGGCGCGCCTCCTTTGGCTTGTTCCGCCGCAAGGCAATGTCGGCGCGCAGCATGGTCGCGTCTATGCCGTCATATCCCAGCGTTTTGGCATAATCGAGTTGCGCGGTCGCATCGTCATAATTGCCGACCATGAAGGACAGATAACCCGCAATGTAGCGCAGACGCGGTGCTTCCGCCTTGGGAAGCTCAGGGCTTTTGAAAAGGTCGGTCAGCGCGATCCGTTGCGCCTGCACGTCGCGGCGCTGCACGGCCAATTGGTAGCGCATGGCAGCCGCGACATAGGATTCGAAATCGGACGTCGGCGACAGGGCGTTGATGCGGCTTGCCGCTGTGGCGGTATCCCGCGCCTTCAATGCCGTTTCGGCCGATGCCGCGCTGGCGCGAAAACTGTCGGACATGGTGATGGGCGGGCCTGCCACCACGATCTTCTTTTTCTTCGCCGATACCGGCACTGTCATCAGCGCGCTCAAGGCGACCGCAATTGCCAGTCCGCCGCGCAATCCGTTCAAACCACCCACAAAAGCCCCCGCCAATCCTGTCAATCTCGTCGGTGCGATACCCGACCGTAACCGCCCTGCCTTGCAATAAGAAGGCCGCCGGAACCGTTATCGGCTCCGGCGGCCCAGTGCGATCAGGCGCCCTTGGTGCCCAGATAGGCCAGCCACAGGCCCGCGATCTGCTTGCGCGCGCCGCCCTGCACGGCTTCAAAAGCGGCCTTGGCCCCGCCCATATCGCCACTCATCGTCTTGGCGATGCCCAACCGGGTATTCACTTCGTCCGCGTCGACGCTGCCCTTCTGCTTGGCAAGCTCGAACATGGCCGCGGCCTGGGCATAGTCGCCATAGCCGAGATAAGCGTCGCCGGTCGCCGCTGCGACTTTGCCATTCGCCGCTTTTTGCGCGTCCGCCGCCGCCGCACCCAAAGTGCTCTTGTCGCCCTCAATCTTGGAAACGGCGTTCTGATAAATGTCGCCACCCTGGGTAGCGCTCAAGACACCCTTGCTGCGGCCTTTATCGATGACGGACTTCACCTCGCCAAAAATGCCGGTCTTGGACGCCATTTCGGCATATTCGGTGAAGTCCTGCGCGACCACCAGGCCGTCCGACGCGCCCAGAAGGCGCAGCACGTCCAGATTTTCGCGGTTGGTGATGTTGGGATTGGCGCGCTGGAACAGGCGAACCAGGGTACGCAGATTTTCGCCGCTGGGATTGGCCTGATACGCCATCTTGGCCCATTCCGTCACGTCAGGCAGCTTGGCGGCCTCAGCGCGACCAACGCCGATCTGATACCATTGGGCAGGCACCTGCTGTCCTGACGCTTTCATGGCATCCGCCGCCGCCTTGAGCGCGGCCAGACCCTGCTGCGTAAATCCGCGCGCGGGTTCCGCCGACGTGTTGGTCGTCCCGGCCTTCCCGAAATAGGCCTGTGCGATGGTCGGCTGCACAGCCTCTGCCTTATACCCCGCCGCAAGCGCCGCCTGGCCGCGCTGGATCGCGACGTCATAGTTTTTCTGGCCCAACGCCGCATCGGCCGCGACGGCATTGAACTGGCCGGCCTGCTCGGGCGGCGTCAGGCCGCTGTCGAGCATCTGATTGAGCCCCTCCATCTTGAGAGTCTCGTCATTATTGCCGATGCCAGCGTTCAGCTTGATCGCGCCGATCTGATATTTATCGTCATTGGACGTCGCCTTGCTGTCCGCTTCGGCGAGCGCTGCCTTCGTGGCAGCCAGATCCTTGGCTTCGGACGCCTTCTGCGCCGCCTGCAGGGCCTTGAGCACGTCGGGCGTGACGTTGAGCTTCGGCCCGGCCTTCTTCTCTTCCTTCTTCGCGGCAAAGACGGGGGTCGAAACCGCGCCGCTCGCCATCGCCAGAGTCAGCGCGAGCGCCACCGGGGTTACAAAACGCATGATCCTCATCTCCTCTGCACCTGTATCCAGGCGACCTTCCAGGGTTTGGCAACCGGTTAGGGGCCGGCGCGTGAACGGGCTTTGAACAAGCCTAAATTGGAGTGATTTGCAACCTCTATGCTCAGCTTTCGTTCCGGGCGGCGCACCCGACACGCGCGCGCGAGGGGTGACAGATTTGTTTCGCTGGGCTAGTGCTTGGCCATCGCAACGCACCATCCAAAAAGAGAATCGCATTGACCGACGAGACCGTCCTCGCCGACCCTTCGGATATCAGCCCCATCTCCATCGTCGATGAGATGAAGGCCAGCTATCTCGATTACGCCATGTCCGTCATCGTCGCCCGCGCCCTGCCGGACGTGCGCGACGGGTTGAAGCCGGTCCACCGGCGCATTCTCTTCTCCGCCCAGGAATCGGGCTTCGTTTACAACCGTCCCTACCGCAAGTCCGCCCGCCTGATCGGTGAGGTGATGGGTAAATATCACCCGCATGGTGACAGTTCGATCTACGACGCCTTGGCGCGGATGACGCAGGACTGGTCGATGCGCGTGCCGCTGATCGATGGGCAGGGCAATTTCGGCTCCATGGACCCCGATCCGCCGGCGGCCATGCGCTACACCGAAGCGCGCCTCGCCAAGGTCGCGAATGCGCTGCTGGAGGACCTAGACAAGGATACGGTCGACTTCACGCCCAACTATGACGCGTCCGAAAGCGAGCCGCAGGTTCTGCCGGCCCGCTTCCCCAATCTGCTGGTCAATGGCGCGGGCGGCATCGCGGTCGGCATGGCGACCAACATCCCGCCGCATAACCTCGGCGAAGTGCTGCGCGCCTGCCTCGCCTATATCGACAATCCCGGCATCACCACCGACGAACTGATCCAGATCGTCCCCGGCCCCGATTTCCCGACCGCGCCGCTGATCCTTGGCCAGTCCGGCGCTCGGAGCGCCTACAATACCGGTCGTGGTTCGATCATCATGCGCGCCCGGCACGATATCGAGGAAGGACGCGGCGACCGTCGCTCGATCGTGCTGACGTCCATCCCCTATCAGGTCGGCAAATCGGGCCTTGTCGAGAAGATCGCCGAAGCCGCCAAGGACAAGCGGATCGAGGGCATCAGCGACATCCGCGACGAATCGAGCCGCGAAGGCGTGCGCATCGTCATGGATTTGAAGCGCGACGCGACCCCCGAAGTCGTGCTCAACCAACTTTGGCGCAACACGCCCGCGCAGTCGAGCTTCCCGGCGAACATGCTCGCCATTCGCGGTGGTCGCCCGGAAGTCCTGGGCCTGCGCGACATCATCGAAGCCTTCATCAAGTTCCGCGAAGAGGTCATCACCCGGCGGACGAAATATGAACTGAACAAGGCGCGCGACCGGGCGCATATTTTGCTCGGCCTGGTGGTCGCCGTCACCAATCTGGACGAGGTGGTAAAGATCATCCGCGGATCGTCCAGCCCGGCCGAAGCGCGCGAGGCGCTGCTGGCGCGCGAATGGCCCATCGGCGAGATCGCGTCCTATCTGCGGCTGGTCGAAGCGATCGAAGGCGATATCGAGGGCGACACATATAAGCTGTCGGACATTCAGGTGCGCGCGATCCTGGACCTGCGCCTGCACCGGCTGACGGCGCTGGGTCGCGACGAAATCGGCAAGGAACTGGCAGAACTGGCCGAAGCCATCACCGAATATCTCGCCATCCTCGCCGACCGCGTCAAACTCTATGCCGTCATGCGCGAGGAGTTCGAAGCGATCGAGAGCGAGTTTGCAACGCCGCGCCTGTCGGAAATCACCGCCGCTGCCGACGGGATCGACGATGAAGACTTGATCGAGCGCGAAGATATGGTCGTCACCGTGACCATGCAGGGCTATATCAAGCGCACGCCACTTGATACCTTCCGGGCGCAGGCTCGGGGCGGCAAGGGACGCAGCGGCATGGCGACCAAGGACGAGGACGCCGTCACCGAATTGTTCGTGACCTCAACCCATACGCCGGTCCTCTTCTTCTCGACCGCGGGCAAGGTCTATCGCCTCAAGGTCTGGCGTCTGCCAGAAGGCGGGCCGGCAACGCGCGGGCGACCGATGGTCAACCTGCTGCCGCTGGGACCAGGCGAAACCATTTCCACCGTCCTTCCGCTGCCGGAGGATGAGGCGGAATGGGCCGATCTGCACGTCATGTTCGCGACCGCCAAGGGATCGGTCCGCCGCAACAGCATGGACGCCTTTGCCAACGTCCCATCCAACGGCAAGATCGCGATGAAGTTCGAGGGCGAGGATGAGGATGACCGGCTGATCGGTGTCGCCTTGCTCGACGAAAGCGACGATGTGCTGCTCGCCACCCATATGGGCAAGGCGATCCGCTTCCAGGCGGAGGATGTGCGCGAATTTCAGAGCCGCAATTCGACGGGTGTGCGCGGCATGAGGCTGGCCGATGGCGATTCGGTGATTTCGCTGTCCGTGCTGCATCGGTCGGGCGCGGATGCCGATCAGCGCGAGGAATATCTGCGCTTCGCCCCATGGAAACCCGAAAAGGACGGCGAGATGCAGGACCAGGAGGTCTTTGCCCGCATGCAGGAGAATGAGCAGTTCATCCTGACCGTGTGCGCCAACGGCTATGGCAAACTGTCGTCAGCCTATGAATATCGCCGCACCGGGCGCGGTGGACAGGGGATCACCAACATCGACAATATCGGTCGCAATGGCCCGGTGGTCGCCAGCTTCCCGGCGACCCGCGCCGATCAGCTGATGCTCGTGACGGATCAGGCGAAGCTTATTCGCATGGGTCTTGATTCGCTGCGTGTCATCGGCCGCAATTCGGCGGGCGTGCGCCTGTTCAATGTGGCCGACAATGAGCATGTCGTCAGCGCCGCGAAGATCGAGGAGAGCGAAGCGGAGGCTGATCTGGACGGCGAAGGCGACAGCAGCGAAGCATGAGCGAGCTGTTCGCCTACAAGGTGCTGACCGCAGAGCAGTTCGACCAGTTCAAGGCCGACGGCGTGTTCAGGGGCGCGCCGGTCGACCTGGCCGATGGCTATATTCACATGTCGACGCGCGAGCAGGCGGCGGAGACGGTGACGAAGCATTTTGCCGGGCAGGACCGGCTGATCATGCTGATGATCGACCTCGCGCCCTTTGGCGATGCGGTGAAATGGGAGGTGTCGCGCGGTGGGGCGTTCTTCCCGCATCTCTATGGCGACCTGCCGATGAGCGCGGTGGCGGGCAAGGTGGTGCTGCGCATCGGCGATGATGGCCAGCATCAGTTTCCGGCCGGATTTTAATCTCATACCCGCTGGTGTTGAGACTATATGTCAGCTGGGAGGCGACACATGCTCGTGACCCGGCCGCGCTTCACGCGATAAAGCCATCCGCCCCAGCGAATGTCATTCGACATGGCAGCCGCTAGCTGAACGGCAAGATGCGCCCATGTGACCGCAAAGGGGGTGACCATGTCCCAATAGAGCGAGCGCTGAACTACCTTTGCCTGGCCCGGTTCGAGAACGGAAGTCGCGATCTTCCGTCGGATCAGCGCCCGGCCCCAGCCTGCCCCGTAGCCGATTGCGATCGCCGTCCAGCTGCCCCAGCCGATCGCCCACAGCCAGGCGGCCGATTGCGCCGCGACGACACCGGTTGCGATGCCCCACATGCGCAGGCTGTTGGTGCGGACGTGCCGATATTGGCGCACGCCAAAGGCCAGCAGGTCGGCGGCGCGACCCTCGATCGGGCTGGCGACCAGCAAATCGCGCACCGGCCGCATCCGCAGTTTCGCGCGCCATCCGGCAAGGCCAATGCTCATATCGTCGGACAGTCGCCCCGCCAGCACCGCGTCCAGGTCCAGACGGTCAGCCACCGCGCGCGTCATCGCCATCGCCCCGCCCCAGGGCATGGTGGCGGTGGCCGAGCGCGGCAAGGTCGCGAGCTGCATTTCCACGGCGCCGACCAGACCCGACATCCATCCACGACCGGGCAGCAGCAGGCGATAGCCCGTCACGATATCCGCCTTGTCGCGCGCCAGCGGAAACAGCAGCCGCCCGAGCAGCCGCGCGGGTGGGACAATGTCGGCGTCCAGAAACACCAGGCAGCGGTCTTCAGGCCTTAAGTCCCGCAGAGCCGCGCGCAACTTGTGCACCTTCTGCCCTTCATCCTGGGCAGTGCCGGCAGCGATAAATTGCACCCAGTCGCCCTCGCGCGCCGCCAGGTCGCGCGCGGCGGGGCAGTCCCCCGATGTTGCCAGGATCAGGCGAAAGCGGACATGCTGCGCCTTCAATCGTGCGATGAGGTTAGGCGACCCGTCCCAATCGTCGCGCAGGCTCAGCACGACGGCAACGCCCTCTGGCGCCTCTTCCTTCCGCTCAGTCGGCAGGTGACGCCAATAGGTCGCCACGCCGATCAGGGTGAGCATCTGAAGAATTGCCCAGAGCCATATCATCCTTGCCGCCGCACCCTTTACCGTTTCGACCGCTGCTGTATGACGCTCGGCCCATGCTCTCCAACCCCTTTCTCTTCGCTCTGATGCGTCATCTGCCAGCGCCCATGGCGTCGTCGCTTGGCGGATGGCTGTCGGCGCATGTCGCGCGGCGCAACATGAAACTGCGCGATGCGCGGGCACGGGCCAATCTGGCGATCCTGCGGCCTGATCTGCCCGAAGCCGAGCGCGAGGCGATTCTGACCCGGCGATGGGTCAATGTCGGGCGGACCATGGCGGAACTGGCCAATATCGACCGGCTGGTGAACGACGCGCATGTGCGGGTCATCGATGCGGCGGGCTACAGCCAGGTTCTGGATGGTCCCGGACCGATGATCGCGCTCACCTGTCATCTGGGCAATTGGGATTTGCTCGCCGCGCACATCAAATGGTCGACCGACCGGCCGGGCCTGGGCGTCTATGAAGACCCCGAAGACCCCAGGATCGCCGCTCAACTCAAGAAAGCGCGCTCCAGCTATATGGGCGAAGCGATCGGCGGCGAGGGCGCGGCGCGTGGTGTTCTCAAGCATCTGACGCAGAAGGACCGTGCGACGCTCTATATCCTCGCCGATGAGCGGCGCGAGCGGCAAGTGTGGTTCCCGACCTTCAGCCGGCCGCTGATGCCTTCGGGCAATTTGTCGATCGCGCTGCGACTGGCGCGCAAGGTCGGCGCGCGCATCCTGCCCTTCTACCTGCTGCGCACCAAAGGTCCCCGGTTCGACCTGCATTGGCATGCGCCGCTTGACCCCAGGGATATGAGCGATGCCGCCATTATTGCTGCGCTGGACGCCTATCTTGGCGCGGCCTGCATCGCCCATGCCGACCAGTGGCTGGCGCTGCATGACATGGACTTGACGATGGAGGGCCATCGCCCGCCATGTGACTTCGCGTCGGATGACCGCTAAAGCGCGGCCATGTCTCGACTCGCGATCAAGATTTGCGGCCTGTCGACGCTCGAAACGGTGGGCTCGGCCGTGCGCGCTGGGGCGACCCATCTGGGCTTTGTGCATTTCCCCAAAAGCCCACGCCATGTGGAGGCCGACCAGATGCGCGCGCTCGCCGCGCCAGTGCCGACGTATGTCGAGCGGGTCGCCGTTGTGGTGGATGCCGACGACGCCGACCTGGCGCGCATCGCCGAAACCGGAGCGATCAGCGCCTTGCAATTGCATGGAAAGGAAAGCCCCGAACGCGCAGCCGCCGTCCGCGCGCGCTTCGGACTGCCGGTGTGGAAGGCCATTTCCGTTAAGACACGGTCCGACATAGAGTGCGCGGCCGCCTATGCCGGGGCCGTTGATCGCCTGCTGTTCGACGCCAAGACGCCCGATGGCGCCGCGCTGCCCGGCGGCATGGGCCTGCGCTTCGACTGGGCATTGCTGCGCGGCGTAGCGATCCCCGCCCCCTGGGGCCTGTCGGGCGGGCTGTCGATCGCCAATGTCTGTGACGCCATCCGCGAAACCGGCGCGCCGCTGATCGACATTTCGTCGGGTGTGGAGGACGCGCCGGGCATCAAGAGTGTGGACAAGATCATGGCCTTCTGCAAAGCGGTATCCGCATGTTGACGTTCATTGCCCCTGCCCCGCGCATTGAAGGACGATGGCGCTGATCGCGTGCCAGCCGGCACCTGCGACCGCCCTTATTTTCGTCCTTCTGGAAAGACCGATTCATGACTGACACCATCGCCCTGCCCAACAGCCTGCGCAGCCAGCCCGACGCCAATGGCCATTTCGGCGCGTTCGGCGGTCGTTACGTCGCCGAAACGCTGATGCCGCTGATCTTGGAATTGGAAAAGGTCTACAACGCCGCCAAGGCGGACCCGGCGTTCGACGCGGAGATGGCCGAATTGCTCCGCACCTATGTCGGCCGCCCCAACCCGCTTTATTATGCCGGACGGTT
Source organism: Sphingobium lactosutens DS20 (assembly GCF_000445105.1). GTDB lineage: Bacteria > Pseudomonadota > Alphaproteobacteria > Sphingomonadales > Sphingomonadaceae > Sphingobium > Sphingobium lactosutens. The sequence goes on along the minus strand of NZ_ATDP01000073.1, from coordinate 71,052 downwards.
GACCGAAGCGCTGCGCGCAAAGGCGGAACCCGGCAAGGGCGCGAAAATCTATCTGAAGCGCGAGGAACTCAACCACACCGGCGCGCACAAGATCAATAATTGTATTGGGCAAGCATTGCTCGCCCGCCGCATGGGCAAGAAGAAGGTCATCGCGGAAACCGGGGCTGGCCAGCATGGCGTCGCCACTGCGACCGTCGCGGCGCTCTTTGGCCTGGAATGCAAGATTTTCATGGGCGCCAAGGATGTCGAGCGGCAGAAGCCCAACGTCTTTCGCATGAAGCTGCTCGGCGCGGAAGTCATCCCGGTCCATTCGGGATCGTCCACCCTCAAAGACTCGATGAACGACGCGCTGCGCCATTGGGTGTCGAACGTGCATGACACCTTTTACATCATCGGCACGGCGGCGGGGCCGCACCCCTATCCCGAACTGGTGCGTGATTTTCAGTCGGTGATCGGCAAGGAAACCCGCGCGCAGATGCTGGAAGCCGAAGGGCGCCTGCCCGACATGCTGATCGCCCCGGTCGGTGGCGGGTCCAACGCCATCGGCATGTTCCACCCCTTCCTCGACGATCCGGAAGTGGCGATGATCGGCGTGGAGGCGGCTGGCGAAGGGCTGACCGGCAAGCATGCGGCCAGCCTGGCGGGCGGCGCATCAGGCATATTGCACGGCAACCGCACCTATCTGCTTCAGGATGAGGACGGCCAGATCACCGAAGCGCACAGCATTTCGGCCGGCCTTGATTACCCGGGCATCGGCCCCGAACATAGCTGGCTGCATGAAATCGGCCGGGTCAACTATATGCCGATCAAGGATGACGAAGCGCTGGAAAGCTTCCAGTCGCTCTCGCGCCTCGAAGGCATCATTCCCGCGCTGGAATCCGCCCACGCCATCGCCGCCGCCGAGCAGGTGGCTACTACTCTGGACGCGGACAAGATCATCGTCGTCAACCTGTCGGGTCGCGGCGACAAGGACATTTTTACCGTGGCCGATGCGCTGGGAGTGGAGATGTGAGACCTCCCCTTTCAAAAGCCCTCTCCCCTTCAGGGGGGAGGGTTGGGAGGGGGGATATTGCGTAACCCGGTGCTGACAGAGCGAGCCCGCGCAATGCGTAAGGGGGCTACAGAGCCCGAGCAGCGATTGTGGTTGGCGCTTAGGGCAGAACGGCTACACGGCTTGAAATTCAGACGGCAAAAAGTGGTTGGCCCCTTCATCGTTGATTTTGCATGCCGACGCCCCATGCTGATCATTGAAATCGATGGTGACAGTCACGCTTCGCGGCGGGAATATGATGAAAGTCGGAGTGCTTTTCTTCATCAATGTGGCTATCGGGTGCTGCGATTTGCCAATCATGACGTGATGACGAACATGGAAGCTGTATTGATGAGCATTGTCGAAGCGGCTGGACAGCCCCCTCTCCCAATCCTCTCCCCTGAAGGGGAGAGGGCTTGACTGACCGCCTTTCCACCCGCTTCGCCGCCTGCAAGGCGCAAGGGCGCGCTGCGCTCATCACCTTCGTGACGGCGGGCGACCCCGACGTCGGGTCCACGCCCGCCATCCTGGATGCGCTGGTCGCGGGCGGCGCGGATATCATCGAGCTTGGCATGCCCTTCACCGATCCCATGGCCGATGGGCCGGCGATCGAGCTGGCGAACCTGCGCAGCCTGGGATCGGGCACGAGAACGAAGGACATATTCGCCATCGCCGCCGATTTCCGCGCCCGTCATCCCGACACGCCGCTCATCCTGATGGGCTATGCCAATCCCATGCTGGTGCGCGGCGCGGACTGGTTCGCGGACCAGTGCAAAGCGGCGGGCGTCGATGGCGTCATTTGCGTCGACGTGCCGCCCGAAGAAGATGCCGAGATCGGCCCCGCCCTGCGCGCGGCCAGCGTCCATCCGGTGCGCCTGGCGACGCCGACCACGGATGCGCAGCGCCTGCCCGCCGTTCTCGAGGGCGCGAGCGGGTTCCTCTACCATGTCGCGGTCGCTGGCGTGACCGGCAAGCAGCAGGCGGCGCAATCGTCGATCGAGATGGCCGTCGCCCGATTGAAGGCTGCGACCGACCTGCCGGTGGCGGTCGGCTTTGGCGTCCGCACGCCCGAACAGGCCGCCGCGATCGGCCGCGTTGCCGATGGCGTCGTCGTCGGATCGGCGATCGTCGACATTGTCGGCAGCCATGGCGATGCCGCCGCGCCCTTCGTCCAGGAATTCGTCGCCGCGCTGCGCGGCGCGCTCACCCATCAAGACCAAGAGACTGCCGCATGAGCTGGATCAACCGCGTCCGCAACGCCCTGCCCTTCACCAAGAAGGAAACCACCGCCGAAACGCTGTGGCACAAATGCCCGTCCTGCGCGGAAATGGTGTTCATCAAGGAGTGGGAAGAAAATCTGTCGGTCTGCCCGCGCTGCGACCATCATGGCCGAATCGGCCCGGCGGCGCGGTTCGAACAGATATTGGACGCCGGTTTCATCCTGTTGCCGACGCCCCATGTGCCCGAAGACCCGCTGAAATTCCGCGACACCAAACGCTATCCCGACCGCATGAAGGCTGCGCGCCAGGCCACTGGTGATCAGGACGCGCTGATCAACGCGCGCGGCGCGATCGACGATGTTCCGCTGGTGATGGGGGTGCAGAATTTCGCCTTCATGGGCGGGTCCATGGGCATGGGCGTCGGCGCGGCCTTCATCCAGGGCGTCAATGATGCGATCGCGCATGATTGCCCCTATGTGATCTTCACCGCCGCGGGCGGCGCGCGGATGCAGGAAGGCATATTGTCGCTGATGCAGATGCCCCGCGCGACCGTCGCCATCCAGAAGCTGCACGCCAAGGGATTGCCCTATATCGTGGTGCTAACCGATCCGACGACCGGCGGCGTCACCGCGAGCTACGCCATGCTGGGCGACATCCAGATCGCCGAACCCAATGCGCTGATCGGGTTCGCCGGGCAGCGCGTGATCGAGAGCACGATTCGTGAAAAGCTGCCCGAAGGGTTCCAGCGCGCCGAATATTTGCTCGACCATGGCATGCTGGACATGGTGGTCCATCGCCGCGACCTGCGCGATACGCTGGCGCGGGTGATCGGCTATCTGCGGCCGCGCGCCGCCGCCTGACCGCCACGCGCCAAGGGGAGCAGCGCCGTGGCCGATCATGCCGTTTCCGACGATCCGGACGTGCAGGCGCAACTCGACCGGCTCTGGTCGCTGTCGCCGGGCGCGGACATATTGGGGCTTGAACGGATCACGCGGCTGCTGGAGCGGCTGGGCGATCCGCATCGCGCGCTGCCGCCCGTGTTTCATGTCGCGGGCACCAATGGCAAGGGGTCGACCTGCGCCTTCCTTCGCGCGGCGATGGAGGCCGATGGCAAGAGCGTCCATGTCTTTACCTCGCCGCATCTGGTGCGCTTCAACGAACGGATCCGCATCGCGGGCCAGTTGATCGACGACGCGATGCTGGCGCGCTATCTGGAGCGCGTGCTGGACATTGCGGAAGGCGTGAATGCCAGCTTCTTTGAAGTGACGACCGCCGCCGCCTTTCTGGCCTTCGCCGAACATCGCGCCGACGCCTGCATCATTGAGGTGGGACTGGGCGGACGGCTGGACGCGACCAACGTCATAGCTGACCCGGTCGTCTGCGGCATAGCGCAGCTGGGCATCGATCATCAGGCCTTTCTGGGCGACACGCTGGCGCAGATCGCGGCGGAAAAGGCCGGGATCGCCAAGGCTGGCGCGCCTTTGGTGACGCAGCGCTATCCCGATCCGCTCGGTCCGGTCATGGAAGCCGCCGCGCAAAGGGTCGGAACCCAATGGATTGGCCAGGGAGACGGATGGGATGCCGCCGTCTATCGCGAGCGGCTCCACTATCGCGACGCGCAGGGGCGGCTCGATACGCCCTTGCCGCGTCTTGCCGGCGCGCATCAGGCGCAAAACGCGGCGCTCGCCATCGCGATGCTGCGGCATCAGCAGGCTGTGCCGCTGTCGGATGCCGCAGTGAAAGCTGCGCCGCTTTGGGCGCAATGGCCCGCGCGATTGCAGCGGCTGGACCGCCGCCCCTTGCTCACGCCCTTGCCGCCCGACACGGTCGCGTGGCTGGACGGCGGCCATAATGCCGCAGCGGGTGAGGCCATCGCCGCTTATTTCACGCCCGACAGGCTGGATGGCCAGATGCTTCACCTTGTGATCGGCATGCTGGCCAACAAGGATATCGATGCTTTCCTCGCACCGTTCGCGGGGATCGTCGGGCATATCCATGCGCTGCCGGTGCCGGGACATGACCATCATCCAGCCGAGCGCTTTGCCACGATCGCCGATCAATGGGGCGTCGGCTTCACGGCGCATGATGGCCCAGAGGCGGCGATCCAAGTCATAGCGGCAAGCCTTCCGGCCGACGGATCGCCCAAGCTGCTGATCGGCGGATCGCTCTATTTGGCCGGGCAAATTTTGCGACTGAATGGGCAACTCCCCGACTGATTATACTTGCGACTGACTCTCAATAGCGTATCCTCCACTCACATCAGTTGAGAAGGCGCGATTCTATGGCTTATGGAGAGACTTCCCCCATCGACCTGCCCCGGCCCATCCCCGGCGGCTACGGCAATCGGCTGTTCCTGTTCGTGATGCGGCGCATGGCGAGCGCCGGCGTGAATGACGCCCATGCCGCCAACGCCATGCTGGGGGCCTTTGGACGCAGCTATCGACGGCCGCTGGTGCTGATGCGCGCGATGATGCTGGAACTGGCTCGCGCGTCGAGCCGCCGGATCATGGTGGCGCCCTGCTGCTGCGCGCGCATGACTGCGGACGAAGCCATGATGATGGAGGCGACCGGCCTTGCCCTGCGGGACCCGAACCAGGCCTATGAGCAGGTGAGCGCGCTGCTGGGAAACGACCATGCGCTCGGCGCCCTCACCTGCCTTCAGGCGGTGGCGCAGGCGCATAGCGACCTGGGCCGGCCGCTGGATCTCTACGCGGCGGCCTGATCCTTTCCAGTCTTTGCGGCCGTTCCGACGCTGGCGTCGATCAGCCCGGCCCGCATCATCAGCCAGAAGAGCAATATGCCGGGCACGGCGAACGCCGTCGTCAGCAAATAGAAATCGACATAGCCAAACCGCTCGATCAGCGCGCCGGCCGTCGTGCCTGTCAGAAACCGGCCGACGATGCTGGCGGCCGCAGAGATCAGCGCATATTGCGAGGCGGTGAAGCGCAGGTCGCACAGGGCGGAGAAATAGGCGACGACGGTGACGCCGCCGATGCCGCTGGCGAAATTTTCAAAGCCGATCGCGCCGGCCATCCCCCAATTGCTTTTGCCGAGTGCCGCCAGCGCGGCAAAGCTGAAATTGGACACGCACATGAGCACCAGGCTGATCAGCACCGATCGCTTCATGCCGAGCCGCGCATAAAGAATGCCGCCAATGAAAATCCCGACAAGATAAGCCCAGAAGCCCATGCCGACGTCATAAATGGCGATCTCATCATTGCTGTAGCCCATGTCGTCAAACAGCAGGCGGAAGGTCAGGTTGGCCAGTGTATCGCCAATCTTGTGCAACAGGATGAACAGCAGCACCAGGAACGCGCCGCGCCGGCGGAAAAATTCGGCCAGCGGTCCTGCGATGGATTGCCAGACCTCCGCCAGGCCGCGGCGACTGGCGGCTTCGCGGTGGCGCGCCGGCTCTCCGACGATCAGGCCCGTCAGCATCGCGGGTAACGCGAACACGACGCAGGCCAGATAGGCGCCATGCCAGCCTATGCGCGCCGCCAGCACGAGCGCCAGCGATCCGGCCGCCACCGACCCGATGCGCCACCCATATTGCGACATGCCCGAGCCGATGCCCAATTGGCGTGGCTCCAATATCTCGATGCGATAGGCATCGATGACGATATCATAGGTCGCGCCCGCAAAGCCGACCAGGATCGCGGCATAAGCGGTCTGGAGCAGACTAGTCGTTGGGTCCACCAAGGCGAGGTTGACGACCGCGAGGATCGACAAGGCGCCGGCAATCAGCAGCCAGGACACACGCTGCCCCAGACGGCCGATCAGTGGCACCCGCACGCCATCGACAATCCACGCCCAAATCCATTTCAGATTATAGACGAGAAACGCCAGGGTAAAGGCCGTCACTGCCTTCTTGTCGATCCCGTCCTGCGCCAGGCGTGTCGTAAGGGTTGCGCCAATCATCGCAAAGGGAAAACCGGAAGAGACGCCCAGAAAGAAGGCGGCAAGCGGCGCTTTTTCCGCGTAGGGTTTGACGGCATCGGCCCATGAGCGCCTGCCCTGCGTAACGTCATTCATAAATGCGCGCGATCCCCTTGGCGTCGATTTGCGCCACCATATGATGCGCTGCGCGTCAGGCAAGCACGGATTAAGGGATCAGGCGCGCGGCTCGAACAGGGTAAGGCCCGCCGGCAGCTTGGGCCGGCGCGCGCCGCGCAGGACCGCGTCCACCACCTGAATCGCTGCAATCAGGTCCCGCTGCGCATAAGGTTTGGAAAGGCAGCCGATCGCAAGAGCGCGTGCATCCCCTGGGCAGCGGCCCGTGACGAACAGCACAGGCAGGCCGCGTTCGGCTGCATAACGCGCCACATCGATACCGCTTTTGTCCCCCGGCAGGGCGACGTCGGCAACCACCAGGTCCACGTCGCCCTCATCGATGACGCGCACGGCATGATCATAGTCATCGACCGTCGCGGCAATCCGGTAGCCGGCCTGTTCTAGCGCATGTTCATTGTCGAAGGCGACAAGCGGTTCGTCTTCCACCACGAGGATGGACTGGATGGCCTTGCGCCGCGATGGCCGCTTCTCTTCCTCTTTCAACAAACCGAAAAACATTTGCCAAGCCCGCCCTGAGTCCGCCATGCGATAAGAGAAACGCCGCGCGCCCGCACCGGGTTGCCCGATGGGGCCGAAAACTCCTTCGCCCAAGCGCCGGAGCGGCACATTTCAGCTCAATGCTGGCTTTCCAGAGATATGGGGATGGCCAGTGGCAAGAAAAAGGAATTGACCGTGGAACCGCCGAAAAAATCCGGACCGCCCCGTCGCGGCGCAGGCGCCGGTGGCCCGAAGCGTCCCGTCGGCCCGCGATCACGCCACGCTACGGCCAAGTCAGCCAGCCGGTCGCCGCGCCCGCTGCAGGATGCCAATCCGCATCCAGCGCGCGCGGCCGCCGCCGCGTCCGGCAAGGGCGAACCCCAGCGTATCGCCAAATTGCTGGCCCGCGCCGGAGTCGCGTCCCGTCGGGAGATCGAGCGGATGATTGCGGAGGGCCGTATCGCTCTGGACGGCGCGCCCGTTGACACGCCCGCAACGCTGCTGACATCCTTGCATGGTGTCACGGTTGATGGCGTCGCCATCGCGGCCCCCGCGCCGACCCGGCTGTTCCTGTTCCACAAGCCCGTCGGATGCCTGACGACAGAGCGAGACCCGGCGGGGCGGCCGACGATCTATGATCGCCTGCCCGACGGATTGCCGCGGGTCATGCCGATCGGGCGACTGGACATGAATACTGAAGGGTTGTTGCTGTTGACGACCGATGGCGGGTTCAAGCGGCAGATGGAATTGCCCGCGACCGGCGTGCCGCGCACTTACCGCGCGCGCGCATTCGGAGAGGTCAGCCAGCAGCAACTGGAAGATTTGTTCGACGGGCTGGAAATCGACGGCGTCCGCTATGGGCAAATCGAGGCCAATCTGGAGCGCCGGACTGGCCGCAACCAATGGATCGAAATGACGCTGACGGAGGGCAAGAACCGCGAGGTCCGCCGGGTGCTGGAGCATCTGGGCCTCAAGGTCAATCGCCTGATCCGCACGGCGTATGGCCCCTTTGCCTTGGGTGAACTGGCGGTAGGCGCGGTGGAGGAAGTGCGGCAGCATGACCTTATCCTGTTCCGCAAGACGTTGAAGGGTGGCGCGGCATGAGGATCATTGCCGGCCAATGGCGCGGTCGGCCGCTGACCGCGCCCAAGGGAGACGCCACGCGGCCCACGGCAGATCGCACGCGCGAAACGCTGTTTTCCATGCTGACCAGCCGGATCGGATCCTTTGACGGCCTGGCGGTGGGGGATTTTTTTGCCGGGTCGGGCGCCCTGGGGTTCGAAGCCCTGTCACGCGGGGCGGCGACATGCCTGTTCGTCGAACAGGACAGAGCGGCGCTGGATGCGATCCGCGCCAATGCTGACCGCTTCGGGGTTCGTCCCGACATTCGTCCGTCCAATGTATTGTCGCTGGGGCCCGCCCCCGCGCCGCTGGACGTAGTTTTCATGGACCCGCCCTATGACACGGGCGCGGGCCAGGTTGCGCTGGACAAGCTGGGGCGATTGGGCTGGACGGGACCGGCAACCTGGATTTCAATCGAAACCAGCCGGCGCGAGGATGTCACGGTAAAAGGCTATGTGATCGACGTCACGAGGGAAGTCGGCAAGGCGCGATTGACGCTGCTGCGACCCGAATGACGAAAGGCATATGAAAGGGCCGGCCCGAATGTGACGGGCCGACCCTCATCATCCCTCTTAGGGCATCTATTCGGCTTCTTTAGCCCGGCTTGCGCATCCGGCGCGCCTGGCCGGGATTGATGCAGCTGTCCTGTACGGTACGCGAGCAAACGGGGTAATCCTTTGCCTCGGTCGGGGGCGGCGTCATATTACCCCCCATGGTCACGGGATTTTCCGCTGAGCCCATCGGCGCGGCCGGATCGCGGGGCGCATTGGCGGGAGCCGGCATCATGCCCGGATCGGCCGGGACCGCCCCGGTCGGCTGGCCAGCATTAGGGTCCGCGGGCATGGGCATGGACGATCCATCAGGCTGCGCCGGCATATTCGTCGCCGGATTTGTGGGCGGCGTCGGCATGGCTGGATCGGTCTGCGGTGTCATCGCCCCAGCGGGCGGCTGACCGGCCGGCGCCATCGCGTCTTGCGCAAGGGCCGTGCCGGAAATTGCAGAAACGCCGAGCATGGCGGCGCCTGCCAACAGGAACGCTTTCATCGGGAATATCCTTTCCTCTTGTCTTGCCCCGGCGACCGCTCGTTTGAATGACAAAACACCCAAAGCGGAAAAGCCGTTCCCGAATGATAATGAAATATGCGGGGTCGACGCCCCGGTTCCGGTTCAGGGGCCGCCGGGATAGCGATCGAACCTTGGCAAATCCTGCATCGCCTTTGCCCAGGGCGCCGCTTCGGCCCATTGGATATGCGCTTGCGGCGGAAGCGCATCCTGGTCGTCCAGTGTCGCGGTTTGAATGTCGATCCCGCCGGGAAAGATGACGGGGTTGCGATAAAAAAGCCCGGTGCCGCAGGTCCCGCAAAACTGACGAACCGCGTTTTCGGATGAGCGATAGCTGACCGGCTCGCCGCTGATGATGACCTTGTCCTCGGGAAACAATGCCCACCCGACCATCGGCGCGCCGGCGCTCGCCCGGCAATCGCCGCAGTGGCACAGCGCGCTATAGGCCGGATCGCCCTCTACGGTGTATCGAATGGCGCCGCATTGGCATTGGCCGGTCAGCATGGCAGTCCTCCCTTGCATGATTCCCCTTTTGTTCTCATAGAAAGCTCTGCCATGCAAGGCCCTGCCCTTGCCCCCATCCCTGCTCGACCCTAGTTGATCGCCATGACGCTCCCCGCACCTTCCCCCAATGATCCGCCCTATCTCAAAGGTCTCAACGTGCCGCAGCGTGAGGCTGTGTTGACGACAGAGGGGCCGGTGCTCGTGCTGGCGGGCGCGGGAACGGGCAAGACCGCGGCGCTGACCGCTCGGCTTGCGCATCTCATCGGTACGCGGCGCGCTTGGCCATCGGAAATCCTGGCGGTCACCTTCACCAACAAGGCCGCGCGGGAAATGCGCGCGCGCGTGGGGGCGATGATCGGCGACGCGGTCGAAGGAATGCCCTGGCTCGGCACCTTCCATGCCATCGCCGCGCGGATGCTACGGCGTCATGCGGAACTGGTCGGCCTGCAATCCAACTTCACCATTCTCGATACCGATGACCAATTGCGTCTGATGAAACAGTTGATCCAGGCGGAGGGTATTGACGAAAAGCGGTGGCCTGCCCGCCAATTGGGCGGGCTGATCGACCAGTGGAAGAACAAGGGGCTGACCCCCGAGGAGGTGAGCGCGGGCGAAGCGGAGGGCTATGCCCATGGCAAGGGGCAAAAACTCTATGCCGCCTATCAGGCGCGCCTGCGTGACGTGAATGCGTGTGATTTCGGTGACTTGCTGCTGCATGTTCTGACGATCTTAAAAAAGCATCGCGACGTGCTGGAGCAGTATCAGCAGAAATTTCGCTACATCATGGTGGACGAATATCAGGACACTAATTCCAGCCAGTATCTCTGGCTGCGGCTGTTGGCGCAGGAGCGGAAGAATATCTGCTGCGTGGGCGATGACGATCAGTCCATCTATTCCTGGCGCGGCGCAGAGGTCGCCAATATCCTGCGGTTCGAAAAAGATTTTCCCGGCGCGACGATCATCCGACTGGAACAGAATTATCGGTCGACGCCACATATATTGGGCGCGGCGTCGGGCGTCATCGCCGAAAATGGCAATCGCCTGGGCAAGACGTTATGGACCGACATCGACGTTGGCGAAAAGGTCAAGGTCATCGGCGTATGGGACGGTCCCGAAGAAGCGCGGCGCATCAGCGAGGATATCGAGGCGATCGAGCGGAGCGGCGGGTCGCTGGACGATGTGGCCATCCTGGTCCGCGCCCAGCATCAGACGCGGGAATTTGAAGATCGCTTCATTCAGATCGGCCTGCCCTATCGCATCATCGGCGGCTTCCGTTTCTATGAGCGCGCCGAAATCCGCGACGCGCTCGCCTATTTGCGGCTGGTCAACCAACCGGCGGACGATCTGGCGTTCGAGCGGATCGTCAATGTTCCCAAGCGCGGCCTGGGCGATAAGGCGGTGGAGAAACTGCATCGCCTCGCCCGCGCGCAGGGGATTCCCCTTACCCTCGCCGCCGCCCGGATCCTGGACACGGACGAATTGACGCCGCAGGCGCGCCGGTCGCTCGGCGCTTTCATCGGCGATCTGGCGCGGTGGCGCGATCGCGCGGGGCAGTTGCCCCATGCCGAACTGGCGCGGCAGATATTGGACGAGAGCGGCTATACCGCGATGCTCCAGGCCGATCGGACGACTGAGAGCGCCGGGCGGCTGGAAAACCTCACCGAATTGACGCGCGCGATGGAGGAATATGACACGCTGGGTGCCTTTCTGGAGCATGTCAGCCTGGTGATGGACAATGAGGCGCAGGCGGAGGAGCGCAAGGTCACGATCATGACCATTCACGCTGCCAAGGGCCTGGAGTTCGAGCATGTGTTCCTTGCCGGATGGGAGGAAGGGCTGTTCCCGTCGCAGCGGGCGCTGGATGAAGGGGGCCTCAACAGCCTGGAGGAGGAGCGTCGGCTCGCCTATGTCGCCATCACGCGCGCGCGGCGACGCTGCACCATCCTGCACGCCGCCAACCGCCGCATTTATGGCCAGTGGACCAGTTCCATCCCATCCCGCTTTGTGGGGGAACTGCCCCCCGAGCATGTCGAGGAGGAAAGCAGCATGAGCGGCGGCGCGTCCTTGTGGCGCGCCAACTGGTCCGAACGCGAGGACCCCTTCGCCAATGTCGCGCGCGGCACCGGCCGGGGACCGGGCTGGCAGCGTGCTCAATCGTCGGGCCAGTTCAGCAAGGAGCCGGTCCGCATCGTGGAAGCGCGGTCCTCCGCCGTATCGCTGGGCAATAAGGGACGCAGCGACGTGAGCATAGGCCTGCGCGTCTTCCACCAGAAGTTTGGCTATGGGACGGTTGCGGAGATCGAGGGCAACAAGCTGGAGATCGATTTCGAAACCGCTGGCCGCAAGCGCGTGATGGACAGTTTCATTTCCATCGCCTGACCATCGCGCGCCGCTCAGTCGGGGGCAGGCACCCACAGCAGCGGCGAGGCTGGCGGCTTGCAGGCGACAGGCGCTTGCTCCGTACAGACGTGTGGCCTGTCCTGATTGACGCCCTGCGCGAACCACCGCAATTCGCCCTCGGTCGGACCATCCATGCCGTTCTGGCGGACCTCAACCTTGCGAACGGTCGCCTTGTCCATGCCCTGGGGGATTTTCAACGTGACGTCGGGCATCGGTTTCGCACGCGCGCTACTCGCATTCGGGCCGACATCTGGCTGCCATGGCTTTGCCATCAATGTATCAGGATCAAGCAGCAATTCGGTCTGGACGCCAGCGATGACCGCGCTGACATGCATATCGCCGTTGGCGCGCGTCTCTCCAAAACGGAACACAGGCAGACCCGGCATGCTTCCGCCGCCGGAAACCTTCACCGCCGTCTTGCCGGCGACGATCGTCTTTTCGCGCCAGGCACCGTTCACTCTGGTCGCCGCGACAACGCCGCTTTTTTGGCCATCGACGAACTTGGTATAGAGCAAGACCGGTTTCCCTGACCGGCTGATCTGGAGCAAGGCATTGTTGACCAGCCCATGCTGCACGCCGGGCGCATCGACCATTTCCATGGTTTCCGGCGACAACGGTCCGTTGACGCGTTGCCCCCCGACATCCCATAGGCGAAAGTCGCGCGTCGACGCATAGGTCAGCGCGAAATTGGTCGCGACGTCGGGCGTCCGACGCCACACCACGGCAACATGGAATCGCCCCGACCCGTCCTTTACAAAGGCAGTAGGATAGGCGTTGACGGGACCTTTGGCATCGCGATCAGCAAATAGCGCGCCGATGCGTTGCCATTTGCCGTCGTTCCATATGTTGAGCAGCCAGCTACCGTTTCCGGACATCCCATCGCGATAGAGAAACAGCAGGTTGCCCGCGTCATCATGCATGAATTGGGGATAGGTAGCCGAGGCTTCATTGCGCCCGAGCATCGGCTGCAACCGGACTGCGTTCAGGTCATCCAGCGGACCTCGCGCATATACAAGCGGGCTGGCGTGCATGTTGCCGGCGACATGCACCGTGTCAGCATCGTCGATCGCCACGACCAGCGCGTTATGCGCGTCCCATCCGGCGAAGCGAGACGCAAGGCGCTTATGGCAAAGACGCTGCGTGTCTGGATCATAGGTCGCGAGCGTCAGATAGCGCTCCGCATCATAATAGGCCGCAACCAGCTGGCCGTCTTTGCTCACCGCCGAACCGAAGGGCACATCCGTCCCGCTCCACGCCTGGCCGATGGGCAGCGCCCCATTGGACTGGCGGGGCGGCGCTGCCTCGCACAAGTCATTGGAGCGCGCATCCGAAGCGCAGCCCGCCGCGGCCAGAGCGCCGGCGCTCAGCAGGGAAAGATAGAATTTCATCGCGATGCCATCTCCTGTTGCGACGGCTTAACCCTCGAACAGACGGTTCGGCTCCGCAAGCAAGAAAGACAGGGCGGCAAATGCGCGTCCGCAACAGCCATGCGCTACCAGCTCCGGTCGCAATGGTCAGATTTCATGCAATTTTGGTGGAGCCTAGCGGGATCGAACCGCTGACCTCCTGCATGCCATGCAGGCGCTCTCCCAGCTGAGCTAAGGCCCCATCCTGCGCGGCCGCGCCGCAGCAATCAGGTCAGGCCATGTCCGGAAAACCGTCGGCCAAATAATGGTGCAGCCCCAGACTAAGGTCCGCCCTGCGCTGACGCTTCGGGAGTTTTGCCGGCAAATGCCCCTGGACATTTCCCTGATCGGCAAAACTGGTGGAGCCTAGCGGGATCGAACCGCTGACCTCCTGCATGCCATGCAGGCGCTCTCCCAGCTGAGCTAAGGCCCCGTCACCAACCCGAAGCGCCGCTTGGGCCGGCGCTTCGGAGGTCGCTGCCTCTAGGATCGTCAGACCCCATTGGCAAGCGGAATTTTCAGTTAATTGTCGTCATTGTCGTCGTCATTGCCGGCTTCGACGCCCAGGTCGTCATCACCGCCCAGATCGACGTCATTGTCCGGGGAATCATCGTCATCATCGACGTCGATATCCAGATCCAGATCATCGTCGGCCGTTTCCCGCTCACCGTCGGCAGTTTCCACCACCTTCTTGGGCGCTTCCTCATAGGGCAAGGGCTGCTTCGACTTCAGCACCGGCTCGGGCTCCCAGGCGGTGTTGCAATTGATGCAGACCACCGGGTCGTCCTTGCCCAGATCGTAGAAGCGAGTCGCGCATTTCGGGCAGGTCCGCTTCGTGCCCCATTCAGCCTTCACCATGTCCGGCCTGTTCCTTCTTCGATGCTCAAACAGAAATCACGCGGCGCAACAGTCTGGTCGCCCGCGAAACGAGGCGCGCCTTGCCATAGGCAAACCCCGCTGTCAAAAGCCGCGGAGATTTTTTCCGTTCCATGACAAGGGGCATTTGTGACCCAGACCCAAGACCAGCCTATGCCCATGACCTTCCGCGCGGCGCCCCCGCTTTCGGGCAACGTCACCGTGCCGGGCGACAAGAGCATATCGCACCGGTCGCTGATGCTGTCCGCTCTGGCGGTCGGGGAAAGCCGGGTCGAAGGACTGCTGGAAGGCGAAGACGTGCTCGCCACCGCCGCGGCGATGCGCGCCATGGGCGCCCTCATCGAGCGGGACGCCGACGGCGTCTGGCATATTCATGGCGTGGGCGTCGGCGGCCTGTTACAACCCGAAATTGCGCTCGACATGGGCAATAGCGGCACGTCGACGCGGCTGCTGATGGGCCTGCTCGCCAGCCATGACCTGACCGCCACCTTCACCGGCGACGCTTCCCTGAGCAAGCGCCCGATGGCGCGGGTGACGGAACCGCTGGCCCAAATGGGCGCCAGCTTCACGACCAGCCCCGGAAACCGCCTGCCGCTAACGATGAAGGGCGCGTGCCCGGCGGTGCCGCTGGATTACGAGTTGCCCGTCGCATCGGCGCAGGTAAAGTCGGCCATCCTGCTGGCCGGTCTCAATACGCCAGGCATCACGCGGGTCGTCGAGCCGGTCCCGACGCGCGACCATAGCGAACGCATGCTCCAGGGTTTCGGCGCGGACCTGACCGTCGAAACGCAGGCCGATGGCACACGGGTCATCACGCTTGTGGGTGAGGCTGAACTTCAGCCGCAGCAGATTATCGTGCCGGGTGACCCCTCCTCCGCCGCCTTCCCGATGGTCGCGGCGCTGATCGTGCCAGGGTCCACAGTGACGATCAGCAATGTCGGACTCAATTCCACGCGGGCCGGGCTGATCGACCTGCTGCGCGAAATGGGGGGGGCGATCGAGGTGGTGAACCAGCGAGAAGTTGGCGGCGAGCCGGTCGGCGACCTCCTCGTCACCGCCTCCGCGCTGCACGGCGTCGAACCCGATCCCGCCCGCGCGCCCAGCATGATCGACGAATATCCGGTCGCCTTTGTCGCCGCCGCCCTGGCCCACGGGCGCAGCGTCTTTCGAGGGCTGGAGGAACTGAGGGTCAAGGAATCCGACCGTATCGCCACCATGGCCGAAGGTCTGCGAGCCATAGGCGCGCGGGTGGAGGAACTGGAAGACGGCCTCATCATCGAGGGCACGGGCGGGCATTTGCTGCCGGGCGGCGGACCGATCGCGACGAAGCTGGATCATCGCATCGCCATGAGCTTCGCCATTGCAGGCCTCATGTCCCATGACGGCGTGACGATCGACGACATGCGCCCGGTGGCCACCAGTTTCCCGACCTTCATATCATTGCTGCGTCAATTGGGGGCGGTGGCATGACGCTCGACCTTGCCAATCTGGTCGGCCTTGCCGGCAGCGCGCTCATGGTGGTGGCCTATGCCTACAGCAATATGGCCCGGCAGCTGAATTTCGTCATTTTCAATCTCCTCAACCTCGTTGGATCGCTGCTGCTCATCTGGTCGCTGACGGTCCATTTCAACATGGCGTCGATGGCGCTGGAAATCGTCTGGGCAGCCATCGCGCTGCTCGGACTTGGCAACGCGCTCCGCAGGAAAACACAATGATCATCGCCGTGGATGGCCCCGCCGCATCGGGCAAGGGCACAATCGCCAAGGCATTGGGCCGCCATTATGGGTTGCCGGTGCTGGATACGGGTCTGCTCTACCGCGCAGTCGGGTTGTCGGTGCTCAAGGCCGGCGGCGATCCGGACCGGGAGGAGGATGCCCTCGCCGCCTGCGATTTCGGCGATGCGCTCCTCGCTGATGCTGCTCTGCGCAGCGAAGCGGTCGGCAGCCTCGCCAGTCGCGTATCCGTGCATCAGGTCGTGCGCGACGCGCTCGTTCAGCGGCAGCGCGACTTTGCCACCCAGCCGGGCGGCGCGATCCTGGACGGGCGTGACATCGGCACGGTCATCGCACCTGATGCCGACGCCAAGATTTTCGTGACTGCCAGCGTGCACGTCCGCGCCGAACGGCGTTACAAGGACGCATTGGCGCATGGTGGACATCCCGACATGGACTCGCTGGTCGCCGACATTCAGGCGCGCGATACGCGCGACATGAGCCGCGATCACGCCCCGTTGCGCGTCGCCGATGGCGCGGACTTGCTCGACACGTCGGATTTGACTATAGAGTTGGCCGTCCAGCGGGCGATCGCGCTTGTGGACGCCCAGTTGGAAGGTCGCTCTCCTCGAGTGACCCGATAAGGCGCGCGGATTTTCCGGGCGCCCTTTTCGCTTTTCTCGACGGCGCGTCCCTTAGCCCTCAACCCATTGGATACGCGGCGGGTATTCGGCCTGACGCGTAGTTTGGCCAAAGACCACCGGACACAACCGGTTGGCCAGCAATGACGAGTGAAGGAACGACTTAATGGCCTCTACGGCATTTCCCTCGCGCGACGATTTCGCCGCGCTGCTCAATGATTCTCTCGGTGGCGAGGATGGCGGTTTCGAAGGCCGCGTCGTCAAGGGCACCGTTACCGGTATCGAAAACGACCTGGCCGTCATCGACGTTGGCCTGAAATCCGAAGGCCGCGTGCCGCTGCGCGAATTCGCGATGCCCGGCCAGAAGGCTGACCTCAAGGTCGGCGACGAAGTCGAAGTCTATGTCGACCGCGTCGAAAATGCCCATGGCGAAGCCATGCTGTCGCGCGACCGCGCGCGCCGCGAAGCCGCCTGGGACAAGCTGGAATCCGAATTCACCGAAAGCGCCCGCGTCGAAGGCGTCATCTTCGGCCGCGTCAAGGGTGGCTTCACCGTCGACCTTGACGGCGCCGTCGCGTTCCTTCCCGGCAGCCAGGTCGATATCCGCCCCGTGCGCGATGTCACGCCTCTGATGGACATTCCGCAGCCCTTCCAGATCCTCAAGATGGATCGTCGCCGCGGCAACATCGTGGTGTCGCGCCGCGCCATCCTGGAAGAAACCCGCGCCGAACAGCGCAGCGGCCTCATCCAGACGCTGGCCGAAGGTCAGATCATCGAAGGCGTCGTCAAGAACATCACCGATTATGGCGCGTTCGTCGACCTGGGCGGCATTGACGGCCTGCTGCACGTCACCGACCTCAGCTACAAGCGCATCAATCATCCCAACGAGATGATCAACATCGGCGACACGGTGAAGGTGCAGATCATCCGCATCAACCGCGACACGCAGCGCATCTCGCTGGGCATGAAGCAGCTGGAAAGCGATCCGTGGGAAGGCGCGAGCGCCAAATATCCGGTCGGCGCGAAGCTGACGGGCCGCGTCACGAACATCACCGAATATGGTGCCTTCGTCGAACTGGAGCCGGGCATCGAAGGCTTGGTCCATGTTTCGGAAATGTCGTGGACCAAGAAGAACGTCCACCCCGGCAAGATCGTGTCGACCAGCCAGGAAGTCGAAGTCCTGGTTCTGGAAGTCGATCCCGAGAAGCGCCGCATCAGCTTGGGCCTCAAGCAGGCGCAGTCCAACCCCTGGGACAGCTTTGCCGAGCGTCACCCCGTCGGTTCGACCGTCGAGGGCGAAGTCAAGAATGCGACCGAATTCGGTCTGTTCATCGGCCTGGACGGCGACGTCGACGGCATGGTGCACATGTCCGACATCGCATGGGGCATTTCGGGCGAAGACGCGCTGGCGCTGCATCGCAAGGGCGAGACGGTTCAGGCCGTCGTTCTCGACATCGACGTCGAGAAGGAGCGCATCAGCCTTGGCATGAAGCAGCTTGAGCGTGGCGGCCCGGCCGCTGGCGGCACCGCGGCTGCTGCCGCTGGCCTCAACAAGAACGCGATCGTCACCGTGACGGTTCTGGAAGTGCGCGACGGTGGTCTGGAAGTCCAGGCCGGGGAAGACGGCGCTGCCGGCTTCATCAAGCGCAGCGACCTTGGCCGCGACCGCGACGAACAACGTCCGGAACGCTTCCAGGTCGGCCAGAAGTTCGACGCCATGGTGACGGGTTTCGACCGCGCCAAGAAGCCGACCTTCTCGGTCAAGGCGATGCAGATCGCCGAAGAGAAGCAGGCCGTGGCACAGTATGGCTCGTCCGACAGCGGCGCGTCGCTGGGCGACATTCTGGGCGAAGCGCTCAAGGCCAAGACCGAAGGCTGATCCCTTCAAAACCTGTAGGCGAAAGGCCCGTCGAACCGCGTGTTCGGCGGGCCTTTCTCATTATGACACAATCGCAACGATAATGTAGCGGGCAATTGTCAACGCCTTCCAAAAGCAGTATGAAACGGCAGGGAACAGCAGAGGGGCGCTGGACACCAATGATCCGTTCGGAACTGATTCAGAAGCTGGCCGAGGAAAATCCGGGACTGACCGTGCCGGAGGTTGAGCGGATCGTCGATCTCTTCTTCCGTGAAATCGTCGATCGTCTGGCGTCGGGCGGCCGAGTGGAATTACGTGGCTTTGGCGCCTTCACGACCCGCGCCCGCGATGCCCGAACGGGGCGCAATCCCCGGACCGGCGAGCAGGTGCCCGTATCCGCCAAGCGCGTTCCCTATTTCAAGCCGGGCAAGGAAATGCGCGAACGCCTGAACAGCGGCAGCGAAGCCTGATTTCTGCGACTTGACCTGATCGCCGCGCCGGCTATGGCCGTGGCTTATGCGGACGTGGCGAAATCGGTAGACGCAGCGGACTTAAAAACCTAGATTCTGCTTGATTTTTTGCAGTTTTCTGCCATTTTTGAAGGGTAAATGAGCTAGCGCATATCTAGCACATTTAGCGCAGTAGGAGGCGCTACCTCATGGCAGAAGCGACACACGAAATCCTTGGCGGCAAGGTTCAGCTTTTCCAACGGCCCAACAGCAAGCGGTGGCATTGCCGCGCCAGCATCGGCGGCGCACAACACCGCCACAGCACCAAGCAAACCTCCCTCGCCCAAGCGAAGGACGTAGCCGAGGACTGGTATCTGACCCTCGCGGGCAAAGCCGCGCGCGGAGAGATCAAGACCGGAAAAACCTTCCAGTTCGCGGCGGAGCGATTCTTTGTCGAGTTCAAGATACTGACCGAGGGGCAGCGGAGTCCTATTTACCTCCAACGTCACCGCGAGCGACTCGACCTCTATCTGATCCCTTTCTTCGGTTCGAAGGTGCTGACGGAAATCACATCCGGCATGATTCAGGATTACCGTATCGACCGGATGAGCAAGGGTAGCTTCACCAAACCAAAGATTGGTGAATCGACCGACCCGGCCAAGCGACCGCGTAACGGCAAGCCCCCATCGCGTAGCACCTTGCATCAGGAAATCGTCTGCCTGCGCCAAGTTCTAAAATACGCCCGCCGCCATGGCTGGCTGGAACTGATGCCGGACCTATCCGATCCCTACCGGGCACCCAGCAAGATTTCACATCGCGCCTGGTTCTCCCCCACTGAATATCAGGAGTTGTATGAGAAGGCGCGGGAACGCGCAGCCGAGCCCAAGAAGGAACGTTGGCGCGGAGCCTGCGAAGACCTGTTGGACTACATCCTGTTCATGGTGAACACCGGACTGCGGCCAGATGAGGTAAAGCGTCTGGAACTGCGCGACATCGAGATCGTACCGGATGGCCCCAAGGGACAGCGCATCCTTCATATCGCCGTGCGGGGCAAGCGCGGCACCGGCTGGGCGAAATCCATGCCGGGCGCGGTGTATCCCTTCACGCGAATGAAGGAGCGGCACAACCTCCAGCCGACCGATCTGATCTTTCCGAAGTTGCAGCGTGACCTCTTCAATATCCTGCTGGACGAGCTGAACATGAAAAAGGATCGCGAGGGCAACCCTCGCACCTTCTACAGCCTGCGGCATACTTACATCTCCATGCGATTGCTGGAGGGGGCAGACATCTATCAAATCGCCAAAAACTGCCGCACCGGCGTGGAGATGATCGAAAAATACTACGCCTCCCATATCAAGGATATGATCGACGCCCACGCGATTAACGTGGTCAAGCGTAAGCCAAGGCAGAAGCCTTCCGCTAACGATAGCCAAGGTAAAGATGCTGGGAACAACTGACACATCCTGCTTGGCGACGGCCCTTCCCCCGACTATAGCTGCCCATGGCTATGCGGGCGTGGCGGAATCGGTAGACGCAACGGACTTAGGCCATTGAGTGCGCGCGGGGAAACCCGCGACGTAGAACTGCTCAAAGTCGGGGAAACCTTTTATCTGGCAATCCCGAGCCAAGCCCGAAAGCCTCGCTTTTGGGAAGGTGTAGAGACTAGACGGGCAGCACCTACACTCCGGCCAGCCGGGGCATGGTGAAGGGATAGTCCAGACCACAAACGCCCCTGCGGGCGGCGGCGAAAGTCGTAGCTGGTAAGAAAATCCGTCGGGCCCTGCCCGTGGGGGTTCGAGTCCCCCCGCCCGCACCACTACCCGTAGGCACCTGAACAGGATGCCGACCGCGTCCAAGCCGGAACCGGCGACGCGCTTCTCGCGAAATGCACCGGAACCGGGTGCATGGTGGCATCAGCGAACCGAACGGGGCGCGGACATCGCATCTAACCGACACACGCCGGAGGCCCTGTCATGTCATCTGCCGCTTCCAACCAGCTCACCTGGATTGAGTATGAAAAGGCACACCCTATCATTGTGCCTGATACGCTTTCCGATCCCCTGCCCATGACCATGGACGCCGCCGTTCAGTTCGAACGTGCGCGTCAATCGCGTGGGGGAGAAAGCGCCGTGATTCGATGCTGGGGACCGACAACATTCACAGCGCGCGTCCATCCCACTAGCATCGAACGTACTCTTTGTATCTTGGATACGCTCGCCAAATCCTGCCACGCGCGTGGATTTCTATTACGCTGCGAACGTCCGATGGACCCCGGCTCCGGAGTTTCGGTCGTGGTTGCCGGCGTTCCAATTGCCCTGTCCCTTTCAGAGCGCATGTTCCGAAGCCGTTATCAGCCAACGAAACAGGAACGAAGACCGCAGAAAGGCGGAGCGTTTGTCAGCACTCCCGCCTATTCGTACCGTCCCAGCGGCGAACTTTCGATCACCATCGGTTATCGCGCTGGCACATGGACAGATCGTCGCGGCCATCCTCTGGAGATGCAACTGAACGAAGTCATGTTGGGACTACGGCGCTGTGCCGCCAGCCAGATCGCCAAACATGAGGCCTGCATCGCCGAACAGAAGCATATGGAAGAGCTACACCGCCAGCGGGATACTTTGCGTGCCCGCATTGCGGCCGAACAGCGCGCCGTTGACCAGTTTTATCGCGAAGCGGAAGCATGGCAAGAAGCACGCATACTGCGCTCTTATATCAAGGCAGTGGAAGCCCAGCGCGGATCGAGGGACGACAAAGGGGAGACGGTTGCCTGGGCGCGATGGGCGCGCGATCAGGCCGATCGTCTCGATCCGCTCTGTTCCTCGCCCTCATCCATCCTGGATACGCCTCGCCGCCAGTATCGGGAGTTAGACCAATACGAGATTTTGAACGAGGACGGCACCATCGAGCGGATTTGGGGCTGAGCTATGTTCGGTACTATGGCCCTCACCGAGGGCGCTGTGCGGCGATCAACTGCGCCACCGAGGCAATCAATTGGGCGATGCTGTTGATGGTCAGCAGGATGATGGTGGTCGTCATTGGGTTCCTCCCGGCTAAAGCCCCGCGCGGGATTGCGCGTGGACAGGGCTGAACCGCCGACCGCATGAGCGCCCCGGAGACAGGCCGCACGGATGCGCCGCGCCAGCGGGCCGCTGCTGCACGAAGGAAGCGAGGAGCCTTTTCCGGGGTGCGCGGTCGGCGACACCGCCCGCGACCCACGCCTTCCCGTGAGGGCCACGCCGAGGTGAAATCACGGCGACCCTATGGCCAGCCCTCACCATCAACGACTTGGCTCAATGGATTGCCGAACATGGCGGCTTGTCCGGCCATGGCCCCTTGGCTGCACCACCATCTTATCGGTGGGCTTCGAGTGGGTGAGCGATGCGGCAGTCCCGCCGCCGGTCAAGGCGCTCCCTTCCGCGCTCCGCTTGTGCAGGTTCGCCCCTGTCGGGCGCTGGCGCGACCTTGACCGGGCGGCTCGATGGCCTGCCGCGAACGGCTCCTACGAAGCCACCGGATAGGCCGGGGCACAACCAAGGAGCCAACCATGACCAACCAATCCACCACTCCCGCCAAACCAACCCACCGTCTGTTCCTCGTCACCGGCAAAGGCAAGAGCGCCAACTGGACACCCATCGGGGCCGCATGGCCCAACCGCGACGGCGAGGGCTTTTCGCTCCAGTACGACGCCCTGCCGCTCACGGGCCGCATCGTCATGCGCGCGATCACCGAGCGCAGCGAGGGAGGCCAGCAATGAGCCAGCATCCCCAGCGTGCCGATGGCGGGGAGATTCCCCGCCATCGCATCATCACCGGCGATTGTGTCGAAGCCATGGGGAAGATGCCCGATGCCTCCGTGGATTTCATTCTCACCGACCCGCCTTATCTGTGCCGCTACCGCGATCGAAGCGGACGCACCGTCGCCAACGACAACCAAGCCGATTGGCTGGTGCCCGCGTTCGCCCAAATGTATCGGTTGCTCGTGCCGAACAGCTATTGCGTGAGTTTCTATGGCTGGGCGAATGCCAACCTGTTCCTTGCCGCATGGCGGACGGCAGGGTTCCGCCCCGTGGGACATATTGTTTTCACCAAACGCTATGCGTCGCATGTCGGGCATCTGCGCGCCCAGCATGAATGCGCCTACCTGCTGGCCAAGGGCCATCCGGCCTGTCCCGGTCAGCCGGTGCCGGATGTCATTCCGTTCGCCTATACCGGCAACGTGCTACATCCCACCCAGAAGCCGGTCGAGGCCATGCTACCGCTGATCGGCAGCCTTTGCCTCCAAGGCGGCACTGTCCTCGATCCGTTCTGCGGGTCCGGCACGAAATTGGAGGCCGCACGCAGCCTCGGTCGTCATGGCATCGGTATCGAACTGGACCCAACCCACGCCGAAACCGCCCGCCGCCGCCTGGCGGGCGATTGCCCATAGCGGTGATAGCGGCCCAGGGCATCCGCCTTGGGCCGTTAGGAGTATATTAACCAATTTTTAGCGGTTTCGCGTGTATCCTGTAGACAGGTTCCCGCACACGCGAAGCACGACACAGGTAAACTATAGACGTTCAGATTACAGTTGCAGGGCCGGGTCATCCGGCTTCGGATGACCCGCTCGCTAGCGAGCGCCTTGCCATGGTCGGGCAGTTGGTCGTCGCGCAATTCGATCTGGAAACAGCCATTGCCGCGTTGAAGCGCAGCGGCGGCGATGCCGTCACTGCGCAGACTCAGCTTCAAAATATTACCCAACTGCGCCAGCAGATCGGCACCG
Organism: Sphingobium lactosutens DS20; assembly: GCF_000445105.1. Classification (GTDB taxonomy): domain Bacteria; phylum Pseudomonadota; class Alphaproteobacteria; order Sphingomonadales; family Sphingomonadaceae; genus Sphingobium; species Sphingobium lactosutens. Next base: position 47,466 of record NZ_ATDP01000073.1, on the reverse strand, counting down.
CCAGCCCGACCGCGCTTGCTGCCCTCCGCAGCGAGATTGTCGCCGCCGTCGCGCAAAGCCAGGACGCCGTGCAGGAAGCTCACACCGTCGCCCATGGCGCGGACGGCGAAGGCGCGGCACTCGCTAGCCTCGCCAGCCGGGCGCAATCGCAGGCAACCGCCTTCATGCGCGACCTTCGCCAGTATGACGGCCTGCTGCAATTCGAGAACGACGCCGAGCGTGATGCCTACCGCCAGCGCGAGGAAGATCGCCGCAAACAGCATGATGCGGGGATCGCCGAGGGCGGGCCGGAAGGCGCGCTCAAAGCCAGCGGCGCGGCCTATGGGCAGGCCGTGGACCTGGCCGTGCATGGCGGCAGCGCCGATCCCGCGCTAATGCGTCGCGTGGACGAACTCGCCGCCAGTACCGCCGCCCTGCGCGCCGGGATGATCCGCGACGGCAAGGACGTGTCGAAGTTCGATGAGAATATGCGCGACGATCTTCGCGCCATCATGCGCTCCAAAGGCAAATCAGACATCGAGATCGACGCCTTATTGGCCGCGCACCCCGATAACCCGATGGATGCCATGAAGGCGTTTGTGCAGCAGGATCTAGCGTCCATTACCCAGCAAGAGTTGGAGATTGTGGCGATCAAAGTGCGTGAAAATCAACAGGACATGACCATCCAGCCCGAAGCCGATGCGGTGATCGAGCAACAATCATCGCCGGACGCGTCCAAGGCGATGGTGGACATAGCCGCCAAGCTTCGCGCCGCTGGCGTCAGGAATACTCCGCAACCCGAGGAATCATCCCCCTATCACGGGATGTCTGCGCGGGTGCCTTCCTCACCAGTACAGGGAATAGTCCGCACTTAAGAGGCGGGCACCAATTCCCCACGCGCCGCGCGAACGCCCAGCATATGCCCGGCCGCGTTGCATAAATCGTGGTCAGTTTCCGTCTGCGCCAGGCAACGCTCGGCAATTGGCATCAGCGTCGCCATGACCGGGGCATCGTCAGGCAGCGTTTCGCGCTTAAGAAATCCGCTGACGAAACCGGTATCGAAAGCAATAGCAGGTGTGGTCTGTCCATTGCGCAGCGTCACGAAACGCAACGTGCCGTCCCGGCCCGCGCGCGTCAAAACTGTGACACAATAAGCGCTGGCCGACAGCGTGCTGAAACCCGCCGCCCTCTGCCGCGCAACAATGTCCTGCTGGCGACCTGTCGCGCAGGACAAACGCCGCTGGGCGACCCTTTCGCGTTGCAATCCGTGGAGCAAGTAGTCTCGTTCCGTCTCCAGAACATTGGAAATTGCGGGGGCGGCAGCACACGCTGCATATACAGCCAGAACCAGTTCCCGCCTCACAGACTGTGATCCCACGCACCGTTGTCGATGGTGTTGGAAACAGTATTTGGATCGCCATCGATGCCGCGCTGCTCTGGTACAGAGTTGGCGCGCGCATAGATGCCATAGCGTGCAACGACCTCCTCATTGTCGCGCTTGGCGCTTTTGAGGCTTGCTTTTGCAGTCTCAAACCGCGCCTTAATCTCAGCATTGGCAGAAGCCCAAATTTCTGAGGGCCATTCCATGCACTGCTTACCGGCAATAATGCTGCAACCCAGATTTAGCCAGTCGCGATCGTTCGCATCCCTTTCGTACCCCTGATGCGCGAACAGTTCGCGGCTAACCGCCATATAATCTTCCGCAGCATTTCGCATTCGAACAAAGGATTCGATAAAATCGTTCGGGCAGCCACTCAAATCCTGCGCTGCCAGCGCGGAAATCACCGCCACGTCGCTCTGCTTCTTTGCAATGGTATTGTTCAGCGCATCGATCATGCAGGCGCGCTGTGCTTGGGTTTGGGCGGCAGCGGCATTTTCCGCGTCGGCATTGGTTGCCTCGGCGGGCGATGCAGGAGCCTGCGCGGAGCCGTCGCAGGCTGAGGCGAGAAACGCCAATCCCATTGCCAATCCTGCAAACGGCAGTCGCCGTCGTTCACCGGCAGCACCCACATGCATCATGGCAAAAATCCCTCACCCACCAAGGAACCGATGGAGAGGACGCTACATTACTGTCTGTAGTGTTGCGGGGTGAGTGCCCGGAACGCTTAATGTTCCGGTGTTTCCAGCCCCCATAGTATTGCATTTCTATAACGCCCGATATTTCGCGCGAACCCGCTCCACGCCTGATTTTTATCGCCCTCCAGGTTGCAACACTACAGACAGTAGTGTTGCACGGGGCAGGCAGGGAGCAAGACGGTGGGCGTGAACGGCAGCGCGGGCACAGGCCCGTGGTTCGATTTGTTCGACGGGAACGGGCAACGCAAATACCTCACCAACGGCGAAGCCAAAGCCCTGCTGCGCATCGCCCGCAAGGCCGATGCGCGCACGCGGCTCTTCTGCCGCCTGCTCTATTATACCGGCTGTAGGCTATCGGAAGGATTGCAGGTCACGCGGCACCGGCTCGATATGGAAACCGGCCGCATCATCTTCCGCACCCTGAAACGCCGCCGCACGGTGTTCCGCGCCGTGCCGGTGCCGCGCCCGTTCCTGCGCGAACTGGCGGAGTTTGCCGAGGCGCTGGGCTTGGAGCCGGACGCCCCGCTCTTCCCATGGTGCAGGCAAACCGCATGGCGGCATATCCGCACGCTGATGCAGCGCGCCGGGATCGATGGCCCCCAAGCCTCGCCCAAGGGCTTCCGGCATGGGTTCGGTTGCCACGGCATCGGCTCCGGCCTGCCCGAATCGCTGGTGGGCCGCCTGCTCGGCCACGCCGAGGGCGGCAAATCCACCCGCATCTACACCTATGTCATGGATGCCGAGGAACGCGCGCTGGCGGCGAGGATGTGGCGGGAGTAGCGATAAAGCATCGCTAGATTGGTGGATATGCAGATCCGCACGTAATTTTAGGGGCTAACTATTTTCCCCTTAGCGTCGAATGGTATCACTACGTTCGCTAGGTAACGCTTGTAAAACTTTGTCCTGCCATGTTTCTGTGACTTTAGGCGTGATACTGGCAGCCCTCAGCACATCACCGCGTATGATGATCCCATATCGTCCGTCTATCCAATACGGGCCATCAATAATATCTTTTCCGGGCAGCTCTTCGTCCACAAAGTTGGGATGCTTCATTCCTGCGCGATGATTTTCAATATATTTCTCAAGCAAGAGTGGAAAATCAACTCTGGGATCGCCGATAAATGGCCGTATATCATATCCTGCTACAGCAAACGGCTCCACTAGGGATTGGTTGGACACAAAATACATATCCTGATTAACAGCTTCATCTATTTCAGATTGAGGATAATCAGATAAAAGTTCTCGGACAGCTACTTTCATTGATCCTGAGTTTCGTGCATCAAAACTAGATTGTTAATGACAATATCCAAATCTTCATGAGATGGAGGATAGGTTTTTATATCATTTTTCTTGATATATTATTTGTCACTTATCAGGGCCGTGTTCATATCGTTTCAATGTAAGGTTATTATCATTATTAATTTCATTTGAAGTATATTTAAGGATGGCATCCCTGTCCATGATTTCTTGATCTTCCCGGAACGACGATACCCGATGAATATGGGGTTGCGTGCGCAGCGCATTCCAATCCTCGCCGGCAGGTTTGAGATAGACACGAGCGGACACCGCTACCCCATCGGTCGTGCTACGCAGCGCAATGCCATGGTGGCCGACTGCCCGTCTGCGCGGGGTTTTGAGAATGAGTAGGTAAGGGCTACCACTCCCCCGGTCATGCCCGATCAGGTAAGTGAGCGGTGTCGAGAAAATCACCTGCCCCACAATGCCGAACTCGGAGGGATCATACCCTTCTTCCCTAGGCGGATAGGAGACTTCAAACCTGTAAGGCTCGACTACATCGTCTGGGGGAAGAATGCGCATGGGCGACATGACTAACTCGCCACCATCAGGATGGTGGCGCGTGCCTCGCCTGTAGGTGCGATAGCACCCGGCGAGCCAATGCCCCACCTTTTCACCTTCCACGATACTCTGTTCCATCAACTCGGCGCTGGCCGCATCCCATAAGCCATGGGAATGGTGAGCGCCGCTGACGCCGCGCTTCCCGTACACCATATCCAGCAACGGGGCGGTATCAGCGCGCAGGTCTTCATTCTTGCGGTGCCGGTAGAAGTTCCAGATCAATTGATACAAAGCATGGAGCTTCTCGCCATGAGGGCCGCCGGGGCGGTAATTCAGACGATGCTTACCGCCAGCGAAATGACTGATGTCATTGATCGTAAGAACGGATTTCTCGCCATAGGCGAGTAGGGAAGTCTGGGTTTCTCGCTTAGCACCATTCCGGGCCTTTGCATTCTCCGGCTCTTGCAAGGGGAAGCGAACGAGTAGCCGTAGCACTTGGAGCTGGGATTGAGAAAAGTCATCCGGTACGCGCTGCATTCATTCCCCCGCCATGGAATCTTGGCGTGTCAAGGTTCCATTTGGCGTAAACTGCGTGACTTTGGCGGAAAGGGCAATCGCCTGCTGGAAAAGAGTTGTCCGCCCGCCATGAAGTTTCTTCGCGCGCCACCCCTATCCCCACATGCTTCGGATGCTGGTCAGAGCAGCGGAAATGAACGGGAGAAATGAGATGGGTTTGATTGCTCGCTATGTATTTGGTGTGCCTGCGGCCGCGATTGGGTCACTGATCGGTGGCCCTGTCGTCGGCTACGCGGTGTGGAAGGGGGTTGGCTTTGCAGCCACCGGCAACCCGCTTTACCTCATTCCGGGGGCAGGCACGCTGAGCGATGGAGTGACAGCGTTCGGCGATGTGGCCGGACTCGATGGGCAAGGAAATCCCAGCGATTGGGATATTCACCAAAATCGCCCAATGGATGGCCAAGGCAATCCGATGGGACGACTCGGCAACGGTGAACTGCCCAAAGATGGCTGGGGACGCCCGCTATAAGTGACTACTTGCATCAAACGGCGGCGATTGAGAAAAACCACTCAATCGCCGCCGACATGGGCGCCGGTAACTTCAACGTAGCGTCGCATCCTGCGCCCTCACTTCCTTGATGGCAGCAACCATCGCCCCTACCGGCTGGGCCGCCCATACCTGCGGCGCATATTCCAGCACGGTTTCGACCGTGCCCTGCTGGATATGGCGGGCGAGCGCGTCGAGGCCCCTTCCTTCGATGACGAACTGCCGCGCGCCAAAATCCAGCGACAGCATCCGCGCGCCCACATACTCGACCGCATAGAGGCCGTGGTAAGGCATGGCCCAGCCCTGCCATAAGCCGGAGCGCGGCTCGTAGCGGCGCAGTTCCAGCATCAGCGCGGGGCGCGAGCGCACCCGCTGCACGATCCACGGCCTGTAGTCCGTGAAATCCGGCGCGCGGTCATCCTCGCCGGGCGCATCGTCCTGCGCCGGCGGCGGTGGGGCTGACTGGCCGGGTGGTTGCCCGTCGCGGCGCGGCTGCTCGAACATCGCCTGCCAGTTGCCCATGTTCTTCGGCTCCCAGCCGTTGGGATTGCGGTCACTCATCTATCGCTCCATGCTGAATGGGTGGTCGCGCGGCGGCGCGCGCTCCGGCCCCGCACGGGCTTGGGCGAGCCGCGCCAACTGGCGGTCGATCCAGTCATGGAAACGCTGGAACGCGCGGGCGGCGTCGCCCGCGCGCGTCGGCGCTTCCTCCAGCCGCGCGAAGGCCGCCTTCGCGCGGCCCTCGACCGCCTGATAATGCTTCGCCATCTGGAACTGCCCGAACCGCTCTTTGAGCGCCCCGCGCAAATCCTTGAGGTGATAAGCCAGCCGCAAGGCCGGTTCCGGCATCCGCGCCAAGCCGCGCTCCAACAGGCTGCGCCGGTCGATGCGCTCCGCCGACCCGGCCCGCGCCAACGCCGCGTTGGCGGTGTTCTCCCAATCCTCCCGGCACCGCTCGTAATAGTCCGCCGAGTTCCAGCTATGGGCGTTGCTCTCGACCATCACCGGCCTGCCGTCCGGCTGGGTTCGGCCTGTGGGATCGGGCACCCAGTCGTGCCGCACCTTCTGGCCGAACCCGCCCGGCTCGACCGCCGGGCGCATGGTCAGCATGACATGGGCATGGGGCTGTTCCAGCCCGTCGCTGGCGACCTTGTTGTGGATCGCGATGTCTGCGATCATGCCTTTGGACACGAAGTTGCGGATCACATAATCACGCACCAGCGCGCTGCGCTGGTCGGCGGGTATCTCCCGTGGCAGGGTCAGACGCAACTCACGGGCAGTTTGGCTGTCCTTGCGCTTCTCCCCGAACTCGACCGCATTCCATAGGGTCTGCCGGTCGATGCCCTGAACCCATGCCGGAGCATCTTTCGGGAGCAAGATTTCTGTATGCTCAACCCCAGTCCGGCTGGAGTAGTCATGGGTGATGCCCTGCCGTTCATCGACCAGCTTCTCGCCCGCCCGATAGGCAGCCGCCGCGACCGAACTGCGCCCGGCGCTGCGCTTGATGACCTGCATCCGCATGGAGAAGATCGCCATGCTATATCGCCCCCGTAATCATCGCTCCCCGTCCCCCCAACCCCAGAAAAGGGCCTAAGTGTGCACAGATACGTCGCAACTGCGACGTGCACCGCTGCGCGAGGCCCCTAAAGGGAAGTATGGGGGAGAACGTGGTTAATGATTTCTTAAAGCCCCGGTGAAACGGAGCGTTTCCCCGAACCTTACGGGCGGTGGCGGCGGTCGCCTTGCGGGTGGCCGGGGCAGGCCCCAACCACCCGCAACGAGCAATCGGCGGTTGCGTCGTGGCGTTGCCCCCACGGTCAGTATGGCTAGACACGGCGTTCGCCATGATAACAAAGATTGAGCAATCTTCGTTATCAGTGTATAGTTTGGCTAACGCACCTTTGGAAGGAGGGTTGTCATGAATGTGTCCATCGGACAGCGCTGGGAAGGCTTCGTGGAAGCCGTGGTCAAAGCAGGCCGCTACGGTTCGGCCAGCGAGGTCGTGCGCGAAGGGCTGCGCCTGGTCGAAGAGCGCGAAGCCAAATTGGAGGCGCTGCGTGAAACGCTCAACGCTTCCATCGCGCAAGGCGGCGAGCATAGCCCCGAAGAGGTAAGGGCGCACCTCGCAGGCGTCATGGACGAGCTTGCCGCCGAAGGTTACTAAGTGCGGCGGCTGGTCTATCTCGCATCGGCGCGCAACGACCTTGCCGACATCCTGCGCTACATCGCCCGCGAGAGCGCCAGCCTTGCGGTGGCCAGCACCTTCATCGGCAAGCTGGAAGACCGTTGCGAAAAACTCGCCACGCTGCCCGGCACCTTGGGCACCGCGCGCCCGGAACTGCGCCCCGATATTCGCAGCGTGCCCCATCAGGGCTACGTCATCTTCTTCCGCTATACCGGCGACCGGCTGGAGATCGTCAACGTGCTGTCCGCCCAGCGCGACGTGGAGCGCCACTTTCACGGCTGACGCCCGCCCATCACGGCCCGGCAGTGATCCGGCAGGGCCGCATAGGCCTGTTGCAGGCTGGGCACCCGCAGCAGCGGCTTGCGCACGCAGACCTTGACCAGCTCGCCCGCCGTTGCCCTGCGCGTCCGGCGGAGGCGTCGCCACAGCCCGCGCCCCGCGAAGAAGGCGACCACGCCGACCATCCACAACAGGCTAATAGCAAGGACGGTTTGCGAGTCCGTGCGGTCGAGGGTGGCGACGAGGTAGAGCGCCGCCGCCGCCACGACCATCAGGCCGGTCAGCGGCTTCACGAACCTCCTCCGCCTTGGCGGCTGCTGGCCCGACATGGCGTTCCATGCCTTCCGCCATGCCAGCCATTCCTCGCGCCGCTCATAGGCGCGCATCACCGGCGCACCGAAGAAGAGGGCTATCGCCGCCAGCGGCCATGTATCCGGCCCGGTGAGCAGCATGTAGCCCGTCCACAGGAAGAACCCGATGCTGGGCCATACGACCAGCGGATGCCCCAGCATCCGCGTCTTGAGGCTGGGCGTTTTCATCGCTGGGCAAACTCCACGATCATGCTGTTACCGCCCGAGGCGGCGAAGCGCCGCCCGGCCACATGCAGGATGGCCGACACCCGGTTGCCGTGGCGCGGGCCGCCGGTCTTGAGCATCCGGCTGAACTGGCCCGGCTCCAAGAGGTAATCGACCACCTCGTTCTGCCCCCAATTCTGGCCGTGGTTGGTGCTGGTGCCACGGTTGCGCCCCCAGCTATCCGAGCCGCCGCGCGAGGAACCGCTGCTCCACGACGACCCGCCGCTATGGCTGCTGCCGCCGCTGCCGGAACTATAGCCGCTGCTGCCGCCCGACCCGGAATTGAACCCCCAGTTGGTGCCTTCGCCCATGTTCATGCCGAACTGGCTGCTGCTGCCGGACGATTGCCCGTGGCTATGTCGGTATTGCACCGCCTTGCCGATGGCCTCCGACGCCCATTTGTTGGTTTCGACGCAGTTGTTGGCGCAGTAGAAACGGATGCCGAGATTGGCGATCACGCTATGCGCCCGGTGCTGCGCATCCGGCCCGCCCAGCTTGTAGTAGATTTGGGGAAGCGCTTGCGTCAGGTAGATCGTCGCCGCGCGGGACGAGCGCGACATGGCGAGGAAATCCGCATCCGAGGATGCAATGAACTCTTGGCACTCATCGCCGTAACAGAAAGTGAAGCGCTCCCGATAGATCGGCGGCAGGGCATTGCGCCCCAGCACTTCTCGCTGCCACGCCTCCTTGAAGATAAGCTGGGCGATGATGCCATCATCCCCCAGCACCGCCCGCGACATATCCAGCACGATGATCGCACCCGCAAAACACAAGGCCGGGGAGATGGTCGTTGCTCCGCACAGCGCGTCCTTCAGCCAGCCATGGTTGAAGCGATCCAGCAGCATGAACCCGGCGATGATGTTGCTGCGTAGCTTCGCGTCCATGCGCGCGAAGTCCTGCTGCCAATAGGCGGCCATCTGCTGGCAGGTCGCGGCATCCATCCGCGCGGTCGCCGCGACGAAGCAGCGCATAAAAAACGGCTCCTGCCGTTGCCATTCCGGGTCATGGAATTGCTCCGGCGAAACCGGCGCGCTGCGCACGAAAGCGATCAGGCTGGCGATGCTCAAGGAGCCGGTGGCGGCATAGACGACCGGCACCGAATAGCGCAGCAGCACGCGCAGCGCGTCCAGCCAGAAGGCATCGCCGTTGCTTCCGGTCATGGGGCTGGCGCTGCGGATCATTTCGACGACCCGCATCAAATATTCCACCAGCCCGTTGGTGCCGTCCTGCCCCATGCGCGCCATCGCATAGGCGAGGAAATTGAACCCGTGATTGCGCCCGTTCCACTCGATCAGCGAACCCAGCCGCCCGACCTTTGCGCATAGGGCGCGGATTTCGGCGGCCTCGGTGGGTTTGGCGCAAAGGACAATCCCACCATCGCCGGATTTCAGCAGCGCTTCGAGAAGGTGGCGGCCGGGGCCGCTGGTCTTGCCGCCACCCGTCACGCCGGTGACGAACACATTCTGCGCCAGGTCGCGGTGGCATAAAAAATCCCCTCCCGGCAGTTCCAGAAGGGGAGCATCAAGTAGGTCGTGCATGGGCCTATCCTTTCAGCGCTCGAAATCATCGCCCTGTTCGTGACCGGGCTTCTCCATGCCGGGCGCGTCGCGCGCCGGTTCGGCGGTGCCGAACAGGGCGCGCATGGCATCGAGTGGTTCAGGGGGCGGCGCCGGGTTGCCGGGGTCGAAATGGTAATCCGGCGCGGGGTTGGGCAAATCGGTTCGACCTGCCCAACCTTCCGTCACCACGCGCTCCCGCATGTCGGCAATGGCCTCGGCGATGGCTTGGAAAATGTCCCTCACCGGAACGTCCAGCCGCAATAGCTGCACCGATGGGCGGGCCGTATCCAGTTGGCCACGCTCACCCCAACCCACGCCACGACCTCACTGGCCACATGGCGCAGCCAGTCAGGCCGCCGCACCGCCACCGCGTTGCTGGCGATCTGCTCGATCGAGGCGTTCTTGAACAGGTTGGATTGCAGGTCGGTCGAATTGCATTTCGGGCATGTCGTCATCATCTTGCTCCTGTCGTGAGGGGAAAGGTCAGCGGAACTCGTGGCCGCAATCCGTGCATTGCTTGAGGCCGCCGAACTTGCCGGGGATGCGCTTGTAGACCTGCCTTCCGGCAGTCACGCCGTAGCCAAAAAGCTGGAGGTAATGGTGCCCCCGCGCAGCATGGCCGAAACTCCGGTTGGCGTGGTCGATGTTTTCCGGTTCAATCGACTTGCTTCGCCCGCCGCAGCGGGGGCATTTCGGATAAAGAATGGTTGCGAGTTTTGAAAAATCCATGGTCGTCGCTCCTGAAAAGGGCGCGCAGCTTCCCGTCGCGGCAAGCTGCGCGCCGCGTTGTGGTCACCATCGAAAGAAAGTTACGGGTGCCGCTTAGCGCGGCACATACGCAGGCTGGGTGCGATACCGCCCCAACAGCGGTGCCAGCAGGCCGAGCATGTCTCCGGCGATGCAACTGCCGGGCATAGGCCAGAGATTACCGCTCGTATCGCCATCATGGATAAGCATGGGAGTTCTCCCCGCTAGGCGGTGCGCGGGTTCCCGCACACCGCCGTTCAGCGCATGGCGCTAGCCAGCGCCACCACCGCAGCATCCGCCGACCTTCGCGCCGACCACGGCACCCGCAGGCCCCCCAATCAACCCGCCGATGACGGTGCCAATGACCGCCGCCGCACCCGCGTTGGCGACCCGCTCCCAAAAGCTGGGCTTCTTGTAATTACTCATTGTCCAGTTCCCTTCCACCATGAGCCGCCGCCAGCCAGCCGATCCCGTTCACGCCCGATAGGGGGCGTGTTGGGTGGCTTTCGGCATTAGGCAGTTCTGGCCGCATTGAACCGCTCAGTGCGGCCATTGATGGAGGTATCGCCGATTCGCAGGATTGCGTCAATTCATATCGAGCATCGTTCTAAATTATCGTCTGCGCGCCTCTGCTGAGCGCAATCGCTGTGCCTCTCTGAGTGCTTCCGCCCCTGTGAACTTGCCTAAATGCTTGCCGATAGCTTCCGGGCCTGCGTTCAGCAGGCGGTCGTTTTCCTCGCTTACTGTAAGTATCTTGATGTCGGCAGGCATCTCGTTGCCGTTGCGCACCCATGTATTCAATTCGTTCACCAGCGCCGCATCAAGCTTGCGCAGCACGCGCTTGGGAATGCCACCTTCCAGCCATGGCCCATACACGCGGCGCGTGAAGTCCGGCCCGGTTTCGCCCGGTTCCCGGTCTTTCCACTTGATCGGCGCTTCCGGGGGGAGTGATAGGCTTTGCTGCGCACTAGCTGCCGCGTATTTAGCAGCCATCGTTGGCAATTCAGTCGCAGTTGAGGCATTTTCAGGGGATTTTTGACTAATTCCCCATTCAGGCAAGAGAAGCGCAGCATAGCTGCGAACCGATTGCTTATCATGCGAGCGTGCGTAATCCAGTATCCGTTCCAATAGTTGAACGAGGTCTGGTTCGCTTTCACTGTCAACATTGCTCGGCAAAGAACGTAAGACGAAGTAGTGGAATATACTTCCGTCTTCCCACATATTTATTATTATATTGCAACAATGTTTAACAAAAATCAGGTCACTTGTCGATGGATTTCCATATAATCCTGTCAGTGTATTATTTATAATCGCTGATACGGTAGGCGCTAGGGCACCGACTTCCAGAATCGTTGCATCATATCCGTGCGCCTCGTTGCCATCCTCTATGTTAACTGTCTTGTTAAAATAGGCGCGCCGTTCAAATATGGACCGCACCAATATTTTGGCGGGAGTGGCACGGTCAAAACTATGGGGTTCGGTTGGTGAAGTGTAGAGATACTCAATATGGCTTTGCTGTTCGCCAGTGGCGTCCATTTCAGTTGAATAACTGACCCCTGTTATCCATTCTTGCCCTCCAAGCGGCAAGCCTGCGAGCAATGTCTTAATGGCCACTTGGGCCGATTGCTCGGCATAGGTTTCGGATAATTCCGACCCAAACGACTTTGCCCCCCGTGTAGCGGAAATGGCTTCGTCAAGATGCGAGAGAAACCTCTGCACCGTCGTAGTTGCGGGGCTGTCGATATTCTCTCGAACCAGCTTGCCATGAACAGGCACATCGCGCTTGCCGAACTTTGAAGGGTGCGCCTCCTGATGGGGCCGACCTCTTGAATCGTTTGCCATAGTCAGTCTGTAGCGCATTGTTGTTGTGGGCGCAGCATGGATGCGTCTTGCCCGCGCTCTACCCGCTGGCGCTCCCGGAACCGCCAAGGCGGTTCCGCCATCCGGTGATGATCCTTACGCTTGGCTGGGACGCTGCCCGCGTATCAAAACCCGTTCTTGACGAGATCGACCATCCGCACCGCCATACTGCGCGCCGGGTCGAATGGCACATCCTCAAACCCGAAGCTCCGATAAAATGCGCGCACGCCGTCATCCAGCGGGTGGGTGAGAACGCAGAAGCAGCCGATGTCGTTAGAAAGGCGTACCGCCGTCGTTAGGGCGAAGAACATCAGGGAGCGAGCATAGCCCCTACCCTGATAATGGCGATCGACGGCAAGCTGGCCGAGCAGTAGCGCCGGGATCGGGTCGGGCCGGTTGCGCTGGTCGGCTTTGGCGAGGAAGGCGCGCTCGATCTGCGCCGCCGACAGGCTGACATAGCCGACGATATGGCCGGTGATGGGATCGCAAACGATGTTGGTGCGCGACACGCCCGCTTCCTGATTGCGCCAGGCATGGCGGCGGAACCATTGATTGAGGGATTCCCGCCCGCAATCGAAGGCTTCGCGGTTGTCGTCGACAGTGAGAGGACGTGGTGGTGTTAGTCCTGCCATGCCGGACGCGTCGCGGAAAGTTTGCGCAGCGCCGGGACTTCCTTGGCGGGAGCCTTGACCCAATCCTCGAGCTTGTCCCAATCTTCCGCCGGGATCGTCACCAGCCGATGGTCAAGCACATCCTGCTCCGCCGCCTCGATAGCTTTGCGGCGAATGAAATCACTCAGGTTCGTGCGCGCGTGATCCGCCGCAGTTTCAAGCAGCACGCGTTCCGCCGGACTGACCCGGACACTCAATACCGCAGGCGATGAACTAGCCATAAAACCTCACTTCTTGTATGACAATAGCATACAAAGGGCGGATCGTCAATCAATCCCTGCTAGACGAAGGCATGAGTTATAAATGCCATTTTTATAGCTCACGGCATTCGGATTACGGGAACGCCCCTCAGCGATCCCCTGCCGGTAACTTATCCACAGGCAGCACGGATTTTGAAAAGGGAGCTTGACCCGGTCACCGCATTCATTATTCTCACTTATGTAAATGAGGATGATGATGATTCGATACCATATTCTTTCAATCGCATCTAATCGTGTCACGTTGGCGGGGACAGCCATGGGCCGACAGATGCTGGCGCAGCTTATTGCCGAAACCAGGCCCGTTCCCCAGCCGGCCATCGCCTATCTGGATTTCGGTGGAGTAGACATCGCCACCGGCTCCTTTTTGCGGGAGGCCGTTTTGGGATTTCGCGATTTCAGTCGGAATGCCATCGGCACGCTGTATCCGGTCGTGGCCAACGCCAATGCAACGATCGAAGAAGAACTCACCGTCTACCTGAAAGACCGCAATGACGCGATTTGGGCATGCGTGTTGGACAATGAAGGCGAGCCTACCGACGCTCATATTCTCGGCGAACTCGACGCCGCGCAAATGAATACCCTTCACTTGATCGCGCAACACCGCCCTATCTCAGCACCAGAGCTTGCTAAACTTCGTCCCGAAGAAGGTATCGGCACGACCGCCTGGAACAACCGGCTCGCCACGCTCGCATCCAAAGGCATTTTGATGGAGCTGAAGACTGGGAAAACCAAAATGTTCTCGCCCGTGATGGAGGCCATATAATGGGAGTCGATTTTATTCGTGAGCAATCGGGCAAACCTTGGCGGAAACGCTGGGACAAAGGGCTCGATCGATTGAAGCTGCCGGGCCTTTTTGACGTGCAGTTCTCCAACCGGCAGCGGACGATCACGGCCGACCTCCAATGCGGCACACAACTTAAGGCTGGCGATCAACTGATCGTCCAATCCAACGGTAACACGGTCATCATTTGCAGTGGCCAGCAGCAGGTTGGGACCATTGCCAGCATTCCAGCCGACATGCACGCCGCCATCGCGGACTGCGGTGGCATCGCTTTAGGTACGGTCGAGCGCGTCGGCCTGTTTGGAAACAATGCAGAGGTGAGCATCCGATGAAGGAAACTCAGCCCCCCGATCCCCAGTTACGCCGCGTCCCCAATTCGCAATCGTTGTGGGATGACGCGGCGCGCGCGCCAGCTTCGCTTGGCTGCTGGACGTGCGTTGATAAGGAAATCTGTGGCGGCGTTCACAGCGGCGCGAGCTTTTTCGATTGCAACGACTATTGCCGGTGCCCCGACAAGAACGCCTGTGATCTTGTTTGCAGGGGTAATCCCGCAACGTACGTCGCGCGCTATCGGGAGGTCGGCACATTCGACCTCATGAAGGCGCCGCGCGCGCCGGAGGTCGGCGTGGCCAGCTTGCCCAGCATGGTGCCCTTGATCGAACATAATTCAGCCCGGCACGCCAGACTGAACTTTCCCATGGTCGCTTTGCCACTCCACAAATTGGTTGATCTGGACAAGGGTGTGCTACGGTTTCGCGATCGTGAGGCACTCGCCACACAGTTCGGTATCGATCCCCACGCCCGGCTGGTCGTCTCGGGTGTGGCCCGCGATCGTCGGATTGAGCGGTATTGGGCGCTACCGAATCGCCCAGCCCTTCTGAAGCAGTTGGCCGCGCTGAATATCGCTTTGCTGACGCCGCCCAATTTCAGCGTACTGACCGGCGTTCCCCGTTCGGACAATCTGCATGCCATGAAGCGGATCATGCTCGTATGGGTCGAAATGGCGCAGACCGGCATTCCGACCGCCCTACATATCAATGCCCGCACGGAACGGGACTACGAACGATGGGCAGAGCTTATTGAGACGCGGCCTGAAATCAGTTGCCTCGCCGTTGAGTTCGCCACTGGCGCTGGCAGGGGTAGCCGCATTGATTGGCACGTTGCCCGTCTCACTGAGTTGGCCGCGCACGTATCACGGCCGCTCCGCCTGGTCCTGCGCGGCGGCGGGAGAGTGTTGGAACCGCTACGGCAGTCGTTTGCCACCGTTACAATGATCGATACCGACGCCTTCACAAAGTCACGCTGCCGCAAGCAGGCCTATTTCACCGAAGCGGGAAAGCTCATGTGGCGAAGTCATCCGACCGCCGAGGGCGAACCGATCGATGATCTGCTCCAGCATAACGTGGCCACTTTGCACAGCCATCACACCTATTTGGAGCGTTTGCACGCCGACCGCCGGTTTGTGCAATCAATGCGCCTCGGTGCGATAGAAAACCGAGATCGCAAGGCCATCTAATGGTGCCACATGAGCGACAGCGGTTTCACCGTGGAGAGGGTCTGTGGTGGGGCGCATCGTCAGCGCGTGATCGCCACTACGAAAACGCAATTCCGCATTATGCCCGACAAGAGCCCGAAACAACTGGCTAAAGCCTTGGCCTCGGCCCATTTCTGACGGGAAGCGCGATACGCCGTCCTTGATCATCTCTTGCAGCGCAACCCCTGCATCCGCAATGTCCGCGTAACGCGGATTTTGATGGAGCGTACGCAGCACCCCAACGCCACGATCCGCGACAACAAACTCGAACGATCGCCGCGTTACCGCATAGGCGACCATGCCTGTTTCGGGCGCGCCGCTATGTTCGTAGATATTGTCTTGAAGTTCCACCATCGCCCCCATCAGCGCGGCGATGAGGTGTGGATTTAAACCCTTTCCCTTGGCAACATTTTCGGCGTGGAGGGTCCACTGATCCCATCGAGTTGCGGCGGCAATGATCGGGTTATCACGGCCTAACGGAAAAACCCCGGCATGATCATTGAGCCTGCTCCCAAACGGCTGTCGACTGCGCATGGCTTCGGTCAGATCGGCCGAGAACCTACTATTGATTGTCACGAGGTGGTATTGCTCACTGAATTGAGTGGCCGCCATAGCCAGTTCGATCAATGGGCCGATGCGACCTGAGCGGTTTATCGCAATAGGACCGTGCCCCGTTAGGCGCTGAGAAGCGGCTTCCTGCAAAATATCATCTGCAACCGTGAAGTCGGCCTGAATAGATGCCATTTAACATCCACAATTTCGTGAAGGCTGATCTTGCGCTTCAAAATACCTATTCCGCAATACGAAAATCACTCCGCCAATTTAAAAGGCGTTGCCTCCGGCCCGGGCTCTACTCGCTGGCGCTCCCGGAACCACCCGCGGTGTTTCCGCCCAAGGTGACGATCACGAACGCTTCACTGGGGCGCTGCCCCTAGCGCACTGCGAAGCGCCTTCCGCCCAGCTTCCTTCGTGCAGCCGGTTCCCCGCGAAGGCACTTGCTCCGCTTGCCCCCCGCTGTTCGCCACGAGGCAGGGTTTCAGATCAGCACTGAAACCCAAACCTACGGAGAATATCATGGGAGCAACCATCACCAGCCAGACCGAAACACCCCGCATCTACGTGGCCTGCCTTGCGGCCTACAATAACGGCATGCTGCATGGCGCGTGGATTGATGCCGCGCAGGAAGCATGGACCTTATGGGATGAGGTGAACGCCATGCTTGCCGCATCCCCCATCGCTGGGGGCGACGAATGGGCTATTCATGACTATGAAGGGTTTGGCGGCATTCGAATTGAGGAATATGCCAGCCTTGACCGCGTGGCAGCGTTGGCGGCGTTCATCGCCGAGCATGGAACATTAGGCGCAGCGCTGCTGGATCATTGCGCTGGCGACGTAGACGAAGCACGGGAGACGTTGGAAGAACGCTATATGGGCAGCCATCACAGCCTTGCCGACTATATGCAGGACATGACCGAGGAAAGCACCGTCATCCCGCATAGCCTGCGCTACTATATCGACTATCAGGCGATGGCCCGCGACGCCGAACTGAATGGCGACCTGTTCACCGTGCAGACGGCGTGGGACGCCGTGCATGTGTTCGCGGGGGCCTGATAGGCAACCGCCACGCAAGCCCTGTGGCGGGCGCGTCCGAAGCCAGCTGACAAGGCGATTGTTCCAGAACATATAGTGATCGATTCGCTTGCCGACCTATCCGCCGACCGCTACCAATGAAGCGATAAAGGAGGCGGTGTGCGCTCGATTTTCTTTTCATACTCCCATGCCGATGAAGCGCTGCGCGATCAGCTTGAGGAGCAGCTAGCCATTCTCAAGCGGCAGCAGGTCATTTCAACCTGGCACGATCGGCGCATTCTGGCAGGATCGGAGTTTGATCCCTCAATTGACGCTAACCTGCAAGCGGCGGATATCATCCTCTTACTGGTCAGCCCTGCTTTTCTGGCCTCAGATTATTGCTATGAGCGGGAAATGACCCTTGCCATGCAGCGGCATGAACGCGGCGAAGCGCGCGTCATCCCTGTCATTCTCCGCCCGTGCGACTGGCACGATGCTCCCTTCGGCAAATTGCTCGCTGCGCCGCGTGATGGGAAGGCCATCACCCAATGGCCCGACCGCGACGAGGCGTTTTTGCAAGTGGCGCAAGCGATTAAGGCAGCTGCCAAGGACACAGGGGCGTCACCTGTTCGCTCGGCTCGTAGTGATGCACCGCCCATTGCGCCGCCTGCGGCTGCGCCTTCTTCCTTTTCGTCGGGGCCACGCTCCAGCAATCTGCGCCTCGCCAAGGAGTTTTCCGAGCGCGACAAGGATCGGTTCAAGCTCGAAACCTTTGAGTTCATCGCCCGGTTCTTCGAGAACTCCCTTGGCGAGCTGGAAGCGCGCAACCAAGGCATCGAGGGTGCCTATCGCCGCATTGATGCCAATAGGTTCAGCGCCGTTATCTACCGTGCCGGAAAGTCCCTTGCACGCTGCACCGTGTTTGTCGGCGGCCAGTTTTTTGCCAACGGCATCGCTTATTCGTCGTCGGAGACCAGCGATAGCAACTCATTCAACGAATGCCTGACCGTCGAAGCTGACGACCAGATGCTCTACCTCAGGGGTATGGGCATGGCGCATTATGGCGGGAACCGCGATAGCAAGCTGTCGCAGGAAGGCGCAGCTGAACTGTTTTGGGCGATGCTCGTAGAGCCGCTCCAGCAACGTTAGGAAGCCCGTGATGCTAAGACCCTCACAATTTTTCGTCGGCCCCATCTCCGAAGGCGAAGAAATGGCGCTGCTGCTTCCCCGCGACAATGACGGAGAGCGAATGCTGCTGTTCGCGCTGAACAGCACCAAAATGGCCGTGATGCTTGAGTCAGGTTTTCTGGCCTTTGAGCGCGAGGGTAATACCGCGTGGAAAGGGGTGCATGTACCCCATGTCCATGTCGAAATTGACCCGGCGTCTCTCAGTGCATCGCAGGGATTCCGCAGTCCCTTAGGCTCGATGGTTCGACATGACAGCTCTCTTTCGATCAACGGGCGGCGGGGTCATGGCAGCCCTACGATAGCCGTGCCGCTGCTTGATAATTTACCACCCTGTACCAGCGATTACGCTGCCACATTTCTTCGATGGCAGATCGTTGTTGGTGAAGGCATCGAGAAACAGGTGCTGCATCAGGTGGATGTAACGCCAAAAACATAGCCATCACGGACGATGAAGGACCAGCCACCATGGACGACGATTTACAGCTACCGCTTCACGCCCTACGGCCCATCGAAATCCAAACGCTTAAAGAGCCGGGGCTCATTTTTCCGGTCGAGCCGAGCCGCCCACTAATGGCGTTCACGCTCTACAATCAGGTGCCCACGGCTATATTCCTGACCGGGGGTAATGCTTTCAAGTTCTTTCCAGTCAAAAATGACACGCGGGGCGTAGGCCTTTTCTTGGCTGCTCCGGAGATTGTGGTCAGCCTACATAGCGCAGCGCGGAGCGAGATCCTGGGCGAGCAGCAAGGAACGTTGCTGCTTCAAGACGGCCAAGCACATATCATCGGCAGCAGGATCGGGGATGACTGGGCAGACCCCGTCGCCGTTCCGCTATGGCAAACGTTTGAAACGCCTGATGCTGTGAAGGCCATCGGCTTTTATCGCTGGAGCATCCGCTTCACGGACGGACTACAGCAGCGAACGATCTGGCAATTCGAAGGGCATGACGGCAAAAAGTGACGCCAGTGCAACGCGCGGCATGAATGCAGATGCCATAGCCAGACTGATCCCGTAATCGACTGGACATCGCAACATAACGATGCAAATAGTCCTACTCAGCGCAAAAACCCACGTTCTGCGTTGGATTACTAGCACCATTTCCTAGCACAGTCTGCACAACAAAATATAATATATCGTTTAAAATCAATTGGTTAGTCGATTGCAAGAGCGGACTTAAAATCCGCCTTCCCCTGGAAATGCGGGTTCAAGTCCCGCCGTCCGCACCATCAACGGCTCGATCGAGCCGCATGAGGAATGACGAGCTTGACGAGACTATGGGGCAAGTGCCGGCGGCTCTTCGGCCGGAACCGGCTGTCACAACAGGATGCTGCCCAATTGGTCGACACGCTTTACCGCAAGCTGTTGTTGCGTGCGCCCGATCCGTCCGGGCTTGAAACCTACACTGCACTCCTGCGCGAAGGTGGCGCAACCGTGGCCCATGTGCTGGACGCCCTGATGACGTCGCCGGAATTCTTCGCCAATCGCGCAGAACTCGCGCAGCGCTGTTACCCGCACCAAAGGGACGGCTTCTTCGCGGACATATCGCAATTTGGCGAGGTCAGCACGCTGCTGCGCGCCATGATCGACATGAGTTGCACGAACAAGATACTGGTGGATGTCGGCGTCATGGGGCGATCCGGTTCGAACAGCTATGATCTTCTGCGCTGGTTCGGTTGGCAGGGACTGCTGGTGGAGGCCAATAGTGGTCTCATCGGCAGCATCAAGGCGCAATTTGGTCCACTGAATTATCGTATCGTCAATTCGGCTGTCTCCGATCATGCCGGGACGGCGACGCTGCATATAGGGTCTTCGGACGGCGTCTCGTCGCTCAACGAAGGGCATAGCCGGATGTTCGGCGCCACCCGGGGCAGCATCACCGTTGAACTGGAAACCTTGCCCGCCATATTGGAGCGCGAGCAGATCCCGCTGCATTTCGATCTTCTGTCGATTGATATCGAGGGCGAAGACATGAAAGTCCTGAGCCATCTGATAGCTTCATCACCCTATCGGCCCAACTGGATCATCGTCGAAGCGGGGGATGTCGGCGACTACCGCGCCGGATCGCTTCCCCTGATCGCAGCATTCGATGAACTTTATGAGGCGGTGGGACAAACCCAGGCCAATCTGATTTTCCGCCGCCGCGGCTTGGTGGCCGCGCTCTATGGCGCGGCGCCAGCATGATCACGGCTTTTTTCTACTTCGACACTGGCCTTTCGCTCTCGCAGCGGCAATGATGGGGCATGGCCGGCGCGATTGATCCCAATAGTTTCAGTGACTCCCTCGTAATCCTTGGTGCGGCGGGGCTGGTGATACCTGGCTTCGCGCGCTTTCGGATCAGCCCGGTAATCGGCTTCATCCTGGTCGGGCTGGCGGTCGGACCCGCCGGGCTGGGCGCCCTGGTCGAGCGCTATCCCTGGCTTTATCATATCACCATCTCCGATAGAGAAGCGATCGAGCCCTTTGCCGAGCTGGGCATCATCCTGCTGCTCTTTTCGATCGGTCTGGAACTGAGTTTCAAACGCCTGTGGTCGATGCGCGCGCAGGTGTTCGGGGTTGGTGCGGCCGAATTGTTCGGCAGCGGACTGCTGATTGCGGCGGGACTCTATCTTCTGGGGCAACCCACCGCCGGGGCGATCGGCCTTGGCCTCGCCCTCGCCCTCTCCTCCACCGCCGTCGTGCTCCCGATGGTCGGCACGCAGAGCGCGGTTGGCCGCGCCGCCTTCTCGATGCTGCTGTTCGAAGATCTTGCGCTGGTCCCCATCATCTTCATGCTCGGCGCGCTTGCCCCCTCGGTCGCCAGCAGCCCGGATGGCGCGTGGAGCGCGCTCGCCAGCACATTGATCAAGGGGGGCGTGACCGTTGGCGTCATGCTGATCCTGGGGCGGATCACCCTGCCCCATATTTTCAGCCAAGCCGCACGCACGAAAAGCCCCGAAGTCTTCCTGGCTGCCAGCCTGCTGGTCGTCATCATTTCCAGCATGGCAACGTCGATCGCGGGTCTGTCTCCGATCGTCGGTGCGCTGGTCGCGGGCTTGTTGATCGCCGAAACCGATTATCATGGCGAAGTCGAGGTCATCACGGCCCCGTTCAAGGGCTTGGCGCTCGGCGTCTTTCTGATCACCGTGGGCATGAGTCTGGACCTGCGCGTCATCCTGGCCAACTGGCCCAGCCTGATGCTCGCCGTGTTCGGCGTCGTGCTGTGCAAAACGCTGGTGACAGCGACCCTGCTCTATTTTTCGGGCACCCGCAAAGGGACCGCGCTGGAAGTGGGGGTGCTGATGTCCAGCCCGTCCGAAACGACATTGATCGTGCTGTCCGCGGCCGCCGCGGCGCAGCTGATCCTGCCATCGACCGCCGCCTTCTGGCAGATCGTGACGGCAATCGGCCTCACCATCACGCCGCTGCTCGCCCGATTCGGCCATGATATCGCCCGCCGCCTGGAAATGGCTTTGGGCGAGGAAAGAGCGGAGACCGACGAGGTGCAGACGGAGGCTGCGGCGGTTGTCATCGGCTTTGGCCGGGTCGGCCGCATGGTCTGCGACCTTTTGCGCACACATGGTCAGCGCTTCATCGTCGTGGAGTCCGACCCTGATGTCGTGGCGGAGGCGCGCCGGTCGGGCTATCCTATCCTGTTTGGCGACGTCGCGCGCGTCGAAATGCTCGACAAGCTGCGCCTGGGCCATGCGCGCGCGCTTATTCTGACGATGGACGATCCGGTGCTGTCGGTTCGCGTGACGCAGCGGGTGCGCGGATGGGTGCCGGACCTTCCCATTATTGCGCGCGCGCGCGATGCCGACCATGCCGCGCAGCTCTATCGCGCCGGCGCCAGCGACGCCGTCCCCGAAACGCTCGAAAGCTCACTGCAACTGGCGGAAACCGCGCTGGTAGACCTTGGCGTCGCCATGGGGCCGGTCATCGCCTCCATTCACCAGACGCGCGAGGATTTGCGTCTGGGGATCAAGGATGCGGCGCAGATGCAGAAAGCGCCCAAATTACGGCGGCTGCGCGCAGACGAAACACTGTGAGGTCAGCGGGCGACGGGCGGGCTGAAGATCGACCATCCGGTCCGGCTGGACAGCTCCTCCAGCGCTAATGTGCCCAGCTGGCTGTTGCCGCTGGCGTTCAGCCCCGGTGACCACACCGCGATCGACGCGCGCCCCGGCACGATCGCCAAGATGCCACCCCCGACCCCCGATTTGCCGGGCATGCCAACCCGAAAGGCGAAGTCGCCCGATGCGTCATAATGGCCGCAGGTCAACATCAGCGCGTTGATACGCCGCGCCCGGCGCGGTGACACCACCCGACCGCCATCGGGATGTCGCCCGTCCAGCATCAGATAGCGCCCCGCAAGCGCCAGCTGCCGGCAACTCATCTCGATCGCGCATTGGTGAAAATAGGCGCCGAGCACCAGTTCGACCGGATGGCGCACATTGTCGAAGGCGCGCATATAATTGGCGAGCGCCATGTTGCGGAAGCCCGATGCGGTTTCGGAAGCCGCGACCGCTTCGTTAATGGCGATATCGTCGTCACCCGCCAGATAGCGCAGAAAACGGAGCATTTCCCCGATGGCAACGCGCGGCTGGTGCCCGCTCAGATTGACGTCGGCGACCACAATGGCGCCTGCGTTGATGAAGGGATTGCGGGGAATGCCCTGCTCATGCTCCAGCTGCACGATTGAATTGAAAGCGGTGCCCGATGGCTCCCGTCCCACGCGATCCCATAGCTGATCGCCAACCTTCCCAAGCGCTAGTGTCAGCGCGAACACCTTTGATATGGACTGGATGGAAAAGCGCAGGTCGGCCTCGCCGCCTGTCACCATTTGCCCGTCCGCCGTCGCCACGGCGATGCCGAAATGATGCGGCGCCACCTTGGCGAGTTCGGGGATATAGTGGGCAACACGGCCGCGATCCTGAGCGCCCTGCATGGTGGCGACGATGTCTGCCACGATATCGGTAAGATCGTCCGCCATGTCTTCCTTGATGCTCCCCAAGACACCTTAGCGACAAGCAGGACAGGAAAGAAGATGGCCAACGCGCAAGGGCGCATCGCTGGCAGGACGTGATGATCCAAAGCGGGTCACGCCACTGGCGGCGCTGGTAGTTCGCGCAACGGTCGATCTTGCGAGCGCAATAGCCCAACAAACCCGCCGTCGCTTGCCAACCGCAAAAACAGGAAGGCAGCCTATCGCCGCCGCCACCGCTCTCCCGCCCGCTGAGTGCGGTCAAAACCTATTTAAGGCCGCCGCCCATCGCTCGGTACAGTTCGACCATATTGGCCTCGCGCGTCAACCGGGTGGCAACCAGAGATTGTTCGGCGGTGTAGAGCGATCGCTGCGAATCCAGAGTGGTCAGGAAACTGTCCACCCCCGCCCTGAACCGGGCTTCGGAGAGGGTGTAGGCGACACGAGCCGAATCGCGCAGCGACGTCTGGGCCTCCAGCTGCCGCTCCATCGTCCCCCGCCGAGCCAATGCGTCGGCAACTTCCCTGAAACCGGTCTGCACGCTTTTCTCATATGTCGCCACCATGGCGTCATAGGTCGCCCGTGCGTAACGGAGATTCCCCTGATTGCGCCCGAAATCAAAGATCGGCACGCTTGCCGACGGCGCTACCGACCAGAAATCCGATCCCGATCCGAACAGATTGGAAAGCCCCTGACTGATGGATCCGAACGCTGCCGTCAGTGAGATATTGGGGAAGAAAGCCGCCCGCGCCGCACCGATATTGGCATTGGCGGATCGCAACTGATGCTCCACAGACGCGATATCGGGCCGCTGTAACAGAATGTCGGACGTGATGTTGGCCGGCAGGTTCGTGATCGTCGCCCCGCCCGTCGGCAGGCTGTCAGGCAGGTCGGTTGCGGGCACCGTCGTGCCGGCCAGCAGGTTGAGCGCATTCTGGTCCTGCGCGACCAGCGTGGTCGCATCCGCAATATCCGATCGTGCCTGGTCATAGCTGGTCTGCGCCTGGCGCACCTCCAGTTCCGATGCGATACCCTTGTCGAACCGGGCCTTGGTAAGGGCCAGGGTTTTGCCGAACGCCCCCTCCAGTTCCCGCGCGATACGCAGCCGTTCCTGATCTGCCGCCATCGTCAGCCAGGCATTGGCGGTTTCCGCGACAAGGCTCGTCTGCGCGGCCTTGCGGTTTTCCTCGCTTGCAAAATATTGCTCCAGCGCCGCCTTGCTGAGGTTGCGGACGCGGCCGAACAGATCGATTTCCCATGCAGAGACGCCGACCTGCGCCTGATAAACGTCGTTGTTCAGCCGCTGCGTCTGGCCGAACTGGACCAGCGGTTGCTCGGAATAGGTCGCCGTGCCGCTCGCATTCACAGTCGGAAGGAGATCGGCCCTTTGCACCCGATATTGCGCGCGCGCCTGGGCGACATTGGCGACAGCGATGCGCAGGTCGCGGTTGTTGGCCAACGCCGTCTCGATCACGCGGACCATGCGGGGGTCGGTGAAAAAGTCTCGCCATGCCGTGTCCGCCGGGATGACCGCCGTGCCCTCGCCGGTCTCAGAGTAGGCCGGCCCCTTCGGGCTTTCGATCGGCACCGGCAGGTCGGGCCGCACATATTTGGGTGCCAGATCGCACGCTGCCAAAGTCAGCGCCAAGGTGACAGCGCTCAGCGTCTTGATGCTGCGCATAGTCTCAAGCCTCCTGCGACGACGAGCGCGCATCGGCGCTATCGGTCGCGTCGTGATCATGATGTTCCCGGAACAAGCGTTTCACCACCGTGAAGAAGACCGGAACGAAGAAGATGGCCAGAACGGTCGCGGACAGCATGCCGCCTACCACGGCCCAGCCGATGGCATTCTGCCCACCCGCGCCCGCGCCGGTGGACAGCGCCAGCGGCAGGACGCCGAAAACGAAGGCGAAGCTGGTCATCAGGATCGGCCGCAGGCGCAGCTTGCCGGCCTCCAGCGCAGCGCGGGCCGGCGGCAACCCCTCGCGCATTTTTTCCTCGGCAAATTCGACGATCAGGATCGCATTCTTGGCCGATACGCCGATGGTGGTGATAAGGCCGACCTGCAAATAAATGTCGTTGTTAAGGCCCGCCAGCGTCGCGGCGATGACCGCGCCCAGCACGCCCAAGGGCACCACCAGGATGACCGCGATCGGCACCGACCAGCTTTCATATAAGGCGGCAAGGCACAGGAACACGATCAGCATCGACAGGGCGTAGACATAGGGGGCCTGACCGCCAGAGGTCTTCTCCTCATAGGAAATGCCGTTCCAGCTAAAGCCAATGCCTGCCGGCAGTTTGGCGGCATGTTCCTCCATCGCCTGCATCGCCGTTCCGCTGGAAACGCCCGGTGCCGGCCCGCCCAGGATGTTCATCGACGGCACCCCGTTGAAGCGTTCCAGACGCGCTGGCCCCTGGACCCATTCGGTCGTCGAAAAGGCGGACAGAGGGGCCATTTCCCCGGAGCTGCCCCGGACATGATAGGCGCCGATCGCGTCTGCCGAGGTGCGATAAGGCGCATCGGCCTGAACATAGACGCGCTTCACGCGGTCCCGATCAATGAAGTCATTGACATAGGAGCCGCCCAAATTGGTGCTGATCGTATCGTTGACGTCGGCCTGCGCGATGCCAAGGGCCCCCGCAGCCGCCTGATCGACGTTCAATTTCAGCTGAGGCGTATCTTCCAGGCCGTTGGGCCGCACCTGCGCCAGCCTCTGATCGCCCATCGCCATGCCGAGCAACTGGTTGCGTGCCGCCAATAGCTTGTCATGGCCTAGATTGCCCTGGTCGAGCAGCTGGAAATCAAAACCGGACGCATTACCCAGTTCCTGAACGGCTGGCGGCACGAAGGCGATGGCCATGCCGGCGGTGATCTTCTGGAACGCCATGTTCGCACGCTGCGCGATCGCCGGGACCGCATTTTCCGCGCCCTTGCGATCCGCCCAATCCTTCATGCGGGCAAAGACGATGCCGACATTCTGCCCCTGCCCCACAAAGCCAAAGCCCGCGATGGTGAAGACAGCCTCCACATTATTCTTTTCATTAACCAGATAGTGGTCGCGCATCCGCGCCAATGACCGCTCGGTTTCCTCCAGCGTCGACCCAGCCGGCAGCGATAGCTGCGCGATGAGCAGGCCCTGGTCCTCTTCGGGCAAGAAGCCCGATGGCAGCCGCAGGAAGATAAATGCCATTCCCACCACGATCAGCAGATAGAGCAGCATGGTGCGGCCCCAGCGACGCTCCACCTTTTCGACGCCTTCGCCATAGCGCGTGACGCCCTTGTCGAAGGTGCGGTTGAACCAGCCGAAAAACCGCCCGAAGATCGATCCGAACCGTCCTGACCATTGGTCATGGCCATGCGACGCGGGCTTCAGGATCGTCGCGCACAGGGCGGGCGTCAGGATCAACGCCACCAGAACCGACAGGATCATGGAGGATACGATGGTGATGGAGAATTGCCGGAAAATAACGCCGGTCGACCCGCCAAAAAAGGCCATCGGCAGAAATACCGCAGACAGCACCAAGCCAATGCCGATCAACGCGCCGCTGATTTCATCCATGGACCGCCGCGCGGCTTCCTTGGGCGTCAGGCCTTCATCCTGGATCAGCCGCTCGACATTTTCCACCACGACGATCGCGTCGTCGACCAGCAGGCCGATCGCCAGAACCATACCGAACAAGGTCAGCGTGTTGATGGTGAAACCGGCCGCGTAGAGGACCGCCAACGCGCCAAGCAGGACGACCGGCACGGCAATGGTGGGGATGAGCGTCGCGCGCCAGTTCTGCAAGAAAACGAACATGACGACGAAGACGAGCAGTATTGCTTCGAACAGCGTATGGATCACCTGCTCGACCGACAATGTCACGAACTCGGAATTGTCGACCGGGAAATCATATTTGACCCAGGATGGAAAATTCTTCGACAATTCGTCTACGCGGGTCTTCACGGCATCGACGGTGTCGAGCGCATTGGCGCCGGGTGCCAGCTTCACGCCGAAACCAGACGCGGGATGGCCATTGAATTTGACGCCAAAGCCGTAATTTTCAGCCCCAAGCTCGACACGGGCGACATCGGACAACAGGACGACCGACCCGTCGCTGTTGCTGCGCAGCCGAATATTCTCAAACTCCTCGGTCGTCCGCAGCCGGGATTGCGCCGTGACGGTCGCGTTGAGAGCCTGCCCTTTGGGCGAGGGCGCGCCGCCGATCTGCCCCGCTGAAACCTGAGCATTTTGTGCCTGGATCGCGGACTTCACATCGCCCGTCGTGATGCGCAAATTCGCCATCTTGTAGGGATCGAGCCAGATGCGCATCGCATATTGCGATCCGAAAAGCTGCGTATCGCCCACGCCGGTGACGCGACTGAGCGGGTCCTGCAAGGTGGATGCGATGAAGTCGGCCGCGTCCTCCTGATCATGAATGCCATCGTCGGCGTAGACCGCTGCGATCAAAAGGAAACTGGATGTGGACTTGCCGACCCGCAGCCCTTGCTGCTGCACCTCTTGCGGCAGCAGCGGCGTCGCCTGCGACAATTTATTCTGAACCTGCACCTGCGCAATGTCGGGGTCCGTGCCCTGCTCGAACGTCAGCGTGATGCTGAGATTGCCCGACCCGTCGCTGGTGGACGAGAAATAGCGCAGATTGTCGATGCCCTTGAGCTGCTGCTCGATGATTTGGGTCGTCGTGCTTTCCAGCGTTTGAGCATTGGCGCCAGGATAGCTGGTCTGGATCGTGACCGCCGGCGGTGCGATCTCAGGGAACTGCGCGACCGGAAGGGACCGGATCGCCAGCAGGCCCGCGAGCATGATCACGATGGCGATGACCCATGCAAAGATGGGCCTGTCGATGAAATAGCGCGCCATGGTTTAGTTGGCCTCGCCCTGAATCTGTTGGCCCGCGCGGGGCTTTCCACCCTGCTGCTGCGCCGTTATCTGCTGTGGCGCACCGGGGCGAACCACAGCACCGGGTTGAAGATTGACCAGCCCTTCCACAATCAGCTTGTCTCCGGGTTTCAGGCCGCTGGTGACAATCCATTTGTCGCCAACGGCGCGATCAACTTCGACCTGTCGTAGCTCGGCCTTATTGCCTTTACCCACCACCATCGCCGTTGCGCGGCCCCGCGCGTCGCGACTGATGCCCTGCTGCGGCGCAAGGATCGCGGAGTTGCGCCGGCCTTCGACCAGTCGCGCGCGAACATACATGCCTGGAAGCAGCAACCCATCGGGATTGGGGAATGTCGCACGCAGCGTCACCGCTCCGGTATCGGGGTCCACCGTCACTTCGGAAAACTGGAGCCGTCCCTCAATGGGGTAGACCGTGCCGTTGGGCAGCATCAACTGAATCCGGGCCCCGTCGGCTTCACTGACCCCGCCCTTTTTCATCGCTTGCTTCAAATCGATGATTTCCGCTGCCGACTGCGTCACGTCTACATAGACTGAATCGAGGCGCTGGATCGTCGCAAGCGGGTCCGCCTGTCCGGTCTGCACCAGTGCACCAGCAGTGAACAGCGACCGCCCGATCCGACCGGATATGGGCGCACGGATGCGCGTAAAGCCAAGGTTTACCTGCGCAGCCTGCACCGCGCCACGCTGCGCCGCAACATCCGCGCGTGCCTGCTGCGCACTGGCGACCGCATTGTCATATTCCTGCCGGCTGACCGCGTTGATTCCCACCAGATCCTTGTAGCGCTGGGCTTGCAGGCTGGTCGAGCCGATGGCGGCCTGCGCGCGTGCGAGGGCCCCTTGTGCCTGTGCCAAGGCGGCACGATAGGGCGCGTCCTCCACTTCGAACAAAACCTGGCCGGCGCGGACATAGCCGCCTTGGGGGAACAGGCTGCGACGGATGACACCACTGATTTGCGGGCGCACTTCTGCGGTTTCCAGCGCCGCCACTCGTCCTGGCAGTTCATTGACCAAGGGCACGGACTGCGTAGTTACCGTCACCACCCCGACCGCAGGCGGCGGGGGCGCAGGCGGCTGGCTTTCGCCACAACCGCTCAACGCCAATGCCGACGCGCACGTCAGCAGCACGGTGAAAATCCCCTTTTGCATCGCCTGAATCCGTTTTGCCTGAAACCCGATGGCGGAATGAACGTTCATTCCGCTTGCTGCGCAGGTAGGATCATGCCACAGAAAGTTCAAGGCTCAAAAAAGCCATTGGGGGTAGAAATGAGTGCAGTGCAGCATGAAGTCGATGGACGTGCGCGGATCTTGACCGCCGCGCGCTCGCTTTTTTCAAGCAAGGGCTTCCATCAGACCTCCATGGCCCAGCTGGCCAGCGCCGCTCAGGTTTCCGTTGGACAAATCTATCGCCTGTTCAAGGGCAAGGAAGACGTGATCGAGGCGCTGGTGCGCGTCGATTCGGACGCGTGGACCGCCCAAATGACCATTCTTCGCTCCCGCCTCGACGCGAAGGAGCTGTCAGTCGAACAGGCCTTTGAAGCCATGCTGCTTCACAGCACCGACGAAAAAGATGAAGCGCTGTCGTTCGAGATCCTGGCCGAAGCCTTTCGTAACGAAGCGGTCGGTGGAATGATTGGCCAGCTGTGCCTTGGATTTCGCGTCGTGTTGCGTGACTTCGCCTGTGTCGCGAATCCCGACTTGACTGGAGAAGCGCTAGACGCGGCGGAAGAATTGCTTTTGGCGTGCATGTTCGGGCTGGGCCATCGCACATTGTCGCGGCCAAAGCTTCCCGCCGTCATTGCCGCAAAGCGAGCGGCGCAGATGATCGTCGCGGGGTTAAAGGCAATACGCTGACGATCGCTCAACGCAAGGAGCGATACACCTCCACTGTTTCCTGCGCGCACCTGTCCCAGCTATAGCGACCGGCAACCGCCAGCCCCCCGCGTATAGCGTTCTGCCGCCAATCGTCATCCTCCAAAGCCCGAACAAGCGCCGCCGAAAATCCGGCAATATCCTCCGGCTCGACCAACATCGCAGCACCGCCGGTGACTTCGGGCAGGCAGGATGCGTTGGATACGACGACGGGCACACCACTGGCCATCGCCTCGACTGGCGGCAGGCCGAACCCTTCATAGACCGATGGATACACGAACAGGGCAGCGCCGGCGTAGAGCAACGGTAAATCCTGTTCCGGCACGAAGCCCAGATATCGCACCCACCCTTCGCGCGCGCCCTTGTCCATTAAATCGCGGACGGCGTCGCTCAGCCACCCCGATCCACCCGTTACCATCAGCGGCCACCGGTCGCGCACGGCTATGGGCAGGTTTTTCCAGGCGTGCAGCAATTCCGTGATGCGCTTGCGCGGTTCAACGGTCGACACGCAAAGTGCATAGCCTTGTGGCGCCAGGCCGTAATGCGCCAACGTCGCGCCAATCTTATCAGCGGTGCGCGGCTGAAATGCCGGACTGGCTGCAAGCGGTACTGCGGTAATGCGCGACAGGTCAAAACCCAGGAAATGGGCGACTTCCCGGCGCGTCGTCTCGCTATCCGTGATGATATGCGCGGCGCGGTCGACAGACAGACGAAAATAGCGCTCAAACTGCGCCAGCCGCTCGGGCGGATGCGTTTCGGCATAGCGAAACACCGACAGGTCATGCACGGTGATGACGCCCCCCTCCCCAGCGGGCGGCAGGAAGTAATTGGGTCCGTGGAACAGGTGGCTGCGCATCGTTGCCGCCTGCTTCAACCGAACGGCCCATTGATTGCGCTTGCGCAGCCATCGCAACGGCTTGTTGCCCCAAAGGGGTTGCCGGCCATCGGTCAGCAGCAATCCAGGATCGGTGATCCACTGACCATTGCGATAATAGCGAACGCTTTCGACATCCTTGATCAACGGCAATCGCTGCGCCAGTTCCCAGCTATAGCGGCCTATACCCGAAAGGCGCGGCTCCAGCGCTTCCACCGACAGGATCACCCGTACGCTCAACGCCGTCCGCCCTTCATTGCCCCTGCCCTACGCTGCCAAAGCCGCCGCCTAGTCGTCCGGCCCGTTCAGGGGCAAGAAAAAAGCCGCAAATGATCCCTTATTTGGCGGCCACGCCTTCGGGTAGCACGATCGCCGACCAGCTTTTGGCAGAAACCAAATATTTGGCGGCGAGCGCCTGCAATTGCGCCGGCGTGACGCTCAGCATGTCCTTACCCATATTTTGCATGGCCTGGACATAGCGCGGATCATGCGTCGCCCCTTCCATCTGGTTCATCCAGAAGGCGTTGCCCGTGCTCGCGCGCATCAGCAATTGCTGCATTGGCGCAACCGTGCGCTGAAGTTCATCGGCGCTGACGGGATTGGCCGCCAGATCGGCCGCCGTCGCCTTCACCGCATCGTAAAAATAGCTGATCCGGTCGGGCCGCACCTGGCTTGTAACCAATATATATCCGCCACTATCATAGGAAAATGGCCAGTTATTCTGGACACTGGGTGAATAGACCGCGCCTTCCGTCGACCGCAGCTTGTCGAACAGGCGGTCGTTAAAGATCTGCGTCAATATTTCCAGCTGGCGCCCTTCCTGCTGCAAGGCAAAACCGCCAGCAGTGGGCCAGGCCATGACGGCGGCGGCCTGATCCTTGTCGCCCTTGTGCCGTAACACCACGGGCTTTTCGACATGAGCGGGAAAGCGCATCGCCTTGTTCGCGGCCGGGACCGGCGTGTCGGCCCGTGGGGGCAATGCGCCAAATGTGGCGGCGACCGCCTTGATCGCATCATCAGCGTCGACATGCCCGAACAGCTGAATTTCGATCGGTCCCGAAGCCAGCACCGGCGCCCATGTCGCGCGGAAGGATTCCGGCGTCAGAGCGTCAATCTCCGCGCGCGACGGCGTGCGGAAGCGCACATCCTTGTCATGCAGCAACCAGTTGAGATCACGCCCCAGCACCGAGTCCGGCGCGCGGGACATGGCGTCATAAGCGACCATCGCACCGGTCTTGACCCGTGCGATCGGGGCCGGGTCCCAGCCGGGCTTGGCCAGCTTGGCGGCAAACAGCCGCAGTTGATCCTTATAGTCCGCCGGCCGCGTCACCGCCTGCATTTCAAAGGCGTCGTCGTCGGTGTCGAAATCCATCCCCATGCGGCGGCCGATCATCAGCTCGTCCAGCTCACTCTGGCCCAGATCGCCGATGCCGCTCGCCATCAGTGCATAGCCGCCGGCCCAGCTGGGCACCGGCTTCACCGGCGAAAAGGCCTGCTGACCATGGCCGAAGCGGACATTGATCCGTACTTTTTCCGGTTCGGCGTCATTGGCGAACAGCACCAGCTTCACCCCGTTGGAGAAGGTGATCGTCTCCATGCCCGGCAAACCGACCTGCATCCGCGATACCACTGTCCCCGGCGTACCCAGGTTGGGCAGGTCAGACATCGTAACGGGCTTGTCCGAAAGCCGCGCGTCGGTGGCGGCCTTGACCGGCGCGGCAAGGGCAGCGGCCAGTCGTTCGTCCTGCCCCGGCTCGACCTTGCTCGTCACCAGCATTGCCCGGAACACCCCCGCGGAAAACAGACGCCGCGTGGAATCGAGTATCTTCTGCGGGGTCATCGCTGGTTTGCCGGCCCGGAATATCTCCACCGCCGCCTGCGGACTGACCGTCGTTTCGCGAATATCGACGGCGCTCACCAGGTCAGTCGCTTGCTTGGCTCCCGCTTCTGTCGGCGCATTTTCGACCTGGATCGCGAGCGCGGTATCCATCTGCGCATATTCGCGGTCGATCTCTGCCTGGCTGGGGGGCGCGGCCTTGGCGTCCTCGATGATCGCCCGCACGTCGCGCAGGGGCTTTTGCCAATCATCATTGCTAGGCATGATCGAGACGAAGGTGCCGTCGGCGGACCGGCTGACATCTTGCTGCTCGACGCTGGCTTGCAGGAAGCTGCCACCGCTGCGGGCCGCCCGTTCCAGCCGCCGGCTGACGATCTGCAACGCCAGCATGTCGGTCAGCTTGTCCTGGTTATAAACGATGGTGTCGGCATGCGGGGTCCAGGGCCGCAGCCAGGCCATGGTCAGGCTGACCGGCACGCCGGGTTCGACAAATACGCGCGTCGCTGGCGCCTTCGGATCGGGCGCGCCAAAGTCGGGGATGTTCGCGCCTTTCCCGGTCGGGTTCCAGCCGGCGAAATTATCCTTGATCAGCTGTTCGGCAAGCGCCGGATCAATATCCCCCGAAATCGCGATCACGGTGTTTTCGGGCCGATACCAGCGTTGATGGAATGCTTCCATTTTCGCAGGCGTAGCGGCCTTCAGCGTCTCCACCGTGCCGATCGGCGCATGTTCCGCCAAAGGCTGACCGGCAAAGAAATGCAGTCGGTTGGCGTCGGAAATGCGGCTTTGCGGGCCATCGCTCTCGCGCTTCTCGGCCAGCACCACCGCGCGCTCGGCATCGACCGATGTCTCGTTGATATTGGGCTCGGCCATCATGCCGGCCAATATCTTCATGCTTTCGCTCAAACTGGCCTGCGTCGCCTGCGGCAGGTCGAGGGCATAGGTCGTGCCCGTGGGCGTGGTCTGCGCGTTGCTGTCGCTGCCGAAGGTGACGCCCAGCCGCTGCCAGATGCGCTTGGATTCGCCATCGGGCACATGGCGCGAACCGCGCATGGTCAGGTGCTCCATATAATGGGCGTAACCCTGCTCATCCTCGCGCTCCATGAGCGAGCCGACATCCATCCGTAGACGGATCGATACCTGCCCCGGCGGAACGCCATTGCGCCGGACAGCATAGCGCAATCCGTTGGGTAGCGTGCCGAACCGCCATGCGGCGTCAATCGGTACATCGCTATTTTCATACAGCCAAGGGCGAACCTGCGCCTTGCCCGCATCCTGATTGACCGGAGCCGCAGGCCGCTGCGCTGGAGCGGCCAGCGATTGCGGCGCGCCGGACAGCAACAGGGAGAGGATGAGGAGCGAGGCGGCCGAACGGCGGGAGGAAAAACGCATAGGCGGACGAACCTAGCGCCCTTTTCCTGAACCACCACTGACAAAATCAGGAAAGGGAGGCGACTGAGCGCCGCCTCCCTTCCTTTCCTTGCTGTTTAGCGCGCGCCGGTCCGTTGCACCGCGCCCTTGTACGCACCAACCGCGCCGCGCCGACGCCGGCGGAAGGGCTTTCTGGCGCCCGCGCCATCCCCGTCACCCCGATGCGCCTTGTCGGGCGTGCCGCGCTGCGCTTTCTGCTGGTCCTGATAGCGGCGCTGCCCTTCGGCGCGCTTCGCCTGCTGCGACGGGCTCTGGCTCGGCCCCTTGCGCTGTGGCGCGGGCTTGGGCAGGTTACGCACGGCTTCCAGGAAATTCTCCGGCAGCGGCGTGACATCCAGTTTTACCCGCGTCGCACGCTCGATCGCCTTGAGATAGGGCCGCTCATCATCGGCGACGAAGCTGATCGCCACGCCTTCGGCCCCTGCCCGCGCCGTACGGCCGATGCGGTGAACATATTGTTCGGGCACATTGGGAATCTCGAAGTTGATGACGTGGCTGACACCGGACACGTCGATACCACGCGCAGCGATGTCAGTCGCGACCAGCAATTTGACCTTGCCCTGGCGGAAGGCCTGCAAGGCGGTGGTGCGCTGGCCCTGGCTCTTATTGCCATGGATGGCGAAGGCGTCGATGCCTGCCCCTTCCAGAAAACGCACGACGCGATCGGCGCCATGTTTGGTGCGCGTGAAAATCAACGCACGATCAATATCCTCGGTTTTGAGCACGATGTGCAGCAGCGCCTGCTTTTCCGCCTGATTGACGAAAGTCGCCTGCTGGCGCACCCGCTCGGCCGTCGTCGATTGCGGCGCGACGCTGACCTTCACCGGATCGTTCAGAAACTGGCCGGCCAGCGCCTCGATTTCCTTGGGCATGGTAGCGGAGAAAAAGAGGTTCTGCCGATTGGTCGGCAGCAGCTTGGCAATGCGCTTCAACGGATGGATGAAGCCCATGTCCATCATCTGGTCCGCTTCGTCGAGGACGAAGATTTCGGTATCCTTGATGGTGAAGCAGCGCTGGTCGATGAGGTCGAGCAAGCGGCCCGGCGTCGCCACGACGATGTCGACGCCCTGGCTCAGCGCCTTGATCTGGCGGTTGATCGGCACGCCGCCGAACACCGTTTCGACGCTCAACTTGAGGAAGCGGCCATAATCGCGAAAGCTCTGCGCGATCTGTGCGGCAAGCTCGCGCGTCGGCGACAGCACCAGCATCCGGCAGCCGCGCACGGGCGTCGGCTTGGGATGGCGGGCGAAATAGTCCAGGCTGGGCAGTGCGAAGGCCGCTGTTTTGCCAGTGCCGGTCTGTGCAATGCCACACAGGTCATGGCCCTCCAGCAGGACCGGAACAGCCTTTTGCTGAATGGGCGTGGGGGACGTGTATTTCTTGGCGGCAAGCGCCTTCAGGATCGGCTCGGACAAGCCCAGATCGGTAAATTCCATGATAGTCTCACATATCGGCCAGCGCCGACCGTCCGTGACTGTCACAGAGAGGGCGCGAGGCGGGTTACGAAACGACCCGCGTGAAAAGGGAAGCCTCAAAGCTTGGCGCAGGCTGGTCATTGGCCGGTCCCCTCTCACTCGTTGAGTATCGGGGACGATCACGCTGCCAATCGCTATGGGCCTGTGAGAGCCGGTTGCTGCGCCGCAGCGCATATGCCCGCATCACGGGCAAAAAGCAAGCGGCCACCCATCCGGTGGCCGCTCACGCAGTTCTATATCGAATCAGAGCGAGACTTCGGCGTGCTTGCCCTTCATCTCGGAGCGAACGTCTCCGCCAAACATCATCTTAAAGACGCCCTTGATAGACATTTCCGCGCGCCAGATTTCGGCGGTGTTGAGATCAAATCGCAGCATCAGAAGATTCGGATCGTTGCGCCCCTGCGGATACCAGGCCTCGACCTGCTTGGACCAATAGCGATCGATGATGGCAGGATCGGTTTCCGGGGCCAATGTCCCGTCGATGCAGGCGAACAGGTCATGGTCCTTGGACGCATATTGCGCCATGGCCGGACCCCCGGGGGCCAGACGATTATCCTTGGTCGTATAGAACCAGAAGCAATGATTGGCCTCCGGGTCCAGCTGCGCGGTCATCGGCAGATTATGCTCCTGCGACCCTTGCAGGCCGACCATCAGAAAAGGGCTTTCCGACAATTCTTTCCAGAAGCGTTCGCGGATTTCCGTTTCGGTGCTCATCATCGCGTCTCCTTGCTATTTGCCACACTCAATCAACGGTCGCGAGCGAAGTTCCGATGGGTTGATCTTGGTGCGGCAAATCGCCACATGCGCGTGATGCTGATCGAGACTGAACCGACGCCTAACCCGGCGACCGTCAAATTCCTTCCCGGCCGTGTCGTCATGGGCGCTGGCACGCGGGATTTCGCTTCGCCTGAGGAAGCGGAAGCCTCACCGCTTGCGAGTGCGCTTTTCGCGTTGGGCGACGTTACCGGCGTCTTCTTCGGCGGCGACTTCATCTCCGTCACCGTCGGCGAAGGATCCGACTGGCGCGACGTCAAGCCCGATGTGCTTTCGATCCTCCTTGAACATTTCTCGGCGAACATGCCGCTGTTTGCAGCGGGATCGGCTGGCGACATTCACGTCCCGGCCGATGAGGATGCGTTTGCGGAAAATCCCGAAGATGCCGAAATCGTCGATCAGATCCGCGAACTGATCGACACGCGCGTGCGGCCGGCCGTCGCCAACGATGGTGGCGACATCATCTATCGCGGCTTTGACAAGGGCACGGTGTACCTGAAGATGCAGGGCGCTTGCGCGGGCTGTCCATCTTCCTCGGCGACGCTCAAGAACGGCATCGAACAGTTGCTCAAACATTATGTGCCAGAAGTCACCGAAGTGCGGGCGGTCTGATCCCACAAGCTTATTTGGCAAATCGACGCTGATCGACTAACCGCTACGCGACTCCGCATCTGGCGGACGCTGAACGGGAGTATTTCTTGCGCCTGCTGGTGATCGACACTGCGACACAGGCCCTGTCCGTGGCGTTGCTGGAGGACGGCACGCCGATCGGGCGCTTTCATGACATTGTCGGGCGCGGTCATGCCGAAGCATTGCTGCCGGCGATCGCCGCCCTGCCGGACGGAGGACGCGCCGATGCAATCGCGGTCGACGTCGGCCCGGGCAGCTTCACGGGCGTGCGGATCGGCATTGCGGCGGCGCGCGCCCTGGCGCTGGCCTGGAACGTTCCGCTCCAAGGCTTCAGCGCGCCGTCTATCATCGCAGCCCAGGCGGCGATCGACCATGGCGACGGCCCCTTGATCGTGACGATCACCGGCGGACATGGCGAATTATTCTGGCAAGGCTTTGGTGCCGATGGCCGCACGGAGCATGGCGCCATCCGTTCGACCCCGATTGCGGATCTGGCGCGTCAAATCGATACCCCTGTCATCTATGGCACAGGCGCCGAAGCGCTGGTGACCGAACGCGGCACCGGCACCGCGATCACCCTTTATCCCGACGCCGGCGCATGGCCGTTGATTGAAACGCTCCCCGGCCTGTCGCCTTCCCCCATTTATGGTCGCGGGGCGGATGCGAAGACGATGGCGGAGCGGGCCTTGCCATGATGCCCGGCCTTTCCCTCGACCTGCATGAAGGCGCTGATCGCAACGCCATGGCCGACACGATGGACGTGATGACCGCTGCCTTCGACCCGACCTTTGGCGAAGCCTGGACGCTGCCGCAATTGGCGGGCGTGATGATCATGCCCGGCACTTGGTTGACGGTCGCGCGGCTGGATGCGTCACCGCTGGGATTTGCGCTGGTGCGGTCGGTTCTGGATGAATGCGAACTGCTGTTGCTGGCGGTCGCGCCGCTGTGGCGTGGGCGCGGCATCGGTGAAACGTTGCTGCGGGAAACTTTACGCACCGCGCGGCGACGCGGCATC
The DNA here is from genome assembly GCF_000445105.1 of Sphingobium lactosutens DS20. Taxonomy (GTDB): domain Bacteria; phylum Pseudomonadota; class Alphaproteobacteria; order Sphingomonadales; family Sphingomonadaceae; genus Sphingobium; species Sphingobium lactosutens. Next base: position 9,574 of record NZ_ATDP01000073.1, on the reverse strand, counting down.
ACTTCGATGAATCTCGAAGTCCGTGCGACAAATAACGCCATTCAACTCTATGAGAAGATTGGCTTCGAATATGTGCATCGCCGTCCAGGTTATTATCGCGGCAATGATGGTCAATTATATGACGCCTTAAGTTTTCGCATCGATATGGCACTTTGACGCAATATCCGGTTGCACAATCCCGTCGCGAACATTAGGCGACGCAATACCGCTCCTGAAAAATATTCCGTCGGGCGGGTCGCATCACTGTATAAATTGGCAGGAAACAGGACCATGGAAACCGAATCTGCGCAGAACGAACTGCTTATCACGCTGACGTCCGATATTGTTGCCGCGCATGTCTCGAACAATAGCGTTGCGGTGTCCGATGTATCGACGCTGATCCAGAATGTTCACGCCGCCCTGTCTGCGCTGAACCAGCCGGTCGAAGCGCCTGAAGTCCGCCCCGAACCCGCCGTGTCGGTGCGCGCGTCGATCAAGCCCGACTACATAGTGTGCCTGGAGGACGGCAAGAAGCTCAAGATGCTCAAGCGCCACCTGATGACGCATTATCAGATGACGCCGGAAGACTATCGCGCCAAGTGGAACCTGCCCGCTGACTATCCGATGGTCGCGCCCAATTATGCCGAACAGCGCCGTAATCTGGCGAAGAAGATTGGCCTGGGCACCAAGCGCCGGCGCACCCGCGGCAAGTAATCGCGGCATCAAGCGCTACTTTTCCCGGAAAGGGGCGTGTCGGCCGATGCGCCCCTTTCCCGCATGAGCAAAAGTCGCTAGGCTTTGCCCGACTTTTCGCCTGAATCCATTAAGCGAGCCTGCATGAACCGCAAAATCGACGTCGAAGCCCTGTGTCATGAAAAGGGGCTGCGCATCACAGAACAGCGCCGGGTGATCGCCCAGGTGCTCAGCGATGCGTCCGATCATCCCGATGTTGAGGAACTGCACAAACGCTCCGCCACGATTGATCCTGGCATTTCCATCGCCACCGTCTATCGCACCGTACGCCTGTTCGAAGAAGCCGGCATCCTGGAACGCCATGACTTCGGCGATGGTCGCGCCCGTTATGAGGCTGCGCCGGAATCGCACCACGACCATTTGATCGACGTCGAAACCGGCAATGTGATCGAATTCGTCGACCCGGAACTGGAACAGCTGCAAAAACAGATTGCTGAAAAGCTCGGCTTCCGGCTGGTCGATCACCGGATGGAGCTGTACGGCGTCGCGCTCGACCGCAAAAACTGACGGGCTGGCGCCCTTGCGCTGCGCTGGGCGGCTAGTCCTGCTCGCCAGCGTCTTGCTGCTGTGCCTCATTCCCCATCTGTGCTGGCGACTTGTCAGAAGCCGTTCACCGTGGCCCTCTCGTTTCCTGGGCCTTGCAGCACGCGCCACTGGTGCACGCGTCATTCTGGAAGGTCACCCGGCCCAAGGCGACATCGTCCTGCTCGCCAACCATGTCAGCTGGATCGACATTCTCGCACTCGGCGGCGCCACGGGCACGGCCTTCGTGTCGAAGGATGGCGTGGCGCGCTGGCCGGTCGTCGGCTGGCTGGCGGCGCAGAACAACACCGTGTTCGTCTCGCGCGAACGGCGCGGCGGCCTGTCGGGGCAGATGGATGCGCTCCGGGCAGCCTTGACGGGGCATCAGCCGGTCACTCTTTTTCCGGAAGGCACGACGGGCGATGGCACGACGCTGCTGCCATTCAAACCCACATTGCTCGCCACATTGTTCCCACCGCCGCGCCCGGTGACGATCCAGCCCGTGCATATAGATTATGGCCCCGCCGTAACGGATATCGCGTGGGTGGGGGATGAGCCGGCCGTTGGCAATGTCCTGCGCATCCTGCGACGCAAGGGCGGATTGCCGGTCACGATCCGGTTCCTCGCACCCTTCGATCCCGCTACCTGTGCGGACCGCAAGGCGATGGCGGCGCTGGCGCGGGACCGGATCGCCGCCAGCATGGCAGCGCATCACCGCTCTTCCGCTCCCCCCTTGCCGCCTGTATAGCTGGACCGCATGAATCGTAACGACGCCCCCCGAAATCCTGCCACGACCGCGCCAGCGACCTTCCACGTCAAATCCTTCGGTTGCCAGATGAACGTCTATGATGGCGAGCGCATGGCCGAAATGCTGGGCACGCAGGGCATGACCCCCGCTGCCGAGGGCACGGACGCCGACCTCGTCATCCTCAACACCTGCCACATTCGCGAGAAGGCGGTGGACAAGGTGTATTCCGACATCGGCCGCCTGACCCGCGACGATGGCAGCCGTCCGATGATCGCCGTCGCCGGCTGCGTCGCGCAGGCCGAAGGCAGCGAGATCCAGCGCCGCGCGCGCAATGTCGACATCGTGGTGGGGCCGCAGGCCTATCATCGCCTGCCAGACCTCATCGACAAGGTCGGCCGGGGCGAAGCGGCGGTCGATACCGACATGCCGGCGGCCTCCAAATTCGGCGCGCTTCCTGCTCGCACCAAACAGGCCCGCCCCACGGCCTTTCTCACCATCATGGAAGGGTGCGACAAATTTTGCACCTATTGCGTGGTCCCCTATACGCGCGGCGCGGAAATCAGCAGATCATGGAGCGCGATTGTCGATGAAGCCAAGGCGCTGGTCGATGGCGGCGCGCGCGAAATCACCCTGCTCGGCCAGAATGTGAACGCCTGGACCGGGGATGATGACAAGGGCCGGGCTCAGCGCATGGACGGGCTGGTTCGCGAGCTGGCAAAAATCCCGGACCTGCGGCGCATCCGCTACACGACCAGCCATCCCAATGACATGAGCGATGGCCTGATCGCGGCGCATGGCGAAATCGACAAGCTGATGCCCTTCCTGCATCTGCCCGTACAGGCGGGCAATGACCGCATTCTCAAGGCGATGAATCGCAGTCACAGCGCCGACAGCTATCTGCGCATCATTGAACGGGTGCGGCAGGCGCGACCCGACATCGCCATTTCCGGCGACTTCATCGTCGGCTTCCCCGGTGAAACGGATGCCGAATTTGAAGATACGCTGCGCATCGTCGAGCAAGTGCGCTATGCTCAATGCTACAGCTTCAAATATAGCCCCCGCCCCGGCACGCCGGCCGCCGACATGGATCACCAGATAGCCGCCGAAGTCATGGATGAACGGCTCGCGCGGCTTCAGGCGTTGCTCAACCGCCAGCAGGCCGCATTCAACGCCGCGACCGTGGGCCGCACCACTCAGATTCTGCTGGAGCGCAAGGGCCGGCACCCCGGTCAGCTCATCGGCAAATCGCCTTGGCTCCAGTCGGTCGTCGTGACCGCGCCGGAGCTTTCGATCGGCGATTTTGTGGACGTCGACATTATCAGCGCCGGCCCGAACAGCCTGGCTGGCGAAACAGTGAGGAGGAAGGCCGCTTGAACCATCGCACCGTCGTTCCCGCGCAGGCGGGAACCCATCGCCACGCCGCTCCGCTCAATGCATGGTCTGGACGATGGATGCCCCCGTTTGGGGGCATGGCCAAGCAAGGGAGAGGCTGACCTATGTCGAAAAAACCGCACCACAGCCCCCGCCCCGACATCGCCGAGCGCGCGCGTCTCGAAGTCACTTTCGAAAAGCCGCATCTGCTGGGCACATTGTTCGGGCAATATGACCAGAATCTGGTGGCAATCGAAAATCGCCTTGGCGTCTACATCGCCGCACGCGGCAACAAGCTCCAGATCGAGGGCGAGGCCGAAGCCGCCGCCCGCGCGCGCGACGTCATGACCGGCCTCTACAACCGCATCGTCGCGGGGCAGGAAATCGATTCGGGCGCGGTCGAGGCGGTCATCGCCATGTCGGCCGAACCGACGCTCGACGGCATCATCCGCCATGACGTCGCCGAACCGCCCAAGGTGATGATCCGCACGCGCAAGAAGACGATCGTGCCGCGATCAGCGACACAGGTCACCTATATGGAGGCGCTGACCCGCAATGACATCATCTTCGCGCTTGGGCCGGCAGGCACCGGCAAGACCTATCTGGCGGTCGCGCAGGCGGTCAGCCAGCTTATCACCGGCAGCGTCGATCGCTTGATCCTGTCCCGTCCGGCCGTGGAGGCGGGCGAGCGGCTAGGCTTCCTGCCCGGCGACATGAAGGATAAGGTCGACCCCTATCTGCGCCCCATCTATGACGCGCTCTACGACACGCTGCCGGCCGAACAGGTCGAACGGCGCATCGCCAGCGGGGAAATCGAAATCGCGCCGCTCGCCTTCATGCGCGGTCGCACCCTGGCCAACGCCTTCATCGTGCTGGACGAAGCGCAGAACACCACCATCGCCCAGATGAAGATGTTTCTCACCCGCTTTGGCGAAGGCAGCCGCATGGTTATCTGCGGCGACCCCAAGCAGGTCGACTTGCCGCAACCGGGAATTTCTGGTCTGGCCGACGCAGTCGCCCGCCTGCATGGCGTGGACGGCATCGCCATGGTGCCCTTCGGCGTGGGCGACGTGGTGCGACACCCTGTCGTCGGTCGCATCGTCCAGGCCTATGAAGGGCCGGACGCATGATTGAGGTTGCGCTGCTGCACGACCAGGGCTGGCCACAGGGCGATTGGGAAATGATTGCCCAGCGCGCTGTGACGGCGGCCATTTCGCACAGCCCCTATGCAGCCTTCGCCACTGACGCGACGCTGTATGAAATTGCTGTCAAGCTGACCTCCGACGAGGAAGTGCACGGGCTCAACCGCGCCTATCGGGACAAGGACAAACCCACCAACGTCCTGTCGTTTCCGATGGTCCAGGATGATCTGCTTCAGGCAACGGCCAATACCGACGATGGCGAAGTGCTTTTGGGCGACATCGTCCTGGCCGAAGGCGTCTGCGCCGCCGAAGCGGCCGACAAGGGCATCAGCATGGTCGACCATGCCACCCATCTCATCGTCCACGGCACTTTTCATTTGCTGGGATATGACCATATGAACGACGCGGAAGCCGAAGCCATGGAGGCGCTGGAAGTTTCGGCGCTGGCATCGCTGGGCTTGTCCGACCCCTATGGGGATCGCGACGATATTAAATGAGGCGTTTTTCGTGCAAGCCGGCTAAGGCCGCATATGCACCGCTTCAAACAGGGGACTAGGACGACCGATGGCTGAAGGCAGCCCCAAGGATGGCAGCGCTTCGAAGGAAGCGGACAGTAGTAACGAGGGCGGCTTATGGAGCGGCATCAAGTCACTGCTGTTCGGGGAGAATGCAGAAACCAGCCTGCGCCAGGAACTGGAAGAAGCGCTCGACGAATATGATGAGGAAGATGAGGAAGATCATCCTCCGGTAAAAGGCGACCTATCCGCGATCGAACGGCAGATGCTGCGCAACCTGCTGCATTTTTCCGAACATACGGTCGACGATGTCGCGGTGCCCCGCGCCGACATCGTCGCGATCGAGGAAAAGGCCAGTTTTGCCGACTTGGCCGTCCTGTTCGCGGACGCCGGCCACAGCCGCATCCCTGTCTATCGCGAAAATCTCGACACGATCGTGGGGATGATCCACATTCGCGACGCCTTTGCCATTCTGGCCGGCAAGGCGCCGGCGCCCGACACGCTTGCGCCCCTGATCCGTCAGCCGCTCTATGTACCTGAAAGCATGGGCGCGCTGGACCTGCTTGCGGAAATGCGCGCCAAGCGCACCCATCTCGCCATCGTGCTGGACGAATATTCGGGCACCGAAGGGCTGCTGACCTTCGAGGACCTTGTCGAAGAAATCGTCGGCGACGTCGAGGATGAGCATGACGATGCGCCCGAAGCGATGCTGGTGCCGCTGGACGATGGGCTGTGGGACGCCGATGCGCGCGCCGAACTCGAAGACGTTGCCGAAGAGATTGATGCGCGTCTTGGCGATGTGGAGGAAGATGTCGACACGCTGGGGGGCCTGGCCTTCGTGCTGGCCGGCCGCGTGCCTGAAGTGGGCGAGATATTGGAGCATGCGGAAAGCGGGTGGAAGCTTGAAATTACCGCAAGCGACAGCCGGCGCGTGACGCGCTTGCGCCTCCATCCGCCTGTGGCTCTAGAGCCAGAAGCGGAATAACGATTCTGGCCGGCGTTACGCATCGTTGAAAATCCAGTCACATTGCGAGACGGTCGCGAAATATTAAGCGGTCGCGGCTACCTCTCTGCCCATGCGCAATGAACGACAGCGATTTTCGGGTCTGGACCGCGCGGACATGCTGTTCGCGGCGCCTTGGAGCGGGTCCGAAAAGCTGTTGCTCGCGCTCCTTTGCCTGCTCACGCTCTTCTTCGCTGTCATCACGCCGCCTTTTCAGGCGCCGGACGAGAATCAGCATTATATGAAGGCTTTGGCCGTTCGGCAGGGGGACATGCTGACCGAGCAGCGTGGCCCTGCCATCGGCACGGACCTGCCGCGCGCCGCGCTGGATATTCATCGCATCGACTTTCCGACGGATGTTCCCGCGACGTCGCGACTGTTCCATGCCGATCAACTGCGTAGGAGCGCGTCCGCTGATGCCAGGCGCTCCGGCTCCGACTTCGCCGATTTTCCCAACGTCGCCAGTTATGCGCCTACCCTTTATCTGCCGGGCGCAATCGGTCTGGCAGCGGGCAAGGGCCTCGGCCTGTCATCGCTCGGCGCCTTCTGTGTCGGACGCGTCGTCAATGCCCTGACCGGTCTTGCCCTGTTGATCGCCGCGTTGCAATTGCTGCCCTTCGGCCGCAATGCAATGCTGGCAACGGCTTTGCTGCCGACCTTCGCTTATCAGACCGGATCGCTCTCTCCCGATGCGGTCATCAACGGCCTGGGCTTCGTCGGCCTTGCTTTTGCCCTGCGCGTTGGCTTCATGGGGTCGGCACCGGCTCGCTCGGTCGGACTGCTCCTTACCGGTCCGCTGCTCGCCCTGTGCAAGGGCGTCTATCTGCCGATCATGGCCGCTGGCATGCGCTGGCCGACGCGCCGCGATCCCCGCCTGTGGCTGATCCTCGGCGCGATGACGCTGGGCGCAATCGCCTTTGTCGCGTGGATGCACTATTCGGGCGGCAGTCAGGCGCTCTACCATATTCAGTCGCGCAAGACCGGCGAAACGATGATGACCGCGCCGCTGCGCGATCAACTCGCCACAATCCTCGCCTCGCTGAGAACGGCGGAGCAATATTCGACCACGGTAGCGGCGGGATAGTCCTGCTGCGGGCGGCGTAAAAGTCGTCCACCTTGAAGCCTTTCTGCCGAGTCAGGGAGGTGTGGGGATCTACAGCGTGGAACTTTATCTTCAGGTCCGTCTGGCTTGCGCGGATGGCATGAGCCAACGGGCGGCGGCGAAGCGTTTCAATGTGTCGCGCGAAACGGTACGCAAGATGCTGTCGTTTTCATCGCCGCCGGGTTACCGGCGCCAGTCCGTACCGCAGCGCCCGAAGCTGGACGGGTTTGTGGCGATCATTGATGGATGGCTTGAGGGTGACCGCAGTGTCCCGCGCAAGCAACGCCATACGGCGAAGCGGGTATTCGACCGTTTGCGCACCGAGCATGGTTTCACCGGCGGCTATACGATCATCAAGGATTACATCCGGGAGCGCGAACAGCGCAGCCGGGAGATGTTCGTGCCGCTGGCGCACCCTGCGGGAGATGCGCAGGCCGATTTCGGGGAAGCGCTGGTGGAGATCGGCGGGGTGGAGCAGAAGGCCTACTTCTTCGCGCTCGATCTGCCGCACAGTGATGCCTGCTATGTGCGGGCCTATCCGGCGGCGGTGGCGGAGGCCTGGGTGGACGGACACGTGCATGCCTTCGCGTTTTTCGGCGCGGTACCGCGCTCGATCGTCTATGACAACGATCGCTGCCTTGTGACGAAGATCCTGCCCGACGGCACGCGGCAGCGTGCCACGCTGTTCAGCGCTTTCCTGTCACATTACGTGATCCGCGACCGCTATGCTCGCCCGGGCAAGGGGAACGAGAAAGGCAATGTGGAGGGGCTGGTAGGCTATTGCCGGCGCAACTTCATGGTGCCGATCCCGAAGTTCCCGACCTGGGAGGCGTTCAACCTGTGGCTGGAGGAGCAATGCCGCAAGCGCCAGCAGGACAAGGTGCGCGGGCAGAGCGAGACGATCGGTGAGCGGCTGCAGCGCGATCTCGCGGCCATGCAGCCTCTGCCCGCTACACCCTTCGAGGCCTGCGATCAGAAAGGCGGGAGGGTCTCCTCGCAATCCCTGGTGCGCTACAGGACCAACGATTATTCGGTTCCGGTGGCCTGGGGCCATCAGGAGGTCTGGATCAGGGCCTATGTCGATGAGGTGGTGATCGGCTGCCGCAGCGAAGTCATCGCCCGTCATCCTCGTTGCTATGCCCGCGAGGAGGTTGTCTTCGACCCGCTCCATTATCTCCCGCTGATCGAGCAGAAGATCAACGCATTCGACCAGGCTGCGCCTTTGCAGGGCTGGGACCTGCCCGAAGCGTTCACGACACTGCAGCGGTTGATGGAAGGGCGCATGCACAAACATGGCAGGCGCGAATATGTGCAGGTACTGCGCCTGCTGGAAACGTTCACCCTCGCCGATCTCCAGGCGGCGGTCGAACAGGCCATCGATCTTGGCGCCATCGGCTTCGATGCCGTCAAGCACCTCGTCCTGTGCCGGATCGAACGCGTACCGCCCAGGCTGGACCTGGACGTCTATCCCTTCCTGCCACGCACCACGGTCGAGAAGACCTTTGCCAGAGCCTATCTGAGCCTGCTCTCCGACCGGCAGGAGGCCGCATGAGCGATCAGGCCCCGGAGATCCTTCTCGCTCACCATCTCAAGGCGCTCAAGCTGCCTACGTGCCTGCGTGAGCATCACAAGCTCGCGCGGCAATGTGCCGCTGAAGGCGTCGATCATATCCGCTTCCTCGCCCGCCTCGTCGAGATGGAAATGATCGACAGGGAGCGTCGCATGGTCGAGCGGCGCATCAAGGCCGCGCGCTTCCCCGCCGTCAAAAGCCTCGACAGCTTCGACTTCGCCGCCATCCCCAGGCTCAACAAGATGCAGGTGCTCGAGATGGCGCGCTGCGAGTGGATCGAGCGGCGTGAGAACGCCATCGCTCTGGGGCCATCAGGCACCGGAAAGACGCACGTAGCGTTGGGGCTCGGACTGGCAGCATGCCAGAAAGGACTGTCGGTGGGCTTCACCACCGCGGCAGCGCTGGTCAGCGAAATGATGGAGGCCCGCGACGAGCGCCGTCTTCTGCGCTTCCAGAAGCAGATGGCCGGATACAAGCTGCTCATCATCGACGAACTGGGCTTTGTGCCGCTCTCCAAGACCGGCGCCGAACTGTTGTTCGAGCTGATCTCCCAGCGTTACGAACGCGGCTCCACCTTCATCACCAGCAACCTGCCCTTCGACGAATGGACCGAAACCTTCGGATCTGAGCGTCTCACAGGCGCGCTCCTCGATCGCCTGACCCATCACGTCAGCATCCTCGAGATGAACGGCGAAAGCTATCGCCTCGCGCACAGCCGGGCCCGCAAGGCCAAAACCAGACCCTGAAAATTACACCAATGCCGGGGGGAGTGGCCCTCGGGCTACGCCCTCACGCCACTCCCCCCGGCATGTAACACGATGGCCTGGTTTTACGCCGCCGAATGGCCGACTTTTGCTCCGCCGTTGACA
>NZ_ATDP01000072.1 GCF_000445105.1 Sphingobium lactosutens DS20 | reverse complement strand
AGGGGGCGTTTGCGGGAGGGGGCGGAATCCTACGCTAAGGATTTGGGCCAGCGATATTCCCCGGTTAGATTGATGTGTTCCCATCCCAACGGCGAGACGTGGGCGAGTAGATCAGGCGCGATATGGGTACCGCTGGCGGCCCGGGTATTGACGACCTCGCCGAGCTTCATGGTGTTCCAGAATATGATGATGGCGGCGAGCAGGTTCATTCCGGCGATGCGATAGTGCTGGCCTTCGCCGGATCGATCCCGGATTTCACCTCGGCGGTGGAAGCTGATGGCGCGCTTTAGGGCGTGGTGGGCCTCACCCTTGTTGAGGCCGATCTGAGCCTGGCGCTGGAGGCCGGCATCAAGAATCCAGTCGATCATGAACAGGGTTCGCTCGATGCGGCCCACCTCTCGCAATGCGAGGGCCAGCTCATTCTGGCGCGGGTAAGAGGCGAGCTTGCGAAGAATCTGGCTGGGGGCGACGATCCCCGCTGCGATCGTCGCCATGATGCGCAGGATGTCGGGCCAGTTGCGCTCGATGAGCGGTTCATTGATCTTACCTCCGACCAGCGCTCGCACATTGGCCGGCGTCGCGTTGGGCGTGAAGGCATAGAGTCTTTTCTGAGGGAGATCGCGGATACGGGGGGCGAACCTGTAGCCGAGCAAGGCGCAGGCGGCGAACACATGATCGGTGAAGCCGCCCGTGTCGGCAAAATGCTGGCGAACGCGGCGGCCCGCGTCATTCATGAGCAGCCCGTCCAGGATATAGGGAGCCTCGCTGACCGTTGCCGGGATCACCTGGGTTGCGAACGGCGCATATTGATCGGACACATGGCTGTATCCCTTGAGGCCCGGGACGTTGCCATATTTCGCGTTGATCAGATTCATCGCCTCGCCCTGCTCGGTAGCAAGGAAGAACTGCCCGTCGCTGGATGCCGATTGCCCTTGTCCCCAGAAGGCGGCCATGGGCAGGGCGGCGTGGGCCTCCACGATCATGGCGAGCGCCCGATCATAGGCGCTGCCTTCGACATGCCAGCGCGCGATCCGCAGCAATTCCCAGAAGCTGTGCGTGTTGGTCGCCGCCGCCATCTTGCGCAAACCGAGATTGACGCCTTCCGCCAGCAACACGTTCATCAGGCCGATCCGGTCGCTGCAGGGCGCGCCGGTGCGCAGATGCGTGAACGCCTCGGAAAATCCGGTTCGCTCATCGACTTCCAGCAACAGATCGGTGATCCTCGCGGGCGGGAGCTGTTGATAGAGATCGAGCACGAGATCCTCGGCCCCTTCGGGCGTGTCGGCCCTCAGCTTGTCGATGTGCAGCTTGCCGTTCTCGATGATGCCGCCTGGGATCGTGCCGGTTCGCGCCGCGCGGCCAAACTCCTTCAGCCGTGTATCCAGTCGAGCCCTGCGCTCGGCCAGCCATTCGCCGGGCCGCAGCGGCACGGCGAGCCGCGCGGTCTGCTCTATCGCCTGTGGCGGGACCAGAAGCTGCTTGAGGTCGCCATAGCGGCGCGATCCCGCCAACCATATGTCACCGGACCGGAAGGCGTCGCGGATGTGGAACAGCACCGCGATTTCCCAAAGCCGGTGGTCGCCGCTGGGCTCAGCGCGAAGATGACGATGCCATTTCGAGTTGGGACGTAGAAAATCCACCGGCGGATCGACCTTGATCCCGTTACGCAGCATCGCAACGGCCGCCAGAAGAGGCGTGGCGATCGGCGCCGCCTGCATGTCGAGCAGGCGCAGCATCCTGGGCGCGTAGAGGCGGAAACGGTGATAGCCGTCCAGCACACGGCTGAGCGGGTCGGCCGCGAGCACGTTGGTCAGCGCGGAGGCCGTGGCGACAAGGGTTCTGAACCGTTCCCAGCCAGGCCCGGTGGCGATTATCCCGTCCAGGGCCGTGCCATCGTCCTGCGCTCCAAGCAAAGCACCACCGATTTCGGCAAAGGACTTCAGCGTGTCCCGAACGGCCGCCTTTTCGTCGGCGATCCTGGTGTTGCAAAGGCGTTCGGAGGCCCGATAGAGACGGCCTACGATGCGATCGTGGGTCTCCACGATGACATCGGCCAGCGATGACCGCCATTCCAGGGTGCAGACAGCGAGGATCGCAAGCCGCCTGTCTTCGGGCAGATCACGCATGCCGTCGGCGTAATAGCGCTCGCCCTGCCGGCGAAGCCGGGTCACACGATGCGCCGGCACGCCGTCCAGCAAATCCGCCGGAAGATCGAACCTTTGAAGATATTCCAGTCGATCCATCAGCCGGTTAGCGGCTGCTGAATTTGCGCCAACCTCGAACTGTCGCAGCCATACGAAGCGCGTGACGCGACCATCCACCGTATCCTCCAACAGGTGAGCCAAATTCTCGCTCAGGGTTGGCGTGATGCGATGGGCGATAAGATCCTCGATCCGGCGCTCGGCCTCAACCAGCGCATCGGCGCAAAGGCGCTCGATCGTCGAGGAGCCGGGAAGGATCGTGCGGGTGCGGCGACACTCCGCAACGAAGCGACGGGCAAGATCCTCATTCGATGTCGCCGCCTCGGCTTCCCGAGCGATCCATTCGCGCAAATCCCGTGCGCCCCGCCCCGAAAAGGAGCGATAGCCGTAGATTCGGCGAAGGTCCGCCAGATGCTCGTGCCGGGTCTCCTCGCGCGCGGCATAGAGGAGTAGATCGTCGCTGGTCAGGCCGAGCTGGGCCGCGATGAAATCCGATACCTGCGCCGGGATCAACTCGCCAGGAGCGAGCACCCGGCCCGGGTAGCGCAGGACGCACAGTTGCAGCGCGAAGCCAAAACGATTGTGGGCGCGCCGGCGCTGGCGGATATGCCCGAGATCCTCATCGCTGAGGGTATAGTGCCGCAGCAGCTCACCTTGATCGACCGGCAAGTGAAGCAGCGCCTCGCGCTGTCGATCGGTCAGGGTCACGCGACGCGGCATACATGCTCCTTATTCTTTCCGAGCTACGGTTTGAGATAGCTTGATTGAGATGCTGGTTAAGATACACAATAGCCCAATCTTATGTGCTCATGTTCGTCACCGCCTCAAACCTTCGTTTGTGATCCATGCTGATCGGCTACGCCCGCGTGTCCAAAGCCGACGGCTCGCAGTCGCTCGACCTGCAGCACGATGCCCTTCGCGCTGCCGGTGTCGAGCCAGGCAATATCTATGATGATCGTGCATCCGGTAGCCGTGATGGCTCTGTTGCAAAGATTGGCGGCAGTCAGAGGTAGGCTGTCGCTCTGCGCCGATCAGGCGGCTGCTGCGAAATGGTGGTTGAGCATGCCCATGGCCTCCGTCAGCGCCGAGGGCCCAATGCCAAAAGCTCTCTCCACAAGGCGCACCTCGCCCCTGATGCCGGGCTGCAGGCACCAGGGGCGAGCCTGTCCTTTGCGCAGGGCTCGCATGACTTCGAATCCCTTGATCGTGGCATAGGCCGTGGGGATCGATTTGAAACCGCGCACCGGCTTGATCAGTATCTTGAGCTTTCCGTGATCGGCCTCGATCACGTTATTGAGATACTTCACCTGCCGGTGGGCCGTCTCCCGGTCCAGCTTTCCTTCGCGCTTCAATTCGGTGATCGCTGCACCATAGCTCGGCGCTTTGTCGGTATTGAGCGTGGCAGGCTTTTCCCAGTGCTTCAGGCCTCGCAGGGCCTTGCCCAGGAACCGCTTCGCTGCCTTGGCGCTGCGGGTCGGCGACAGGTAGAAATCGATCGTGTCGCCCCGCTTGTCGACTGCCCGGTACAGGTAGGTCCACTTGCCCCGCACCTTGACGTAGGTTTCATCCAGGCGCCAGCTCGGATCAAAGCCACGCCGCCAGAACCAGCGCAGCCGCTTCTCCATCTCCGGGGCGTAGCACTGGACCCAGCGATAGATCGTCGTATGGTCGACCGAAATGCCGCGTTCCGCCAGCATTTCCTCAAGGTCGCGATAGCTGATCGGATAGCGACAATACCAGCGCACCGCCCACAGGATCACATCACCCTGGAAATGGCGCCACTTGAAATCCGTCATCGTTCCGTCCGTCCAATCTCCGCCAAGCATGCTCAAGCTTCACGATTTTTGCAACAGAGCCTCTTGACGCAATGATGCACGGGGTCTAGCCGCAACGGATCGCATGCCGGGGACGCGCCGACGGGTTCAAGGGCGGCGGCACATGCTTCAAGGCGCACGTTTGCCGATGCAGCGGCGCCCATTTTAGGAATATTCTGATGCTGATACCGGCCGTTGCCGCGGGAATGATGATGATGGGAGCGGCTGCCCAGCAACCTGATCCGCAGGCGGCAGGGGCTGGATCGACCGTGGATCGGACTGCGCCAGCGCGCGTCGACGGGACACTGCCGGGCACCTCCGTTACGCCATCCGGGGAGCAGCCTGCCGATGAGGATGCGGTGCAGGATATCGTTGTCACGGGCGAGAAGGGCGCGCCGCCGGGCGATCCGATGGAGAAGCTCAACGCGAAAAGCTTTGAAGCGGTCCAGTCGGTGGACAAGGCGGTGGTGGAGCCGGTGGCCAAGGCCTATAACAAGGGGCTGCCCCGGCCGGTTCGAAAGGGCCTGCGCAACTTCTTCTCTAACATTGGCGAGCCGATCGTCTTTGCCGCCTATCTGTTGCAATTGAAGCCGGGCAAGGCGGCCGAGACGGCGGGGCGCTTTGGCGTCAATTCGACGCTGGGGTTCCTGGGTCTGTTCGATATCGCTAAACGCAAACCCTTCCACTTGCCGCATCGCAACAACGGACTGGCCAACACGCTGGGCTATTATGGCGTCGGACCTGGACCCTATATGTATCTGCCGATCGTGGGGCCCACGACGTTGCGGGATATTGTCGGGGATACGGTCGACAAGATGATCCTGCCCCTGTCCATCGGCGAGCCATTCAACAAGCCGACCTATGTCATTCCGGCCACGGTGCTTAACCAGCTGGGCGAACGCGCGGCTTTTGACGAAACCATCCAGAAGCTGCGGCAGGACGATGACCCCTATGCCGCCTATCGCGATCTATATCTGAAACAGCGTCAGGCGGAGATAGACGCGCTGCACGGTCGCGCACCCGATGAGCCGGTCGTGCCTGTCTATGGGCCGGGGATTCCCACACCCGAAGGTGGCGCCACCAAGGCCGATATGGAAACGCCCGTCACGGATTGACGAAATCGGCCCGGGAGGCAGGCGCGCCTGCCTCCCGGCGCTCGGGCCATCAGCGCCCGAGAAGACCGCGCGCCTGGCCTGCGATCTCCGCCAGCATCGCGACATTGGGGTTGGCTGCCGCCTTGGCGCGCTGCACCAAGCTGCGGAACTGGCGAATGCGTTCGGCTTTGGCCTTGAGCCATTGTTCGACATGGTCGGACACGTCCATCGTCTTGGCCTGCGCGAGAAAATCGAGCCGCACCTGCTGCATGTCGCGGGCGACGCCGGAGATCAGCAGCCGCTCCCATGGGTCCGACGGTTCCATCCGCGCCGCGGTCGACTGAACCCAGTCAATGCCGACGGCTTCACCCAGATGCGTGAAGGCGCGGGTGAGGGCGACTTCGTTCATGTCCATGCGCGACGCGAGGGAGGCGATGCCTACCGCGCCGTCCAGCGTGAACAGACCCGCCGCACGCCGCGCCAGGGCTTCCGGCGCGCCAAGGCCAAGCAACCGGTCGGTAACGCCGGCCGCGCGACGCTGCGCTTCGCTGGTCAGCAGGTCATCCACCTGCTCCGCCAGCTTGTGCACGCCCGGCGCCAGTCGCTCATGCCCCTGTGCCGGCAAGGTTCCGGTGGGCAGGGCGCGAAGGATGTCGGCGATCTGGGCGCGCATCCCGCTGGCGATCGTGGCGAATAGACCGAGGCGCGCGTCTTCGCTCATGTCAGCGCCGTCAATGTCGGCCCAGAGGTCACGAATATTGTACAGCCGCTCGGCGATCAGGAAGGCGTTGGCCAGGTCTGCCAGCGAGCAGCCTTCTTCCTCCGCCAGCTCAAACGGGTGAATAAGGCCCAGGCGATTGACGATGCGGTTCGCCACCTTGGTCGCAATAATCTCCTTTCGCAGGGCGTGCGCGGCGATCGCGTCGGCTTCCTTTTCCTGCATCGCGGGCGGAAAGGCCGCCATCAACTCGTCGATCATGCTGTCATCGCTGGCCAGGTCGCCATGTTCGATCGCATCCTGCAACGCCAGCTTGGCGGTGGACAGAAGGACCGCCAGCTCGGGCCGGGTAAGGCCCTGACCATCCTGCCCGCGCCGCAAGAGCTGGTCATTGGCGGCGAGTCCTTCGACCTGACGATCCAGACGGCCGGATTCCTCGAAGGTTTCGATCAGGCGGACATAGCTGGCGAGGTCATCGCTCCCGCCCGCTTCCGCGATGGAGAGGCCCAGCGCCTGAAGCCGGTTATCCTCCAGCACCAGATCGGAAACCGCATCGGTCATGCTTTCCAGCAAGGCGTTGCGCGCGTCGAACGGCAGGCGGCCTTCAGCCATTTCCTTGTTTAGCGCAATCTTGATGTTGACCTCATTATCCGAACAGTCGACGCCGGCGCTATTGTCGATGAAGTCGGTATTGATGCGCCCGCCCTTCAGCGAGAAGGCGATGCGACCCGCCTGCGTGACGCCCAGATTGGCGCCTTCGCCGATCACGCGGACGCGCAAATCCTCGGCATTAATGCGCAGGCGATCATTGGCGGGATCGCCGACGTCGCCATGGCTTTGCGTGGCCGCCTTCACATAGGTGCCGATGCCACCGAACCAGAGCAGGTCGGCCGGCGCCTTCAAAATGGCGGAAATCAGGGCGGACGGTTCCATCTCCGCGTCGGTGACGCCAAGAATATCCTGCATTTCAGGGGTGAGGGGAATGCGCTTGAGGCTGCGCGAGAACACTCCACCGCCCTTCGAGATCAGAGACTTGTCATAATCTTCCCAGCTGGACCGGGGGAGCTGGAACATCCGGTTGCGTTCTTGCCAGCTGCGCGCCGGGTCGGGCGTCGGATCGAAGAAGATGTGGCGATGGTCGAATGCGGCAACCAGCTTGATCGCTTTGCTGAGCAGCATGCCATTGCCGAACACGTCGCCCGACATGTCGCCGCATCCCACCACGCTGACCGGTTCGCTCTGCACGTCGATGCCCATTTCGGCGAAATGGCGCTGCACGGAAATCCAGGCGCCCCGCGCGGTGATGCCCATCGCCTTATGATCATAGCCATTGGAGCCGCCGCTGGCGAAGGCATCGCCCAGCCAGAAGTCGCGGTCCTGCGCGATCGCGTTGGCGACGTCGCTGAAGGTTGCGGTGCCCTTGTCGGCGGCGACGACAAAATAGGGATCATCCCCGTCGCGCACCACGACCTCCGCAGGATGCTTCACCTCTCCCTTGACGATATTGTCCGTGACCGACAGCAAGGCGCGAATGAAAATGCGATAGCTTTCGGTGCCTTCGACGAGCCACGCATCGCGATCGGCCTGGGGATTGGGCAGTTGCTTGGGATAGAAGCCGCCCTTGGCTCCGGTCGGCACGATCACGGCATTCTTGACGCGCTGCGCCTTCATCAGCCCCAGGATTTCAGTGCGGAAATCGTCGCGCCGGTCCGACCAGCGCAGGCCGCCACGGGCCACCGGTCCGGCGCGCAGGTGGATGCCTTCGACCCGTGGGCTGTAGACCCAGATTTCACGCCAGGGCAGGGGCGCGGGCAGGCCCGGAATTTGTGCACTGTCGAGCTTGAACGCCAGCGCTTCTGTAGCGGCCGATCCATAGAAATTGGTGCGAAGCGTGGCGCCGATGACCGCGCGCAGCAAGCGCAGCACGCGATCTTCGTCAATCGCCGTCACTTGCTCCAGACCCGCGTCGATGGCGGCATTGGCCGCGGCGATGCGATCATCGGAATCCGCCTGCGCCGCAGGATCGTGGAGCGCTTCGAACAGGGCGACGAGGTTCATCGTCACATCGCGCGCGCGGCGCAGGGTTTCCGCGAAGGTCGCCATGCCATAGGCGACACCGGTCTGACGCAGATAACGATAGAGCGCCCGGAACAGCACCACCGATCGTGGCGACAGCCCGGCCGTCACGATCAATTCATTGAAACGGTCGTTTTCAGCGCGCCCTTCCAGAACCTGGGCGATGGCTTCGGTCACGATTTCGGCGCGGTCGACCACCGGCTGCGCGTCTGCGCCCGACGGCAATTCCAGTACGAAGCGCTGAACATGGCCGAGCGCGCCGCCGTCGATCGGCGTCGTCATCTCCTCGATCACGCGGAAGCCGAAATTCTCGAACGCGGGCACGACCTCGGACAGGGCGGTCGTGTCATGGCTATAGAGTTTGAGGCGCAGCCGTTCGGTGCAGTCCTCCGGATTGCGATAGACGCGGATGGATTTGTCGCTTGGTCCCGAAAGGCCATGGATCAGGCGAATGTCGACGGCCGCCTCGGCAGGACCGGCGCCATTGCGATAGGCAAGGGGGAACCCGGCGGCATAGCGCTGCGCCATGGCTGCGGCCCGGCCGGGTTCTTCCGTTTCGGCGAGCGATTCCTCGACAGCGGGCACCCAGCCGCGCACCATCTGCTGCAACTGCCGGTCGAGCGCCTCCGCGTCCGGCACGGTGCCGCCGTCGCGCAGATCGAGCGTGATGCGCAGCAGCGCCAGGCCGCCTTCTTCCAAGGCGATTGACCAGCTGAGCACCGGACCGTTGGCCGCGTTGGCCAGCATGGTCTGCACCGCAACGCGGCGCGCAGTCGACAATTCGTCGCGCGGCAACCAGACGAAGGCATAGAGGTGGCGAGCCAGCGCGCTGGTCGCGAGCGCCAGTTTCGGGCGCGGGCGATCGGTCAGCGACATGAAGGTCAGCGCCAACCGCTCCAGCGTGTCGCGATCGAAACCGATGGTGATATCATGCGGTAGCGCAGTGAGCGCATGGGCAAGGGTCTTGCCCGCATGGCCCATCGGATCAAAGCCGAACTTGTCCATCAAGGTGGACAATGCGGAACGGAGCAGCGGCACCTTGTCCGGCGTCGCGGCCAAGCCCGAACTGGTCCACATCCCCGCATGAATGGACAGCGCGGTCACATCCTTGCCCGACCGCACCGGAATGATGACCAGGTCGAGCAGCACATGCCGGTGTACGCGCGACAAACGACTGGACTTGATGATCAGTGGGGTGCGCTTGCCTTCCTCGAACCAGGAAAAGGCCGCTTCCAGCGATGCCGGCGCGATCAGCGGGCGATCATTGCGGGTGCATATGCCCAGCGCCGCGCTGCTGCTCCCATCGCGCGCAACGATCTCGTGACCAGTCTGGGTAAAGTGGCGGGCGAGGAACCAACGCAGTAGCGCCGCGCCTTCCTCATCGGGAACCGCGTCCGCGTCGGCCGACATGGCCGCCTGCATCTGCGCCCAGTCCGCCACGGCGGCGCGTACGTCCGCCAGCGTTTCGGCCAGCGCCTTTTCAAGCGCCCGGCGCGCCTTCGCGTCCGCCCGGTCCGCTTCGATATAGATCATGGATTCACGCCGGGCGCCGGGCGCATCATCGTCCAATATGGCCGTCAGCGCGCCATTGGCGTCGCGCCCGACCGACAGGATGGGATGCAGCAGGCGGTGGATGGTGATGTCTGCCGCAGCAAGCGCGTTGGCAATCGAGTCCACCAGGAAAGGCATGTCGTCATTGACGATCGCCAGCCGCATGAACCGGCCTTTCGCGCCCTCGCCCAGCGTTTCGATGACGATGGCCGGTTCGCCAGGCCGCCTGCCATTGGCGACGCGGCCGAGAAAGGCAGCGGCGCCCGACAGCGCCGACTGGTCCAGTCCTTCGCTTTCGCCCGGTAGAGCGCCCTTGCTCAACGCGCCTTGCAGCGCCTCCAGGATGGTCTGGTCGACGTCCTTATTCTTCGCTTCAGCCAGCGCCGTCATTCGCTCACCTCTCAACAGCGGTCTTCACCCGCTTTGGTCAGAACGGAGGAGGCGCTGGATGGCCGCCATGCGACTCCTCGGCTCGGGAGCGCCTATATGCGACGCGCGGCAAAAACGCTCAAGTATTGAGCGAAATAAAATTTCGATGCCGTGAAATAATATGATGCAGCGCAGCATCCAGCAAGGGCCGGCGCCGGTTCATGTTCGCCTCTATCGCGCGCCCGGATTGGGATGTCGAGGGGGCGTATGCAGCGCGCGGCGATATGAGCCGTCAGCGCGATGCGGCGACAATCACTCGTTGGCCCAGATCCGATCCTTCGGGCAGGGCGGCGACGATCGACAGGCTGCCGTCTTCCTCGCGGCGGGCGACGACGACAGCCAGGCCATCGGGATCCGTCGTGACGGCCACCGGGTCCAGCGCGGCGGCCGACTTGATGGCGTCGCGGGCAGTCTGGCGGCGGTCTGGACGCGCCGGCGATGCGGCGCGCCGCTTGGCGCGTTCGTCGCGGACCACGGCCTTCAGCCCGCCCACATAAGCCGTCAGGTAATCCGCCAGCATTCCGACGCCCAGCCCGTTGCCCAGCGCATGGTCCAGCGCCGTCGCATATTCGGTGATGCGGGTCTTGTCATAGGTGGCGCCGAAGACGAGCTTGATCACCGCCGTCATCGGGCTGCGCGCCTGCGCCTTGATGCCATAGTCGGCGAGCAGTTCGGTATAATCGTCCGGTCGGGCGCGGGCGACCAGCGCGAAGTCATAGCAAAGGCTGACCGCGCGATAGAGCGCGGCATGGCTGCGCGCTTCGCTGACGCGCACCCGGGCAGCGCCGTCACGGGCGATGGCGAGCCAGTCCGCCAGCGTGGCATCGTCGGCCGGGCACTCCATGCCGGCAAGGTCGAGCGTGTCTTCGTTCGCTTCATCGGGCGCGGCGGTCATCGCGTCGCTGGCGGGGCCATCCGCCCAGATCGGGGTTGCCGCGCGCGGCGTCGGGGCGCTGCGCAACGCGTCGCCCACCTCCCGCTCCAGACCGTGCAGCATGTCGCTGCTGACGGTTTCCTTCCAGTTGATGACGCCGAACACGAAGTCGATCGTGTCACCATCGGAGGAGAAGGGCATCAAA
Source organism: Sphingobium lactosutens DS20 (assembly GCF_000445105.1). Lineage (GTDB taxonomy): Bacteria > Pseudomonadota > Alphaproteobacteria > Sphingomonadales > Sphingomonadaceae > Sphingobium > Sphingobium lactosutens. The sequence continues at coordinate 58,445 of NZ_ATDP01000072.1, read as the reverse complement.
ATGCCGCGATAGAGGATTTCCGCGTCGCGCTGGTTGATGAATTCGGCTTCAAAACCGATCGGCGCGGCGTTGGCGATGATCTGGAGATAATGGTCGGTCAACCGGGAGAGCAAGGACCGGGCCGGCACGTCCTGAATATAGTCGATAGCGCCTTCGATTTCGCATTCCTGGCGCAAGGCCGAACCCAGATAGACGATGGCCGGGTTTTCCAGCCCGGTGCTGAAATCGAGCAGCACGCTATATGGCCCGAAATCCTCCAGTTGATCTGGCGCAAGATCCTCAATAGACGGCAGCGCGCGGTCGCCCAGCAGCGACGCCCAGTAGTTATAGGCGCGCACCTGCATCCGGCGCTCATCGGAGCCGACCGCAGGCGGGCTTTCGATCGCGGCATCGTCGCCATCGTCGAAATCATCCTGTTCATTGGCGACGTCATGCCCCCGCAGAGTGTCCATTCAGTCGGTTCCTGTCATACCGCAAAGCCTTGCCCGGACCCGCAGTGTGGCATGGGATGGTAAAGAGGGGGTAAATGCGCGCTTCAAGAAAAGCGGCGGAAAGGATGATTTGCCCGCTTGTCCAATCGCCCAACCGCTGTTATCTGGCCGCCCATCGCCGCTTTAGCTCAGTTGGTAGAGCACATCATTCGTAATGATGGGGTCACGTGTTCGAGTCACGTAAGCGGCACCATTCCCTTATCGGCAGAATCTCTCAGAGCTTTAGGTCCAGGCTTCAGCGCTTGTGGACGACTGCGCCAGGGGCGCATATGTCCGCCAGGTACGACAGCGTGTGACAGCAAAGTTGGGGCTCAAATCGGGGGGCATCCGGCTTCCGGCGCGTTTCAGCTGTTCGGCATCCTGCCCAAGATTTCAGCCAGTATCGCGATTTCCATCAACGGGTTCGGCCGATCGCGCAATTGGTGACCCCTACGGGAATCGAACCCGTGTTTCAGCCGTGAGAGGGCCGCGTCCTGACCGCTAGACGAAGGGGCCTTAGGGCCGCGTGGGCGGCCGGCAGGGGGAGCGCTTTACCAGTCCCCGCCCGCGCGTCAAGCAAAAGCCGGGCGAGGGCCATCGGCGCTCCATAAAAAACCACCCCATGCAAGCATGGGGTGGCCTAGGTTCAGGGAGGAGACGCCTCCAAAGGGGGAGGCGCCCATACGACACACCCGAAAGGGGGGCAGGTGCGCCGCATGTTTGAGAGATAGGACAGCGTCAATCGCCTTTCAAGAGGGAAGCGCCATCCTATCGACTAAAGTCTTATGCTGATCAACCTGGCGGGTTTCAGCCTTCCGCGGTAGCGGGTGCGGCGGGTGCGTTGATCGGGCCTTTGCCCTGGTTGATCTGCGCCTCGAAAATCTCGCGCATCAGCTGAAGCGAGAAGAGATGGGCGTAGATCAGCGGCAGCATGCCGCTCTGGTTGATCTTGCGCAGCTGAACGCCGCGCAGATCGCGCAGCTTTTCCTCATTGACCATGCGGAAACCGCGATAGACGAAGGGCTGGTCGGCGATCGGCGTCTGAATCGACACTTCGCCGTCCATCAGCAGGTCCATATCCTGCAATTCCTTGACGAACTGCCCGGTGCGCGCCGCGGCCTGTTCGAAATCCTCGCAGAATTTGAGCACGCCCTGCGTCAGTTCGCTCGGCTTGCCATCCTCGAACAGCGGCGTGCCTTCATCGAACGCGCCCAGCGCGGGGCTGGTGGGGTCGAAGCAGAGCGACAATTCCTCGCTGTCCGGACGCAGCTTGGCCAGCATCCAGGGGTAGCGGCGGACATAGGCCGGCACATAAGCGGGGCCACGCAGCTTGCCTTCGTCATCCAGGAAGATGTTCACGCCTTCGTTCAGGCCCATCAGCAGCAACGGAACGGAATCCGCTCCGGCCGAAAAGATGATGGGAGCAAAACGCTGTGCCGTCACGAACTCGTCGATCGTCAGCGGCACCGCATGCTGGCTGGTCAGGAACGGCGCGGAATCGACGCTGCGGCTCTTGTAATCGGCATGGTCCATCGTGCTGAGCGGCAGCAGGTCGTTGTAGAAGATCGGCAGGTTGTTCGCGGGCGCTGTGGCCATGATCAGGTCCATTCTCTCAATGTGCGGCGTCGCGCGCCGCGGTCCGAAATATTGGGGCAGGGCGATAAAGGGCTTGCCGTCCCGGTGCAATCGCTTTGTCGGCGCTGCGCCGGGTTGGACAAGCGGTCAGCCTTCTTCCGGCAGGGGAATGAGCTTGCCGGGGTTGAACAGGCCGTGGGGATCGAACGCGGTCTTGATAGCGCGCAGGGCGGCGATCCGCGCGGGGCTGGACAGCCTTGCCAGTTCCGCCCGCTTCATCTGGCCGATGCCATGTTCGGCCGAAATGGAGCCGCCTGCGGCCACTACCGCGTCATGAACGAAGGCGTTGATGGACTGGCCTTGGGCCGCGATCCATGCCGGCCCGTCGCTCGTTCCCTTGGGCGCGCGCACATGGAAATGCACATTGCCATCGCCCAGATGCCCGAAGGAGGAGGCGGTGGTGCCGGGGAAAGCGGCCTCGGCAGCGGCGGCCGCCTCGACCATGAAGGCGGGCATCTTCGCGACGGGTACGCTGATGTCATATTGCAGCGCGGGTCCCTGTGCGCGTTCGGATTCCGAGAGCGATTCCCTGATCCGCCAGAAGGCTTCGGCCTGGGCTTCATTGGCGGCGATCGCGGCGTCGAGGACGATGCCCTGTTCCATCGCCTGCGCCAGCGCCCCTTCCAGCCGTTCGCCCGGGCCGGGATCGGCAAGATCGGCATGATCGACCTCTATCAGAACATGCCATGGCGTGCGCGTTTCGATCGGGGAGCGGGTGCCGGGAATATGGCCCAGCACAAACCCTAATGTATCATCGGCAATGACCTCGAAACCTTCGACGCTCTCGCCCAGCGTCTTTTCGGTCAGTCGAAGCAGGTGCAGCGCCTGTTCCGGGCTGTCGACCCCAGCCCAGCCAACCGCGCGCGTGGCGATGGCGGGGACGAGGCGCAGCGACGCGGCGGTGACGATGCCCAGCGTTCCTTCCGCGCCGATCAGCAATTGCTTGATGTCGTAGCCGCGATTGTCTTTTTTGAGTGCGTCCAGCCCGTCGAAAATGCTGCCGTCGGGCAGTACCGCCTCCAGCCCGTCCACCAGTGCGCGCATCGTGCCATGGCGCAGCACCTGCGTCCCGCCGGCGTTGGTGGATATGAGGCCACCGATCGTCGCGGAGCCTTTGGCGCCCAGGCTCAAGGGGAAACGCCGTCCTTGGGCCTGCGCGGCATCATGCAGCACGCTCAATATCACCCCGGCTTCGCAGACAGCGAGGTTATCCTGTGCGGAAAGGCTGCGAATCCGGTTCATCCGGCGTAGCGACAGGATGAGGGCGGAGCCATCGGACGGCGGGGTCGCGCCGCCGACCATGGACGTATTGCCGCCCTGCGGCACCAGCGGCACGCCCAGTTCGGCCGCGAGTTTCACGGTTTCGGATATAAGGCGCGTCGAATCAGGCGACAGGATCGCGGCGGCCGCGCCGTGATAGCGCCCGCGCCAGTCGCTGACCCAAGGCGCAATGTCGTCTGGGTTGGTGGTGACGCCCTTGGGTCCGAGCAGCGCCGTGAAGCGATCTATGATGTCTTGTCCAATCATGGGATAGGCTATGCCCCGGAATTCATCGACTGTTCAACCATCGCGCGCTAGCGTCCCCATCCCATAAAGGGGTTCGACTTGCTTCATTCCGTGTTGCTGCTTCTTGCTGCGCCTGCCGCTCAGCCCGTGCAATGGGCGCAGATGACGATCGAGCGCCGCGTCATCATCCGGGTGCCGATGGCGCGCAAGGGCAAGGCGCCGCCCCGCGCCAATCCGAACGCGCGAGACGATTGGGAGGAAAAGAAGGGGCCGCGCTGCATCGCGCTGCGCTCCATTCGCGGTGCCAGCATCGTCGTGCGCGAAGGCGTCGACCTATTGCTGGCGGACGACCATCGCTATCGCGCCCGGCTGGAGCGGGGATGCGATTCGGCGGGATTTTATTCCGGCTTCTATGTTGAGCCGCATGATGACGGGTCCTTGTGTTCGGGACGCGATGAATTGCAGGCACGCAACGGCATGAGTTGTGAGATCAACGATTTCCGGCGGCTCGTGGCCGCAGATGACGACGATTAACTTTTCGTCCGGGCGCGATGCGCCTGAATTTCTTGACATTGGTGCGATATTTCCGCAATGCGCGGCCGATTTCCGTGCTGCGGACGCGCAGCGCGCACTTTCCTCCTGTCCCGGGCTTTTGAATGACTTTTGCCGATCTCGGCCTATCCGACGAATTATTGAAGGCCGTGACCGAATCCGGTTACGACACGCCGACACCCATCCAGGCGCAGGCGATTCCGTCGGTGCTGATGATGAAGGACATTATCGGCATCGCGCAGACCGGCACGGGCAAGACCGCCAGTTTCGTGCTGCCGATGATCGACATATTGGCCCATGGCCGCGCCCGCGCGCTGATGCCGCGTAGCCTGATCCTGGAGCCGACGCGCGAGCTGGCGGCGCAGGTGGCCGAGAATTTCGAGAAATACGGCAAATATCACAAGCTTTCGATGGCGTTGCTGATCGGCGGCGTCCAGATGGGCGATCAAGTCAAGGCGCTGGAAAAGGGCGTCGACGTGCTGATCGCCACGCCTGGACGCCTGATGGATTTGTTCGAGCGGGGCAAGATCCTGCTCAACGGCTGCAACATGCTGGTGATCGACGAAGCGGATCGGATGCTCGACATGGGGTTCATTCCCGACATCGAGCATATCTGCACCAAATTGCCCGCGCAGCGGCAGACGCTGCTCTTTTCAGCGACCATGCCGCCCGTCATCAAGAAACTGGCGGATCGCTTCCTCAGCAATCCCAAGTCGATCGAGGTCGCGCGCCCGGCGACTGCGTCGACCAATATCGCGCAGCATCTGGTGAAAGTGGATGCGCGCAAGAAGCGCGAGGCGCTGCGCGCCCTGCTCGACGGGCAAAAGGTGCAGAGCGCTGTCATCTTCTGCAATCGCAAGACGACCGTGCGCGAACTCAACAAGAGCCTGCAACGCCACGGATATAAGTCCGGCGAGATTCACGGGGACATCGACCAGGCGTCGCGGATCGCGGAACTTGAGCGGTTCCGCGACGGCACGGTCAACATCCTGGTCGCATCGGACGTGGCTGCGCGCGGCCTTGATATCAAGGGCGTCAGCCATGTCTTCAATTTCGATGCGCCCTGGCATCCCGACGATTATGTCCATCGCATCGGTCGCACTGGTCGCGCGGGCGCGAAGGGGGTGGCCTACACCTTCGTTACCAAGGATGATGCCGAAGCGATCGACAATATCCAGAAGCTGATCGGCACGAAGATCGACTATGCCGATTTGCCCGGCGAGACGAAGGATGCCGAGCCAAAGGCTGAGGACAAGCCGGCGCCGACCAAGGCGCGCCGGCCGGAGCGGTCTCCGGATCGATCGCCAGATCGATCGAACGAGAAGCGGACTGACCGCCGCAGTGACGATCGCAAGCCCGCATCACGGCCTTCTCGCCAGTCGGCCACGCACGACGATGGCCCCGACGAGGGATGGAACGGCCCCGTTCCGGAATTTCTGTCCGTGGGCTTCAACGGTTGATCGCGGCGTGATACTGCCTGAACGGTAGTATTTCCGTCATATTCGGTGCGGACTTGTAACAATGCGGCGCTAAGGATTCGGTCCCAAGGACAGAGTTTCCGGGGACCGTAACATGAACGCCATCACGCGCTTGCCCTTCCTTGGCAATCTGGAACAGGGGGCGGACGACCCATTCCACATCCCTGAACGGGAAGGGGAGCGTCGCCGCTATCGCACCATCTGGATTTCGGACATCCACCTAGGCACGCGCGGCTGTAACGCGACGATGCTGATCGATTTCCTCGACAGCGTCGACAGCGAAACCATCTACCTGGTCGGCGACATCATCGATGGCTGGCGGCTTAAAAAGCGTTTCTACTGGCCGCAGGCACATAATGACGTGGTGTGGCGCATCATGAAGCGCGCCAAGCGCGGCACGCGCGTCGTCTATATTCCCGGCAATCACGACGAAATGTTCCGCCAGTTCACCGGCATGAATTTTGGCGGTGTCGAAATCCGGCGCAAGGCGATCCACGTCACCGCCGATGGGCGCAAGCTGCTGGTGCTGCACGGCGATGAATTCGACACGATCATGCTCGCGCACCGCTGGCTCGCCTTCGTCGGGGACGCGGCCTATACGTTGATGATGCGCCTGAATGTCGTCGTGAATGCGGTGCGACAGCGTATGGGGCTTCCTTATTGGTCGCTGAGCAAAATGGCCAAGCACAAGGTCAAGAATGCCGTCGAATTCATTTCCAAGTTCGAGGATGTGGTCGCGCATGAAGCCGCCACGCGTGGTGTCGATGGCGTGGTCTGCGGGCATATTCACAACGCCGAGATGCGCCAGATCGCTGGTGTAGACTATTATAATGACGGTGACTGGGTCGAAGGCTGCACAGCCCTGGTCGAGCATTTCGATGGCCGAATGGAAGTGCTGCACTGGGCGGACGAAATTGCCGCCCGAGCCGCCAAGGAGGCGGCGCGCGACTCCTCCCGGCTTGCCGCTTGACGGAGGAAAGCGTGCGGATCGCGATCGTCACCGATGCCTGGTCGCCGCAAGTCAACGGCGTCGTGCGGACGCTTCAGACAATCGAGGGCGAACTGACGCGGATGGGCCATCCGGTCAAAGTGATCTCGCCCGACCTTTACGGGTCGATCCCGTGCCCGACCTATCCCGAAATCCGGCTTGCCCTGGTGCGGTCGAGCGTCGTGGGACAGGATATTGCCGCCTTTCGCCCCGATGCGGTGCATCTGGCGACCGAAGGCCCCCTGTGCGTGGCCGCGCGCCGCTGGTGCCTGCGCAGCGGCGTGCCCTTCACAACCGCCTATCATACGCATTTCCCCGACTATGTGTCGCAGCGCACGGGCCTGCCGGCCGCCTGGTTCTGGCGCTATATCCGCTGGTTCCATGGCCCTGCGCAGGCGGTGCTGGTGTCGACGCGATCGGTTCGCGAGCAGTTGCGCGCCCATGGCATCGCCAATGTGCGGCCATGGGGCAGGGGGGTGGACCTTGCCGCTTTCACGCCCGACGCCGCCATGCCGGCGCAATTTGCCGATCTGCCGCGTCCGATCATGCTTTATGTCGGCCGCGTCGCGGTGGAGAAGAATCTGGAGGCGTACCTCGCCGCCGACCATCCCGGCACCAAGGTCGTCGTCGGTGACGGTCCCGCGCGCGCGGCACTTGAACGAGTCTGGCCGCAGGTGCGCTTTGTCGGGCCATTGTTCGGCAAGCATCTGGCGGGCGCCTACGCCAATGCCGACGTGTTCGTCTTTCCCAGCCGCACCGACACGTTCGGCCTTGTCATGATAGAGGCGCTGGCGTGCGGGACGCCCGTCGCGGCTTTCCCCGTGACCGGCCCGGTCGATATCGTGACCCAGGAAACAGGCGCCCTGTCGGACGATCTTGGCCAGGCCATCGCCGCAGCCTTGCAGCGCGACCGGGCGGCGTGCGCGGCCTATGGGCGCAGTTTTTCGTGGGACCGCAGCGCCAGGGAATTTCTCGCCGGCCTCCATGCGATCGACCCGGACGTGATCGAAAGCGCCGCCTGACGCAACGCACGCCGGATTGTCTTGCCGGAACCGGCGGGATAGACTATCTCTGCTCCGTCGTGGCCGCCCTGCTTGGGCGGCCCTTATCGTTTTTACGTGCCGGAGAAGTCCCGTGTCCCAGCCTCTCATGCCCCATGCGACCGCCAGCTGGCTGGTCGACAATACCGCGCTGAGCTTTGACCAGATCGCGGAATTCTGCGGGCTGCATATCCTTGAAGTGCAGGCGATCGCCGATGATACCGCCAGCATCAAATATACCGGGCGCGATCCTGTGCGCGCGCATGAAATCACCATGGAGGAAATCCATAAGGGTGAGGCGAACCCCGACTATAAGCTCAAGATGCTGAAAGGGCCGGAGCCTGTGCGCCGGACTAAGGGGCCGCGCTATACGCCGGTCAGCAAGCGGCAGGATAAGCCCGATGGCATCGCTTGGATCTTGCGCAACCATCCTGAAATCTCGGACGGCGCGATCGGCAAGCTGATCGGCACCACCCGCACCACCATTGCCGCCATCCGCGACCGCACCCACTGGAACATCAGCAACATCACGCCCAAGGATCCGGTGACGCTGGGCCTGTGTTCACAGCGCGAACTGGACGCGCTGGTCGTGCGGGCGGCGAAGAAGGCCGGCATCGAAGCGCCCACCGATTCGCGTCTGGACGGCGACCGCGAGGCGCTGATCGAGGAGTTGCGGCGCGAGCGGGAAGACGCCGTTCGCCGTGCTGAAGAGGCGCTTAAGAGCGAGTCCGACTTCATTTCCAGCGCCGCCACGATCATCGATCCTTTCAGCAGCAACAAGGGCGAGGTGTGATGCCGTAGCGTCAGCGGCGTTCCTGTTGCTGACGTTGCAAACTCAAGGTTTCCCAAGGGCTGCGTCCGCAAGGGACGTGGCCCTTTTTCATTGGTTGACGCTTGCGTAAAGTGCGGCTGCGCCATACACTCCTTGGCATGGAGAGCATCGAAAAGATCCTGAAGGACAAGTATCGCCATCCCACCCAGTGGGATCAAACCTTCCCGCCGATGTCGATGGGGCAGATGGTGACGGACAGCGCGCTGGCGCATCCCGACGCCCATATGGTCGACTTCATGGGGCGCAAATTCACCTATGGCGACATGTATGACCAGATCCGCCGGGTGGCGTGCGGGCTGCAGGCCATGGGCGTGCAGAAAGGGGACCGGGTTGGCCTCTATCTGCCCAACACCCCCCATTATGTCGCGGCCTATTATGGCGCGCTGATGGCCGGCGCGATCGTCGTCAATTTCTCCCCCCTCTATACCGCGGCCGAGCTGGAGCATCAGGTCGAGGATAGCGGGACGAAAATTCTCTTCACCCTGTCGGCAAAGGCTTTGCTGCCTACCGCCATGGAGGTGCTGGAGCACAGCACGCTCGAAACTCTGATCGTCGGATCGGTCGCCGAAGTGCTGCCGCCGGTCAAGTCGCTGCTGTTCCGCTGGTTCAAGGCAAGCGAGAGCGTGGCCATCCCCGATGATCCGCGGATCATCCGCTATGACCGGTTCATGACCAACAAGGGCGATTGCGCCGTGGCGCAGATCGACCCGGTCAATGACGTCGCGCTGCTGCAATATACCGGTGGCACGACCGGCACGCCCAAGGGTGCGATGCTGACGCACCAGAATCTGACCGCGAACGCCCGCCAGGCGCAGGCGATCGATCCGCGCCAGCATGAGCCTGATCGTATCATTGCGGTCCTGCCGTTTTTCCATGTGTTCGCCAATACCTGCACGCTCAATCGCACCGTGGTGAATGGTGGCGAGATGGTGATGCTGCCCCGCTTCGACGCGGCGCAGGTGCTGGCCGCCATTCAGCGCGTCAAGGCGACATCCCTGCCGGGCGTGCCGACCATGTTCCAGGCGCTGCTGGATCATCCCGCGATCCGCAATATCGACTTTTCGTCGCTGCGTGCCTGCATCTCCGGCGGTGCGCCCTTGCCGCTGGAACTCAAGCAGAAGTTCGAGGCGGCGACGGGCGCGCATCTGATCGAAGGCTATGGCCTGACCGAAACCAGCCCCATCGTCTGCACCAACCCCTATGAGGGGCTGAACAAGAGCGGCACCGTGGGTCAGCCGGTTCCCGCGACCCGCGTGAAGCTGGTCGATCGCGAGGACCCGACGCGGCCGCCGCCGCAAGGCGAGCCGGGCGAGCTTCTGTTTGCGGGACCGCAGATCATGAAGGGCTATTGGAACCGCCCTGACGCCGACGCGCAGGTTTTCGTCGGCGACTATATCCGCACGGGCGACGTCGGCATCATCGACGAAGATGGCTATGTGAAGATCGTCGACCGGTTGAAGGACATGATCGCGGTCGGCGGGTTCAAGGTGTTCCCAAGCCAGGTCGAATCCGTCCTCTATCATCACCCGGCCGTCAAGGAGGCGCTGGTGATCGGTGTGCCCGACCATTATCGCGGTGAGCAGCCAAAGGCGTTCGTGACCCTGAATGAGGGGCACGAGATTGATGGCCCTGCGCTCCGGGATTGGGTCAATCCGCAGCTCGGCAAGCATGAGCGTGTCTGCGATGTGGAGGTTCGCCTCAACCTGCCAAAGACGCTGGTTGGCAAGCTGTCGCGCAAGGAACTGGTGGCCGAGGAACGGGCGAAGGCGCAGGCCGCCGCGCTGGAGTCTGGAACCCCGGCCTGATCCTTCCTATCTCAACGCTTCACATAGTTGAGGAATGACAGGAATGACGGAAGAAGTCGCAACGCTGGCCGGCGGATGCTTCTGGTGCACCGAAGCGGTGTATCAGAATCTGAAAGGCGTGAAGTCGGTCGAAAGCGGCTATATCGGCGGCACGGTGCCCGATCCGACCTATGAACAGGTCTGTTCGGGCAACACGGGTCATGCCGAAGCCATCCGCATCACCTTCGATCCCGACGTCATTTCCTATGGCGATCTGCTCGACATCTTTTTCGCCACGCATGATCCGACGACACTCAACCGTCAGGGTAATGACATCGGCACCCAATATCGGTCCGCGATCTTTCCCCATTCTCCCGAGCAGGAGGAGGAAGCGCGCGCGGGCATTGAGCGCGCGCAGGAAGATCAGTCCGCGCCGATCGTGACGGCGATCGAGTCGGAAGCCCCCTGGTATCCGGCGGAGGATTATCATCAGAAATATTGGGACAGGGTCGGCGACAGGAATCCCTATTGCATGGCGGTCATTCCGCCTAAGCTGGCGAAATTGCGCAAGGGCTTTGGCGAACGGCTGGACGCCTGAACCTCGTCCGAGTGTCCCGCGCCCTAGCTCCAAGACGGCGCCGCCCCTCGGGTGGCGTCTGTCGGGCATATCCTCTATGGGCGACAGGCACGCAACGGCAATTGGCGAGGACGGGACGATGAAGAAGGCGATGATCTTGGCTGGGCCGTTGCTGATGCTGGGGCTGACGGGATGCGTTCGCACCGTCGCCAGCGTCGTCACCGCGCCGGTTCGGGCAGGCTCGCAGGTTGCCGACTGGGCGACCACCAGCCAGGATGAGGCCGATCGCAATTACGGCCGCAAGATGCGCGAAAAGGAAGCGCGCGAAGGCCGGGAAGCGAAAAAGGCCGAAAAGGCGCGGCGCAAACAATGTCGCGAGGCGGGGTATCAGGATTGCGGCTGAGGTTTGACGCTGGCGTGGTTTCCGGCCTGCGCTAGGTTGGCCATTGAACGATCAGGCGGCCGCACGCCTCAAGCGGTCGTTGATCGCGGCCCCTATGCCCTCCATCGGGATCGGCGCCACGGCGATCCGTTCTGCGGCGCTTGCATCGGCCATGTGCAACGCTGCGAAGAGATTGGCGCCTGCTTCGCGCAGATCGGCCTCGGGGCTGAGGTTGATGTGGCAGGGCATCAGGCCAAACCCGATCAGATATTCGTTCGTTTCGGCGCGCAGCGCGTCGAGGCGAACCGGCTTGGCTGGCGCATAATGGCTTTCAAGCTGGCCCGGCGCTTCGATCGCGGCATCCGCTTTCGCTGCGACCACGGGCAGCCCAGTCGCCTCCCCCAGCATGGCGGCGATGATCGGTCCCGGCCGCAATAGCCGTATCCGGTCCATTTCCGGCGCGGCGATGGTCGATTCCAGTCCCTCGCTCGTTGGCCCTTCGTCCAGCACCATGCGCACCTTGCCATTCAGGCTCGCCAGCACATGCTCCGCCCGCGTCGGGCTTATCGAGCCGCTGCGATTGGCCGAAGGCGCTGCCAGCGGGCGGCCGCTTTCGCGGATCAGCGCGCGCATCGCGGGATGAGCCGGCACCCGCAGCGCGACGGTCGGCAAGCCGGCCGTCACCAGATGCGACAAACCGCTATCGGCGCGCACCGGCAGCACCATGGTCAAAGGCCCAGGCCAGAAACGCTCGGCAAGCCTGTCTGCCGTCGCGGAGAAATGCGCAAGCGTACGCGCCATGTCCATATGCGCGACATGCACGATCAGCGGGTTGAAGCTGGGACGTCCCTTCGCACTATAGATCGCGGCGACGGCATGGGTGTCGGTGGCGTCCGCTGCCAGGCCATAGACTGTCTCGGTTGGCACCGCGACAGGCTCGCCCGCGCGGATCAGCAATGCCGCTTCTCTCAGCGCTTCGGCGCCATAGCGGCAGGATCGTGTGGAATAGACTGGATTTGCGATTGTCACGGCCCCCACGCTATAGTCCCCAAGCTGAGCGAGTAAAAGGCCATTGCGTCAGCACAATGACAGGACGTTCGCCGCGCTTTCCCTCCACTGCGGAAATGATCTAAGGGCAGGAAATGAACGATGCCCTTTTGACCCGCATTGCCGAAGCGCTGGAGCGGATGGCGCCGCCTCCGGCTTCTCCCGCTGACCTGTCGACTGCGTCGGCTTACGTCTGGGACGGTCATGTCGTCCACCCGGTCGAGGATTTTGCGCCAGTCGATTACGACTTGCTGACCGGGATCGACGCGCAGAAGGAGGCGCTGCTCGCCAATAGCCGTCGTCTGGCTGATGGCTATGCCGCGCATGACGTGCTGTTATGGGGGGCGCGCGGGACTGGCAAATCCGCGGCGGTGGCCGCTGTCGTCGGCAAATTGCAGCGGGAAGGGCGTGACATCGCCCTGATGCAATGCGCCATCGACCAGTTGGCCAGCCTGCCATCGCTGTTCGCGCTGCTGCGGGGCAGCGAGCGTCCTTTCATACTGTTCCTCGACGATCTGGGCTTTGATGAGCAGGGGGCTGGTGACGCCCGCGCGCTGCGATCGCTGTTGCAAGGCGGGACGGCCGCTCGGCCGGCCAATGTGCGGCTATATGTCACGTCCAATCGCCGGCACATCGTGCCCCGCCACCTGGCCGAGCAGGATGATCCTATCAATCCGCGCGACGTGATAGACGACAAGATGGCGCTGTCGGATCGCTTCGGTCTCAGCCTTGGCTTTCATGCGATCGATCAGGACGCTTATGTCGCGATTGTTGAGGGCTATGCGCAAACGCTGGGGCTCCCCGTCGATCGGCTGGAAGCGATTCAATGGGCGACGCAGCGCGGCAGCCGGTCGGGCCGCGTCGCCTGGCAATATGTCGTGGAACTGGCCGGCAGGAACGGGCTGACGATCTGATCGCCAGCCTTGCCGCTCATTGTGCCATGGTGACGCGCCAGACGATCCCGCCGACATCGTCGCTCACCAGCAACGCGCCCTGCGCATCGGCCGTCACGTCGACAGGGCGGCCGTGGGCGTCGCCATCCTCGTCCAGGAATCCGGTCAGCACATCGACCGGCTTCGCCTTGCCGGCCTCCCCGTCATCGAAGCCGACGAACACCACCTTGTAACCGGAGGCGGGCTTGCGGTTCCAGCTGCCATGGAGGCCGACGAAGGCGCCGTCGGTGAAGGGTGCGCCCAGTTTCATCTTGTCGGCAAAGGTCAGGCCGAGCGGCGCGACATGGTTGCCCAGCGCATAATCTGGCCGCTTGGTATATTCGCGAATTTCCGGGCGCTGCGGCTGGACACGACGGTCCTCATACCCGCCCCAATAATTCCACGGCCAGCCATAGAAGGCGCCAAATTCGATCCGCGTCAGATAATCGGGAACCAGGTCCGCGCCCAGCATGTCGCGTTCGTTGACGACACCCCAGAGCGCGCCGCTCTTGGGTTCGAAGGCAAGGCCCACAGGGTTGCGCAAGCCCGAGGCGAAGACGCGCTTATACCCGTTCCTGGGGTTCACTTCGAACACGACCGCGCGGTTGCGCTCGCGCTCCAGCCCATTTTCGCCGATATTGCTGTTCGATCCGACGCCGATGTACAGCAGCCCGTCGGGCGACGCGACCATGCTCTTGGTCCAATGCTGGTTGGGCGATTGGGCGGGCAGGTCGATGATCTTGCGCCCGGCGGCGCTGATCTTCGTGTCGCCTTCCTTATACGGGAAAGCCATCAGCGCATCGGTGTTGGCGACGTAAAGCGTGTCGCCGATCAGGGCCATGCCATAGGGGGAATTGAGCCCAGTCAGAAAGGCCGTCTTCGTGTCGGCCCGGCCGTCCTTGTCGGTGTCGCGCAGCAGTGTGATGCGGTTGGCGGAGGGAACGCCGGCGCCTGCCTTGTCCATCAGGTAATTCATTACCCGCTGGACAATGCCGTCCTTGGGACGCGGCGGGCTGTTGGTTTCCGCGACCAATATGTCGCCATTGGGCAGCCGCAACATGGATCGCGGATGCGCCAGGCCTTCGGCGAAGCGCTCAACCGCCAGCCCCTTAGCGGCGACAGGTTTTTCACCCGCTTTCCACGGCTTCACCTCGGCGATGTTGACGGTCGGGATCATCTCGCTGCGGGGGCTGGTGAAGACCGGTTCCCGGCCCGTATCCGCGCCTGCGGGCAATCGGGCCGTGTCGCCCTGCGCCAGATAGAGAAAACCACCGCCAACGAGCGCGATGGCGACAAGGGGCAGGATGATGAAATGCTTGTTCATGCGCCAACATCTATGCGGCGATCGGGTTTCGGGCAAGGTGATTGCCCGTCTGCGCCGCCGCTTATTTGCCGCGTTCGCCCAGATAAATCAGCAGAGCGATGATGATGCCCAGCGCGAGTCCGCTCAGCAGTCCGATCGTCGGCTGACCCAGCAGTCCGCCGCCGATCGTGCCGACGAGAATCAGCAGCGCGATGATGGCGCCCGATCCGGTCGGGGTGGAGCGACGATCCTTCATGGGGTGGTCCTTGCCATGCTATGCCCGGCGACGCCAGCGCCTTTGCGCCATTGTCCGAAATGGATCGAAGCGTCCTGAAACGGGATATTCGTCTCAGCGCGGGACATGCCTAAGGGCGTCTTCATCATGCTGTTCCAGCCTCTCGGCCAATCCGTATCTTTGGCACGATTCTTGGGTCGATATGGTCTCAACGATACGGGGAGCGGGGGCGCGCCATGCAATTGCCATATCTGTCGGACCGGAAAAGCATCGACGACGCGGCTGAACTGATCAGCCAATTTGGCGCCAATGCCGGCTATGAAGCGGCCGCTCGCGCCGGCCGAAGCCTCGACCAGGGCAACCATATCCATTTCTGCCACTGGCGGCAGATCGAACGTCTCATCATATTGCTGGCCGTCGACCAACCGACAGGCACCGTCCACTGATGTCAGCTTAAAGGCGTAGCCCCGCGGTTTCGGGCAATCCGGCGAGGATGTTGAGATTTTGCACCGCCGCGCCGGCCGCGCCCTTGCCCAGATTGTCGAGCGCGGCGACCAGCCGGGCCTGGCCGGTGTCCGGATTGCCGAACAGGAACAAGGCCAGACGGTCGCTCGCACCGACATATTCCAGTGGCACGCCCGACATGGCGGCGCTGTCTTCCAGCGTGACGATCGGGGACCCGGCATAGGCCGATGCCAACACATCGTGAATATCTGCGAGCGATGGCGCGCCGGGCATGGCGCGCAACTGCAACGGCACCTCCACGATCATCCCGCGATAGGCGTTGGCGACGGCGGGTGCGAAGAGGGGCGGGTGCGTCAGCCCGGAATAGCGTGTCATTTCCGGCACATGCTTATGCGTGAGATTCAGCCCATAGGGCCGGAACGCGCTGGGCTGCGCTGCTGACGCTTCATAGTCGGCGATCATCGTCTTGCCACCGCCCGAATAGCCTGATGCCCCCGATACGGTGACAGGCCAGTCGGCAGGAATCAGGCCCGCAAGCACCAGCGGGCGCATCAATGCCAGAAAGCCCGTGGGCCAGCAGCCCGGATTGGCGACATAGCGACTGGCCGCCAGGCGTTCCCGGTGGCCCGGTTCCAGTTCGGGAAATCCGTAGGTCCATCCATCAGCGACGCGATGGGCGGTGGAGGCGTCGATGACTCGCGTATGGTCATTGTCGATGAGCGCCACTGACTCGCGCGCGGCGTCGTCGGGCAGGCACAGGATGACGACGTCCGCAGCGTTCAGCGCGTCGCGCCGGGCGGCGGCGTTTCTGCGATCCTCAATGTCGAGCGCAATCAGCGAGAGTTCCGGGCGCCCGGCCAGCCGCTCGGCGATTTCGATCCCGGTCGTTCCATGACCACCGTCAATGAAAACCTTGGTCGTCATAAGCTTACCCTGCGCCGCGCGATGATAGGTGTGGGGTGGTCAGCCGCCAGGCGCGCGACGACGTCGGCCAGCGGTTCCTTGACCACGGCCATCCAATGGGCGTTGGCATGCAAGAGGGTGCTGCCGTCTGTCATGATGCCGACATGGCCGGGGAAGAAAATAAGATCTCCCCGCTCCAGCTTTGCGTCGCTGTCGATGGGCGTCCCGATCCCTTCACACTGCAAATCCGTGTCCCGGGGCACGCTCAGTCCCGCGCGGCCCAGTGCGACCTGGACCAGCCCGGAACAATCGATACCGCGATGTCCGCGTCCGCCCCACACATAGGGTTTGCCAAGATGGTCCTCGGCTACCGCAACCCAGTCTGACACAGGCGCGTCGATCGGCTCGATATGGCGCATATGCACGAAGCCTTCGGCGCAGGCCGCAAAGGCGCCGTCCATGTCACCGGCGAATATGGCGCCGAGCGGCCAATAATCCGCGATCGTCGACTTGATGTCGGGCGCGCTGAACAGGGGGGCAGTCAGGGCGGTTATCCGGTGGGTTGGCTGCTCTTCGGCATCGAGCGCGTCGCGCCGGATGTAGCCGACATAGCCATCATGCCCGCAAAATCCCCAGGCCCAATCGGTGGTCACGTCCAGAGCGTGAAATATTTCACCACGCACCAACTCGCTCACCGCTTCGGCCGTGGGGGACGCTGCCGCCAGCAAGGGAGTGCCGGGCGCGACGCAAGTCAGCGCGACGGCGCGCGCATAATGAGCCGAAAAAAGCGTGCCGGCCAGTGAGAGATCGGCAAGGTCGCCGCGCGCGGCATGAACGCGCCGGTCCAGCGCAACCGAACGGCCT
Organism: Sphingobium lactosutens DS20; assembly: GCF_000445105.1. Lineage (GTDB taxonomy): Bacteria > Pseudomonadota > Alphaproteobacteria > Sphingomonadales > Sphingomonadaceae > Sphingobium > Sphingobium lactosutens. Next base: position 41,452 of record NZ_ATDP01000072.1, on the reverse strand, counting down.
TGCAGCCTGAACCGGGTTCTTTCAGGCGGAGCGCTCCGCAGCGGGGGTGTCAGTCCGTTCATCGCGCGCGGTTCCTGCGATGAAAAGGTTAAAGGCGTCAAGAAATTCCGCGCCCTTGGGGGTTCGCGTGATGAAAATATTGCGGCGGTCCGCAACATCGCGCTCCCGCCGCAGATAGCCGAGCGCCGACAATTTATTGAGCGCGCGGGTGATGACCGGCTTCGACACATGCAGCGTTTCGGCAAGGCCACGCACGGTATGCGGCCCGGAACTGATATACACGGTCATCATCAACGCCATCTGGCGATTGGTCAGGTCTGGTTTGCCCGAACGCACATAATCGACCAGCGTCGACATCCATTGACGCAGCGACGGGATGCCCGGGCGGTTGATCTCGGCGGCGGAGTGACTGGCTGAAAGGGCGTTCATGCCCGCTTAACGCGCGATGGCCAATCCGGTTGCGTAACGGATAGGCCTTTGTAAATGCGTCATCGTTGGGGGCGATAGCGCTCCTGAAGCAACTGGAATATGGCGCGCATGCCCAGCGCCTCTCCGCCCTTGGGCCGGCCTGGTTTTGCCGCCGGACGCCAGGCAAATGTGTCGAGGTGGAGCCAGGGTATATTGTCCGGGACAAAGCGTTTCAGGAACAAGGCTGCGGTGATCGCGCCGGCAAAGCCGCCGTCTCCGGCATTGTTGATATCGGCCAAGTCAGATTTCAGCATATCGGCATAGGGGTCCCACAAAGGCAACCGCCAGAGCGGGTCCTCAACGGCGGCGCCATGCGCCAAAGCCTGCGCGGCCAGCGCATCATCGTTGCAGAATAAGGCCGGCAGATCGGGCCCGACCGCGACGCGCGCCGCCCCAGTCAACGTCGCGAAATCTATCACCAGGTCTGGCTTTTCCTCGCCAGCGCGGGTGAGGGCGTCCCCCAGGACAAGGCGGCCTTCCGCATCGGTGTTGCCGATTTCGACGGTCAGGCCCTTGCGGCTGCGCAATATGTCGCCAGGGCGAAAGGCGTTGGCGCCAATGGCGTTTTCGGCCGCAGCGATCAGCAGGTGCAGCCGGACCGGCAGGCGGCTTGACATGATCAATTTCGCCAGGCCCAGCGCGTGGGCGGCCCCGCCCATGTCCTTCTTCATCAGGCGCATGCCCGATGACGGTTTGATGTCCAGCCCGCCGCTGTCAAAGCAGATGCCCTTGCCCGCCAGCGCTAGACGAGGGTGGGACGGGTCGCCCCATTCCAATTCTATCAGGCGCGGGGCGAAACTGCGGTCGGCCGCCTTGCCGACGGCGTGGATCATCGGAAAGCCCTGTTCCAGCGCGTCGCCCCGCGTTGTAGTGACGTGCGCTCCAAACAGTTGCGCGACGCGTTGCACCGCCTGCTCCAGGTCGGGCGGCCCCATGTCGGCGGCCGGGATATTGACCAGATCGCGCACCAAGGCGGTCGCGCGGGCCAGATGCAGCATCGGTTCGATGCGAGCGACGTCCTGGGTCAAAAGCACCCTGGCGCTCGTGCCATTGTCGTCCTGGCGATAACGATCGAAACGATAGTGCGCCAACAGCCAGCCAAGCGCCGCCTCACCCGCCCGTCCGTCGGCGAGGCGATATTGGCCTTCCGGCAGGGCTTCGGCCAGCTTGGCGAGGCACCATGGCCCCATTTTCTCCCGATCAGGCACGACGGCGACGACTGACCAGTCCTGCTGGCCTTCACCCCACAACAGCGCATGGTCGCCAATCTTGCCGCGAAACTTCTGTGCGGAAAGCATGCTGCGAATTGAGGCAGATTGCTCGCTGCTCCAGCCTTCGTAGCTGCCCGGATCCAGTAATTGGATCATGTGCGCTGGCTGTTGGTTGTCTGGCTTGAGCAGGTCGGAAAAGTCGATCATGCTGCCGGTGTAAGGGAAACTCCCCGAGGAGGGGAAGAGGCAATTTCCCGTCGCGCGCGCGGCACGGCCGACCCAATGTGACTTTGCCTCGCAAGGCCGATGGGCCTAAAAGGAACGCCAGAAGAAACAAGGAGATGGACGATGACTTATGCAGATGACCGCAGCCTGCAGGCGGCTCGCGCCAGGGCCTATGCGCTCGCCGAAACCGGTCGCTTCGACAATGGCAATGCCGTTCAGCAGGCTTTGATCGCCGAAGGCTGGTCCAATGCCGGACGCGCCCTGGAAAGCGACTATGCGCGCAAGGCCATTGGTGAGCGCTGCCGCGCCGCACAGGCGCAGGCTCACTGATGCGCGGCGGCGGGATGATCGCGGCGGCGGCGCTGCTTGCGGTGGCATGCTCGCCCACCGGCGACGAGGCTGCCGGCAATGCGGTGTCCAGCGCAGCAGCCACGCAATTCGCCAATAACATGGCGGGCGCGACGCCGCCGCCGTCATCCCCCGCAGCGCCCTTTTCACAGAGCGACAAGAGCGAACTGCTCGAATTTGCCTATTCTTATCCTGCGGAAGCCGCAGCCATCCCCGCTTTGGTCAACACGTTTCGCAAAGCAATGGAGAGCAGCAAGGCCGACGCGCTCAAAATGGCGCAGGAAGATAGCGCGTCGGCCAAGGCGTCCGGCTATCCGTTCCGGCCCCATAGTCTGGAGACGGAATGGACGGTGGCGGCCGATACGCCGCGATTCCTGTCCTTGCGATCGCAGACCTATGTCTATTCGGGCGGTGCCCATGGCATGACCGGCTATGACGTGGTTCTGTGGGACAAGGTCCGCCAGCGCGAAACCAGCGTCAAGGCGTTGATGACATCGCCCACGGCCTTTGCCGCCGCCATCCGGGACCGTTTCTGCGCGGAACTCGACAAGCAGCGTGCGGAAAAGCGCGGGGAGCCGGTCGTGGCCGGGGATGATGAATTCACCAAATGCATTGACCCGATGGAGCAAGTGCTCGTCCCCACCTCGAAAGACGGCAAGCTGATCGACAGCATGACCGTCATCATCGGTCCCTATAGCGCCGGCCCTTATGCCGAAGGCACCTATGAGGTCACGCTGCCGGTGGACGCCGCCATGCGCAAAGCCATCAAGACCGAATATCAGGACGCGTTCGCAAAGCCCTGATCGTCATGCGCAAGGTTTTGGCGGGACGGCCCGTGGTTCAGGCCGGAACGCCATAGAGATCGTGATCGTCGGCATCCTCGACCAGAATGTCGACGATGTCGCCGGCCCGGCGTCCCTCACCCACGTCGCGCAAAAAGACGTTGCCGTCGATCTCCGGCGCGTCGGCCTGCGAGCGCGCGGTCGCGCCGACGGAGCCGTCCTCCTCGTCGGGCTCGCCCACTTCGTCGATGATGACGGGCAGTATGCGGCCGATCTTCGCCTGCAATTTCGCGGCGCTGATCGCGGCGGTCTTTTCCATGATCCGCTGGTAACGTTCTTCCTTTACCTCTTCGGGCACGGCATCGGGCAGGGCATTGGCCGCCGCGCCCTCCACGGGTTCGAAGCGGAACGCGCCGACGCGGTCGAGCTGCGCTTCGTCCAGCCAGTCGAGCAGATATTGGAAATCGGCTTCCGTTTCACCCGGAAAGCCCACCACGAAGGATGACCGGATCGCGATATCGGGACAGATGGCGCGCCATTTGCGGATGCGATCGAGCACCTTGGCCTCATTGGCCGGCCGCTTCATCGCCTTGAGCACATTCGGTGCGGCGTGCTGGAAGGGGATGTCGAGATAGGGCGTCAGCAGGCCGTCCGCCATTAGCGGAATGACCTGATCGACATGGGGATAAGGATAGACATAGTGGAGCCGAACCCAGGGCGCGCGGCCTTCCGTCGTGCGCAATTGCCCCAGTTCGCGAGCGAGGTCCGTCATGTGCGCGCGGATATCGCGGCCCTTCCACTGGCGCACGTCATGCCGGGTATCGACGCCATAGGCGGACGTATCCTGGCTGATGACCAGCAATTCCTTCGTCCCCGCCGCGACCAGCTTTTCCGCTTCCCGGAGCACGGCATCAATGCGGCGGCTGACCAGATCGCCGCGGATCGAGGGGATGATGCAGAAGGAACAGCGGTGGTTGCAGCCTTCGCTGATCTTCAGATAGCTGTAATGGCGCGGCGTCAGCTTCAGGCCACCTTCGGGCACCAGGTCGACAAAGGCGTTGGGAATGGGCGGGGAGGCGTCATGTACGGCATTGACCACCTGCTCATATTGATGTGCGCCCGTGACGGCGAGCACTTGGGGGAATTTCGCGCGGATGACGTCGGCCTCGTCACCCATGCAGCCGGTCACGATAACGCGGCCATTTTCCGCGATCGCTTCGCCGATCGCTTCGAGCGATTCTTCCTTGGCCGAATCCAGAAAGCCGCAAGTGTTGACGAGCACGACGTCAGCGCCCGCATAATCTGCGGACATCTGATAGCCGTCGGATCGCAGCTTGGTCAGGATACGCTCGGAATCGACCAGATTTTTGGGACAGCCGAGCGACACCATGCCGATTTTCGGCGCGTCTGGAATTTTGGTTGCCATGATCGGCGCGCACATAGGGATTTTTGGCGCGAATGTCACGGGAAACGAATCAGACCGGGGGCAGGGTGTTCCCATGGCCGTCGCCTTCGGCGATTTCGATGATGACATCGCCTGTCTGCAACTGCTTGGAATCCTCCTCCCAGAAACCGATGGGGCGGTTGCCCCGATACACCCTCACACCAAGGCCGGTTCGGATGGCGGACAGCGGCTGGCCAATTTCCTGCGGCAGCACCGCCCGTTCGATCAGTTTCACCCGGCCCCCGGACGCGGCCAGATCCGCCATGTAATCGGCAATATGTTCGCCGGTCGTGCTGCCGGCCAGCAGCAGCCCGGCGAAACTTACGGGATTAATGACCGTCGTCGCGCCGGCCTGTCGCGCGGGCACTTCATTATCCTCGTTCCGCACGACGATGCTGATTGGCAGGCGAGGGGCCAGATGGCGGGCCGTCAGGGTGATCAGGATCGACGTGTCGTCACGCCCCGCAGACACGATCATGCTGCGCGCGCGGTGAATCGCGACATCCTTCAATGTCTTGTCGCGCGTCGAATCGCCGCACAATATGTTGCAGCCATGGGCTTCGGCCAGTTCCAGCGCCTTTTCGCTGCCATCGATGACGACGATTTCGCGCGGATCGGTGCCACGCGCCAGCAGTTCATGCACGGCTTCCTGCCCGCTGGTGCCGAAACCGGTGACGATGATGTGATTGTGCAGATCGGCCTGGATGCGTGCCATGCGCCACCTGTAAAAAATGTTGCGGAGAAAGAGATTATACGCCGTGCCGAGGAAGATCAGCCAGACAAAGAGCCGGATCGGCGTCACGAACAGGGCCTCGAACAGGCGAGCTTCCGGCGTGATCGGGACGATGTCGCCATAGCCCACGGTCGTGACGGTGACGGTCGTGAAATATAGCACGTCGATGAAGCTGATCTGGTTGTCGAGATTATCCTTCAGCCCGTCCCGCCCGATCCAGTGTAGAAGCAGGACCAGCGAGATGAGGCCGAAGAGGAGCAGGACGCGCCAGGTCAGGTCCATCCACATCGGCATGGACGATCTGCGTCGCAGAAAGCCCGCCATGGCCGACGGGGCGTTTGCCTTGTCGATCCTCATGCCGGGGGCAGCTTGCCAAGCGGGTCGACCGGCGCGCGGTCCTTGCGCAATTCGAAATGCAATTTGGGCTTGCTGGCGTAGCCGGTATCGCCCGACAGGCCGATCACCTGCCCCTTGGTCACTTTCTGTCCGCGCACCACGTCGACGCGGCTGGCATGGCCATAGGCGCTGACCCATCCGCTGCCATGGTTGATCAGCACCAGTCCGCCAAACACGGCCACCTTATCGCCGGCATAGGCGACGACGCCATCGGCTGATGCGCGGATCGGCGTGCCGGCCGGGGCGGCGATGTCGATGCCATTATTTCTGGACCCGCTTTGGCCCGGCCCGAAGCGGGAGAGGATGGTCCCGCGCAGCGGCCAGGCAAAGCTGCCCGCGAACGCCGTCGGCTGGGCGATCGGCGCATTGGAGGGGAGGGGCCTGGGCCTGCTGGACGCGGCCATCACGGGCGCATTGTCCCGCGCGGCAGGCTGGCCGCCGGTCAGCACATCGTCAATGTCGATGCGGAATGCAGCCGCTCGCTGCTCCAGCGATCGTGCATCGCCAGCCGGAGCATCGGGCAGCAACAGGCGCTGCCCGCGCCGCAGGACATAGGGTTCCTCCAGGCCGTTCGCCTCGACGATGCGCCTCCACGGGACGGCATAGGCTGCGGCGATGGCAATCCCTGTCTCCCCTTCAGCGACGAGGTGATAACGGCCACCGGGTATCGCGAGCGTTTGCCCGACGCGCAGGGCGTAGGGTGGTGACAGGTCATTGGCCTTCGCGATCATTTCCGATCCGGCCCCGGTGCGATTGCCGACCCCGCGCAGCGTGTCGCCCGGATGCACGACATAGCTGGACTCTGCGACAATGCGGGCGTTGGGGACGACCTGCTGCGCGGTCCAGACCGGCTCTGGTTCGGCCAGCCGCGCCGTGGTAGCATCCGCGCCAAGGTCGGGAGGCGGCGTCGGCGTGGATATCGCGGCGGTATCCCGCTCAGCCTGCTGCGGGATGCAGGCAGTGAGCGGTAGCAGCAGGCTGAGGGCGCAAACAAGCAGGCGGGGGGAAACAGGCATCCCTTTCTGTGTATCGCATCAGAGCCAGCTTTCCAGCCCTCATGCCACCTTCTTCATCAGGCGCCGAAGCCAAGACAGAAAAAGCCCCTATCGCGGCTCCAGCGTCGTAACCCCGCCCATATAGGGCGCCAAGGCATCGGGAATGATCACGCTGCCGTCGGCTTGCTGGTAATTTTCCAGTACGGCGACCAATGTCCGCCCGACCGCCAGGCCCGATCCATTCAGCGTATGTAGAAACATCGTCTGCTTTCCGCCGTCGGGCCGCATGCGGGCATTCATCCGCCGCGCCTGAAAGTCACCGCAATTGGAAACCGAACTGATTTCCCGATAGGTTTTCTGGCTGGGCAACCAGACTTCCAGATCATAGGTCTTGCGCGCGCCAAAGCCCATGTCGCCCGTGCAGAGCAGCATCTTGCGATAGGGCAGGGCAAGCGCCTGGAGAATGCCCTCCGCCGCCGCGACCATGCGCTCATGCTCGGCCTCCGATTCTTCGGGCCGGCAAATCGCCACCAGTTCGACCTTTTCGAACTGGTGCTGGCGGATGAAGCCGCGTGTGTCGCGGCCGGCCGATCCGGCTTCGGAGCGGAAACAGGGCGTGAGCGCGGTCAGGCGTAGCGGCAGGCGGTCTTCCGGCACGATCTGATCGGCGACCAGATTGGTCAGCGACACCTCGGCAGTGGGAATGAGCCAGCGGCCGTCTGTCGTCTGGAACAGGTCTTCGGCAAATTTGGGCAATTGCCCCGTCCCGAACAGCGCCGCATCCTTGACGAGCAGCGGGACGATCGCTTCTTCATAGCCGTTCGCCGTCGTCTGCTGATCGAGCATGAACTGGGCGAGCGCGCGGTGCAGTCGGGCCATCTGACCACGCAGCGCCGTGAAGCGCGCGCCCGACAGGGCGGCCCCGCCTTCAAAATCGAGGCCGAGCGCCGGGCCGAAATCGGCATGATCCTGCGGCTGAAACGCAAAGTCGCGCGGCGTGCCCCAACGGCTCAGTTCGACATTGTCCGTTTCGTCCGCGCCATCGGGCACATCGTCCGCCGGCAGGTTGGGAATGGCGGCCAGCAGCGCGGTCAATTGCTCCCCGATCGCGCGCTCTTCGCTCTCCAGCGCTGGCATGCTGTCTTTAAGGCGCGCGACTTCGGCTTTGAGCGCCTCGGCGGTATCGCTGTCCTTTGCGGCCATGGCCTGACCGATGGCCTTGCTCGCTTCATTGCGGCGCGCCTGCGCCTGCTGCCACTCCGTTTTGAGCGCGCGGCTTTTCTCGTCCAGCGCGATGATGTCTGAAGCCAGCGCATCCAGTCCCCGGCGCTTGAGGGCGGCGTCGAAAGCGGCAGGGTTTTCGCGGATGAAGCGTATGTCGTGCATGGCGCAAGCCTATGCCGCCAGCCTGCCGCTCGCGCAACCCCAGGCCCCGTCATCCGTTAGCGTTACGTCAGCCAATAACAAAGGAGACAGGCGATGCAGATCGAACATGATACGATGGTGCTGGTGGCCGATGGTCGCAAGATGTTGTTCTTCCGGAACAAGGGCGACGCGGCCTATCCCAATCTGGAAGCGGAAACGGTCAAGGAGCAGGACAATCCCGCCGACCGCGAACAGGCGACCGATGCGCCGGGCCGATCGCACAATTCGGTCGGCAGCCATCGCAGCGCCATGGACGAAGTGAACTTCCATGATCTGGAGGAGGCGCGCTTCGCAGCCGATGCCGCCGATATGCTGAAACGCCGTGCCTTGGCGCAGGAATTTGAAAAGCTGATCATCGTCGCGCCGCCGACTGCGCTCGGCGAAATGCGCAAGCATCTGCACAAGGAAGTGCAGAACCGCCTGATCGGAGAGATTGCCAAGGACCTGACCAATCACCCCGTGCCGGAAATCGAAAAAGTCATCGCCGCCAGTTGAGGCGGCAAAAAAAGGGGTGGCCCCCCGGAGCCACCCCTCGCATGCCCCCTTTGAGGGGAAAAGGGTCAGGCTGCTGCCTGCGCCTTGCGTTCGGCAAAGCGCCGGCGAGCGACCAGTGCCACGGCGGCCGCACCGAAGAGCAGAACCATAGGCGGCGCGGGCACGTCCGTGCCGCCGCTGCTGGTGCTCGATCCGCCCGTCGAGCTGCTGGTCGAAGAACTGGTGGACGACGAACTGCTGGTCGAAGACGACGTCGACGAACTGCCGCTGCTGCCCGTGCTGCCGAAGCTGGACGACGAACTGCTCGACGATGAACTGGACGAGCTGGACGAAGACGACGAACTGCTGCCGGACGAACCACCGGTCGAACCGGGATGATCGGGCTTGTCGGGTTTGCCCGGTTTCCCGCCGCTCGAACTGCTCGAAGACGAGCTGGACGACGAAGAGGAGGAGGACGAGCTGGAGCTGGATGAGGATGAGCTACTGGTCGCGCCGGATGACGTCGACGTGCTGATACCGCCGGTCGAGCTGCTGGTCGATGAGATCACCACGGACCCACCGCTGCTGCCACCGCCGCCGAAGAACCCGCCGATGAAACCGCCGCCGCCAAATCCGCCGCCGCCCATGACGATCGGCACTGCGCCGCCGCCGCCTGACATCATCGGCATTTCAGCTGGCGGCAAAGGCGCAGGCAGTGGAACGGGCGCGGGCTGGCTGGTGACAGTCACCGTTTGCGGTGCGCAGGCCACGGCGGTCTTGACGACCTTCCTCTTCACGGTGCGGACGGCATAGCGCTTCTTAGGCGCGGCCTTCGTGCTCTTGCTGCTATGAACGACAGCAGGGCGCGCGCTTTCGGCCACATGCACCGCGCCGCCACCGATGATCGCGCCACCGCAGGTGCAAGCGCATAGTTTAGCCAGGGCCATCCGAACCGACATAGGAATCCACTCTTGTCTTGTCGCCATCCGATCCGGGTTGGAACGGGTCAGGCTGCCTTTTCATAAAAGCGCAGAAGAAAAGGTTAACCGCAAGGTCGTTAACTCTGAATCCTGCCGACAAGTCCACCAAATTCAGGCCGTAGCGTCAGCGATCATGGTTAACGTCCCACTATGATACGACCCGGCGCCATAGGGTAAAGCGCTACTCGATCCGGCGCGGCAGTGCGTCCCGTTGCGAGTCGCGGCTGCCGCTTCGGCGGGGACTCGGTCGTGTGGCGGAAAACCCACCTTGCCGACGCCAATGTCCGCTTGTGTCGTTCCGCGCCGATGGCTATGAGGCGCCCTCAATGAAAAGTCATTGGTGCCCGGGAGCTTGAAGCACCGGGCCAACGAGTCGGAGAGCCAGATGGCGTCGGTGCTGAATTCCGATAAAGACGGCGTAAAGCCGCCCAAATCGTCGATAACCCTGCCTGTCGATTATCGCCCATCGGCCGACGAGGAGTTCATGAATCCGCTGCAACAGGAATATTTCCGGCAGCGGCTTTGGGACTGGAAAAAGCAGATCCTTGCCGAGGCGGAAGGGACGCTGGCGGTTCTTCAGAATGAGCCCCTGCGCGAACCCGACCTCAATGATCGCGCATCGAGCGAAACCGATTGGTCGATCGAGTTGCGCACGCGCGACCGCCAACGCAAACTCATTTCAAAGATCGATGCGGCCTTGCGCCGTATCGACGATGGCGAATATGGATATTGCGAAGTGACAGGTGAGCCAATCTCGCTCGGCCGCCTGGAGGCGCGCCCAATCGCCACCATGACCGTCGAGGCGCAGGAGCGTCACGAACGACAGGAAAAAATCTCGCGCGACGATTAACGGTTTTTCCATCGCCTGGAATTAGTGTCCGCGACGGAACACACTAGATTTTGCGGGTATGGAATGGACGACGAGCAGGGCATTTCGGATCGGGGACCGGCGCGATCGTCACCGCGCGACAGCCTGTTCCTGATGGCCAGCCTGCTTGCTCCCGACGGACGGTCGCTGGGCCGCGCACGCATCCGCAACTTGTCGGCTACTGGCTTGATGGCGGATTGTGAAATGCCGCTCGCGGCCGGGCAGAAGGTCGCGCTGGACTTGCGCGGCGTCGGCCGCATCTCCGGCACGATTGCCTGGTCGCGCGACAGCAAAATCGGCTTGGCTTTTGATGAGGTTATCGACCCGCAATTGGCGCGCAAACCCGTGTCTTCTGGCTCAGCACAGACCATGCCGGATTATCTGAGGGCGCCGCGCGCAGGCCGCTTGCGCTGACCGTCACGACATCGGTCACGGTATGTGGACATCCTGACACATCGATGGTGACGGGACGGGTCGGACCGACGCCATTGCGCCGGTCCGCACCCTGTATGGAGGCGCTTGCGCTTAATGCTGCGCAGCCATCTCTTCCTTCAGCCGCAATTTCTGCTTTTTGAGCGAGGCAACCAGGGTCGTGTCCGGCATGGGACGACTCGTCTCCGCCTTGATCCGGGCGTCGAGTCCTGCGTGCTTGGCCGAAAGAGCTGAGATGTGGCTGTTTTCCATGACATTCTCCTTACGAGGGCGATGGATTTCCGATTAGATCATGAAAGATGGCCCTTGTCTCGCGATGATTCCGCCTTTGCGATGGGCCGTTTGCAAATTTGCGGTGGCCCGCGCGAGCATCGGGCGCTACCACCGGTCGCACGATGTACAGGGGGTGCGAACAGCGACGGTGAGCCGGGAAGATATCATGCGCCGTCTGGAGTTGCTTCGGGTCGAACATCGCGATCTCGATAGTGCGATCGCGGCTCTGGTCGATGCGGGAAGCAGCGATCAGATGCAGATCGCGCGGCTGAAAAAGCGCAAGCTGCGCCTGAAGGATGAGATCAGCGCGCTGGAAGATGAACTGGTCCCCGACATCATCGCCTGAGTGCCAGCCAACGCTCTTGCCACAAGTGCGGCTCCGTAATGGGACATCGGGCGTCCATTCTTGCTGTCTTGCCCCGCTGACAAAGCCGTCAATCTGTGTCAGTCAGTGGCCATGCGTTATGCAGCGTCTCTGGATCCCGGCCTTCATCGCCGACTGGTCGATGGCCTTTACCTCGAAGCCATGATGATGGCCGATGAGGCGCGGGCTTATTTTGACGGTGACGTTCTGGGACGCGGCGAAGCGGTCGACCCTCTGCGCCGCGTATCCTTCGCCTGCGAATCGCTCAAGGTGACGACCCGGCTGATGCATGTCATCGCCTGGCTCCTCAGCCAGCGCGCCTGGCAGCGCGGGGAAATCAGCGATGCCGATCTGGGCGATGAGAAATATCGCCTGGGCCGCGCCAGCCTGACCGACGCCACGCTGACGGAGGGATTTCCCTTCGAGGCCCGCGCCCTGATCGAGGGCAGTCAGGATCTTTATGATCGGGTCGCGCGGCTGGAGGACCGGCTGGGGCATATGGGCAATGATCCGAAGGGCCATGACGCCGGCCCGGCGCGCGCCCTGCTGGATCGCCTCAACACGGCTTTCTGACATTTTGCCGAACAGCCCCTGATTGCCATGATGTTCGGTACTGGCGCTTTGCGCCATAGTTGGTCTAGACCGGCGCCATGACCCATGGTTTGCGGACCCGATGCCGCGCTTCCGGCCGACCGCATACCCGGCTGCTTCTCGCGCCGTTGCTGCTGCTTGCCCCTTGTCCGGCGCTGGCGCAGGGTGGAACCGCGCCGGCGCTGCCCGATGCCGACGCGCCATTGGACGCCATGCCCGACATCGGCCTCGACTGGCCCGACATGGATCAGCCCGATAATGTCGCGCCGCTCGTCCCCGATCCTGCCGATCAGGCGGGCGCTCCGGCCGAAGACTTCGACACCGCGCCGACCGATCTGGCCGAGGCCGTCGCGGCGTTCGCCGATGCGGGCGAGGAGCGCCGCTATACGGTGAATCTGACAGGGTTGGACGGCATCGCCGATACGACCTTCCGCCAGCGCTTCGACGAATTGTCCGTTCTGCATCAGGGCGAGGACAAGGCGGCGAACCTCGCGCAGATAAATCGTCGCATCGCCGAGGATCGCGAATTGCTCGACCGGCTGCTGCGGGCAAAGGGCTATTACGCCGCGCGGGTGCGCGGAAATGTTGCCGCCCCCGCGCCGGGGAGCGACCGGCTGGCGGTGACGTTTATCATCACGCCGGGCACCCGTTACCTCCTGTCTTCGGTCGACGTGACCGGTCTTGCCGAAACCGGCGAGCGGGAAGCAAAGCTGCGCGCCGCCTTTCCGCCCAAAGTGGGTGATCCGGTCGATGCGGACGCCATTATCGCCGGCCAGGGGCAGTTGGAAACGGCACTGGCCGAAAACGGATTTCCGTTCGCCAAGGTCGATGAGCCGGAAGTGCGGATCGACCATGAAGAGCGTAAGGGCGACCTGGATATCATAGTCGCGCCGGGAGGATATCGGCGCTTCGGGGCGATCCGCATGGATGACGAACGCCTGTTCGACGCCCATCATGTCCAGGAAATCGCGCGCTTCGACCCTGACGACACGTACATGGCGTCGGATGTCGAGGATCTGCGGCGAGCGATCGTCGCAACCGGTCTGGTGTCGTCCGTGTCGCTGACGCCGCGCGATGCAGGCGATGGCGAGCATGTCGACCTTGACGTCGATGTGCGCCCTGCGCCGCTGCGGACGATCGCCGGCGAACTGGGTTATGGCACCGGCGAAGGCTATCGCGCGGAAGTCAGCTGGCAGCACCGCAATCTTTTTCCGCCCGAAGGCGCCGTCACCGTGCGCGGTGTGGTCGGCACACAGGAACAGACCGCGTCCTTCACCTATCGCCGCAACAATTTTCACCGGCGTGACAATGTGCTGACCGGTCTGCTGTCCGTCAGCAATATTCGCCGCGATGCCTATGACGCCCGCACCATCACCCTGGCCGGTGCGCTGGAGCGGCAGACCAACATCCTGTTTCAGAAGAACTGGGTCTGGCGCGTTGGCGCGGAATTGATCGCGTCGGACGAAGCGGACGCCTTTTCCGGGGGCGCGCGGCGTACCTTCCTGATCGGCGCCGTTCCGCTCAGCCTGACCTATGACGGGAGCGATGATCTGCTCAATCCGACCAAGGGCTTTCGCCTGGGCGGACGGATCAGCCCGGAACTGTCTTTCCAGAACAAGACGTTCGGATATACGAAGGTGCAGCTGGACGGCAGTGCCTATCAGCCGGTGGGAGAGCGCGTCGTCGTCGCCGCGCGCGCGCGCTTCGGCACCATCCTTGGTTCGACCGTCGATCAGATTGCCCCGTCCCGCCGCTTCTATGCCGGTGGCGGCGCGTCGGTGCGCGGCTATGGCTATCAGGCGATCGGTCCGCGCTATGGCGAGGATGACGATCCGGTCGGGGGCAAAAGCCTGGCCGAATTTTCGCTGGAAGGCCGCATCCGTTTCGGCAATTTCGGCGTCGTGCCTTTTGTCGACGCGGGTAATATCTCCACCAGCTTCCTGCCCCGATTCCGCGACCTGCGCGTCGGCGCGGGCATGGGCGTGCGCTATTACAGCAATTTCGGGCCAATCCGCGTGGATGTCGGCACCCCGCTCAACCCGCAAGCGGGTGATCCCAAGATCGCAGTTTATGTCTCGCTGGGTCAGGCCTTCTGATGGCGGAGGATACGCCCCCGCCGCCCGTCATCCCGCCGCCTGCCAAGGCCGCGCCGCGCCGCGCCTGGGATGGTCGTTGGCAGCGTTGGGTGGCGGGGGTGCTCGCCGCCGTCTTCCTGATCATGGCGGGCGCGCTGACATGGCTTGATACCGATGGCGGGCATCGCTTTCTGACCAGCCGGATTGCCGCGATCCAGTCCGCCTCCGGGCTGCGCATTCACGTTGGTGCGATCGAAGGCAGCATTTATCGCAAGGCGGTATTGCGCGATCTCACCCTGTCGGACCCTACTGGCCCTTTCTTCCATGCACCCCGCGTAGAGCTGGATTGGTGGCCCTTCGCATGGCTGTCCAACCGGCTCGACATTGATCGCCTTTCCATCCCGCAGGCGCAACTGCGCAAGCTGCCCAAGCTCAATCCCACACAGCGGCGCGGGCCGATCCTGCCGGGCTTCGACATAAGGCTGATGCAATTTTCGGTCGGTCGCCTGTCCATCGCGCCCGCCATCACCGGACGTGCGCAGACAGCGACAATGGCGGGGGACGCGGATATTCGCGGGGGTCGCGCCATTATTGATCTGTCCGCCCGCACGATTGATGGCAGCGACGTCCTCACCATCGCTCTGGACAGCCGACCCGACGATGATCGGTTCAAGCTCGACGTGACGGTCAACGCCCCCAGCAAGGGGCTTCTGGCGACGATGGCCGGGCTGCGGCAGGACGCCAATCTGCGCATCAGCGGCAAGGGCAGCTGGAGCCAATGGGATGGCCGGCTGGACGCGACGCTGGACGGTGCGCCGGCGGCCGATCTGGTTCTGGCGGCGCGCAGCGGCGCCTATTCGGCGCGCGGCACGATCGAGGGACGGGCAATGGCAGGCGGCAGTCTTGTCAAGCGCCTGGCCGATCCGCGCCTGTCCGTGCGCGCCGACGGCCGCTTTGAAAACCGCATCATCGACGGCAAGCTGATGCTACGCTCGGCAGCCCTTGACCTCAGCGCAGATGGCGCGATCGACCTGCGCAACAATGCGCTCGACAATATGCTGGTGGAAGTGGCGCTCGCACGTCCCCAGGCGCTGGTCCGCACGATGGGCGGGCGGGACATTCAGGCCAAGATACGGCTTGACGGGCCGCTCGACCGGCTGGGCTTTGATTATCTGCTGACGGCGCAACAGCTGACATTCGACAAGACCGTGATTGCCGATGTTCGCGCCGAAGGCAGCGGACGGGGGGCGGGCAGTGGACCCTTGTTGATCCCTGTCAAACTGCGGGCGAGCAGGCTTGATGGTCATGGCGACCTGGTCGGCACCATCGCTCGCAATTTCGCGCTGGACGGCGTCCTTCAACTGAAGGGCCAGCAGCTCGTCAGCAATCCCATGCAGGTCCGGTCGGACAAGCTGCAGGGCAGGCTGGTGATGCTGCTCGACCTGAAGAGCGGTCGCTATGATTTTGGGCTGGATGGCCAGATTCGCAGCCTGTTCATCCGCGGCCTGGGCATCGTCGACCTGACGTCCAAGCTGCGCGCGACGCCGCGCCGGGATGGCGGCTTTGGCCTTAACGGCAGCGCAATGGCGCAGATGCGACGGCTGGATAACGGGTTTCTCAGTAGCCTTGGCGGCGGATTGCCGGTCGCCCGCAGCAACCTGGAATTGCAGCCCGACGGCCAATTGGCGTTCAAGGACCTCACCCTCCAATCGCCGCTGCTGACCCTCCGGGCGAACGGCATGAGGCGCCGCGACGGGAGTTTCCATTTCGAAGGCAGCGGCGAGCATGATCGCTACGGCCCGCTTCAACTCGTCCTTGACGGGCGGATCGAGCGCCCCACGATCGACCTTGTTCTGGAGCGGCCGCTCGATGCCCTGGGCCTGCGGGACGTGAAGGCGCATCTGGTTCCCGACAACGAAGGCTACAGCTACACCGCGCAAGGCGGATCGACGCTGGGGCCGTTCGACGGGCGCGGTGTCATCCTGCTGCCGCAGGGCGGCCAGGCGGTCGTTCGCGTGGCGCAGCTGTCGGTATCGGGCGTCAATGCCAGCGGCGACATCCGGCCCCTTCCTGGCGGGCTGGAGGGGCAACTCAGCGTGACCGGCCCGGTCACTGGATATGTCGGCTTCCGACCCGTCAACGCCATCCAGCAGGTGCAGGTCAAATTGACCGCCAACGGCGCGAGCTTTGCAGGGCCGACCGCGATCGAAGTGCGACGCGGATCGCTGGACGCTGCTGTCCTGCTTGATCCTGCCGGAACAAATGTCACGGCGACGGCGCAGGCGCGGGGACTGCGGGTGGGCGGCGCGCTGCTTGGCCGCCTAGCGCTCACCGCCAATCTGGTGGACGGCCGGGGCAAGGTCAGCGGCAGCCTGTCCGGCCAGCGGGGGCGTTTGTTCGATCTGCAAGGCGAAGCGCAGGTCGAACCGGACAGCATCCGCCTGTCCGCCAAGGGGACGATCGACAAGCGCCCCATTGGCCTGACCCGTGCCGCGCTTTTCAGGCGAACGGCCGAAGGCTGGCGGCTGTCGCCCGCGACGATCAGCTATGCCGGCGGGTCGTTGCAATTGGCGGGGGAATTGGGCGCCGGGGCGATCGGGATCGAAGCGCGG
Organism: Sphingobium lactosutens DS20; assembly: GCF_000445105.1. GTDB lineage: Bacteria > Pseudomonadota > Alphaproteobacteria > Sphingomonadales > Sphingomonadaceae > Sphingobium > Sphingobium lactosutens. The sequence goes on along the minus strand of NZ_ATDP01000072.1, from coordinate 24,756 downwards.
ATGCAGGCGCTGCCGCTGTCACTGCTCGACATCGCTTATGACAATCTGGGGCTTGGCGGCATGGCGACGGGATCGCTCAGCTATGCGCAGCCGCGCGGCGGACCGCCGACCGGCAAGGCGGAACTGCGCATCCGGGGACTTTCGCGGTCGGGTCTGTCGTTAAGTTCGCAACCTGTCGATGTCGGCGTCAATGCGGCGCTGACACCCGACCGGCTGGCGACCCGGATGCTCTTCGTTGCGGACGGGCGCACCATCGGGCGCGGTCAGGCCTTGCTCACTCCGCTGGGACGCGAAGGCGGCCTGGTGTCGCGCCTCAACGCCGCCCCGCTCTTTGCACAACTGCGCTATGCGGGGACGGCCGATACGCTGTGGCGGCTGACCGGCGTGGAAATTGTCGATATTGGCGGGCCGGTCAGCGTGTCGGCCGATATGCGCGGGACGCTCGCCAATCCGCAGATCAGCGGCCAGCTCGCGACGGAAAACGCGACCATCAATAGCGCCGTAACCGGCATGCGCCTGCGCAATGTGAAGGCGCAGGGCCGCTTTTCCGGGGCGCAGCTGGTCATCAACAGCTTTGCCGCCAGCGCGCAAAATGGCGGCTCTGTGACGGGCAGTGGACGATTCACGTTCAACGGTATCGCCGGTGTTGGCATGGACCTGGCGCTTCAGGCGGACAATGCCGCCTTGCTGGACCGGGATGATATCGCCGCCACGGTCACGGGGCCGCTGACGCTCAAGTCCAATGGCGCTGGCGGGACGATTGGCGGCGACCTGATCCTCAACCGCAGCCGTTTCACCATGGGGCGTGCGGCGGCGGTGGCGCAGATACCTGAATTGCGCGTTGTGGAAATCAACCGGCGCGGGGATGAGATTGAGCGGCCACGCACCAGCGTTCCATGGGCCTTGGCGGTGCGGGCGCGGGCGCGCAATCGCCTGATGGTGACGGGCCTGGGGCTGGACAGCGAATGGCGCGCGGACCTGACGATTGGCGGAACCGTGACCAACCCCACCATCGCCGGGCGGGCGGAACTGGTGCGTGGGGGATATGAATTTGCCGGCCGCCGCTTCGAGTTGCGCGAAGGCCGTATTCAGTTTGACGGCAAGACGCCGGTCAATCCGACGCTCGACATCGATGCGGAAGCGGACGTCAGCGATCTCAGCGCGACAATCCATGTCGGCGGCACCGGATTGAAACCCGACATCAGTTTCAACAGCGTGCCGGCGCTGCCGCAGGACGAACTGCTTTCCCGCATCCTGTTCGGCACGTCGATCACCAATCTGTCCGCGCCCGAAGCCTTGCAACTGGCATCGGCCGTCGGATCCTTGCAGGGCGAAGGGGGGCTTGATCCCATCAACGCCGTGCGCAAGGCGGCGGGGCTGGACCGGTTGCGGATCATTGCGGCCGATCCTACGCAGGGGCAGGGGACATCGATTGCCGCGGGCAAATATCTGACCCGCAAAACCTATGTCGAACTCATCACCGATGGGCAGGGCTATTCCGCCACCCGCATCGAATATCAGGTGACGCGCTGGCTTTCGCTGCTGGGCGCCATTTCCACGCTTGGCCGGCAAAGCGCCAACATACGCGTTTCCAAGGATTATTGATCGTGACCAACAGCCGGATCGACGCTGGCACCGCCATCAGCATCACGGATCTCTTCACCATCGGCATCGGTCCGTCGAGTTCGCATACGGTGGGACCCATGCGTGCGGCGCTGCAATTCATGGACGGCCTGCCTGCCGCGCCGCAGCGGGTTCAGTGCGAATTGTTCGGGTCGCTCGCGCTCACCGGGCGGGGCCATGCGACGGATACGGCCGTGCTGCTGGGCCTGTCGGGACATAGCCCGGAAAGCGTCGATCCAGATGCGATAGCCGACATATTGGCCGGCATTCGCGCCGATGGGCGCATCCAGGCGGGCAGCGCGAAGGATCAGTGGGTGCCCTTCGACACAGAGCGCGACCTCCTCTTTCACATGGGCGAATTTTTGGAAGCGCACAGCAATGGGATGCGCTTTTCCGCATGGTTTGCGGGCGAAGACGCTCCGTTCGTCAGGGAATATTATTCGATCGGGGGCGGGGCAGTGCTGCCCGGAACGGTGCCGGTCAGCGACGATGTGGCGCTGGGCCATAATGTCGTTCCGCCTTATCCCTTTTCCTCCGGTGCCGAGTTGCTGGAGCAGGGGGAGGCGCATGGGTTTTCCATTGCCACATTGGTGCTGCGCAACGAAGGCGCCTGGCGAACGCAGGAAGAAACCGAGGCGTTTCTGGACCGGGTCATTGACGCCATGTCGCAGTCGATCGAGCGTGGTCTTTCGCAGGAGGGATTGCTTCCAGGCGGCCTTAAGGTGCGGCGCCGGGCGCGCGCCATTCACCAGCGACTGCGCCTTCAGCAGGATGCGCTGGGTCCCGCGCAGATTTTCGAATGGGTCAGCCTGTTCGCTCTGGCGGTGAACGAGGAAAATGCGGCAGGGGGCCGGGTCGTCACCGCGCCCACCAATGGCGCGGCCGGCGTCATTCCAGCGGTGCTCCATTATTATCGCCGCTTCGTTCCCGGTGCTGACCGGGACGGGGAGCGGCGCTTCCTTCTCACCGCCGCGGCGATCGGGTTCCTCTACAAAAAGCGCGCGTCCATCTCTGCGGCCGAAATGGGATGCCAGGGGGAAGTGGGGGTCGCCTGTTCGATGGCGGCTGCCGGCTTGGCTGCGGTATTGGGCGGCACCAACAGTCAGATCGAAAATGCCGCGGAAATCGGCATGGAACATAATCTGGGTCTGACCTGCGACCCTATTGGCGGCCTGGTCCAGATCCCCTGCATCGAACGCAATACGATGGGCGCGGTCAAGGCGATCAACGCGGCTTACCTGGCGTTGCAGGGCGATGGACGACATATCGTCAGCTTGGACGCCGTGATCGAAACCATACGCCAGACCGGGGAGGATATGGCGAGTCGCTATAAGGAAACGTCGCTGGGCGGACTGGCGGTCAACGTCGTCGAATGCTGAACAGATCGACAGCTTACCGTCGCAAACACACATGTCCGCGTCAAGCTGAAGCATTTTCGTGGCAATAATGCCACAGATTCAGGCGTTTATCTCCCGTTCATGAAACTCTTGCCGGTCGCATGGCTTCTGCGTCTCATCCCCAGCAGGGGAGAAGAAAGACGAATGGAGTATCTGTTATGCGCAAGTTGATGGTCGCAACTCTTCTGGCAGGCGCTGTCGTCGCCACCCCGGCATTGGCGCAGGATGTCGGCCCGACCTTCACGGGTCCGCGTGTGGAAGCGATCCTGGGTTATGACCATGTTGGCGCCGGCAGCGATGTCGACAATAATAATGGCCGCGATGACCAGTCGATCGACGGACTGCTCTACGGCATCGGCGCAGGCTATGACGTCAACCTTGGTAGCGCCGTCGTCGGCGTGGAAGGCGAATGGACAGATTCGACCGCCAAGAGCGACCGCTATGACCTGACCGATCAGTTCGGCTTCGGCCGTGTGAGCCAGGGCCGTGACCTGTATATCGGCGCGCGTGCCGGTATCCTCGCCAACCCAGCGACGCTGGTCTACGTGAAAGGTGGCTATACCAACAGCAAGCTGAATGTGCTGGCGGGCAACACCAATGAAACCACCGATCGCTCCTTCAAGCTGGACGGCTGGCGGATCGGGGCTGGCGTCGAACGCGCGATCAACACCAATACCTTTGCCAAGCTGGAATATCGCTATTCCAACTACACCGATGCGAACATCGACTATATGAATGGCGCGACCAGCGCCGATTTCGATGTCGACACGGATCGTCATCAGGTCGTTGCAAGCGTCGGCTGGCGGTTCTGATCACTCGGGGAAAGGCCGGTCGTAGGCCGGCCTTTTCTCGTTAATCTCCCATCACGAGTCGCACGCACGCCGCGGTCAGATGTCGCCCTCAGAACGGGCCTATCACCGATCCAATTGCTGCACTGCAACCAGCAATCGATTATAGATGGTAATTACCTGATCTTCGATCGGTTTTGCCGGGTCTGGCTTCTTCACGCCGGATCGAATAGCCCATGCCTGTGTCAACTGAGCCGCCACTTGTGCTGCCACTTCCTTGCTCATAGCCATGCTAATCACCGTCATTGTTACGGATACGACACAGCATGGTCATTGCCCTGACTGTGTCAATCATTTTCACGATTTTTTGCTGCGCTGCGGCATAGGTAATGTGACCATGTAACCGACATGGGCAAGGGTTCCTCGCATGCCAGACGCTCCGGCATTCTTTTCTGAAGTGCCCCCTATCTGCCGCCCTGCGGAAATGATATTGACATTCTTGTGAGTAACGCGATTCCCCACAGCTATCCCGTTGGCATCGACCCGGACGACATTGATTTCATGGGTCACGTCAATAATGCCAGCTATCTGAAATGGGTGCAGAATGCCGTGCTGGACCATTGGCGCGCGCTTGCCCCGGCCGAGGCCGTGGCAGAGCATCTGTGGGTCGCGCTCAAGCATGAAATTACGTACCGCAAGCCGACCTTCCTGGATGATGAAGTGATCGCCACCGTGCTTCTGGAAAAAGTCCAGGGTGCGCGAGCTTTCTACGAAACGATCATCCGCCGTGGGGAAGAGGTGCTGGCGGAGGTTCGATCCAGTTGGTGCTGCGTCGACGCGTCGACCCTGCGGCCGGTGCGGCTTGCACGCGACGTGATCCAGCATTTCTTCGATGACGGCGGCGAAAAGCGCTGAGCGATCGAAAAGGCGGTGCTCGACCCGGCTAGGGCCTTGCCATCCGATCGGCGAACCGTCATATGCGCGATCGGGAGTCGGGCGGACGAGGCCGTCGCGAACCTGGTCAGGTCCTGACGGAAGCAGCCACAGTGATTCCGCCGCGGGTCGTCCCGGCTCCCACCCTCCAGCATCTCGCTTCGACAATCCCTGCCTGAACGGGTAGGACCATGGCATGTCCGATTCACTCCAGCCCTACCGCGTTCTGGCGCGCAAATATCGACCGCGCAGCTTCAACGAACTGATCGGCCAGGACGCGATGGTCCAGACGCTGGGCAATGCGATCCGCCGGGGGCGGCTTGCGCACGCGTTCCTGATGACCGGCGTCCGCGGGGTGGGCAAGACGTCGACGGCGCGCCTGATCGCCAAGGCGCTTAATTGCATCGGACCCGATGGACAGGGCGGCCCCACCATCGACCCCTGCGGCCAATGTGAACCGTGCAAGGCGATCGCGGAAGGCCGCCATATCGACGTCGTCGAAATGGACGCGGCCAGCCATACCGGCGTCGACGATGTGCGCGAGATCATCGAAGCGGTGCGTTACGCCGCCGTGTCGGCGCGCTACAAAATCTACATCATCGACGAAGTGCACATGCTGTCCAAAAACGCCTTCAACGCGCTGTTGAAGACGCTGGAGGAGCCGCCGGCGCATGTGAAATTCCTGTTCGCGACCACGGAAGTGAACAAGGTGCCGGTCACGGTCCTGTCCCGGTGCCAGCGCTTCGATTTGCGCCGCATTCCCGCCGAATTGCTGGCCGGTCATTTCGCGCATGTCGTGGAGGCTGAAAGCGTCGCCGCCGAACCGGAGGCTTTGGCATTGATCGCCCAGGCGGCCGAAGGCTCGGCGCGTGACGGATTGTCCATCCTTGATCAGGCGATCGCGCATGCGGAAATGGACGACGGGCCATCGCTCGTGACCGCAGCGCAGGTTCGCGAAATGCTAGGATTGTCCGATCGCGGGTCGGTACGCCGTCTGCTGGCGCTGCTGCTGGAAGGGGAAACGGCTGATTTGCTGGCCGCCCTACGCGAGCAATATGCGCTGGGCGTCGAGCCGCTGGCGCTGATGCGTGGGCTGATGGAACTGGTGCATGCAGTGACGCTGATGAAGGCCGGTCGTGACATTGCCAGCCCCGGCCAGTCCGCCGAGGAGCGGGAGATGCTGGCGGACTGGGCCGCGCAATTGGGCTTCGCCCCGCTCCATCGCCTGTGGCAGCTGCTGCTCAAGGGGCATGACGAGGTCGCCAATGCGGTCCTGCCGATCGAAAGCTGTGAAATGGCGCTGCTGCGGGTCATGCATGCCGCTACGATGCCCGATCCCGGCGAACTTGCGCGGCTGTTGCGCGAAGGCGGGGCACCGTCGGCAGCAGGTGTTGATGCTGCGGGCGCCGGCGGAGCATCAGCGGCGCCGACATCCGCGCGACTGCCTGCCACCTTTGTCGCACTGATCGAAGCTTTCTGGCAGCGCGGGAAGGGGCAGTTGGCGCAGGAGCTGCATGATTGCGTGGGCGTGATTCGCTATGCGCCGCCGCAATTCGACTATCGCCCAACGCCGCAGCTTCCGGCTGACTTCCTTCCCCGCCTGCTGCCGGCCTTGCGGGAGGTGACGGGAACCGCGTGGCAGGTGGCGGCGGGCGACGGGCCGGCCGAGCCGACCCTGCTGGAGCAGGAGCAACGACAGGCGGCGGATTCGCGCGCCCGGATTTTGGAAACCCCGGTGGTCAAGGCGGCGATGGCCGCTTTCCCCGATGCCGAGCTGGACGACCGGCTCGAACGATGGAGTGCTGAAGCATGAAGGATCTGAACGAAATTCTGGGCATGGCAAGCCGCGTCCAGGAAGAATTGCAGCGCGCGCAGGACAATCTGGACAAGCTGGAAGTGGAAGGCGCCGCTGGCGGCGGGCTGGTCAAGGTGCGCGCGTCGGCGAAAGGGCGCATCTTAGGCGTTTCGATCGACGACAGCCTGCTCGCGCCATCGGAAAAGCAGATGTTGGAAGACTTGATCACGGCGGCCTTCAACGACGCGCGCAAGAAGGCGGATGAAGTCAGCAATACCGAAATGGGCAAGATGACGGCTGGCCTGCCACTGCCCCCCGGCTTCAAACTGCCATTCTGACCGGACGTCCGGGAGAACGATCACCTCTGGTTCATGGCTGCATTGTTATGACAGTGTCGATTGATTGACGTGCCGGGCATCCCCATAAAGGCGATGGACCGTTTTGATGGGTCGTTTTTCGGCCCCGGAGATTGAATGACTACGCATTATCCTCTTTTGCCGCTGCGCGACATCGTCGTATTTCCGCAGATGATCGTCCCGCTCTTCGTCGGCCGTGACAAGAGCGTCGCGGCGCTTGAAGCCGCGATGGAAGGCGACAAGGAGATTTTCCTGGTTTCGCAACTGGACCCGGCGGAGGATGACCCCGGTCGCGAGTCACTTTATGACACCGGCGTCGTCGCAGTCGTCTTGCAATTGCTGAAACTGCCCGATGGCACCGTTCGCGTTCTGGTGGAAGGCAAGCGGCGTGCGCAGCTGTCCGCGATGGAAACCAGGGACAATTATCTGGTTGCGGAGATCGCGCCCGTCGAGGAACTGGCCGCCGAAGGCCCCGAAGCCGCCGCCTTGATGCGGTCTGTGGCGGAGCAGTTTGAAAATTACGCCAAGCTTAACAAGAAGCTGCCGGCCGAAACGCCGGTGCAATTGCGTGAGATAGACGATGCAGGTCGGCTGGCCGATGCCGTCGCCGCCAACATCAATGTCAAGGTGTCGGACAAGCAATCGCTGCTGGTTGAAGCCGACCCGGTCAAGCGTCTGGAGATGGTCTTCGCCTTCATGGAGGGCGAACTTGGCGTGCTGCAGGTCGAAAAGAAGATCCGCGGCCGCGTGAAGCGCCAGATGGAAAAGACCCAGCGCGAATATTATCTCAATGAGCAGTTGAAGGCGATCCAGCGCGAGCTGGGCAATGGCGAGGGCGAGGAAGGCGACGAACTCGCCGAACTCACCGAAAAGATCGCCAAGACCAAGCTGAGCAAGGAAGCGCGCTCCAAGGCGACGGCAGAGCTCAAGAAGCTCAAGGCGATGCAGCCCATGTCGGCCGAAGCCACGGTGGTGCGCAATTATCTCGACGTGCTGCTGGGCCTGCCCTGGGGCAAGAAGGGCAAGGTCAAGACCGACCTCAAGAAAGCGCAGGATATTCTCGACGAGGATCATTTCGCGCTGGAGAAGGTCAAGGACCGGATCATCGAATATCTCGCCGTCCAGGCGCGCACCAACAAGCTCAAGGGACCGATCCTGTGCCTTGTCGGCCCGCCCGGTGTTGGCAAGACCTCGCTTGGCCGGTCGATCGCCAAGGCGACGGGGCGCGAATTCGTGCGTCAGTCCTTGGGTGGCGTGCGCGACGAAGCGGAAATTCGTGGCCACCGCCGCACCTATATCGGCTCGCTGCCCGGCAAGATCGTGTCGAACCTCAAGAAGGCGGGCACGATGAACCCGCTGTTCCTGCTTGATGAGATCGACAAGCTGGGTCAGGATTTTCGGGGCGATCCGGCCTCCGCTCTGCTGGAAGTGTTGGACCCGGAACAGAATAGCAAATTCCAGGACCATTATCTGGAAATCGACGTCGACCTGTCCGACGTCATGTTCGTCACGACCGCCAATTCGCTGAACCTGCCCCAGCCGCTGCTCGATCGCATGGAGATCATCCGGCTGGAAGGCTATACGGAGGATGAGAAGGTCGAGATCGCCGAGCGCCACCTGCTGCCAAAGCAGATCGACGCCCATGGGCTGAAGGACGGCGAGGTCGTCGTCACCGAACCGGCGGTTCGCGACCTGATCCGCTATTATACCCGCGAAGCCGGCGTCCGCACGCTGGAGCGGGAAATGGCGCGTCTGGCTCGCAAGGCGCTACGCAAGATATTGGAAGGCGAATATGATAAGGTCGTCATCACGCCCGACAATCTGGCCGACTTCGCCGGGGTGCGGAAATTCCGCCATGGCGTCGGTGAAGAGGAAAACCAGATCGGTGCGGTCACGGGCCTCGCCTGGACCGAGGTCGGTGGCGAACTGCTGACGATCGAAGCGGTGACGGTCCCTGGCAAGGGCCAGATCAAGACGACGGGCAAGCTGGGCGAGGTGATGAACGAATCGGTGCAGGCGGCCTTTTCCTATGTGAAGGCGCGCTCACCGGGCTATGGCATCAAGCCGAGCGTGTTCAATCGCAAGGATATTCATATCCACTTGCCCGAAGGCGCCGTGCCCAAGGATGGACCTTCGGCCGGCATCGGCATGGTGACGACGATCGTGTCGACGCTGACCGGCATCCCGGTTCAAAAGGATGTCGCGATGACGGGCGAAGTGACGTTGCGCGGCCGGGTATTGCCGATCGGGGGCCTCAAGGAAAAGCTGCTCGCGGCGTTACGCGGCGGGATAAAGACGGTGCTGATCCCCCAGGAAAATGAGAAAGACCTAGCGGAAATTCCCGCCAATATTCGGGAGGGCCTGGAGATCATTCCCGTCTCTCATGTCGATGAGGTTCTGGCGCGGGCACTGGTTTCGATGCCCGATGCGATCACCTGGACAGAAGAGGACGACCTGGCTGCCCAGCCGACGAATCTGGCGGGGCGTGATAGCGATCCCAGCCTGAGGCACTAAAAAGTCACTATAGTGAAACAAAGGGCGGAACTCCTCGATTTTGCTCCATATTGCGGGACAGGCCGTAATTTTGGAGCAAAGCCGGGGTCTTCGTCGCTTTCCCTTTGACAGGGGCCGGAATCCGCGCCTTATTGCCCCGCCTACGCCGCGATTCCTAACTAACCAATAGCACAAGGGGGTTCCCAAGGCATGAACAAGCAGGATCTGATCAGCACGGTTGCTGAAAGCAGCGGCCTCAGCAAGAATGACGCGACCAAGGCGGTCGAAGGTGTGTTCGACGCGATCACCGGAGCGCTGAAGAAGGGCGACGAAGTTCGCCTCGTCGGTTTCGGCACCTTCTCCGTGTCGCAGCGCAAGGCGTCGACCGGCCGCAATCCCCGCACCGGCGAAACCATGACCATCAAGGCTTCGGCTCAGCCGAAGTTCAAGGCCGGCAAGGGCCTGAAGGATTCGGTCAATTAAGGGCTAGGGCGTCCGCTTCGCACGGACGCCCGCTCTGGCTGACTTTGCCGGCGTCGCGGTCGGAAACGCATTAGGAGAGAGTGGCGGATCGGCAGGCCAAGCCTGCCGTCTTGCCCAGAAAGCCGAAAGCGAAGGGGTGAAGGCATCTGCCTTTGCCCCTTTTCCTTGTCCGGCGCCTCGACGCGATGGATTGCACGTTGTACGGAGGCCGCCATGACGGTTTGGACAAGGATGGCGTGGACTGCTCCTGCCTTGGCGCTGGCAGCATGTGGCGGTGGCAATTTCCGCCCGGTCAGCGATCATCCGGTGCGCATTGGCCGCCCCTACACGGTGCGGGGCGTTACCTATGTTCCCGCTGCGGACCCGCATTATGACATGCTCGGATACGCCAGCTGGTATGGATCGGAATCGGGGAACCGCACCGCCAATGGCGAACGCTTCCGCGCGAAGTGGATCACCGGGGCCCATGTGACCTTGCCGCTGCCCAGCTATGTGGAAGTGACGTCGCTTGACACGGGGCGCGCCATTTTGGTGCGGGTCAATGATCGCGGCCCGTTCGCCGGCCGGGGGCGGATCATCGACCTGTCGCGCGGTGCGGCTGAGGAACTGGGTATTCGCACCTTGGGTCATGCCGCCGTGCGGGTGCGGCTGGTCGATCCGCCGGAGAAAGACCGGGCAAGATTGCGCAAGGGGAAACCGGCAAGGGAGCGACCAAGGTTGTCTGAAACGGCGCTCGCAAATTTGCGGGCGCAGCTGGCCGGGGCAATGGAGCGATGAATTCCTCGCTCAACGAAATGTCGGCTTGACGGGCAGGGACGGGCCGCATATGTGCCCTGTCTCTCGGGGCCGCAGGCCCCTGTGGCGATCGTAGCTCAGTTGGTTAGAGCGCCGGTTTGTGGTACCGGAGGTCGCGGGTTCGGATCCCGTCGATCGCCCCATTTGGCTTCCGATATTCAGCCTTTTGGCTTCGCTTTCGGTCTGTCCCGGCCTATAGGGCGGCGATGACCGATGCGCGTGATACGGGCCTGACCCTCAATCCCAAATATGACCGTGACGGTCTGATCACCGCCGTCGTGACGGACGCCGCCACAGGTGAGGTGCTGATGGTCGCGCATATGAACGCGCAGGCTTTGGCAATGACGGTGGAGACGGGTCTAGCGCATTTCTGGTCGCGCAGCCGGCAGGCGCTCTGGAAAAAGGGTGAGACGTCGGGAAACATGCTGGAGGTGCGCGATATCCGCATCGATTGTGATCAGGACGCCGTCTGGGTGAAGGCCATTCCGGCCGGGCCGACATGCCATACAGGCGCACGATCCTGTTTCTTCCGCCGTGTCGGGTCCGAAGGTCTCAGTTCGGTCGATGCGGCGGAGTAGCCTGACGCTTTTCCTATTGCTGTTCGCTTGTCAGCGCCCGCCGGCCGAGCAGGCGTCATCACCCGTCGCGCCAGGCGGCGCTGCATCGCGGCTGGAGCAAGCAGCGATCGCCAGCGGCGCCATTGCAGACCCCGCCAAAATATCGCCTGTCGGCCTGTTTCAACGGAGCCACGAGGCTGGCCGCGACGCGCTGTGCGTCATCCCTGCGCGCAATGGCGATCTGCATTTCGGTCTGGAGGCGATCTTTGGCGAGGAACCGGCCTGTCGGGGACGTGGAACGGCGCGACGGGCAGGCGACAAGCTGATCCTCAGTTTCAAGGGCGGGGACCGCTGCATCATTGTCGCGCAATATGATGGCGACCAGGTGTCATTGCCCGGCGTGGTCGACCTGGCATGCGCTGACCTGTGCGAAGGCCGAGGGTCTTTGGAGGGGGTAAGCTTCCCCCGCATCGCCAATGACGCGGCCAGCGCCCTGCGCGCGCGCGATCGGTCCGGGGATCCGCTCTGCGCTGGCTAATGGCCGATATAGCGCCCGGGACGATGGTTGACGATCAGCACGGCATTGATCGCGGCGGCCGATACAACGGACAGGCCAAAGCTGTCGACGCTCAGGATCGGCAGCGAGGCAAGCACGATCAGCACATCGCAGCTCATCTGGGTCCTGCCAGCGTTCCACCCGCGTGATTTTTGCAGGATCAAGGCGACCACCCCGATGCCGCCCACGCCCGCCCCATGCCGAGCGATCGCCAATATGCCAAAGCCGATGATAGACCCGCCGAACAGGGCGGCAAAGACCGGGCTGACCCTGGCGACTTGCAGAGCGACGGGTATCGTCAGGCCCAGCACCATGATGGCGACGTTGGCGAACAATGTCTTGAGCCCGAAGGCCAGGCCCATCGCTCTGCCGCCAAATAGAAAGAACGGGATGTTGACCAGGATGAAAAGGGTCGCGGGCGACCAGGGGATCAGGTAGGAAATTAAAAGGGCAATGCCCGCCATGCCGCCCGTCACCAGACCGGCCTGTTTCAGCAGCATAAGCCCCATGGCGATGAAGGCGCAGCCGATCGCGATGGCATAGCCATCCTCAGCGAGATTATGCGGGCGGGCCGGCGGATGAAGAGCGGGCAGGGCGGGCGGCATGAAAAGGATCCGTTCGATGGAAAACGCCCTTGTCATCCTCTCCCGAAAACCAGATCGCGCTTCGTCCGCATGATGGCGGCCGGAGCATGGTCATACTGATTGCTATTTGATGCGACCCCTTGCCACGAACTCTTCGGCGCGCGCAAGATGCTGCCGCTATTTGCAGCGGCAGGCCCGCCGACTGCGCCGGACTGCTTTTCGCGGCGCAACGGTTTCCGTCACATAGGTCGTCGTCGTGGTGGTCGTCGTTGCCGGCTGCACCGTCACCGTCGTCACGATCGGAGCGGGATAATAATAGCCGCCCGATACATAGCCGCCAGCCATGGGTGCGCCGCCCCAATGCGGCGCGCCGTCATACGGGGGCGGCGGATAATCGACGCCCGCGCCGCGCACATCCCCTTCGAACCGGCCGTCATAGGTGCCCGAAACCGTCCGTCCGTCATCGGTCGTCCAGGTGCCGGTCCAGCGCCCTTCATATTCGTTGGAACTGGTCACGGCATCGTCGGCATAGCCATAGCCATCGTCATAGCTGACGCCAAGGCGTGGCGGCGGTGGGCCGTCCCGCCGGTCATCCTCCGCCTTGTCGATCGCCATGCCGGCGACCGCGCCGACGCCCGCGCCGATCAGCGTGCCGGCGGTCCGATTGCCGCGTCCGGCGATGCGGTTGCCCGCGACACCGCCAACGACCGCGCCGATCGCTGCGCCGCCCACGCCATTGTCGCGGCGATCATCCGCATAGTCGCCATAGCCGCCCTCATAGCGGTCCCAGTCGATGTCCGAGCGGTAGTCATAGACGCGCCCATAGCGATCGGTCATGACCGCATCGTCATAATAGCGCGACCAGCCAAAGCCGGGCGCGGGGGCCGGCAGCCCATAGGCCGGGTAATTGGCGATATAGTAGCTCGGGCTGATCCAGTAGCGTGGCAGGATGAAGCCGCGCACCGGGCGCTGATAGCCATTCCATCCACCTGGCGCGCGCCATCCCGCATACCAGCGGCCCTGCTGGCGCGGACCCCAGCGATGCATGTTGCTGTGAACGACGCCTGGGCGCACGACATGCGCTCCGTCACGACCATTCGCCCATGCGGGCGCTACCGCTCCGGCCGTTGCCAGAGCCGTGCCGATCAAAGCGAGGTTCAACATCCGCATGGACAGGTCTCCCGATAGTCTTGAGCGGGCACAGGCGAGCGCCGCGAAATTCCTAACGCGTTATTTAGCATGATGATCCGCGGCAATCCACGTAAGACCGCCGTCGCCGCTGTCCTGAAACGGGGCAGGTAGGGAAGGTCAGGCGATACGCGCGGCGATCAGGGAGGCCAGATCTTCCAGCCCCGCCGCATCATCCGCATCGAAGCGCGCGGCGACCGGGCTGTCGAGGTCGATGACGCCCACCAGCCTGCCGTCGTGGATGACCGGCACGACGATTTCCGACGCGCTGGCCGCGTCGCAGGCGATATGGCCGGGAAAAGCATGCACGTCCTCCACCAGTTGGGTTTCGCCTGTCGCAGCCGCCGTTCCACACACGCCGCGCCCCAATGGAATGCGAATGCAGGCCGGCTTGCCCTGAAACGGGCCGAGGACCAGTTCATCTTCGACAAGGCGATAAAAGCCTGCCCAGTTGAGGTCAGGCAGAAACTGCCAGAGCAGAGCGGATATATTGGCCATGTTGGCCACGCTGTCCGGCTCGTCCCGCGTCAGCGCGTCTGCGGCAGAGACGAGGTCGGCATACAGGGTGGTTTTGTCAGCATTGGCGGTGGGGGCGAAGTCATACATTGAGGTTTTCTTTCAGCTGTACCTTGTCAAATTGGGGTTCGTCCATCCTGTCTTTCTCGGCTTGTCGTACGAGGACTATTAACCCCAATAAAAGTGATATGGGTGCAACCGGTTGACTAACCATAACTAGTAAAGGCGAAGCAAATCCAAGCCAAAGAGCGATCCTTTCATATGAGGTCAAATCCGCCCACCGTTTGTAAATTGCAATCGCAAACCCAAGGCATGAAACTGTAAGGTCGTAATTAAATATATACGGTAGAATGATAGCGGTCGCCGTTGCAGTAATGAATGCAAGGTCTTTGTTGCCACAATGCCTTGATTTCCAACACAGGGACAGCGCGATGCAGGAAAATACAATTTGACCAATAAGTGCGATATGTAATGGAAGATTTCTTAACGTTATATATATAGATGGCATCATGATAAAGTAAAATTTTTGACCAGGATCGTTCATAATCTGTCGCTGTAAAGCAGATGTGTCTATCAGCCATTCTAGCCACAAATCACTGCCAAATGCGATCGAACTTGCTACAACAAGTCCAAGAGTAACAAAAATTGCAATATAAATGCTTCGCCACGATTTTTTTGTTATGAGAGAGAATGCGATCAATAATCCGAGATGGGGCTTTAGCGTCAAAAATCCCGCTAAAACTCCAGCACGGAATTTAGATTTTCCGAGATTAGAAAAAAACCACAGCCATAGCGCACCGATTACAAAGCCATAGTGGCCGCACCAAATATTTACAACGGCCGCTGGAGTCAGAACAGCCAAATATATCGGAAGACAATCCATGTATGGGCGTGCGGCATACGTAAAAATAATAATACCAAATATAGTCCATAATGTGAGAGATAGAGCATAAGGCATCGTTGCGAATGGTAAAGCTAAAAACAAGGTGTGTGGTGGATAAGAATAATTATAAGGATCTAATGTGCCAAATATACTCATCTGCCATGAACGGTAGGCGTCATATTTATAAATAATATCTAAGTGATTAGATAGGGCTAGGCTTCCGCCGCTCCATACGTTTAGAAAATCACGACCAATTACTAACCTTGAATTGACTAGTCGAAGACCGTCCAATTGCAGCAAGTCTGTTACTATTAGAATTACACCGGTGACCGTCGCGGATGCCCATAAAAACCAATTTAACGGACGCGGGACTGCTGACACGAGGACGAATTTTGACATACCCAAAAAACTCTCAATGGATCGCTCCAACCCTTCCCACACAATGGTTAACGGCCCGTCAGTCCATGCGTATCTTGCCGCGCCCCTGCTTGACGGAGCTGCGCGCCTTTTTGGCGTCGACGCGGCGGGCCTTGGCGGCTTTGCCGGGTTTGGTGGCGATGCGGCGGGCGTCGCGTTCATGGGCGCGGGCGATCAGGTCGGCGAGCCGGTCGCGGGCGTCCTGGCGGTTGGCCTCCTGCGTGCGGAAGCGGTTGGCCTGGATCAGTATTTCATTGGCGGCGGTCAGGCGCGATCCCGCCAGCTCCTTTATCTTGCGGTAGGCATGGGGGGGAAGGCCGAGGCGGAACAGGTTGACGCGCAACTGCACCGCCGTCGCGACCTTGTTCACCTTCTGCCCGCCCGGTCCCCCGCCGGTGATGAAGCGCTCCTCCAGCGCCTCTTCGGGTATGTCAAAGTCCGGCATCGTCCAGATATTCCGGGCCAAAGCCAGCGACGGCGAAGGTCTCGGGCAGCGGCGCGGTCGCCTCGGCCGCAGGCTTGTCGCCGCGCGGAACGCTGAGGAACCGGCTGTGGAGCAGCATCGGCCCGTCGCCCTTGCCATAGACAGGATCGCCCATGATGCCAAAGCCAAGGCCATGCTGGGCATGCACGCGGATCTGGTGGGTGCGGCCGGTTTCGGGCGTGAAGGCCACCAGCGCACGTCCGTCGCGCTCAGCCAGCTTGCGCCAGTGGGTGACGGCGGGCTTGCCCGCCTTGGCCGCGATCATCCGCCAGCCCTGTGCCGGGGTGCTGACCTTCTTGAGCGACAGGGCGATCGTCCCCTCGGCCTCCCCCGGGATGCCATCCAGCACGGCGATATAGCGTTTCGTCACTGTGCCCGCTTCGAAGGCGGCGGCAAACCGCTTGTGCGCTTTGGGATTGCGGGCGAGCAGCAGGCAGCCGCTGGTGTCGCGGTCCAGCCGGTGGACGGGCAGCGGCCAGCGCTGAAATCCGAAGGTGAGGGAGGCGAGATGATTTTCCAGGCTCATCGACCCGTCGCGCGGCGCATCGACCGGCAGGCCGGCGGGCTTGTCGAGGATCAGCGCCTCGCCATCAAGGAACAGGACATGGTCGGTCAACAAAGGCAAGGGGTATCATCCTAACGGGAACAAGGGGCGGCGGATTGACGCGCGCGCGCCATCCTATAGGGCGGGCGGGCGATGGAAAACAGGGGGCATGACGCGGCGACCACGCAATTTCGGCTGGACTGGGTCGATGTGGCGCGCGGCATCGGCATCATCGCGGTGGTGGCGGGGCATATATGGACGCGCGGCCCGGTGCGCGACGCGCTCTACAGTTTCCACATGCCGCTTTTCTTCCTGCTGTCGGGCCTGTTGTCGCGGCCGCGCCCGATCGGCAGCTTCACCCGGCGGCAGATCACCGGCCAGATGCGGCCCTATGCCGCCTTCCTGATAATGTTGCTGATCGCCGACCAGATTATCGAGCCGATGAAGGGCAATGCGCCAATCTATCGTCACTGGCCGCAGGATGCCGGCCCCATATTGCTGGGCGGAACATGGCTTGGCGGGCCGTTCATCATCTTCTGGTTCGTGCCGTGCCTGATGGTCGCTCGGATTGCGTTCAACATTGCGCTTAATCGCTGGCCCGATCCGCTGGACCGGCGCTGGGTGTTGCTGATCGCGCCGCTGGCGCTGCTGGCCTATGGGCTCGGCTGGCAGTTCGATGCTTCGCCGCTCGGCCTGCTGACCGTGCCGATGGCGATGCTGCTGCTGTGGGTCGGCGCGGCGTGGCCGCATGTCCGCTGGCGCAATGGGCTGATCCTGCCATTGGGCCTGCTGGCGGGGGCGGGGCTTTCGGGCCTGGTGCCCACGCTCAACATGAAGGTCGCCGATTATGGCTGGCCGCTGCTGTCGATCGGTGCGGGGGTGGCGACATCGCTGCTGCTGCTCCGCCTGTCGGCGCGGGTTGCGCGCTTTGCCTGGCCGCTCCAGCATATTGGCCGTGCGTCGCTGGTCATCATGTACCTCCATGGCGCGATCATTCATTATGCCGGCCTGTCCTTTCCCAAAGTCTGGCTGTTCGTCTTGGCTCTGGTCGCTCCCTATCTCGTGTGGCAGCTGCTGCGGCTGACGCCGCTGCGGCGCGTCTTCCTCTAGGGGTCAGTGCAGATGGCGCAGCTTGTCGGGGTTGCGCATAACATAGATGGCGCTGATCCGCCCATTCTCGATCGCCAGCGCGGTGGTCTGGATCTCGCCATCGGCCTCTTGCGTGACGAAGCCGGGCAGGCCGTTGATCCGGCAGGTGCGCAGCAACGTCGACCCATATTTGCCGAACAGTACGCCCAGCGCCTTGTGCACCTGCATGACCTGCGAAAAGCCAAGCGCGGGACGGACGGTCGCGGGGCGCTTTCCGCCGCCGTCGCTGTGCAGGCTGACATCCTGCGCCAGCATCGCGCCGAGCGCGCGCATGTCGCCGCTGCGCGAGGCGGCGAAGAAGGCGCTGGCGATCTCCAGCCCGCGTGCCTGCTCCATGCGGTAGCGGGGCCGCGCGTCGCGGACATGCGCGCGCGCCCGGGCCGCGAGTTGCCGGCAGGCGGCGGCGTCGCGGCCGATGGTGGTGGCGATTTCGTCAAAACTGAGGCCAAACACATCGTGCAGCAGGAAGGCGGCGCGCTCCAGCGGAGACAACCGCTCCAGCGCCAGCATCAGCGGCAAGGTGATGTCATCGCTTTCTTCGTCCCCGTCCTCCACCAGTGGTTCGGGAAGCCAAGGGCCGACATAGGTTTCGCGCCGCACCCGCGCGGATTTGAGGTGATCGAGGCACAGGCGCGTGACGATGCGGCGAAGAAAGGCTTCGGGTTCGCGCACGGCGTCATGATCCGCGCTCATCCAGCGCAGGAAGGCGTCCTGCACCACATCCTCGGCGTCCGCCACGGAGCCGAGCATGCGATAGGCGATGCGGGTGAGGCGGGGACGCAGCGGAGCAAAGCGCGCCGCCGCGTCCGTCCGCGCCCCCGACGCCATCAGGCCGCCGCCTTCATTTGCGCGGCGTCGCGCGCCTTTGTCGCGGCGGTTTCAATCCACATGCCAAAACCGACCGCGAGCCGGTTCCATCCGGTGATGACGTTGATCATCAGCGTCAATTGCACCTGTTCCTCTTCGCTGAACTCCCATTTCAGCGCATCATAGGCCGCCGCAAGCTCCGGCCCTTCGGACAGGCGAGTCATCGCTTCAGCCCAGCCCAGAGCGGCGCGTTCCCGATCGGTATAGCAGGGCGCTTCACGCCAGGCCGAAAGGAGAAAGAGCCGCTGTTCGCTTTCCCCATGCGCGCGGGCGTCGGCGCTGTGCATGTTGAGGCAGTTGGCGCACTGGTTGATCTGCGACGCGCGGATCTTGACCAGTTCGACC
Organism: Sphingobium lactosutens DS20; assembly: GCF_000445105.1. Taxonomy (GTDB): domain Bacteria; phylum Pseudomonadota; class Alphaproteobacteria; order Sphingomonadales; family Sphingomonadaceae; genus Sphingobium; species Sphingobium lactosutens. The sequence continues at coordinate 6,003 of NZ_ATDP01000072.1, read as the reverse complement.
AGCGCGGGGTCCAACGCATCGGCGATCGCGGTGCTGGCGGCATACCAGGCCTTCATCTGCTGGGGTGCGGCGGTGAAGGGATCGAGCTTGGCAGTCATGATGCAGTCCTTTCGCTTGGGGTGTGCAATCATGACGAGGCGGCGGCGCGCGATGTGACATGCGGGGGCGAATTTTTTTCGTGCAATAGGCGCATCGGACCGCAAGGCGAAGTTCACACTGTTATCGGGCCGGAAGCGACCGGGAGGCGACCATGAAGCGACCCATAGGCGACCACGAAGCGACAATTGTCGCCGTTGCTCAACACGGCACTGCACATTGGCGACGTGGCGAGAATGGGAAGGGCGAACCACTGTCATCCCGCAGGATAGACCAGAAGAAATCCTACATTGAAAGGGGGTAGCTTATCCCATGTTTCTTGTCATGGTCCGTCCCGGATTAATGCCCCGTTCGCCTGCCTCGTTCGCAAGCGGCGTCAGGTTTGACAGCGAGATACGGGCTTTAGCGAGAATGCACCTTCAGTGCCCATGTCAGTCCTCTGGTAAGCAAGGCGAAGAAAAAAGGCGACCCTCGCGGGCCGCCTTTCTCTTTCGTCCTGCAATGTCGTTTATTTTGTGCCGGCGGGCGCCTTCGCCTTGCCGCCCTTCTTGCCCTTCTTGGGGGCGGCGGGGGTGATTTCGAAGGCGAGGGCTTCGACGCCGTCGCTGTCCTTCATATGGACATGGACTTCGCCGCCATGGACCAGCTTGCCGAACAGCAGTTCCTCGGCGAGCGGCTGCTTGATCTTTTCCTGCATCAAACGGCCCATCGGTCGCGCGCCATAGAGCTTGTCATAGCCCTTCTTCGTGAGCCACGCCTTCGCGTCGTCGTCCAGCGTGATGTGGACGTCGCGGTCGGCCAGTTGCAGCTCCAGCTGGAGCACGAACTTGTCGATGACGCGCGCGACGATTTCGGGCGGCAGATAGCCGAAGGGCACGATGGCATCGAGGCGGTTGCGGAATTCAGGCGTGAAGAGCTTCTTGACCGCATCTTCCTGCACATCGTCGCGGGTCAGCTCCCCAAAGCCGATCGATTCCTTCGCCATGTCCGACGCACCGGCATTGGTGGTCATGATGAGGATGGTGTTGCGGAAATCGACCGTCTTGCCGTGATGATCGGTCAGGCGGCCATTGTCCATCACCTGTAGCAGGATGTTGAACAGGTCGGGATGCGCCTTTTCAATCTCGTCCAGCAGCAGCACGCTGTGCGGATTCTGGTCGACCGCATCGGTCAGAAGGCCACCCTGATCATAGCCGACATAGCCCGGAGGCGCGCCGATCAGGCGGCTGACCGAGTGACGTTCCATATATTCGGACATGTCGAACCGCTGGAGCGGAATGCCCAGCAGGGTAGCGAGCTGGCGCGCCACCTCCGTCTTGCCGACGCCGGTGGGGCCGGAGAAGAGATAGTTGCCGATCGGCTTGTCAGGATCGCGCAGGCCCGCGCGCGACAGCTTGATTGCCGACGACAGAACCTCGATCGCCTTGTCCTGACCAAAGACCACGCGCTTGAGGTCCGTGGTCAGAGATTCCAGCACGCTCTTGTCGTCGGACGACACCGTCTTGGGCGGAATGCGCGCCATGGTGGCGATGACGGCCTCGATCTCCTTGGGCGTGATCGTCTTCTTGCGCTTGGACGGCACGACCAGCATCTGCATCGCGCCAACCTCGTCGATCACGTCGATCGCCTTGTCGGGCAGCTTGCGGTCATTGATGTAGCGCGCCGAAAGCTCGACCGCCGCCTTGATCGCGTCGGGCGTATATTTGACGCTGTGATGCTCCTCGAACGCCGACCGCAGGCCCGCAAGGATCTTGATCGTGTCGTCGATCGTGGGTTCGTTGACGTCGATTTTCTGGAACCGGCGCAGCAGCGCGCGGTCCTTTTCGAAATGATTGCGGAATTCCTTGTAGGTGGTCGACCCGATGCAGCGGATCGTGCCGCCCGACAGAGCGGGTTTCAGCAGGTTCGACGCATCCATTGCGCCGCCACTGGTCGCGCCCGCGCCGATAACGGTGTGAATCTCGTCGATGAACAGCACCGCATGCGGCATTTTTTCCAGTTCGGTGACGACCGCCTTCAACCGTTCCTCAAAATCGCCGCGATAGCGGGTGCCGGCCAGCAGCGCGCCCATGTCGAGCGAATAGATGACCGCTTCCTTGAGCACGTCGGGCACGTCGCCTTCGACGATCTTGCGCGCCAGCCCTTCGGCAATCGCGGTCTTGCCCACGCCCGGATCGCCGACATAGAGCGGATTATTCTTCGACCTGCGGCAGAGGATCTGCACGGTGCGGTCCACCTCGGCCGACCGGCCGATCAGCGGGTCGACCTTGCCCCGGTCCGCCTTCTCGTTGAGGTTGACGGTGAACTGATCGAGCGCGCTGTCCTTCTTGCCCTTGCCGTCCTGCACCTTCTTTTCCTCCTCGGCGGCGCCCTTCGTCTCCTGACGCTCGGGCGTGGGCGTGCCCTTGCCGACGCCGTGGCTGATATAGCTGACGGCATCGAGACGGCTCATATCCTGCTGTTGCAGGAAATAGACGGCATAGGATTCGCGCTCGGAAAACAGCGCGACCAGCACATTGGCGCCGGTCACTTCATCCTTGCCGGAGGATTGGACATGCAGGATGGCGCGCTGCACGACGCGCTGGAAACCGCTGGTGGGCGAGGGGTCGGACGACCCCTCGACCTTCAGGCTGTCCAGTTCGGTGTCGAGATAATGGGTGACGGCGTCGCCCAGTTCGCCCAGTTCCACGCCGCACGCCTGCATCACCTTCGACGCATGTTCATCGTCGATCAGCGCGAGCAGCAGATGCTCCAGCGTCGCATATTCGTGCCGGCGCTCCGACGCGTGCGTCAGCGCGTTGTGCAGGGTGGTTTCAAGGGCGGCTGCGAAAGAAGGCATGTCTGTTCTACTCCATGCTCCCTGTCATAGGAGCGTCATCGAACCCCATGTCGGCATTGCTCGACGCTGGATCAAGGCGCGACCCCCGATCAGCGGAATTGCCAGACTGCCCTAGCCCGAAGAAGCCCTGAAGGGCGCTGGGGGCGGGGCGTCGGTTCATCGCTTGAATAGCGCCTCGGCACTTGCCTTATGGTTAACGGCGCTATCCTTGTGGCGTCTGGTCCGTTCGATCTCCGCCTCCAGCGAAGCGATGCGGTTGTCCAGTTCGCTCATGGACAATGGCCCCAGATCCTGTTTGATCAGGCGGGCCAGCGGATCATCGCCCTTGCGTGGCAGATCGTCATCCAAGTCCATGTCGACAATGTTGACCCTTGGCATCAGTCTGTCAATAAGGGCGCCGCAACGGCCGGCCGATTTCGGGCTGCTGACGGATATAAGCCACAAGCGGGGGACAGCGAGATGGCGGACGGTTATTCCATTCCGGCGGAAATGACGGCGATCGGCATCGCCGCGCCGGGCGGGCCAGAGGCATTGGTGGCGCAGCGCCGCCCGGTGCCGGCGCCGGGGGAGGGCGAAGTGCTGATCCGGGTCGCCGCCGCCGGGGTGAACCGCCCCGACGTTCTGCAACGCCAGGGCAAATATCCGCCGCCGCCGGGCGCTTCGGACATTCCGGGACTGGAGGTTTCGGGCACCATCGTCGCGGCGGGCGACGGCGCGGACCAGTTGATCGGGCAGAAGGTGTGCGCGCTGCTGGCGGGCGGGGGCTATGCCGAATATGCGGTCGCGCCAGCGGGTCAGTGCCTGCCGGTTCCGCAGGGCTATGACCTGGTCGAGGCCGCCGCGCTGCCGGAGACGCTGTTTACGGTATGGACCAATTTGTTCGAGCGCGCCTATGCCGCGCCCGGCGACACGGTTCTGGTGCATGGCGGCACCAGCGGCATCGGCACCATGGCGATCAGCCTGTGCCGCCTGTTCGACGTCAGCATCATCGTTACCTGCGGCAGCGACGACAAATGCGCCCAGGCGCTGGAATGGGGCGCGACCCATGCGGTGAATTACAAGACGCAGGACTTTGTCGCGGAGGTGAAACGCATCACCGACGGCAAGGGGTGCCAGGCGGTGCTCGACATGGTGGGCGGCGACTATGTGCCGCGCAACCTCGACTGCCTGGAAGAGGATGGCCGGCATGTGTCGATCGCGGTGCTGGGCGGGGCGAAGGCGGAAATCTTCATTCCGCAAATCATGCAGCGCCGCCTGACATTGACCGCGTCGACGCTGCGCGCGCGATCGGTGGGGTTCAAGAGCCTAGTCGCGGACGAGCTGGTCCGCACGGTTTGGCCGTTCGTCGCGGAGGGTCGGCTGCGCCCGGCGATGGACCAGCGATTCGATATGGCGGACGCGGCCAAGGCCCATGCCCGCATGGATTCGGGCGCGCATTTCGGGAAGATCGTGCTGACGATGTAAGGCGCGGGGCCGGCGCTATAGCAAGCCCTTGGCGCGCAGGCTGACATGGCCCTGGCCCGCGATGATGACATGATCGTGGACGCTGATGTTGAGCCGCTTGCCCGCGTCGATGATCTGGCGGGTGACGTCTATATCCTGCCGGCTGGGCGATGGGTCGCCGGACGGGTGATTATGGACCAGGATGAGCGCCGCTGACCCCAGGTCAATGGCGCGGCGGATCACTTCGCGGGTATAGATCGCCGCCTGGTCGATCGATCCGTCGCCCATATGATCGTCGCGGATCAGCATGTTGCGGCTGTTGAGATGCAGCACGCGCACCCGTTCCACCCCCAGATGGGCCATGTCGGCGCGCAGATAGTCGAGCAGCGCCTGCCAGTTGGCGAGCACCGGACGCGCCGCCACGTCGTTGCGCAGCATCCTCAGCGCGGTGGCCTGCACGATCTTGATCGCCGCGACGCTGGTGTCGCCCATGCCCGGCACGCGAGCGATCGCTTGCCAGTCGGCGGTCATCAGGCCGCCGATGCCGCCAAATTCGCGCAGCAGCAGCTTGGCCAGCGGCTTGGTGTCGCGGCGCGGGATGGCGAGCGCCAGCAGATATTCGATCAGTTCATGATCCAGCAGCGCTTCGCCGCCCGCATCGGCCAGTTTCTGCCGCAGCCGGGCGCGGTGTCCGGCCCCGTCATGCGCGGCTTTCGCATCCTGTTCGGCCAAATTCCTGTCCCCTGACCCTGTGGGCCCGACGCTATGCGTTGCGGAATCGCGGGGCAAGGATATTTAGGAGCGGCGGGACGTTATGATCCCGTTACGGATCATCAGTGTCGCAGCGAAGCCGGGGTTGGCCATAGGCATGGAAGAAGAAGACGGCGAAGAAGCGGTTCGCCGGGCATGGCTGCGGTGGCTGGGCGTTGGCACGGGGTCGCTGGCTTTGCTGCTGGTTGGCCTGTGGACGCAGCGCGCGCCGATCGCCGAAAACTTCGTCACGCGCGAACTCAACCGGCGTGGCGTGCAGGCGCGCTATGACCTGGTCGATGTCGGCCTGCGCACGCAGCGGATCGAAAATATCGTGCTGGGCGATCCTGCCCGGCCCGACCTGACCGCGCGATGGGTGGAGGTGGACATCGCCTTCGCTGGCCTGACGCCCAAGGTGGCCGCCGTCAGGGCGGGCGGCGTGCGGCTGCGCGGATCGCTGCATGACGGGGTGCTGAAGCTGGGCGAACTGGACCAGTTTCGCGATCCCGCTTCGACCGCGCCGTTCAGCCTGCCCGACATCAAGGTGGCACTGAACGATGCGCGCATGACGCTGGATACCGATGCCGGCCCGGTCGGCATGGAAATTGACGGTGCGGGCAATCTCCAGTCGGGCTTTCGCGGGCAGTTGGCGGCGGCGATGCCCCGCGCGGCGATGGCGGGATGCGCGCTCACCATGATGCGCGCGTCGCTCAACATCGCGATGGATGACGGCAAGCCGAGGCTGGCCGGGCCAGTCGCCGCCGATGCGCTGGCCTGCCGGGATGCCGGCGCGGCGCTGGCGCAACCGGTCGGCCGCATCGACCTGACTCTGGGACAGGCGCTGGATCGCTGGAGCGGGCGTGCCGACCTGGCGG
>NZ_ATDP01000071.1 GCF_000445105.1 Sphingobium lactosutens DS20 | reverse complement strand
CAGGGCGCGGGTCGATTTCGACGGCAGCGCCGCGCGGACGAGCGGGCAGATGCGGCTGGATGCGGCGGGGGTGAGCGGGCGCGGCGCGCTGCTGGGCCGCACATCGCTGGCCGGGCAATGGGCGATCGGTCCGGAAACCCGATTTCAGGGACAGCTGAACGGCGACAATCTGAGACTGCCGGGGCGCGATCCGCTGGCCGGTTTGCGCAGCGGGGCGGCGGGCACGCCGGTCGCGCCGCTGGCGGCGAAGCTGGCGGACGCGGTGGAGCGCGCGGGCGCGGGCAACCGCATCAGCACGACCTTGGCGCTGGTGCAGAAAGGCGGCGTCGGCAGCCTGGCGATCACTAACGCCGCCCTTGATGCGCGCAGCGGCGCGCGGATCGCCATCGCGCAGGGCGGGCAGATGACGATAGCCTGGCCGGGCAAGGCGGCGGGCGTCGACTGGGCGCTGGATGGCGCGATCACGGCGGACGGGGGCGGTCTTCCCCGCGCGGCGCTGCGTCTGGCGCGGCGGCCGGGCGGCGGCTTTGGCGGCGAATTGTTCGTCGATCCTTATGCCGCGGGTGACGCGCGGCTTGCGCTCGACCGGGTGCGCTTCACCGCTGATGCCAATGGCGCGACCCGGTTCCGCACCGCGATGCGACTGGACGGGCCGCTGCCCGATGGACGGTTGCGCGGCCTTAGCCTGCCGATCAACGGCCGGATCGCCGCCAATGGCGCGGTGTCGGTCAATCCCGATTGCGTGCCGCTGTCGCTGGTGGAAGCACGTTATGGCAATTTCGCGCTCGGGCAGACGCGCCAGACACTGTGTCCGGTGGGCGGCGCCATGATCGCCATGGGGCCTGGGGGCGTGTCTGGTGGCGTCGCGATCAGGCAGGTCGACTTCGCCGGGCGCAGCGGCGACAGCCCGATGCGGCTGACCGCCGATGACGCGCGCGTGCTGCTGGGCAAGTCGGGCTTTGCGCTCGCCAATCCGGCGCTGACGATCGGGCCGCAGGACGCGCCCGTGCGCCTGACCGCCGCCGCCATGGATGGCGCGATGACCAGGAATGGCTTTGCCGGCACGCTTAAAGAGGCGGGCGGCCAGATCGGCACGGTCCCGCTGATCGTCGAACAGGGCGCGGGCGAGTGGCGTTTCGCGGACGGGACGCTCAGCCTTAAAGCTGCGATGACGGTGCGCGATTCGCAGGCGCAGGCGCGCTTCAAGCCGATGTCAGTGCCCGATTTCGCGCTGACGCTGAAGGACGGGCGGATCGCCGCCACCGGCACACTGACCGCGCCGGGCAAGGGCGCGCGGGTCGCCACCGTCGACATCGCGCATGACCTGAGCCGGGGCGCGGGCTACGCGAATCTGAACGTGCCCGACCTGACGTTCGACGGGGCGCTGCAACCCGAAGATCTGACGCCGCTGACGCTGGGCGTCGTGGCCAACGTGCGCGCCAAGGTGACGGGCGACGGGCGGATCGACTGGACCGGGGACAAGCTGACGAGCACCGGCACCTTCCGCACGGACAATGCCAATCTGGCCGCAGCCTTCGGCCCGGTCGAGGGGCTGAGCGGGGAAATTCGCTTCACCGACCTTATCGGCCTGGTGACGGCGCCCGGGCAGCAGGTGACGATCCAATCGGTCAATCCGGGTGTCGAGGTGCGCGACGGCGTCGTGCGCTATCGGCTGGAGGCGGGGCAGAAAGTGCGGATCGAAGGGGGCGGCTGGCCCTTTTCCGGCGGGCAGCTCGTGCTTTTGCCGACGACGATGGATTTCAGCGCCGATGTCGACCGCTACATGACGTTTCGGGTGATCGGGCTGGACGCGGGCGCGTTCATCCAGGCGATGGAGCTGGATAATGTATCGGCGACCGGCACGTTCGACGGGATCATGCCGCTGATCTTCAATTCCAGGGGCGGCCGCGTGGCGGGCGGCGTCCTGGTCGCGCGGCAGGCGGGCATGGAGCCATTGCTGATGCCCGAGGGCGTGTTGCCGACCATCCCGTGCGATCCCACGAAGATCGGCGGGACATTATCCTATGTCGGGCCGGTGTCGAACGAGGATATCGGCGTCATGGGCAAGGTCGCCTTCGACGCGCTCAAGAATCTGCAATATAAGTGCCTGACCATCCTGATGGATGGCGCGCTGGATGGCGAGATGGTGACGAATGTCGTGTTCAACGGCGTCAATCGCGACCGGCTGGGCGCGGCGCCGGGTGGACTGGCGCGCAATTTCATCGGCTTGCCCTTCATCTTCAACGTGAAGATCGCCGCGCCCTTCCGGGGCCTGTTGAGCACGGCGCAATCCTTCATCGACCCGTCCAGCCTGGTGCAGGGCGAAATCGCCAAGCAGGCGCAGGAAAAGATGCGGGACGAAGGCGCGCAACCCCTTGCGGTTCAGCCTCTGGAAAGCGACAAGGCGATAAATAGGGAACCGTAATGAAGACAAAGAGCATCATGATGGCCGGTCTAGCCGGCGCGGCGCTGGGGGGGTGCATTCAGGTGAAGGCCCCGGACAAGCCGATCGAAATCAATCTGAACGTCAAGGTGCAGCAGGAAGTCGTGGTGAAGCTGCAACGCGATGCGCAGGACCTTATCCAGAATAATCCGGAGTTGTTCCCGCAATGACACGCAAGATGGTGAAATCCGCATGGATGGCCGCCGCCGCGATGGCGCTGGCGGGTGGCCTTGGCTTTTCCGGTGGCGCGCTGGCGCAGTCGGCCGACCTGGCGGCGGCCCTGTCGTCCGGGGCGGTGGGCGAGCAGGCCGACGGCTATATGGGCGTGGCAGGATCGGTCAGCGACACGGTTCGCAAGGAAGTCGAATCGATCAATATCAAGCGGCGCCAGGCCTATACCGACCTTGCTGGCAAGCGCGGCGTGACGGTGCAGGATGCAGCGGCGGCGACCGCATGCCAGACGCTGACACGCCTCAAGAGCGGCCAGGCCTATCGCATTGGCGCTGGCGCATGGCAGACCAAGGGTTCGGGCGCGATCGCGCTGCCATCCTATTGCGCGTCGGGGGGGTGAAAAGTCGCCACTGGCGGACTTTCCTCATCCCTTCGTACGGCAAGGATAGTCTTGGCGCCAACCATGGTTGACTATCCGCAATCCCCTTTCTAAACGGGCCGCGCCTTGACGGGTGCAGCCGCAAGCGCCATGCCGCCGCGATACAGGATCGCGGAGGATGCCATGGCAGCGGACACACCCGGACAGGACCCGGCAGGGGAGGACGCGCGGATCGCTTCGCTGGAGGAGCGGATCGCCCGGGCCGAACATGCCGAAAAGGTCAGGCAGGGGGCCAAGGAGCAACAGGCGGACGATGGATCGCGCCTGGGCAACAGGGTTCTTGCTGAACTGATCGGCGGTCTTGTCGGCGGTGCGTTGATCGGCTGGGTTCTGGACCGGCTGTTTGGCACATCCCCATGGCTCCTGCTCGTGTTCCTCGGTCTTGGGATCGTGGCGGCGTTCAGGAACATCATCAGATTGACGACGGTAAAGCGTCCCGACCAATAGGGGCGCTTTTATCTTAGTCCGAAGACGTGAACGTTACAGGGGTCAACGTGGCAGAATCCGGCAAAATCGATCCGATGCATCAATTTGCTATCGAACCTTTGTTCGGTACGGATCATCTGTCCCTTGGCGGCTTCAACATCGCCTTCACCAACAGTGCGCTCTACATGGTGCTGGCGGCGGTCGTGCTGTGGATCTTCGTGATCGGCGGCATGAAGCGCGAACTGGTGCCCGGCCGCTGGCAGATGGCGGTCGAATATATGACCGGCTTCATCAAGAATTTGCTGATCGCCAACATTGGCGACAAGGGCCGCAAATATATTCCCTACGTCTTCTCGCTGTTCATGTTCATCCTGCTGGCGAACCTGCTGGGTCTGCTGCCGCTCGGCCTGTTCGGGCTGCACCCCTTCACCTTCACCAGCCACTTCACCGCCACCGGCGTGCTCGCGATCATGAGCTTTTCGATCGTGCTGATCGTCGGTTTCGCCAAGCATGGCTTCCATTTCTTCTCGCTGTTCGTGCCGCATGGCACGCCCGCGCTGATGGTGGTGCCGCTCTTCTTCATCGAACTCGTGTCCTTCATGGTGCGCCCGTTCAGCCTGGGCCTGCGACTGTTCGTCGCGATGACTGCCGGGCACGTGCCGCTCAAGGTGCTTGCCGGGTTCGTCATCAACAGCGCGAATGCGTCGCCGCTGCTGGGCTTCACCGTCGGTTCGGCCAGCTTCATCCTGATGATCGGCATCAGCGCGCTGGAAGTGCTGGTCGCGGTAATCCAGGCCTATGTGTTCGCGCTGCTGACCTCGGTCTATCTCAACGATGCCGAGAACCTGCACTGATATTTCGCCAATTTCTTCAACGTTTTTGACTGTTTAACAAGGGAGTTTACGACATGGACGCAGAAGCCGCAAAGCTGCTCGGTGCTGGCCTGGCCGCGATCGGCGCGGGCATCGCTGCCCTCGGTGTGGGCAATGTCTTCAGCAGCTTCCTGGAAGGCGCGCTGCGCAATCCGGGTGCCGCCGACGGCCAGCAGGGCCGCCTGTTCATCGGTTTCGCCGCGGCGGAACTTCTGGGTCTGTTGGCGTTCGTTATCGCCATGATCCTGGTGTTCGTGGCCTGACACGTATTTGAAGCGGGCGGGGCGGCCATCGTATCGCGCTCGCCCGCTTCCCTGATTTTGACCGCCCTCTGACCGGACGGACCCGTACCATGCCTCAAATCGCGCAAATCGCCGAAACCTATTCCAGCCAGATATTCTGGTTGCTGTTGACGTTCGGCTTCGTCTTCTTCGTCATTGGCCTGGGCATGGTGCCCAAGGTGCAGGGCACGGCGGACGCACGCGACGCGAAGATCAGCGGCGATCTGGACGCGGCAAAGGCGGCCTTTGCCCGCGCCGACGAGGCGGAAGCCGATTACAAGGTCCGCGATGCGCAGAGCCGCGCCGCGGCCCAGGCTCTGCTGGCCAAGGCCAAGTCGGACGCGGCCAAGGCATCGGAAGCCCGCATGGCCGCAGCCGACGCGGATGTCGCGGCGAAGATCGCCGCGGCCGAAGCCCGCATCCAGGCCGCCAGCAACGCGGCCATGGCAGAAATCGAAACCGTCGCCGCCGACGCGGCGCGCGACATGGTGGCGCGCATTTCCGGCGTGAACGCGTCGGACGAAGCGGCCCGCAACGCAGTAAAGGCGGCACTGGCCCATGGCTGAGGCAGCAGCACAGCATCACGAAGCGACCGCCCCTTCGCTGGACGAGGCGATCCATGCCGAAGGGCTGGAGCCGGTCGGCACCGTCGCGCATGAAGGCGTAGCCCCGCATACCGACCCCAAGGCGGTGGGCATGGACGCGACCGCCTGGGTGAGCCTCGCCATGGCGGTGTTCATCCTCATCCTGCTGGTCAAGAAGGTGCCTGCCCTGATCGGCGGCGCGCTTGATGGCCGGATCGCGCAGATCAAGGAGCAGCTGGCCGAAGCATCGCGCCTGCGCGCCGAGGCCGAGGCGCTCAAGGGCGAATATGAAGCCAAGCTCGCCGCCGCCACCGGTGAAGCGGACGCGATGCGCAAGGCCGCCGAGCATGAGGCCGAAGTGCTGGTCGATGACGCGCGCACCCATGCCGAGGAACTGGTGGTCCGCCGCCAGAAGATGGCCGAGGACAAGATCGGCGCCGCCGAACGCGCCGCCATCGCCGCGATCCGCGCCAAGGCGGTGAACGCCGCCACCAGCGCCGCCGCCACGCTGATCGCACAGGGTCACGACGCCCAGTCCGACAAGGCGCTGGTCGACAGCGCCATCGGGAAGCTCGGCACGATCAACTGAACGCACAGTAACGACGGAAGCAAAAGGGCTGGTGCGGATTGCGCCGGCCCTTTTCCGTTAAGGCCGCATCCGCATCCGCAGACCAGCTTCGCCGGCCCCAAGCAAATCCTTCGCTTGGCGCGGGGCGCCAGGCTGCCTATCTCTCCCCCCTGATCCGAATCGCAGATTGAAGGCTCCCTTATGTCCGCCACGCACAGCACCCGCATGTTGATCCTGGGTTCCGGCCCCGCCGGCCTGTCCGCCGCCATTTATGGCGCGCGCGCGGGCCTCGCGCCGATCGTGGTGCAGGGGATGCAGCCGGGTGGGCAGCTGACCATCACCACCGACGTCGAAAATTATCCCGGCTTCCGCGACGTCATCCAGGGCCCTTGGCTGATGGAGCAGATGCAGGCGCAGGCCGAGCATGTCGGCGCGCAGATGATGTATGACCAGATTGTCGACGTCGACTTGTCTGAACGCCCGTTTCGCCTGCGCGGCGACAGCGGCACGCTCTATGTCGCCGACACGCTGGTCATCTGCACCGGGGCGCAGGCCAAATGGCTGGGGGTCGAGGGCGAGGAGCATCTTCAGGGCAAGGGCGTTTCGGCGTGCGCCACCTGCGACGGATTCTTCTATCGCGGCAAGAAGGTCGTGGTGATCGGCGGCGGCAATACTGCGGTCGAGGAAGCGCTCTACCTCACCAACCACAGCCATGACGTCACGCTGATCCACCGCCGCGATTCGCTGCGCGCGGAAAAAATCCTCCAGGAACGGCTCAAGGCCCATCCCAACATCAAGATCCTGTGGAACAAGGCGGTCGAACGCTTCGTGGGCGGCGGCACGCCCGAAGGGCTGGTCGGCGTCGACCTCATTGACACGGTGACGGGCGAGAAGAGCCATGAGGCGACCGATGGCGGCTTCGTCGCGATCGGCCATCATCCCGCGACCGAATTGTTCGCCGACAGCCTGCCGCTCGATGAGGGCTATATCCTGGTGGAAAAGGGCACGACCCACACCGCCATCCCCGGCGTGTTCGCGGCCGGCGACGTGACCGACAAAATCTACCGGCAGGCGGTGACGGCGGCGGGCATGGGCTGCATGGCGGCGCTGGATGTCGAGAAGTTCCTGGCCGAGCAGGATTTCGAGGAACTGGTGGAGGCGTAAGTCCGGCGCGTCAGGCCGGGGTCAGCTGACCTTGGCCTGCGCGAAGGCGAGCAGCGATCCGAACGTCTCGAACGTGTCGCCATCGATATCCTCATCGTCGATAAGGATGCCGAAGCGATCCTCCATCTCGGTCAGCAGGCCGGCGACCGCCATGGAATCCAGTTCGGGTAGCGCGCCGAACAGCGGCGTGTCCGCATCGAACGCATCGACCCGGTCCTGCGACAGGCCAAGCGCGTCGCGCAGCAGCGCCCGCATCTGGGTTTCGACGGGGACCGGCTGGCCTGACGGCTGGGGATGGGCGGCGTGCATAATGGGCGCCTAACTATAGTTTAGCGGCCTAGCCGACAAGCGCGGAAATCATCGCGCGGGCCGCGGCAGGCCACTGGCTGACGGCGCGCGGGTTGAACGCGTCAAGGCGGGTGAGCGGGATGCGCTGCTCCATCCAGTCGGCCTTGTAGCCATTGTCGCCCGTGCCATAATCGATCATCGTCACGCGGTCCTGGTCGATGGCATGGCGGAACATCGCGTGGCTGAGCAAAGTGCCGGGCGACTGCGCATCCAGCGCCTCGTCATGCGCCAGCTTGTGGATCAGCGCGACGCCATGGTCGATCGTCCATAACTGGGTGGCGACCGCGCGACCGCCCTGCCGCGCGAAGCCCAGCCTCAGCCTGCCGGCCGTGCTTTCCCGCTCGGCCAGATCGCGCAGGAAGGCGAGGCCACCGGCCGGTTCGTCCGCCTTCCAGCTACGCGCCTGCACCGCGACATAATCGTCCCACAGGTCCGGGGTCAGCCGGTCATATATGGTCAGCGCGAAGGGATCGCCGCGCCCCTTGCGCCGGACGAGATTGCGCAGCCGACCCGGTCGCGCGCGCCAATAGGTATCGAAATTTCGCCCGTCGAGCGTCAGCAGATGCCGCCCTCCCATGGTTCGGCATACCGTCCACCATCCCGCGCGGCCTAGGGCATCGCGCAATTCGGCGCAGTCTTCCAGGGGGTAGAGGCTCAGCCGCGCGCCGTTGGAGCGCAGATGTCGGCCCATGGCTTCCAGCATCGCGCATCGCGCCGCCGGGTCCGGCGCACCCACGAAAACAGGAGCGAAGGCGAAGCTGTAATAATTGGCCAGGGCCTCAAGCCGCCTGCGCGCCGGGGCAAGCAGGAACAGCCAGGCTTCGCCATGCCCTTGGCCTGCATGAAGGACGCGGAGCGGCACATCGGCGAAACAGTGGCGATGAAGCGATTCCATCCAGTCGAGCCGGTCGAACAGCCGCGCGTCATCAAACGCGCCGGGCCTGTGCCCCAGCGCGCGTCGCACATCGGCGAAGCTGTGATATTCCCTTGGCGCCTGCAACCGACTATCTCCGCCCCAACCAGCGCAGCCTTAGGAGAAAATTCTGCACATGGCGTTAAGCATCCGTGGCTGAAAGCATGTCCCTGATCGATGGCGCGCCGGTTTTGCCGATCGACCATCTGCTGTTGCGGGCCGATCCTGCCGCGCCCGCGCTCGATGGCCGGTCGGGCCGCTATAGCTATGCCGAACTGGAACAGACGCTGGGGCGGCTGGCGGGATGGCTCGCGGGTTTCGGGCTGGAGCCGGGCGCGCGGGTGGCAAGCTGGATGGCAAAGGGTCCGGTCGCGGCGCTGATGCCGCTCGCCGCGCCGCGCGCGGGGCTGGTCCATGTGCCGGTCAACCCGCTGCTCAAACATGGCCAGGTCGCCCATATATTGGCCGACAGTGGCGCGGCCATGCTGATCGGCACGGGCGCGCGGATCGAAAGCCTGACGCCGGATGACGTGCCGGCCGGATGCCAGCTTCATCGGGAGGATGACGCCGCCTGCGCGATGAGCGGCGGGGATGGCATCGGCGCGTCGCAGGCCGATCCGCAGGCGTTGGCGGCCATCCTTTACACCAGCGGGTCGACCGGCCGGCCCAAGGGCGTGATGCTGACCCACGCCAATATGTGGCTGGGGGCGGTGGCGGTCGCCGACTATCTGCGTCTGTTGCCCGATGACCGCACCGCCTGCGTGCTGCCCTTCAGTTTCGACTATGGCCAGAACCAGCTGTTTTCGACCTGGTTTGCCGGGGGATGCGTCTATCCGCTCGACTATCTGACGCCGCGCGATGTGGTGAAGCTGGTGGATCGTCGCGACATCACCACGCTGGCAGGTGTGCCGCCGCTCTGGGTGCAACTTACCGAACTGGATTGGCCGGTGGAAGTAGCGGGGAAGCTCACGCGCCTGACCAACAGCGGCGGGGCGTTGACGCGGCCGCTGGTGGCGCGGTTGCGGGCGCTGTTTCCCCAAGCGGACCTCTATCCCATGTATGGCCTGACCGAAGCGTTCCGCTCCACCTATCTGCCGCCCGCGCTGGTCGACAGCCATCCCGATTCGATGGGCCGGGCGATCCCCTTTGCCGAAATCCTGGTGGTGCGGCCCGATGGCAGTATCACCGATGATGACGAGCCGGGCGAACTGGTCCATTGCGGACCATTGGTGGCGCAGGGCTATTGGCGGGACGCCGCGCGCACCGCTGAACGATTCCGGCCCGCGCCGTCCGCATCGCGCTATGGCGGCATGGCGGTATGGTCGGGCGACACGGTGCGGCGGGACGCGCAGGGCCTGCTCTATTTCGTCGGGCGCGACGACGCGATGATCAAGTCCGCCGGCAACCGCATCAGCCCGACCGAGATCGAGGAGGCCGCCGTCGCCGTGCCCGGCGTCGCCGAGGCCGTGGCGCTGGGCATAGCGGACGACCGGCTGGGGCAAGCCGTGCGATTGCTGCTGCGCGGGCAGGGGGATGATCTGCCCGCCGCCGTCGCCGCGCATTTGAAAAGTGAGCTTCCCAATTTCATGCAGCCCAGGGACATCGTCATGCTGGATCAGTTTCCCCGCAACCCCAATGGCAAGATCGACCGGGTGGCGCTGGCGCGGGAGCAGGGCGCATGAAGCCGATGGGACCCATTCCGGCCGGGTTCGGACGCGAAGAGGGCATGTTGCTGATCGGCGGATGCGGCGCGGAAAGCCTGGTCGACGAAGCGGGCGACACGCCGCTGTTCGTGTATGACATGGCGATGGTGGAGGCGCAGGTGCGGCGCTTTCGCGACGCCATGCCGGCGGGCATTGACCTGCATTATGCCATCAAGGCCAATTCCTTCGCGCCGCTGCTGAGCCGTATGGCGGTGCAGGTCGATGGCTTCGACATCGCGTCGGGCGGCGAACTGGAGATGGCGCTGGAGGCGGGCATGGCGCCTGACCGCATCAGCTTTGCCGGACCGGGCAAGCGCACGGATGAACTGACCGCCGCCATTTTCGCCGGCGTCACCATCAACCTGGAATCCGAAGGAGAGGCGCGCCGTGCGATCGCGGCGGGGCAGGCGATCGGCAAGCAGCCGCGTCTTGCCGTGCGGGTCAATCCCGATTTCGACCTGAAAGGATCGGGGATGCGCATGGGCGGCGGGGCCAAGCCCTTCGGCGTCGACGCCGACCGCGCGGCGGCGCTGGCCCGCATGGTGATCGAGGCGGGCGCGGACTGGCGCGGCTGGCATATATTTGCGGGCAGCCAGAATCTGGACGCGCAGGCGATCATCGACACGCAGGCGGCCACTATCGCTCTCGCGGCGCGATTGTCGCAGGAGGTCGGCGCCACGCCACCGCTCGTCAATCTGGGCGGTGGTTTTGGCCTCGCCTATTTCCCCGGCGACACGCCGCTCGACATCCGCCCGATCGGCGCGGCACTGGGCCAAGCGCTGGAGTCGCGGCCGCCCATTCTGGCTGGCAGCCGATTCGCGCTGGAACTGGGGCGCTGGCTGGTCGGGGAAGCGGGCGTCTACCTCACCCGCGTCGTCGATGTGAAAGACAGCCAGGGCGAACGCTTCGTCGTCGTCGATGGCGGATTGCATCATCAGCTTGCCGCCAGTGGCAATTTCGGCACGGTCGTGCGTCGCAACTATCCGATTGCCGTGGCGAGTCGTTTCGAAGCCGCTCCGGCCCTTGATCCCGTGACGATTGTGGGCTGTCTATGCACGCCAATCGACCGGCTGGGCGACAAAGTGGCGCTGCCTGAAATCAGCGAAGGCGACCTGATCGCGATATTTCTGGCCGGAGCCTATGGAGCATCCGCCAGCCCGATGGCCTTTTTGGGACATCCGCCCGCGCGGGAGCTTTTACTTGGGTGATAGTCGAATGACTTGACTCCTAACGCTATCTTTACCCTTTACCGGCATGACATTGCCCAAAGCCCGTGCGTTCCTGCCGCTGCCGCTCCCTGGCGGCGGGGCGCACCGGGGCACGGCAAGGGGTGAGAATATGCGTTTCGTGTCGGTTTCCAGGTTCCTGATGGGGGTGTCGCTACCCGCCGTCGCCTTGTCGGGCTGCGCCTCCGCGCCGTCCGGGCCGCAGCTGCCGCCCGCATCCTTCGTGTCGACGCAGGAAGGGCCGGGCGAGGAATATGTCATCGGCCCGCTGGATGACCTCACCATCTTCGTCTGGCGCAACCCGGAACTGGGCGCAAAGGTGCAGGTGCGGCCTGATGGGCGCATCACCACGCCGCTCATCACCGACATGCCGGCGGTGGGCAAGACGCCCAAGATGCTGGCCGACGACATCAAGCTGGCGCTTTCGCAATATATCGAAAATCCGCTGGTGTCGGTCATCGTCAATAATTTCAGCGGCACGTTCAGCCAGCAGGTGCGGATCGTGGGGGCGACGGAAAAGCCGGCCTCCATCCCCTATCGCGCGAACATGACGCTGCTTGACGCGATGATCGCGGTCGGGGGCCTCAGCGAATTTGCCGCAGGCAACCGCGCGCGCCTGGTCCGCTTCGACAAGGATACGGGCAAGCAGAAGGAATATCAGGTCCGCCTCAACGACCTGCTCAAGCGTGGCGACACCAAGGCCAATGTCATGCTGGCCCCCGGCGACGTCATCATCATCCCTGAAAGCATGTTCTGACCATGGCGGGCCTTTACGATGAACTGCTCGTGCTGTGGCACGGCATATGGAACCGGCGCTGGGTAGCGCTGGCGGTCGCCTGGGGCGTCGCCATGCTCGGCTGGCTGGGCGTCGCGCTCATCCCCAACAGCTACCAGTCCAAGGCGCGGGTCTATGTAAATACCCAGTCGCTGCTGGAAGACCGCATGGGCATCACCCAAGTCCAGTCGCAGCAGGATCTCGACCGGCTGCGCAGCACGCTGGCGAGCGCAGAGAATCTGGAAAAGGTCGTGCGCGGCACTGACCTGTCGCAGACCGTGTCCGGCCCGCGCGACATCGCCGCCAAGATCACCACCCTGCGCGAAAACATTACCGTGATGGCGCAGGCCGACCCCAGCATGATCGACATCAGCGCCATTTCGGCCGATTCGAGTCTGTCGGACGGGGCCAATGCGCGCATCGCGCAGCAGGTGGTGCAAAAGCTGATCGACATTTTCCAGGAGGAAAATCTGTCGGGCGACCGCCGCGAAACCAAGCAGAGCCTGGCCTTCCTCGATCAGCAGATCGCCGGCCGCGCCAAGCAACTGGAAGCCGCCGACCAGCGTCGCATTGAATTTGCCCAGCGTTATGCCGGGCTGCTGCCGGGCGCCGGCTCCATCAGCCAGCGCATGGACGCGGCGCGGATGGAGATCAACACTATCGACTCACAGCTGGTGCAGGCGCAAAGCGCGCTGACGGCGATGAACGGCCAGCTGGCCGGCACGCCGCAGACTCTGCCGGGCGTGGGCGCTTCGGGCGGACCATCGGCACTGGCGCAGGCGCAGGCCAACCTCGCGTCGATGAAGGCGCGCGGCTGGACCAACAGCCATCCCGATGTCATCGCCGCCCAGCGCGAGGTCGATGCGCTGCGCAAGAGCGGCGGCGGCAGCGCGAGCGGTGGCGGCGGCACGCCTAATCCTGCCTATCTGTCGATCAAGTCGATGCAGGCCGAACGCGCCGCCACGGTGCAGGCGCTCCAGGCGCGCAAGGCGCAGCTCCAGGCTGATCTCAACGCCATGATGTCGCGCCAGGTCGATGAACCAGGCATTGCGTCGGAGCAGGAAAAGCTCGATCGCGACTATGAGGTTCTCAAGACCCAATATGACAAGCTGCTCGCCGACCGCGAGGAAATCCGCCTGCGCGGTGAGGTGAAGACCGAAACCGGTGCGGTGCAGTTCCGCGTGATCCAGCCGCCCAGCACGCCGACCGCGCCGACCGCGCCCAACCGGCCGCTGTTGCTGCTGGGCGTGCTGGTGCTCGCTATCGCGGCCGGTCTCGGCGTCGCCTTTGCGCTCGGCCAGCTCAAGGGCAGCTTTTCCACCGCCGCGCGGCTGGAACGGGCGATCGGCCTGCCGGTCGCCGGCTCGATCAGCCAGGTGCGCAGTGCCGCGCAGCAGGCGGTCGAGAAACAGCGGATGAAATGGTTTGCCGCCGCGAGCGGAGGGTTGGCGGGCGTCTGCCTGCTGCTGATCGCGGTCGAATTTGTCCAGCGCGGCATGGCGTGAAGGAGCGCGATCCCATGAACCAGCATAGCTCCATCAAGGGCCGCGGATCGTTGATCGAGCGCGCGACCCAGATTTATGACTTCACCGCCGCGCTGAAGGGGCGCGCGGCCCCGGCCGTCGATGTGCCGGCGGACACGCCGCTGCCGCCGCCGGTCGAGATGCCCGCCGCTCCCGGTGCGCCGGACGCGCCGGTGCAGCGTGCGCCGGCCTGGACCGGGCCGGTGCAGCCGATCGATCGCGATGCGCTGACGCAGGGCGGGTTCCTGCTGCCCGAAGGCCCGGTGACGGTGATGAGCGAAGAATTCCGCCTGCTTAAGCGCGACCTGCTGGCGCAGTTGCGCGACAATGCGCGCGGCAATCGCATCCTTGTCTGCTCGCCCAACAGCGGCGAGGGCAAGAGCTTCTGCGCGATCAACCTGGCGCTCAGCCTGGCGGCGGAAAAGGATCTGGAAATCCTGCTGGTCGACGCCGATTTCGGCAGTCCGTCGATCCCGCAGAGCCTGGGCCTCAACCCCGGTCCCGGCCTGATGGACGCGCTGGCCGATCCGGTGATCGCGATCGAGGATTGCATCATCCGCACCGATCTGCCCTCGCTGTCGGTCCTGCCAGCCGGGCAGCGCAGCAACAATGACACCGAATATCTGGCGTCGAGCCGTACCCAGACGTTATTGGCGCGCCTGACCGAGGGGCGGCCCGAACGCGTGCTGATCTTCGATTCGCCGCCGCTGCTCGGCGCGTCGCCCGCCGCCGTTCTGGCCGGACATGCCGCCATCGCGTTGCTGGTGGTGCAGGCAGACCGGACCAGCGAAAGCGCGATTCGCGAAGCGGCCTCCCTGCTCAAGGGCGGCGCTCAAGTGCGCCTGTTGCTCAACGCCGCGCGTTTCACGACCGGGCGGCATTTTGGCCATTATCATGACAAGGGGGAGGGGCGCGGATGACGCTCCATCGCACCATCTGGCTCGCGTCGGCGGCTGCCGCCGCGCTGGCGGCCAGCCCAGGCATGGCGCAGGAATCGCGCGCCGACCGGCGCGTCGATGTCGTGCCGTATCTGGGCATCGACCAGGTCGTGACCGCGCCATTGAAGGGCGGCGGCGACGTGCTGACCTACACCAACCTCACCGCCGGGATCACCGCCGAAGTGCAGAATGGCCGCGTCGAAGCGGTGATCGATGCCCAATATAATCACAGCTTCGGCTGGGGCAGCCAAGCGGTCGATCAGGATGTGCTGAGCGGCATTGCCAGTGCCAATTTCAACGTGGCGCGGGGCCTGACCTTCCAGACCGGCGGCCTTGCCAGCCGGGTGCGGACCGATGGCCTGTCGGGCGCGCTGCCGCAGCGCGACACCTATACCAGCCAGGTCTGGGCCGCCTATGCCGGGCCGTCCTATACGACGCAGCTGGGCGACCTCAACGTCAACGCCTCCTATCGCCTGGGCTATGCGCGGGTGGATGACAGCGTCGACCAGAATTTCACGGGCGCGCAGCCCAATGGCTCCTTCGCCGACAGCTGGACGCACAGCCTGCTGGGTTCGGTCGGCTTTTCGCCTGACACGCTGCTGCCGGGCGTCGGCCTGACCGCAAGCGCGGGCTATGACCGCGAAGATGCGCGGCAGCTCGACCAGCGGTTCGAGGACGCCTGGGGCCGGGTCGACGCGACCGTGCCGATTTCTCCCACCGTCGCGCTGGTTGGCGGCGTCGGTTATGAAGAGATAAAGATCAGCCAGCGTTCTCCACTGCTGGACGAGGACGGCCTGCCGGTCATCCGCAATGGCCGCTATGTCACCGACGACAGCTCGCCGCGCGCGCTGGTCTATGATTTCAGCGACATCATCTGGGACGCGGGCGTTCTCTGGCGACCCAGCCGCCGCACCTCGCTCCAGGCGTGGGTGGGCGAACGCTATGGCGGCATGACCTATCAGGGCAGCTTCCTGTGGCAGGGCCAGGACAGCCATTTCGCGCTGGTCGTGTTCGACGGCATCGACAGTTTCGGCCGCGTCATCACGTCCAATGTGGCGGCATTGTCGGGCAGCAACTTCGACGTCGCGCGCAACCCCTTCACCGGCGACATCACCGGCTGCGCTTTCTCCGTCACGGGCGGGGGGCAATGTTTCAACGATGCCTTGTCGGGCATCACGGCCGCCAATTTCCGCTATCGCGGCGTGGCGGCGCAATATGCGCTGCGGCGCGGGCAGTGGGGCTGGGGCCTGGGCGCCGGCTATTCGCAGCGCAAGTTCATCACACCGCAGGGCGAAATGGTGCTGGTGCGCGGATCGCGCGACGAGAACTGGTTCGGCAATGCGTCGATGACCTATATGTTCAACGACCGCGACAGCTTGGAAACCGTCGCCTATCTCAATTATTTCGACGCCAGCGGCGGCCGTCCCGACGTGCTGAATTATGGCGCGTTCACCAGCTATTTCAAGGGATTGAGCCGGCGTCTTTCGGCGTCCGCCTCGCTGGGTCTGGACGGGGTTCAGGCAGACGATATCGACACGGTGATCAGCGCTCTGGGGCAGGTCGGCCTGCGCTACAGCTTCTAGCGCCTGGGGCATGGAGACGAGCTAATGTACGAGCAATATTACGGACTTCAGGGCCGCCCGTTCCAGTTGACGCCGGACCCGCATTATTATTTCGAAAGCGCGACGCACCGCAAGGCGCTGTCTTATCTCGGCTATGGCCTGGCGCAGGGCGAGGGCTTCATCGTCATCACCGGAGACATCGGTGCTGGCAAGACGACACTGGTCGGCCATCTGATGCAGACGATCGATCCGTCGCGGCTGACCGCCGTCAAGATCGTGTCGACGCAGGTGGAGGGCGACGACATGCTGCGCCTCGCCGCGCAGAGCTTCGGCCTTGCGACCGAAGGCTATACCAAGGCGGCGACGCTGCAAAAAATCGAGGGCTATCTGCACGGCCAGGCGCGCGCGGGTCGCCGGTCGCTGCTGATCGTCGATGAAGCGCAGAACCTCAGCGTTTCGGCCATCGAGGAGTTGCGGATGCTGTCCAATTTCCAGCTTGGCGGCCAGTCGCTGCTGCAAATCTTCCTGCTGGGGCAGCCGGAATTTCGCGATCTGCTGCGCTCGCCCGATCTGGAGCAGCTGCGCCAGCGCGTCATCGCGACCCATCATCTGGAACCGATGCTGCCGAGCGAAGTCGAACCCTATGTCATCCATCGGCTGGGCATCGCGGGCTGGACCGGCAATCCCGCCTTCACGCCAGCCGCCTTCTCGGCGCTCTATGCCGCGACCGGCGGCGTGCCGCGCCGTTTGAACGCGCTGATCAGCCGCGTGCTGCTGCTGGGCGCGATCGAGCAGATTCATGAGATCGATGCCGACGCCGTGGCGGCGGTGGTGGCCGACATGGGGCTGGACGTCGATATCATGCCCGAACCGATCGCCGCCTCCGCGCTGGACGACGTGCAGGAGGACATGGTCGCGGAGACGGTCGAAGCGGACGAGGACGCACAGCCTGTCGCGCAAGCCGAAGTCGCTGAGGAGTTCGAGCCGGTCGAGGCGGACGAAGCCGCCGATCTGGTCGACGACCCCGTGTGGGACCGTGGCGTTGCCGCCTCGCAGGAGGAACATGAGCCGCTGCCGCACGAGCAGGCGCAGGACGAATGGACGCCCGTGCCCTTCACGGCGCTGGAGGAAGGCGACGCGGCGGATGTGGTCAGCCAGGATGCGGAGCCGACGCCCTTCGTCGATCCTGTCGATGCGGCGCTGAACGCCCCGATCGACGAAGCCGCCCCCTTCGCGCCGCCAGCCGATCGCGCGCCCTTCGCCCCGCCGTCGAACATGGTTCCGCGCGAGGAAGACGATGCCGAAGTGGCGGACTGGGACGCGGAGTCCTGGACCGCGCCGGACTCTGAGCCCGCGCCGGAGCCAACGCCAGTCGCGGACGGCAAGTGGAACATGGACGCGGAGATCGCCGACATGCAGACATCGCTCGACCATTTTGCCGAGGACGTGCTGGACGAAGACGATGCGCCATCGCCGGTTGCGGCGACAGACGAGCCGGCGGAGAGCATGAGCGACCTGCGCCGCGACATGCAGGATGAAATCGCCGCATTGCGCGCGGAAATCGCGTCGCTGCGCGCCGTCCAGTCGCACGCGCCCTTCACGCCGCCGCAAACCATCGATCCCGATGCGCTGAAGGATTGCTTCACCCTGATCGAGGAGCGCCTGGCGTCGCTCGAATTCCGGGCGGAGGAGCATGACGTCGCGCTGCGCCGCGTGCTGACGATGCTGGTCGAATGGGTCGAGCGGGAAGACCGGATGGACGGGGTCGCGCGGGACGCGGCCGTCGCCTGATCCGCGCCGCGCCATTTGGATAGGAACGTCATGCGCAACGCCCTTTCGGTCGATGTCGAGGACTGGTTCCAGGTCGGCGCGTTCGAACGCACGATCGACCGCGCCGACTGGGACAGCCTTGCCCATCGCGTCGAGCGCAACACCGACGCGGTGCTGGACCTGTTTGCGCAAGCGGGCGTCAGCGCGACCTTCTTCACCCTGGGCTGGGTCGCGGAACGCTATCCCGCTCTGATGCGGCGGATCGTCGATGCGGGGCATGAGGTCGCCAGCCATGGCTATGACCATGCGCGCGTCTTCACCTTCACGCCCGATCAGTTTCGCGCCGATCTGCGCAAGGCGCGCGGGTTGCTGGAGGATGCGAGCGGGCAGGCGGTGACAGGCTATCGCGCGCCCAGCTTCTCTATCGATCCGCGCACACCTTGGGCACATACGATCCTGGCGGAAGAAGGCTATCGCTATTCCTCCAGCGTCGCGCCGATCCGGCATGACCATTATGGCTGGCCCGATTCGCCGCGTTTCGCTTGGAAGCCGGTCAGGGATGCGGAACTGGTCGAACTGCCGGTGACGACCGCCAAATGGGGCAAGCGCACGCTTGCGGCCGGGGGCGGGGGCTTTTTCCGTCTGCTGCCCTATGGCTTTTCGCGCTGGGCGATCCGGCAGGTCAATGAACAGGCGGGGCGGCCCGCGATCATCTATTTCCATCCGTGGGAGATCGACCCCGGCCAGCCGCGCGTGGCGGGTGCGCCGCTGCGGTCGCGCCTGCGCCATTATAGCAACCTGTCGGTTATGGCGGACAAGTTGCGCCGCCTGACACGCGACTTCGCCTGGACCCGCGTGGATGCGCTGGCCGATGAAGAGGCGGCGCGCGCAGCATGATCCAGGGATCAGCCGCCGGACTGTGCGTCACCACACTCGACCTGCGCGATCCCGCGCAGGCGCGCGGGGTGGACGACTATGTTCTCGCCCACGCAGCATCGACGCCCTTTCACCGCCCGGCCTGGCTGCGCGCGATCGAGGAAGCGACGGGCAACCGCGCGCTGATGCTGGCGGCGGTGGGGCCATCGGGACGGATCAGCGGGCTGTTGCCGCTGCATCATATGAAAAGCGCCTTGTTCGGGCAGGCATTGGTGTCGAGCGGCTTTGCCGTCGATGGCGGGATATTGGCCGATGACGCGCGGGCCGTCGCCATGCTGGCGCAGGCGGCGCGCGACCTGTCTCGCGACCGTGGCGGCATAGCCATCGAACTGCGCGGCGGCCCTGCGCCCGGCGGCGACTGGCAGACGCGCGAGGGGCAGCATCTGGGCTTTTCCCGTCCGCTGGCTTCCGATGAGGAGGCCGAACTGCTCGCCATCCCGCGCAAGCACCGCGCCGAATTGCGCAAGGCGCTCGCCAATTCCGCGCTGCGCTTCGAAGTCGGGCGCGAGCGGCAGCATCTGCGCGACCATTATCACGTCTATGCGACGAGCGTACGCAACCTTGGCACGCCTGTCTTTCCTGCTCGCCTGTTCCGCGCGGTGCTGGAGCATTTCGGCGAGGATGCCGACATCGCGATCGTGCGCGACGGGGATCGCGCAGTCTCCGCAGTACTGACTCTCTACCATAATGGCCGGGCGATGCCCTTCTGGGGCGGCGGCATTGGCGACGCGCGGCGGCTGCGGTCCAACGAGCTTCTCTATTTCCGCCTGATGGGCCATGCGCGCGCGCGCGGCATGGAGATATTCGACTTTGGTCGGTCGAAGGTCGGCAGCGGGCAGGCAGCTTGGAAGAAGAGCTTTGGCTTCGAACCCGTCCCGCTCGCTTATCATGGCTGGTCGCCGCAAGGCGCGGCACGCGACATTGACCCTAACAGCGCCAAATATCAGCGGCGCATCGACCTGTGGAAGACATTGCCGCTGCCCGTCGCCAACCTGATCGGCCCGTTGATCGCGCGGGGTCTGGGATGACCGGCGACATTCTGTTCCTGTGCCACCGCGTTCCCTTTCCGCCCGATCGCGGCGACAAGATCCGCTCCTGCCATATGCTGAAGCGCCTGGCGCAGGTCGCGCCGGTGCATGTCGGCTGCTTTGCCGATGATGATCGCGACATGGGCTTTGCCGCCGATCTGGCGCAGGTCGCCGCCAGCCAGTGCGTGTTGCGGCGTGATCGATCGAAACTGGTTGCGGGCCTCACCGGCCTTGCCAAGCGCCAGTCGATGCTGGTGTCGCTGTTCGATCATCCCGGCCTGCATCATTGGGTGCGGCAGACGCTTGACGAGCGACCGATCCGCGCGGTCTTCGCCTATTCCGCGCAAATGGCGCATTTCGTGCCGCCGCTGGTGCCGGGCGTCCGCTTCATGATGGACTTCGTCGATTTCGATTCGGCCAAATATGCCGCCTATGGCCGGCAGGGCAGCGGCCCCATGGCCTGGGTCAATCGTCGCGAAGGGCGGTTGCTGTTCGATTTCGAACGCCGGGTCGCCGCGCGCGCCGACCTCTCCAGTTTCGTGAGCGAAGCGGAAGCCGCGCTGTTCCGCAATGCCACCGGCCTTGGCCCGGACCGCGTCGTTGCCGTCGAGAATGGCGTCGCGCTCGACTATTTCGACCCCGCCGCAGCGCTCGATCCGGTCGACCGCGGCCAAGGCCCGCTGCTCGTCTTCACCGGACAGATGGACTATCGCCCCAATGTGGAGGCGGTGGAGAGTTTCGCCCGCGACGTACTGCCGAGGGTTCAGGCGGTCCATCCCGCCGCCCGTTTCGCTATCGTCGGTCGCAATCCCGCGCCGCAGGTGGAGGCGCTGTCGCATCTGTCCGGCGTCGTCGTGACAGGCGGCGTGCCCGATGTGCGCGGCTGGCTTGCCGCCGCCGACGTGGTCGTGGCGCCGCTGCGGATCGCGCGCGGTATCCAGAACAAGGTGCTGGAAGCCATGGCGATGGCGCGTCCCGTCGTCGCGTCTCCGCAGGCGGCCGAGGGCATCGATGCCAGCCATGGCGATGATCTGCTGGTCGCTGCCGATCCCGCCGGAGAAGGGCAGGCCGTGCTTGACCTGCTTGCCGATCCCGCCCGCGCGCAGGCGATAGGCCGCGCCGCGCGCGCCCGCATGGAGCAGCGCTATCGCTGGAGCGCGACACTGGCCGACTTGCCGGCCATGCTCTGCGGTGACATGCAGCCCGCATGACGAACACCGCGACGATGCAGGAGCCGACCACCGCGTCCGTGATTAGCGAATGGCGCGCGCATCTGTCTGCGCTTGGCCTGACAGCGGTGGCGATCCTGGCGCTGTTCCATCGCGACGTCATCGACATGGTGTCGATCTGGTGGAACGCGTCGACCTTTGGCCATTGCCTGTTCGTCCCCCTGCTGATCGGCTGGCTGGTGCAGCAGCGGCTGCCCGGCCTGCGCCAGTTGCAGCCGGTCGCCTGGCCGCCGGGATTGCTGTGGCTCGGCGCGGGTGCCTTTGTCTGGCTGCTCGGCGCGGCGGCGGGCGTTGCGCTGTTCCGCCATGGCGCGCTGGTGCTGATGGTGCAGGGCACGACGATCGCGCTACTGGGACCGGCGGTGGCGCGCGCGTTGCTCTTCCCGCTATTCTACGCCTTCTTCATGGTGCCCTTTGGCGAGGAACTGGTCCCGCCGCTGCAATTGCTGACCGCGCGCCTGTCGATGCTGCTGCTCGACCTTACCGGGGTGCCCGCGCATCTGGAGGGCATCTTCATCACCACGCCGACCGGCTATTTTGAGGTGGCCGAAGCCTGTTCGGGCGCGAAATTCCTGATCGCCATGGCGGCCTATGGCGTGTTGGTGTGCAATGTCTGTTTTCGCAGTTGGCGCCGGCGCATCCTGTTCCTCATCGGCGCGCTCGGCCTGTCGATCCTGGCCAATGGCGTGCGCGCCTATGCCACGATCCTGGTCGCGCACATGACCACCGTCGATGCGGCGGTGGGTTTCGATCATGTCGTCTATGGCTGGGTCTTCTTCGCCATCATCATGATCATCGTCATGGCCGCCGCCTGGCCCTTTTTCGATCGCAAGCCCGGCGATCCCTGGTTTGATCCGCGCGCGTTGCAATCCATGACCGTGCGGGGCCGGCCACTGTCCTTCGTCGCGGGCGGCGCGCTGGCGCTGATCGTGGCCGCGCCGCTCTGGCTCGCCGCGACCGCCGCGACCGCCGAGCCGCTGCCGCCGACGCTGACCCTGCCCACCATATCCGGCTGGACCCGCACCGACGCGCCCCAGGCCTATCCCTGGCGGCCGCGCTTTGACGGCGCGGATCATTTCGTCACCGCCCGCTATCGCAATGCGCGCGGTCAGGTGGTGGACATCGCCATCGCCACCTATGCGCGACAGGCGGAAGGGCGCGAACTGGTCGGCTTCGCGCAGGGCGCGGCCGATCCCGACAGCGAATGGGTCTGGTCCTCGCCCGCACGCGCGCCGACCGGCGCGCTGGGCGAACAGATCACTGCGCCCGGCCCGGTCGTGCGCCATGTCGTGAGCGCCTATGCCGTGGGGGGAGGCGCGCCGACCGGCAGCAAGCCTGCCGTCAAGCTCGCGACGCTCAAGGCCCGGCTGCTGGGCGGGGACCAGCGCGCCGTCGCTATCCTTGTGTCGGCCGAACAGACCGAAGCGCAGGATGCCGACGCCGCCGTCACCGCCTTCCTCAGCAATCTGGGCGACATGCGGCTTTTGGCTGACCGCGCCATCGGTATCCGCTAGAGCCTGATCCCATGTGCGGCATAGCGGGCATCTTCCATCTCGAAACGGCCAAGCCCGTCGATCCCGCCCGCGTCCGCGCGATGCTGGACGCGATGCCCCATCGCGGCCCGGACGGAAGCGGCATCTGGACCGCGCCGGGCGTCGGCCTGGGCCATCTGCGCCTGTCGATCATCGACCTGGCCGGCGGCGCGCAGCCGATGCTGACCGAGGATGAAAGCCTCGCCGTCGTCTTCAACGGCGAAATCTATAATTTTGCCGAGGTCCGCGCCGAACTGGAGGCCAAGGGCCATGTCTTTCGCACCTCCAGCGACACCGAAGTCATCCTGCACGGCTACCGGCAATGGGGCGAGGACTGCGTGCATCGCTTCAACGGCATGTTCGCCTTCGCCCTGTTCGACGCGCGGGCGCAATCGCTCTGGCTGGCGCGCGACCGGCTGGGGGTGAAGCCGCTTCACTATGCGCTGTTGTCGGACGGCAGCCTGATCTTCGGATCGGAATTGAAAAGCCTGCTCGCCCACCCGCTGCTGCGCCGCGCGCCGGACCTGTCGGCGGTCGAGGATTATATGGCCTATGGCTATATTCCCGACGACGCCTGCCTGGTTGCGGGCGTGCGCAAGCTGGGCGCGGGCGAAACGCTGCGGCTGGTGCGGGGCCGCCCACTGCCGCAGCCACAGCGTTACTGGGACGTCAGCTTTGCCGACCGCAGCAAGGCGAAGCCCGAGGCGCTGGAGGAGGAACTGGTCGCGCTGATGCGGCAGGCGGTGCGGTCGCGCATGGTCGCCGACGTGCCGCTGGGCGCGTTCCTGTCGGGCGGGGTCGACAGCAGCAGCGTCGTCGCGCTGATGGCCGAAGCCTCGCAACGCGCGGTCCAGACCTGCACCATCGGCTTCGATGTCGCGAGCCTGGACGAAACCGCCTATGCCGACCGGGTGGCCCGGCGCTTTGCCACCGATCACCGCACGCGCATCGTATCACCCGATGATTATGGGTTGATCGACACGCTGGCCCATCATTTTGACGAGCCGTTCGCCGACGCTTCGGCTCTGCCCACTTATCGGGTGTGCGAACTGGCGCGCGAGCAGGTGACGGTGGCGCTGTCTGGCGATGGCGCGGACGAAGCCTTTGCGGGCTATCGCCGCCATCGCTTCCAGATGCAGGGGGAAAGGCTGCGCGGTCTCATTCCCGCATCGGTGCGCCAGCCATTGTTCGGAACGCTGGGCCGCTATTATCCCAAGGCCGACTGGGCGCCACGCGTCCTGCGCGCCAAATCGACCTTCCTGGAACTGGCGGGGGAGGGGGGCGAAGCCTATGCCGCCTCGGTCGGCGTCACGCCCCGCGCTCTGCGCCAGCGCCTGTTCAGCCAGGAGATGAAAGGCCGGCTGGGCGGCTATCGCGCCGAGGACCGCTATATCAGGGCAATGGCGAACGCGCCCGCACGCGATCCGCTCGATCGCGCCCAATATGCCGATATTCGCATCTGGCTGCCCGGCGACATTTTGACCAAGACCGACCGCATGAGCATGGCCGTCAGCCTGGAGGCGCGCGAACCTTTGCTGGACTATCGCCTGGTCGAATTTGCCGCGCGCCTGCCGGTGGCCCAGCGCATTCGCGGCAACAGCGGCAAGGTGCTGATGAAGAAGGCGATGGAGCCGTTCCTGCCGCAGGACATACTCTACCGCCAGAAAATGGGCTTCGTCACCCCGATCAGCGCTTGGTTCCGCGGCGCGCTGGCGGGCGAAGCGAGCGCGATCGCCGGCGGCTCCGCTCTGACGAAGACCGGCTGGTTCGACGCCCGGATGCTGGCGAAGGTCGCCACGGACCACAAGGCGGGCGTGGCGGACCATGGGCGGCTGCTGTGGCAATTGCTGATGCTCGACAAGGCGCTGGGGCGGTTGTTTGGGTAGTTTCGAAAAGCGCGACTCTCTCCGTTCGTCCTGAGTAGCCATTGAGCCTGGCGAAATGGCGTATCGAAGGATTATGCTTCGATACGGGTCTTCGACTTCGCTCAGCCCCTACTCAGCACGAACGGATTTATCTCAGTCTACGGTCGTCCAAGTCGAGAAGCGCCGTCTTCATAGCTCCCCCCTTGCCACCGCCTGCCCACAATGCCAACGCATGCAGCCGATGATGATGCACGGTAGCAGCATGACAGTTTCCAAGGAAATGGTGCGGTTGCGCCTCTATGCGCTGTGTCTGGCGGGGGACATGGCGGGGCTATTCTGCGCCTTCCTGGCCGCAAACTGGTTCGTGCTGGGCGCGCTATGGGGCGAGCCGGGCAAGCCGCACGGCATCGTCATGTTCGCCATGGTGGCGCCGCTTTATGCGCTGCTGGCGGTGCAAGGCGGGGCCTATGGCATCAACACGATCGACCATCTGCGGCGCGGGATCGTGCGGGCGCTGTGGGCGCTGGCGCAGGCGGCGCTGCTGATGCTGTTGATCGTCTATCTGGGCAAGATTGCCGAGCAATTGTCGCGCCTGACCTTTGTCACGGGGCTGGGGCTGGGCGCGGCGGCGCTGGCGCTGGTGCGGGTGGCGGTGGCGCGGCTGGCGGTCAGCCTGCTGGGCGGCGTGCCGCATCTGACCGCCGTCATCCTGGACGGGGTGACGATCGCGACCGGCTTTCACGCCAGCATCATCGACGCCGATGCCGCCAATCTCCACCCCGAACGGCATGACGCCGACATGGCCGCCCGGCTGGCCGGCGCGGTGGGCATGGCGGAACGGGTCATCGTCGCCTGCCCGATGGAGCGCATGGATGACTGGTCGGCGGCGCTCAAATCCTTGTCCGCGCGCGGCGAAATCGTCGTGCCCGAATTGCTGCGCTTCGCCCCTGCGCGCGTCGACCAGTTCGATGGCCAGCCCACGATCATCGTCGCGGGCGGGCCGCTCCAGTTTCGCGATCGCCTGGTCAAGCGCCTGTTCGACCTGATCGTTGCCGGCACGGCCACGATCCTGCTGTCGCCAGTCCTGATCGGCGCGGCGCTCGCGGTGCGTCTGACCAGTCCCGGCCCGGCGCTGTTTCGCCAGCCGCGCATCGGCAAGGATGCGCGCTCCTTTTCCATCTACAAATTTCGCTCGATGCGGACCGATGCGAGCGATCATCAGGCCGCGACATTGACCCGGCGCGACGATGATCGCGTGACCCGTGTCGGCGCTTTCCTGCGGCGCACCAGCATCGATGAATTACCGCAGCTTTTCAATGTGCTGAAAGGCGACATGAGCATCGTTGGCCCACGTCCCCATGCCGCCGCGGCCAAGGCGGGCAACAGCCTTTATTGGGAAGTCGACCCGCGTTACTGGGCGCGCCATTGCATCAAGCCGGGGATGACCGGCCTAGCCCAGGTGCGCGGCCATCGCGGCTCGACCGACCATCATCAGGACCTGATCGACCGGCTTCAGTCGGACCTGGAATATGTCAGCGACTGGTCGATCTGGCGCGACATGCGCATCATCGTCGCGACGCTGGGCGTGCTCGTCCATCACAAGGCCTATTAATAATGGCGGCGATCGACCTGATTTTGCTGGTGATACTGGCGCTGTGCCTGATCGCCGTCGCTTGGCCGTTTCTCTGTTACCCGCTGGTCCTGCGCGCGCTGCCGACCCGGCCGGAGCATCCGGTCGCAGTGCCGGCCCCCAGCGCCTCACTGCTGTTCTGCGCCTATAATGAAGCCGCGGCGATGCCGGACAAGCTCGCCAATCTGGCGATGCTGCGCCAGCGCCACCCCGATCTTGAGTGCCTCGCCTTCGATGATGGGTCGAGCGACGGCACCGGCGACCTGATCGCGGCGGCTGGCCCTGTCACCCTGCTGCGCGGCCCCGGCCGCAGCGGCAAGGCGCATGGCATGAAGCAGCTTGCCGCCCGCGCGCGCGGCGATGTGCTGATCTTCACCGATGCCAATGTGCTGCTGGACCCCGACGCCATCGACCGGCTGCTCGCCCGCTATGCCGATCCCGACATTGGCGGCGTGCTGGGATCGCTCCACTATGTCGGCGCCGACGAAAGCGCCACCGCTTCGGTCGGGTCGCTTTACTGGCGGCTGGAGGAACGGTTGAAGGACGAGGAATCGCGCACCGGCAACGTGCTGGGCGCGGATGGCTCCATCTTTTCGATCCGCCGCAGCCTTTATCCCGACTTTCCCGACAGCGTGCTCGACGACCTTACCGTGTCGATGGCGGTTGTGTTCGCGGGCCGGCGGCTCATCAAGGCGAAGGATGTCATCGCCCGCGAACGGCTGGTGACGGCGCGTGGCGACGAATATCGGCGCAAGGTCCGCATCGCCGCGCGCGCCTGGCACACGCACCGCTATCTGCGCCCGCAATTGCGCCGCCTGGCCGCGATCGACCGCTTCAAATATGCCTCGCGCAAGATCGTCCGCTGGTTCGGCGGAGCGTTCATCTTGATCGGGGCGCTCGCCGCCGCAATCCTTGCGTGGCGCGTCTCTCCTCTGCTGTTCGCCCTCGGCATGGCTGCTGTCGCCGTCGCCGTCATGACGGGCCTTCGCGCGCGGCGCGGCCCGCTGGCGGCGTTGGTCGACATGCTGATCGCCTATGCCGCGACGTTGCAGGGCGTGACAAAGGCGATGCGCGGGCGCACCGTCACCATCTGGAACCCGGCGCAATCGCGCTGACCCTCTCGCTTCTGCGCGGCGATATAGTATAGGCGCTCGCCTGACCCCATGCGGAGATTGACGTGATTACTGTTCAGCGGGTGGCCAAGGCCGCCGGCAAGCATTTGACCCGGACCGCGCTGAAACTGCGCCAGTCGCTGGGCGCGCGCGCGTCGCGCGGCTGCCCGGCTTGTGGCAGGACTGTGGTGGGCTTCTTCCGCTATGGCGACAATCCCGAATGGGGTTGCCCGGCCTGCGGCGCATCCCCGCGCGAGCGGCTGATGAACTGGCTGATCGGGGAAGGGCGGCTGACCGTGCCGGTCGAGGGCTCGGTGCTGCACATGGCGCCTAATGAGGGCAGCCTGGTCCGCCGCTTTTCCACTGCCGCCGACTATGTCCCCGCCGATCTCGACCCCGCGCGCTACACGGTGCCGGCCATGCGGCGCGTCGACCTGATGGAACTGGCCGACGTCGATCGCTACGACCTCTTCTACGCCAGCCATGTGATGGAGCATGTGCCCGACGACATGGCGGTGCTGCACAATATCTTGCGCGCGTTGAAACCGGGCGGCGAAGCCTGGCTGATCGTACCATTATGGGACAAGCCGACAGAGGATGGCAGCTTCGCCATGCCCCCGCGCGAGCGGGAGCGGCGCTTTGGCCAGTGGGACCATGTCCGCCAATATGGCCCCGATTTCGCCGACCGCATCCGCGCGGCGGGTTTCGATCTGGAAGAGATTGACGCCAACTCGATCGACCCCGATCTGCGCCATTTCTACGCGCTCGACGACCGGCTGTTTCGGGCGCGCAAGCCGCGATGAGCCGCCTTGCCCGGCTGGAGGGCAGTGCCCGTGTCCTGGCCCTGGTGAAACTCGCCAATGTCGGGCTGGTGCTGGTCTGGGGCTTTGCCGTCACCTTCGTATTCGTGCGCGTGCTGCCCATCGCGGAATTTCAGGCCTTCCTGCTGCTGGTCGCGTTCGGCAACTTCACCATTTCGGCGGAGTTCGGCCTCACCAGCATCATTTACGCCCGGTTGCGGCGGCACTGGCTGGGGCGCGGCGAGGAGGCGGACGATGGCGGCTTCCGGCTGGAGGAAATGGGCGTGCTGTTCCTGTTCCTGGTGCTGCTGGTGGCGGGCGGCACGCTGATCTTGCTGGTCGCGCTCGCCATGAACTGGCTGGCGACGGCTATGCCCTTGCTGTTCCTGCTCTTCTTTCTATCCGCCTGCCTCAACCTTCCGGCTTTGCTGGCGAAGCGCGCGCTGGCGGCGGTCGATGGCAACTTTCTGTGGGAGGCGCTTGATTGCGCGCGCCGGGTGCTCACCATCATGCTGCTGCTGGCGATCCTTGCGGGCCTCGACCCCCGTTTGTCAGTGGCGCTGCAACTGGTTGCCAGCGCCGTCATGATCGGCATCGCCATCGGCCATGTCCACCGGCGGCTGGGAATGCGCGCCCATCACTGGCTGTCGGTGCGCGTCGGCGGCGGCCATGTCCGCCGCCACTATCTGCGCGACATTGGCGCGTCGGCGGCATTCACCCTGTCGGACATCATCGCCTATAACGCGCCCTATTTCACCATCGCGGCGGCGACGTCGGACGCGCGGCCGATGTTGGTGTTCGATTTCTTCTTCAAGATGGCGCGCGCCCTGTCGATGCTGGTCCGCGCCCTGGTGGAGGCGGCGCTGCCGCGCATCACCCGCGCCTATCATGCCGGCGACCGGCCGCGGCTGCGGCAATTGCTGGGCCGGGCGCTGGGTGCTGCAATGCTGTTCGCGCTGGCGCTGGCGGCGGTCCTGTGGGGGGCGGGCGACAGGCTGTTCATGATCCTGTTCGATGGCCAGGCCAGCATCGACCGGGCGGACATCGGCCTTATCCTGCTGGCGCTCGCCGCGCTGACGGTCATCAGCGTGTCGGTCTATGTCCAGGCGGCGCTCGGCCGGTTCGCGCATCTTCTCGCCCGGTCGCTGCCCTTTCTTGTCGGTTCGCTGGTCAGCGCGCCGCTGGCGCTGCTGGTCTTCCCCCGCCGCTTCGACCTTGGTTTCCTGACGCTTTACGCGCTCACACTCCTTGCGGTGGCGGCGCTGCATCTTCTCTCGCTCCGAAAGCTGGCGCGCGCATGAAAGTCGCGATGCTTGATCCGTCGCTTTTCACCGGGCGCTATGACGACAGCCTGTGCGCG
The DNA here is from genome assembly GCF_000445105.1 of Sphingobium lactosutens DS20. Classification (GTDB taxonomy): domain Bacteria; phylum Pseudomonadota; class Alphaproteobacteria; order Sphingomonadales; family Sphingomonadaceae; genus Sphingobium; species Sphingobium lactosutens. Next base: position 224,512 of record NZ_ATDP01000071.1, on the reverse strand, counting down.
GCGCTGGCCGGGGAGGGGGCGCAGGTGACGCTGCTCGGCCGCCCGATGCGCGCGACCGATGCCATCGAACCGCAGGGCTATCGCTATCGCCCCCATTTCTTTCGCCGCAGCGAGGCGCTGCGCGATCGGCTGGGCGAAGGGCGCGCCTTTCGTCTGGCGAAGGCGGCGGAATATGGGCTGGCCTGCGCGCTGGGGGATATGCGCCCGCTGACGCAAGCCGATGTCGTCCATGTCCAATGGCTGCCGCTCGCGCCCGCAGACCGGCTGATGTTGCAGCGGCTGGCGGGCCGCGTGGCGCTGGTCCACACCGTCCACAATGCCGACGCCTATCATGCCGATGCCGGGGTTCAGGGACGCGGCTATCGCGCGCTGCTCGACCGGTTCGCCGCGCTGATCGTGCATGGGGAAACGACCCGCGCCGCGCTAATGGCGCAGGGCATCGACCCGGCCGGCATCCATGTGACACCGCACCCGCCCATGCGCCTCGCGCCAGCCACGCTGGCCGACCTGGCCGCCGTGCCGCCCCCGCTGCTGCCGCGTCTGCTCTTTTTCGGCACCATCCGCCCCTATAAGGGCGTGGACGTGCTGATCGACGCCTGCCTTTCCCTCTGGCGCGCGGGTCGTCGCTTCGAACTGGTGATCGCGGGCAAACCCTTCATCGACATGGCGCCGATGATCGACGCCGTGACGCGCGCCGGTTTCGCCGACCGGCTGATCACGGACTTCGGCTTCCTGACCGAAGCCCGGCTCGACGCGCATATGGCGCGCGCGGACATGATCGTCTTTCCCTATCGCCATATCGATTCGAGCGGCGCATTTCTTTCCGCGCTTCACCATGGCAAGGCGATGGTGACGTCGGACGCGGGCATGTTCGGCCAGTTGCCGGAGGGCGTAGCCACCCGCGTCCCGGCGGGGGATGCGCAGGCCTTGGGCCGGGCGCTCTTGCCCCTGATCGAAAGCGCCGCCATGACGCGGGAGCAGGGTGCCCGTGCGCGCGCCTATGGAGAAACTATGGGGTCCTGGCGGGAAATGGCGGCAACGACGATCGGCATCTATCGGCGCGTGCTGGAGCAGCGGACGTGAACCGCTATCGCCGCGAATTGGGCGATCGGCTGCTGGCGATGCGGCTGGCGGCGGCGGGCCGCGTCCACCAATATCCGGAGGTGCAGGCGATGCGCCGGTTCCTCACCAGCTTCGCCGTCGATTGCCTGTTCGATGTCGGAGCCAATCGCGGCCAATATGCGACGATGGCGCGCCGGGATGCGGGTTATAGGGGCCTCATCCTCTCCTTCGAGCCCAATCCCGATATTTTCGCGCTGCTGGAAAAGCGCGCCGCCGCCGATCCGCGCTGGTGTGTGTTCAACATGGCGCTGTCCGATTTCGACGGCACGGCCAGCTTCAACATCATGGCGGCAGACCAGTTCAGTTCGCTCAAAAAGCCGTCCGGCGCGCAGGACGCCATCTTTGCCGATCGCAACAAGGTGACGAAGACGGTCGAGATGCAATGCCGCCGGCTCGATACGCTGTTGCCCGACCTGATGGCGCAGCACGGCTTTGCCCGGCCATTCCTGAAGATGGACACGCAGGGCCATGACCTGTCGGTGTGCGAAGGGGCGGGGGATCAGATCGGCAGGATGCTGGGCGTCCAGACCGAACTGGGCGTGCGCCCCATCTATGACGGCGGAACCGGCTATCGCGCGATGATCGACTGGCTGGAGGCGCGCGATTTCGTGCCGTCCGCCTTCTTCGCAAATAACAAGGGACATTTCCCGCTGCTCGTCGAAATGGACGGCATTTTCGTCAACCGGACGCTGGTGCGCGACTGACGATGGGGGCGCCCGGATCGTTCGTGTCCGCGCGACGCCTGTTCCTGGCGGGGGCCTTGTGCCTGACGCTCTGGGTGCTTGGCACCTTTCTGTGGCATGTCACCTACCGGCAGGGGATCAGCCTGGCCGTCATCCTGCTGCTCGATCAGGATCTGCCCGCGCTGCTCGGCGCGCTGGCGCTGCTGGCGCTCGCCGCGCCCTGGGCGGAGGGGCGCGGTTTCAGCCTGCCGCCGCCCACCGCGCGCATTGTGATACCGCTGGTCGTTCTGCTTGGCCTTGCTGCCTGGACCGGCCATTATGCGCTGTTTCAGGATTATGCGATCAGCCGGGACGAAGAAGTCGCCCGCTTCGCCGCCGCCTATATGCGCGAAGGGCTGTTCGCCCGGCCTATCCCGATCGAATGGGAACCCTATCGCCGGGCGATCATGCCGGAATTTTTCTCGCCCTTCGGCGCGGCGGATTACTGGACCGCCGCTTATCTGCCGGTGAACAGCGCGATCCAGGCATTATTCTGGCAATTGGGCGATCCCAATCTGGCCGGGCCGGTGCTGCTCATGACCGGCCTTGTTGCGCTGTGGCGGGTGGCGCTGCGGCTGATGCCCGACCGGCCCGATGCGGTCTGGGTCGCGCTGATCCTGGGCTTTTCATCGAGCCAGCTGTGGGTCACGGCGATGACCCCCTATGCGATGACCGGGCATTTCGCGCTCAATCTCGTCTGGCTGGCGCTGGTGCTGCGCGGCGGGTGGCTCGGCCATGGCGCAGCGGGGCTGGTGGCGCTGATCGCGGCGGGGCTGCACCAATGGCATTTCCCGCCCTTGTTCATCGCGCCCTTCATCCTGTGGATGCTGCTGGCGCGCCGCTGGTGGGTGGCGGCTTACCATGCGCTGACGCTGGTGACGATCGTCGTCGTCTGGGCCAAGCTGTGGCCGGGTTTCCTGCTGCACGCGCTGGGCGCGCCGGCGGATGTGCGCCCCTCGGCCGGCGTGGCGGACAAGATTGGCAGCCTGTTCGAACGGCTGGGCGATCGCTGGCAGCCGCTGGTCAACCTCACCCGCTATATCGCCTGGAACAACATATTGATGGTGCCGCTCGCCGCGCTGGGCGTCGCCGCGATGCGCTGGCGCGCGCTGCTCGCCGGGCGGGAAATCGCGCTGCCGCTGGCGCTGGGCTGCGTGGCGGGGTGTGGGCTGGCGTTGGCGCAAGGCTATGGCTGGGGCTTTCGCTACGCCCATGGCTTCATCGGCCCCTTCTGCCTGCTCGCCGGGCTGGGCTGGGCGCGTTTCCGCCCGCGGGACGCCATGCGGCCGGTGCTGATCGGGCTGCTCATCACCATCCTGTCGAGCGGCTATCTTGTCTGGCGCACCTATGAATTCGTCGCGCCCTATGCCGCCAGCCACCGGCTGATCGATTCCAGCGAAGCCGACGTCGTGCTGGTCGACCCGCGCGGCGGCCTCTATGTCACCGACCTGGTGCGCGGGCGCAACGGCGTGCCGGGGCGGCCGATGGTCATGAACCTTGGCATGCTGACGATCGAGCAGGTCGACGAACTCTGCCGCAACTACGTGGTGCAATTGTTCGAGCGCGCCGACTTCCGGCCGCTGGGCGTGCCGCTGGCCCGCTGGAACCTCGACCGCATGGACATGCTGCGCGCGCATATGAAGGGTGCGGGCTGCGACAAGCCGGTGCAGCCGCCGCTGCCCCAGACAATGGAGGAGGCGTTCAACGCCGCCGACAATGCGATGTAGCGAAGGGAGGGAAGGGGCGTTACTGCCCCTTCACATAGACGCGCTTGCCGCCGATCCAGGTTTCGAGCACCTGCGTCGTGCGAATGTCGGCCGGCTGCGCCGTCGAAATATCGCGGTCGATCAGCAGGAAGTCGGCGCGCTGGCCCGGCACCAGGCTGCCGAATTTCTTTTCCGCAAAGCCCGCATAGGCCGCCTGCCGTGTAAAGCCGTCGAGCGCCGCCTGAAAGCTCACGCGCTGCTGCGGCATCCATCCGCCGACCGGCTGGCCCTTTGCATCCTCCCGCGACATGGCGACCGCGATGCCGGGGAAGGGGTTGGGGCTTTCCACCGGCACGTCGGATCCGAAGGCGAGCGGCACGCGATTGTCGAGCATCGTCTTCCACGCATAGGCGCCCGCCAGCCGTGCCTCGCCCAGCCGTGCGGTGGCCATGCGCCAGTCCGACGCCTCATGCACCGGCTGCATCGAGGCAATCACGCCCAGCGGGCCGAAGCGCGGCAGGTCGGCCGGATCGATGATCTGCGCATGTTCGATCCGCCAACGCCGGTCGCCCTTGTAGGTTTCGGCCAGTTCCTGGATCGCGTCCAGCGCCTCACCATTGGCGGCATCGCCAATGGCGTGCATCGCGACCTGGAAATTGTCCATCGCTGCCCGGCTCATGATATTGCGCAATTGCGTGTCGGGGATCATGCGCAGCCCGCGCTGGCCCGGCGCATCGGCATAGTCGGCCTTCAGCCACGCCCCGCGCGATCCCAGCGCGCCGTCCAGCAACAGCTTGATCCCGCCCATGCGCAGATGGTCGTCATACAGCCACGGCGTCGGTTCCGGCCCGGCGATCAGCACCATATTTTCCAGACCCATGGCGTAGGACATGATCCGCACGCGCAGCGCCCCGCGATCCGCCGAACGGCGAAACGCCTGCCAATCCTCGATGCTGGTGCCCATGTCGGCAATGCCGGTGATGCCCATCGACAGCAGGGCGCGCTGCGCCTTTTCCAGCGCCAGGTCGCGGTCCTTGGGCGCGGGCGGGGGCACGACCTTCTGCATCAGGTCCATCGCCCGGTCGACGAACACGCCCGCAGGCTTGCCGCCCGCCATTTCAATCCGCCCGCCCGCCGGCGCCTTGGTTGCGCCCGTGATCCCGGCCGCGCGGATGGCGGCGCTGTTGGCCCAGCCGGCATGGCCGTCCACCCGTTCCAGCCACACCGGAATATCGCTGACCGCCGCGTCAAGGTCTGCGGCAGTGGGAAACCGTCCCAGGCCCCATTGTTCCTGGTTCCAGCCCATGCCGATGATCCATTTGCGGCCCGGATTGGCAGCGACATAGGCGCGGATCTTGTCCTGCGCCTGCGCCAGCGATGTCGTGTCCGACAGGTCGAGCGTGATGAGCGAGAGGCCATAGCCCATCACATGGCCATGCGCGTCAATGAGGCCAGGGATCAGCGTCTTGCCGCCCGCGTCCAGCTTGAACGCCAGCCCCTTGGGCGGTTCGGGCCATGGCTCACCCTTCTTGCGTTTCTTGGGCCGCTTATAGTCCGGTTCCTTGTATCGGCCCTCGATCAGCTTTTCGACCTTGCCGTCATCGTCGATCATCAGCGCGCCGAAGCGCACGATCCTGCCATTGGCGTCCAGCGCGATGCCGTTCACATTGTCGATGACGCCCGCCGCCAGAACCGGCGCCGGACACAGGGCGAGCGCGATCGCGGCGCTCGAAACGAAAATCTTCATGCTCGGGTCAGTCTCCGCACCAATGCGCTGGTATCCTGCCGATGGCCGCCCATGGCCTGCACATCGGCGTAAAACTGGTCGATCATCGCCGTCACCGGCAACGTCGCGCCATTGGCGCGCGCTTCGTCGAGCGCGAGGCCGAGGTCCTTGCGCATCCAGTCGACGGCAAAGCCGAAGTCGAATTCGTCGCGCGCCATCGTCCCCCAATATCGGTCCATCTGCCAGCTTTGCGCCGCGCCGCCCGAAATCGCTTCGAACACCGCGTCCAGATCCAGTTCCGCCGCCTGCGCGAACCGCAACGCTTCGGACAGGCCCTGGATAACGCCGGCGATGCAGATCTGGTTCACCATCTTGGCGGTCTGGCCCGCGCCGGCGCCGCCGACATGGACGATGCGCGTGGCATAGGCCTGCATCACGATCTTCGCCGCCGCGACCGCCGGTTCACTGCCCCCGCACATGATGGCCAGCTTTCCGTCCTGCGCGCCCGAATGGCCGCCCGTGACGGGCGCGTCGACGCTGTGGATGCCCCGGCTTTCGCCCTCCACGAACAATTGCCGGGCGATGCGCGCGGACACGGTCGTATGGTCGATGAACAGGCCGCCGGGCTGCATGGATCGAAACGCGCCTTCGCGGCCCAGAGCCACCTGCGCCAGATCATCGTCGGTGCCCACGCAGCTGATGACGATGTCCGCACCCTCCGCCGCCTTGGCCGGGCTGATAGCGACCGCGCCGCCATAGGCTTCGGCCCAGCTTTTCGCCTTGCCGATGGATCGGTTGTAGACGGTCAGCTCATGCCCGGCCTTCGCCAGATGTCCTGCCATCGGAGCCCCCATGGTCCCCAGGCCGATAAACGCGATCCTAGCCATCCCGCCTCGTATCTTTGCGTGCTTGAACGTTCGCCATAGGGCCAGTGCCGGGACAGTTCCAGTTTCTTCGCAGCTGTTTTTCGTCTAGGGGGCGGGTATGAATACGCTCGCGAAGATCGAAAGCGCCCTGCCGCTGCCCGTCACCGTCGATGACATATTGGCCGCCCGCACCCGCATTGCCGGGGCGATCGTCAAGACGCCGACGCTGATCAGCCAGACGCTGTCCGACATGCTGGGCTGCAAAGTCTATCTGAAGTTCGAAAACCTTCAATTCACCGCCGCCTACAAGGAACGCGGCGCGCTCAACCGGCTGCTGCAACTGGACGACGCGTCGAAGGCGAAGGGCGTCATCGCCGCGTCGGCCGGCAATCATGCGCAGGGCCTGGCCTATCATGGCAAGCGGCTGGGCGTGCCCGTCACCATCGTGATGCCCACGACCACCCCGATCATCAAGGTGACGCAGACGCGCAGCCACGGCGCGACCGTGGTGCAATTTGGCGAGAAATTCGACGATGCCTATGCCCATGCCCGCGAACTGGAAGCGCAGCAGGGGCTGACCTTCGTCCATCCCTTCGATGAGCCCGACATCATCGCCGGGCAGGGCACGGTCGCGCTCGAAATGCTGGAGGACGCGCCGGAAATCGACACGCTGGTCATCCCGATCGGCGGCGGCGGCCTGTTTTCGGGCATGGGCACGGCGGCGCGCGCGATGAAGCCGGACATTCGCCTGATCGGCGTGCAGGCCGAACTCTATCCGTCCATGTACGGTTTCATGAAAAGCACGGACCTCGCCTGCGACGGCGACACGCTGGCCGAGGGCATTGCCGTCAAGCAGCCCGGTTCGGTCACGCGCCGCTTCGTCGAACGGCTGGCCGACGACATTTTGCTGGTGAACGAGCGGCGGCTGGAAGAATCGCTCAGCCTGCTGCTCCAGATCGAAAAGACGGTGGTGGAAGGGGCTGGCGCGGCGGGCCTTGCCGCCTTGCTGACGCATCGCGATCAATTTGCCGGGCGCAGGGTCGGGCTGGTGCTGACCGGCGGCAATATCGACACGCGCCTGCTCGCCAATGTGCTGCTGCGCGACCTCGCCCGCTCGGGCCGGCTGGCGCGGCTGCGCATCATATTGCAGGATCGGCCGGGCGCGCTGTTCAACGTCGCGCGCATCTTCGACCAGGAGGCGGTCAACATCCTCGAACTGTCGCACCAGCGCATTTTCACCAACCTGCCGGCCAAGGGCCTCAGCCTCGACGTCGAATGCGAAACGCGCGACCGCGACCATCTCCAGAACCTGCTGGGCGCGCTGCGCGCCGCCGGCTATGAGGTCGCGCCGATCGAGGTTGCATAATGGGACGATCGGCCCCCATTTTTTGATAGTAAACGTGCTTTTCTTGCGCGCGCGGGATCGGCATAACGAGGGCATGACGCAAGGGATTGACAGCATGGGACCGGGGGGAGCCGCGTGACCGCGCCGTTTCGCTTCCCGCGCTTCTTCGTCACCAATCCCAGCCCGTGCCCCTATCTGCCGGGCAAGAGCGAGCGCAAGGTCTTCACCGAGCTCTCCGGCGACAATGCGGCGGAACTCAACGACGCGCTCGGCCGCATCGGCTTTCGCCGCAGCCAGAATGTCGCCTATCGGCCCAGCTGCGTCGATTGCACCGCCTGCGTGTCGGTGCGCGTCGTCACGCAGGAATTCCGGCCCAACGCGACCCAGCGCAAATTGCTGCGCCGGAATGAGGATCTGGTGGTCAGCGCGTGCAAGCCCTGGTCGACGGAAGAGCAGTTCGCGCTGCTTCAACGCTATCTCAACGCGCGTCATCCCGGCGGCGGTATGACCGAAATGGACGAAATGGACTTTGCCGACATGGTCGAACAGACCCCGGTCGACAGCCATGTCGTCGAATATCGCGAGCCGGGCCGCAACGGTCGGCCAGGCAAGCTGGTCGGCGCTTGCCTCACCGACCGGCAGGGCGACGGCCTTTCGATGATCTACAGTTTCTTCGATACCCAGTCGCCGGATCGTCCGGGCCTGGGCAACTATATCATCATGGACCATATCCTGCGCGCCGCCGCCGCCGACCTGCCTTATGTCTATCTGGGCTATTGGGTGAAGGGCGCGGCGCGGATGCAATATAAGGTGCGGTATCAGCCGCTCGAAAAGCTGAGCCGCGACGGCTGGAAACGCTTTGACCCGACCGAAGCCGACACGGCCTCCGCTTTCGCCGGAGCCGATCGCGCGCCGCTGACGGCGGACCTGGCGACAATCCTGCGCAAATAGGCGGCCTGCCCGGACCAGGGTTTCGGGCAGGATAGACATAGGCAAAATCTTTAACCTTTTCCTCTAAATCCCTGGCAGAGGCAGAAATTTGCTTGGAGGGAGAAGGCGGTGGACCGGTTCGTTGACCGCCGGTTTTTGCAAGGGCTGGGCCTGGCTGGGCAGGACCATGCCAGCACGGATATGTCGCCCTTGGTCGGCGGCATGCTGCCCTCCGCTCTGTTCGATACCCTCTCGCCGCTGGTAGTACGATGGGTGGCGGATCGGCGGGGACGCCTGATCGGATGGTGGCCCGTTTCGGGGCCGTCCGTAAGCCCTCTCGTCGATCCCGTTGGTGTCGGCTGGCGCTCTTTGCTGGATGCTGCGGACCGCCGCGCGCTGGCGGCCGCTGGCGCACAAAGCCAGCCGCAACCCCTGATGATGACCATCGCGCTTGCGCCCGATGTCCGCCATTGGTGCCGCGTGCAGATGCGCCGTCACGTCCTGGCAGACGGCGACTGGTGCTATTTCGGCACGGTGGAGGATGCGCAGCCCTATCAGGAGCTGCTGTCCGCCGCAGTTACTGAAAGCCGGGATCATTATCGCTGGTCGGTCGCGCTCAGCCCGCAGGTGCCCTGGACCGCGGCGCCGGACGGCGCGATCGAGGAAGTCGGGCCGCGCCTGGCGGAAATGACCGGCCTGTCGGACGACGAAGTGCGCGGCTTTGGCTGGATCAAGATGCTGCATCCTGACGACGCGCCGCATGTGCGGGCCGTGTGGGATCGCCATCTGGCAAGCGGCGAGCCGGTCGATGTCGACTATCGCGTGCGGTTGCGGTCGGGCGACTATCGTTGGATGCGCGCCTGTGCGGCCGCGCGCCGGGATGCCGATGGCCGGATCATCCGCTGGTATGGATCGCTGGAGGATGTGCATGAGCGCCACATGGCCGAGCGCAACCTTGCTGAAAGCGAGGAGCGGTTCCGGCTGGCGATCCAGTCCGCCGGGCTTGGCATATGGGATTTTGACAGCCGGACGGGGCAGCGTAGCTGGTCGCCGGAATTGCGGGCCATGCTGGGTGTTTCTCCCCACGCCGAACCTACCGCCGAATTGATCCTGTCACTTGTCCATCCTGATGACCGCTCGCACTTGCGGGGGCTTATGTCGGCGGTTGTTTCGGGGACGATGCCGTCGCATTTTGAAGGGTTGCTGCGCATCCGCCGGATGACGGACGGTGCATTTCGCAAACTGAAGAGCACGGGTTGGTTGACGCGCTGCGAAACCGACCGGTCGACACGTATCGTCGTCACGTTTCTGGACGTTACGGAACAATATGACAGCGAACGGCGGATTCGCTGGGCCGCATCGCATGACGCCATGACACGCCTGCCAAACCGGACCTTGTGGCAGCAAAAGCTTGAGGAGATGGCGCAAGCCGCACGCAGGTCCGGGGAGAGCTTCGCGCTGCTTCTGCTCGATATCGACGACCTCAAGCGCACCAATGACTCGCTGGGCCATGACGCCGGCGACGCGCTGCTCTGTGCGTTTGCCGAGCGGTTGCAGGCGGCCGCGCCACCCGATGCCGTTATCGGCCGCCTGGGGGGCGATGAATTCGGCCTGTTGTCCAGCGCCCTGGGCGACGCCGCGCGGGTCGAAGCATGGGGCAAGGCGCTAATCGAAACCCTGCGCCGACCGCATATGCATGAAGGGCGTTCGCTCGATTGCGGCGTCAGCATGGGTGCGGCGCTGTTCGGGGGCGACGCCGGCAGCGAAGGCGATGAACTGTTCAAGGCCGCGGATCTGGCGCTTTATGCGTCCAAGGCGGCCGGTCGCGGACGGCTGACGCTGTTCCATTCCACGTTGCGCGCCGAAGCCCAGCAACGCAGTTCCATGATCCACATGGCGCGCCAGGTTATCCACGATGACCTGATCATGCCTTATTACCAGCCGAAGGTCGATCTGCGCACCCGCATGATCACGGGCTATGAAGCCTTGTTGCGCTGGCGGCATCCGCGCCTGGGGGTGCAATCGCCCGGGTCCATCGCCGCCGCCTTCGACCATGGGGAAATCGCGGTCGGGCTGACCCAGACCATGCTGGACAAGCTGCTGCACGATATGGTCCGCTGGCTGGATGCCGGGCTTGATCCCGGCAGCGTCGCCTTCAACGCGTCGGCGGCGGACTTCACCCATGCGGGCTTTGCAGATTCGGTGCTGGAGCGCCTCGCCCAGGCGCATATCCCCACGCGCCATCTGGAAATAGAGGTCACGGAAACCGTGTTCCTGGGCCGGGGCGCGGATCAGGTTGCCAGCGCCCTGCGCTGTTTCGCGAAGGAAGGGGTGCGGGTCGCGCTGGACGATTTCGGCACTGGCTATGCCTCGCTCAGCCACCTGAAACATTATCCGGTCGACGTGCTCAAGATCGACCGCAGTTTCGTCAGCAACATGGATAATGATGTGGGCGATGCGGCCATTGTCGACGCGATCGTGAAACTGGGCGACAGTTTCGGCATGGAAGTCGTGGCGGAGGGCGTCGAAACAGAGGGGCAGGCCCAGTTGCTGCTGGCCCATGGCTGCCCGATCGGCCAGGGATTTCATCTGGGCCGGCCGCAGCCATTCGACGTCGTCACCGCAAAGATGCGCTGACGCCTTTTCCCGTCAACCGCCGGTGTCGACCGGGGCCGGTCCGAACCGGTCGATCGCCTGAAACAGCTGGGTCAGCGCCTCGCGTTCCTCCGCCTCGATTTCGGGCCGCCATATCTCGAACAGCAGCACGACCCGCGTGCCGGTGCTGCGGTTCCACGCTTCATGCTCGACGCTGTCGTCGAACAGCAGCATTTCCCCCTTGCGCCAGGCGCGCGTTTCCGCACCCACCCGCAGCGCGCAGCGCGCAGCGCGCAGCGCGCAGTTGTCAGGCGTCAGCAATGGCAGGTGGCAGATGAGGCGGGTGTTGAGCAGGCCGTGGTGCGGCTGGATATGCGTGCCGGGTTTCAGCAGCGACCATAGCGCCATGGGCGACCGGCCAGCGATGACGGGAACGGGCGCCAGCGCGAGGGCGGCCATTACCGAGGGGCACCGGTCCGCATTGGCCGCGACCTGCTCGCCATTTTGACAGAAATAGAGCGCGCCCCAGCGATCATCGTCGCGCAAGGGGTTGTTGGGCGCTGGGCGCAGCGGCGACGTCTGGACATAGGGCGCGAAGGCGGCGTCCTCCTGCGCGCGGACCTGCTCCAGTTCCGCGACGATGGCATCCGTCATCGCCTCCATCGGGGCGACCCAGTCGAACTCCGACCGCTCATAGAAAGCGCGCTGCGGCAGTCCGGGGAAATAGAACATGCTGGGCTGTTGCAGGAACAGGCTCTGCTTGCCCAGCAGCAGGTCGGTTGCCAGCTGAATGCGGGGCAGGGGCGGCAGTCCGCTAATCGCCTCCATCAGATGGTCCTCGAACGTCCGGCTCGACCACGCCACATAATCCTGCGCTTTCTGCAACAAGGGCTGGAGCTGCGGCGGCGCGCCTGCGGCCGCGGCTTGGGCCAGCGCGGACCGATACCAGCCGGTTGCGCCGCGCGCGTCGCCCCGGCGATCGGCATTCTGGGCCATGGCCAGCATCGCGGGCAGATTGCGGATGTCCTGATCCAGAATGCGTTGCAGCGCCGCCGCCTCGCCATCCAGGTCGCCGCTCCGATTGCAGGCCTGCGCCAGCAGCATAGGCGGGGGGTGCTGCATCTGGCGCAACGATGCTACCGCTCCGCGCGCATCGCCTTGCCGCAGCGCCGCGGCAGCGGCGTCCGCCAGCGCCCGTTCCCGTTCCCCGCCTGTGGTCGCGTCCGTCATCGCGCCTGTCTAGACGGGGTGGGGAGCCTGCGAAAGCGGCTTTATTCCGCCGGCGCTGCGATCATGGGAGGCGTGCGGTGCTGGATCGTTATCGCGATGAGAAACACCGCCAGCCCGCCCAGCGCCAGGCCGCTGCCGATCCAGCCGGTCGACACCAGCCCGTGGCCCGCCGCGATCGACAGGCCGCCCAGCCAGGGACCGATCGCATTGGCGACGTTAAAGGCGCTGTGGTGCAGCGCCGCTGCCAGCGTCTGCGCATCGCCCGCCACGTCCATCAGCCGCGCCTGCAACGGCGTGCCAAGGCCCCCGCCCAGGCCGATCATGAAGATGACAAGACCCAGCGTCCAGACATTGCCCGCCATCAGCGGGAACAGCGCCAGCGACGCCGCGCTCCACAGCATGATGCCGATGACGGTCCGGTTGAGCGCGCGATCGGCCAGCCAGGCCGACGCCAGATTGCCCAATGTCATCCCCACGCCAAAGATGGCGAGCACCAGCGGTACATAGGCTTCCGACACATGCGTCACTTCGATCATGGTCGATGCGACATAGGTGTAGACCGCAAACAGCCCGCCAAAGCCGATCGCGCCGGTCAGCAGCGTCAGCCACACTTGCGGGCGTTGCAACGCGGTCAGCTCGCGCATCGGGCTGGCCTTGGGGTCGCCCTTGTCGCGCGGGGCGTGGATGGCCACCAGCGTCACGGTGGCGATTGCCAGCACCGCCACGACGCCAAAGCCCCAGCGCCAGCCAAGCGCCTGACCCATCCAATTCGCCACCGGCACGCCGATGATCGTAGCCACCGTCAGACCCGCGAACATGCGCGCAATCGCCTGCGCCCGCTTTTCGATCGGCACCAGGCTCGCGGCCACCAGCGCGGCGACGCCGAAATAGGCCCCGTGCGGCACACCCGACAGGAAGCGGAACAGCAGCATCCAATGGTAGCTGGGCGACAGCGCCGACAAGCCATTGGCCAGCGCGAACATCGCCATCAGGCCGATCAGCAGCGTGCGGCGCGGCAGACGCGCGCCAAAGGCCGCGATCACCGGCGCGCCCGCGACTACGCCCAGCGCATAGGCGCTGATCGCATGGCCCGCAGTCGGCGCATCGATGCCCAGGTCGCGCGCGAAGAAGGGCAGAAGGCTCATCGCCGCGAACTCGGTCGTGCCGATGGCAAAGGCGCCGACCGACAGCGCGAACAGGACGAGCGCGGGGCGCGCTTGATGAATTTGGGCGCTCATGGGAGGCTCCATGTTGCAGTGCAATATACAGAAGCGTCGCAGATGGGCGTGATGACAGCGCGGGTCAATGCCGCATTCGTATGACTTTCTTGCACTCGCCGGCGCAAAAGACGCAACCGCGCGACGATCAGGGGCATGGCGTGATCGGTTGTATCGGCTATAGCGCCCGCCAGATGACCAGCAAACAGGCACAGGGCGCGCATGATGCGCTGATCGGCACCGGTGCGGTGATGCTGTCGCTCGTGTCGATGAATTTGGGCGCTGCCTTTGCCAAGACGCTGTTTCCGCTGGTCGGCGCGCCGGGCGTCGCCGGGCTGCGGATCGTTCTGGCGGCGCTTTTGCTCCTGTCCTTTCGCCGACCCTGGCGGCGGGCGGTGCCGCGCGGCCTGCGCTGGCCGCTGCTCGCCTATGGCGCGACGCTCGCGCTCATGAACCTGTCCATCTATCAGGCATTCGCGCGCATCCCGCTCGGCACCGCCATCGCCATCGAGGTGACGGGGCCGCTCGCCATCGTGCTGTTCGGATCGCGCCGTCCACGCGACTTCGTGTGGCTGGCCGCTGCGGTGGCGGGCCTGCTGATCCTGCTCCCCATTCGCGCCGACGCACGGCTTGATCCCATAGGCGTCGCCTTCGCCTGTGGCGCCGCCTTGTGCTGGGCGCTCTACATATTGGCCGGCAAGCGCGTGTCCGCCGGGATCGGCGGCGACGCCGTCGCCTGGGGGATGCTGGTCGCGGCGTTCATCATCAGTCCGGTCGCGGCGGGCGCGCTCGATAGCGCGGTCCATTCGCCGCATCTCCTGCTTGTCGCGCTCGCGGTCGCCTTCCTGTCCAGCGCCTTTCCCTATACGCTGGAAATGGACGCGATGCGGCGGCTGTCCGCGCCGGCCTTCGGGCTGCTACTCAGTTCGGCGCCCGCGATCGGCGCGCTGGCGGGCTTTGTGGTGCTGGGCGAGCGGCTGACGCCGATCCAGTGGATCGCGATGCTCAGCATCATGGTCGCCTCTGCCGGCAGCGCGCTCACCGCCGCGCCGAGGCCAAGGATCGAAACGACGCCGCTTTAAGCGCCGACCTTTGCCTTGCCGACATTGAGCATCTTGCCATTGGTGATGACGGCGATGTCGCCAATCCTGGTGACGCCAAAGAGTTTCTTGGCAAAAGGCGTTGGCACGCCGATGCAGCCATGGGTCCCCCGCCCATATTCGACATCGCTGCCGTGGATGAAGACGCCATCGCTCGTCAGCCGCTGCGCATAGGGCATGGGCGCGTCATACAGGTTGGACACATGGTCTGCGTCCTTCTGCGTGATCGGGAAGGCGCCCAGCGGACTGGGCTTGTCCGTCGCGCCATAGAGGATGACCGCCGCGCCGATTTCATAGCCGTCGCGGAACACCGACAGCGTCTCGGCCTTGAGGTCGATGGTGATGATGACCGGCCCGGTCGCGGGTGCGCCCTTTTCGTCCCAGACATAATCGCCATGGCGAAACGGCCCGTCGATGGCTAGTACGCGCTTTACCGTCAGCGCGCGCGGGTCGATCTCCATCGGCTGGTCGCTGCGGCGCTCGATGGGTTGGGCGGACGGGGTGGGGACCGCGGCCTCCGCGGCGGGAGAGGCCGCCTGCGCCGCGATCGGTTCAGCCTCGGGGGCTGCCGGTCGATCGAGCACATGCATCGCGCCCCACGCCGCCCCGCTCAGGCCCAGGACGATCACCAGCTTGGGACCGATGCTTTTCGCCATCGCGTTGAACCATGATGCCATCAGCAATCTCCTTTCGCCGCGCAGCCTAACAGGCAAAGGTTAAGTGAGGCCTTCCCGCACGACTTCGGCCGCCGCGATGGCCGTCAAATTGAGGATGCCGCGCGACGTGACGCCGGGCGTCAGCACGTGGATCGGCTTGGACAGGCCCATCAGCATGGGGCCGACCGTGGGCGAACTGGACGATGCCGACAGCGCCGTCAGCGTGATGTTGGCCGCGTCCAGATTGGGCATGACCAGCAGGTTCGCCGACCCTTCGAAGCGCGAATCGGGGATCAGCCGGTCGCGCAGCGCCTGGCTGAGCGCCGCGTCGGCATGCATTTCGCCATCGACCGCCAGTTCAGGCGCCATGTCGCGCACCTTCTTGTAGGCGCGGCGCATCTTGCGCGCGCTGTCGGTGTGCGATGACCCGAAATTGGAGTGGGACAGCAGGGCGACGCGCGGCTTGAGGCCAAAATGCGCGACCTCCGCGGCGGCCGCGACCGTCATTTCGGCGATCTGCTCGGTCGTCGGATCGGGCACCATATGCGTGTCGGTGATGAACAGCGCGCCCGCGTCCAGGATCAGACCCGACAGCGCATAGACCCGGCTGTGGCTCGGCAGCCGGTCGATGATGCGCAGCACATGCTCCACCTGGCCCCAATATTCTGATCGCCCGCCGACCAGCGCGGCGTCGACCCGCCCGGTGCGCAGCAGCATGGCGGCGGTGACGGTCGGACGGCGATAGACATGGCGCAATATCTCGTCCGCCGGCACGCCCTTGCGCGCGGCGACGGCGCGATAGGCCTCGACCAGTTCGCCCATGACCAGATGGTCGGTTTCCGGGTCGATCACCTCGACATCGCGGTCGAGGTCAAAGCTCAGCCCCAGTTCGGGCAGCTTCTGTTCCAGGATGCGGCGGCGGCCGATGATGGTCGGGCGCACGATCCCTTCGTCCAGCGCGTCGCGGATCGCGCGCAGCACGCGGTCATCCTCACCCTCGCCATAGGCAATGCGCGTGCCGCTGCCGCGCGCGGCTTCGAACACGGGCAGCATCAATTGCCCAGACCGGGTGTTCTGGTGGGTCAGGCTGCGCTTGTAATCGTCGAGGTTCAGCGTCTTCTTCGCAACACCGCTGTCCATCGCGGCCTTCGCCACGGCGACCGCGATCTCGCCGATCAGGCGCGGATCGAAGGGCGTGGGGATGATATAGTCTGCGCCGAACACCAGCTTGCGCCCGCCATAGGCCTGCGCGACGCTGTCATGCGCAGGCATGCGCGCCAGGGCGGCGATGGCGTCGGCGGCGGCGACCTTCATCGCCTCGTTGATCTGCGTCGCACCGACGTCCAGCGCGCCACGGAAGATATAGGGGAAGCACAGGACATTGTTGACCTGATTGGGATAGTCCGACCGGCCGGTCGCGATGATCGCGTCGGGCCGCACCTCGCGCGCGGCTTCGGGGCGGATTTCCGGCTCCGGGTTGGCGAGCGCGAAGATCAGCGGATTGGGCGCCATCAGCGGCAGCCATTCGGGCTTCAACACGCCGGGCGCCGACAGGCCCAGGAACAGGTTTGCCCCCGGTAAAACGTCGGGCAGGGTGCGGGCATTGGTGGCGCGGGCATAGCGCGCCATGTTGGGCAACATGCCCTCGCGGCCCGCATGGATGACCCCGTCCTTGTCGGTCATCGTGACATTTTCAATGGGCAGGCCCATCGACACCAGCAGGTCAACGCAGGCCAGCGCTGCCGCGCCCGCCCCAGACGTCACCAGCTTCGCATCGGCCAGCGTCTTCCCCTGCAGCACCAGCGCGTTGCGCACGGCGGCGGCGACCACGATGGCGGTGCCATGCTGGTCATCGTGAAAGACCGGAATGTTCATCCGTTCCTTCAGCCGCCGCTCGATCTCGAAACATTCGGGCGCCTTGATATCTTCCAGGTTGATGCCGCCGAATGTCGGCTCCAGCAGGGCGACCGCCTCGACAAACTGGTCGGGATCGGTCGTGTCGACCTCGATGTCGAATACGTCGATGTCGGCGAACTTCTTGAAGAGCACGGCCTTGCCCTCCATCACCGGCTTGGACGCCAGCGCGCCGATCGACCCCAAGCCCAAAACGGCCGTGCCGTTCGATATGACCGCGACCAGATTGCCGCGCGCGGTATAGTCCAGCGCCTTGTCGGGATCGGCGGCGATCTCGACGCAGGGCGCGGCGACGCCGGGCGAATAGGCCAGCGCCAGGTCGCGCTGGTTGACCATGCGCTTGGTCGGTTCGATGCGAAGCTTGCCGGGTTGCGGATAGCGGTGATAGTCGAGCGCGGCGCGGCGGGTATTGTCGTCCATGCGCGCGGCCTTAGAGGCTTGGTTCCGCTAGGGCAATGGCCGAGCGTTCCCAAGGCGGCACGGGGCCATAGAGGCCGGTCAGAAAGTCGATGAAGGCGCTGATCGCGCGCGGCGGATGGCTTTGCGGCAGGTGTACCGCGAACAATGCGACATCGGCCGATCCGGCAAAGGCGGGCAGGACCGGTCGCAATTGCCCCGATGCCAGGGCGTCACTGACGTCCCAGAGCGATCGCAGCGCGATGCCGCCGCCCGCCAGCGTCAATTCGCGCACCAGTTCGCTGCTGTTGGTGCGCACATGGCTCTGCCCGTCGATGCTGACAGGTCCCTTGGGGCCCATCAGCCGCCAGGGCATCTGCCCGTCGGCGGCGAGCAATCGGTGCGTTTTGAGCGCCGCGATCGTGTCCGGCACGCCATGGCGATCGAGATAGCCCGGCGCGGCGCACAGGATGCGGCGGTTGGTGGCGAGCCGCGTAGCCGACAGGCCACGCCCCGGATCGGCGGCGATGCGCAGCGCAAGGTCCGCCCGCGCGTCGATCAGGTCGACAAAGGCGTCCGACAGGTCGATGGTCAGCGCGACCTTCGGATAGGCGTCGAGGAAATCCTGGAGATAGGGCGCCAGATGCATGCGCCCGAAGGAGGTGGGCGCGGTCACGCGCAGCGGACCGCTGACGATCGCCGACTGCCCTGAAACCCGCCGTTCCGCCTCATCCAGCGCCGCCAATATGCCGCGCAGGTCGGCATGCAGCCGCTCGCCCGCCGGGGTCAGCGCCATGCGCCGCGTCGTGCGGTGGAGCAGCCTCGCGCCGAGCCTCTCCTCCAGCCGCGCCAGCCGTTTCGACACCATCGCCGGGGAAATATGCAGCCGCCGCCCGGCCGCGGCCAGCCCGCCTTCGTCGACGACGGTCACGAACAGGTCATGGTCGGGGTCCATCATATTATTTCACCGCAGGAATGACTATATTCGCATAATAGCGCCTACACGGCATAATGGCGATAGGCTACGGGTAGGGCGGCACATTGACGTTGGGAGAAGAGCCATGACCGACCGCATGATCGACAAGTCCGGCCTCATGGTCGCGCCGTCGCTCGCCGACTTCATCGAAACCCGCGCATTGCCCGGCACCGGGATCGACCCGCACGCCTTCTGGGCCGGGACAGCGGACATCCTCGCCCGCTTCGCGCCGGACAATGTCGCTCTGCTGCGCAAGCGCGATACATTGCAGGCGCAGATCGACAGCTGGCACGAACAGCGCCGGGGCCAGCCCCATGATGCGGACGCCTATCAGGCCTTTCTGCGCGACATCGGCTATCTTGTGCCGGAACCCGCGCCCTTCACGATCGGCAGCCAGAATGTCGATGACGAAGTCGCCCGCCTTGCCGGGCCGCAGCTGGTCGTGCCGATCCTCAACGCCCGCTTCCTGCTCAACGCGGCGAATGCGCGCTGGGGCAGCCTCTATGACGCGCTCTACGGGACCGACGCCATTGCGGGCGCGCCCGCAGGAAAAGGCTATGACGCCGCGCGCGGCGCGCAGGTCATCGCCTGGGCCAAGGCGTTTCTCGATGATGCCATCCCGCTCGCCGGCGGCCATTGGGCCGACCTGACCAGCGCCGACATCGTCCTGCGCGATCCCGCCCAGTTCATCGGCACCAGCGAAAAGGGCAAGCTGTTCCGTCATAACGGCCTGCATATCGAGGTCGTTTTCGACCGCGACCATCCGATCGGCGCGACCGACCCGGCCGGCATATCAGACGTCACCCTCGAATCCGCGCTGACCGCGATTTGCGATCTGGAAGATTCCGTCGCCGCCGTCGACGCGCAGGACAAGGTCGCCGCCTATGCCAACTGGCTGGGCCTGATGCGCGGCGACCTCACCGACACGTTCGAGAAGGGCGGCGCGATGATGACCCGCGCGCTCAACCCCGACCGCACCTACTCCGCGCCGGACGGCAGCAGCTTCACGCTGCCGGGTCGCAGCCTGCTGTTCGTCCGCAATGTCGGCCATCTGATGACGACGCCCGCCGTCCGCCTGCCCAATGGCGACGACGCCCCCGAAGGCATTATCGACGGCATCGTCACCAGCCTGATCGCGCTGCATGACCTCAACGGCCACGCCAATAGCGATCGGGCCAACAGCCGCGCCGGCAGCGTCTATATCGTCAAGCCCAAGATGCACGGGCCGGACGAGGCGAGCTTCACGAACAGCCTGTTCGACGCGATCGAGGATATGCTCGGCATGACCCGCCACACGGTCAAGGTCGGCGTCATGGACGAGGAACGCCGAACATCGGCCAATCTGGTCGCCTGCATCCATGCGGTGAAAGACCGGATCGTCTTCATCAACACCGGCTTCCTCGATCGCACCGGCGATGAAATGCATACGTCGATGCAGGCCGGTCCCATGATCCGCAAGGGGGAGATGAAGTCGAGCGACTGGATCACCGCCTATGAGGACCGCAATGTCCAGATCGGCCTTGCCTGCGGCCTCAGCGGCCGGGCGCAGATCGGCAAGGGCATGTGGGCCGCGCCAGACCGCATGGCCGACATGCTGGATCAGAAGATCGGCCATCCGATGAGCGGCGCCAATACCGCCTGGGTGCCATCGCCCACCGCCGCGACGCTGCACGCCACCCATTATCACCGCGTCGACGTCTTCGCGCGTCAGGCGGAGCGCGCGCGCGAAGGCGTAACGCCTCTTGATACGCTGCTGACCATCCCCGTCGCCGTCGGCCGCAATTTTTCCGAGGATGAAATCGCGCAGGAACTGGACAATAATGCGCAGGGCATCCTTGGCTATGTCGTCCGCTGGGTCGATCAGGGGATCGGCTGTTCCAAGGTGCCCGATATTCACGACATCGGCCTGATGGAGGATCGGGCGACGCTGCGCATTTCCTCGCAGCATATGGCCAACTGGTTGCTGCACGGTATCTGCACGGCGGAGCAGATCGACGCCGCCTTCGCGCGCATGGCGGCCAAGGTCGACGCCCAAAATGCGGGCGATCCGCTCTATCAACCGATGCACGGTCGGGAAGGGGAGAGCCTGGCCTATCAGGCCGCCCGCGCACTGGTGTTCGAAGGGGTCGATCAGCCAAGCGGCTATACCGAACCGCTGCTCCACGCCTTCCGCGCGAAAAAGAAGGCGCAGCTGCTGGAAGACGCCTGAGAAAACTATCGTGAAGGGCAAGACATAGGCCCGACCTTGGCAACCATCCCCTGCTGCGTTAGCCACCATGTTCCGCAGCACGGGAAGGACCGTCATGACCATCATCGTCCATCATCTCAATAACAGCCGGTCGCAACGCATCCTCTGGCTGCTGGAGGAACTGGGCGAGCCCTATGAGGTGCGGCGCTATGAACGCGATGCAAAGACCATGCGCGCGCCCGCCTCGCTGCGCGCTGTTCACCCGCTCGGCCGGTCGCCGGTGGTGGAGGTCGATGGTCACCGCCTGATCGAAACCGGCGCGATTATGGACTATCTTGTCGCGCGATCGGGCCATCGTTTCGGCGCGCCGGCGGAGGCGGACAATGCGATCCGCTATCGCCAATATATGCATTATGCCGAAGGGTCGATGATGCCCCCGCTGCTGGCGCTGCTGGTGGTCGGGAAGCTCGGCCTGCTCGGCCGCCCCGCCAGGCCCACCGTGCAGAAAATGCTCGACGATCATCTCGACTGGCTGGAAACCGAACTGGCGAGCCGCCCTTATTTCGCTGGTGACGCCTTCACCGCCGCCGACATGATGATGAGCTTTCCGCTGGAAGCATCCCGCGCGCGCGGCGGCCTTGATGATAGCCGTCCGCATCTCATTCGCTGGTTGAAGGAGATGCACGATCGCCCCGCCTATCAGGCGGCTTTGGCGGCGGGCGGCCCCTATGCCTACGCCTGATCGCCGCGCTGTCCTGCGCCTTGCAGCTGTCGGCATCGGTGTCGGCTTGGTCAGCCCGCGCCTGTTCGCGCAGGAAAAAGCGGCAGAGGCGCTCGCGTCCCTGACTGGCGACATCACGCCGATCGGGAAGGCGGAGCGCGCCGATCGCCTTGCCCGTGCGCAGGCGCTGATGCAGCGGGACGGCATAGACGCGCTGCTGATCGAACCGGGCGCCAGCCTCATTTATTATAGCGGCATCCGCTGGCATCGCAGCGAGCGGCTTACCGCGCTGGTCATCCCCGCCAGCGGCGCGCCGCTCGTCGTCTGTCCCTTTTTCGAGAAACCCTCGATCGACGAATCGCTTTCCATCCCTGCCGAGGTTCGCGTCTGGCAGGAGCATGAAAGCCCCTATGCACCCATTGCCGACTTCCTCTCAGCGAAGGGATTGGCCAAGGGGCGCATCGGCATCGAGGAAAGCGTGCGCTATTTCGCGGTCGACGGGTTGAAGGCCGCCATGCCCGCCGCCACGCTGGTGAAGGACCCCGTCACCCGGGCGCTGCGCATGCGCAAGACCGCCGCCGAAATCGCCCTGATGCAAAAGGCGGCCGATGTCACCATGGCCGCCTATCGCTGGACCTACCCCCAGGTCCGGGCGGGCATGACGCCAGCTCATATCGGTGCGCTCATGACTGCGGCGACGAAGCAACTGGGCGGAAAGGTCGAATTCAACCTCGTCCTGCTGGGCGAGGCCGCGGCCTATCCTCATGGCTCGGGCAAGCCGCAGGCTGTGCGCACGGGCGAGGTGGTGTTGATGGACTGCGGCTGCACGGTCGAGGATTATCAATCCGATATCAGCCGCAGCTGGGTTCATGACGCCACTCCGACAGCCCAGCAGCGCAAGGTCTGGAAGGATGTGGCGCAGGGGCAGAAGATCGCTTTCGCCACGGCCCGGCTGGGCGCGCCCGCCGGTTCGGTCGATGACGCGGTGCGCGGCTGGTATGAGGCGCAGGGCTATGGCCCCGGCTATGCGCTGCCTGGCCTCTCCCATCGCACCGGCCACGGGATCGGCATGGAAGGCCATGAGCCGGTCAACCTCGTCCATGGCGAAACGACGAAGCTGGACGTCGGCATGTGCTTTTCCAACGAACCGGGCCTCTATCTCCCCGGCGTCATGGGCATCCGCATGGAGGATTGCTTCCACATGACCGAAAAGGAACCGGCATGGTTTTCCCACCCGCCCGCCTCGATAGAGAGGCCGATCGGGTAAGGCAGGCTGATACTCACTATCGCTTCGACGAGCATGCCCCGGGCGAGGGCATCAGGTGCCTTCCAGCATCTTAGCAAGCTTGGCTGTGAAGACGGCGGGATCGATTTCGAAATGCCGGACGCCCGTGATGCTGGGATCATAGCTCACCACACCATTTTCAGGCAGAATATAGCCGACGCGTTGCCGCCGGAAGTTGCCGATGCGCGATTGGCATTCGGCGAGGTAGTTCATCGCCATCACACGGCATCCGGCCGGCGAAAAGAGCGCGTTGTGCATCGCGCTGGAGAATTCCCCGACGATATGGCGCGCATCGGCGAACAGCGCGATTTGCTCCTGCAACGGCAAGCGCTCGGGACTGACGCTTTCGAAGCCATGGCTCGCGGCGATGTCGCGCAACTGGTCCGCATTAGCCAGGACGCGGTAGGATTCGACGCGGCGCTCCACGAAGATGCGGCGCTTCGGTCCGTCTTCGGACTTGTGGGGCGCGGCGAGTTGCTCCAGCTGATTTTGCACGACATCCGGATAGATATAGCGATTGCCCCAGCGGGGAATGAGTAGGCGCTGCACGATGATGCTGTCGTGCACGTCTATTGTTTCGATCGGAACATCGGGCAGCAACAGTGCGATCCACCGCAGGGCGTAGGACGGTGCATCGCTGGGGATCAGGATGGGGACGGTGGCCAAAGATGGATCCCGAAGGATCGCCTCCCGGATCAGGAGTAGGCGCGGCATCGCTTCCAACAGGAAATGGCCATAGATGACACAATTATAATTCCAGATGGACCAGGCGCTGCTGATCTGCCGCGTCCCGGCAGTCGCGCGCGCAAACTGTCCGACATAAGCCGGATCTGCATATTTCCGAACGACGTAACCCGGGAACAGCCCGATCTTAAATTCATGGTCCAGATCATCGAGGATCAGGGGGATGCAAGGGCCGATAAGTTCGACATTCTCGAACGCCCAGATGGTTGCCGGCGGCGTTTCGACGGCATAGGCATGGTTTTGCTGGATCAAGGGGGTCAACCCGTCATTCCACAGCATCGGGACGGCTGGTGTCTTCCTGACGCTCCGCCATTCCACGAAAACCTGTGCCGCCATTCCTAACTCCAAACCGTGCGCAAATTGAGGCCTTTACAGGCTGAGGCGCGAATGACAAGGTTGGTTAGGGATCACCTCCACCCCTGTGCACAGCGCGGGAGCCGACGAAAAGCGCCGCTTGTGCGGCGGACCGCTTGGCACTAAATCGCCCCCATGACCTCGACCAACGACATTCGCCGCTCCTTCCTCGATTATTTCGGGGGCAATGGGCACAGCATCGTTCCATCGGCGCCGCTGGTGCCGCACAATGATCCGACGTTGATGTTCGTCAACGCCGGGATGGTGCCGTTCAAGAATGTCTTTACCGGTCTAGAAAGCCGTCCCTATCAGACCGCGACGTCGAGCCAGAAATGCGTGCGCGCGGGCGGCAAGCATAATGACCTCGATAATGTCGGCTATACCGCGCGGCACCATACATTCTTCGAAATGCTGGGCAATTTCAGCTTCGGCGATTATTTCAAGGAACAGGCGATCACCCATGCCTGGACGTTGCTGACAAAGGAATGGGGTCTGCCCGCCGACAGGCTGACTGCGACCGTCTACCACACCGACGACGAAGCGTTCGACCTGTGGAAGAAGATCGCTGGCCTGCCCGAACACCGCATCATCCGTATCGCGACCAAGGATAATTTCTGGGCAATGGGCGACAGCGGCCCCTGCGGCCCCTGCTCGGAAATCTTCTACGACCATGGCGATCATATCTGGGGCGGCCCGCCCGGATCGCCGGAGGAGGATGGCGACCGTTTTGTCGAAATCTGGAACCTTGTCTTCATGCAATATGAGCAGGAGGCCAACGAGATTGTAGGCGAACTGCCCAAGCCCAGCATCGACACCGGCATGGGGCTGGAACGGGTCGCCGCGGTCATGCAGGGCGTCACCGACAATTACGACACAGACACGTTCAAGGCGCTGATTGCCGAAAGCGGCGCGCTGAGCCGCACCGCGACGGACGGCGAGCATAAGGCCAGCCATCGCGTCATCGCCGACCATCTGCGCTCGACGGGGTTCCTGATTGCCGACGGCGTGCTGCCGGCCAATGAGGGGCGCGGCTATGTCCTGCGTCGGATCATGCGCCGCGCCATGCGCCACGCGCACATCATCGGCGCGAGGGAGCCGCTGATGTATCGCCTCGTCTCCAGCCTCGTATCGGAAATGGGTGGAGCCTATCCCGAACTGGTCCGCGCCCAGCCGCTGATCGAGGAAACCCTGCTGCGCGAAGAAACACGCTTTCGCAAGACGCTGGAAAACGGCCTCAAATTGCTGGACGAGGCGACCGGCGACTTGGCGCAAGGCGGGACGCTTGCCGGTGAAACTGCCTTCAAGCTCTATGATACTTATGGCTTCCCCTATGACCTGACCGAAGACGCGCTGCGCTCGCGCGGCCTGACCGTCGACCGCGCCGGCTTCGACGCCGCCATGGCCGAGCAGAAGGCCGCCGCCCGGGCCGCCTGGAAGGGATCGGGCGAAAAGGCTTCGGACGAAATTTGGTTCGATATCGCGGAAAAGGCGGGCAATACCGAATTTATCGGGTACAGCACCACGCAGGGCGAGGGCGAGGTTCTGGCTATCGTCAAGGACGGTGTGAACTTCGACAGCGCGCGTGCCGGCGACACCGTCACGATCGTCACCAACCAGACGCCCTTCTATGGCGAAAGCGGCGGCCAGATGGGCGACGCGGGCCGGATCACGACGCAGGGCGGCTTTGTCGCGATGGTCGACGATACTGCCAAGCCGCTGGGCCGCGTCCATGCCCATCACGCGACGATCGAGGCGGGCAGCATCAAGGTCGGCGACACCGTACATCTGAGCGTCGATGTCGAAAGGCGGGACCGTATCCGCGCCAATCATAGCGCAACCCATCTGCTCCACGCCGCTTTACGCAAGGAACTGGGCGCGCATGTGACGCAGAAGGGCAGCTTGGTCGCAGCTGATCGCCTGCGCTTCGACTTCTCGCACCCCGAAGCACTGACCCAGGCGCAGATCGCCGCGATCGAGGCGGATGTGAACGCGCAGGTGCGCCATAATGAGGAGGTGACAACCCGCCTCATGACCCCTGACGATGCGGTCGCGGCGGGCGCCATGGCGCTGTTCGGCGAAAAATATGGGGACGAGGTTCGCGTCCTGTCGATGGGCCGGGGCGATGATGCGCATTATTCGGTCGAACTGTGCGGCGGCACCCATGTCCGCGCGACCGGTGACATCGCCCTGTTCAAGATCGTGTCGGAAAGCGCCGTGTCCTCGGGCGTGCGCCGCATCGAGGCGCTGACCGGGGAGGCCGCGCGCCTTTGGCTGGTCGAACGCGACGACAAGCTGCGCCAGACGGCCGCCGCGCTCAAGACCACGCCGGAAGATGTGCCGGCGCGAATCGCGGCGCTGGTCGAGCAGAGCCGCAAGCTGGAGCGCGAACTGGCCGAGGCAAAGAAGGCTCTGGCGCTGGGCGGCGGCAGCGCGGCGCAGGCGGCGGGACCGGAAAAGGTCGGCAGCATCGACTTTATGGGGCAGGTGATCGAAGGGCTCGACCCCAAGGAATTGCGCGGCATCGTCGATCAGAACAAGGCGACGCTGGGCAGCGGTGTGTCCGCCGTGCTCGCCGTGGTCGATGGCCGCGCCAGCATCGCCGTCGGCGTGACCGATGACCTGAAAGCCCAGATCAGCGCCGTGGACCTGGTCCGTGCTGGCGTCGAGGCGCTGGGGGGCAAGGGCGGCGGTGGCCGTCCCGACATGGCGCAGGGCGGCGGCCCGGATGGCGACAAGGCGGCGGCGGCGCTGGACGCGGTGAAGGCGGCGCTCGCCAGCGTACCGGCCTGAAGGAGCAGAAACCGGACGGAGCGGCCTGTCAGGCGATGCGGCCGGATTTAGTAGCTTTCGCCGCCGCACAGCAGCTGACCGGTGCCGCGATGGTCGACGGTGCAGGCGGCCTTGCCCTCGACCCTGACGTCGCCCGATCCGCTGGCGACGATCTTGACGGCGACATCGGCGGTGAGCGCGACGCTGCCCGGTCCGTCATTGCCAATCTCGGCCTGACGCGCGCGCAAGCCTTGGGCGGCGACTTCGCCCGGACCGTTCACATGGATGGTCGCGACGCCGGCGTGGCCCGCCAGCGTCGCGCGCCCGCCGCCCGCCAATAGCAGGTCCAGCCGGTCCAGTTGCACATCGCTGATGCTGACGTCGCCATTGCCGCCAAGCACGATCTGGCCCCGCAGCCCCTTCATGCGGTCGATCTGCACGGACCCGCCACCGGTCAGCATCACGCGGTCGATCATCCCGGTCGACAGGCGCAGCGATGCCGCGCCGCTGCTTTTCTCGCCCGGACGCAGCCTGTCCATGCCGATGATCAATTGGCGCCCGGACACTTCGACGTGCAGGCGGTCAAGCTGCGCCTGATCGCCCTCGGCACGGGCGGACGGTCCCCGGCCTGTGGACAAGATTACCGAAACGGGTGCGTCGACACGAATGCTGTCGAAACTGGTGATGGTGTAACCGCGCGTTGCCGCCGGCGCTGGCGATGCCGCCGCCAGCCCGGCAAGGATCAGGGCGCACAGCGCGCCTCGCCGGGGCCAAGCCCTGTCTTCGTGCATTGCGCCTTGCCTTTCACCGTCACGTCGCCCGGACCCATGATGCTGATAGCAACTTTGCCGTCCGACGCGAAGTCGATGTCGCCCGCGCCCAGTACGGATACATCGGCGTCCCCGACCTTCAATGCTTCACCGTCAATGTCGCCCGCGCCGGTGATGGAAAGTTTCGCCTGGTCAGCCGTGCCCGCGATCTTCACTGAGCCTGCGCCGGTAATGTCGGTGGTCAGGGATTGGAGCCTGACGCTTCCGATGCGGAAGTCGCCCGCGCCGGTCAACGACAGAGTCAGGCTGTCGCCTTCCGCCTTGTCGAGATCCAGATCGCCCGCGCCTGTCAGGTCGGCAGCGGTGATGGCGGGCATGGTGACATAGATGGTGGCGTGGTTTGCGCTCTTCGCGCCGGACCATGTGGTGCTGGACTTGCGCCCGATCAGCAGAGTGCTGCCCTTCACCCGGATATCGAGGTCCGCGATCGCCCGCGCATCACCCTGTGCCCGGACCGAAAATTCTGGAGCGATCGTGACTTTGACATCGTCAGGCCCTGTTGCATCGATGGCGGTAAAATCGCGCAGGCCGGACCAGTCCTGCGCTTTGGCCGCACCACTCTCCGCCGTGGGCGACTCGTCGGTTCGCGAGCAGGCGCTGGTGGAAAGAAGCAGGCTCGATAACGCCAATGTCAGAAGGGGGAAGGAGCGGGACATCGCAAATCTCCTGATGTGTATTGCCATAATAATACACGAGATGATGGCGGGTCCAAGCCTCTTGTTCGTCGGCGCTCATGATGATCAATAGACTTTCGGACAAGCGGAGTGTGACCATGAAGCGCCTAGCCCTGACATTGCCATTCGCGGCGCTCATGCTCTTGTCGCCAGCCCTGTCGGCCGAGGATGCCGTCCCGGATGACGGCGCGCGATGGTTGAGGCATGTGCAGGCGTTGGCCAGCGACGAGATGGAGGGGCGCGGCACGGGCACGCCCGGCTATGACAAGGCGGCGGCCTATGTCATCGACGCATTCCAGTCGCTTGGCCTCAAGCCTATGGGAACCGATGGGTACAAGCAGCCTGTCGCCTTTGTCGAACAGGTCATTCAATCCGGTCGCAGCAGTGCTGTCCTGCAAGGGCCGAATGGCCAAACACCCTTGGCCGTGCCCGGCGAGCTCATTTTTTCCGGCGGGGGTGGACCGGTGCCGGAGCAGATCGACGCACCAATGGTCTTTGCCGGATATGGGTTGCATCTGCCCGAAGAAGGACATGACGACTTTGCCGGCCTGGACCTCGCCGGCAAGATCGTCGTGGTCGTTTCGGGCGGTCCTTCCACGATTTCCGGCGCGCTCAAATCCCATGCCCGGTCCGAGCGAGCGAAATATCTGGCGTCGAAGGGGGCGGTCGGATTGATCAGCCTGGTGACGCCGGGGCAGGTCGAAATCCCTTGGGCGCGGCGCGTCAACCTGGCTGGCGCCCCGGCCCTTTATTATGCGGATGCGGAGTTGCGCGAAAGTGACCGGCCCTTCCTGAACGCGCAGATCGATCCGGCTCGGTCGCAGTTGGTGTTCGAAGGATCGGGTCATGATTTTGCCGCCATTGCCAAGGCCGCCGACGCGTCCGCGCCGATCGCAGGCTTTCCCTTGGTGCAGCGGTTGAGCGCCCGGGTGGCCGCGACGCGGCGGAACCTGTCCTCGCCCAACCTGATCGCCGTCATGCCAGGGAGCGACCCCAAGCTGCGCGATGAATATGTGGTGCTGTCCGCGCATCTGGATGGCTATGGCATCGGCACGCCGGTCAAGGGCGACGCCATCTACAATGGCGCCTTCGACAATGCCTCTGGCGTGGCGAGCCTGCTGGAGATAGCGCGTACCTTGCAGCAGGCGCAGGATAAGCCCAAGCGATCCATTCTTTTCGCCATCGTGACAGCGGAGGAAAAGGGCCTGCTCGGGTCGCGCTACTTCGCCCGGCGGCCTACGGTGCCCGCCAGCGCGATGGTCGCTGACCTCAATTTCGATATGGCGCTGCCGATCTTTCCGCTGACCAGCGTCACGCCGATCGGCTATGATCAAAGCTCCCTGGGGGATGATGCCTCCGCCGTCAGCGCAGCCATGAACCTGCCCATCACGCCGGACCCCTTTCCGGATCGCAACGTCTTTATTCGATCGGACCAATATGCCTTCATCCGCCAGGGCATCCCGGCCTTATTCTTCAAATATGGGTTCAAGGCTGGCACGCCCGAGGCCGTGGTGGAGAAGGCCTGGCGCGCCAATCTTTACCATTCGCCCTTCGATGACCTCAACCAACCCGTCCTGCCGGCGGAAACGGCGAAGCTGAACGCCTATGTCACGGCGGTAGCGCTGCGCGTCGCCAATGCGCCGGCCCGCCCGACATGGAATGCGGACAGTTTCTTCAGGCGGTTCGCGCAGTAGGGGCCGGCGTGTCCTGCACCGGCCCCGTCGCACCTCTTGTCAGGCGGGTGCGCGATCCAGATAGGGCAGTCGATCGGTCAGCGCCGGCGGCAGGCCGTTGACGATGATCGATCGGGCCTGATGCCAGAGCGCGGAAAGCAGCAGCAGCGCCGATCCAATGACGAGGCTGGTGAGCGCCCAGGATAGCTCCACGGCACCCGCTTGCTTGAATAGGGCATAAAGGGCGAAGAGGACATAGGCGAGGCTGGACACCAGCAAGGCCCGCCGGTCGATCGCGATCGCGACGAGGCCGAAGGCGATATAGAGCGCCACAACCAGCAGGGCGCGGCCGGCGCCAATCTCGCCCCCGTCCAGCACGCCCAGCAGATGGAAGAGGGAATGGGCGATCATCGGCGCTGCGGCCAGATGCAGCCAGAAGGCAACGTCCGATCGGCGCGTGAGGCGCGCCCGGTCTGTCATGTCCCAGCGCATCGCCAGCAGAAAGATCGCCAGGCCTGACGCCAGCAGCATCAGGAAGGGCAGGGTGCGATTGTCCGGGAAGGCCGCTATGACCAGGCCCGCCACCACGCCGGCGCCGGCGGCCGCGCCAGCTGCCACGGTGATCGGGACCATGAACCGCCGCCAGTGCAGGGCCGCGCCCGCCGCGCCGACCGCTGCCGCCGCCGACAGGATCAAGGCGGCCGTGCGATCACCGGCATGCGGCCAGATTTGCGCGCCGATCGCGCCCGCCGCGAACGCGTTCCCGCCGACGAAGCCGCATAGCAGCAGGATGGAGGGCAGGGCCATGCGACGCCGCCTAGTGAAATATTCGGCAAGCCCCCAACTGGCCGCTGCGACGAGCAGGCCCGACATGAAAGCGGGTTGATAGTCAGGTGCGCCGAATCGCAGGCTGTTGCCCAGCCAGCCCAGCGCGACCAACAGGATCACGCTGGCGATCGCGACGAAGATATCGTTGAAGCCGGTCAGTAGCCGGAATTGTTCTTCGTCCACTGCAACGGTTGCGCGTGATCGCGCGACATGATCGCGCAGCGCTTGCGCCGCTTGGGGAGACAGGGCGCCGGCCGTTACGGCATCCTGCAAATCGCTGTCGCTATACATGGCTCATCCTCCCAGAGGGGTTTGATGGCCGGAGAATAGCACTACTGTGTTATTCGATCAACACAGTCGTTTTTGGGCTTTTTCGGGCGCTTTCCCAATGTTAGCGCCGCATCATCAATAAGAGAGGATGTTGTTCATGACCTTGCCGCCGCTGCTGAGGGACCGGCTGTCGCTGCCGCTGATCGGTTCCCCGATGTTCATCATTTCGCAGCCCGACCTGGTCATCGCGCAATGTCGCAGCGGTATCGTCGGCGCTTTCCCGTCGCTCAATGCCCGGCCGGCGGGAATGTTCGAAAGCTGGTTGCAGCAATTGGGGGAGGCGTTGGACGAAAGCGATGCGCCCTTTGCCGTCAACCTGATCGTCCACCGCACCAATAGCCGGCTGGAAGAGGATCTGGCGCTCTGCGTGCGTTATCGCGTGCCGCTCGTCATCACGTCGCTCGGCGCGCGCGAGGATGTCAATGAGGCCATCCACAGCTATGGCGGCATCGTCCTGCATGATGTCATCAGCAACGTCTTTGCCCGCAAGGCGGTGGAAAAGGGGGCGGATGGCCTGATCGCCGTCGCTGCGGGGGCAGGGGGGCATGCCGGCACCTTGTCGCCCTTCGCCCTGATCCAGGAAATCCGCGCATGGTTCGATGGACCGCTTGCCTTGTCGGGATCGATCGCGACGGGCCGGGCGATCGCGGCGGCGCGCATGATGGGCGCGGACCTTGGCTATATGGGGACGCCATTCATCGCAACGCAGGAAGCCAATGCGCAGGCGGCCTACAAGCAGATGATCGTGGACGGTAGCGCGCAGGACGTCGTCTATTCCGACGTGTTCACCGGCGTACTCGGTAACTATCTGCGGCCTAGCATAGTCGCGGCCGGGCTTGATCCCGACGCGCTGCCCAAGGCAAAGGGTATGGATTTCGCCAGCCTGACTGGCGGCGAGAAAAAGGCGTGGCGCGACGTGTGGGGCGCGGGGCAGGGTATTGGCGCCATCCATAAGGTTCAACCCGCCGCGGACTTCATCGCCGGGCTGAAGGCCGATTATCGGGCGGCGGTGGAGGGTTTCACGGCCTGACGCCAGCAACCGCCCCCTGCTTCAACTGCGGGGAGAGAAAGCGCTGCGTTTCGGCAATGAATCGGTCGAACTGGTCATGGTGCAGCCAGTGGCCCGCATTGTCGAATTCGGTCAGGCTGGCATCGCGAAAATGCGCTATGCGACCGTCCTTGGCCGGGTTGGACGCCCAACTGTCGCGCCCCAGGTAGAGCAGGGTCGGGCAAGTGATCCGGCTCCAGAATGATGGCAATTCGCCGTCCGATGCGGCCTCAGGCGCGATGCCTTTCAGATAGGGATCGAATTTCCAGCTATAGCTGCCGTCTTCGTTACGATTGATGCCATGCTGGGTCAGGTGCATGGCCTGCTCCAGCGTCAGCTTCTCGTTGCGTTCGCGCATCCGCCCGACCGCTGCTTCCAGCGTGGGGTAGGACCGGGGCGTCCTGTGGGCGCGGGCGCGGCGCCCTTCGATCCAGTCGCGCCAGACATCGGGGGAAGCCTGTTCGTTGCGCTGGTCCAGAGCGTCGGGTGACAGGCCAAGCCCTTCGATCGCGATGATCCTGTCGACCTTCTCGGGGAAGAGGCCCGCAAAGCGCAGGCTGATCGACCCGCCCAGCGAATGCCCAATGATGTTGACCGGCGACCGGTCGAGCAGGTCTAGCAGCAGCGACAGGTCATAGACGAAATGCGCTATTGGATAAGCGCCGGTCGGTGACCAGGCGCTGTCGCCATGTCCGCGCAAGTCCGGCGCGATGACGTGAAAATCCCGCGCCAGCACGCGCGCGGTCCAGTCCCAGCTATGGGCATGATCGAACCCGCCATGGACCAGGATCAAGAGGGGCGCGGAAGGATTGCCCCAATCCAGATAGTGGAGGCGCGACCGCAGGGACGTGAAGAAATGCGACGTCGGAGTGGGCGCAGCCGGCATGTTTCAAGATCCTGCGGTGTCGGTTTGCATGTCCGCCTGACCATTGGCGCGCGCGCCCTATCTTGCAAGCGCGAATGAACAATGAGGCGTTTTTTCCGCAATTTCGCTTCGCAAAACGGGGAAATTACTGCCCTGCGGCAAGATGGGGCAGGGGCCTTGCCCCTATACAGGATCGATCGACGGGCCGAATTCCCGCTGCGCGCCTTCTTGGGACAGCGAGCGAACGCCGTTGACCATCCGGGCCAATTCGGCTTGTCGGAAGGGTTTGTCCAGCCGTGGTCTGCTGCTGGAATGGGGCGGCAATTCGGCGAAGCCGGTAATGATGATGACGGGCAGGTCGGGATGCGCCTGCTCGATTGCGTCGGCCAATTGCGCGCCCGTCATGCCGGGCATGGCGTGATCGGTCACGACCATGTCGATGCGGGATTGATCGAGCATGCGTAGCGCGTCGGCGGCGCTCCCCGCACGAAAGACGGTGTGACCCAGATCCTCCAACATGCCGGCCGTGTTCGTCAGCACCAGATCGTCGTCGTCGACGGCCAGAATAACCAGTGGCGACTGCGTCTGCACGACGCTGTGGCCGCTGATGTCAGCCTCGCGCGTTTCCGCTTCCTGCGACACGGGCAGCCACAAGGATACGGTCGTGCCCACCCCCACGCTGCTGTCGATGGTCAGCGCGCCGCCACATTGTTCGACAAAGCCGTGGACCATGGACAGCCCAAGGCCGGTGCCTTTGCCCACGCCCTTTGTGGTGAAAAACGGCTCACGCGCTCGCTCCAGCGTGGCGCTGTCCATGCCTTCGCCCTCGTCGATCACCGACAATTTGACATAGGTGCCGCTTGCCAGGCCAGGAACTGCCCCCTGCGCCGTCAACATTTCGCTGCCACTGATCGTGATTCGACCGCCCTCCGGCATTGCGTCGCGTGCGTTCACCACCAGGTTCAGCACCGCCATTTCCAACTGGCCGGGATCGGCATAAGCGGGGGCTAGGCTTTTTGGAAACAGGCTCTCGATACTGATGACTGGCCCCACGCTGCTTTGCAGCATGTCGGCCATGCCCTGAACAAGCGCCACGCAATCGACGCTTTGCAGCTTCAATTCCTGCCGTCTGGCAAAAGCGAGCATCCGCTGCGTCAAGGTGGCGCCCCGGTCGGCCGCCGCCATCGCATTGTCCAGGAAGCGCTCGATATCGCCGCCCTTGGCGAGCCGCATCCTGGCCAGTTCCAGACTGCCGACGATCACCGCCAACAGATTATTGAAGTCATGCGCGACCCCGCCGGTCAGTTTGCCGATCGCATCCATCTTCTGCGCCTGCATGATCGCCGCGCGGGCATCTTCCAGCGCTTGCTGGGTTTCGCGCCGTTCGGTCAGGTCGCGCGTAACCTTGGCATATCCGATCAACTGTCCTGCGGGATCGCGAACAGCGTCGATCACGGCATGGGCCCAGAATCGGCTGCCGTCCTTGCGGATGCGCCAGCCTTCGGATTCGAACCGGCCATCACGCTCGGCGCTGCCCAGGGCGCGGGAGGGGAGGCCGGCGATACGGTCCTCCTCCGAATAGAAGAGGGCGAAATTCTTGCCCAATATCTCCTCGGCCGTATAGCCTTTCGCGCGCTCGGCTCCGCTGTTCCAGCTTGTGATGGTGCCGACGGGGTCGAGCATATAGATGGCATAGTCCGACACGCTTTCGACCAGCAGGCGAAACCGCTCCTCGCTCTTGCGCAGCGCTTCGTCCGCCGCGCGCCTTTCGGTCAGATCGCGGGTGATCTTCGCAAAGCCCAGCAGCCGTCCGTCCGTATCGCGGATCGGGTCGATCACGACATTGGCCCAGAAATGGGTGCCATCCTTGCGCACCCGCCAGCCTTCGGCTTCGAAACGCCCCTCCTGACGAGCCGTTTTCAGGGCCGCGGCAGGTATCCCGGCCGCCTGATCCTGCGGCGTGTAGAAACGCGAAAAATGCTGGCCGATAATCTCGTCCGGCTCATATCCCTTGAACCGGCGCGCACCGGCATTCCAGCTGGCGATCCGGCCATCGGTATCAAGCATGAAGATCGCGTAATCCGTCACGCTTTGAACGAGCAACTCGAAGCGGTTGCCGCTATATTCCGATGGGAGGCTTTTCATTCTGTCCCCTTATGGTCCGCTGACCCGCGCGAACCTGATTTTTGCCTCAGCAAAACGTCGCCGGCGCTTGATCGTTCCCTCCCAGCGCGCGGCACGCGTGGCAAGCCGACTTGACTTGGCGACCGCCTCTGCCCACCAAGCGGGCGCAAATCAAGCAGCAGGACAGGCATCGGCATGAAGGCAAAGACGGGCATCACGGTCATTGGGGAAGCGATGCTGGAACTCAGCCATGGTGACGGGGAAAGCTGGAATTTGCGCTACGGCGGCGATGTCATCAATACCGCCGTTCACCTCGCCCGTTTTGGCGACACGGTCCGTCTGGCAAGCGCGCTCGGCACCGACCCGATGAGCGCGCAGTTGATCGCCCAGTGGCAGGCCGAGGGCGTGGATACACAGCTAGTCCTCGCCGCCGCCGATCGGTTGCCCGGCCTCTATGCGATCGAAACCGACGCCGACGGTGAACGCAGCTTTCATTATTGGCGCAGCGAGGCGGCCGCGCGGCGCATGTTCGCCTTGCCCGACAGCGATGTGATGGTGGCGGGCGCGGCGCAATCCGACCTGCTGTATTTTTCGCTGATCACTCTTGCCATTCTTCCAGACGATGGGCGCGAAGCCTTGTTGGCGTTGTGCGAACATGTGCGCGTCAATGGCGGGCGGGTGGCGTTCGACGGCAATTACCGGGCGCGGCTATGGCCTGACGCTGCGACGGCGCGACATTGGCGCGATCGCGCCATCGCGCTCGCGGATATGGGCCTGCCGACGCTCGCCGACGAGGTGGAAATGGGCGAGGCCGACGATGCGGCGGACGCCGCCGCGCGCTGGGGCGCGGGAGAGGGCCGCGAGATCATCGTGAAACTGGGGGCGGACGGATGTCTGGTCGACGGGCAACTGGTTGCTCCCCCACGCCAGATAGACGTCATCGATTCGAGCGGTGCAGGCGATGCGTTCAATGCCGGCTACCTTCATGCCCGGCTCGCCGGATCGTCGCCTGTGGAAGCGGCCGTGGCGGGTCATCGCCTCGCCGGATGGAATATCGGCCGTCGCGGCGCGATCCCGGCGAAGGACGCCGACGCCCCCTATGGTGCGTGTTGACAGTATTGGGCGGCTGCGTCATGGACGCCTTATTCGCGCGGGTGTAGCTCAATGGTAGAGCGGCAGCTTCCCAAGCTGACGACGGGGGTTCGATTCCCCTCACCCGCTCCACATCACGACATCCGATATCTTGCGTCTTCCGACCTATAGGCCGGTTCAGCCCCCGATGAAGTCGGGTGGACGCTTGGCGAAATAGGCTGCGACGCCTTCCCGGCCTTCGGCGGACGCGCCGGCGTGGCTGATGGACAGGGCCTCACTTTCCAATTGTGTCTCAAGGCTGGTCTGGAACGTGTCGCGGAGCAGGGCGCGGGCCGCGCCGACAGCTCCGGTGGCCGCGCGGGCCAGAGATTGCGCGATGGCCGCCCCTTCGGCGGCGAGCGCGTCATCCCCGACGGTGCGGGTGACAAGGCCGATGCGCTCGGCTTCGTCCGCTTTGACGCGCCGGTTTGTCAGGATCATCTCCTGCGCCTTGCGCAACCCGATGAGGCGCGGCAGCAGCCAGCTCATGCCGCCATCGGGCGTCAGGCCGATCCCGCCATAGGCTGCGGTGAAATGGGCGGACGCGCCGCACAGGACCACATCGCCGGCGATGGCGAGGCTCAGGCCGGCGCCGGCCGCCGGACCATTGACCAGCGTGAGGAGCGGCTTTGCCATGCGGGCGAAGCGAGCCACGGCGACATGCAGCGTGCCGGCCAGATCCAGTAACATGGCCTCCACATCATCGCCCGCGGCGCGGAACGCGCCAATGTCGCCACCGGCGCAGAAAAGCCGGCCCGAGCCCGTCAGCACGACGCAGCGGATCGCGGCATCGCTCTGGCACCGGTTCGCTATGTCGGCCAGCGCGCGGGCCATGGGAAGGTCAATGGCGTTGCCGGCATCAGGCCGGTTGAACGTGATATGGGCAACTCCATTTTCGACACTGAACCGGACAGGTTCAGCCCCATCGGTTCCAGACCCATCGGTCATCGGCACGCCTCCATCATCTCCACCGCCAGGGCAATCAACTGCGGCAGGCGCTCGGCCCGCTCACGCGCGTGGACCGATGCCGCCGTGCCGCGGATCACCCGGCCCTTTATGCCGTGAAAGATTGCCGCCATCCGGAAGAAATTGAAAGCGATATAAAAGGCATAGTCCGCATCCGGGATCGGCGCGCGGCCCACATTGCGGCAATAGGCCGCGCGATAATCCTCCTCGGTCGGGATGCCGAGGGGACGCGGATCGGCGCCGCCCAGCCCCGCGACGATGTCGGGCGGCATGCGGTACATCATCGCATGATAGGCAAAATCGGCAAGCGGGTGGCCCAGGGTCGACAATTCCCAGTCAAGCACCGCCAGCACGCGTGGCTGCGTCGGGTGGAAGATCATATTGTCGCACCGGAAATCGCCATGAACGATCCGGGTTTCATCCCCGGGCGGGATTGCTGTCGGGAGCCATTCGATCAGCCTGTCCATGCCCGGATCGCGCCCGGCAGCCTCATCCTCTAGATATTGCCTGGACCAGCGGGCGATCTGCCGTTCGAAATAATTGCCCGGACGGCCATAGTCGCCAAGTCCTACCGTCTCAGGATCGAAACGATGAAGCTGCGCCAGGGTCGCGTTCATGGCGGCAAAATAGGCGGCGCGTTCGTCCTTATGGATTTCGGGAAAGGCCGCGTCCCAGAAAATACGCCCTTCGACCATGTCCATGACATAGAACCAGCTGCCGATGACCGCGTCGTCAGTGCACAGGCCATGGACATGGGCGACTGGATAGCCGGCCCGGCCCAGCGCGATCAGCACGCGCGCTTCGCGTTCGACGGCATGTGCGCCCCTGAGCAATTCGCCCGGCGGCTTGCGCCGCAGGACATAGGTTCGCCCCGGCGTCGTCAGCTTGTAGGTCGGGTTGGACTGGCCGCCCTTGAACTGTTCGACCTGGATCGGGCCTGCAAAGCCTGCGACGTGGCTGTCCATCCAGCGCGCCAGAGCCGCCTCATCGAAGCGGTGGGCGTCGCGCACGGGGATGGTCCCGGCATTGGCGTCCTGCCCCGTGCCGCTCATGCCACGCCCGAGCCGGCCTGCGCCGCTTTCCAGTCGCGCTTGATCTTCTTCGCCAGGCTCCACTTATGCACTTCGGTGGGGCCGTCATAGATGCGGAAGGCGCGAATTTCGCGAAACACCTGTTCGACGATGGTGTCGGCGGTGACGCCCATGCCGCCCATCACCTGGACGCAGCGGTCAGCGACCCGCATCAGCGCTTCGGACACCGCAACCTTCGCCATCGAGCTTTCGGCGGTGCCCAGCGATCCGCCATCCAGCACGCCGGCGCACCAGTCGATCATCAGTTCGGACTGTTTGAGGTCGATCATGTTTTCGGCCAGCATGAAGCCGACGCCTTCATGGTCGATCAGGGTCTTGCCGAACGCCATGCGACGGTTGGCGTAATCTGTTGCGATTTCATGGGCGCGGATGCACGCGCCGCGCCAGCGCATGCAATGGGACAGGCGGGCGGGGCTGAGGCGCACCTGCGCATATTGGAAGCCTTCGCCGCTGTTGCCCAGCATCTGGTCGGCGGGCACGCGCAGATTGTCGATGGTGATGGTCGCATGGCCCCCCGGCATCGAATTGTCGATGGTGTTGGGCACCCGGTCGATGCGGATGGCGGGGTGGGGCAGATCAGTGAGGAACATGCAGGCGCCATCGTCCGATTTGGCCATGATGATGCCGACCTTCGCGCCCTGCGCGCCGGTGATGAAGGTCTTGCGTCCGTTGATGACCCAGTGATTGCCGTCCTGATGGCAATGGGTCTGCATCATCGACGGGTCGGAGCCTGCCCCGCCGTCGGGTTCGGTCATGAAGAAGGCCGATCGCGCGCGCCCTTCGACCAAGGGCTTGAGGAAACGCGCCTGAATGTCCGGGCTGCCGACCTTGCCCAGCAGATACATATTGCCCTCGTCGGGCGCAGCCGTGTTGCAGGCGAGGGGACCGAGCGGGGACAGGCCCGAAGCGGTCAGCACGACGGCGGTTTCACGCTGCGTCAGATGGCTGCCGTCGGGCAGGATATGGGGCGTCAGCACGTCGGCCGCGCGCGCGTGTTCCTTCAGTTCCTCGACCAGTTCCTCGGTCGGTGCGCCATGATGGTCGCGGCGTGGATCGCGTTCATAGGGAATGACGGTGTCGCGCACGAAAGCCTCGACCTTTGCGGCAAGGGCGGCGGTGCGCTCCGGCCCGATCCCGCTCACAACGCGGCCCCATGCGGCCGAACCGGCGTCGATCTGCTGCTCTCCATCCCTTTTCTCTCCCGATAGGTCTCGCTGCCAGCTTCGTCATGTCGCCGCGGGGCGGCGCATGCACCTGCCAAAGCTGCCAGCTTGCCTCTTGCGGCCTGCCCCTGTGACAAGCCATCATCCCTATAGCGACAGGAGAGGGTCATGGTCGATCTGACGAACATACATCATAATGGCATTGCGGTGGCGGATGTCGACAAGGCGGTGGCCGATTTTGGCCGCGACCTTGGGCTGAAATTCGCGCCGGTGCGTGATTTCGATCCGCTGCCATTCTGGACGCCGGAGGCGGGCGCGCACACGCTGCGGGTGCGGGCGACCTATTCGGTGGGGCAGGCGCCGCACCTGGAACTGGTGCAGGGGCAGGGGCCGTTCTACGACCCTGCAAACGCCACCCATGCCCGTCATGTCGGCGTTTGGACGCAGGATCTGAAGGGCGATGCCGACTGGCTGGTCGAGGCCGGATGGAGCGTCAAGGCCGCCAATGCCGCGCCGGATCAGGGCTATGGCGTCATCGCCTATCTTCTGTCCCCGGACGGCGCGCTGCTGATCGAACTGGTGTCGACGGACTTGAAGCCCGTGATCGACCATTGGCTGAGCGGCGCCTGAGGCGCCCGCCTTGGCCCCCGGTCAAACGGGGGCGAAGCCATCCAGCGTCGTGACGTCGGGGTCCAGCCGCACGATGGTCTTGCCGCGCGTCTGCCCCGACATCAGCCGGATGAAGGCGTCAGGCGCGCTTTCGATTCCCGTCGCGACATTTTCCGTCGCCCGCAGCGCTCCTGTCCTGATCCAGTCGCCCAGTTGCTGCTGGGCCTCCTCCAGCATGTCGAGATGCTCATAGGCCAGGAATCCCCGCATGGTGATGCGGTTGACCAGCACCTGCCACAAATTGCGGATGGGGTAGGGATCATTCTGGCTGTTGTAATTGGCGACCATGCCGCACACGACGATGCGGCCGAAATCGGCCATGTTCATCAGCATCGTGTCGAGGATGCGGCCGCCCACATTGTCGAAATAAATGTCCGCGCCCTTGTCGCCGCAGGCTTCGCGCACCGCTGCGCCC
Organism: Sphingobium lactosutens DS20; assembly: GCF_000445105.1. Lineage (GTDB taxonomy): Bacteria > Pseudomonadota > Alphaproteobacteria > Sphingomonadales > Sphingomonadaceae > Sphingobium > Sphingobium lactosutens. The sequence continues at coordinate 184,143 of NZ_ATDP01000071.1, read as the reverse complement.
AGATCATCGGCGGCCTTGTAGTCGACCGCCGCGTCATAGCGCAGATCCCCGGTCACTTCGGCAATCTTGTCGGTGCTGGCGATGCCGACAGCGCGGCATCCGGCCAGGCGCGCCACCTGTCCGGCGACGCTGCCCACCGCGCCCGCCGCAGCGCTCACCACGACGGTGTCGCCCGCCTTCATCTCGCCGATCCGCTTGAGGCCGACATAGGCGGTGATCCCCGACCAGCCCAGCGCCCCCATATAGGCGGTCAGCGGCATCGTCGGGTCGATCTTCACATTTTCGCAGGCGAAATTGTCCGCCGCGATGATGCTCTGTTCCTCCCAGCCGATGAACCCGCGCGCATGGTCGCCTACGGCAAAGGCCGGGTTGCGCGATTCGACGACCTCTCCCAGCACCATCGTGGGGATAAGGCCGCCCAGCGGCACGGAGGGAAGATAGGTGCCGTCCCCTTCGTCCAGCAGGCCGCGGATCGCAGGATCGATCGCAAAGACCCGATTGCGCGTGCGCACCTCGCCATCGGCCAAGGGTCGAATATCCTCTTCGACCAGGCGGAAATTGTCGGGCGCAGGAACGCCATGGGGATGCGATGCCAGAACGATGCGGCGATTCTTCATGGATGGTTCCAGTTTTTTGATGGGATGCGGATCACAGGACCGGCGGCGGGGCGTCGGCGTCGTTTGCGATCAGATAGTCGACATATTTGTGGAAATACTGGTTGCCGCGCTCGTTCCGGCCAAAGATCACCGATGAGAGCGCGCCGGATTCCAGCCCCTTCTGCACTTGCAGGCCGACGCCATAATCCTCCCGGTCGACGACATCGCTCAGCCAGTCCATCATGGTTTCGATGCCCGCCGCATCCTCCGCATCGCGCGGCGGTTCGCGCCGGATGAACAGCAGGTTCGTGGTGTTCCGGTCGGGCGTCGGCCCGGGAATGAGTTGCGCCACCTGCGTGATTTCCGGCGCGAAGAAGATCGACACGTTGGGGAAGATCGTCCGCACGAAATCATAGCCGCTATTTTCGATATGCCCCCAGCGTTCGCGCGGTTCGGCCCCCAGTTTCTCCTTGATCGACACCTGCGGATAACCAACGCGCATGTGCGGGCCAAAGGCGGTGAAGTGCATGATGTTGGAAAAGGTGCGCGGATGGATGGTTTCCGGGTGCGCGGCGGCGAAATGATAGCCTTCCAGATAGCCGTCATAGGCGATTTTCCAGTTCGCGCCATGGATGCGCCGCGATCCGCAATAATGCCAGTTGGCAAGGTCATAGGCGTCAAGGTCGTCCAGCATTCCGCCCAGATGCTTTTCGATGTCAATGTCGGCGTCGTGCGACAGGCTGACCCAGATGATGCCGCCCGCCTCCGCGCAGGGCAGGGTCTTGAGGCCGCGTTCCTCCTTGCAGACGGGGCCGAACTTGCCGGGTTCCGCGACGCCGACGAGCTTGCCGTCATTGGCGAAGGTCCAGGCATGATAGGGGCAGGAAAAGCGTTTCTTGTTGCCATGCCCTTCGGGCGTCAGGATCATGCCGCGATGGCTGCACACGTTCAGCATCGCGGCCACGCTGCCGTCGGTGCGGCGAGTGATTAGGACGGGCTTGCCCATCAGGTCCATCGCCTTGTAATCGCCTGGATTGGGCATTTCGGCGGTCAGCGCGGCAAGCAGGGGCAGCCTGTGGAAGATGGTCGCCATCTCGCGGTCGAAATGGGCCGGATCGGTGTAAGCGGACGCGGGCACCTCCATCGGCGTTTCGGCGCTGTCGGTCGTGCCGTTTTCGACATATTCCAGCATCTTGGCGGCTTCGTCGCCGATGGTTTCATGATAGCCCATGCGCACCTCTACCCTGATCTGATTTGACGTGCAGGCTAGCGCGCCGGGCGCGGCGGCGGAACTCTGGACAGTCATAGGTCAGGCGCATTTTCTGTGATTATGGCTAGTTGCCGGGACGGCGCGCGATCTTAGCCTTCCGCCTTACAGAAACGGACGGAGAGTGACATGATCGACCTATCGGGCAAGGTGGCGCTGGTGACGGGGGCGGCGTCAGCGGGCGGCCTTGGCTTTGCCGGGGCCAGCATCATGGCGGCGCAGGGGGCAAGCCTGTTCCTGACCGATCTTGACGGCGCGGCGGTGGAGGCGCGCGCGGCGGAGTTGCGGGCTGCCGGGCATAAGGCGGCGGCCATGACGCAGGATGTCACGGACGAAGCGCAGTGGGACAGCGTGCGCGACGCGGTGCTCGCGGAATTCGGCAAGATCGACATTCTGGTCAACAATGCGGGCATCGCGGTGCTGCGCCACATGAACGAGATCACGGCCGCCGAATGGCATCGTCAGATATCGGTCAATCTGGACAGCGTATTCCTGGGCACGCGCATGGCGATGGCGCAGATGCGCGCGCAGGGGCAGGGCGGGTCCATCATCAACCTGTCGTCGGTCGCCGGCCTGTTCGGCCTGCCCGGCTGCGGTGCCTATGGCGCGTCCAAGGGGGGCGTGCGCCTTTTCACCAAGAGCGTGGCGCTGGAAGTAGCGGCCGAGAATATCCGCATCAACAGCATCCATCCCGGCATGATCTGGACCGACATGCAAAAGGTCGCGATCGCCGATAACAAGGACGTCTACGACCAGCTGGTCGCCGCGATCCCGATGCGCAAGCTGGGCGAGCCCAAGGATATCGGCAATATGGTCGCCTTCCTCGCTTCGGACGAGGCGGCCTATATCACCGGCGCGGAGTTCGTGGTCGATGGCGGCATGGTCGCGCAATGAAGGACCTTCGCCGCGCCGCGACCTGATGCTAACCATAGGTCAATCGGCTCGCCATAAAGCCTAGCATGGCGCGAAAGCCGTCACAGGAGAGAGCAAGACATGGCCGAGAGCGATCCGCGCATCAAAGGCGAACCCCTGGCCCGGTGCCCCGGCCCATCAGTGCGCGACCTTATGGCGGCGGACACCAATCCGGTGCCCGAATTTCTCTACACCGACGAATATGAGAATTTGGGGTCGGAGCCGATCCCGGCCAGCCGCTATACCGACCCCGCCTTTTTCGAACTGGAAAAGGAGAAAATGTGGCCGCGCATCTGGCAATTCGCCGCGCGGGAAGAGGAACTGCCCGAGCCGGGCGATCATGTCGTCTACGACAATGCCGGCAAAAGCTTCCTGCTGGTCCGGCAGCAGGATGGATCGATCAAGGGGTTTTACAATGTCTGCCTGCATCGCGGGCGACAGTTGAAGACGAAGGATGGCTGGTCGGCCCAGCTGCAATGCCCGTTTCACGGCTTCACCTGGAATAATGATGGCAGCGTCAAGACTATTCCCTGCCGCTGGGATTTTTCGCATCTGAATGACGATGCGATGCATCTGGCCGAAGTGTCGGTCGGCCGATGGGGCGGTTATGTCTTCCTGCGCGAGGCGAAGGATGGCCCCACGCTCGAGGAATTTCTGGCCCCCATGCCCGAACATTTCAAACGCTGGCGGCATGAGGAATGCGCGACCGCCATCTGGGTGGGGAAGGTGTGCAAGGCGAACTGGAAGGTGGTGATGGAGGCTTTCATGGAAAGCTGGCACACCGTGGTCACGCACCCCCAATTGCTGCCGTTCACCGGCGACGCCAATTCGATGTACAATATCTATGGCGACCATGTGAATTTGACGGTGACGCCCTTTGGCACCATGTCGCCGCATATCGATCCCCAGGGCAAGTCGCAGCAGTGGATCGTCGATGAATTCGTCAAATATAATGGCCGGTCTTCGGACAATTATGAAGGCGATGCGGCGCCCGAGGGCGGCTATAACGTCAAGGTGCCCGAGGGGAAGACCGCGCGTGAGGCGCTGGGCGAAAGTCTGCGCGCGACCACGACCAAGATGTTCGGCCATGACGTCAGCCATGCGTCTGACGCCGAGATGATGGACGCCATCCTCTACAATGTCTTTCCCAACTGGTCGCCCTGGGGCGGGTTTCAGCCCAATATCGTCTATCGCTGGCGTCCCTGGCATGATGTCGACCATTGCCTGATGGAGGTGCGCATCATCACCCGCGTACCGCCCGGCGAAACCCCGCCCAAGGCGCCGAAGATGAAATTCCTGTCGCTCGACCAGAAATGGACCGAAGCGCCGGAACTGGGCATATTGGGCGATGTGTTCGAACAGGATATGGAAAACCTGCCGTTCGTGCAGGTGGGCCTCAGATCCAGCCCCAACAATCGCGTCGAGCTGGCCAATTATCAGGAAATCCAGATCCGCCAGTTCCAGAACACGCTGATGAAATATGTGAACGGCCAGCTGTGACGGCAGGCGCGGGAGGGGGCTTCAATCCCTTCCCGACGTTCCCGAATGCCAGTCGCGCGTCTGCGAAAAGTCCACGCCGCGCGGGCCGGCCAGGTGGATCGTGACCTGTTCGTGCAGGATGGCGTCGGTCGCGCGGTCATGCCGCGCCCAGTCGATCAGTTCGCGCCGCCGCTGGATCGCCCAGCGTCCATCCTTATACGCATAGTCGTCGACATAGCGCCCCGCCATCAACAGGTCCTTTTCCGCCCTGTCCGCATCGCGCGTACGGTGCCAGGCAAAGAAATACACCTCTCCGGTGGCCGTGCCCGCGTCGATATCGACGTCAATGTCGATCTGCCCGATGATATGCTGGCTGCCATGCAGGTCAGCCAGGAAGCCCTGCGCGAAATCGGTATAGGCTTCCGGACCGCCGCGTAGCAGGCCGCAGTCGACATCGGCGTCGGCGTGAAAGGATGACAGTTGCAGGTCGCGGTCCAGTCGATCCTGCCCGCGCATATAGGCGTGAATCGCCTTGATGATATCGCGCCGCGCGATGAGGTCGCGCAATTCCCGCTCCAGCTCCATGCCGCTCTCCCATTGCATAGCCACTGGCAGGACTTGTCCCGTTCCAATGCAAGCGCCGACACTATGACAAATGACAGGAACGCTCGTCCCGCCGGCCAACCTGCGGCTTGTCACAGTAGGATCATCATGCCCAAGCCCGCAATTTTGCAGGGGAAATCGGGTGCTGTTGCGACCCGTAGAACAACATCCATGGCCGCGCGCCGTCGGGACGAAAGGGAGGATCATGATCCGCAATACATCATCTTTGCTGGCAGGCGTTGCCGTCGGCGCCGCGCTTTGGACCATGCCCGCAATGGCGCAGGACGCGCCGGTGGCCGACAATGCAACGGCCGGCGGTCTGGAGGATATCATCGTCACGGCCCGCAAGCGTCAGGAAAGCGTGCAGGACGTGCCTGTTGCGGTCACCGCCATTTCCGCCGAATTGGTGCAGCGCCAGGATCTGACCTCGATCGAGAAGATTGCCGCGCGCACGCCAAACCTCAACGTCGGGCGCGCGTCCAACGGTTCGGGCGCGCAGCTGACGTTGCGGGGCATCGGGTCCTCGTCCACGTCCATCGGGATCGAACAGTCGGTCGCTGTTGTCGTCGATGGCGTCTATTACGGGCAGGGGCGCATCATCAACGAAGGCTTTTTCGACCTGGCGCGCGTCGAGATTTTGAAGGGGCCGCAGGCGCTGTTCTTCGGCAAGAACGCCACGGCAGGGGTCATCTCGCTCACCAGCGCCGACCCGACATCGACGCCTGAATTCAAGGCGCGGGCCGGTTACGAGTTCAAGGCGCAGCAGGCGCAGCTGGAATTTGTCGGCTCAGGCCCGCTGACCGATACGCTGGGCCTGCGCGTCGCCGTGCGCGGCTCGAAAATGTGGGGCGGCTATTATCGCAACGTCGCCGCGCCCTTCGATTATCCCACCATCGACGTGGCGACCGGCGCGACCGGGACGGCACTGGCCAACCCCGCGCCCGTGGACCAGCCGGGTGAGCGGGAGTTGCTGGGCCGCGTCACTCTGAAGTGGGAACCCACCGATCGCCTGACCGCGACGCTCAAGGCATCCGGCACCTATAATAAGACCAATAATAACAGCTGGAACTATGTCGCCTTCAACTGCCCCAATGGCGGCGTCAGTCAACTCAACGGCTATGCCTGTGCCCGCGATTTCGTGACGCATCAGAACCGCATTCCCGCCGCGTTCGCCGGCCCCACCCCGTTCGTCAACGACGATGGCGACCTCTATAATCGCTACAAGAGCTGGGCGGTCACGGCCAACGTCAATTATGAACTGGACAATGTGACGCTGACGTCCGTCACCAATTACAACTGGAACAACAACCGCTGGGCCTGCGCCTGCGATTTCCAGTCCAGCCCGGCATCGAACTGGGCGACGGAAAATTCCACCTATCACGCCTTCTCATCGGAGTTTCGCGCGCTCACGACGTTCGACAGCCCGGTCAACCTGATGCTGGGCGGGCTGTATCAGAAAACGAAGCGGGATTTCGACCAGTATATCATTTTGGCGGGACTGGTGAACAGCGCGGCCGCGCCCGAAGACCAGTATCTCGCCACGCGCAAGACCAGCTTCACCGATGGCGAGACGATCGCGCTGTTCGGCCAGGCGACATGGAAGATCGTGCCAACGCTCGAACTGGCGGGCGGCGTGCGCTACACGCATGAAACCAAGGACAGTTTCTTCACCCAGCCCTATAATAACCCCGGCGTCACCGCGATTTTCCGGCCGCAGGACGACCCCGATGGCCTGGGCGTCATCAACGCGGACCAGACCTTCCGCAACTGGTCGCCCGAAGTGTCGCTGACCTGGAAGCCGACATCCGATATCCTGGTCTATGGCGCATATAAGACCGCCTATAAATCGGGCGGCTTTTCCAATGGCGGCATCAATTCGAAGCTGTCGACCAACCCCTTCGACGACCTGACCTTCGATCCCGAACGGGCAGCCGGTTTCGAAGCGGGCATCAAGACGACGTTGGCGGACAATCAGCTGCGCCTCAATCTCGGCGCCTATTCCTATCTCTACAAGGATTTGCAGGTCGACTTCTTCAATTCCCCCATCTTCGCCTTCCAGACGCTGACGGCCGACGCGCGGACGAAGGGCGTGGAGCTGGAGTTCGAATATGCGCCCAGGTCGGTCGAGGGGCTGAACCTGCACGGGTCGATCAACTATAATCGCGCACGCTATACCGACTTCCCGCAGGCGCCCTGCTATGCCGGGCAAAGCATTGCGCAGGGGTGCAGCATCGTCCTTGCCGATGGCGGCGTGCGGCAGAATCTGGAAGGCAAGCCTTTGTCGGTCGCGCCTCGCTGGACCGGGACGATCGGCGCGGCCTATGACAGCAGCATGGGCAATGGCCTGAAAATCGGGCTGAACGCGGACCTGCGCTATTCCTCCTCCTATCTCGCCTCGGGCTTTGGCAATCCGCTGTCGCGCCAGGGGCGCTATGCGACGCTGGACGCCGGCGTGCGCATCGGCTCAGACGATGATCGCTGGGAATTTGCGCTGATCGGCAAGAATCTGACCAACCGCTTCTATGTCACCGGCGTGGTCGATGGCCCATCGACGGGCGGCGCATCGGGCGGGCTGGTGGCCGCGCCCGCAGACCAGCTGGGCTTTGGCAATGTGCCGCGCACCGTCATGGCGCAGATCACGACCCGCTTCTGATCGCCCTGGCGCAATCGTCGAAGGGCGCTGGTCCGGCCTCTCCCCGGACCAGCGCCCTTCCTTTTGCCCCTGCTAGAGGCTTGCCCAATGGGCGTAGACGGGATCGGCGTCCCCCCAGCCGCCGCGCGTGCGCCCCGGTTCATAGGACGGATCGAGCGGCGCGCCGGCCGGCTGGCTCATGGTCCAGTCGGCAACGAAGCAGCGATGCGCGATTTTCCACACGCCGTCGCGTCGCTCATAGCGATCGAGATAGCGCCCGCCGGTGAGCATATCCTGGCCGCCAGCGCGCACCTGCGCGGTCACATAATGTTCGCCGATCGCCTTGTCCCCCTGGACCTCGACCCACTGGTTGGCGACCGAGTGAAAGCAATGATCCATCGTGTTGCGGCAATAGGCCGTGATGTCCTGGGCGAACTTATGGGCCGGACCGTTGACCGAGCCGGATATCATCGTCGCGTCATCCCAGAAGATTGAGGCGAGCAGGGCAGCGTCGGCGCGGTCGACGCCCCGGCAATAGGCCATCACCAGGTCGTGAATCGCCGCCCGGGCGGCGAGCCTGTCCAGCGTTGCAGCATGGTCGGTCAAGACATTCTCCTGTCATGAAAACAGCCGGGGCATCGCTGCCCCGGCTGCTGGTCGTGCGCTCTGTGAAAGGGGAGGCGCGATCAGAATTTGAAGCCAAGGGTCGCGCCATAGGTGCGCGGTTCGCGGGCGGTGCCAAAGGCCCACAAGCCCCCCACGGTGAACCCGTGGGTCGGCCCCCGATCATTGGCGAGGTTGCGGCCAAAGATCGTCAGCTTGGCCTCTTTCCCCGCCAGCGTGAAGTTGGTCGACAGGCTCGCATCGACCAGGCCCTGCTTGTCCGTGCGCACGCGCGGATCATTGCCGTTGACGATGATCGGCCCGTTCACCAGGTCGCCGCTGATCGGACCCAGCGAAATCTGCTGATCATAGCGACCGATATAGCGATAGGTGAGGTTGGCGATGATTTCGCCAAAGCTGGTGGGGACCGTATAGTCGGCCGCCAGCGATGCCGTCATGTCGGGATTATAGATCAGGTCGTTCCTGGAATAATCATAGGGCACGACCGCGCCACTGAGGGGAGAAATGCCGCCGACGATGAAATCCTTGAACTTGGAATCAAGCAGGCCAAGCGATCCCGTGATCGTCAGCTGCGGGGTCGGGCGGGCGGTGAAATCGAACTCCAGCCCCTTGATCTTGGCCGAACCCACGTTCGACGTGATCGTTTCATTGCCGGTGGCGCAGCTGGGGCAATTAAGCGTGTTGTTCTGCTGCAAATTCTTGTATTTGGAATAGAAGGCCGCGACGTTGAACTGCAATTTGCGGTCGAACAATTCCAGCTTGCTGCCGATCTCGAAACTGTCGACCACTTCGGGACGGTAGGACTGGCTGGCGCTGGCCGCCGTTCCCGCGCGCGGGGAGAAGCCGCCCGACCGGAAGCCCTGCGACCAGCTGGCGTAGATCATCGTTTCCTCGTTCGGGCGGAAGTCGACGCCGACCTTGGGCGTGAACTTCTTGAAGGTGTCGGACCCCGCGCCGATCAGGTTGCCGCCAAAGCTGTTGTCGAGCGACTTCTTGTCGCGCGTGAACCGGCCGCCAAAGGACAGGCGCCAGCGATCAGCGAACGCCCAGTTGAAGTCACCAAAGGCCGCGATGGAGCGAGTGCGTCCATTGACCTCCTGCGGGTTGGTATCGAATATCAAAGGGTCGATGTCGGGCGAAAAGGCGAAGACGCGGCTATATTGCGCCAGATAATAGTCGGATTTGAAATAATAGAGGCCGACGACATAATCCAGGCTGTCGCCGATCTTGCCGGCGGCGCGGAATTCCTGGCTCCACTGCTCATAATCCTGAAGCCGGCGGACATAATAGAGGTCGACCGACGATCCGTCGAAATCCTGCGTCTGATTTTCCTTGGACTTGCGCCAGCCAGTGATCGACGTCAGCGTGATGTCGCCCGTGTCGTAATTCATTTCCAACGTTGCCGCCGGCGCGCTGTAGCGGCCGACATTCGCCTGCCCGAAAACGGTGTAGAGATCGGTGGTGTTGTTGCGGTTGCACTGTTCGGCGGGGATGAGGCCGCAGAAGACTTCGCCCGTGCGCGTCAGGCTGGCGACCACGGGATCATATTTCTGCACCTGCTTTTCGACGGTCAATATGCCTTCAAAGCCGCTGCCAGCAGGCGCGACGCGCAAGGCCGCGCCGAAATTCTCATTATTGGAAAAGCCGCGCGGGCTGCCGTCCTGCGCCTGCTTGTACCAGCCATCGGTTTCGTTGTGGAAATAGAAGCCCTTGATGCCCACGCTGCCGTCGCTCGACAGCGGCGCGTTAATGACGGCGCGGGTCGCCAGCGTGTCGAACTTGCCATAGGACACCTCGACCTTGCCGCCAAATTCGCCGGTCGGCTTGGACCGGCGAATGTTGATGACGCCGCCGATCGTGTTGCGCCCGAACAAAGTACCCTGGGGACCGCGCAGCACTTCAATCTGTTCGATATCGAAAAAGTCGAAAAATTGTCCGGTGCTGGTCCCGATGAACACGCCATCGACGACGACGCCCACGGTCGGTTCGGCGGATTTTTCAACGTCGGCATAGGTGAGGCCGCGAATGGCCAGATTGGCCGCCGCCGCGCCCGAATTCTGATTGGTGATGAGCAAGTTGGGCGCGGACCCGGTCAGGTCGCCGATATTCACTGCCGCCTTGTTTTCCAGCATCGCGGCATTCACGGCCGTGACCGCCACAGGCGTATCCTGCAACCGTTCCTCGCGACGGCGGGCGGTGACGATGATTTCACCTGCGCCGACGGGCTGTTCGGCTGCGGCCTGGGGTTCGGTATCCTGCGCGAGCGCGGGGCTGCCAAAGCAGAGCGCAAGGCCGCTCGACAAGATGGTGGACGCGAACGCAATTCGTCTGTTCATGGCATTCTCCCCTCGGCGGCTGGACGCGCTCTGATGGGCGTCCTCTCACGCCGTCACTTTCGTCGATTTCGCAGATTTCGTTAGCTGTGATTTTACACAGGGTAGGTGAAAAATCGGCGGCTCTCAAAGACCGTATCGCAAGCGGAAGGACTGACATGGGCAGCAGCGATCGGCGGACCGTGATTCTGCACGGAACGCCCGGCACTATCTCGTTCAGGGGTTCGTAAATGCCCCGGCCGTCTTGATGCGATTGTTCGCCGACGCGAACCGAAGCAAGCCTATCCTACGGCCGTGAAGCGGCGCCCTCAGATCAGTTTCAGGATCATCTTGCCCTGATTGCTGCCGTCGAACAGGCGCAGCATCGCGGGCAGGGCATTGTCGATCCCGTCCTCCACATGCTCGTCATAGACGATGGCCCCTTCGCCGGCGAGCTTTGCCATGGCGGTGACGCCTTCGGGGAAGCGGTCCAGATACTGGCTGATCAGATAGCCGCGCATCGTCGCTGTCTTGACCAGCAATTGCCAGATGTTCCGTGCGCCCTGCGGCGCGCTGTTATATTCCGAAATCAGCCCGCAAATCACCACCAGCGCCCCTTGCGCCAGATTGAGCAGCGCCGCGTCCAGGCAGGCGCCGCCGACATTTTCATAGACGAAATGAACGCCATCGGGGCAGGCGGCGGCAATGTCTGCCGACAGGGCCTCCACATCCTTGCCGCGATAGTCGATCGCCTGATCAAAGCCGTATCGATCGATCAGCCGCGCGCATTTTTCCGCGCCGCCTGCAATGCCGACCACGCGCGCGCCGCGCCGTTTCGCCAATTGCCCGACCAGCGATCCGACCGCACCGGCCGCGCCGCTCACCAGCACCGTCTGCCCCGCTGCGGGCTGCATCACATCTTCGACCCCGAACCACGCCGTCAGCCCCACCGCGCCGGCAACGGACAGATAGGCGGTGGGGGAAGGGACGGCGTCGACGTCGATGGGCTGGGTGAAGCCATCGCCGCGCCCGATCGAATAATCCTCGACCTTGTTGAGGCCCATCACCCATTGGCCGGCGGTAAAATCCGGATGGCGGCTCAGTTCGACCACGCCGATGGTGGATGCGCGCACCGCATCGCCGATCGGGACCGGGGGCATATAATTGCCCCCTGGTTCCAGCCAGCCGCGAATGGCGGGGTCGATCGAGGCATAATGGTTGCGAATCAGGAACTCCCCCTCCTGCAACGGCGGCACAATGTCCTGCGTCAGCAGGAAGTCGCTGTCCTTGGGCAGCCCCTGGGGCCGGGCCGCCAGCGTGAAGCGTCGATTGACCGTCATCCTGTCCTCTCCTGTCACTGGTCGCAGTTGGCCGCGAAACGCCCCGGCTGCACACTGGCGAAAAGAAGAGGCGGCGAACAGGGAAAGAGAACGCGAGCGCCATGCCGATCATCCATCATCATGCCAACCTCAACATATTGGTTTCCGTGCGGGGCCATCCCTTCGATCGCACGGCGTTCGATGCGATCTTTCAGGATATGCCCGGCGTCAGCGCGACAATGGTCGACCAGCCCGCGGCCGCCCGGTTGATGAACCCCGATGGCATGCGGGGTTTCGACGCGCTGCTGCTGTACGACATGCCCGGCCTTGATTTCGAACATCCGACCGATCGCCCCGGCATCGTCGCACCATCACCCGATTTCAAGGCAGGCTTTCGCGCCTTGCTGGAGCAGGGGACCGGCGTGGTCGCCCTGCATCATGCCCTAGCCGGCTGGCCCGACTGGGAGGAATATGGCGACTGGCTGGGCGGCCGCTTCCTCTACAAGCCTACGATGGTGCGCGGTATGTCGCGGCTCGATAGCGGCTATGCGCACGACATTCCCTATGAGGCCAGGAACGTCGCGCCGGATCATCCGGTGATGGCGGGCGTCCCGGCCGGCTTTGCCATGCGTGACGAGCTGTATCTCGCCGAAATTTTTGAGGAGGATGTCACGCCGCTGCTGCGCGCATCGGCCAGCTTTACAGCGGAACGCTTCTACAGCCCGCAGCATGCACTCGCCGGGCGGATGCAGTGCAATGACGGGTGGCTCCATCCGCCGGGTAGCGACCTTATCGGCTGGACGAAAAAAGCGCTCAATGCGCGGCTGGTCTATCTGCAACCCGGCGATGGCCCTGCGGCCTATGACCAGCCCGACTATCGCCGGCTGATCCGCAACGCCCTCCATTGGGTGGCAGGCCGGACGCCCTAGCGCCCGGCCCCGCCGATCAATCGTGGATGCCGCACACGTCGTTCAGCTTTTCATGGAAGAACTGAACGCGCTTTTCCTGGTTGGCCAGAATGCCGCCGCGAAACCCTTTGGAATGAAGGCCAAGCTGCTGGCCGATCGCGACCGACAGGTCCTGGTCCGCCACCACGCCCAGCGTCTTTTCGCCAAAGACGATGCGTTCGCGATCGACCGGCTCCAGGGGCGTGGGGCCGTTGGGGCCGATCACCTCGTCTGTATCGCCGATGCGATGGGCCATGAACCAGTGGTCGAAGATGCAGCGCTCCGGGTCGGTCGGATGCGGTTCGGACCGAAGCAATTGCACGCCGTCCGGCCACATGGTGAAGGTGATGTTGGGCCAGAGGGTGAAGTGGAAATAGTCGACAATCTCCGTGTCGCCCATATGGCCATAATGGCTGTAGCCCTTGGCCGCGCCCAGCTTGCGCTTTTGCTGCGCGATCGCGTCCCGCGCCGCCATCGCATTGCCCTCATAAGCCTTGGGATCGAGTTCCCAATATTCCAGCGCCTGCGCCAGCGGCAGGTCGAGGACTTGATGGGTGGGATAGCGCGCCGATGGCTGAAGGCCGGGCATCCGCATCATGTTATGGCCGGTGTCGGGATAGATCCGGAACTCGCAATCCTCCACCCGGTCGTTGATGACGGTCGCGATTTCGGGATGGAGCGTCGGCAGATGATAGCTCTCGTTGAAATTGTCGCGCACGATTTTCCAGTTGCACGGCACGTCCGACGTCACCGCATAGACGCGGGTCATCTTTTCCATGCCCCATTGCGCCAGATGATCGTGGACCTGCGCGCCCAGCCAGTCGCGCAGCGATGCCGCGTCTGTGTCCATGTTGAACCAGACAAAGCCGCCCCAGACCTCGCACCGGATTTCCGACAGCTTGTGCTTGCCGCAAGGATTGCCGCCGGGAAAATCATCCGGGTCCTGCACATGGGCGAGCGTCCCGTCGGGATCGTAGCGCCAGCCATGATAGCCGCACACGAGCTGCGGCGCGCCGCCTACTTCGGCCCAGGCCAGGCGATAGCCGCGGTGCAGGCAGGCATTGTAGAAAGCACGGACCGATCCGTCCGCCTGCTTCACCATGACGACCGATTCGCGGCCCAGATTGTGGGTCAGGAAATCGCCCGCATCCATGAGGTCGGCCGCCATGCCGCCGACATGCCATACCTTCGTCCAGACATGCGCCCATTCCGCGTCCGCCCATCGCTGCGCATAATAGCGTTCGCCCGTGATCGGGTCGCCCCGCACCGGCGGATCATAATCCGCGATTTGCCGACCCATCAGCGCTTCTACCGTCATGGCCCTCTCCCGGCTCAATTTGCTTGAACGATCGACCAAAATCTACCACTGGCTTGCGACGTGTCAACAACTGCGCCACACCCGATGCCCTGATGAAAACAAACCTATCGGAAATGACAGGGGCGGCCCGGGAGCGGCCCAAGGTCGATCGCCGCCGCGCGCCCGAAACCGGGGCGCGGATCTTGGACGCGGCGGAAATGCTGTTTTCCTGGCGCGGCTTCTATGGCGTGTCGCTCCGGGAAATTGCGGCGGAAGCAGGCGTCAAACTGGCCCTGACCCATTATCATTTCGGATCGAAGGAAAATCTTTTCGGCGCGGTGATCGAACGCCGCGCGCAGGAACATGCCGCCGGTATCGAGGCGGCGCTGGCCAAGGCGCAGGCTCAGCAGGGCGAACGGGCGGAACGGCGGGCCGCGATCCTGCGCGCCCTGATCGCCCCCATCGTCGATCGCGTGATGCGCGGGGGGCCAGGGTGGAAAAACTATGTCCGCCTGCTCGCCTTCGTCGCCAATCACCCGCAGGAGGAGGAATATGTTTCCCCCTTCCGCACCCATTACGACCATGTAATCCACGATTTCGTCGATGCGCTGGCCACCCTTCACCCCGAAATGCCGCGACCGGACGTGCAATGGGGGTTTTTCTTCTTTCAGGCCGCAACCACGCACATTCTAGTCGAGAGCGGCATGCTCGACCGGCAGTCGGGCGGCGCCCTGCGATCGTCGGATCTCGACGCAATGATGGATCGGATGGTGCCTTTCTTTGCCGCCGGGTTCCTGGGGCTGGGGGCGAAGGACTGACCTGACAGAAAACCGAGTTTGGCAGCAAGCATCGCCGCCCTATCCTGCGCGTTCGAGCAACAGGAGAGAGCGGATGGCGGGACGGCTGGAAGGCAAGCGGGCTTTGATCGTGGGCGCTGCGGGCCGCGACAATATGGGGCAGGCCATAGCGCGCCGGTTTCAGGCGGAAGGCGCCACGGTCGCCGTCGCTGGCCGCAACCGCGACGTGCTCGACGATTTTGTTGCGCAGGATGGCGGCATCGCCGTCGACTGCGACTTCACGGACAAGGCGTCCATCGACGCAATGGTGGCGGACACGGCCGCGCGCCTCGGCGGCATCGACATCGCCCTGAATGCCACTGGCTGGGGTCTGCTCAAGCCATTTCTGGACACGACGGCGGAGGAACTGGACGCGATGGTCGCCCTGCAACTCAAGGGGCCGTTCCATTTCCTCCAGGCGCTCATTCCCGTCATGGCCGATCAGGGCGGCGGTTCGATCATCCAGATCAGTTCCGCCACAGCGACCATCATGTTCCATGACCATGACGCCTATATGGCGACCAAGGCGGGGACCGATCATCTGGTCCGCAGCGTCGCCAACCAGTTCGGGGATCGCGGCATTCGGGTGAACAGCGTGTCGCCCGGCCTCACCGATACGCCCATGACGGCGGCGGCGGGCGCTGTGCCGGGCATTTTCGATGCCTTCGTCAAGGCCTATCCGCTTGGTCGCTATGGGACCACGACGGACGTTGCGGCGGCCTGTGTCTGGCTGGCGAGCGACGAATGTTTCATGACCGGCGAAAATCTGCAGGTGAATGGCGGCCTTTGCCTGCGCGGCAACCCCAGCAAGGCCGATATCGAGGCATCGGTCGCCGCCGCCATGGCGCAGCAGCGCTAAGGCCCGATGGCGCGCCGCCCGCTCGCCATGGCGTCGGGCATCATGCCTGACGCTACGCCCGTCGCGCTTGTGGAATGCGCGGTCAGCGCCGGGTTCGACATGGGCGGCATGTGGGTCGATTTGGCCGACTGGACGGCGCAGACGACACGCGCCGTGCGCGCGGCGCTGGACGCAACCGGCCTGCCGCTGCTCGACATCGAAGTCGTCTGGATCAAGCCTGGCCCTCCCGACCCCAATCATGACCGCATCCTCGACATCGGCCTTGAGCTTGGGGCGCGCAACCTGCTCTGCGTCAGCAGCGACCCCGATGAGGGCGCAACGGCGGCCAAGCTCGCCCGCCTTGCAGAGCGAGCGAGCGGCGCGATCCGCATCAACCTGGAGTTCGGCCTCTTCACGGAAGTGAAGACGATGGCGCAAGCCGCCGGCATAGTGCAGCGGATCGACCATCCAGCGATGGCGCTGCTGATCGACGCGCTGCACTGGACGCGATCGGAAGGATCGGTGGCGGAAGTCGCGGCGCTGCCGCCCGCGTGGATCAGCTATGTCCAGCTGTGCGACGCGCCCATGCCTGGTGCCGACCCCGCCGATCCCGACGCCATCCTCGCCGAAGCAATCGACGGGCGCCTGCCGCTGGGGCAGGGCGCATTGCCGATCGATGCCTTGCTGTCCGCGCTCCCTGCGGACCTGCCGGTGGCGGTGGAGGAACGATCCTCGGCCTTGCGCGATGGCTGGCCCGAACTCCATGCCCGTGCGGCACAGCTGTTCCGCACGTCCAGCGCCTGGCTGAACGGCCGCTAGCGGCTCGCCACCAGCAAAAGGCCCTGTCGCAGGAACCCTGCAACAAGCCCCTAATGCATCAGCCGGTCAGTAGTGCCGGTTCTTCGATCAGGCCCTTGAGCGTTCGCATGAAATCCGCGCCGACCGCCCCGTCGATGGCGCGATGGTCGCAGGACAGGGACAATTTGACGACCGTCGCAAAGGCCAAGGCGTTGCCGATCTCCACCGGCGTTCGTTCGCCCGCGCCGACCGCCAATATGGCGCCTTGGGGCGGGTTGATGATCGCGTCGAACTGATCGATGCCATACATGCCAAGATTGCTGACGGAGAAACTGCCGCCCTGGAACTCGTCGGGTTGCAGCCGTCCCGCCCTGGCCTTGTCCGCGAGTCGCTTAACCTCGCGGGATATGGCCGCGACCGACAGCTGATCCGCGCCCTTGACGATCGGCGTGATCAGGCCTTTGTCCGTCGCGACCGCCACGGCGATGTCGGCGGCGGTGTATTGGTGGATGGCGTCGCCATGGACCTGCACATTGACCTGCGGGTGGCGCTTCAACGCCAGCGCGCAGGCCCGCACGATATAGTCGTTGATGCTGGGCGCTTCGCCCGTCGCCACCTTCGCCTGGGCGCGCAGGCCCAATATCGCGTCGATCCGCACCTTCGAGCGCAGGTAGAAATGCGGAATGGTCGACTTGCTGTGGCTGAGCGCCTGCGCGATCGCCTTGCGCATCGGCGACATGCGAACGATCTCCACCCCATCGGTCCGGGGCGGCGCCGACTGCGGTGTCGATCCGGCAGCTGGCGAAGCCGTGGGCGCCGGTGTCACGCGCGCCAGCACGTCGGCCTTGCAGATGCGGCCCTTCGGCCCGGTCCCCGCCATGCCCGACAGGTCGAGCCCATGCTGTGCTGCCAGCCGTCGCGCGAGCGGACTGGCAAAGGCATCGCCGGGATGTTCGGGGACTGGCCTGATGTCGACAGGATTGCCGCCCGGGGCGGGGGCGGGAGGCAGGCTTGCCTGCTGCACATCCTGGAATGTGATGCGGCCGCCCGGGCCTGTCCCCTCGATCTGGCGTACATCCACGCCATGATCCTGCGCGAAGGCGCGGGCCATCGGGCTGATGTTCAAACCGTCCGGAATCGACGCCGCGACGGGCGCGGGCGGGGCGGGCAGCGCATCGGGCGCCGCCTCCTGCGGTTTGACGGACGGCCTGGCATCACCGCCCTTGTACGACGCGATGAAGCTGTCCACCTCGCTGTCGGTCGGCGCGTCATGTGCGGCCGCCAGCACGGCGATCAGGTCGCCGACTTCGTGGGTTTCGCCCTCCTTCGCGATCAGGCGGGCAAATTGTCCATCCGCCTCTGCCTCCACTTCGTTGGTGATCTTGGCGGTTTCGATGAGCGCCAGCAGATCGCCCTTCCTGAACGGCTGCCCTTGGGCGACCTTCCATTCGGCAACGACGCCCTCGGTCATTTCAATGCCCCATTTGGGCATGGCGAACGCGCGCAGATTGGCCATGATGCTCACCCCCTCCGGTAGGACAGGAGCCGCGCCGCCGCCGCCGCGATCCTGTCGGGTGATGGCAGATAGGCTGATTCCAGTTCCCGCGCGAACGGCACGGGGCTGTGCGGGGGCGTCACCATCTCGATGGGGGCCTTGAGCGATGCGAAGGCCTTGTGCGCCACCAGGGACGACAGGTCCGTCGCCAGACTGCACCGGGGCGGCGCTTCATCGACGATCAGCAGCCGGCCGGTGCGCTCGACGCTGTCAAGGATCGCCTCCTCGTCCAGCGGGCTGGTGGTGCGCAGGTCGAGCAGATCGCAGCCGACGCCATCCTGCGCCAGCGTCTTGGCAGCGGTCTCCGCCATGCCGACCATCATGCCGGTCGCCAAGATGGTGATGTCGTCGCCCTGCGTCACCTGACGGACATGGCCGAAGGGGATGGTATAGTCGCCATCGGGCACCTCTCCCTTCACCGCGTAAAGAAACTTATGCTCCAGGAAGATGACCGGATCATCGTCGCGGATCGCCTGGGTGAGCAATCCCTTGGTGTCGGCGGGCGTCGAGGGCATGACGACTTTGAGGCCTGGCATGGCAGTGACGAACTGGTGGATCGCCTGGCTATGCTGTGGCGCGGCGTTGTAGCCCGCGCCATAGGGCATGCGAATGACGATGGGACAGCGGGACTTGCCGCCGAACATGTAACGGAATTTCGCGACCTGATTCCATATCTGGTCCATGCACACGCCGATGAAGTCGGCGAACATGATTTCGGCGATGGCGCGCTTGCCAGTCAGCGCGGCACCGGCCGCCGCGCCGATGATCGCGCTTTCACTGATCGGCGTGTCGATTACCCGGTCTCCGCCATATTTGGCCCACAGGCCGCCCGACGTGCCCCAGATGCCGCCAATGGCTTCGGGGCCGCCCGCCGACCCGTTGCCGCCGACGATGTCCTCGCCCAGCATGATCAGGCTGTCATCGCGCGCCATTTCCTCGTCGATCGTATCGCGAATGACGTCGCGGATCATCTTGACTGCCATGGTTCGATCCTTTCGCGTCAGTAGCTGATATAGACGTCTTGCGTGACGTCGGCGGGGGTGGGGCGCGGCGCCGTCTTCGCTTGCGCGACGGCCCGGTCGATCAGGGCCGTTACCTCCTCGTCAATTTGGTCCAGGTCGGCCCCCTCCAGCAATTTGGCCTCCGTCACCTTGGTTCGGAACGTGGTCAGGCAATCGCGTTCGGCCCGGATGCGCTCCAGTTCGCCTTCGCCGCGATAGCGTTGGGGGTCGCCTTCGAAATGGCCGAAGAAGCGTTCGCAATCCAGTTCGATCGACGCCGGGCCGTTGCCCGCCTTGCACCATTCGATAAGCTCGCCGATGGTCTGGTAAACGTCGAAAAAGTCGATGCCGTTTGCCTTGACCGCTTTCATGCCGAACGCGGCGGCGCGCGTGGTCATGCTTTCTGCGCCGACGGCGTAGGCCTCGCCGGTATGTTCGGAATAATGGTTATTTTCGAACACGAAGATGACCGGCAGTTTCAGCACCACGGCCATGTTCATCGCTTCGAAGGTCGTGCCCTGGTTGCACGCGCCGTCGCCCGAAAAGCAGATCGATACCGTGCCATTGCTTTTGGCGGTGATGCCCGCTCCGACCGCGATGGGAGCGCCAGCCCCCACGATGCCGTTCGCGCCCAGCATGCCCACGCCCACGTCGGCGATGTGCATGGACCCGCCCTTGCCCTTGCACAGGCCATCGCTCGACCCGTAGATTTCCTTCATCATCGCTTCGACGTCGCATCCCTTGGCGATGCAGTGGCCATGGCCGCGATGGGTAGAAATGATATAGTCGTCCGGCCCCAGATGTTCGCACACGCCAACGGCGCATGCTTCCTGCCCGGCATAAAGATGCGTGAAACCGGCAATTTCGCCCAGGGCGATTTCGTCATGCAGCCGATCCTCGAACAGGCGGATCGTCTTCATCTGGCGATAGGCGCGGGTGAGCGCGTCGCGGCTGAGTTGCATCTGTCTCTCCTGTTCGCTCGACCTTCAAAGGCCGAGCACGGTCTTTGCTATGATGGTGCGCTGGACTTCGTTCGTACCACCGAAAATCGTCCAGGCGAGGCTGTTGAGATAGCGCGGCGCGGCAAGCTGCGCCGCCTTGCCATGCAGCGGTTTGGGCGCGCCATTGCCATAGAGCGGTCGGCGCGGCTCCAACTCCAGCCCGGCATAGCCGTAAAGCCGCACCGCCAGCGCATCGACCTGCTGGCGCAAGGTGGATGCGACCATTTTCGACAGCGATGTCTGCGGCCCGGGTGGCAGGCCCTTTGCCATGTCGGCGAGCACCCGCAATTCGGTCATTTCCAGCGCCTGCGCCGTCAGTTCCGTGCGCGCCAGGTCTGCGGCAAAGGCGGGGTCGTCGGCCATGGTGCCGCCCCTGCCGTCCGGCTCGGCAGCCGCCTCGGCGCGCAGCTTGGCGATGTCGGACAACAGCTTTGGTGCGTGGCAGGCGCCGCCGCGCTCATTTTCGAGCAGGAATTTGGCGATGGTCCAGCCCATGCCTTCCTCGCCCACCAGATCCTCGACCGGCGCGATGACGTCGTCCAGATAGACTTCGTTGACTTCATGATCGCCGGCCAGCCCCTTTATAGGGCGCACTTCGACCCCCGGCTGCGCCATGTCGATCAAGAGGAAGCTGATGCCTGCCTGCGCCTTGGCCTGCGGGTCAGTGCGCACGAGGCAGAAAATCTTGTTGGCGTGATGGGCGTGCGTCGTCCACAGCTTGCGGCCGTTGACCACATAATGGTCGCCGCGCCGCTCGGCCCGGGTCTTGAGGCTGGCGAGGTCCGATCCGGAGCCAGGCTCGGAAAAGCCCTGGCACCAATAGTCGCTGCCATCGAGGATACGGGGGAGAAGCCGCGCCTTCTGTTCGGCCGTGCCGAAACGGCAGATGACCGGCCCCAGCAATTTGAGGCTCAGCACCGGCAGGCTGGGCGCGTTGGCGAGCGCCGATTCCTTTTCGAAGATATAGCGCTGCACCGGCGTCCAGCCCGTGCCGCCGCAATCGACCGGCCAGTTATAGGCCAGCCAGCCCTTGGCATGCAGGATGCGCTGCCATTCCTGTCCGATGTCAGGCTCGACAAACACGCCGGGTGTCGCCGCCATGCCGGCGCGCAGATGCTCGGGCAGATTTTCGGCCAGGAAGGCGCGCACCTGCGTGCGGAAGGCTTCGTCTTCGGGCGTGAAATTGAGGTTCATCTCATCGCTCCAATATGGTGACGCCGGAAATGCCGGGCGCGCCGTAGACATGGGTGTAGCCCGTCTTCGGTTCGCCCGGCACCTGCCGTCCGCCCCCGGAGCCACGCAATTGCACGACATTTTCATAGACCTGGCGCAGGCCCGACGCGCCGATCGGTTCGCCGCAGGCCAGGCATCCGCCATCGGTGTTGATGGGCAGCTTGCCGTCGATCCGGCTCCATCCTTCGGCCAGCCATTCTTCCTGCTGGCCGTCCCGGCAGAATCCGTTTTCGGCCATGTGCATGATTTCGGCCCCGGATTCGGTATCCTGCAATTGGGCGACGTCAATGTCATCCGGCCCGATGCCGGCCATGTCGAACGCAGCGGCCGACGCGAGCAGGGTGGGGGCGCCGCCTCGCTCGATCGACAGGCTGGGGGAGAAGACTTCGAAGGAGCCGGGCGGCCGTGTGCGCGTGACCGCGGCCTTGATGCGGATCCGGTCGCGACCCAATTGCCGCGCCTTCTTTTTACTCGCCAGGATCAGGGCGACGCCGCCCTCGGCCGGTGAACAGAACATATATTTGGTCAGCGGATCGGAAATCATCTGGCTCGACAGGATCGTCTCCAGATCGACCGGGCTTCGCCGCCAGGCATGGGGGGCATGGGCACCATTGTCGAACGCCTTTTGCGCCACCCGACCCAAAGCCATGGGGGTAATGCCATGCTGCGCCATATAGCGTTGCAATTTCATGGCGAAGAACTGCGTCGTCACCATCATCCCGGCTTCGCCATACCAGTCGGGCAGGCTATATTCGGCCGGCATGGCGTTGAACGCGCCGCGCGGATGCTTGTCGAAGCCAAAGGCGACGCCCAGGTCATATTGGCCCGACGCGATGCCCTGCCATGCGCCGATCAGCGCCGACCCGCCGGTCGCGCAGCCGTTGCGGACATTGATGATCGGCAGGCCGGTCAGCCCCATTTCGTTGACGACCGTATCGGCATTGCCGGCACTGTCCGACCCGCCAAAGCCAAACTGCATGTCGCCCCAGTCCAGCCCTGCGTCATCCAGCGCTTGCCGGATGGCGAATGCCCCTTGTTGCAGACCGGATCGACCTTCGGTCCGGCCGAAGGGATGAACCCCGATCCCCACGATGAAGACGTCCGCCATGGCTTAACCCTCTCGCGCCGGTGCGAAGGCGAAGGTGCGAATGGTACGTCCTTGCCCGTCATGATTGAGGGGGATGAGCACCGTTTCCATCTCCATGCCGATCCGCAGATTGTCGAAGGCCACATCCGCAAAGGGGGCCTCCACGATCACCGCGCCCGGCAACTCCACATAGCCCAGCGCAAAGGGCGAAAATTCTTCAGGCCCAGCATAGGGCGGGGACTTAGGCCGGAACCGCTGCACCGTCCAGGACCAGAGCGTGCCCCGACGCGGGAGCAGCATCGGCTCATAGTCCGGGTTGCCGGTCGGGCAGGGAAAGACGATGCGACCGGTCTGGCGATGCCGCCCGCCGATCAGGGTCGGATGCGGCGTATCGACGAACAATCCCTCGGCTATGTCTATGGTCTGCCCCACAGGCGATGCTCTCCCTCTTGACCCGATGGAGTATGGAAAGGGCAGCGCGCGATGGCTTCTGTAAGAAAGCATAGGTTGGCCCGAATGGCCGCGCCGGGGTGGACAAAAAGGAATCCCCGCCAGTGGACTGGCGGGGCAGGGGAGGTCACTATAGGCGGGGTTGATCAGGCGTGATTATGGCCTTGCGCAGCCGAAACGGCGACGCTGCCCAGGTAGCCGAGCTGGGTTGCCTTGAACACGGTCTGGCTGCGGTTGACCGCCTCTAGCTTGGTCGCGGCATTGTGGATATGGAAGCGCACGGTGGCGCAGCTGCGCGACAGGATCATCGCAATCTCGACATCGGTCTTGCCCAGCGCCGCCCAGCGCAGACATTCGACTTCGCGCTTGGACAGGCGGCAATTGCGCGGAATCCAATGGCGCTGGCTTGCGACACGCGAATAGCCGCTGATGAAGCGCCGGGCCTGATATTCCAGTACGTCGGCGTAGAGATCAAACTCACGCGACAGGTCGCTCCGCCGTTCATCGATGGGCGAAAAGCTGACGACACCGATCTGGCCGAATGGCAGGTGTACAGGAATGACGATCGCGGCGGGCGCGTTCACTTCATCGGCGAAGTGCGACAGGTCGATCTGGTCCAAGAGCGGATTGGGTGCGCGGGTGTAGATGCCAT
The DNA here is from genome assembly GCF_000445105.1 of Sphingobium lactosutens DS20. Taxonomy (GTDB): domain Bacteria; phylum Pseudomonadota; class Alphaproteobacteria; order Sphingomonadales; family Sphingomonadaceae; genus Sphingobium; species Sphingobium lactosutens. The sequence goes on along the minus strand of NZ_ATDP01000071.1, from coordinate 160,704 downwards.
GGGCATTGGCCCAGAAAGGCTCGCTTTCGTAGCGGCAGGCGAAGGGAAGGGGGGAGCTGAGCGCCAGAAGCGGCTTTTTCCACCACTGGTCCTTTGACCCCGGCCAGCCGAATATGGACGATGCCAGCGGATTGCCGTCCGCGTCCGTCATCGCGGATTTCGACGCGATGTTGGCGCAGGCGGCTACGCGGAAATTGCTGAGTTCCCTCGCCAGGTCCCGCAACGCCTCCGCGGCTGGTCGCACATCGTCGATCGACGCGATGCAGATGGTGCCCTGCCTGCGTGTCCGAAAATCGACCGGGCTGATGCTCTGTTGGTCGATGCGGTCCATGCAGGCGACGAATGAGTCGTCTGTTCTCTCCATAGCCAAGGAGGCTACGCCTGCCACAATGCTTAGACAAGCGTCCAAAAACCTGTGACAAGTCATAGGTCGTTGTGGGGCGATATGGCACGCCCCGCGCGCTTCCTAGCGGAAAGCGCAGTCGGCTGAGCCGCTGTCATAATGCTTTAACGGAGCGAACCGGGGCCATGCGATCCCGGACCGCAAACCGCTCTGGAGCAGGGGACTGAAAGCGCCATGAATTTCGATCTCGACGACGAGCAGACCATGCTCAAGGATCTGGTCGATCGCTTCGTGGCGGACCGTTATGATGCGGCCAAGCGCCTGGCCTATGTGGCCCGGCCGGAGGGATTTGCGCGCGAAAACTGGGCGATCTTTGCCGACATGGGTTTGCTGGCGCTGCCGCTGCCGGAGGATATGGGCGGCATGGGCGGCGGCGCGGTCGAACTGATCACGCTCGGTGAATCCCTTGGGCGCGCAGTCGCCGTCGAACCCTATCTGGCCACGATCCTGCTCGGCGCAACCCTGCTGGATAGAGGCGGGCATCAGGATTTGCGAGCGCAGTGGCTGCGGGCGATTGCTGCGGGAGAGCGTTTCTGCGCGCTTGCCCATCTAGAACGGTCAGGCCGCTACCTGCCGCGCACGATCGATATGCGGGCCACGGGGAAGGACGATGTCCGGCTCAATGGGGAGAAAATCTGCGTCATGGGCGCGCCTTTTGCCGATGCCCTGCTGGTCAGCGCCCAGGATGATGAGGGCGTTACTTCTGTCTATTTCATTGTCGCCGATGCACCCGGCCTGCATCGCAAGGATTACCGGCTGGTCGATGGATCGGTGGCGAGCGACCTGCGTCTGGACAACGTTCCGGCCATCCGGCTGCCCGATGGCGCGGCCGCGCTGGATGCCGTGCTGGACTTGGCGCGGCTGGCCATCACCGCCGAGCTGGTGGGCCTGATGGGCCATATGTTCGACGCCACGCTCGATTATGTGAAGACCCGCCATCAATTCGGCCAGCCGATCGGTCGGTTTCAGGCGATCCAGCATCGCCTGGCGGATGATTATGCACTGGTCGAACTCAGCCGGTCCCAGCTCTATCGCGCCGCGGCCCAATCCGCCGGTAGCAAAGAGGCGCATGCCGCAATCGTGGGGGCCAAGGCCTATGTGAGCGCCGCCGCCGTCAAAATCGCGGAGGACGCCGTCCAATTGCACGGCGGCATCGGCACCACCGAGGAACTGATGGTGGGGCAGGCGTTCAAGCGCGCCTTGCTGCTCACCCGCCTGCTTGGCGATGCGGATCATGACCTGCGCGACTATGCCGATCTGTGCCGGGCGGCCTGAAGCCGCGATTGCCCTTTCCCGTCGCCTTTTGCGATGGCACAGTCCGGCGAGATAACAACAGGAAGAGATATGCCTGAAACTTACCACCGCGTCGTTCTGGCGCAGGATGTTCCCGATCGCTCGCTGGCGGGCTTCGTCGTCAATGGCTGGCCCGTGCTGATAGCCCGCGAAGAGGGGGCGTTCCATGCGCTTATCAATCGCTGCACGCATCAGGCGGCAAGCTTTACGCCCGACGGACGGGTCCGGCGTGGCGCGGTGATGTGCCCGCTGCATGGCGCGCGCTTCAAGCTGGACAATGGCGAATGTCTGGGCGGGGCGGGCTATGCGCCGCTCCTGCGCTTTTCGGTGCGCGAAGTTGATGGCTGGATCGAGGTGGCAGTGCCCGACGAAGCGCCGGGCGCCGAGCATCTGCCTGTGACGCCGCTTAGCTGACGGTTGGCGTGCGGGCGCTTTTCCCCTCCTTGGCCCAGGCGATGCCTCGCCGCAGCAGATCATGGAAGACCGGCAGGTCCCAGGCGCAGCGATCCACCTGGGGCCACCAGTCCAGGAAGGGCTGCATGTCATAATGGCCGCGGCAATGGCCTAAAGTATTGTAGAGCACCGCCCCCTCGCCCTGGGTCTTGATGTAGAGCACGGGGTGTCGGTCGTGCGCCCATTCATGCTCGTCAAAGCCGGTGGCGTCGCCTTCAAACGGGGTGTCGAGCAGGATGTGCAGATCGCCATGCCGTTCCATCAGATACAGCTCATCGATGGTTTCAAACGGCTCGATCCCTTGCGTGAGCACATGGTCGGGATCGGCGACCTCGACCCTGTAGGGGGCGATCGGCGGATGGGCGATGAACTGGGTGCCGAGCGTCTCCATCAGCAAGGGCGCCCAACGCGGCGCGCCATAAAGGCCATTGTCGAACAGGCGCAGCACCGAATTGGTCCCATGCAGCGCATACCAGCGTCCACCCTGCGCCACCCAATCCCGCAACGCTTCCTGCACCGCAAGCGGGGGGGTGACATCGCAGGTGTAGGTGATCAGGAAATCGGCCGCACGGATCGCCTCGATATTCCCATAATCTTCGAACACACGGGTTCGCACCCGCGGATCCTCCGCCAGGAGTTTCAACAGTTCCAGGCGGGCAAAATCGAAATCATGATAAAGCCCGCCTGCGATCAGCACGCAATTGAGCCTTTCCGGCTGTTCCTCGCTCATCCGCGCCGCTCCTGCCTTAAAACTGGACCCGTTTGGTGAAGCCGCCGTCCACCACGACGCCGGCGCCCGTCATGAACCGGCAGGCGGGCGAGGCGACGAAGGCGATCGCCTTGCCGATTTCCTCGCCGCTGCACATGCGGCCCATCGGAATTTGCGACAGGATCATGTCGTAAAAGTCGGGCATGCCGGACTTGATGCCAGCCCAGGGACCATCGTCAGTGTAAATGGGACCGGGGATCAGGCAGTTGACGCGAATGCCGTCCGCGGCATGTTTCTGCGCCAATGCGCTGCTGTAATTGATGACGGCGGCCTTCAGCGCATTATAGGGTTGCGGCCCCATGAACTCCTCCACCGCTCCGGTGGATGACAGGGTGACGATGGAGCCGGCATCGGATTTTTGCAGATGGGGCAATGCCGCGCGGATACCGCGTGACAGGGGCAGGATGTCGGCGTTCATCACCGTCATCCAGCCATCGTCGCTGTCCTCGCCCGGATTGGCCGACACGAAGCTGATGAAGATATCGCATCCGCCCAGCGCGGCGGCGGCTTCGTCGATGAAGGCGGGAAGTGCCTGCGCATCGCGTGCATCGACCGCCTTGCCAAAGGCCTCCACGCCGAAGTCCTTGACGGTAGCGATTACCCGGTCGACCTTGTCCTGCGTCCGCCCGCACAGCGCGACATGGCACCCCTCCTGCGCCAGCACTTCGGCGGTATGGCGTCCGACGCTGGCGTTGGCGCCGATCAATATGGCTTTACGCCCCTTCAAGCCCAGGTCCATGCGGGTCTCTCCTGTTCCACGATGATGGCGCATCATATGGCGTTGGGGGCGTTCGGGCACTGACGATTTCGCCAGTCCTCGCGGGCCCCCATGGAAATTGACAGGGGCGCATGCTTCTTGGGCACTCTATGGTGCGGGCTTCAAGGCGGGAGGAGGAGGCCAGACATGGGCGAGCGCAGAACGATAGGCCAGTATCTGCGGGCACATGCGCGCGATCAGGGGGATGCGGAGGCTCTCGTCTTTGAAGGCGAAAGCATAAGCTATGCCTTGCTGGATCGTCGCGCCAGCCAGGTGGCGAACGGCCTACGGGCGATGGCTATGCCAACGGGCAGCCGCGTGGCCTATCTGGGCAAGAACAGCGCCGCCTATTTCGAAATCTGGATGGGGGCGATCCGCGCAGGCATGGTGATGACGCCCGTCAATTGGCGGCTCGCTCCGCCGGAAATTGCCTATATCCTGGCCGATTGCCGGCCCGCTTTGCTGGTCGTGGACCCGGAACTCGCCGCGCGGCTGGACCCTGCGCCATCCTGTCCCGTCCTTTTGACGGAAGCCGCGAGCGACGGCGATCTCTATGCGGATTGGCGTGACAGCCAATCCGAAGCGGACCCTCATCACGATGGCGGCTATGAGGATGTCGCGCTGCAACTTTATACCTCCGGCACCACCGGCAATCCCAATGGCGCGATGCTGACCAACCGCAGCCTGCTTGGCTTGCGCGATAATGTGTCGCAGGACGCCTTGCCGGGCTGGTTCGTCTGGTCGTCGCGGGACGTGGCGCTGGTCGCCATGCCGATCTTTCATATCAGCGGGTCGGGCTGGGGGCTCTGGGCGCTTCAGCATGGGGCGAAGGCGGTGGTGGTGCGCGAATTTGATCCGCACAGGGTGCTCGACCTGTTGGTGGAGCACCGCATCACGAAGCTGATGATCGTGCCAACGGCGCTGCGCATCATGTGCGACCATCCGCGCGCGGCGCAGACCGATTTCAGTTTTCTGGAAACGATCTGCTATGGCGGGTCGATGATCCCGCTCGACCTGTTGCAACAGGCGATCACCATCTTCGGGTGCGGCTTTGCCCAGATGTACGGGATGACCGAAACAGCCGGGACTATCGCCGGGCTGGCGCCGGAGGATCATGACGTGCGTGGCAATGATCGCATGGCCAGCATCGGGCGGGCGCTGCCGGGCGTGGATATTCGCATTCTCGATGCCGATGGCCATGTGCTGCCGGCGGGGGAGGTGGGCGAGGTGGCGATCCGGTCCCCATCCAACATGGCGGGCTATTTTGGGCGGCCGGACTCCACGGCCCAAACCATCGACGCGGACGGCTGGTTGCGCACGGGTGACGCTGCACGCATGGATGCCGATGGCTATGTCTACCTCGCCGACCGGATCAAGGACATGATCATCACCGGCGGGGAGAATGTCTATCCCGCCGAGGTGGAGAAGGCCATCATCAGCCATCCGTTGGTCGCCGACGTGGCGGTGATCGGTGTGCCGGACAGCAAATGGGGCGAGGCGGTCAAGGCGATCGTCGTCCCGACCCAGGGCGCTGAGCCGCAGCCAAGCGAGATCATCGCATGGGCGCGCAAGCGGATTGCGGCCTACAAGGCGCCAAAATCAGTGGATTTCCAATCCGACTTGCCCCGCAACCCCTCTGGCAAGGTGCTGCGCCGCGTGCTGCGCGACCAATATCGCTGACCTGCCATTTTCAGGAGGTGGGCGACGCGCGATGCTGGCCTACCATCATCCCATCAAAGCTGTGGAGGGGAGGGAGAGCAGACATGAGCCGCAACTATACAGGGCCGCTGGAGGACCGGATCGCGATCCGCGAACTCATGGAAAGCTACGCCGATGCGGTCAATCGCTGCGATCGTGACCTGATGACCAGCCTCTGGGCCGAAGAGTCGCACTGGGACCTGTCCCATTATCCGCAATTGGGGGTCGTGTCCGGGCGTGCGGCGATCATGGATTTGTGGGCCAGCGCCATGCCGGCCTATCCGGAGTTATCCTTCGTCGCGATGCCGGGGATGATCCGCGTCGATGGCGACACCGCCCAAGCCCGCACCTATTTTTCAGAAGTCTATACCGAACCCGACACCGGCAAGGATAAGCGTGCGCGCGCCTGCTACAACGACAAGCTGGTGAAGCAGAATGGCGAATGGCTCTTTGCCGAGCGGGTCTTCTCGATCCTGCACCAGACCTGACAAGGTGGTGTGTACAGACCTTTTCGCTCCGGCCCATCTCTCCACATAACGGGTCGACGGCGAAAGGAGGGCCTGGATCGTCCGGACGATCCAGGCCCTTTCCCGTATCAGCGAGAGGTCATTCCGCCGTCGATCACCAGTTCGGATCCGGTCATGAAACTGGCCGCCGGGCTGGCAAGATAGACGATGCCTTCCGCTATCTCTTCCGGCTTTCCCATCCGGCTCATGGCGTGGCCCGCCGATACCGTGGCGCGCGCGGCGTCCAGGTCGGGGAACAGGCCTTCTTCGACATAGCGCGCGAAGATCGTATCCATCATGTTGGTTTCGATCCCGCCGGGATGCACCGAATTGACCCGGATCGGCAGCTTGAGCAGCGCAAATTCCAGCGCCGCCGATTTGCTGTAGAGTTTCACCGCGCCCTTGCTGGCGCAATAGGTCGACATGAAGGGCGCGCCGCGCAACCCGCCCACCGACGACAGGTTGATGATCGACGATCCCCCCTGCCGATCGGCACCGCTTTTCGCGAGCAGCGACTGCGCCGAGCGCGTGCCCAGGAAAATGCTGTCGACATTGATTGCCATGCAGCGGCGAAATTCGGCAAGGCTGGTGCTGGCGATGCTGTTGGTGACGGATATGCCGGCATTATTGACCAATATGTCCAGCCGGCCGAATTCACGATCGATCTGCGCGATCACATCCTGCCATGCCGCCTCGTCCGTGACATCGAGTTGGACATAAAGCGCCGCGTCAGCCAGCTCGGTGTTGGCGGCGATATCGCTTGCGACCACGGTTGCGCCCGATCTGGCAAGGGCTGCGACGGTGGCCCGGCCGATGCCGCCCGCCGCCCCCGTCACCAATGCCACTGTGCCGCTGAGGCTGGTCTTGTCGTTCATGCCCATCGTCTCCTTTTGCCTCAACGCGCGGTCCAGCCGCCATCCACCACCACTTCGCTGCCGGTCATGTAGCTGGCGTCGTCGCTGGCTAGAAACGCCACGACCTTCCCGATTTCGCTGGGCTGGGCCAATCGCTTGATCGGCGTGGTCGCTGCCATGGCGTCGATCATCGCCTGAGCGGTTTCGCCGCTTCGCGCGGCCCAGGCTTCGAAGCCCTTGCGCAGAAGCGGCGTGTCGACAAATCCGGGATGAACCGAATTGACGCGGATCGGAATGCCGGCATCGGCAAATTCCAGCGCATTGGATTTGGTGAACAGGCGCACGCCACCTTTCGATGCATTATAGGCCGATACTTCACCCATGCCGACCAGACCCATGATCGAGGAGATATTGATGATGCTCGATCCATAGGGCGTCGAAGCGCCGCCCTTGGCCAGCAGCGGCTGGAACGTCTTGGTGCCAAGAAACACCGTGTCCAGATTCAGGGTGATCAGCCGTCGCCAATCTTCCAGCTTGAGATCCTGAACCTTGCCGGTCAGGTCCGCGCCGACATTGTTCACCAGAATATCGAGCTGACCCTGTTCGCGCTCCACCTGCTCGCGCGCGGCCTGCCATGCTGCTTCGCTGGTGGCGTCGAGCTGGATGTAGCGCGCGTCCGGCATGGCGGCGCACATTGCCGTGACATCCGCAGCGTCGGGCGCATCGAGATCGGTCACGTAGACCAGCGCGCCCCCGCTCGACAGGGCGTCGCATATCGCGCGACCGATGCCGCGCAATCCGCCGCTTACCAATGCTATTCTGCCTTCCAGCCTGCCTGCCATGGCGCGCCATCCTCTCTGCGCGGCCCCGCGAGGCCGACGATGATTTCCCATTGCTCTTGTCCGCGCGCGCGGGAAGAAGAACACCTGCGTTTTTTCGCAGGGTGACGCTGATCGCGCCAGCGCGCATGACGGGCAAACCAGAATAATGAAGGAGGCGGATGGCCATGGACATGGATCGATACAATGAGGTCAAGGCCATGGTCGAGCGCATCTATCAGTTGAGCGCAGCGGGCGAATGGGACGCGGTCGAAGCCATGCTGACGGATGATTTCCGTATTCTGGAGGCGGACAGCCTGCCCTTTGCCGGCGTGTACGAAGGCAAGGGCGCGCTTCAGGCCCTGTTTACCAAGGTGTTTTCCTTCTGGGACGATCCGGATCTGGAAACCGGCGACATTTGCGTTGGCGAGGATCATGCCGTTGCCATGGTGGTCGTGACAGCCACCTCGCGCCATAATGGCGAGCGGCTGCGGATGCCGCTGACGGAGGTATTTCATCTGCGCGGCGACCAGTTCAGCGGCATTACGCCTTATTATTTCGACACCGCCGCCATCGCGCGCGCGACCGGCCTGATCGCGGCATAAGGAAGGGGGTGGAGCCATGGCCAATCTGAACGGCAAGGTCGCGCTCGTCACCGGCGGCACGTCGGGCATCGGGCGCGCCTGCGTGCAGCGGCTGGTCGCGGATGGCGCGCGCGTCATCTTCACCGGGTCGAACGCCCAAAAGGCGCAAAGCCTGTGCGACGAAACCGGCGCGACCTTCGTTCAGGCGGCCGTGCAAAGCCCCGATGACTGGGCGGTGGTCAAGGACCGGATCGGTCGCGATTTCGGCCGGCTGGACATCGCCTTCGCCAATGCGGGCACCGAGAGGGGCGATGCCCATATCGAAGCGGTGACGCTTGACGCCTGGAACGAGATCGTCGCGATCAACCAGACGGGCGTATTGCTGACCATCCAGTCGGCGATCGCGCTGATGAAGGGCAATCCGGGCGGGCCGGGCGGGTCCATCATCGTCAACAGCTCGATGAATGCGCATCGGGCGCTCAGCAACTATATCAGCTATTCGGTGACGAAGGCGGCGGTCGTGGCGATGGTCAAGTCCGTGGCGATCCATTGTGGGCAGCAAAAGCTCAACATCCGGTGCAACGCCATCCTGCCTGGCGTCGTCGAAACCGACATGATTGCGGGCATCATCGCCAATTGCCCCGATCCCGATGCGGCGCGGGCGGCCTATAACGGCATGTCGCCGATGGGCCGCATGGCGCGGCTGGAAGAGGTCGCCGGGCTGGTTGCCTATCTGTCGTCGGATGAAGCCGCATTCATCAGCGGCGCGGACTATGTGATAGACGGCGCAAGCACGGCGGGCATGACGGGCGTCTGATCCGTCAACCACCCCGCCTGCGGGCGAGGAAGAAACGCAGCATTTCGCGGGAGGCATCCGGCCCGGCGGGGTCGGTATGCGACCCCAATGGGCTGCCGCCCGACCAGCTATGACCGCTGCCGTGAATCGTCCATTCCTCCAGCAAAGGCTTTCCGCTTCGTTCCTGGTAGATGCGGCGCGTGAAGGCGCGGCCGCCGTCCGATGTGCCCGTCACCGTCCGCAAAGTCAGCGGCCCCATGCCCGCGCGCTCCAGATTATGTAGGAACCCGCCGGCATTGGAGGGATGCACCACCTTGTCCTGATCGCCATGAAAGACGATGGTCGGCAGTTGCCGGGGCAATTTTCCCGCAGGCTGTGCCGTCCGCTTGCCGCGCATGGCCGTCAGGGCCGATTGCAGTGTCTGGATATCACCGACTGCAACGCCGGAATGGACGCCGACCGCGACATAAAGACGGGGATAGGCAGCGCCGATGATGGCGGCGGCCGCGCCCCCTGCCGAAATGCCCGCGATATAGACCCGGGCGGGGTTGGCGTTGCACAGGTCGATGACATGACGGGTCAGCGACGCGATCATGCCGGCTTCGCCAGCGCCAGCTCGCTGATTTTCGGGCGCGTGCCAGTTCCAGCAGCGCGCAAAATTAGCCTTTTGCGACTGTTCGGGATAGAGGACCAGAAAGCCAAGTTCGTCGGCCAGCCGGTTCATGCGCGTGCCTGCCGCGAAATCCTCCGCAGTCTGGGTGCAGCCATGCAGCATGACGACTAGGGGCATGCGCCGTCGCGGTGAACCAACGGGGGTATAGAGGCGATAGGCGATGACGCCAGATCGGCTCTTATGGTTTCCAGCGATGAAGCTGCCCGGAGGCGGCCGTGTGGGCCGGGGCCGGGACTGGGGCCTGGTTCGTTTGCGGATGGTGGGAGACGGGCCGGGTTTGAACAAATCCTGCAACGCGAACGCGGCAGACAGCGGGCGTCGGCGTTGCGCCAGTCGCGTCGCCTTGCGCCATGTCTTGAACATGTCGGCCATGCTGTCCCCCTTCGTGCCCTTGGGCATGCAGGCATAACGTCGGCGGCGGAACAATGATCCGGCGTGGCCTAGCCGACCTGCCGCTTGGCAAGTTTGCGCGCGAGCGTGCGGCGATGCATCCCCAGGCGCCGGGCTGCCTCCGATATGTTGAAGTCGCTGTCCTTCAGCACCTCATGGATATGCTCCCATTCCAGCGTCTTGATGCTGGTGGGCCGGGGCGCGAGCGGCGCATCGGGATTGCCGCCGGAACGCGCGAAAGCGGCTTCGATGTCGTCGGTATTGGATGGTTTGGCGAGATAGTTGGTCGCGCCCAACTTGATCGCCTCAACTGCCGTCGCGATGCTGGCAAAGCCAGTCAGCACCACGATCACCATGGAAGGATCATGCTCGTGCAGGGCCTGAACACAGGCGAGGCCCGACTGCGCGCCGAGTTTCAGGTCGACGACCGCGAAGCTGGGGCGGCGTGACGCCAGCAAGGCCGTCACCGTTTCCAGGCTATCGGCGGACAGCACGTCATAGCCCCGCCGCTCGAAGGAGCGTTTCAGGGTGCGCGCAAATCCCTCGTCATCCTCCACGATCAGCAATTGCTTGTCAGTCGACATCGCCATCCTCCTCAAGCGCGACGGTCGCCAGCGGCAGGCGCATCTGGATCATCGCGCCGCCGTCCGCGCCGTTGCTGGCGTCCACACGGCCGCCCAGTTTGCGCACGACATTCACGACCAGGAACAGGCCTAGGCCGCTGCCCTGCCGGTCCTTGCTCGATCGATAGGGCTTGCCGAAATCGGCCAGCATGTCGGGGCTGAATCCCCGACCATTGTCGCGCACCGCGATGTGGAGCCATTCCCGGTCCCGGCTGACCATCAGGTTGATGTAGGTCGCCCCAGCCTCCCGCGCATTGTCCAGAAGATTGGTGACGGCCTGGCGGATGACCGGATCGGCGATGATATGGGGATAGTCATGCGGGCCGAAGTCGCAGCGCAGGGGCAGGTCCGGATTGGCGGCGCGCCATTGCTGGGCGATGGCGTCGATGAAGGCGCGAACATCCGTTACCATGGGCGCTTCGCCGCGCGCTTCGCCTGCCGACAGCAGGATGCCGCTCAGGATCGCCTTGCAACGCTGAACGGCGGCCTGCATTTCGCCGACTTCTTCCATCAGGACTGGGTGACGGTTGACTTCGGGCATATGTCGCCAGTCGCCCAGCACGACGGCGAGTTGCGCCAGCGGCGTGCCCAGTTCATGCGCAGCGCCGGATGCGAGCAGCCCCATGCGCACAATATGTTCTTCCTCCGCTGCATGTTGCCGCATCTTGGCCATATAGGTTTCGCGGTCCTGGAGATTGCGGTTGATGCGGGTCATGAACAGGACCAGCAGCACCGCGATCATCACGAAACAGACCCAGGTGCCAATGATATGCAGGTCGAACAAATGGCCTTCGAGCGTTTCGGTGAGATCGAGCGGCCGGTAGACGAAGGTCAGTCCGGCCGCGCAAAGGGCCGACACGCCGACAATGCCCCAGGCGCTCCAGTGATGCAGCAGCATCGCGCCCAGCGCCACCTGCACCAGATAAAGCGAGATGAAGGGGTTGGTCGCCCCGCCGCTCAAATAAAGCTGCGTCGTCAGCGCGACGACGTCGAAGAGAAGGGCGAGGAACAGTTCGGCATGGCTGATATCGGTGCGCCCGCGCACGACCAATATGCTGCCGACATTCATCGCCGCCGCGATGCAGGGTACGACCAGCATGGGCAGGATCGGCAGGCGGATGCCCATGCCGAAATGAACAAGCAGGATGGTGGCGACTTGCCCCGCAATGGCGATCCAGCGCAACTGGACCAGCAGCACCATATTCTTGCGCCCGGCGGCATCGGCCGGCCAGCGGCTGGGGAGCCAGCGCGCGCGGGTCGGCGCGGGACTGGTCATGGCCGCTTGTCTGGTGCCGTGTGCCGCATGACGATGATGTAGGCAGCCACTGTCATGATCGCCAGCGCGAACCAGGTGATGGCATATTGCAGGTGATTATTGGGGAAGCGGATTACGGTCAGCCCGGCAACGGGCAGCCGGTCGGGCGAGGGGCCGGCCTGCGCGTCGATGAAATAGCTGGTGATGGCCGGCGCCAGACGCCGGGCCGCGGCGATCGCGGCGATGTCGCGCGAATACCAGCGATCGGCGGCGGGATCGTTGGCGCGCAGAAAGCCGCCGCCCGGTTCGGTGAGGCGCAACAGGCCAGTCACCGTGACTTGCCCTTCGGGGCGATCATAGCGGGTCTTGGCTTCGGGCGGGACGAAGCCGCGATTGATCATCAGCAAAGCGCCGTTCCGTTGCCGCAGGGGCGTGAGAACCCAATAGCCGGCACCGCGAACCGTGCTCGCCTGAACGAGCGTGCTGCGATCATGGAGGAAGGTGCCGGTGGCGGTGACGCGCTTATATGCGTCGGCCGCATCGGCACTTGCAGGCGCAGGCACCGGGGTAGCGTGGATCCGCGCGTCCACCTGCGCGATCAGATCGCGTTTCCAGCCGAGGCGCTGGACCTGCCATGCGCCAAGAGCACTGAAGCCGGCAAAGAGAAGGAGGGCGATCAGCGTCAGGCCGATCAGGAAAGCCGGGGACCGCCGGCGGCGATCCCCGGTTCCAGGCGATGTCACGGCATGTCGCTCATTTCATTGGACAGGCGCATTTCCTGCGTCGAGCCCATGTCCATCTGCATATCGGCATGCGGCATCATATTGGCGTTGAGGTGATACATGACCCACATCGACCCCGACAGGACGATGACGACCAAGACGATGGTCAGCATCATCGCCATGAAGGACCAGCCGCCTTCGACCCGGCTGTTCATGTGCAGGAAGTAGACCATGTGCACGACCACCTGAACCGCGGCGAAGGCCAGAATGATGAAGCCGGTCACGCGCGCATCCGCCAGCGTTCCGGTCATCACCAGCCAGAAGGGGATGGCCGTCAGGATGACCGACAGGACGAAGCCGATCATATAGCTGCGAAAGCTGCCATGCGCGCCTTCTTCATGATGATCGTCATGATGATCATGGCCGTGGGCGTTGTGGCTGTGGACGGCGTCGCTCACCGCAGGACTCCCATCAGATAGACAAAGGTGAAGACGCCGATCCAGATGACGTCAAGGAAGTGCCAGAACATGGACAGGCACATCAGGCGGCGCTTGTTGGCGGGAATGAGGCCCTTCTTCGCGACCTGCACCATCAACGTCACAAGCCAGATCGAGCCGAAGGTGACGTGCAGCCCGTGGGTGCCCACCAGCGTGAAGAAGGACGACAGGAAGGCCGATCGCGTCGGGCCCGCGCCTTCATGGATCAGGTGCGAAAATTCATAGAGTTCGATGAAGAGGAAGGCGCCGCCGAACAACAACGTAACGAACAGCCAGCCCTGCGTCGCGCTGATCCGGTTCTTTTCCATCGCCAGCATGGCGAAGCCATAGGTGATCGACGAAAACAGCAGCATCGCGGTGTTGAGCGCGATCAGGTTGAGATCGAACAGGTCCTTGGGGCCCGGGCCGCCGGCATAGCTGCCGCCCAGGACCGCATAGGTGGCGAAGAGGATGGCGAAGATGAGGCAGTCGCTCATCAGATACATCCAGAAGCCCAGCATGGTGCTGTGGCCTTCGTGGAGGTGGGGTTCCTCGGGCAGATGATAGGCCCGAGGTTCCGCCGGCGCGTTTGCAGTTGCGCTGCTCATATGGATCAGACTCCCGCCGCGAGGATGCGCGTACGCTCTTCCTCGGTGCGCGTCACTTCCTCTACGGGAATGTAGAAGTCGCGCTTGTAGTTGAAGGTATGGGCGATCGCGACCGCCACGATGCCGATGAAGCCAAGCCCCGCCAGCCACCAGATATACCAGATGAGGGCAAAGCCGCAGAGCGTCGACAGGGCGGCCAGGATGACGCCGGTGCCGGTGCTGCTGGGCATGTGGATCGCCTTGAAGCCGGACAGCGGACGCTGATAGCCGTGCTTCTTCATATCCGCCCAGCTGTCGGCGTCGTGGACGACCGGCGTGAAGGCGAAATTATATTCTGGCGGCGGCGAGCTGGTCGCCCATTCGAGCGTGCGGCCATCCCAGGGATCGCCCTCGACCGCCAGTTCCTTGCGCTTCCAGATCGACCAGGCGAACTGGATGAGCATGGCGCCGATGCCCGCCGCGATGATGGCGGCGCCGATCGCGGCGATGACGAACCAGATTTGCAGGGACGGATCGTCGAACACGCGCATGCGGCGGGTGACGCCCATCAGGCCCAGCACATAGAGCGGACCGAAGGCCAGCCAGAAACCGATGTTCCAGCACCAGAAGCTGACCTTGCCCCAGAACTGGTTCAGGCGAAACCCGAACGCCTTGGGCCACCAGTAGTTGATCGCCGCGAACAGGCCGAACAGCACGCCGCCGATGATCACATTATGGAAGTGTGCGATCAGGAACAGCGAATTGTGGAGCACGAAGTCCGCTGGCGGAACCGCGAGCAGCACGCCGGTCATGCCGCCGACCGTGAAGGTCAGCATGAAGGCGACCGTCCACATCATCGGCAGTTCGAACCGGATGCGGCCGCGATACATGGTGAAGAGCCAGTTGAACAGCTTGGCGCCCGTCGGGATCGAGATGATCATCGTCGTGATGCCGAAGAAGCTGTTGACGCTGGCGCCCGATCCCATGGTGAAGAAATGGTGCAGCCAGACGAGGTAGGAGAGCACCATGATCGTGCAGGTGGCGTAGACCATGGAGGTATAGCCGAACAGGCGCTTGCTGCAGAAGGTCGACACGACTTCCGAGAAGACGCCAAAGAGCGGCAGGATGAGGATATAGACTTCGGGGTGTCCCCAGATCCAGATCAGGTTCACGTACATCATCGGGTTGCCGCCGAAATCGTTCGTGAAGAAATTGGTGCCGACATAGCGATCGAGCGAGAGCAGGACCAAGGTGGCGGTCAGGATCGGGAAGGACGCGACGATCAGCACGTTCGCGCACAGCGACGTCCAGGTGAAGACGGGCATTTTCATGAGGGACATGCCCGGCGCGCGCATCTTGACGATGGTCGCGATCAGGTTGATGCCTGATAATGTCGTGCCGACGCCCGCTACCTGCAGCGCCCAGATATAATAGTCGACCCCGGTTGCCGGGCTGTAGTCTATGCCCGACAGCGGTGGATAGGCGAGCCAGCCAGTTTGCGCGAATTCACCCAGGAACAGCGAGCACATCACCAGCACCGCGCCGCCCGTGGTCATCCAGAAGCTGAAGTTGTTGAGGAAGGGGAAGCTGACGTCGCGCGCGCCGATCTGGAGCGGGACGATATAGTTCATCAGGCCCGTGATGAAGGGCATCGCCACGAAGAAGATCATGATGACGCCGTGCGCGGTGAACACCTGGTCATAATGGTGGGCGTTCAGATAGCCTTCGGACCCGTTGAAGGCCCATGCCTGTTGCAGGCGCATCATGATGGCGTCGGCAAAGCCGCGCAGGAACATGATGAGGCCCAGCACCATGTACATGATGCCGATCTTCTTGTGATCAACGCTGGTGAACCATTCCTTCCAGAGATAGCCCCACAGGCGGAAATAGGTGAGCGCGCCGACCACCGCCGCGCCGCCCAGGACGACGGCGCAGAAGGTCGCGACGACGATCGGCTCATGCCATGGGAAACTGTCCCAGGTCAGACGACCGAAGATCATCTGGGTTGTTGTGAGTGTACCAGTCATGGGCCTTACCGATGCTGCGCGTGCGCGTCAGCGCCGCTGTGGTTGCTATGGTCGATCGCCGGTTCATGGTGCGGACCGGGTGCGCCAGGCGCGTCGGGGGCGGTTTCCTGCCCCTTATTCTGGTCGCTTTGTTCGATCACATGGCTGTTGGGGACGTCATATTGCAGCCCCTGCGTATCATGCGCCGATTCCTTGCCCGCGCCGCCCATCATGTCGACGTGCATCAGCTCGCTCATGCAACGCTGGCCGGGCTTGGGACAAAGGTTGACGACGGCGTCGAACAGCTTGGGGTCGGTCGCGCCGAAATAGGCGACCGGCGCCTTTTCGCTGGGCCTGGCGAGCGCCAGATAGACGGTGCGGTCGAGCGCGGCCTTGCTGGCCTTTACCTGCGCCGCCCAGGCATCGAAGCCTGCCTTGTCCATCGCCTTGTAGCCAAAGCGCATATGGGTGAAGCCGGCGCCCGAATAATTGGCGGAAAAACCCGTGCCCGAGACAGGCTTGTTGGCGACGGCGTGCAGCTGCGTCTTCATGCCCGGCATGGCGTAGATCTGGCCAGCCAGTTCGGGAACGTAGAAGCTGTTCATGACCGTGGATGCCGTAATGTCGAACCGCACAGGCACGTTGGTGGGAAGGACCAGTTCGTTGACGGTCGCAACGCCAAGGTCGGGGTAGATGAACAGCCATTTCCAGTCGAGCGCGACGACCTCCACCGTCATCGGCTTAACCTTCGGGTCGATCGCGGTCTTCGCGTCGATCCGGTCAAGCGGTCGATAGGGGTCCAGCTTGTGCGTGCTCACCCAGGTCAGCGCGCCCAGCGCGATGATGATCAGCAGCGGCGCCGACCAGATCAGCAGCTCCAGCTTGGTGCTGTGATCCCAGTCGGGATCATAGTCCACGTCGGTCGCCTTGTTGGTTGCGCGATAACGCAGGGCGAAGACGACGACGAGCGCCATGACCGGCAGCACGATCAGCAGCATCAGCGCTGTCGAAATCAGGATCAGGTCGCGCTGTTGCAGTGCAATATCGCCCGACGGGTTCATCACGACCCAGTTACAGCCCGCGAGCGGCGCTGCCAGAATCGGAGCGGACCAGCGCAAAAGTCTGATCCTTAGCGGAGAGTGTGGCTGTGACATGGCGCGCGCCTAGCCTTTCGTCCGTGAGTCGACCAGTGGGCATTTTGTCCAAAGCTGTGCAGGCGCAAAAATTCTGCCTGGGCCGGGATACTGCTTAGACTCTGTCGGTTTTCTGTTATGTTGCCATTCCCTGGCCGCTGGAAGACGAGCATACCGCACCGGCGGCCCAGCCAAGGAGCGGATGTATATGAGTTCAGGGGCCATAGCCTTCACCTCCACGTCACTTGAGGATGACGCGCGCAGGATCAACGCGCGCGACCACAAGGTTGCGCCGGGGGATATTTCCATTGGTGTGATCATCGGTCGCACCTCCGAATTTTTCGACTTTTTCGTCTATGCCATCGCTTCGGTGATCGTGTTCCCCAGCCTGGTCTTCCCCTATGTCGATGCGCTGACCGGGACGCTCTATTCCTTCGCGATCTTCGCCGTCGCCTTTATCACAAGGCCGATCGGGTCGCTGATCTTCATGGCGATCGACCGACGCTATGGCCGCGGCACCAAGCTGACCGCTGCCTTGTTCCTGCTGGGCAGCTCCACCGTGGCGATCGCTTTCCTACCAGGCTATGAGACTATTGGCCATTATGCCGCCGTCGTCCTGATCATCCTTCGCGCCGCGCAGGGCATTGCCCTTGGCGGAACATGGGATGGTCTTGCCTCGCTCCTGTCGCTCAATGCGCCGCAGCATCAGCGTGGATGGTACGCCATGGTGCCACAGCTGGGCGCGCCGCTCGCCTTGCTCGTGGCAAGCGGTCTGTTCGCCTTCTTCTTGCTCACCCTGTCGGAAGCCGATTTCCTGAGCTGGGGGTGGCGCTATCCCTTCTTCGTCGCGTTCGCGATCAACGTAGTGGCGCTCTTCGCCCGCCTGCGCATCGTTGTGACCCATGAATTTGAGCGGTTGTTCGAGCAGCGGGACTTGGTCCCCTCGCCGGTGCTGCCGACGGTCAAGCGCGAAGGGCGCAACATCGTCATCGGCGCCTTTGCCCCGCTCGCCAGCTTCGCCCTGTTCCACATGGTCACGGTGTTTCCGCTGTCCTGGATCGCGCTCTATACCGACCAGCCGATCGACCGCTTCCTGGTGATCGAGATGATCGGCGCGGCGGTGGGTCTGCTCGCCATCGTGGTGTCCGGTTTCGTCGCCGACCAGATCGGGCGTCGCTCGCTGCTCGGCTGGTCTGCCGGCGGAATCGCGGTGTTCGCGCTGATGGCGCCGCTGTTGCTCAACGGCGGTGATCTGGGCGAAGTCGCCTTCATGATCCTGGGGTTCATGCTGCTCGGCCTGGCGTTCGGCCAGTCGTCCGGTGTCGTCGCGTCCAACTTTGCGACGGAAGCGCGCTACACCAGTTCGGCGCTGACGTCCGACCTTGCCTGGCTGGTCGGCGCGGGCTTTGCGCCGCTGGTGGCCTTGCTGCTGTCGGTCAAGTTCGGGCTGGCCGCCTCGGGCGTCTACCTGCTCTCAGGCGCAGTCGCGACCATGGTCGCGCTCTATATCAACAAGGAACTGGCTGGCCGCGACCGTTAAGGGCCAGCCCAATCCCCAAGAACTGCGCGCCGTCTGGACCACAGATCCGGGCGGCGCGATCCGTTTCAAGTGCGCAGTGCCTGACGCATTCGTGCGAGCGCCTTGCGATCGAACCAGCCTGTCAGTCCAGGCCGGGGCCGCCAGCGCGGCAGCCAGTCGCCATAGAGGCTGGCAAGCCGGCGGGGCAGGCCGCAGGGGCCTTCCCGCAGCATGATGTCGGACACGATCCGGTTCTGATAGAAGCGGACCGAATAGTTGATCAGCCGCTTATATTGCATGATCCAGGTGGCTGGTCGCCAGAGGCTGACCTGTTCCGCCACGAAGCCGGCCTCCTCACAGGCGATGACACGGCCATGCTCCCATTGGCTGTCCGCCTCCAGATCGGTGTGCGCCCAGGCCGCCACCAGCCCGTCATCCCCAATAAGGTCGTCGGGCAGGCGCAGGCCTTTGGCCCGGATGGCGGTGACGAAGCGACCGGACAGGGCGTAAAGGTCGCCGAACAGGCCGCCTTCCGCGCGGAGCCCAGCGCGATATACTTCCACCTTGCGGCCGTTCATCGGCATGCCCGCCGCCGCATTGACGGCGGGATCGTGCGCAAGCGCCGCTACGAGCGCATCGATCGACCCGGGCGCGATTTCCGCGTCGCCGTCCATGAAGACGACCGCTGCCTCGTCGCCGGTCAGCAGGTCATGGACGAAATGATTCCAGGTTCGCGATTTTCCGCCCTGCGCAATGTCATGGACGATGACATTGTTTCGGCACCAGCGGCTGCCTTCGCGCAATCGACTGTCCTGTCCGTCGTGCCATTCACTAGGACATGAAAGCGCGTGTCGGGCCGGTCGAGCGGCAGCGACGCGAGACAGGCGGCGATCCGCCGCTCCTCCTGATGCGCAAAGATGCCGACCGCGATGGTCATGATTTTAGCGGAAGTCCCAGCTCTGTTCGCCATGATACATGGCGTCCAGTCCGTCATGTTCGACCTCTTCGGTCACGCGCATCGGGATAATGACCGATATGGCGAGAGCCGCGATTGCGCTTCCCGCCATGGCCCAGAAGGCCACGACGATGATGCCGACAAGCTGGCCGATGATCGCGTCGGTGAGGCCGATGCCGGCTTCGAAACCCACGCCGCCCAGCAGCGGCAGGACGCCGAGCGGCAGCAACAGTGCGCCGGTCAGGCCGCCGATGCCGTGGATGACGAAAATCTGTGCCGGATCGTCGATCCAGCGACGAGTGAGCGCCAGGCCCAGCCGGGCAAGGAGCGCGGCGGCTCCCCCGATGAGCATCGCGCCGCCGCTGCCCACCAAGGCGGCCGAGGCGGCAATGGCGGCGATGCCGGCGAGCGCGCCGGACAGGAAACCCATGGCGCTGCTGCGCGCGCCCAGGAGCCGATCGGTCGCCATCCACAGCAAGGCGCCGGCGCAGGCGGCAAAATGATGGTTGAGGAGCGCCGTGGCTGCATCATCGGTCGCACCCAGTGCCCAACCGCCGACCAACCCGGACAGGCCAATCCACAGCAATGCACCGCCTGCCAGCGCCAGCACGGGGCTATGCCCGGCAATGGACGCCTGCCGCCTCGCGCCCACGATCAGCGTCAGGGCCAGCGCGGACCAGCCGGCCGCCTCGTGGACGACAAGGCCGCCGGCAAAGTCCATCACGCCTAGTTGCGCGAGCCAGCCACCCGCCCAGATGGCATGGGTGATGGGGACATAGACGATCAGCAACCATAAGGGGGCAAAACCCATGAACCAGGCCAGCCGAGTGCGTTCCGCAACGGCGCCGGCCAGCAGCGAGGCCGCGATCAGGGCGGCGGCCATCTGAAAGACGACGAACGCCGATTCAGGAACCGTCAGCCCGTCGCGCAGCGCCGCCAGATTGGCGAGCATCAGATTGGCGGTCCCGCCGATCCATCCGCCGCCAGGCGCGTAGATCAGGCTGTAGCCGGCGATCCCCCAGCCGAGCGAGACGATCGCGATCATGGCGATCCCCTGCGTCATCACCGAAAGCGCATTGCGCACATTCGCCAGCCCCGCATGGCGCAGCATCACGCCGGGCAGCGCCGCAATCAGCAGCAAGACAGAACAGACGAGCATCCACCCCGTGTCTCCGCTGTCGGCCGCTGCGACCTGGGCGAGGGCCGGTTGAGGCAGGGCGGCCAGCAACAGCGCGGGCAAAGCAGGCAGAAGACGCATCATATGTCCCGGTGAAGGAGGATTGCGCTCTCCTAACCCCGGCAGAGTAAAGACTTCAATAAGCCAAAGCTTGGGGCCTTACGCCCATGGCGGAACATCATCGCGATGACAGGCGATCAGGTCGGGCAGATACAGGCTGGCAATCGGATCGAGGGCGAAGGAGCCGAAATAGCGGTCCAGCATGTCGGGGACGGAGCGGGACAGGGAAGCCGACAGGTGCAGACGGTCGCCATGCTCGGCGGGAATGAAGACATAATCCCGAGGGATGCAAGCGCAGGACTGGCCGTGGAGCGCCGGGCCGAGGCTCCATTCGATGATGTCGGCGCTGATGCGCCGGGGCGTTTCGTCATGATAGACACTGCCAAAGCGGCCAGGGCGCGATGGGCCATAGAGCCTTCCGGTGGCGGCGGCATAGCTGCGCGTGGGCGATATACGCTCGATCGTGCGCGCCCAGTCGGCGCTGAGGACATGCGCGCTGTCAGTGACAAGCATGCACCTGTCCAATTCGGTGTCGGCAAACGCGTCGCTGATCCTGTCGAGCGCCGTCGCATCGTCCAGCTGACCCGTTCGAGGATCAATGAGCGCGGCCCATGCGCGTCCATCCTCCATCCAGACGCCCGCGATCCTGCCGGCGGCAGACGCGCGCAGTCGCACATTGGCGAGCGCCCAGGCCGACAGGTCCACAGCGGACTGCGCGTTCACGAGAATGTTCAGCGGCCGTGGCTCCGCCATACTGCCCGCGATCCGGCCCGCAGGACTGGCGATATGGAGCCGGCGACGGTTGCGCGCGAAATCCTCTGTCGCGGTAATCTGGTTGTCGGCCACGCCCGCACGATAGGCGCCGAGCAATGCCGGAACCATCAAAGGCGGGCCGTCGCGCGTGTATCGCAGGATCAGGTCCCAATCGACCAGCCGCCGCATGGACTCCTCAAATCCGCCATGCAGCGCCACCAGATGCCGGCGATGCGCGAAGACGTTGAGGTCGATATAATTGCGTTCTTCCAGCCGGCTGCGATTGAATGGGCACAGGCGAATGGCCCTGCGTTCTTCCACGGGAACATCGGTCGGGCTGGCCACGGCCTGAAAAACGGTCTGTCCGGCATAGGCGCAGCCATGGCCGCGATGGTCGGCCAGAGCGCCGACCATGATGGAGAGATAGTCGGGATCCCAGCTATTGTCGGAATCGAGATAGGCGATGATGTCGCCAGAGGCGCGGTTCAGACCCCGGTTGCGGGCGGCGGAGACGCCCTCGTTACGGGAATTTGCGATGAGCTTGATGCGCGGATCGGGATAGCGTTCGAGAGCGGCCGAGAGGTCATCGCTGCTGCCGTCATCGATGATGATGAGTTCGAAATGCGGGTAGCTTTGCGCCAGAACCGATGCAATGGCGTCACCAATGATGGCGGCGCGGTTCAGCACCGGCATGATGATCGAGACACATGTGCCGGCCTGCACCGCGCGCGCCCGCGACAGCAGCATGCGCTTCTGCAATTCCAATTGGTCGAGCAGAGCGATGGCATGATCTGCATGGCCCGCGCCCATACGGTCTTCGCAAAATCCCCATTGGAGATGGTCGCTAAGCGAAAAATAAGGGGAAAAACCGCGCGCATCATTGACGACCGCCAGGCTTTTCTTCGTCAGGCTGGTGCTGCTTCCTGTCAGGCGCAACTCGATCGACAGGTTTTCGCGGAGCAGGCAGCGGTTGGGAAGGTGCAGGCTGAAGCCGTGATGCCCATCCCCCAGGCCGGCGCGACGCAGGTCGGGGCGATCCATGTCGGCCACGATGTTCCGGGCGATTATTTCGTTGTCGACGAATATGTCGATCCCAAGGGCGATGTCGGGGTGGGCGAGATCGAGCGCCCAGCCGTTCAGCTGGCCGTCGGCCACGCTTTCCAGCATCGCCTTCAGTCGCGGCTTCACGCCGTTCGTGATGGGCGGGGGCACATGCCAGATATCGCCCTTCAGGCTCGTCGACACAGGCACGCGCCGGCCCGTGGCGGCATAGCGAAGCTCAAAGCGCGTTAGTGCCCCGTCGCGGTTCTGGGGAATGGCAAGGCTGAAGCCGGCCTGCTTCGCATAGCCCGCCTCCACCAAGTCTGCCCTCTCCAGACGCGGCAGGATGCGCGTCACCGGCTGGCCGTTCCGAAACAACCACAGGGCGGCCGGTTGCCAGGGTTCGCCATCGGCAGCGCGTTCGACAGCCCAACCCGCCAGTTGCACGCCATTTTTGCGATCGATACGGCCTTCGCAGACAGGCTCGTTCGTCAATGGCACCACGTCGATCCGCGCGCTGGCGTCGATCGGTCCCGTGACGCCGGCTAAGCCGTCCTCCATCCCGGCCCGAACGCAGCGATCAAACAGAGCGAGCAGATCGGCATGGGATTTAGCAAGGCTTTTGCGCAGGGGCGCGATAGACCGCCGTTCGAAATGATCGGCAATGACAGCTCGCTTGGCGCATGCGCCCGGCGAGGCCAGTGCCATCGCCCGCTGAACCTGCGCCCGGACATCATGATACAGTGCCTCTACGCCGGGAAAGGGGGCGGCGGCCAGCGCAGCGGTGGGCCGCGCCAGGCTAGACGGCGTCATGACCAGGGGAATGCCCTGGCGCGTCGCGCGCAGGGTCCAGTCCATCAAGCCCTGCGCCGTAACCCTATGTTCGGGGAGAAGGCCGATGCGATCGACCAGGCGCAGGTCGATCAGCAGCGGGCCATCGGATGCCTGCGCTTTGTACGGCTTTCGCGCAACCAGCGGGTCATCGCCTGCCAGCATCGGTTCGACATGAATGCAGCCATCGGCTTCTGTATGGAGGCGGTAGCCCCCCGCCGCGATGCGGCCATTGTCGCCGATCGTCACGGGCGCCACGATCGCGTCCGACCGGCCATGCGCCAATAGCGATTCCAGGGCATCGCTATCCAGATGCCGGGCCGGATCGAGCAGCAGCGCCTGTTCACAGCCATCGGCACGCATCATCTCCAGCATCCCGTTGGTCGCTTCGGCGAACCCGGTGGCTGCATCAGTCCACAACAGGGTGTCGACTTGCGCGTGCAGGCCGAAATGCGGCCGTTGCCGCGGATCGCGGTCGAACAGATAAATGTGTGGACGCCCGCACGGCAGTTCATTCAGTGCCGCCACTTGGGCCGCGAGATCGTCCTGGCTCCCGCACCCTATCAGGCCGATCGCGAGTGAAGCCTTCGCCGGCCTTGCGCGTCGCAGGATCGAGAGGGTTTGGGCCTTTTCGTCGACCTTAATCGAGCGAGTCTCGGGCACCAGCTTGTCAGCAACGGCATCGTGAAAGTCTTTGCTGATCCGGTCCCACGACCTTGCCTTCGAGAAGCTGCGACCGGCGCGGCGGATTGCCGTCCTTTGGTCCTGATCCAGGCGCAGCATTTGATCCAGGGCGGTTTCCAGAGCGCCGGGGTCATCGGTTTCATATCGTACGCCCAGACCCATGTCGTCGATGGCATCCAGTGCGGGCAGGCGAGGGCCGACAACAGGCTTGCCGTACAGCGCCGCGAGCATCAACGCGCCGGACGTCAACGCCTGCCGATAGGGCAGGGCGATGATGTCGGCCGCGCCAAAGAGCAGCGGCAATTTGGCGTCGGGGACGAAGCCGTCCATCACATGAATGCGGGGATGGCATTCTTCCAACAGGCGGGCTTGGGCAGATGTGAAGCCGCCCATCATCTTGCCCGCGATCAACAGATGGACATGGTCGCGCTCCGGCTGCGCTGCGAGCGAATGGAACGCTTGCACCAGCGTATCGACGCCCTTATAGGGACGGATCTGACCGAAACAGAAGATCAGCGACTGGACCTGTTCGAGGCCCAATAGCTGGCGGCTTTGATGGGTGTCGAACGCGCGGCCATAGCAGCCTTCATAGCCGCCATGCGGGGCCAGGACGCATTTGCTTGCCTCGACCGCATAATGGCGTTGCAGTTCGGCCATGGCGGCGTCGTCATGCAGATGGATGACGTTCGCAGCGGCGGCCAGGCGCGCATGGAATGCCAGCGCCAGGTCCTTGAAAATCGGTTCGTGCGGAAGAGCATTGTGCACCGTCCAGAGAAAGGCGCCGCCCCGCGCCTGAAACAGGCGGATCGCTTGCAAAAACTCGCTCGCGCGGACCTGATAGTCGAACCGGTCGGTGCAATCGGCGAAAAGCGGGTCGGGCCAATGCAGGTGGAACAGCACGGGCTCGTTGCCAGAGGAGCCCTCGATCAGGTCGATGGCGTGCTGGATCGGGCCATATTCGACGCGCAGGTCGGTCCCGAAAGAACGGTACAAGCCGTCCTGGTAATGATTGGTTGAGCGGTAGTCGGGATAGGCGACCAGTCTGGTGCCGGCGGGCAGTCGGTTGGACGACATGCCAGCACCATGCGGGGCAGATATGGGGCAGGCTTCGGAAGTCGTCTGATCGTCAAAATGGTCAGGAGCGGGCTGATACATGAGGAGTGGCCTTTGCAGCCCGCGGGAGCAGGTCGGGGAATGCCCGCGCCACCATGGCGGCGCGGGCATCGCGGTCAGGCGACGCGGCGCGCCCGATGTGCCTGATCGGCGATCAGCGCCGCACGCTCGGCAAAGCGCCTTTGCATCGCGCTGATGGTCTTCGCGTCGCGCACGGCATGGAATCCCGGACGGATGCCTTCTCGCCGGGGCTGGGGCTGCATGGTCATGCGGGTGACGGCGGCATTGTGGAAAAAGTCGCGATTGCCGCCATCGGTGTAGCTTTCCGAATAGATGCCATGCGCGTGGATCACGTCGAACTGGTCAAGTTCGATATGATAGTAGGAGATGCGCTTGAGGCTCTTGTCGGGGCGGATCGTCGATCCGTTGACCAGATCCCTGGCCCGCACCAGAACGCCGTCGACATAAAGATGATGCCAGGGCGACACGCGAATATCCTTGCTGGGCACGGCTTCGCTGATGGCATCGGCCTCGATCAATATGGGCCACATATCGTCCAGATGGGCCTGCGGGATGCGGTCCACCCAGTCATGGCGATGGCCGACCCATTGCACCGTGCGCAGGCCGCTGCGGCACAGGACCTGATCACCGATCCTGATATCTTCCACGGCGACCTCACCACGATCGGTGTCGATCATCGTGCCGCGCAGGAAGCAGACTGGAGCCACGAACTGGCCGGTGCTGTCGACGAAGCTCGCCGGATCGGCCAGGATTGCCGCCGCCAGTTCGGGATCGACGCCGGTCATGTTGAAGGTGACGGTCTGTTCCCCGATCAACGCGCCGTTCGTCAGCACAAGGGTCGCGCTGCCCGAAACGGAGTCATAGTCGAAGCTGTCAAATTCATAGCCGTCGACGCCCACGCTGTCGCCCCAGTCAAAGCCATTGACGTTGAAGGACGACACGCTGTCGATCAGTCCTTTGTCATAGGTGAAGGACCCCGCGCCATTGCCGGAGAAATTGACGGTCTGCGTGCCAAGGTTGACGCCCAGGATCGATGGACCCTGCACCGATATGTTTGACGTGTCGCCGACATTATAGGTGACGCCCGACAGCGTATTGGCGCCAAGCGCGCCATAATCGATGGTCAGATTGCCGTCATTGATCGCCGAAAAAGTGGGTGAGGAGGCAGCCTGTACCCCCGCCAGGCCGGAAACGGTCGCGCTGACGCCGTCAACGGTCAAGGTGTGCGTGCCAAGTGCGACGATATTCACAGTATTTGTGTCGTCCGCATTGTCACTGTTGATCGTCTGGTCGCTGTTCAGAAGGTCGAGATTGAGGATCGCCATCATATATCTCCCACTGGGGCCGATGTGACTGTCGATATTTTCGACGACGCATCTGGTCGGGCATGAATATTAGGAAATTGCTGCGCGGGAATATTGATGATGGTCCAAAACGGACTTTCCGGCAGGCGGATTGACAGCCTTGATCGTACGCCCTTCGGGTGACGGAGATCGGTTGAAATTCAGACCATTTATGCCTTATGACGGCACCGTCATGAGGGGAATGGAACTGATAGAGCAGGGGCTGCCCCTGTCGGATCTGATCGCGGCGAGCCCGATCGCGGCCTTGATCTGCGATCCGTCCACCCCCGACACGCCCGTGATCGAATGCAATTCTGCCTTTCTGGCGCTCACAGGCTATAGTCGCGAAGAAGTGATTGGCCGCAACTGCCGCTTCATGCGTGGTGCTGGCACCGAACCGGAACTGACGAAGCAAATCCGGGCGGCGATCCAGGATCGGCGGCCGATCCTGGTCGAGATTTTGAATTACAAGAAGGGCGGCGCGCCGTTTCGCAATGCGGTTCTGATTGCCCCCATTTTCGATGATTCAGGGACCCTCAAATATTTCCTCGGTTCCTTGATGGAGGTCACGGACCCTGCGCTGGGACCGACCCGCCAGACGCTGGCGCGCGATCGTGTGGCGGCCCTGACCAAACGTCAGCAGCAGGTGCTGGTGCAGATGGCGGCTGGCCAGTTGAACAAGCAGATCGCCTATACGCTGGGCCTCTCCGAACGCACGGTGAAGATGCACAAGGCGGCCTTGCAGAAAGGGCTTGGCGTGTCGACGTCCGCCGACGCCATCCGCATCGCGGTGGAAGCCGGCTACTGATCATCCCGCGCCGGGCAGGTGGTAAGACATCGCCGATGTGAGGCTTTAGCGAACGCTCTTGGTCCGGCGATGGCCCGCCTCCATCACGGTTTCCATCGCGACGAAGGTGGACGTGCTGGCGACATGGGGCAAGGCGCTGATCTTTTCGCCCAGCACGATGCGATAGCGGCGAATGTCGGCGGTTCGCACCTTGAGCAGATAATCGAAATTGCTGGCCAGCATATGGCATTCCTCCACCTCCGCGATGCGGCGCACGGCGGCGTTGAATTCGCGCAGGGCGGCTTCGCGCGTGTCGGACAATTTGACTTCGGTGAAGGCGATATGGTCCAGGCCCAGCTTGGCAGGATCGATGATCGCGCGAAAGCCGCGTATGACGCCCGCTTGCTGGAGACGCTTCAACCTGACCTGGCACGGCGTTTTCGACAGGCCGACCGCATCGGCCAGGTCCGTCACCGTCATGCGGCCGTCCTCGACCAGCGCGGCGATGATGCGACGATCAAAGTCGTCCAGATCGACTATTTGGGGCGGGTTGACCATCTATATTGCCTACAGCGGCCATCCATTTAAGTCCATTCCTCTAAAAGATAGCGTTTGATAAGTCGGAATGATTTCGGCGTCAGGGATATGATGATGGCATGACCGATCAGCCCTTCGCCAATTTCGCCCCCGCCATCCGCCAGCCCACACCCTTGCGTCAGGCGATCACCGCCGCCTATCGACGTGACGAAGCGGAGGCGCTTGCGCCCCTGATCGCGGCGGCGACATTGGCTGATCCGATGCGCGATGCGATCGCAGGCACGACCCGCGCGCTGGTGAGCGCGCTGCGCGCCAATCGCAAGGGCAGCGGCGTCGAGGGGCTGGTGCAGGAATATGCGCTGTCCAGCCAGGAAGGCGTCGCGCTGATGTGCCTGGCCGAGGCGCTGCTGCGCATTCCCGACACGGCGACCCGCGACGCGCTGATCCGGGACAAGATTGCCGACGGCGACTGGGGGTCGCATCTGGGCGGCGAAAAATCGCTGTTCGTCAATGCCGCCACCTGGGGGCTGGTGGTCACGGGCAAGCTGGTTGGCAGCGTCGATGACCGGGGCCTTGGCGCGGCGCTGACGCGGCTGGTTGCGCGCGCGGGCGAACCGGTGATCCGGCGGGGCGTGGACCTGGCCATGCGGATGATGGGCGAACATTTCGTGACGGGCGAGACGATCCAGCAGGCGCTCAAGCGCGCGCGCGAGATGGAGGCCAAGGGCTTTGCCTATAGCTATGACATGCTGGGCGAGGCCGCGACCACGGCGGCGGATGCGCAGCGTTATTATGCCGATTATGAGCGGGCGATCCATGCCATCGGCAAGGCGTCCGCCGGGCGGGGCATTTATGCGGGTCCGGGCATTTCGATTAAGTTGTCGGCGCTGCATCCCCGCTATGTCCGCGCGCAGGCGGACCGGGTGATGGGCGAATTGCTGCCGGCCGTGAAGCAATTGGCGCTGCTGTCCAAAGGCTATGACATCGGTTTCAATATCGATGCCGAAGAGGCTGATCGGCTGGAATTGTCGCTCGACCTGCTCGAAAGCCTGGCGATCGACCCCGATCTTGCCGGGTGGAATGGCCTTGGCTTCGTGGTGCAGGGCTATGGCAAGCGCTGCCCCTTCGTGATCGACTGGATCGTTGATTTGGCGCGGCGCAGCGACCGGCGCATCATGGTGCGGCTGGTCAAGGGCGCCTATTGGGACGCGGAGATCAAGCGCGCGCAGGTAGACGGTTTGCCGGACTTTCCCGTCTATACGCGCAAGGTGCATACGGACGTCGCCTATATCGCCTGCGCCCGCAAATTGCTTGCAGCGCGCGACGTCGTGTTCCCGCAATTCGCCACGCATAACGCCCAGACGCTGAGCAGCATCTATCATCTGGCCGGACCGGACTTTTCGATCGGCGATTATGAGTTTCAATGCCTGCATGGCATGGGCGAGCCGCTGTATGAGCAGGTCGTCGGCGCGGACAAGCTGAACCGGCCCTCCCGCATCTACGCCCCGGTCGGCACGCATGAAACATTGCTGGCCTATCTGGTGCGGCGCTTGCTGGAAAATGGCGCGAACAGCAGTTTCGTCAACCGCATCGCCGACCCTGCCGTGTCGATCGAGGAGTTGATCGCCGATCCGGCTGAGGTGGTAAAGGCCATGGCCCATCCCGGCGCGCGCCACGATCAGATTGCCCTTCCGGCCGATTTATATCCGGACCGGCGCAATTCGGATGGGTTGGATTTGAGTAATGAGGCCGAACTGGCCCGCCTGGGCGAAGCCTTGCGGGAAAGTGCGCAGATGAACTGGGCGGCGGCACCGGAACAGGCGTCCGGACCGACCCGTACTGTCTTCAACCCGGCCGATCACCGGGACGTGGTGGGCCGGGTCACGGACGCGACCGAAGCAGAAGCCCGCGCCGCTGTAATCCGCGCCGCGGAGTCACGCTGGCCCAATAGCGCGGTCGCCGATCGCGCCGCCATGCTGGAGGCGGCGGCCGACGCCATGCAGGCGCGCATGCCGATCCTGCTCGGCCTCATCGTGCGGGAAGCGGGCAAGTCGCTGCCCAACGCCATCGCCGAAGTGCGCGAGGCGATCGATTTCCTGCGCTATTATGCGCAGCAGGCGCGATCCACCTTTGGCCCGCAGCAGCAGGCGCTGGGTCCGGTGGTGTGCATCAGCCCGTGGAATTTCCCGCTGGCGATCTTCACGGGTCAGGTCGCCGCGGCGCTGGTCGCGGGCAATCCCGTGCTGGCCAAGCCGGCCGAGGAAACGCCTTTGATCGCGGCGGAGGCAGTGCGGTTGCTGCACGCGGCGGGGGTGCCGGCCGATGCGCTGCAACTTATGCCCGGTGACGGCCGGATCGGCGCGGCGCTCGTCGCGGCCCCGGAAACCGCGGCGGTGATGTTCACCGGGTCGACCGAGGTTGCCCGCCTGATCCAGCGCCAGCTTGCATCGCGCCTGTCGCGCGCTGGCCGGCCGATCCCCCTGATCGCCGAAACGGGCGGGCAGAACGCGATGATCGTCGATAGCTCGGCGCTGGCCGAACAGGTGGTAGCGGATGTCATCGCGTCCGCCTTCGACAGCGCGGGGCAGCGTTGTTCGGCGCTGCGTATCCTGTGTTTGCAGGATGATGTGGCGGACCGGACGCTGACGATGCTGAAAGGCGCACTGGCCGAATTGCGCATTGGACGGACGGATGCGCTGAAGGTTGATATCGGGCCGGTCATCACTGCCGAGGCGCGTGACACTATCAACGCCCATATCGAGGCGATGCGCGCCAAGGGGTTGCATGTCGAACAGGGCGTCCTGCCTCCCGAAACAGCGCATGGCACCTTCGTTGCGCCCACGATCATCGAGATCGACAGCATCGCCGACCTGGAGCGCGAAATCTTCGGCCCGGTTCTGCATGTCCTGCGGTTCAAGCGGGACGGGCTGGATGCGCTGGTCGCTCAGATCAATGCGACCGGCTATGGCCTGACATTCGGCCTGCATACGCGGCTCGACGAAACGGTTGCCCGCGTCACCAGCCGGGTGAAGGTGGGTAACATCTATGTGAACCGCAATGTCATCGGCGCGATCGTCGGGGTTCAGCCCTTTGGCGGGCGGGGCTTGTCGGGCACCGGGCCAAAGGCCGGCGGACCGCTCTATCTGGGCCGCCTTACCACCAAGCCCCCCGTTTTTGCCGAACGGGTGACGCATTTGCGGTCGCCGCTCCACGCCTTTGCCGACTGGCTGGACCGCCAGGGAGAGGGCGAAGCGGCGGCCCAGGCGCGGCGCACGGGCGATGCGTCGGCCCTGGGTGTCGAATTGTCGCTGCCCGGGCCAGTGGGCGAACGCAATCTTTATGCGCTGCATCGGCGCGGCCGGGTGCTGATGCGGCCGGCGACGCGGCAGGGCCTGCTCCGTCAGATGGCGGCCATTTTGGCGACAGGGAATATCGGCGTCGTGCAAGGCATGACGCTGCCGGTCGACCTTCCAGCCGAAGTAACTGCATGCTTCCAGACCCATGCCGGCGGACCGTTCGCGGCCGCGCTGGTCGAGGGCGACGCGGCCAAGATCGTCGCGACCATGCAATGCGTCGCCGACATGCCCGGTCCCATCGTCCCTGTTCATGCAGATGATCATGGCCATGGCTATTGTCTGGATTGGTTGCTGGAAGAAGTATCGACATCGATCAACACGACGGCGGCGGGCGGGAATGCCAGCCTGATGATGATCGGATGACCTCGGGGATTTGATCAGGATCAGGAATATCATCCAGGCCCGAGGCCGGATTAACCAAAAAATAAAGGGAAATTGCGAAAAGGCGACCCAAATCGGAGATCCGCCCTTTGCGCGTTTTGAAAACCTTGCTGGAAAAACGCGGCGCAAAGCGGTCGCAGGATGCTGACGTCCATGCCAGCCTGATCGAGACGCTCTATGCGTCGCCCGCGTCCCTGACGATCGGCGCGATCACCGGCGTCGCCGTCGGCCTGGTGGTCGTCAGCCTGACCGATCGCGGCGCCATTCATGCCGTCGTCGCCCTGCTCTGCCTGGTCGCGACGCTGCGAGTGGTGTCCGCCATATTCTTCCACCGGCAATTGGTGCGGGGCACTGCGGTCGCTTCGCGCGGCTGGGAACTGGCCTATGAGCTGGGTGCATGGGTCTATGCGGGCCTGCTGGGCCTGATGGCGTTCGTATCGCTCATCACGTCCGGGAACAGCATCATCCACATGCTGACCGTGTCGATGGCGACCGGTTATGCCGGCGGCATTTCCGGCCGCAATGCGGGACGTGTGCAAATCGCCATCGGCCAGGTCTGCCTGGCATTGCTGCCGACCGCGACGGGGCTGTGGCTGGAAGGATCGACAGGCTATCGCGTGCTGTCCGTGGCGATGGTGATGATGGTTCTGGGCCTGGCGGAAATTAGCTCCACGACGCATCGCATTGTCGTTCAGGCGCTGATCGGGAAGCGCGACAAGTCGCTGCTCGCCGAAAAATTCGAGCGGCTGGCGCGGTTCGACAGCCTGACAGGCCTGGAAAATCGCATGGCGATGCAGATGCGCCTGCGGGACATTTTCCAGACGAACGAGAAGCGCACGGACGCCGTGGCGATCCTGTGGATGGATCTGGACCGGTTCAAGGAAATCAATGACTCGCTGGGCCACATGGTCGGCGATCAGTTGCTCCGCGCCGTGGCCGAACGGCTGACGGAGGTGGTTCAGGGTCGTGGCAAGATCGCGCGGTTCGGCGGCGACGAGTTCGTCCTGATCTGTCCTGACACCGACCGGGTGACGGCGGCCGGCATCGCTCAGGAAATTGTGTCTTACTTCACCCATGGCTTTGAGATCGGGGAAAACCATCTGCAGGTGACGGCCTCGGTCGGCTACGCCGTCGCGCCGCAGGATGGCCGCGATATGGACGAGCTGATGCAGCATGCCGATCTGGCGCTGTATGAGGCGAAGGGGCAGGGGCGCAATCGCGCCGCCAGCTTCAACTGGTCGCTCAAGGAACGATTCAATCGGCTGCACGAGATCGAGACCGGCCTGCGTCGGGCACTATCGGGTGGTGAACTGAACCTCATGTTTCAGCCGATCGTCGATTTGAACACAGGCGAAATTGAGGCATGCGAGGCCCTGCTGCGGTGGGAGCATCCGGTATTGGGGCCGATCCCCCCTTCGGAATTCATCCCGATCGCAGAGAATATGGGTTTGATCGAGGCGATGACGGGCTGGGTGCTGCGCCGCGCGTGCGAGGTCGCGGCGCAGTGGCCCGAGCATGTGCGGGTGGCGATCAACATTTCGCCGGCATCGCTCAAATCGCCGGAGCTGCCTGGCAATGTCATCGCCGCGCTGCTGGAGACGGGGGTGTCGGCCCGCCGGCTGGAGCTGGAAGTGACCGAGTCGATATTCCTGGACGACAGCGGGCAGACCAACGCGATCCTGCGCGAATTGCAGCGGATTGGCCTGCGCCTTGCCCTGGATGATTTCGGCACCGGCTATTCGTCTCTGGCCTATTTGCGGTCCTACCGCTTCGACACGCTCAAGGTCGATCAGAGCTTCATGGCGGGCGTCAGCGCCAACGCGGAAGACCGCGCGATCGTCAGGGCGATCGGCAACCTCGCGCGTGACCTGTCGATGGATACGGTGGCCGAAGGCATAGAGACGGCCGATCAGCTAAACCATGCGCGCGAGGCGGGCTTTACCAATGTCCAGGGCTATTTGTTCAGCCGCCCGGTGCCGGCGCAGCAAATCACCGACATGATTGCCGCCGGCCCGTTGCAGGAAACCGGACGGTCCGACCCTGCGATCGGGACTCGCCGCCGCAGGGCCTGACCGGGGCGCTCAGCGCAATTTCGTCTGCGCCGCCGCCAACCGCCGCATCATGCGCAAGTCGCGGTCCGACAGCGACAGGGCGGTTTCAGTCCACATTTCCACGATATCGGTGAGTTCCGTCAGGGTCAGCGGATGCACCCGGCGTGCCGCCTTGTTGATGCCGACATAGCCGGCATGATGCGCCTGATGATCGCGAATCCACTGGATGGTGGCCGCTTCGCCCTCGCCGGGTTCGACGACCTGATTGACGATGCCCATTTCGAACATCTCCTCGGCGGTATAGATGCGGCCCTCAGACAGCATCTGGCGCGCCAGAACAGGGCCGACCCTGCGTTGCAGGATCGACCAGGCGCCCATGCCGGGGAAGAGGCCGAACAACACTTCGGGCAGGCCGAAGCGGGCCTGCCGTTCGGCGATTATGACATCGAAGCAGAGCAGCGCCTCCAACCCACCGCCCAGCGCGTCCCCCTGCGCCAGGCCGATATTGATGATATTCATGTCGTTGCAATGCCAGATGCGATCCACGATCTCGCAACAGGCGACACCATATTTAAGCAGGGTTTCGCGGTCGCGGCGCTGGATGCATTCGGCGAACATTTCCAGATCGCCGCCAAGATTGAAGACGCCGGGAAAACGCGAGCCCAGAACCATGAATTTAAGGGGGCCGTTATCGCCGAAGACGCGGCGGCTTTCCCGCTGCCATGCCATGGTGTCTCGCATCAGGCCAAGATTGGAATTGGGTCGTTCGAGCGGCGTCATGAACGCCCATAGGGTGGCGAGTTCTTCGTCCCACCGAACATCGATCTGCCCGAGGTCGAACAGCGTCGATTTTCCGATGGCCTGCGTAAGCGCCGTTTCCGTAACGACAGCGTCGCTGGCGGTCTGGGTTTCTTCTTCCATCGGATCGTCGTTCACGGCTTCAACCTCGGTGTGCGTCACGACAAAGCGTCCCGAATCAATCATTTGCGGCCCCGTTTTTTCAGATAATGAGTGCGTCAGGTTCGCCTCGATGATGCAGCCGCAGGCGTAATGATTGATAGGGGCTTAACCATTTTTGTTGCTGACTGTTGCCTTGTTGCCGCCCTCTATCCCCACGTCCCGAAGGGCGTGTTGCAAAAATGCCGCAAATTTTTGAAAGCAGTCTCACCCGCCGACCGCTTGGAGCGCTTTGTTAATCTTTCCCATTTACCCATTCCGCATGGCCAATCCGTCAAATCCTTCCTCCTATGTGACATTGACGCTGCAGGATTCGCAGGGGCGTTCCTGGCCGCTGCGCCTGTCGCGTGACTGCCTGCGCTTCGTCGGCGCCTATCGCCGGGTTGAAGGCTTCAATATCGACGCGATGCTGCTGTTTGACGGGGTCCGCAAGGCCGGGTGAGCCGTGCTATCCTTGTGCCGTAGCCAATTCGACCCTAGAGCGCGGCGCATGACGAAGCCCCGATTTTCCTTCTCCCTTTCCGCCGTCGACGGCAAGGCGCGCACCGGCACGATCCAGATGCGCCGCGGCGATATCCGCACACCCGCGTTCATGCCGGTAGGGACAGCGGCCACGGTGAAGGCGATGCGCCCGGCCGAAGTCCGCGCAACCGGCGCCGACATCATCCTTGGCAATACTTATCATTTGATGCTGCGTCCCGGCGCGGAGCGCATGGCGCGGCTTGGCGGCCTGCATGGCTTCATGGGATGGGATCGCCCGATCCTGACCGACAGCGGCGGCTATCAGGTCATGAGCCTGTCCGCGCTCACCAAGATGAGCGAGGAGGGCGTCGCATTCTCCAGCCATATCGATGGGTCCAAGCATCTGCTGACGCCTGAAAGGTCAATGGAAATCCAGCGCCTGCTCGACACCGACATTGTCATGGCGTTTGACGAATGCACCAAAAACGGGTGCACGCATGACGAGGCGGCCAAGTCCATGGAACGCTCCATGCGCTGGGCCAAACGGTCGCGGGACGGATTTGACGCCGGCGGCGAACATGCGGAGCGGGCGGCGCTGTTCGGTATCCAGCAGGGATCGCTGAACGAAGAACTGAGGCGAGTATCGGCCGAGAAGCTGATCGACATCGGCTTTGACGGCTATGCCGTTGGCGGCTTGGCGGTCGGGGAAGGGCAGGAGGCGATGTTCGCCACGCTGGATTTTGCGCCGGATATGCTGCCGCTCGACAAGCCCCGCTATTTGATGGGGGTGGGCAAGCCTGACGATATCGTAGGCGCAGTGGAACGCGGCATCGACATGTTCGACTGCGTCTTGCCCACGCGATCGGGACGCAATGGGCAAGCCTTTACCTGGGGCGGGCCGCTCAACATTCGCAACGCGAAATTCAACGAGGATATGGGACCGCTCGATGCGCGCTGCGGCTGCCCCGTGTGCGCGACCTGGAGCCGGGCCTATCTGCATCATCTGGTCAAGGCCGGGGAAATGCTGGGCGCCATGTTGATGACGCAGCATAATATTCATTTCTATCAGGAGATGATGGAGGCGATCCGCGATGCCATTGGCGCTGGCCGTTTCGCGGCTTTTGCAGCGGAGTTCCGGCGCAACTATCAGCGGGTGTGATCGTCAGGGGACGATGGTGATCGCGATGGCGAATCGACCAGCCTCGCCATCATGATCGAGCGGCGCGCGAAGCTGGCGCGACAGACCGGTGAGCACCCGGCCATAGCGTTCCTTCATATACGCCTGCATGTCCGGCGTGTCGTGGAGGCCCGATGACTGGACGATCACCTGCGCGCGATCCTTGCCCTGAGCCTTGACCGAGATGCGCATGCGGCCCGCCGGGTCCATCCGCATCGCCAGCTCGACCAGTTCGGTGACAAGAAAGGCGATCGGGACAGCGACATCCTGAGTGATATGCAGATCGTCGCTGTCGATCTGAATGCCGAAACGGCGCGCGGCGGCGGGGGCGGTACTTCTCAGGCTTGCAGACAATTCGCTGATAAGCGCGCGCACGCCCACCCCGCGATTTTCCTCCAACTCGGCAAAATGATTGCGGTGCACCACCGACAACGCGTCGACCCGCCGCTGGATCGAGGCATAGGCCTCGACCGCTTCGGGTTCATGGGCAGAGCGCGCGTGCAGGTTGATGAGGCTGGCGATGATTTGAAGGTTGTTCTTGACGCGATGATGGACCTCCCGCGTCAATTTGCGCTGTGTGTCCAGCCCTTCGGCCAGTTCGGCCTCATGCGTCGCGACATCTTCGCTGATCTCGCGGAATGTGTCGCCCAAGGCTATGATCTCGCGCGCAGGGGTTCGCACGCGTTGCATCGGTTCCAGCACTTCGCCGGGATGATAGGCAGCCACGGCCCGACGCAGCAGCACGAGGGGACGGATGAGCAGCCGGTTGACCACGAACCAGCCGATCGCGGCAGCGGCGAACCACATCACCAGCGGCAGGAAGAGGGATAGCGTTCGCGCCAGCGTTTCCGGTGGATCGCGCACCGTCATGGTCAGCACGATATTGGGCGGTTCCAGCGGCGCCGACAGGCTGGTGACGCCGTCGCCGGGAACGAGGGGCTGCTGCGATGATGTCAGATCCAGTCGGCGATGCCCTTCATACAGGGTCAGCCGCCGGTTCTGCAACGCAGTGGCGGGATCGGCCGCCCGTTCGAGATGCGCGCGCGAATAATAGATGAACCCGACCAGTTGGCCGTTCGCGCTTCGCGCGCGGACCAGAAGATAGGGCGCGTCATCGATCAATTGCGCGGCCGGCCCGGTGAAACGCTCTGCTGGATCAAGGATTGGCCTTTGATCGGCGTCCGACGCGCACAGGCGTCGACCAGCCCGATCATAGACGGCATATCGGCCGCCCTCACGGTCATTGGACGCGAGAAACAGCTTGAGCCGGGCGCAGATGCCAGTGTCCCTAGGCGTCGTGGATAAATTGTTGACGGTCAGCTGCAGCGCCGTCCGATCAGATTCAATGTCGGCGGTCAATTTGCGGGCGCTCTGGCTCACCGCGACGCGAAGCAGCGCCTCCTTTTCCAGATCAGCGGTCTGGATGGCCTGCAAAGATGCGACAAGGGCGATCAGCCCGAGCGGCAACAAGGCAAGCGTCAAGATCAGGAACATCTTGACGCCGGTGGAGCCGAAAAGCGAAGCGGTCAGCGATTGGGCTGCCGGAGGATGGCTGCCCCCGATCATGACGCACTCAGTCCAGTTTGCTTAAAAGGTCCAGCATTTCAGCGGGAATGTCTTCCTCAACGGCGCGCTGATAGACCGTGCGCAGCGCCTGCGACACCTGGCCTTCCTCCTTGCGGCTTTTGCCGCTGCGCTTTGGCGCGGCTAGGGGACCATCCTGGTCGTGCCCGCTGTCGGTCGGCTGCTGTTCCGTCGTCGAAGAAACCAAAATCTGCCCCTCTGAAGCAATCTGTGTCACGCCAGCCTGCCCGTATTTGCGGGAAATGCGCGGGTCGTCAATTCGTCGTTCCGCGTCATCCGGTTGAAAATCACGATATCGTCAAAAAATCCATATGGCAGCGAAACAAATTGCGATGTCGATGGTTCCGGGCTTCGAGGCGTTTTTTTGGCGCCGCCGGTTTTGGCGGGACGAAGTAGGGGGCGGGCTTGCCAATGCGGCATGGACATTCCATTCTTCTAGCGACCGCCGTGATGGGCCGGGATACACGATGCCTTTGATCGGGCAGGGAGAAGACTACACAATGTCGCTTGGACAGAAACTGCACCCCCATCTTCCCTTTCTTCGTCGCTATGCGCGCGCCCTGACGGGCAGCCAGACGCATGGCGACGCCTATGTGCGCGCCACGCTGGAAGCGATCGTCGCCGCTCCTGAAGAATTCCCTGCCGATGTTGATCCGCGTCTGGGACTGTACCGGACCTTCCATGCCATCTGGTCGTCGTCCCATCTGGAAGACGAGCCCATGGGGGGCGGCGATGACCGGGAGGCGATCGCGCAGGCGCGTCTCGCGCGCCTGACCCCCTTGCCGCGGCAGGCGCTGCTGCTGACGGCGTTGGAAGGCTTCACCGTCGATGATGTCGCTTATCTGATCGCGATGGAGCCGTCCGACGTCGAAGCGCTGGTGGAAGAAGCACTGGCCGAAATCGAGGCGCAGACGCGCGCCAAGGTGCTGATCATCGAGGATGAGCCGATCATCGCCATGGATATCGAAACGATCGTCCGTGACCTTGGGCATGACGTAACCGCCATCGCTGTCACGCGCGAGGACGCCGTACGCGAGGCCATGGCTGAGCGACCCGGTCTGGTGCTCGCGGACATTCAACTGGCCGACGATTCCAGTGGCATCGACGCCGTGAAGGACATTCTGTCGGAAATTTCGGTTCCGGTCATCTTCATTACTGCTTTCCCGGAGCGGCTGCTGACAGGCGAGCGGCCCGAGCCCACTTTCCTCATCACCAAGCCGTTCCAGCGTTCAACGGTGAAGGCCGCGATCTCGCAGGCGCTCTTCTTCGATCAGGCCACCGCCCCGGCCTGACGCGGGACGTCTGTGTTCTCTTTGCCCCGGTTACGGAACTCCCGGCCGCGCGTCGCGTTAATGAAGCGTAACGATCGGGAGAGAGGCAAATGGTGGATCAGGAAAAGCATGTCGCGACGGAAGACGTACGCGGAGGCTCGACCGAACATACCGTCCGCTATGTGCTGGGCGCATCGCTCGCACTCGCCGTGATCGTCATGATTGTTCTGCTGTTGCTCTGATTAACGGCAATTTCGATTTGTCTTGAGGCACATAAAAGTTAGGATATGGGCGCAGTATGGCTTTGACGATGTCGGCTCAGACGACAGGAGTGGCGGCCAGCAAGGGGGTCGTTCTCGTGAATGAAGAAATTGCCGCGTCGGAAGAGCGCGCCGCTTTGTCGGACAGCGATTTCAAGCGCGAACTCGCGGCAGTCATCCCCCATTTGCGTGCCTTTGGCCGGTCGCTTTCGGGCAACCGCGACGTCGCGGACGATCTGGTGCAGGAAACCTTGCTCAAGGCATGGGCGGCTCGTGCCCGTTTTCAGGCCGGCACAAATATGCGTGCGTGGACGTTCATCATCCTGCGCAATCATTATCTTTCGCAGATGCGCCGGTCCCGCTTCCGCGGCGATTGGGACGATCTGACGGCGGATCGCATCCTTGCGGCGCCGGCCGGGCAGGACAAGCATGTCGAATTGAGCGACATGCAGCGCGCCTTGCTGCAACTGCCGCAACCGCAGCGCGAAGCGCTGATACTCGTGGGTGCGGGCGGCTTTGCGTATGAAGAAGCCGCCGAAATCTGCGGCGTTGCTGTCGGTACGATCAAAAGCCGGGTCGCGCGCGGTCGCGCGGCGCTGGAGCAGATTATGGAAAACGGCGACCTGCCATCCCGCCGCAGCCAGGAAACGACCGAAACGGCTGTGCTTGATGAGATCATGGACGATGTCGATCGTCTAAGCCGTGGTGGAGAGGGACGTCATTCCGGCAACTGA
Organism: Sphingobium lactosutens DS20; assembly: GCF_000445105.1. Lineage (GTDB taxonomy): Bacteria > Pseudomonadota > Alphaproteobacteria > Sphingomonadales > Sphingomonadaceae > Sphingobium > Sphingobium lactosutens. The sequence goes on along the minus strand of NZ_ATDP01000071.1, from coordinate 120,854 downwards.
CCCGGACGAAATCCGGGCGTAGGAACTGGTTGTCCTGTCTCCTGACTAGGAGAGAGATTATGGCCGACCTGCACAGATTTACGCCCTCCGAACCGCCGCGATCGAACAGTGGTGTCGTTCTGGGGGTCGTTGCCTTGGCCCTCGTGCTGGCGGTGGGCTTTTTCTACCTGACGAATGACGATCGGCGCGATCGGCGCGCGGATGCCGTGACGCAAGCCGCAGCGTCTGCGGACGAGGCCGTGCAAGCCGTGGGCGAAGCGACGCGCAACGCTGCCAACGACCTGGATCGCCCGCGCTGACAGGGTTATCTTTAGACCGGCACCCCGCAGATTCAGTCTTTCTTCGTCATTTTCGTTCAAACCTCTTCCAAGCGTCGGAATTTCTTACACAGGGTGTAAGGAGCGTCCGACGAGCCGGGCCGCTGGTGGCCATGGCTGGGTGAGGCACGACGATGATCAGGCTGTTCAAACATTATGTGCCGCATGCGGTACTGTTGCTGGGGCTGCTGGATTTCCTGCTGCTGATCGGCGCGGCTGAAGCCGGGTGGGTGTTGCGCGCGCACCAGATCGGCATGGACGTGGAACCGATGGCGTCTCGCATAGCGCCGCTGCTGAGTTTTGCCTTCTCCATCCAGACTGCGATGATCGCGGTGGGCGTCTATGGCCCCGAATCGCTCCAGTCGATCCGCTTTGCGCTGGCGCGGCTGCTGGTGGCGGTATCGCTGGGGGTTATCTTCCTCTCCGTCCTCTATTTTCTGATGCCATCCATCACGCTGTGGCGCTCCAATTCGCTATACGCGATGGGGCTTGCGGTCGCGGTGCTGTTGATGATCCGGCTGCTGCTAGGGTCGATGCTGGGTGGCGAGGCGTTCAAGCGCCGGCTGGTCGTGCTGGGGGCAGGTAACCGCGCCAATCGCATCCGGGAATTAGAGCGTCGCCGCGGTTCGGGCTTTCTGGTGGTCGGCTATATCGCGATGAACGATGGCGAACAGGTGATCGCCGAAGCCATCAACCGGAACGCAGTCTATAATCTGGCCGATTTCGTCGTGCGCCTGAACGCGAGCGAAGTGGTGCTGGCGCTGGAGGAGCGGCGGAACGCCATTCCCATGACGGACCTGCTGCGCATCAAGACGACGGGCGTGCACGTCAACGATCTGTCGAGCTTTCTGGAGCGGGAAACCGGTCGCGTCGACCTTGCCAGCGTCAATCCGAGCTGGCTGATCTTTTCCGACGGCTTTTCGGCGGGACGCAGGCTGTCCAGCATCGCCAAGCGCATTTTCGATATCGTTGCCAGCCTGATCCTGCTGATCCTCACCGGGCCGATCATTTTGCTGGGCGCACTGCTGGTGAAGCTGGATAGCAAGGGGCCGGCCTTTTATCGCCAGCAACGTGTGGGCCTCTACGGCCAGGAATTCTGGATCGTGAAGCTGCGCACCATGCGGCAGGACGCAGAAGTGGCGGGCCAAGCGGTCTGGGCGGAAAAGGACGACCCGCGCATCACGCGCCTTGGTTATTGGCTTCGCAAGCTGCGCATCGACGAACTGCCGCAGACATGGACGGTCCTGAAGGGCGAGATGAGCTTTGTCGGCCCGCGCCCCGAACGCCGCCAGTTTGTCGAGGATCTGGAACAGCATCTGCGCTATTACGCCGAACGGCATATGGTGAAGCCGGGCATTACCGGCTGGGCGCAGATCAACTATCCCTATGGCGCGTCGATTGAGGATTCCCGGCACAAGCTGGAATATGATCTCTATTACGCCAAAAATTACACGCCGTTCCTCGATCTGCTGATCCTGTTGCAGACCGTGCGCGTCGTGCTCTGGCCTGACGGCGCGCGTTGACGGCCGGCGATGCCAGTCTTTCTGCAAATCGTCGGGGATTGGGGCCACGCGCTGGCGGCTACCTTCTTTGCGGCGCTTGGCATCTGGCTGTTGCGTCGTCGGGGTGGTTCGACCGACTTGCGGTGCCTGGCTGCGGCCATGCTGCTGACATCGGGCTGGGCGCTCTATATTTCGTTCGGCAGCGTCGCCAAGCCTCTCTCCGGCCTGGGCGAAAATATCCGCAATGCAGGCTGGCTGCTGGCGATGTTCGTCCTGCTGCGGCGGGCCTGGGCGGGACGGCAGGGGCCAAGGGGCGGGGTTGTTGCCGTCTATGCAGCGGTTGCTGGCCTGATCCTGCTCCAGACCGTCACCGATCTGTCCTGGCGTCAGTTTTCGCTGTCCGGTGATGTGCAGGACGCGCTGATTGCCACCACTTTGGTGCTGCGGATGATGACGGCGATCGGCAGTCTGCTCTTGTTGCACCAGTTATACAGCGTTTGCCCGGTTGAGGAGCGCAGCGGCTTGGCGCCGTTGCTGGGCGCGTTGGCGGCGATGTGGGGATATGATTTTGCGCTCTATCTGATCGGCTATGTCGCGCCGCAACGCGCCGCAGCGCTGTTTGCGTTGCGAGGATTGCTAATGGCGGTGGTGGCCGCTTTCATCGCGATTGGCGTACGCCGGGACCTGAGCGGACGCGTGCAATTGTCGCGCGCGCTGACGATGCAGTCGCTGTCGGTCTTCGCCATTGGCCTCTATGTCGTGCTGATTGCGGCCGTCGCCATACTGATCGAGATGATAGCCGGCCCCTACGCACGGCTTGTCGAAATCGGCGCTGTGTTCTTCACCGCCGTCACGGCGCTCGTGCTGCTGCCGTCCCCTCGGTTGCAGGCGGTCTGGCGCGTGCAGGTCGCCAAGCATTTTTTCCAGCATCGCTATGATTACCGCACCGAATGGATGCGCTTTGGCGAAACCATCGGCAGGTCGGGCGATGCGTCGGCGCCGCTCGGCCAGCGCGTCGCAAAAGCAGTGGCGGATATCACCCAGTCGCCCGCGGCCATCCTGCTCCTGCGCGATGAAGAGGGATCGCTCAGTGTCGAAACCCACTGGAACTGGACCAGCCTCGCCATGGATGCCGCCCCGATCCCGGCCGAAATGACCGCGCAGCTGGAGCAGGGGCATATTGTCGATCTGGGCCGGGTGGAGGAGGCGGCGGCATTGCCGCGATGGCTGGCGCAGGACCGCCAGGTCTGGGCCATGGCGCCGCTTATCCATTATGGCCGGCTGATCGGCGCGATCCTGCTGGCACGTCCGCCGATCGACCGACGACTGGACTGGGAAGATCTGGACATGCTGCGCGCGGCGGGCAGGCAGGCCGCCAGCCATATCAGCGAGGCGCAAGGCCAGCAGGCGCTGGCCGATGCCCAGCGGTTCGATGAATTCAACCGGCGCTTTGCCTTCATCCTGCATGACGTCAAGAATCTGGTCAGTCAGTTGTCGCTGTTGACGCACAATGCGGAGCGCCATGCCGACAACCCCGATTTTCGGGCGGACATGATCCTGACGCTGAAAGAATCAGTCGGTCGGATGAACGCCATGCTGGGCCGCCTGTCCCAGCATCACAAGGCTGCGGCGCAGGAGGCGCGTGCGTTCGGGTTGCAGCCGCTTCTGGTCCGGATCGCCGCAATGCGATCACGCCACCATGCCGTCCGGATAGAGGGAACGGCTCCCGACATCATGGCCGATCCGGTTCGAACCGAACAGGTCATCCTTCACCTGGTTCAGAACGCCATTGATGCCAGCCCCCCCGACAGGCCGGTCGTCATCCGCCTGGGGCGTCAGGACGACATGGCAAGGATAGACATTATCGACCAGGGATCGGGCATGAGCGCGGAATATATCCGCCGCGAATTGTTTAAGCCCTTTGCATCCAGCAAGGCCGGAGGCTTTGGCCTCGGCGCGTTCGAGGCGCGCGCTTTGGCGCAGGCCATGGGCGGCAGGATCATGGTGGAAAGCCAGGCTGGCATGGGCAGCCGGTTCTCCCTCTTCCTTCCGCTGGCGCCGGCCGGCGACAGGCCGGCGCATGACGAGCAGGCGGCGTGATGAGCGACACACGGCCTAAATTGCTGATCGTCGAGGATGATCCCGGGCTGCAACGGCAGCTTCGTTGGGCCTATGACGCCTATCATGTTTTCATCGCTGGCGATCGGGAGGAAGCGATCGACCTGCTGCGCGCCGAGACGCCCGATGTCGTGACGCTGGACCTGGGATTGCCGCCAGATCCTGATGGCACCAGCGAGGGATTTGCGACGCTGGCCGATATGCTGCGCATCAAGCCGGATACCAAGATCATCGTCGCTTCGGGCCATGGCGAGCGGGAAAGCGCGCTGGAGGCGATCGCGGGCGGCGCTTATGATTTCTACCAGAAGCCGGTCGACATAAATGAATTGGGATTGATCGTCAGTCGCGCCTTTCATGTCCATGCGCTGGAGCGCGACAATGCGCGACTGGTGGAGAGTGCGCCGCGCGACAAGCAGGTGCTGGGCCAGGTCATCACGGCTGCGCCCGAAATGATCAGGGTCGCGCGGACGATCGAACGGGTCGCCCCGACCGATGTCTTCGTGCTGCTGTCGGGCGGCAGCGGAACCGGCAAGGGATTGCTGGCGCAGGCGCTGCACGATGCCAGCCAGCGGCGCGATGGCCCGTTCGTCACCGTCAACTGCGCGGCGCTGTCCTCTGCGACGCTGGAGGCGGAATTATTTGGCGAGTTCGGGTCGGATAAACGGCCCGCTGGCGGCAGGATCGGCGCTGCGCGGGGCGGCACGCTGTTCCTCGATGAGGTCGGTGACATGGACTTGTCGCTCCAGGCGCAGCTGCTCTTGTTCCTGCAACAGCGGCGCGAGGCTGATGCAGGGGACAGAGGCGCGAAGGGCATGGATATACGCATATTGTGCGCCAGCCACCGCGACCTTGGTGCCATGACGGCGGCCGGGACATTTCGCGAAGACCTTTACTATCGCCTCGCCGAAGTCGTGGTGCGCATACCTGGGCTCAAGGACCGGCCGGGCGATCCTGCGCTTCTGGCGCGCCATTTCCTCAATCGCTTCGCCGACGACCTCAATCCGCAGGTCAAGGGGCTGGCGCCCGATGCGCTGGCGGCGCTGGATGCATGGTCCTGGCCTGGCAATGTGCGGGAACTGGAAAACAGGATGAAGCGCGCCATGATCCTGGCCGAAGGCAAATTGATCACCGCCGCCGATCTTGATCTGGACCAGGAAACGCAAGGCGGCGCGGACGTCATCAACCTGAAGCTGGCGCGCGAAATGGCCGACCGGCGCGCCATACGTCACGCGATGGCGCGCACCGACGGCAACATATCGGGTGCGGCCCGCATGCTGGGGATCAGTCGGCCGACGCTCTATGACTTGCTCAAACACTATCATATGCAGGGCTGATTGATGCGCCGTTCCCGCCTTTTCCTGATCATTGGTTTGATCGCCGCGCTGATGGCGCTGGCAGGATTGTGGCAATGGCGCGCGCATGAACGGGACGGCAGCGCCGCCCTGGCGCGCGGTCTGGCCGCGCTTGACCGGGGCGATGCGCGCACGGCGCGGGTCGAACTGATGAATGCGATCAAGGACAATCCGCGCTCGGCCGTTGCCCGCGCGGCGCAGGCGCGTGCGCTCGCCGATCTGGGCGACGGGGCCGGGGCGCAAGTGGAAGTGGAGCGCGCCCGGTCGCTGGGGCAGGCGCCCGCCGCAACGCGCGCAATTATGGCGCAAGCCTATTTTCTTCAGGGCGATTTTGCCGGCGCCCTGGCCGAAGCGCGCGCGACCGACCTGCCGGAGGATCAGGCGCTGGACGCCGCGCATGTCATCGCGCGCGCGGCGCTGGCTGAGGGGGATGTGCGCGAATCGGAAACGGCGCTCAAGCGCGCGCTGGCGCTGAACGCGCGCGATTCCGATACCTGGGTGGAGGTGGGCCGCCTGCGCATGGCGACCGGCGATCAGGCCGGGGCCATTGCCGCAGCGGATCAAGCGGTGGCGCTCAACCCCAAAAGTGCGCTCGCCTTGGGTCTGCGCGCGGAACTCACCCGCACCCAATATGGCCTGGTGGCGGCGCTTCCGTGGTTTGATCGCGCGATGGCGGTTAATCCTGATTCCGTGCCGGTGCTGGAGCAATATGCCGCCACGCTGGCTGACGCGGGCCAGGCATCGCGCATGCTGGCGATGACGCGCCGCATCCTGGCGCTCGATCCTGGCAATGCGCGCGCCTGGATGATGCAGGCGGTCATGGCGGCGCGCGCCGGGCAGGATGATCTGGCGCGCAAGCTGCTGGAGCGTACCGGCGGTCGGCTGGACGGGGAACCGGCGACGCAGCTGCTGCGCGGTATCCTGCATCTTCAGGACGGCAATCCCCTGCTGGCGGCGCAGACATTGGCGCCCTTGGTCGATGCGCAACCCTGGAACCGGCCGGCGCGCATCTTGCTGGGACGCGCCTATGCGGACAATGGCGATCAGATGTCCGCCGCCGCCACGCTGGCGCCGATCGTGGCGCAGCAGGATGCGGACCCCTATGTCCTGACCCTTGCCGCGCGCGTGCAGGAAAGCCTCGGCGACCGGGCGATGGCCAGCGACATGCTGGCGCGGGCCGCCTGGCCCGTGCGGCCGGCGGCGTCGGTTTTCGCAACGGCCTTGCCCAACGGCGCGCCGGCCGACCCAGCGACCGCGCACGACAATATCCCCTATATTCGCGCGCTCCTGACCGCGGGACGAAATGACGAGGCGCTGGAGCGGGCGCGCCTGTTGAACCGGGCCAACCCCGGCGCACCGGCTGCATGGCTGATCCTGGGCGATGTGTTGCAGGCGAACGGGCAGGGCCGGGAAGCGGTGCGCGCCTACGAAGCCGGCGCCAATATCCGCTTCGATCGCGATGCGGCGCTGCGCCTGGTCAGCGCCTTGCAACAGACCGGCAATGGGCCGCGCGCAGAGCAGGTAGCCCGGCTTTTCTTGCGCCAGCATCCTATGGATCGCGACATGCTCCGTCTGGTGGCGGGCTTTGCGATAGCGCGGGAAGACTGGCGCAGCGCCGAGCGGCTGCTTCAGGCGCTGCGCGCGCAGGTCGGCGACAATGACGCGCTGTTGATGACCGATCTGGCGCGGGTTTCGCTGGAACAGCGCAAGCAGAAAGCCGCCTTGGCCTATGCGCGCCACGGTTATGCCCTGATGCCCGGGAATCCGGTGACGGCCGACATGCTGGGCTGGGTGTTGCTGCGCAGCGATGCCAAGGGGCCGATGGCGGTCGATTTGCTGGAAAAGGCGGTCGCGCTCGCGCCCTCCGTGCCCGTGCTTCAGATGCATCTTGGGCAGGCCTATGCTGCGGCGGGACGCAAGGGCGAAGCGCGACTTGCGCTCAACCGTGCGGCGTCGGTGCGGGATTTCGGCAATCGGCAGGAAGCGCTGGCGGCGCTCAAAGCCTTGTAAAAAGCGGGTCAGGCCTGCGCCAGGTCCATATCCTCGATGCGAAGACCCAGCCGGCGCATCTGCGCGGCCACTGGCGGCCATATCGTTTCCAGAAACCGCTCGCGCTCCGCTTCGCGCAGGCGGCGCGTAGCCCCCGCGGCGACGAACATGCCGACGCCGCGCTTCACTACCACCAGACCATCATCCTGAAAGCTTTGATACGCCTTGGCGACGGTCAGCGGATTGGCGCCCTGCGCCGCGGCGAAGGCGCGGACCGACGGCAGCAAGTCACCGTCGGCAAATTCGCCATCCAATATGGACGCAGCGATGATCTCCCGCAGGCGGAGATAGACGGGCTTTGAGTCTTCGGCCATAGTGCTTCACTGCCATAATACAGCTAATGGGGTCAAGTCAGAGACAATGTCTGCATCATGACATTTTGTAATTATCGGTCCCAGGTCGATACGATATCGTCATATTCTGGCCTGGGCCGTTCTTCCAATGGCTTCGCCGGGGTGCCGATGAAGATGAATCCGGCTATTGTCTCATGGGCTTGCCCGAATGCGTCGCGCACGTCGCCATTGAAGCTGGGCCAACCGGTGAGCCATCCGCCGGCATAACCAAGCGCATGGGTGGCATGGAGCAGGTTCATGATCGCCGCTCCGGCCGACAATTGCTGTTCCCACACAGGGATTTTGCTGCCGGGCACCGGGGACGACAGAGCGACCACCAATGTCGGCGCCTGATGGGCGAACTGATGCATGGATTCGACTTCCAGTCGCCCGGCGTCGGGTTTTTCAGCGCGATAGGCCCGTTCCAGAAGGCCCGCCAGCGCGTGGCGCTTGTTCTGCGGCACGATGACGAAACGCCATGGGGCAATCTTGCCATGGTCGGGCGTGCGCAGCGCCACCTCCAATATCTGCCGCAATTCCGCGTCATCCGGCCCCGGCGCAATCAGGTCGCGCGGTTTGCCCGATCGGCGGGTCTGGAGCAGGGAAAGCGGCGTGGAACGGTCATTGAACATCGGGCCATCCTTCATGCGATTGTAATATTGTTCTTCACTCACGCAATTCTGCTGCTAGTCTCGCGCGATTGAATTCGGGGAGGCGGGCCTCCCCCTATAAGATCGGGGAGCACCGCGCCATGGCCATTTCACCCGCCGACCCGAACCGGGCGGCACAGGCGGCCGAACATATTGCCGACGCCGACGCATCCTGGTTCGGCCATCCGCGCCAGCTTGCCAGATTGTTTACCACCGAAATGTGGGAGCGATTCGGTTTCTACGGCATGCGGGCCTTGCTGGTCCTCTATCTGACGGACCATTTCCTGTTTTCCGACACCAGCGCCGGTGGAACCTATGGCGCTTACATGTCGTTGGTCTATCTGACCCCCTTCATCGGCGGCTTCATCGCCGACCGGTATCTGGGGTCAAAACGGTCGGTGAAGTTCGGCGCGATCATCATGGCGATCGGCTATTTCACGCTGTGTTTCGGCGGGGAGGCGGCCAAGCCCTATGCCCTTGTCGATGGCCAGCGCTATGAGGTGCAGGTCGCCAAACGAGGCGACGCACGCCAGCAATATCTGATCGACGGTGACGCGCGCCTTGCCATTCGCGGGCATGAGGATGGCTCGGTCGATCTGGTGAACGACGCGGGCGCTGTCGAGCGCAAAGTCGAAAAGGGCGGCTTTGTCGCGGGCGGCGAACGCAGCCCCTTCTTCACCATGCTGATGTTGATCGCCCTGTCGGCCATCGTCGTCGGCAATGGCTTCTTCAAACCCAATATCTCGACCATCGTGGGCGAACTTTATGCGGTCGGCGACCGTCGCCGCGATGCCGGCTTCACCATCTTCTACATGGGCATCAATCTGGGCAGCCTGTTTTCGCAGATACTCTGCCCCTGGCTCGCGACGTCGGTCGGCTGGTGGGCGGGCTTCCTGCTCGCGGCGATCGGCATGCTCTGTTCCTGGGCGCTGATCCAGTTCGATGGCGGAAAACTCGGCGGCTATGGCGAACGGCCCGAAGGGGCCAATCCGCGCAAGGACCTGCTGATCTACGCGCTGTCCATTGCGGCCATTCCCCTGATGTGGTTCCTGTTCGTCAATGTGATGGACGCTGCGCAGGCACAGGCGGGCGCTGGCATCATCGGTTATCTGATGGCGCTGCCGATCCTGGGCAAATTGCTGTTCATCACCTTCCTGATCGCCGTGCCCGCCATTCTCATCTGGTCCTGGCGCGCGGGCAGCAAGGTCGAATTTCAGATGATGCTGGCGGCGATGGTGATGATCGTCTTCAACGTCGTATTCTGGACCCTGTTCGAGCAGGCCGGATCGTCGCTGACGCTGTTTGCCGATCGCAATACCGACCTGTCGGTCTTCGGCCTGTTCAGCCTGTCGGCTGGCCAGACGCAGTTCTTCAATGCCTTCTTCATCGTGACGCTGGCGCCGCTGTTCAGCATCGGCTGGAACGCGCTGGGCCGGCGGGGGCTTGAGCCGTCCATCCCGGTCAAGTTCGCCATCGCGCTGGTGGGCGTAGGCCTCGGCTTCCTAGTCCTCGTCTGGGGCAGCGCCTTTGCCGGCGCGGATTTCAAGGTGTCGATCTGGTGGCTGGCCTTGCTTTACCTGATCCACTCCATGGCGGAGCTGTGCATTTCGCCGGTCGGCCTGTCGATGATCACCAAATTGTCGATCGTGCGGATCGTCGGTCTGATGATGGGCGTGTGGTTCATGTCGATTTCGGTCGCCCAATATGTCGGCGGCATGATCGCGCAGGTCGCCAGCGTCGAAACGGTGGGCGGGCAGGTGACGAACCTGGCCGTCAGCCTGCAAACCTATGTGGACGTGTTCCGCACGATCGGCCTTGCGTCGATTGGTCTTGGCGTCCTCCTTTTCATCCTCGCATTTCCGATCAAGAGGTGGATGCATGGCGTTCAGTAACAGGGGTGTTTCACTGACGGTCGCGGCCGTCCTGCTGGCGAGCGGCACCACGCCGCTGGCCGCGCGCAAGGGCAAGGAGGAGCGACCCGCCTCGCAAGGGGCGTCGGCGGAGCCCGAAAATCCCTATCCTTCGACCTATCGTCCCTATGGCGGCCGACCGACGGTGCTGCGCGGCGCGACCATCTTTGACGGGGAGGGCGGACGCATCGACAATGGCATCGTCTTCCTGTCCGACGGCAAGGTCACTGCGATCGGCGGGGCGGACACGCCGATTCCCGCCGATGTGGTCGTGATCGACGCGCAGGGCAAATATGTGACGCCCGGCGTCATCGATATTCACAGCCATCTGGGCGACTATCCCTCGCCCGGCGTTGATGCCTTGTCCGACGGCAATGAGGCGACGTCGCCGGTCACCCCGCATGTATGGGCCGAACATAGCGTTTGGCCGCAGGACCCCGGCTTTTCCCGCGCGCTCGCCAACGGCGGCGTGACCACGCTCCAGATTCTGCCCGGATCGGCAAACCTGTTTGGCGGGCGCAGCGTAACGCTCAAGAATGTACCGGCGCGCACGATGCAGGGGATGAAATTCCCCGGCGCGCCGCAGGGCCTCAAAATGGCGTGCGGCGAAAATCCCAAGCGCGTCTATGGCAGCAAGGGCCGCGAACCCAGCACCCGCATGGGCAATATGGCGGTCAATCGCCAGACGTGGATCAAGGCGCGCGAATATCAGCAGAAGCGCGCCGCCGGGAAGGATCAGACGCGCGACCTGGGCATGGAGACGCTTGCCGACGTACTTGAGGGCAAGATCATGGTCCACAACCATTGCTATCGCGCCGACGAAATGGCCAACGTCATCGATATGAGCAAGGAATTCGGCTACAAGGTGTCGACCTTCCACCATGCCGTCGAAAGCTACAAGATCGCGGACCTGTTGCGCGACAATGGCATTTGCTCGGCCCTGTGGGGCGACTGGTATGGCTTCAAGATGGAGGCCTATGACGGGATCAAGGAGAATATCCCGCTGGTCCACAAGGCCGGAGCCTGCGCCATCGTTCATAGCGACGATCAGGACGGTATCCAGCGGCTCAACCAGGAAGCGGCCAAGGCGCTGGGCGCGGGGCGGCGCATGGGCATTGACATCAGCGACGAGGTCGCCTGGACCTGGCTCGCCATCAATCCGGCGCGGGCGATGGGCGTTGCCGATCGCACCGGCAGCCTGAAGGTCGGCAAGATGGCTGACGTCGTGCTGTGGAACGGCAATCCGTTCAGCACCTATACCCGCCCGGAAAAGGTGTGGATCGACGGCGCGCTGCTCTATGACGCATTCGACCCCAAGCGCCGACCGGTGAGCGATTTCGAACTGGGCCAGATCGGCGCGGGAGACGTGAAATGACAAAGATATGTTCCGTTCGCGCCCGCGCATGCCGGATGGGGGCAGCGGCGCTGCTGGCCCTGATCGCGGCTGTCCCCGCGCTGGCCCAGCCGATCGCCATTACCGGCGCGACGCTGGCGATCGGCGACGGGTCGGAACCGATACAGAATGGCACGGTCGTGATCGACGCTGGCAAGATCGTGGCCGCCGGCGCGGGCATCGCCGTGCCCGCCGGTGCGAAGATCGTCGACGGATCGGGCAAATGGGTGACGCCCGGCCTGGTGTCGGGCTTTTCGCGCGTGGGGCTGGCCGAAGTGCCGGCGGTGCGCGAAACCAATGATATCAGCGCCAACTCTCCCTTTTCGGCCGCGATCGACGTTGCCCCCGCCATCAATCCGCTCGCCAACCCGGTCGCGATCAGCCGCAATGGCGGCGTGACCCGGGCAGTGGTCGCTCCCGCGGCCTCCAGCGGCATATTCGCCGGGCAGGGCGCGGTCATCGATCTGGGCGCGGACATGAGCCCAATCACCAAGGCGCGCGCCTTCGAATATGTCGAAATGGGGGAGGCCGGCGCGGCCGAGGCGGGCGGTAGCCGCGCCGCGATGATCCTGACGTTCAAGATGATGCTGCGGCAGGCGCAGGACTATGCCAGGGCGCCGGCTGCCTTTGACGGCAATTCCAAGGATTCGCTGCTGAACCGCGTCGACGCCGAGGCGCTGGTGCCGGTCGTCACCGGGGCGATGCCGCTGATGGTCCATGCCGAAAGCGCGCGCGATATTCTGGCCGCGCTTGCCCTGCGGCAGGATTTTCCGGCGCTGCGGCTGATCCTGGCTGGGGCTACCGAAGGCTGGATGGTCGCGCCGCAAATCGCGGCGGCCAAGGTGCCCGTCATTACCGCGGGGCTGGAGGATTTGCCGTCCGCCTTCGAAAAGCTCGCCGCGACGCAGAGCAATGTCGGGCGGATGGTGCAGGCGGGCGTTTCCGTCTCGATGGGCATGCTGACGGGAGACGACGCGCTCCAGTTGCGTGTCGCCAACCAGCAGGCGGGCAATATGGTGGCGCTGACGAAGGTGCCGGGCGCGACCGGCTTGAGCTGGGGGCAGGCGCTGCGCACCATCACGCTGGCACCGGCCGAGGCGATGGGGCTGGGGGACCGGCTCGGCTCGCTGCAATCGGGAAAAGCCGGCGACGTGGTGATATGGGATGGTGATCCGCTGGAAATGACGTCCGCGCCGGTGGCCGTCTGGATCGACGGCGTGGCCCAACCGATGACGGATCGCCAGACGCGTTTGCGTGATCGTTATGCAACGCCGGACGAGGGCAGCCTTCCCAAGGCCTATGAATGGTGAGAACCGGGGCGGAGCCTATGCTCCGCCTCACTATGCCAGCGCTCAGCCGTCGATATTGCCCCAGATATCGCTGGCCTTCACATAGCCGCGCCGGCCTTTGACGTCGAACGCGCACCAGCCGCCCGAACAGTCGGAAATCCGCCCCACGACTCCCCGTTCGGCGCGAAACAGCGTTGCCGATCCGTCACTGGGCGATCCATGCAGCGGCGCGATGGCCGATCGGACGATGGCGGTCGGCGTATCGCTGAGCAGGCGGACATGCATCCACCCCTGCGCGCCATCGGGGTCCTGCACCTTGCGCCACAGGCCGAGGACTTGCACCACTTTCACCGGCAGGTCGCGGCGGCGATAGACCCAGTTGGACGGGTAATCCAGGCTGGGGCCAACGCGCATGCGCGCTTCGTCATGCGACAGCGACGCCCAATAGGGGGTCTTCTTGCCGGGCGCGGCATTTGCGGGCGCAGCTGCAAGGCCCAGCATGGTCGCGCCGGCCACGGCCAAGGCGATGTGAATAGTCGAAATCCTGTTACCCATGGCCGATCCATAACCCGTTGATCGTCGGCGCGACAGTCTTTCCTCGCCTTGACAGGCCTTATCCGCTTGACCCGCACCCTGCCGCGCAATAGCGCCACCGTCATGGCCCAAGAACCGCGCAAGACTCCGCCGCGTCCCGCCAAGCCGCGCGTCATCGTCACGCGCCGCCTGCCGCCCGATGTGGAAGCGCGCATGGCGCAATTGTTCGACGCCAGTTTCAATGTCGCCGACGCGGCGATGGACCGGATAGCCATGGCGCGCGCCATGGCCGATTGCGACGTGCTGGTGCCCACCATCACCGATCAGATCGACGCGGACCTGATCGACGGCGCGCCGGACAGGCTGCGCCTCATCGCCAGCTTTGGCAGCGGCGTCGACCATATCGATCTTGTCGCCGCGCGGAAGAAGGGGATCATCGTCACCAATACGCCCGGCGTGTTGACCGAGGACACGGCCGATATGACGATGGCGCTGATCCTGTCGGTGCCACGCCGACTGGCCGAGGGCGAAAAGCTGGTGCGCTCCGGCGCGTGGCAGGGGTGGAGCCCGTCAGGCATGCTGGGCCACCGGATCGGCGGCAAGACGCTCGGCATCATCGGCATGGGACGTATCGGTCGCGCCGTGGCGCGCCGGGCGCGCGCCTTTGGCCTGTCCATCGCTTATCACAATCGCCATCGCCTGCCCTTCGAGGTCGAGCAGGAGCTTGAGGCGCGCTGGCAGGGCGATCTCGATGCCTTGCTGACGGACAGCGATATCCTGTCGATCCACTGCCCGCTCAATGCCGACAGCCGCGGGCTGGTGGACGCGCGCCGGATCGGCCTCCTGCGGTCCCACGCCTATGTCATCAACACATCCCGCGCGGAAATCATGGACGAGGGCGCGTTGATCGACGCGCTCGAGGAAAGCCGCATCGCGGGCGCGGGGCTGGACGTCTATGCCCATGAGCCGGCGGTCGATCCACGTCTGCTCGCCCTCTCCAATGTCGTGCTGCTGCCGCATATGGGGTCGGCCACGATAGAGGGGCGCCATGCCACCGGCGCCCGCGTCATCGCCAATATCCGCACCTGGGTGGACGGCCACCGGCCACCCAATCAGGTGCTGGAAGGCTGGGTATAAGGGTCAGGCGGCAACCTGCTGCTTCAACTGATCGACCAGGGTCAGCCCGTGGCGAACGGATTCATGTGCGCGGCGGACGATGGACTGCGTTTCCGCGTCGATCGCATCGTCCTTCAACACGCGCTCGAATTCTTCATTCAGATAATCCTCGCCCCGGTCGATCGCCTGGATGATCGCCTTGTCGCCGCCGCCCAGCGCGACATGGATATCCTCAATCCACCGGTGAACCGTTCCGGCCGCAGAGCCAAATTCATTGGGCTTGCCGCCAAGCTGCCGGCTGCGTTCCTGCAGCATCGCGACCGCCGCTTGCCGTTCGGTCGCGAGATCGCGGAACAAGGTTTCAAACGGCGCGGACTTGGCCTTCTCCGCACTATGCGTATATCCCTTCACGCTGTCGATCAGCGTGGTGATAAGGTCGTCCAGCTTGCTGATGGTATGATTGTGCATCACCGTCTCCATTCTGAGGCCCGTCGGGCAATCTGCCGTCCCAACGGTCCTACGTCGCTCACGGTTCAATCAACTATCTGATATTCAACCTTAATGTCTCGTTAGCGATGACAGATGGTCCGCTACGCATGTGGAACAAGCCAGCCGGTCATGGGTTTGAGACATATCTTTCTCTCGCATTTCAAGGATCCTGATCATGATCAAGCTCGCGATCATCTCGCTGGTCATCGCCGCCGTGCTGGCGCTGCTCGGCTTCGGCGGCGCCGCCGGCACCTTTGTCGGCATCGCCAAAATCCTGTTCTTCATCGCGCTTGCCGTGTTTGTCGTCTTTCTCGTTCTCGGCATTCTGGCGGGCAAGGGCGTCAAGGACGCTATTGACTGACCATCATGACCATGGTGGGCGCCACTGTCGATGAAACTGGGAGGCTGGTGCGCGACGCGGCCGGCTTCCTGCTTCGGCGCGACGATGGTGGCAGCTACAGGCTGGTCCTGCTGCGAGTCCCGGTCGACCTGGTGGAAAAGCAGGTCCGCGTACGCGGTATCCATGTGGGCGAAGACGTGGTCGAAGCCGAAGGCGTCGCGCCCGCCTGATTCCCCCGATCAACGCACTTCTGGCGAGACGATTTCACAATCGGGCTTGCCAAGAGCCCCTGCGCGCGCGAACCATCGCCGCTATGCGTAAGATACCCTGCACCGCCCTTATTCCGCTTTATCTCGCCATGATCCCTGCCGCCGCACAGGCGCAGGATGCCGGCGCATCTAGCCAGGCGGCGACGGCAGAAGCGCAACTCGCCCGCATCCTGGATGATCACTGGACCTGGTATCTGTCCGTCCACCCCGTCGAGGCAACCGCGCGCGGTGTGCGCGACTATGACGACCGCATCTACGACATGTCGCTCGCCGCGCGAGACGAGCAGATCAAGGCCCAACAGCAATTCGTCCGCCGACTGGAAGCCGTGCCCGAGGCAGAATTGAGCGCGGCGGACCGGGTCAATCGCAATGTCCTGCTCTGGATGCTGCGCGATGATATCGCCAGCAACAGCCATCAGGCGGAACGGCAGATGCTGTTCACCACCTATTATGGCTGGCATCAGGGCTTTTCGGGCATGGCCGACGGACTGCCATTCTACAATCGCGCCGACTATGAAAGCTATCTGGAGCGCCTTGCGCTTTACCCCAAACAAAATGGCGATGCGCTGGCCATCACGCGGCAGGCGATTGCGGGCGGTTATGTTCAGCCCTGTTCCGTCCTGCAAAACTACGCCGGCACGATCAGCGGGATCGTGGAAGGGCCTCCGCAGGAGACGCGTTTCTACGAACCGTTCACGCGCACCAAGCCGCGCGACATCAGCGACGCGGACTGGGCAGCGATGCAGGCGCGCGCGGTGACGCTGATCCGCGACGTCCTGACGCCTGAATATCGCAAATGGCATGACCTGTTCGTCGCGGACTATCTGCCCCATTGCCGCAAGAGCGACAGCGCCTCATCGCTGCCGGGCGGCGCCGCCTGGTATGCCAGCCGGGTGAAGGCGCACAGCACCACAGACCTTACGCCCGACCAGATCCACCAGATCGGTCTGGACGAGGTCGCCCGGATCGGCAAGCGTATGGACGATATTGCGACCCAGGCGGGCTACCCCAGTCGCGCCGCCTATATTGCCCATTTGCGCACCGACCCATCCTATTATGCCAAGACGCCGGAGGAATTGTTGCGCGTCGCAGCGCGGCAGGCCAAGACGATCGACGGTCTGTTGCCGCGCTATTTCGGCACGCTGCCCCGTCTGCCCTATGGCCTCAAGCCCATCCCGGCGGCAGAAGCCGAAGGCACCACGACGGCCTATTATGGGCCGGGCGCGCCGGAAGCCGGCATTTCGGGCACCTATTGGGTCAACACGTCCAAGCTGAATCAGCGCCCCTTCTGGGAAGTTCCGGCCTTGACCGCGCATGAGGCGGTGCCGGGTCATCACAACCAGATTGCGTTGCAACAGGAATTGCCGCTACCGCCATTCCGCAAATATCTCGCCGGGTTCACCGCCTATGTCGAGGGCTGGGCGCTCTATACCGAATATCTGGGCGAAGAAATGGGCCTGTATGACACGCCCGAGAAGATGATGGGCCGCTTGTCCTATGAAATGTGGCGCGCCTGCCGGCTTGTGGTCGATACCGGCATCCATGCGAAGGGCTGGGACAAGGCGCGAGCCGTCGCGTTCATGAAGACGAACAGTGCCCTGTCCGACGCCAATATTGATGCGGAAGTGAACCGCTATATCAGCTGGCCGGGCCAGGCGCTCGGCTACAAGCTGGGTGAAATCAAGATACGGGAATTGCGCACCAGAGCCGAAAAAGCCCTGGGGCCGAAATTTGACCTGCGCCGTTTCCATGACGCGGTGCTGGCGCAGGGGGCAGTGCCGCTGACCGTGCTGGAAAGCCAGATGGACGCCTGGATCGCGGCTGAAAAAACGCGAAAAGCCTGATCAGGCGATCGGCAACCGCTCTGGCCGACGGAAGGATGCGCCCCCGCCCGACCAGCCGCGATAGGCGCCATCGATCGGCATGGCTGCGTCGCAACAGGCGCATTGCGCCATGACCCGGCCGACCAGCCACTGGCTTTCGCCGCAAGATGGGCAGGGCATCGCCCGGCCCGGACGATAAAAGAGCAGGGACATGGCGGGGTCGTTCGCGCTGCTCGGCAAGGGCAATGGCATAGAGGCGGTTCCCTGTTGATCGCCATCCAAACGCCGTCCGACCTGCTTGTTTCCTGTTGCGAACCATTAGCAGTGAAAATCGCGGGAAAGCTGAATAATCCGCGATTTTGTCCATTTGACACCGCCGCCCCATTCTGTATGGCGCTGCACCATCGGGACATACCTGCTTCGACCACCGGTTGAGGCGCATCCCTGACCTTCGCCGTCCAGTCCGTTCGCTGTCCGGCGAGGCTCCGGTGGAATCGCGTCATCCTCTGGCGAAGCGCCATGCGAGGAGACGCACATCTTATGACCGCCATCGGACAGGACACGCTAGGCACGCGCGACATGATGAATGTCGGCGGCAAGGACATTGCCTATTATTCCTTCAAGAAGGCCGCTGCGAAACTTGGAGACGTTTCGCGCCTGCCTTTCTCGATGAAGGTGCTGCTCGAAAATCTCCTGCGCTTCGAAGATGGCGTGACCGTCACCACCGATGACATTCAGGCAATCGTCGACTGGCAGAAGGATCGCGGTCAGGCGCAGCGCGAAATCCAGTATCGTCCCGCGCGCGTGCTGATGCAGGATTTCACCGGCGTGCCCTGCGTCGTCGACCTTGCCGCGATGCGCGATGCGATGACTGCGCTGGGCGCCGACGCCGCCAAGATCAACCCGCAGGTTCCCGTTCACCTCGTCATCGACCATTCGGTCATGGTCGATGAATTCGGCACGCCCCAGGCGTTCGAGCAGAATGTCGAGATCGAATATCAGCGCAATATGGAGCGCTACGACTTCCTGAAATGGGGCAGCAAGAGCCTCGCCAATTTCTACGCCGTGCCTCCCGGCACCGGCATCTGCCACCAGGTGAATCTGGAAAATATCGCGCAGGCCGTCTGGTCGAGCGAAGGCCCTGACGGCGTGACCGTCGCCTATCCCGACACGTGCGTCGGCACCGACAGCCATACCACCATGGTCAACGGCCTTGGCGTGCTGGGCTGGGGCGTTGGCGGGATCGAGGCGGAAGCCGCGATGCTGGGCCAGCCCGTATCCATGCTAATCCCCGAAGTCGTCGGTTTCAAGTTCACCGGGACGCTCAAGGAAGGCGTGACCGCGACCGATCTGGTGCTCACCTGCACCCAGATGCTCCGTGCGCGCGGCGTCGTCGGCCGCTTCGTCGAATATTTCGGTCCCGGCCTTGCCACCCTGTCGCTCGCCGACCGCGCGACGCTCGCCAACATGGCGCCCGAATATGGCGCGACCTGCGGCTTCTTCGGCATTGACGACAAGACGCTGGACTATATGCGCCTGACCGGCCGCAGCGACGAGAATATCGCGCTGGTCGAAGCCTATGCCAAGGAACAGGGCTTCTGGATCGACCCGGCGGTCGAACCGGTCTTTACCGACACGCTGGAACTGGACCTGTCGACGGTCGTCCCCAGCCTGGCCGGTCCCAAGCGCCCGCAGGACCGCGTGTCGCTGCCCGACGTCGACGACGTGTTCAACGCCGACATGGAAAAGACCTACAAGAAGGCGCAGCAGCGCGTACCGGTCGACGGCAAGGATTTCGACATTGGCGACGGCGACGTCACCATCGCCGCGATCACCAGCTGCACCAACACGTCGAACCCCGGCGTGCTGGTCGCGGCCGGTCTGGTCGCCAAGAAGGCCAATGAACTCGGCCTCAAGCCCAAGCCTTGGGTCAAGACCTCGCTCGCTCCGGGCAGCCAGGTCGTGACCGATTATCTGGAAAAGGCCGGCCTCCAGTCGCATCTCGACGCCATCGGCTTCAACCTGGTGGGCTATGGCTGCACCACCTGCATCGGCAATTCCGGCCCGCTGGCCGAACCGATCAGCAAGGCGATCAACGACAATGGCTTGGTTGCCGCCGCCGTGATTTCGGGCAACCGCAACTTCGAAGGCCGCGTGTCGCCCGACGTGCGCGCCAACTTCCTCGCCAGCCCGCCGCTGGTCGTCGCCTATGCGCTCAAGGGCACCGTGGTGGAAGATTTCATCACGACCCCGATCGGCACCAGTAAGGATGGCGAAGCGGTGTATCTGAAGGACATCTGGCCCAGCAATGACGAGGTTTCGACCGTCATGGCCGGCTGCATGGACCGCCAGATGTTCCAGGCCCGCTACGCCAATGTCTACAAGGGCGATGCGCACTGGCAGGCGATCGAAGTCACCGGTTCGGACACCTATCAGTGGCGCGCCGGTTCGACCTATGTCGCCAACCCGCCCTATTTCGAGGGCATGTCGATGACGCCCGACGCCGTGACCGACATTCAGGGCGCCAAGCCGCTCGCCATCTTCGGCGACTCCATCACCACCGACCACATCTCGCCGGCCGGCTCGATCAAGGTCGACAGCCCGGCGGGCAAGTGGCTGATGGAGCATCAGGTGAGCAAGGCCGACTTCAACAGCTATGGCGCGCGCCGCGGCCATCATGAAGTGATGATGCGTGGCACCTTCGCCAATATCCGCATCAAGAACCAGATGCTGGACGGCGTCGAAGGCGGCATGACCAGCTACAATGGCGAAGTCATGCCGATCTATGACGCAGCGATGAAGCATAAGGCGGACGGCACGCCGCTGGTTGTCATCGGCGGCAAGGAATATGGCACCGGATCGTCGCGCGACTGGGCGGCCAAGGGCACCAACCTGCTGGGCGTGCGCGCGGTCATCGTCGAAAGCTTCGAGCGCATCCACCGCTCCAACCTGGTCGGCATGGGCGTGCTGCCCTTGCAGTTCAAGGACGGCGAAAGCCGCGAGACACTGGGCCTCAAGGGCGATGACAGCTTCACCATCGAAGGCGTCGCTGACTTGAAGCCCCGCCAGGATGTCGAGGTGAAGGTGACGCGCGCCGACGGCTCGACCTTCAGCTTCACCGCGCTTTGCCGCATCGATACCGTCAACGAACTGGAATATTTCCTGAACGGCGGCATCCTGCAATATGTGCTGCGTAAACTCGCCGCCTGATCGGCCGTCGCGCTAAAATAAGAGACAGGGCTTCTCCCCGGCGGGAGGAGCCCTTTTTCTTGGCATCGCTGATCGGCAGGCTGAGGCCTCAAGGGCGATAGGCGGTGGTGGAGAAGGGGCGCGCGCCCGGCTTCGTCGCCCATGACATGTTCGGCGTCGCCTGCATGGTGAAGCGCAATTCGCCGCCCGCCCGGATTTCCGCGTCTGTGATCGCGCTGCGTTCCAGCGGCTTGCCGTTCAAAGTCACGCCACCGACATAGCGGTTCGCGTCGGACAGGCCGTCAGCAATCACGATGAAGTGCTGCCCGTTCGGCAAGGTCATCTCCGCCCGCGCCACGAACGGCCGCCCGATCACATATTCGTTGCTGCCCGGCGCCACCGGATAGAAACCGAGCGCCGTGAACACCAGCCAGGCGGACATCTGCCCCAGGTCGTCATTGCCGGAAAGGCCATCGGGCGTGGGCTTATACTGGCTCTCGACAATCTGTTTCAGCCGTTCCTGGGTCCGCCATGGCTGTCCTGCATAATTATAGAGATAGGCGACATGGTGGCTGGGTTCGTTGCCATGGATATATTGGCCGATCAGGCCGGCAATATCCTCGGCATGGCTATAGTCGATCTTGCTGTTGTCATAATCGAACATCGCGTCCAGCTTCGCCACGGCCTGGGCGTCGCCGCCCAGCAGGCGGAACAGCCCGCCCTGATCGTGCGGCATGAACCAGCTATATTGCCAGGCATTGCCCTCCGTATAGTCGCTGCCATAGTTGATCGCGGTCGGATCGAACGGCGTGCGAAAGGACCCATCCGATTTTCGCGCGCGCAGGAATCCGGATTTCGGATCAAAGCTGTTGCGCCAATTTTGCGCCCGCTTTTCGAACCGCGCCGCGATCGCCGTTTCGCCGAGCTTGCGGGCGAGGCGCGCGATGGTCCAGTCGTCATAGGCATATTCGACCGTCTTGGACGCGGCTTCGGGTTTGCGATCGATGGGGACATAGCCGAGCGACATATAATCGCTAAGGCCGCCATAGGGCGCATAGTCGGCGCTGGCGACCATGGCCTTGAGCGCGCCCGCGCAGTCTATGCCCCTTATCCCCTTGAGGCAGGCGTCGGCGATGACCGGCACGGCATGATAGCCGATCATCGTCCAGGTTTCCTTGCCCGCAAACTCCCAGACGGGCAGGATACCGAACGGGCTGGCCTTCTGGCTGGCGACCAGCGAATTGACGAAGTCGGCGTTGCGCTCTTCGGGCTGGATGAGCGTCAGTAGCGGGTGTTCGGCGCGGAACGTGTCCCATAGCGAAAAGGTGGAATAGCGGGTGGTCCTGCCGCCGGCATGGACCTGATCGTCCGGCCCCCGCCAGCGTCCGTCGGCATCGCTCCACACGCTCGGCGCCATCAGGCTGTGATAGAGCGCGGTGTAGACATTGGTGCGCATCGGCTTTGGCGCATCGATCGTCACGCGGCCCAGCGCCTCGGCCCAGGCGGCACGGGTTCTGGCGCGGATCGCATCGAAATCGCCCGGCCCGCTGTCGAGGTTCGCAATCGCGCCATCCTCGTCCACGCCCGACAGCGCGACCTTCACCTCCAGCGGCTTACCCAGTGCGCCGAAGTCGAACTGCGCGATCAGCGCCCGGCCAGACAGGGAATCCAGCGTTTCGGGTCCGCGACCCGGCCCCTTGAACCCCTTATAGAGGATATTCTCCTCCGTGCTGATCAGTTTGTGGCCTGTCACCGGCGCGGAAAAGCGCATGGCGAAGAAGATGCGGCGCGGGCTCGCCCAGCCGCGCACCTCGCGCGATCCGGTGATCGTGCCGTCGGGCCGAATTCGCACCGACGACCACAGGATCTTGCCGGGATAATCATAGATGATGCTGCGCAGGTCGATGAGCAGATGTGCCGCCTTGCCGGCCGGAAAGGCGTAGCGATGAACGCCGACGCGCGTTCCTGCGGTCATTTCCGCCCGCACGCCGGGGTCTGTCAGCGTCACCGCATAATAGCCCGGCGTCGCCGTCTCATCGGCCTTGTGCGACCGAAAGCCCGGTGTGTCCGCGTCGCCCGCTTTGACAGGCACCGTGTCGCCGCTGACCGGCATGACCAGAAAATCACCAAGGTCGCTATGTCCTGCGCCCGAAAAATGGGTGTGGGAAAAGCCCAGTATGACGGGGTCTTCATGGCGATAGCCCGACGCCCAGTCATAGGTTTCGCGTGCAGGTCCTACATGGGTATCGGGCGACAATTGCACCATGCCGAAGGGTGCGACCGCGCCGGGGAAGGTGTGTCCCTGACCGCTTGTGCCGATGAACGGATCGACGGCTTCTACCGGATCGGATGCGGGCTGCTGGGCGGAAAGGGCGGTGCTGGCGAGCAGGCCGGCCGCGACGGCCAGACGGAGGAAGCGACAGGACATGAAGACAGTTAAACCATGGCTGTGACTGTCCGCCAAGCGCTTAGCGCTTGATCTGACAGGCTGGCTGCGGTTTACTCCTACAAATGAAGAGGATGCATTTGCAAACAAGCCGCCGCACGATGTTGGCGGGCAGCATGGCCGGGTTGACGGCGGCCGCAGTCGCGCAAGCCCCACAACGCCGCGCCGCCGATGGGGCATCGCTGCTGGCGCCCCGTCCGCCGATGGGCTGGAACAGCTGGAACAGCTTTGCCACCACCATCACTGAAGCGCAGGCGCGCGAAACCGCGCGGATCATGGCGGATAAGCTGCTGCCCTTCGGCTATGACATCTTCACGGTCGATATCCAGTGGTATGAACCCGAAGCATCCAGCTACAGCTATAACGCAAAGCCCAAACCAGCGATGGACGCCTATGGCCGGATGATCCCCGCGCCCAATCGCTTTCCCTCCAGCGCAGGCGGCAAGGGCTTCGCGCCGCTGGCGCAGGCAGTACATGCGCTGGGCCTCAAATTCGGCATTCATGTCATGCGCGGCATTCCGCGCGCGGCGGTGGAGGCAAACCTGCCGATCCTTGGCACCAAATATCGCGCCGCCGACATTGCCAACCGGACCAGCATCTGCTCCTGGAACCCGGACATGTATGGCGTGGACATGGCCCGTCCCGGCGCGCAGGCCTATTATGACAGCATCTTCCGCCTCTATGCCGACTGGGGCGTCGACTTCGTCAAGATGGACGATATGAGCCGCCCCTATGACGCGCATGCGGCGGAGATCGAGGCGGCGCACAAGGCGATCCAGGCGACTGGACGTCCCATCATCCTCAGCCTCTCCCCCGGCGAAACACCGGTGATCCGGGGCGGTCATGTCCGCAAATATGCGCAGATGTGGCGCATCTCCGATGATTTCTGGGATGAATGGCCGATGCTGGAGGCGCAGTTCACGCGCCTGGAAAACTGGACGCCCTGGCGTGGGCCGGACAGCTGGCCTGACGCCGACATGCTGCCGCTCGGCCGGCTGGCGCTGGGCGAACGCGATACCCGCTTCACGCCTGACGAGCAGCGCACGCTGATGACGCTCTGGGCGATTGCCCGTTCGCCGCTGATCATGGGCGGCGACCTGCGCCATCTCGACGCCGCGACCCTGGCGCTGCTCACCAATCGGGAGGTGATTGCGGTCAACCAGGCGAGCCGCGACAATCGCCCGCATTTCATCGAGGATGGCACGCGCATCTGGTCCGCCACGGCGGAGGATGGTGGCGGCCGCTATCTGGCGCTGTTCAACACCAGCGACAAGACGCGCGAGGTCGGCATCGACCTCAAAACTCTCGGCCTCAGCCAGCCCGTCGCCGTGCGCGACCTGTGGGCCGGAAAGGCGCTGGGGTCACAAGCAGAGCGCGTCGCCGCCGCTTTGCCGGCACATGGTGCGGCGCTCTATCTATTGCGTTGAACCGGCCCGACGCCGGTCACTGCCGGACAGCTGCGCTTTTGTCGCGGATGGCCTTGAACTCGGACCCCGGCTTCCATTCGGGCCAGCGGTCCGACGTGGCGAGCTCCCGGCCAATGTCGAGCATCAGGTCGATGTCCTGCGCCGCGCCGTCCAGGTTCCAGCTATCGTCCACCGCATCACAGGCCTGGTGATAGCATTTGCCGGTATAGGCATCGACCCAGGCCTGACCGGCGGTCCGGCCACCCTCAACCAGGTCCGACGCCCCGGCAATGCCCATCATCAGCAGCACAGGGACGCCGCGCTTGGCCATGGAGAAATGATCGGCGCGATAGAAAAGCCCGCGTTCGGGCAGGCTTTCCTGCGTCACGACGCGCCCCTGCTTCGCGGCGAAGCGGGCAAGGTCGTCCTCCAGCATATTCTGCCCCTTGCCGACCAGAATGACATCCTTCGCCTTGCCGGCGGTCTGAAGAATGTCGATGGTCAGGTTGGCGACCGTCTTGTCGAGCGGATAGACGGGATTGAGCGCATAATGTTCGGACCCCAGCAGGCCGCGTTCCTCGGCCGTCCAGGCGGCAAACAGGACCGAACGGTCTGGCCTCGGCCCGGCCTTGAACGCGCGGGCGATCTCGAACATGGCGGCGACGCCCAGCGCGTCGTCATTGGCCCCGGCGCGATAGATCCGGCCCTGCGCATCGGGTTCGCCCTTGCCATAAGCATCCCAATGCGCGCCATACATGACGGTTTCGTCAGGGCGCTTGGCCCCCGGAATGCGCGCGAGCACATTGGCGCTCTGCACGACATCCTGCGTTACCGGGAAGCTGGCTGAAAATGTCGTGCCCTTGAGTTCGACCGGCTTGAAAGCGGCGGATCGCGCCTGCCTGCGCAGCGCGGCCAGATCCTGACCCGCGCCGGCGAACAGCGCCTTGGCCGCATCACCTGCGATCCAGCCCTGTAACTGAAGGCTTGTCAGCCTGTCGGCGGGGCGCACCAGATCGTAATTTTCGCCGGCCGGACTTATCACCACATTCCAGCCATAGCCCGCACCGGGCGTATCATGCACGATCAGCGCGCCGATCGCACCGCGCCGCGCGGCTTCCTCGAACTTGTAGGTCCAGCGGCCATAATAGGTCATGGTCTTGCCGCCGAACTTGCCGACCGCATCCTCCCCCTTCACCGCTTCGAAATCGGGGTCATTGACCAGGAAGACCGCCACCTTGCCTTTGAGGTCGACGCCTTTGAAATCGTCCCAGCCCCGTTCCGGCGCGGACACGCCATAGCCGACAAAGACCATCGGCGCCTTGTCGATGCTGACTTCATTCCTGGGTTGCAGCGTCGATACATAGACATTCTCGCCAAAGGTCCAGGGCGTCGTTTCGGCGCCTTGCGTCACGGCCAGCCGCGACGGCTTGCCCAGGCGAGTGTGCAGCAACGGCACGGTCTGCACCCATTGGCCGTCAGGGCCGCCCGGCTCCAGACCCAGCGCCTCGAACCGGCCGATCAGATAGCCGATTGTCCGTTCCTCCCCGATCGTGCCGGGCGCACGGCCCTGAAACAGGTCTGACGCCAGCGTGCGGACGGACGATTCCAGCCGATCCGGCGCGATCGTCTGAGCCTGCACGATGGTGGGGAGGAGAGGGGCGGCGGACAGGCCTAGGGCCAGGATCAGTGTGCGAACAGTCATGGCCTTAGCCTTAACTGCCCAAAGACGAAGGCGAAAGGCCCTAGAACTCGGTTTCCAGCTCGATCATTTCGTCCGGTTCCTGGCGGGCGGCGTCGATCCATTCGCGCATCAGCGTCCATTCATTGACTGTCTCGCAATAAGCGGCGGACGTCGGATTGACGGCCACCGCATAGGTCAGGAACCGCTGCACAACCGGGGCGAACATGGCGTCGGCCACGGTGGGCGATGCGCCGAACAGCCAGGGGCCGCCATAGTCGCTCAGGCATTCCGCCCATATGGTTTCCACCCGCTCGATATCGGGGCGGGCGCCGGGGAAGATCGGGAAGCGGTCGTGCCGGACTTTCAGGTTCATCGGCAGCGCGGAGCGCAGATTGATGAAGCCCGAATGGATTTCGCCCGATACCGACCGGCAATGCGCGCGGGCGATACGGTCAGCGGGATACATGCCCCGGTCCGGATAGAGTTCGTGCAGATATTCCGCGATCGCCAGCGTGTCCCACACGCTTGCGCCCTCATGCGTCAGGCGCGGCACCAGAACAGAGGGGGAGAGCAGTAGCAACTCCGCGCGATTGTCGGGATCGTCCAGGGCAACCATCTTTTCCCGAACCGTCAGCCCCGCGAGTCGGCACAATAGCCAACCGCGCAGCGACCAGGACGAATAAGTGCGGCTGGAAAGAGTGAGTTGCGCATCGGCCATGGCTTTACCCCTCGCTATCGGCCATTAACTCCCATTTATGATGATGCAGTGCAATAGAAAATGCCTGTATAGCGTTTCAGGAAAGAACCGATTCGGGTCACAGGGTCAATATAAGGCAAAAGTGCGATCATGCGGATGCTCTACAGCGGCTATCAGGCCTGGAACGACATGCTGGCGCCCGCGCGCCTGGGCACGGAATGGGCGCTCAGCCTGCGCAAGACCATGGGACCGATGGCCGAATGGGCAATGCCGCGTCGCATGTTTGCGCTGATGGACGTGTTTCAGGGCGCGAAACTGACGCACAAGCGCCCGGCCTATGATATCCAGATGGTGCAAAGCGGCAATGCGGATGTCGCCGTGCGAGAGGAAATCGCGCTCGACCTGCCCTTTGGCGACCTGCTGCATTTCGTGAAGGATGATGTCTCGGTCGAGCAGCCGCGCGTGCTGGTCGTCGCGCCCATGTCCGGCCATTTCTCCACCTTGCTGCGCAGCACGGTCGCAACATTGCTGCGCGATCATGACGTCTACATCACCGACTGGAAAAATGCGCGCGACGTGCCGCTGTCTGCCGGCCGTTTCGGCTTTGACGACTATGTCGACTATGTGATCCGCTTTCTGCAGGAACTGGGGGAGGGCGCGCATCTTGTGTCCGTATGCCAGCCCTGCGTGCCGGCGATGGCGGCAGTTGCGCTGATGTCGGAAGATCAGGACAAGGCGACTCCGCGATCCATGACGCTGATGGGCGGGCCGATCGACCCCAATGCCGCGCCCACCGTCGTCAACGACCTCGCCAATGAAAAGCCGATTAAATGGTTTGAGGAAAATCTGATTTCGGTCGTCCCGTTTCGCTATGCCGGACGTGGGCGTGAAGTCTATCCCGGCTTTCTGCAATTGTCCGCCTTCATGTCCATGAACATGGATCGGCACGGGGCGCAGCATCGCGAACTCTACCAGTTGCTGGCTGACGGCAAGACGGAAGAAGCCGACAAGATCAAGACTTTCTACGAGGAATATTTCGCGGTCCTCGACATGACCAAGGAATTTTATCTCGAAACCGTCGACATGGTGTTCCAGCGCGCCCTGCTGGCTAAGGGGGAACTGACCGTGCGCGGCCGCAGGATCGATCCCGGCGCTATCCACAAGACGGCGCTGCTGACGGTCGAGGGGGAGCGCGATGACGTTTGTGCGGTCGGGCAGACATCTGCCGCGCATGCATTGTGCACCGGCCTGCGCCCACATCTCAAGCGCCATCATCTTCAGCCCGGGGTCGGCCATTATGGTGTCTTTTCCGGCAGCAAATGGGAAAAGCAGGTCTATCCCCAGGTTCGGAACATGATCCTGGCGATGAATTGACGCCGATCGCCTTTGGCCTCCTCATGGCCAGACTGTTTCTATTTAGCGACCTCTCGCTGATCCCCCTTGATGGCTGATCCGCTGTACATTGCCTGTGCGCTTGCTGCCGTCATCCTGTCGGGACTGGCGAAAGGGGGCTTTGCAGGCATTGGGGCGCTTGCCATGCCGGTGATGGCGCTCGCAATTGACCCGGTTCGCGGCGCGGCGATCCTGCTGCCGATCCTGATCTTGCAGGACGCTGTCGGCGTCTGGGCCTATCGTCGCAGTTGGGATGGTCATATTCTGGCCGTCATCCTGCCGGGTGCGGCCGTTGGCATCCTGCTGGGCTGGTTTTTTGCCGCTCAGGTGTCAGAGGTGGCGGTTCTGGGCGTACTGGGCGCCATTTCCGTCCTGTTCGGCCTGCAAAGATTATGGGTGGAACGCGGCGGGGCGATCACGCTGCCGTCCAACTCCCCTGCCTGGGTCGGTTTTTTGTTCGGCATCGCCAGCGGCTTTACCAGTCAGATCGCCCATGCCGGTTCGCCACCGTTCCAGATGTGGGTCCTGCCCAAGCGACTGACCCGCGACATGCTGGTTGGCACCACCGCCTTCGCCTTTGCGGCGATGAACTGGATGAAGGTGCCGGCCTATGCCGCGCTCGGCCAGTTCAGCCGCGACAATCTGATGGCCACCGCGATGCTGGCGCCGGTCGCGATCCTGTCGACATTTGCCGGCGTCGCGCTGGTGCGGCGGGTCGATCCGGCGCGTTTCTATACGCTCATCTATATTTTGATGATCCTGCTCGGCCTCAAGCTGATGGCCGACGCGTTGCTGGCGTGAGCCAGAAAAAAGGCCGGCGCTGTTGCCGGCCTTTGCCTTATTCCTTTTCGCGCTTCTTGCGATGCGTGTCGAGGTCGAGGACAGTGGTGTCCAGCCCCTCGGGTAGCAGCCCCAGCCGCCGCGCGACCTCCTGATAGGCTTCGACTTCGCCGCCCAGGTCGCGGCGGAACCGGTCCTTGTCCAGTTTCTCGTTGGTGGCCATGTCCCACAGGCGGCAACCGTCCGGGCTGATCTCGTCGGCCAGGATGATGCGGCTGTAATCGCCGTCATAAAGCCGTCCGAACTCCAGCTTGAAGTCAATGAGGCGGATGCCGATGCCCGCAAACAGGCCGCACAGGAAATCATTCACGCGGATCGCCATGTCGGCAATATCGTGCATTTCCTCCTGCGTCGCCCAGCCGAAGCAGGCGATATGTTCCTCGGACACGAGTGGATCGCCCAGCGCGTCGTCCTTGTAGCAATATTCGATCAGTGTGCGCGGCAGCTGCGTGCCTTCCTCGATCCCCAGCTTCTTGGAGAGCGACCCGGCGGCAACATTGCGCACGATCACCTCGATCGGCACGATTTCGACCTGGCGGATCAGTTGCTCGCGCATATTGAGGCGGCGGATGAAATGCGTCGGCACGCCGATCTGGCCGAGCAGGGTGAAGACATGCTCGGAAATGCGGTTGTTCAGCACGCCCTTCCCGGAAATCGTGCCCTTCTTCTGCGCGTTGAAGGCGGTGGCGTCATCCTTGAAATATTGGATGATCGTGCCCGGTTCGGGGCCTTCATAAAGGATCTTTGCCTTGCCTTCGTAAATCTGGCGGCGACGGGCCATGCGCGTTCCTGACCTTTTTTCTCAAAAACAATGCGCCCCGGCAATCGCGAATCGAAAAGGATCAGCGGGTGCCGGGGCTGTTCGCGCAGGCCCATAGAACAATCTCACCGCCGGTGCAATTGGCGGGCGGGAACGCTATCCCCCGGCTAGAGCACATCGCCAAACATGAACCAGAGCAGCGCGACCCAGGCAACCAGTCCCACTGCGGCGATGATGACGCCCGAGCGCGCCTGAATGGCGGCCCACGGCCCGCCCGCCTCCTTGTCATCATCCCGCTGCATCAACGCAGCCTAGCGAGCGCTGTGAAGGCGCTCAACCCTCCGCCCGTGCGATGGCGGCCTCCTTGGGAATCGGTTCGGCCGCCGTCAGCCGTTCCGTAAACGTCTGACGCCACCAGCTGATATCCTGTGTTTCCACGCTGTCCATCATCGAGCGCCAGCGGCGCTTGCGTTCGTCCAGCGGCATGGCCAGCGCGCGGTTGATCGCGTCCGACATTTCCTCGCTGCTATAGGGGTTGATGAGCAGCGCGTCGCGCAGCTGGATCGCCGCGCCCGCAAAGCGCGACAGCACCAACACGCCAGGATCTTCCGGGTCCTGCGCCGCGACATATTCCTTGGCGACCAGGTTCATGCCGTCGCGCAGCGGCGTCACCAGCCCGATCCGCGCCGCGCGGTAGATGCCCGCCAGCTTATCGCGCGGATAACCCTGGTTGACGTAGCGGATCGGCGTCCAGTCGACATCGCTATATTCGCCATTGATCCGCCCGGCGAGCGAATCCAGCGTCGCGCGAATGTCGCGATAGCTTTCGACTTCCCCGCGCGACGGCGGCGCGATCTGCGTCAGCACGACCTGGCGATGATGTTCGGGATGGTCTTTCAGGAACCGGGCATAGCCGTTGAAGCGCTCCTCCAGACCCTTGCTGTAATCCAGCCGGTCGACGCCCACGATCAGCGACCGATCCTGCAAGGACGCGCGGACCTGCCCGTACATATCCTTGGCGGCGTCGCTGACGGCGGCGTCGGCAAATTCCTCCGCGTTGATGCCGATGGGGCAGGCGATCGCCTGGATTGTCCGGTCGCCGACCGTGACGAAGTCGCCATCGACCTTGCCGCCCATTTCCTTCTCGACATAATGGCGGAAGGATTCGAGCCATTCCTCGGTATGAAATCCCACCACATCATAGGCGAAGAGCGAACTCACCAGCTTGGTGTGATGCGGCAGCGACACCAGAAGGCGCGTCGGCGGCCAGGGGATGTGGAGGAAGAAGCCCATCCGGTTTTTAAGGCCGCGGTCGCGCAGCATCTGGCCCAGCGGGATCATGTGATAATCATGGACCCAGATGATGTCGTCCGGTTCGATCAGCGGGCTGGTCGTCTCGGCAAAGCGCTTGTTGACGCGATTATAGCCCCCTTCGAAATCGCGCGCATATTCAGCGAGGTCGATGCGGAAGTGGAAAAGCGGCCACAGCGTCTTGTTGGCGTAGCCATTATAATATTCGTCGACATCCTGTTCTTCCAGGTCGATCGTCGCGGTCTTGACGCCGTCATATTCGGCAAAGCCGATATGCCCGGTAAAATTGTTCGTCACTTCGCCCGACCAGCCGACCCATATGCCCCGGCTCTCGCGCAGCGCTTGCGATAGCGCGACGGCCAGCCCGCCCTGATTGCCGTTCTTGCTGGGGCGACTGACCCGGTTGGAGATGATAATCAGGCGGCTCATCGCATCGCGCTCCAAGGTTTGCTCAGCAAGACGGCGCAATTGATGATGCCGACCAACGAGTAGGTTTGGGGATAATTGCCCCATAATTCCCCGGTCACGGGGTCGATATCCTCCGACAACAGGCCCGCGGCGGTGCGCCGCGACAGCATGACTTCAAACAATTCGCGCGCTTCTTCGGTGCGGCCGGTGCGATGCAGCGCCTCGATCAGCCAGAATGTGCAGACGTTGAACGCCGTCACCGGCTCGCCAAAATCATCGGGCGCGCTGTAGCGCAGCATGTCGTTGCCGCGCCGCAAATCGGCCTCCAGCGCCGCCAATGTACCGATGAATTTGGGATCATCGGCGCTCAGGAAGCGCAGGTCAAGCAGTTGCAGCAAGGACGCGTCGCGCGAATCATCCTCGAAATTGGCCGATATCGCATTGCTGTCGCTGCGCCAGGCTGCGTCCAGGATGCGCGCCCGCATCGTTTCCGCGCGATTTTCCCAATAGGCCGCCCGCATCTCCAACCCGATCGCCTTGGCCGCATGGGCCAGCCGATCGCACGCCGCCCAGCACATGACCGCGCTATAGCTGTGCACATGGGCGCGCGTGCGCAATTCCCACAGACCTGCGTCCGGCTTGTCATACACTTGCCAAGCGCGCTCGCCGACCGCCTCCAGCGCCTCGAAATCGGCGTGGCCCGCCATCCGCAGCAACCGCTGGTCGATAAAGCCCTGCACCGATGACAGGACGATCTGCCCATAGGCATCATGCTGTATCTGTTCATAGGCCGCGTTGCCGACGCGCACTGGCCCCATGCCGCGATAGCCCGGCAGGCCATCCGCCTCCCATTCGGTCAGCGTGGCGTTGCCGCGCACGTCATAGAGCGGCTGGATATGCCCGCCCTTGGCGCCATCGACGATGTTGCGCAGATAGACGAGGTAGGATTCCAGCACGTCGAGCGCGCCGAGCCGGTTGAGCGCTTCGACCGTATAATAGGCGTCGCGCACCCAGCAGTAGCGATAGTCCCAATTCCGGCCGCTATCGGCATGTTCGGGAATGGACGTGGTCAGCGCCGCGACGATCGCGCCGGTTTCCTCATGCTGGCACAGTTTCAGAGTGATGGCGGAACGGATGACCGCCTCCTGCCACTCGGCCGGGATCGCCAGCCCGCGCACCCACACCTGCCATTCCAGGATGGTGTCGTCCAGCATCCGCTCGATCGCGGGGCGCAGCGCGTCGGAAAAGCCTTCGTCCGGGCCCATGAAGAAATGCATGTCGGCTTCCAGCCGGAACCAGCTTTCCTGGCTGATGAGGCCGATGGGCGCATTGGTCGACACCCGCATCGCCATATAGGACAGCACCATGCGGATATGGTTGGAGCCGTAGCTGATCGGCACCTTTTCCGCGTTCCAGCTGGTCGTCGGGCGCAGCCGCACGCGAATGCGCGGGCTGCCCGCGACGGGGCGCACGATGCGTACAAAAGCGACCGGGCGATACATGCGCCCCTTGTGCCGATGGCGCGGGCAGAAATCATAGGTTTCGATGGCATTGCCCTGCGCGTCGCGCTGGCGCGTCACCAGGATCGGCGTGTTGCGGATATAATGTTGTTCGACCGCGACGACATTTTCCAGCTCGATCGCCCAGAAACCGCGCGCGTCCGGATCATCCCAGGCTTGGTCGTCGAGCAGGGCGGAAAAGACAGGGTCGCCGTCCACACGGGGCACGCAGCCCCAGACCATGCGCCCGGCGCGGTCGATCAGGGCCGACGCCTGGCAATTGCCGATGGGCCACAGGTCCAGCGTCTGTTCGTTCGCGTGCGTCTCGCCGTTGCTGTTGCTGATGTTTCTGCCCCCTTTTGACCGCAACCCAAGCCGATAGGCCGCCGTTCAGCCGAGCCGGGCAGCCCCTTCCGCCAGATAATGCCTGACGGCGGCAACCTGTTCCAATCCGAAGGCGGCAAAAGTCGATCGCGACGGGCCGACCAGGATGCCCGCGCCGCCTTGCTCGGCAGCGGCGGCGAAGCCCTCCTCGTCCGTCACATCGTCGCCGATGAAGACAGGAACGCCGCCGGCCATGGGCGCCTGCGTCATCAACCGGCGCACCGCGCTGCCCTTGTCCGCTCCGCCCGGTCGCAATTCGAACAGCATCTTGCCCGGTTGCACCGCCAGATCATGGTCGGCGGCCAGCGCCATGGCGAGCGCGCGAGCTTCATCGCCCCATTGCGGCGCACCGCGAAAATGCAGACCGACGCTGATGGTCTTGCGTTCGACGAGCATGCCGGGCTTGTCCGCGACAAAAGCGTTGAATGCGTCCTCAACCGCATCGATCGCCGGCAGGCGCGCGGGCCCATCGATGTCCGCGCCAGGCGCGGCAAATTCCAGCCCGTGCGTCCCGGCAATCAGGAAGTCGGTAAAGCCAAAATCCCGCAGCGTCGCGACCGACCGGCCGCTGACGATCGCCAGCCGCCCGTCCAGCGCATCGCGCAGCCGCAGCAGCGTCGCGATCAGATCGTCATCCACCTGAACCCCGCAGGGCGTATCGGCGATCGGCGCGAGCGTGCCGTCAAAATCCAGAAAAAGCGACGCGCCATCCAGCAGGCCGACGGACGGGGCGGGGAGCGGGGCGGGGTTTGGGGAGGAAGCAGAATCAGACACGGGGGCAAAGTGGCGCTTCCCGTTCAAACCGCAACCCCTCTTATGGTGCAGCGCACGCAAAAAATATCCTCAGATCACCATGGGGAATGGACGATGCCTGTGCGACGGACTGCCATCTTTGCCAAAGCGGCGGGCGCTGCTATCCCGGAGGGAATGACAGACTTTCGCGACCCGTTCGACGCCATCAAGGACCATCCTTTCGATGAAGCGCTCTCGCAGCGCTATCTCGTCTATGCGCTCTCGACCATCACCGCGCGGTCGCTGCCGGACCTGCGCGATGGGTTGAAGCCCGTGCATCGCCGCCTGCTCTGGGCGATGCGGCTGCTGCGGATGGAGCCGGGCGGGGCCAGCGCCGACATACTCTCGGCCAATCCTGCGCGGAACACCACCGCCTACAAGAAATGCGCTCGTGTCGTGGGCGACGTGATCGGCAAATATCACCCCCATGGCGACGCGTCGGTCTATGACGCCATGGTGCGGCTGGCGCAGGACTTTTCCCTGCGCACGCCGCTGATCGACGGGCAGGGGAATTTCGGCAATATCGACGGCGATAATGCCGCGGCCATGCGCTATACCGAAGCGCGGTTGACCCAGGCGGCGGCCGACCTGATGGCGGGGCTGGACGAAGGCACGGTCGATTTCCGACCGACCTATAATGGCGAGGACGAGGAGCCGGAGGTGTTTCCCGGCCTGTTCCCCAATCTGCTCGCCAATGGCGCCAGCGGCATCGCGGTCGGCATGGCGACCAGCATCCCGCCGCATAATGTCGCTGAACTGATCGACGCCGCCAATCTGCTGATCGACGACCCCGATGCCGATCATGCGGCGTTGATGCAGATCGTGCGGGGGCCTGACTTTCCGACCGGCGGCGTGCTGGTGGACAGCTCGTCGATCATTGCCGAAGCCTATGCCACCGGACGAGGCGCCTTCCGCACGCGCGCGCGCTGGCACAAGGAGGATCATGGCCGCGGCACCTGGATCGCGGTCGTCACCGAAATTCCTTATCAGGTGCAGAAGTCGAAGCTGATCGAGCAGATCGCGGCGCTGATCAATGACAAGAAGTTGCCGATCCTGGCCGACGTGCGCGACGAATCCGACGCCGAGATTCGCATCGTCATCGAACCGCGCGCCCGCACGGTCGACGATCAACTGCTGATGGACAGCCTGTTTCGCCTGACCGACCTGGAAAACCGCTTTCCGCTCAATCTGAACGTGCTCGACGCCACCCACACGCCACGGGTGCTGGGCTTGAAGCCGTTGCTGGTCGAATGGCTGCGGCATCAGATCGACGTGCTGGTCCGGCGCGCGCGTCACCGGCTCGACAAGATCGCGGCCCGGGTCGAACTGCTTGACGGCTATATCATCGCCTATCTGAACCTCGATCGGGTTATCGAGATCATCCGCACGGAGGATGAGCCAAAGGAGGTGATGATGGCCGAATTTAGCCTCACCGACCGCCAGGCCGAAGCGATCCTCAACATGCGGCTGCGCAGCTTGCGCAAGCTGGAGGAAATGGAGCTTCGCCGCGAACATGGCGAATTGCTGAAAGAGCGCGATGAGCTTGAAAAGCTGGTCGAAAGCCCGGCCCGGCAGCGCACCCGGCTCAAGAAGGACCTTGCCGCCCTGCGCAAGCGCTATGGTCCCGACACCGATCTGGGCCGCCGGCGCACCCTGGTCGAGGAAGCCGCGCCCGCGCGCGAAATTCCGCTGGAAGCGATGATCGAGCGTGAGCCGATCACCGTGATCCTCTCCGAACGCGGCTGGATACGCGCGATGAGCGGCCACCGCGACCTTGCCGCCGCCGATACGCTCAAGTTCAAGGAAGGCGACGGGCCGCAATTCGCCTTTCACGCCTATACGACCGACAAGCTGTTGCTGGCGACCTCCACCGGGCGCGTCTTCACCCTGTCGTCGGACAAATTGCCCGGTGGTCGCGGCTTTGGCGATCCGGTGCGCTCTCTTGTCGATATGGACAATGAAGGCGCGATCGTGGCCCTGATGCCCGCACGACCCGGCGGAGAATTATTGCTCGCCTCCTCCGATGGGCGCGGATTCATTGCCGCGACATCCGACATCATGGCCGAAACACGCAAGGGCAAGCAGGTGGTGAATGTTCGCGCCGGCGCGCGGCTGGCCGTCGTCTATCCCGTGCCGGCCGAAGCCGACAGCATCGCGGTCATTGGCGAGAACCGCAAATTGCTGGTGTTCGCCATCACCGAAATGCCCCGCATGGCGCGCGGGCAGGGGGTTCAGCTTCAGCGATATCGCGACGGTGGCCTGTCGGACGCCATCGCTTTCCGTCTCGCCGACGGGTTGACCTGGGCCATGGGGGGCGACTCCGGTCGAACCCGCAATGAAACCGACATGACGCCGTGGAAGGTTGCCAGAGGTGCTGCCGGCCGGATGCCCCCCAATGGATTTCCGCGCGATAATCGCTTCTAAATTGTTCTAAATCGGAATTTCGTTTTCGGAATATTTACCTAATCGCCCTAGCCCGGTGCCATGGAATCCGCGTCCGTGCGTCCTCGGCTGGCTCAGACGATCCGTAGCGAAGCTAGCTGCGGTGACGCGGGCCCTTGCGTTTGCTCGCTTGAAGATCCCGCCGAGTTCCTCATGGCGCTGCCGCAGGCGGCTGCAATCGTGGCCTATCGGGGGGCCGGGCTTTCGGTGATCGCGGGCAACGCCCGCTTCAATCAGGCGATGGAACAGGGGCGGGTCAGTCCCGCCGATATCCTGCCAAACTCGGTCTGGGCCGAACGCATCCGCGACTTCATTGACTCGGGCAAGGACAATGTAATTTTCGAAACGCGGCGCGACGGAAAGCTCGGGCCGGAATATCATATGTGCACCATCGGTCGGTTGCACAGCGACGACCCGGCGCAGCATTTGCTTTTGTTCACGGCGACGGACCGGACCAACGAACGGGCGATTGAAAAGAATCTTCGGCGCGAATTGCTGGCCGACGGGCTGACTGCGCTCCCCAACCGCACCGGCTTTGGCGAGGAAATTGACGATCGCCTGAAAAATGGCGTCTGGCCCGACATGGCGCAATTCGGCATCATCGCCATTGACCTCAGCCGCTTCAGCCGGGTCAATGAATCGCTGGGGCCGATGGCCGGCGACGAATTGCTCATCACTGTGGCGAAGCGCCTCAAATCCTGCCTGCGCCAAGGCGATGTTCTCGCCCGAATCGGCGGCAATGATTTCGCGATTTTCGCTCGCCTCAACAATGGCTTGTCGGACGCTCTTCACATCGTTCAGAGAATTCAGGAAGCGATGGGATCCCCCATTCGACTAAGCGACCTGCAAATTCGCGTCGATTGCGCCATCGGCTGTGCGCTGTCGCTGGACCTCGAAGAAGACCCCGATGATGTCGTTCGCAAGGCGCAGGCTGCGGTCAAGATCGCCAAGCGGACGGGCAAGGTCGAAATCTATCGCAATGGCGTGCTCAAGGAGGCGCAACGTCGCTTCTCGATTGAAAGCCGCCTGCGCGACGCCTTGTCGCAGGGTGGATTGTCGCTCGCCTATCAGCCGCTCATTCACCTTCAGACCGGCGAAATCACGGGTTTTGAAGCCCTGGCGCGCTGGAACGACCCGGAACTGGGCAATGTGCCCCCGACCGAATTTATCGCGGTTGCCGAAGAA
The DNA here is from genome assembly GCF_000445105.1 of Sphingobium lactosutens DS20. Classification (GTDB taxonomy): domain Bacteria; phylum Pseudomonadota; class Alphaproteobacteria; order Sphingomonadales; family Sphingomonadaceae; genus Sphingobium; species Sphingobium lactosutens. The sequence continues at coordinate 82,939 of NZ_ATDP01000071.1, read as the reverse complement.
AGCGGGCTCATCACCTCCCTGGGGCGTTGGGCCGCCTATGAAGCCGCGCAGGCCCTGTCGCGCTGGGACGCGAAATATGGCCAGCCGCTGCCCGTGGGCGTCAACGTCAATGTGTCGGCCATCCAGATTGCGCGCGATGACGTGGAGAGCATGTTCGAAGAAGCGGTCCGCTATGCCGGGATAGATGGTCGGCGCATGACCGCCGAACTGACCGAGAGTGCGATCGTGGCCGATCCTGACAAGGCGCGCAAATGGCTGGTCGCGCTAAAGGATCTCAATATGTCGATCGCGATGGACGATTTCGGCACGGGCTTTTCGAACTTGGCAAGCCTGCACAGCCTCCCGATCGATATCCTCAAGATCGACCGCAGCTTCGTGTCGTCCATGCTGGAGGATCATGACAAGATGGTGATCGTGCGGACCATCCTGTCGCTCGCGGAATCGCTCAATCTCAAGGTTACGGCGGAGGGCATCGAAACCCAGGCGCTCGCGCTCCAGCTTCAGAATATGGGTTGCTGGCAAGGGCAGGGCTATTATTTCGCGCGCCCGATGAACGAAACCGACGCCTTCGACTATTGGCGCGCGCGCTGGAATTTCGAAACGATCTGATCGGCCAGTTGCTGCACCCGGTCCTCATCGGGAAAATCTTCCGCCACCCATTGCCGCTCAACCTGTTGCAGGGCCTTGGCCACATCCGGCCCCGGCGTCAGGCCGCGCTTGATCAGGGCGCCGCCGCTGATCGGCAGCTTGGGCGGCGTCCACCCTCGCAACTGCTCCAGCGCCTCGACCGGCCGGGCGCTCTCCAGCAGCAACCGGTCGATCGCGCCTTCCGTCCCGATGCGAAATGCCAGAGCCTTCATGCTCTCTCCCGCGCCATCCCGTGCCAGCGCCACTGCCAGCCGCTTGCGCGCCTTGTTTGACAGCTTCAGCCGCGCGCCGACCTGATCGGCCACCGCTGCATCCGGCGGCAGCAGCGCGGCAAGCCGCCGCACGGCCGACGCGGGCAGACTGGCCTTGGCCTCCCGCGCGATCAGCGCTTCTACCCGATCGACGCCGTCCATCGCGACTTCCGGCAGCACCGGCCGCAATATGCCGCCTTCGACCATCAGGCGCAAGGCAGTGACCGGCGAGGCTACCGCCAGCAGCTTCATCAATTCGTCGGCGATCCGTTCGCGTGACAGCGCCATCAGGCTGTTGGACGCTGCCACGCACGCGGCATAGGCATGGCTGTCCACCTCATTGTCGCCATAGCGCGCCAGAAACCGGAAATAGCGCAGGATGCGCAGATGATCCTCGGCAATCCGCGCCTCCGCGTCGCCGATGAAGCGCAACCGCCGCGCCTCCAGGTCGGCGATACCGCCGAAATAATCGCTGATCGCACCTGTCATCGGGTCGGCGTACAGCGCGTTGATCGTGAAGTCGCGGCGCGCTGCATCCTCGCGCCAGTCGTCGGTATAGGCGATGGTCGCGCGCCTGCCGTCCGTGCTGACGTCGCGGCGCAATGTCGTAATCTCGACCGGACCATCGGCCAGCACGGCCGTCACCGTGCCATGGTCGATCCCGGTCGGCACAACTTTGATTCCCCCATCCTGCAGGCGTTCCATGACCGCCGTAGGCGGCAGCGATGTGGCGATGTCCAGATCATTGACCGGCAGGCCCAGCAATCCGTCACGCACGGCCCCGCCGACATAGCGCGCCAGGCCATCCTTCGCCTCCAACGCGAACAGCAACGCGTCTAGGCCCGGCCGATGACGCCAGGGCGCGTCAGGCAGCAAGGCGGTCATGGCCGAGTCTGCGCGACAGATTGGCGAGAATGGCGGCGGTGATGCCCCATATGCGGCGGCCTTCCCAATGGATTTCATAATAGGCCCGCATCGCGCCGGCATATTCGACTTCGCGGCGGATGCGATTGGCGGGATCGAGCGCGAAGGCGAGCGGGACTTCAAACCAGGAGGCCACTTCGCTTTCCTGCGCGCGTAGCGGCAGGTCGGGCGGAATCACGCCTAACACGGGCACGATGTCGAAACCGGTAAAGGTCTGATAACGATCGGATATGCCAATCAAGTCGACCTGATCGGGCGGCAGCGCGATCTCCTCCTGCGCCTCGCGCAGCGCGCCGGCGACCTCATCGGCGTCCGACGGGTCGACGCGGCCGCCGGGAAAGGCGACCTGCCCGGCATGTTTGCGAAGCGCCGTGGATCGTTCGGTCAGGATCAATCCCGGCTCCGGCCGATCGGTGATCGCCACCAGCACGGCGGCCGGGGCCAATGCTATCTCGCCTTCTATCCGCGGATCGCGCACGTCGGACAGCGGCAGCAGATCGGCCCGCCGATGCCCTTCCTCCAGCGCGGCGCGTAGCCGCAACGCCAGTGTCATCGGGCGCGGTCCAGCGGGAAGAAGGCGCCATGGCTCCAGAGGCCAACGGGCTCCCCGCCGTCCTCCAGCGCCAGGTTCATCAGCTCATAATAGACGCTGCGCGCAATCAGCGCCTCCAGCCCGCCACGCACATGCAGATAAGGGCGGGGGCCATCGTCCGTATCGCGCAGGGTCAGGTCATGGTCCGGCCCCGCTGTCACCAGGTCGCCGGTATTGAGCCGGAAGGCGAGCGCGCGATCGCGGCCTTCGCCTTCGCTCTTGAGTTCGACGGCAACGAAGGGCGCGTCCTCGACCGCAATGTCCAGCTTTTCGACCGGCGTCACCAGCACATGGCTGCCATCGTCCTCGCGCCGCAAGATGGTGGAAAATAGCCGCACCATCGCTTCGCGGCCGATCGGCGACCCCTGATGATACCAGGTGCCGTCCCGCGCGATCCGCATCTCGCTGTCGCCGCAATGGTCGGGGTTCCATTGCTCGACCGGCGGCAATTTCTTCTCGGCGAGCAGCCGGGCAATGTCGGACAGCGACAGGGTGGCAAGATCGGGCAGGGGGTCCATAGGCATGTGTTCGAGATAGGTGCCCATCGTGCGGAAGGCAAAGGGGGAATCAGGCCGTGATCGTGACCCGGGGCGTCAACATGCCTTCGCCCTCAACCGGTCGCCCGTCGACCGACAGCGCGAGCAGGCGGCGCTTTTCAAACGGTCCGGGCGCGTCCCATCCGGCCGTGCCATCGGCGGAAAATCCCCAGAAACGGCCATAATATTCCGGATCGCCGATCATCATCAGCGGTTCTGTGCGCAATGCGCGAGCCTTGCCGATCACGGCATCCATCATCGCCCGGCCATGCCCGTCCTGCTGATGCGCGGGGGCGACCGCGACCGGCCCGATCATGATGAGCGGCATCTGCCGACCGTCGGACTGCGTCAGGGCGACCGGCCAGCTTTGCAATGTGCCGATCAGATCATTGTCCGCATCGACGATGGCCACAGAAAGATCGGGAATGAACGTCATGCCTTCCCGGATGCGATAGGCGGTCCGGCCATGGCGATCGGGTCCGAAGGCCGCGTCCAGCAGGGCTTCCACGGACTGCGGCGCGATGGCATCCAGGGGGATAATATCAGACACGACTTGCCGATCCGCAATCTATGGCGCATGGGGCAGCGCCGGAAGCGGGGGCTTTAGCGCCCGCCCCGCAAAAGGAAAGAAAATAGTCCCCGCCTGATGTCAGGCCGCGGGCGATGGTTGGCAGGCTATGCACACGGGTTTTGACGATTTTCTGACGCTGGAGGTCAATAACCTCCATGTCGACGTGCTCACCGGCATTTATTCGGAAGAAACGCATCTTCCCCAGCCGTTGCGCATCTCGATCCGCGCCCGGTTGCGAATCGCCAATCATTACGAGCCGGAAACGCCGCTCAGCCAGTCCAAAAACTATATGGACCTCAAACATGCGGCCTCGACCGCCTTACCCGAAGGCGTGCATTTCACGCTGATCGAGGCGGTCGCCGATCATATCATCGACACCATCTTCCTTCAGGACGACAAGGTCAGCCATGTGGAGGTGAAGATCGTCAAGCTGGCGCTAAGCGAACGCGGCGAGGAAATCGGCATTACGCTCGGCCGCGGGCGCAGATAGGCGCTGGCTCGGCCGGCCGATATTGTCGGACCCGACCGGAACCAGCGCCATGGGCAATCACGCCTTGATCAGCCCGATCTCGATCAATCGCTCGGTCAGATAATCATGCGCGCTGATTGGCGGGTCGCGGCGCGGATTGTCGGCGCTCACGCACTGGGGCAGCGCGTCGATCATGAAGTCCGGGCGCAGATGCAGGAAGAAGGGCATCGAATAGCGCGAATGGCCGCGCCTTTCGGGCGGCGGATTGACCACGCGATGGCTGGTCGATGGCAGCACATGATTGGTCAGCCGCTGGAGCATGTCGCCGACATTGATCGCCAGCGCGCCGGGCGGCGGCACGACCGGCAGCCAGTTGCCATCGCGATCCTTGAGTTCCAGCCCGCCTTCCTCGGCGCCCAGCAACAGGGTGATGAGGTTGATATCCTCATGCGCGCCTGCGCGGATGCCCGGCGCGTGGGGCGACACCGGCGGATAATGGAGCAGCCGCAGGATCGAATTGCCATTTTCGATCGGTCCGTCGAACCAGCGTTCGGGCAGCTCGAGATAAAGGGCGATGGCCGACAGAAGCTCCGCGCCGACCCGGTCGAACTCGCGATAGAGACTGGCGAATAGCGGCTTGAATTCAGGCAATTCGTCCGGCCAGACATTGGGCGGCATGCTTTGCGCCAACGGGTCGCCTTCCGGCAGGTCGCGGCCCACATGCCAGAATTCCTTCAGGTCATTCTCGCTCGCGCCCTTGGCGATTTCCGTTCCGAACGCGGTATATCCGCGCTGCCCGCCATTATATTTGGCGTCATAGCGCTGTTTCACCGCTTCGGGCAGATCGAAAAAGCGCCGCGCCATGGCCCAGCTATCGTCGATCAATTTGGGGTCCATGCCATGGTCGCGCACCATCGCGAAGCCGAACCGCTGAAAGGATTGGCCGAAGGCTTGGGCGAAATCCGCCTTGGGCATGTCCGCCATGGACAGGACAGGCACCTGATCCAGCACCGTTTGCGACACTTTCTATCTCCATAGTCTTCAAAATGGCCCCTGTCCGCCATTGGGGCAGGGGCGTGCATGGCGGCATCCTTGATCGTCCCGGGCCGCTGTTGCAAGAAGGCATGATGCACTATTGGCTCATGAAATCGGAACCCGATGTCTTCTCCTATGACGATCTGGTCGCCAAGGGGCAGGCGGAGTGGGACGGGGTGCGCAATCACGCTGCTCAGGGGCATATGAAGGCCATGCGCAAGGGCGATCTGGCCCTGTTCTACCACAGCAATATCGGACTGGCGGCGGTCGGCATCATGACCATCGTTGGGGAAGCCGCGCCCGACAGTACCGACGATTCGGGCAAATGGATCGCCGTCCAGGTCGCGCCTAAGGAAAAGCTGGCCAATCCGGTGCCGCTCAAGGCGATGAAGGCGCAAGCCTCTCTGTCCGACATGGCCATCATCCGGCAGCCTCGCCTGTCCGTCAGCCCCCTGACCAAGGCGGAGTTCGACCAAATCGTCGCCATGTCAAAGACCTGAGGCATCTAGCGCAAGCGATTGCATCCAACGCAACCGGAACGACATTTTTTGCGATTGTCCTTCTGCTGCGCCGCAGCATATCACCGGGGCAACCAGATAATAATATGTTCAAGAGGTGTTTGATCGGCATTCACAAGGAGAAACCCTATGCGAATGCTGTCCAAGTTCATTGTCGCCGGCGCCGTCACCGCCATCGCCGCCACCGCTGCCCAGGCTGAAGACACGGCCAAGCAGCGCTTCACGCACGAAGGCTATACCTACGTCTATGACGTTCAGGATACTGCCGCGGGCAAGAAGATTTCCGGTCGTCGCTACCCCGGCGCCGTCGCCTTCAACCTGTCGGTCAAGGACGGCAAGGTTTCGGGCGTATCGAATGGCCGTCCGGTCAGCTTCCCCGTCGAGGAAGCCCGCGGCGCCGCTTCCAACTGACACCTGCGTTCAAGCAAGAAAAAGGGACGGCATCCGGTCAGGACGCCGTCCCTTTTTTATACCTGTGTTGCCGGGCCTGGCCCGGCAACATCCAATCAGCGGCAGCGACGCTTGCTGTCGATTTCCTTGCCCAGCAGCGCGCCACCGGCTGCGCCCAGGATCGTTCCCGTCGCGCGATCACCGCGCGTGTCGATCGCCCGGCCCACCAGGGCGCCGCCGACGCCGCCGATGATGAGGCCAGTGGTGCCATCGGACTTTCGGCAATAGGTGCGACCGTCGCGGCCGCGCCATTCCTTGTAGCGATGATGCTTGCGTGCCTGCGCGCCGTCGGTGGGTACAGCCATCGATACGGGAACCGCCAGCGAGACGGCGGCAAGGGCCATAAGAGCTTTACGCATGAGTATCTCCTCCTTTAGCGTGATTTGACGCTTGAACCCCTTTCTATTGATCGAGGTTGCATGAACGTGCGGCAACAGCCCAAGCCTCTGTTTCCACAGCCATAAAATTTGAGGTGAAAGGATGCGAAGCGTCGATGAACAGGATGGAAAGGCGCTGATCGCGGCGCTCGACCTGTCGCCCCATCCCGAAGGCGGTTGGTATAGAGAGACGTGGCGAGCGCCAAGTGAGGCAGGAAAGCGCGCTGCCGGCACCGCGATTCTGTTCCTGCTCGAAGGCCACCAGCGCTCCCATTGGCATCGTGTTGATGCCGACGAACAATGGTTCTGGCATGCCGGTGCGCCGATCGTTTTGTCCATCGCGCCTGCTGACGGTCCCGCGTCCGACACCATATTGGGGGCGGATGTTTTAGAGGGGCAGACGCCGCAGATGCTGGTCCCCGCGCATCATTGGCAATCGGCCACCCCACTGGGCGGATGGACCCTGGTCAGTTGCACTGTCACGCCGGGCTTTGAATTTGCCGGCTTCACCCTCGCGCCGCCCGGTTGGTCGCCCGGCGGCTGAAGCGCGCCTGTTCGCCAGACGCCACATCGGCATTTCGCCGTTGACCGCGATGCCGCCCGTCATTAGGGCACTCGCCATCCAGCCGGCTTAGCACAGCGGTAGTGCAGCGGTTTTGTAAACCGAAGGTCGGGGGTTCGATCCCCTCAGCCGGCACCATTTCCTTCTCAGGCAATGTCACACCACCCCGAAGGTCCATCCTTCGGTGCGTGCTACCTCGCTAGTCAGCGCGGTCGGTGCCCAGAGCGCGGGGTTCGTCGCCGCCTGGCGCATCCAGGCGGCGGTGACGATGGCGTCCGCGCCATGGTCATCGGGCATGGGGCCGTCATGCGGCCTCGATCCAAGCGCCGCCAGCGCATCATTGAGCGCCAGGGCATCGCGCATCTTCGTCCGCCCCTTGGGCCGTCCGGCGGCGCGCGCGGCGATGCTGGTGTAGATTTCGACGATCAGCGATCCGGCGGCGGGGAAGGGGTCGAACGGCCAAACCGGCACCTCCGGCCGCACATGGTGCAGCATCCGCATGCCCGCGAAACTCGCCTTGGCCACCTGCGCCGCGCCAATGGCGTCATAGACGGTGGACGGCTTGCCGCCGCCGCCCGCATTATAGAGCGCCTCGCACACGCGATGATGCAGAAAGGCGGCCTTCAGCCCATCCGCCTTGCCGAAATAGAAATGGCGGCGATGCGCCACTTCCAGCAGGCTCGCCCCCCCCAGATCCATGTCGTCGCAGATCGCATCGACATAGGCCCAGAAGGCCGGCCCGTCATCGGGCACATCGTCTCCGGGCAGATAGCCGCCACGGCGCACGAAAGGTGGGGCGAAGCTGAAATCGAACCCGAACAGCGTGTCCGCGCTCTCGGCTTCCATCATCACCCAGTCCGCCACCTGCCGCCGCGACCATGGGCCTTCCGGACCGCTCACCAAGTGCGGGACCGCGTCGCCCGCCTCGCAAAGCGCGATGGCTATCCCCTTGTGGCGCGCGCCTTTCGCGCCGGACCAGTCAATGGCGGCAAATCGCGCGAACCGGGGCATCACCCCGCGTCTCGCTCCGAACGCAACCTGTCCCAATAGGCCATGCGTTCCGCCACGCGCGCCTCGAAGCCGCGATCGGTGGGCGCGTAGAAAGTCTGCGCCTCCATCTCTTCGGGCCAGTAGTTCGCGCCGGAAAAGCCTTCCGCCGCATCATGGTCATATTGATAATTTTTGCCATAACCCACCTGCTTCATCAGCTTGGTGGGCGCATTGACGATGTTCATCGGCGGCATCAGCGATCCCGTCTCCCGCGCAGATCGGAACGATGCCTTCATCGCCATATAGGCCGCGTTGGATTTTGGCGCGGTCGCGCAATAGAGGCACGCCTGCACGATCGCCAGTTCACCTTCGGGACTGCCCAGAAAATCATAAGCGTCCTTGGCCGCAAGGCACTGCACCACCGCCTGCGGGTCGGCGAGGCCAATGTCCTCCGTCGCAAACCGAACCAGTCGGCGCAGCACGTACAGCGGTTCCTCGCCCGCCGTCAGCATCCGCGCCAGATAATAGAGCGCCGCTTGCGGATCGGACCCGCGCAATGACTTATGCAACGCGGAAATCAGATTATAATGCCCCTCCCGATCCTTGTCATAGACGGCGACCCGACGATGGAGCAGCGCCGACAGCCCGGCGGGGTCGAGCGGCTCTGGAATGTCGATGGCGTACAGCGTTTCGACCTGGTTCAGCAGGAACCGCCCATCGCCATCGGCGCTCGCCAGCAACGCCTCCCGGGCGGCCGGATCGAGCGGCAGGGGCCGGCCCATCAGCCCTTCGGCGCGGTCCAGCAATTGCTCCAGCGCAGCCGCATCCAGCCGGCGCAGGATCAGCACCTGCGCGCGGGACAAGAGCGCCGCATTCAGTTCGAAACTGGGATTTTCCGTCGTCGCGCCGACCAGCGTCACCGTGCCATTTTCGACAAAGGGCAGGAAACTGTCCTGTTGCGCGCGATTGAACCGGTGAATCTCGTCCACGAACAACAGCGTCTTTTGGCCGTGGCGTGCATGCTCCTTGGCCGCCGCAAACACTTTTTTGAGGTCGGCGACGCCTGAGAACACCGCGGAGATCGGCTCGAACCGCATGCCGACCGCATCGGCCAGCAGGCGCGATATCGTCGTCTTGCCCGTGCCCGGCGGCCCCCAGAAGATGATGGAGGATAGTCGCCCCGCCGCCACCATCCGGCCGATCGCGCCATCCGGCCCGGTCAGATGCTCCTGACCCACGACATCGGCCAAATTGCGCGGCCGCAGCTGGTCGGCCAGCGGAGCGGTATCGGATGCGCCAGCGGCATCATCTTGGGAAGCGAAGAGGTCGGCCATCGCTAGCGATATAGGAACGCCCGCGCGGTCAGGGAACAGGGCTGGAGCGAGGAGCCAGTCCCTGGGCGCGCTGGCGAATGACGCGCAAATAGGTGTCGACCAGTGCCTGATTGACCTGATCCCAACCGTTGCGTTCGGCCCGCTGCTGCGCCGCCTTACCCGCCGCTGCGCGCGCCTCGGGGTCCTCGCAATAGGCTTGCAGCGCGTCGGCGAAATCGCTGATCGCGCCGGGCCGGATCAGTCGCCCGGTCACGCCCTGCGTCACCAGGCTTTCGCTGCCCGTGGCGCGAGCGGCGACCGTGGGCAAGCCGCACGCCATCGCCTCCAGCGTCACATTGCCGAAGGTTTCCGTGACCGACGGATTGAACAGCATGTCCATGCTGGCCACCGCGCGGCCCAGGTCCGCGCCCTTCTGAAAGCCGGTGAAGACCGCGCTGGGCAGGCGGTTTTCGAACCATTCGCGCGCCGGGCCTTCGCCCACCACCAGCACCTTGTGCGCGACCTGCCGCTGGGCCAGCTGGTCGACGGTGTCGGAAAAAACGTCCAGCCCCTTTTCCATGACCAGCCGGCCGATAAAGCCGATCACCGGCATGTCGTCGCCGATGCCAAGCGATCGCCGCCAGGCCATGTCACGCCGCCCGGGGCAGAAAATCTCGCGATCAATTCCACGGGTCCAGATGCCCACATCATAGCTCATCCGCTGATCGCGCAGCAGCTGCGCCATGGATTCGGACGGCGCGACGATCGCGTCGCATCGCCGGTAGAACCGCCGTAGCATCGATTCGATCAGCGGCTCCAGAAAGGCGAGGCCATAATAGCGCGGATAGGTTTCGAACCGCGTATGCACCGACGCGACCGTGGGCAGACCTTGGGCGCGCGCCCAGCTGACCGCGCGATGCCCCAGCGGATCGGGGCTGGATACATGGACCAGATTGGGGCGGAACGCTTTGAGGTCGCGGCGCAACGCCCCGGACAGGCGATAGGGGACGCGATATTCCTTCCGCCCCGGCACAGCGAAGGACGGGGCGCTCACCAGGTCGCCGGCCGGCTCGAACGCGGGCGTTTCGACCGTTGGCGAATAGACGCGGACAGCGGCCCCCTGGCGCAGCAGATAGGACACGAACCGGTTGAGCGCCTGGTTCGCGCCATCACGCACATAGTTATAATTGCCGCTGAACAGGGCGACACGAAGGCCGGTAGCATCCATCGCAGCGCCTTAGCCGAACCAAAAAGAAAACCCAAGGGAACCGCGCAAGCCCTTGGGAATTTTGCTTTCGCACGATGATGAACCGGCCGGCGCGGCATGCGCCCGAAATGGAGAGGATGCCCTTATGACCGACAGCTTCCGCAAGGGAAAAAGGGTCAAGTGGAACTGGGGGCAGGGCGTCGGCCGGGGGCGCGTCGAAGAACGGTTTGAGCGCCACGTCGAACGCACCATCGAAGGCTCCAAGATCCGCCGCAATGGCAGCAGGGACAATCCCGCCTATCTGATCAAGGTCGATGATGGCGGCGAAGTGCTCAAGCTGGGATCGGAATTGAGCGCCAGCTAACACGTGGTCGCAGAGGCCGATCCGTCCCGATCGGCCATGGCGTCCCGCCTGCCATCATGGCATCTGGACGCGATGACTGCGGACTTCATGACCATCGACGCGCTGCTCGTCGGCACGCCCGTGCCCTTTCGCGGGGACGCCTACAGCGCAATCGCCAAGCAGCCCGTGACGGGGCCGGTCCGCATCGGCTGGGGCGGGCTGGAAGGGGACGCCGTCGCCGACCGCGTGCATCATGGCGGCTGGGACAAGGCGATCCACCTCTATGCGCAGGATCATTATGCTTGGTGGCGCGCGCGTCTGCCAGGCCACCAGTTGCTCGATGCTCCCGGCGCCTTTGGCGAAAATATCGCGGCGCGGGGCCTCACCGAATCGCAACTCTGCCTGGGCGACAGCTTCACGCTCGGCAGCGCCGTGGTGGAAATCAGCCATGGCCGCCAGCCTTGCTGGAAACTCGACCATCGCTTCAGCGCCCGCGACGTCATGGCGACGGTCGTCAAGACCGGCCGTTGCGGCATCTATTTCCGCGTCATCCAGGAAGGCGAAGCGGAAGCGGGGACCCGCATGACCCTGCTCGAACGACCCTTTCCGCAATGGCCCATCGACCGGCTGTTCCGCCTGCTGATCGGCGGTGGGCACAAGGACGATCCCGCCGGCCTGCGCGCGCTCGTGGATATGCCGGTGCTGGCCGAAACATGGCGCGACCGCGCGCGCAAGCTGGCCCCCACCGGTTAGGCTGTCGGCATCTTACCAAACGCGCCTGATAGTGGCAGCACCATGGCTTCTCTTGTAAGCGGAAGGCCATCATGCAGAAAGACGCCATCAACTCCATCGTCATCCTGACCGGCGCCGGCATCTCGGCCGAAAGCGGCCTTGCGACATTCCGCGGTCCCGATGGTTTGTGGTAGGGGCATCGGGTCGAGGATGAATGTTCACGGCGATAGATCGCCGTCTGAGGTGAGTTGCTGGAACTATACAAATCGATCAAAGGATTAGCGATGCGTAGCAAAGCCCTTTTTCTTTCGATCGCGGCCGTGGCACTGTTATTTGGTTGCCAACCTAAAGAGCCGACGCCTTCGTCATTGCCCGTGCCGCCACCGGAGCAATGTGTTGCGGCCGGTGGTTCAATCGAAGGAGTAGGGTTATTACGAACACCGGCCTGTGTGATCCCCACGCCGGATGCGGGGAAGGTCTGTCGTGATAGTGGGGACTGTCAGGGACGCTGCCTAGTAGAGGACTGGGAGGGAGATCGACCACCTTCTGTTGGGACTGTAACCGCAGGCAAGTGCGAAGCATCGAATTTGACATTCGGCTGCTTTGCTGAAGTTCGCCGAGGCCGTATTTCAAGCGTTTTTCTTTGTGTCGATTGACCAATGGATAGGACTTTGCTCCCCAATTTAAGGCGGTGATATGACGCATAATATACAGAACATCGTCATTCTGACAGGCGCGGGCATATCAGCAGAATCCGGCATTTCGACCTTCAGAACGAAGGGCGCGGTCAGCTACTGGGAAACCGCTGACGAAAGCGGCGTTCCAATTTTGCATCGGGTGGAGGATGTCTGCACCCCCGAGGCGCTGGCGCGGGACGCGGTGCTGGTCCACCGTTTCTATGACGAACGGCGCGCCAGGCTGGCGCAGGTGTCTCCCAACGCCGCGCATCAGGCGCTGGCGCGGCTGGATGCGCGTTGGGCTGGCGATCTCTTGATCGTCACGCAGAATGTCGACGACCTGCATGAGCGGGCGGGGGCGAAGCGGTTGCTCCACATGCATGGAGAATTGAAGTCCGCCCTGTGCGCCGCCTGCGGTGAGGCCGCGCCCTGGTCTGACGCCCTGCCGCCCGCATCGGCCTGCGCCAAGTGCAACGAGCCACGATTGCGTCCCGACATCGTCTTTTTCGGCGAGATGCCCTATCAAATGGATCGGATCTACGACGCGCTCGAAAACGCAGACCTATTCGTGTCGATCGGCACGTCGGGCGCGGTCTATCCCGCCGCCGGCTTCGTGCAGACCGCCCGCGCCGCTGGCGCGCGTGCGATCGAACTCAATCTGGAGCCTTCGGCAGGCAGCGCGCTGTTCGATGAAACCCGACTCGGCCCCGCGACGCGACTGGTGCCCGATCTGGTCGACGCGCTGCTGGCCTGAACGCCCACCGGAAACGGTCGCCTAGCTCGACCGTGCTCAGGCCAGGGGCGGGTGTTCGCTATCTTCCGCGCTGTCGCGATACAGCAGCATCACTGATCCATCCTCGCCATCCACGACCCGGATCGGCAGCGTCAGTTGCAGCGCCGACAGAAATTCCTGGCTATCGGTGGTGCGGAACCGACCGCCGATTCGCAGCGCCGATACGCGGGTATCGCCGATCAGGATGGGCGCCTTGCGATAGCGATTGAACTCGTCCGCCGCCTGCTCCACGGTTTCGCCGTCCAGTTCGACCATCTGCTCGCGCCAGGCGGTGCGCTGCTCGACGATCCTGGATCCCAATCGGGTGAGCGAGATGCTGCGCGGCTGGATCACCGCGCCGCTGCCGGCCGCCACCTTTTGCAAGGGGCTGTCGCCACAATGGACGCTCACCTGGCCATGGGTGACGGTCAGTTCCACCAACGATGGCCGCATCCGAACGTTGAAGGCGGTGCCGACGGCCCGGATAACCGCGGCGCGCGCCTCGACGTCGAAGGGGCGGGCGGGATCATGGCTGATCTCGAACGATGCCTCGCCCTTCATCAGGCGCACCTTGCGGCCATTGCTGGTGAATCGCGCCTCGACCTCGCTGTCGCTGTTGAGGTGGAGAATGGACCCGTCCTCCAGCGCGATGTCGCGCATCTGGCCCACGCCCGTTTCGTATCGTTCCACCCCACTGAATGTGCGCACGGTCACGATCGCGGCGAAGACGAACAATAATATGGCGACACCGGCGGCGACCATGATGTTGCGCGACAGGCGGCGCTGGTCGGCTTCGCTGATGATCTGCTGCATCGGCGGCAGCGTGATGTCGGCGGCTGCGCTTTTCAGCCGTTCCGACGCGTCCCAGGCGGCTTCCGCGCGGGCAAAGGCGACGGCATGACGGGGATCGGCCTCGATCCAGGCGCAGATGGCCGCTTCGTCGTCCGGGCTGGGGTCGCTGTTAAGCCTGGCCAGCAGGCGCGCGGCTTCCGCCTCGATCGCGTTCCTGTCCGCGTAGCTTGAACCTGGTTCCGACGCCTGCACGTTCGAAGTCCGTTTCCTCACGTTCCGCCCAGGCCCGCATAACTATTGCGATTGCTTTGGCCAGATGTTTTTCAACTGTTGAAACGGACAGGGACATTTCGTCCGCTATTTCCAGCATCGATTTTTCGTGGATGCGTCGCAGGATGAAGACGCGCCGGCATTGCGGCGGCAGCGACTCGACGATGGCTTCCACCTGGCGCAGCGCCTCGCGGGCATGGAGCTGCGCCTCGATATTATTCTCGCCGCCCAGCAGTTCCAGGTCGGCAATCGTCTCGAAGCTCACCACCTTGTTGCGGCGGGCGGTGTCGATGACCAGGTTGCGGGCGATCGTGAACAGATAGGCCCGGCCCGTCGTTACATTTTCCCAATTTTCCGTGGCATAGGCGCGGGCCAGAACCTCGGCGACCATGTCTTCCAGTTCATGCGTGGACGGCAATATCCGCCGCAGACGGCCGCGAAGCGCAGCCTCCTGCGGCAAAATGACCGTCTTGAACCATTCCAGTTTGGCGCGAACCCGTTGCACATGGACCCCCTGATCATTGTCAGCCGCGCCTCTCCCGATTTCTTTTATCTGTCATAGTTCAATCATGGATGCAGGGGCCTGTCCACCCGATCGGAAGCCTATTTTTAACGATCGACCCAAAAGTTCCAAATCCGAGTAAATTTATTATTCCGCTGTGGCATATGGCGCACAGTTGATGCGCCGCGGCTCAATCGGGCGGCGGCGGCAGCTCGGTCGGCGCCCGATCGGGCTGGTCATAATCGGGCGCGACGGGCGCGATTTCGTCCGGCTCCGTCATCGGTGTTTCGGCAGGCCGGTCGGGCACGGGCATTTCATCGGGCGACTGCGGTTCGATCCGGTCGGGCGGCGGAACGGCGGCGGGGTTCGGGTCGGGTTGGGTGGCCATGTGACTCTCCTTGTCGATAGCTGTCATCACCGTTACGCATGGCGCGTTCAGCCAGTTCCGCCGTCTGATCCACTATCCCTTGCCACTGCCCCCGCTTTTCTCTATGCCGCGCCGACCGGCGACCGATGCGGGCGTGGCGAAACTGGTAGACGCGCCAGATTTAGGTTCTGGTATCGCAAGATGTGGGGGTTCGAGTCCCTTCGCCCGCACCAGTGCGCCAGGCTTTCGGGCCATCGCAGGCGCCACCGAAATTCAGCTGAAGAAAGCGTTTGAGAGAAGAGATGCAGACTGTCGAGACGTTGAACGAGGGCCTGAAGCGCGCCTACACCGTGACCATCACGTCGAAGGATATCGACGCTCGCGTTGACAAGGAAGTGAAGGCGATCGCGCCGCAGGTGCGGATGCCCGGCTTTCGCCCCGGCAAGGTGCCGGCCAACCTGGTCAAGAAGATGCACGGGGAATCGCTGCAGCGCGATGCGCTCAACAACAGCATCCAGGACAGCATCCAGAAGCTGATCGCCGACCAGAAGCTGCGTCCCGCGATGCAGCCTTCGGTCGAGCTGGACGAGAATTTCGAATTCGGCAAGGACGCGCAGGTCAAGGTCGAACTGGAAGTGCTGCCCGAAATTACGGCGCCCAGCATCGAGGGGTTGAAGCTGGAGCGGCTGACCGTGGACGTCGCCGATGACAAGGTCGCGGAAGCCGCCGCCCGTATCGCCAGCCAGCAGGGCGCTCTGGAAGAGCACGCGGACGACCATGCAGCAGCCGAAGGCGACACGCTGGTCATCGATTTCGTCGGCAAGGTCGACGGCGAAGCCTTTGAAGGCGGCAGCGCGGAAGATATCCGCCTGAAGCTGGGTTCGGGCCAGTTCATCCCGGGCTTTGAAGAGCAGCTGACCGGCGTCAAAAAGGGTGAGGAAAAGACGATCGACGTCACCTTCCCCGAAGATTATGGCGCTGAACATCTTGCCGGCAAGGCCGCGACCTTCGACGTGACGGTCAAGTCGGTGCTGAACGGCGACAAGCCCAAGGTGGACGAGGAATTCGCCAAGTCGCTCGGCCTGGAAAGCCTCGACAAGCTCAATGAATTGCTTAAGGGGCAGATCGAGCAGGAGCATAACGGCCTCACCCGCACGCATATGAAGCGCAAGCTGCTCGATCAGCTGGCCGCCAATCATGATTTCGACGTGCCGCCCAGTATGGTGGAAGCCGAATTCAACCAGATCTGGCAGCAGCTTCAGCATGAAGCCAGCCATGAGGAAGACACCGAAGCGGCGCTCAAGGAAATGGAAGCCGAAAAGGACGATTATCGCGCCATCGCCGTGCGCCGCGTCCGCCTTGGCCTTTTGCTTTCGGAAATCGGCCAGGCCAATGGCGTGACCGTGTCGGATCAGGAAATGAACCGCCTTATCATGCAGGCCGCGCAGCAGTACGGCCCGCAGGATCGCGAGCGCTTCGTCCAATATGTCCGCCAGGACCCGATGGCCGCCGCGCAGCTGCGCGCGCCGCTCTATGAGGACAAGGTCGTCGACTTCCTGTTCGAAAAGGCGGACATTACGGATCGCGCCGTGACCCGTGAAGAACTGGAAGCTGCGATCGAGGCGGAGGATGGCGACATCAAGCCGCATGTCCATGGCCCCGACTGCGGTCACGACCATGACCACGACGAAAAGCCTAAGGCGAAGAAGGCGGCGCCCAAGAAGAAGGCCGCCGAGC
Source organism: Sphingobium lactosutens DS20 (assembly GCF_000445105.1). Taxonomy (GTDB): domain Bacteria; phylum Pseudomonadota; class Alphaproteobacteria; order Sphingomonadales; family Sphingomonadaceae; genus Sphingobium; species Sphingobium lactosutens. The sequence goes on along the minus strand of NZ_ATDP01000071.1, from coordinate 66,304 downwards.
CCGCCAAGGCTGACGAAGACGCAGCGCCCGCCGCCGAAGAAGCGCCTGCCAAGAAGCCGGCCGCCAAAAAGGCTGCGGCCAAGAAGGACGAGGCCGTAGAGGCCGACGCCGCGGCGCAGGAAAAGCCGAAGAAGAAGGCTGCTCCCAAGAAAGCCGCTGCCAAGGCTGAATAAGGCTTTCGCATAGCAGCGGATGCTCAAGCGCCTGCGCTTCCTCCATGGAAGCGCGGGCGCTTTTCATTTCGGCACTGGCATGGCAGATGAAATCTTAATCATGATGCGCCATGGCTGTCGCACGCATCATACAGGGCATGATCAGGCGATGAAGGAATTTCCCGCAGTGAACAGCGAAACGGGCGCGGCCGCCCCGCGCGTCGCCGTGCTTCTGCCCTGCTATAATGAGGCTGGCGCCATCGTGCAGACGGTGGAGGATTTCCGCCGCGCCTTGCCGCATGCCGACATCTATGTTTTCGACAATAACAGCAGCGACGGCAGCCGCGAACTGGCGGCCGGGGCAGGGGCCATCGTCCGCCGCGTGGCGCAGCAGGGCAAGGGCCATGTCGTGCGCCGGATGTTCGCGGATGTGGACGCCGACATATATGTCATGGCCGATGGCGACGCGACATATGAGGCGGCCGCCGCGCCACGCATGGTGGCGGCCATGCTGGAGGATAATCTCGACATGGTCGTGGGCAGCCGCCGGGACGAGGTGGAGGCCGCGTATCGCCGCGGCCATCGCTTTGGCAACTGGGCGCTCACCACCCTGCTCAAGCAGCTGTTCGGGCGCAGCTTCACCGACATCTTGTCGGGCTATCGCGTCTTTTCCCGCCGCTTCGTGAAAAGCTTCCCCGTTCTGTCAGCGGGCTTTGAAATCGAAACGGAAATGTCGGTTCATGCGCTGGAACTGGCCATGCCCGTCGCCGAAGTCGTCACCGCCTATGGCGCGCGCCCGGAAGGATCGGTCAGCAAGCTCAGCACCTATCGCGACGGCTTTCGCATCCTGCGCACGATCATCACGCTCTACCGGATAGAACGGCCCATTCTCTTCTTCGGGATCATCGCCGCGCTGCTGGCCGTGCTGGGCCTGGCGCTCGCCGCGCCGCTCATCGTCACCTATATGGAAACCGGCCTTGTCCCGCGCTTTCCGACGGCGATCCTGGTGACGGGCCTCATGATCCTCGCCACCCTGTCCGCCATGTGCGGCCTCATCCTCGATACGGTCGTGCGTGGCCGGCGGGAGGTGCGCCTGCTCTCCTATCTGGGCTTCCGCGCGCCGTCCGACTACGCCCGGCCCTGAACCGTCCTGCGCAGGCGAAAAGCCAGGACGATCAGCACCACGCCGGACAACAAGGCATAGGCGCCGATCGCCCATCCCAGCGACAGGATGCTGACGACCGGATTGAGCGTGAAGAGGATGATGATGCCGATGCCCAGCGCCAGCGTCAAAAGCCCGTTGAGCGCCAGCAGCCATTCGCCCTCGATCTCGTCGCGCAACCGGATCGCCGCGGCGATTTCCAGCATCCCCGCCAATATCGCCCAACCAGCGACGAAAAACAGCGTCAGCATCGCGTAGCTGACCGTCGCCGCCAGCGGCATCACCACGAACAATACGCCCAGCGCGATGCCCAGCAAACCGCGCACCAGCATCGCGATCCAGTGCGCGCCTTCGCCTGCGCGCCGGATCGCGGCGATGGCCGAAAACACGCCGTCGACAAAGGCATAGACCGCAAACACCATGGTGAAGGCGACCAGCGCCGTGAACGGGTAGAGCATCGCCACGATGCCCAGCAGCACGCCGATCACCCCGCGCGCCAGCAACGCCTTCCACCGCGACGAATAGGGCCAGCGCCCGCCGGCCATGGTGGCAAAGGGTGGGGACGGATCGGTCACGCGCTGTTCCTTTGGTTATATGCTGGCCGATCAATAGATGGCGCGATGGTTGGTTCCCCCTTGAACCCGCCGCTTTTTGTGCCGATGTAGGGCTTGGGCAAAAGCAACTTCCCGGAAAAGAGAAAAATGACCGATATCATGTCCGACCCCATGGCCGCGCTGGTCCCCATCGTCATCGAACAGTCGAATCGCGGCGAGCGCAGCTTCGACATTTATTCGCGGCTGCTGCGGGAACGGATCATCTTCGTGACGGGCCAGGTCGAAGATCATATGGCCTCGCTGATCGTCGCGCAGCTGCTGTTCCTGGAATCGGAAAATCCGAAGAAGGACATCTGGATGTATATCAACTCGCCTGGCGGGGTGGTGACGTCCGGCATGGCGATCCACGACACGATGAAATATATCCGGCCGCAGGTCGGCACGGTCTGCATCGGCCAGGCCGCATCCATGGGCAGCTTCCTGCTCGCCGCCGGCGAACCGGGCAAGCGCATCGCGCTCAGCAACGCGCGCATCATGGTGCACCAGCCTTCCGGCGGCGCGCAGGGCATGGCCTCGGACATCGAGATCCAGGCCAAGGAAATCCTGCGCATCCGCCGCCGCCTCAACGATCTTTATGTCAAATATACCGGACGGTCGCTGGAAGAGGTCGAGAAGGCGATGGACCGCGACACCTTCCTCGAAGCGGACGAGGCCAAGGCTTTTGGCCTCGTCGATGAGGTGTTTGATCGCCGCCCGCAAATGGCGGACCCCAACGAGGCCTAAAGACTATCTTTACCGCGGTGCGTCACTTTCCCCCCTTGTGAAACGGACGTGCCGCGGGCTAGAAAGGCCTTTGGACCAGAAAAATCCCCCGCCGGCGCGGATCTGGTGATTAACTTCCGGGGGGGATAGAGAGAATGGCGAATGACTAAGCTTACCGGTTCGGACTCGAAAAGCACGCTCTACTGCTCCTTCTGCGGCAAATCGCAGCATGAAGTGCGCAAGCTGATTGCCGGGCCGACCGTTTTCATCTGCGACGAATGCGTGGAATTGTGCAACGACATCATCCGCGAAGAGACCAAGGGCGGTCTTGTCGGCAAGAAGGATGGCGGCGTTCCGACCCCGCAGGAAATCTGCGATGTGCTCGACGACTATGTGATCGGCCAGAGCCGCGCGAAGCGCGTCCTCTCGGTCGCGGTCCACAACCACTATAAGCGCCTCAATCACGGCTCCAAGCCGGGCGAGGTGGAGCTTGCCAAGTCCAATATCCTCCTCGTCGGCCCCACCGGCTGCGGCAAGACCTTGCTGGCGCAGACGCTCGCCAAGACGTTCGACGTGCCCTTCACCATGGCGGACGCGACGACGCTGACCGAAGCGGGCTATGTCGGCGAGGATGTGGAAAATATCATCCTAAAACTGCTCCAGGCGTCCGACTATAATGTCGAAAAGGCGCAGCGCGGCATCGTCTATATCGACGAGATCGACAAGATCAGCCGCAAGGCCGAAAACCCCTCGATCACGCGCGACGTGTCGGGCGAGGGCGTGCAGCAGGCGCTGCTCAAGCTGATGGAAGGCACCACCGCCAGCGTCCCGCCCCAGGGTGGCCGCAAGCATCCGCAGCAGGAGTTTCTCCAGGTCGATACGACCAACATCCTGTTCATCTGCGGCGGCGCCTTTGCCGGCCTCGAAAAGATCATCGGCGATCGTCTGGAAGCCAAGTCGATCGGCTTCGGCGCGCATGTCGCCGCGCCCGAGGAGCGCAAGACCGGCGAATTGCTGCGCCAGAGCGAGCCGGAGGATCTGCTCAAATTCGGCCTGATCCCCGAATTTGTCGGCCGCCTGCCCGTCATCGCGACGCTGGAAGACCTCGACGTGTCCGCTCTGGTCAAGATCCTGGTCGAGCCCAAGAACGCGCTGGTGAAGCAATATGCCAAGCTGTTCGACATGGAAAATGTCGAACTCAGCTTCACCGATGATGCGCTGACCGCGATCGCGAAGAAGGCGATCGAGCGCAAGACCGGCGCGCGCGGCCTCCGCTCGATCTTAGAAGCGATCCTGCTCGACACGATGTTCGACCTGCCTTCGATGGAAGGCGTGGGCGAGGTCGTGGTGGACAAGGATGTGGTGGCCGGCACCAAGGAGCCGATTCGTGTCTTCAGCGAAACGAAGAAGCGGGCCGACGACGCCGCCTGATCGCCCTCAGCGCTGATAAGCCATAAATTTACGGAAAGCCGGCAAGCGATTGCCGGCTTTTCTCATTTCGCTTCGCCCTCGCACAAATAATTCCGCTGCGTTGCAAAATTGCATCATACGCCTGATACTGCTCTCAGTTCCCATAATGTCACTAAATTTCAATATATTGGCGCAATAGGAGCGATGCCGCTGACCCAGTCCGGGCGGGCGGCAGGGGGATTGTGACAATCCTGATGATGCGCTGTAACAAAACTGCAAAAGGAGCATCACAGGGGCGACGCCAGAAGCCGTAAAGAGCGGCGTCAGCTTGAGAGAGCAAAGCAGTTTGAAGCGTGGCGGACGCCACTCTTGCAAAGGGACAAGGGTCAAATGAAACAGTTTCTCATGGGCAGCGCGGCGGTTCTCGCCGTGGCCATTCCTGGCGCTGCGTTCGCGCAGTCGACCGGTTCGCAGGATTTCGAAGATACGATCGTCGTTACCGGCGCGACCGTCGACCAGGGTGTCGGCGGCGTGAAGATCCCCGACTCGCCCAAGGCGAAAGTCGTCCTGACGCAGGAAATCATCGAACGTCAGCGCCCCGGCCAGTCGGTCAACGAAATCATCAACCTGGTGCCAGGCGTCAGCTTCACCAACAACGACCCCTGGGGCTCCTCGGGCGGCAACTTCACCATTCGCGGCTTCAACTCGGACCGTATCGCGCAGATCCTTGACGGTATTCCGCTGAACGATTCGGGCAACTATGCGATCTACACCAACCAGCAGGTTGACCCCGAAATCGTCGAAAGCATCAACGTCAATCTCGGCGCGACCGATGTCGACAGCCCGACCGCCGCTGCGGTTGGCGGCACCGTCAACATCAACACCATGGTGCCCAAGGATGACTTCGGCGCGATGGGCAGCGTCAGCTACGGTAACATCGTTGCCGATGGCTCTGGCGATCGTCCTTTCCATCGCGTCTTCGGCATGATCCAGACCGGCGATTTCACTGGCCATGGCACCAAGGCATGGGTGTCCGCCTCGCGCGCGTATAACAAGGCGAGCTTCGCCGATTATGGCAAGATCGAAAAGGCTCAGTATAACGGCAAGATTTGGCAGGATATCGGTTCGAACGGCGACTTCATCTCGCTTGCCGGCCACTATAACGTCAACCGTAACAATTTCGGCGGTTCGCCTGCCTCGGCTGCGGCGTTCAGCGGCGACAAGAGCGCGCGCTTCTACAATGTCTCGGGCGGCATTCCGTGCGAAATCAACACCGAAGCCAATCCGGCGATCGCGGATCAGACCAACAGTTGCGGCACGCAGTTCGAACGTCGCTACAATCCGTCCAACACCGGCAACGCGCGTCTCAGCACGCGTCTGACCCTGACGGATCGCCTGATCTTCTCGGCGGACGCAGCCTATCAATATGTGAAGGCGAATGGTGGCGGCACGACGTCTGCTTATGAAGCGCCCTTCTATTCGGGCACGGACGCCCTGACCGGTTATTTCAACGGCAGCGCCTATTTCGGCCGGGATCTGAACGGTGACGGCACGCTCGGCGTCGACGCCAACGGCAACGGCCGCATCGATCCGGCGGAATCGGACCGCGTCCTCATCAACAACCCCAGCCAGACGCAGACGAAGCGCTATGTCGCGATCGCCAACCTCTCCTACGAGATTGACGACAATAATCGCGTCCGCCTCTCCTACAGCTTCGACCGTGCCCGTCACCGTCAGACCGGCGAAGGCGCGCGCGTGCTGTTCAACGGTGAGCCGACCGACGTCTTCCCGGTCAATGATCCGCTGACCGATGCCGACGGCAATGTCCTGCAAAAGCGTGACCGCAAATCCTATGCGACGCTGAACCAGGTCGCGGGCGAATATCGCGGCACCTTCTTCGACGACCTTCTGACCGTCAACCTTGGTGTCCGTGCGCCCTTCTTCAAGCGTGAGCTGAACCAATATTGCTTTACCTCGGCGCCCAATGGCAACGTCAACTGCGTCGCTGGTGGCGATGTGGCGGCCTATGCTGCGGCCAACCCCACCTTTGCCGCGCCGCAGTCGCGCACCTACAAATATGACAAGCTGCTGCCGAACGTCGGTGCGATCTTCAAGATCACGCCGGAAGTCAGCATCGCGGGCAGCTATGCCGCGAACATCTCGGTTCCCGGCACCGACACCCTCTACAACTCGATTTATCTGCCGGCCGAAAATGCCGCGTCGAAGCCGGTTGCAGAAACGTCGGACAGCTTCGACCTCGCCCTGCGTTATCAGAACAACATCGTGCAGGCGGCCATCAGCGGCTGGTATGCCAAGTATAAGAACCGCATTGCGTCGGCCTACAGCATCGAATGCGATTGCTCGATCGACACCAATCTGGGTGGCGTGAAGAAATACGGCATCGACGCCAATGTGTCGGTCCGTCCGCCCCTGGCCTGCTGGTCTACGCATTCGGTTCGTGGATCGAATCGGAAATCGGTTCGGACGTTCAGACCGGTGTGGACACCTTCGCCGCGACCAAGGGCAATCGTGAACGCGGCGCCCCGTCCTATCTGGTCGGCGGCCGTATCCAGGGCACGCTGGGTCCGGTGGACCTTGGCGCCCAGATCAAGCGCACCGGTTCGCGCTACCTGAATGATATCAACACGTTCAAGGTCGCTGGCTACACGGTCGTCGATCTCGACCTGCGCTACAATCTGGCGAACCTGGGTCTGGAAAAGTCCTTTGTTCAGTTCAACGTGTCGAACCTGTTTGATAAATTCTACATCGGTTCGTTCAGCGGCGGCCTGACGACGGCGTCCAGCACCTTCGTCAACTATGGCGCCCCGCGCGCCATCAGCGGCTCGCTGGTCGTCGCTTTCTGATCGATCAAAACACTAAAAAAGACAGGGGCGGGGAGAAATCTCCGCCCTTTTTCTTTGCCCATCCGACCCGGCCGTTCGCACGGAATCCGCTCCCTTTTCCTATTCGCTGGAAATGTAGGAGATTTTGCGATCTATCCTGTCGGATGCGCCATCCCGCGATGACTTTTACCCCTGTCAGCGGGGGCAAAAAGCGCCTTCTGCTGCTGTCGCCTGCCGGTCGCTTCGGTGCCGCTTCGCAGCCGCCTCTTGGGCGCTTCGGGCCTCAAAACCCCCGACCACACTGTGAACTTTGACAGGTCGATCCTGCTACCGGACGCACCGGTCCAGCCCTTCGCGTTGCACCACGCCGATTCGCGCGGCGATCGTGTTGCCGTAGCGCCGGGTGAAGCCGCTTGGCGCCACCGCCGCGCGCTTCTTGGGCAAGGGCAGCACCGCCGCGATCCGCGCCGCTTCCGCGCGGCTCAGCCGATCGGCGCCATGGCGGAAATAGCGGATCGCTCCGGCCTGCACCCCATAGGTGCCGATGCCCGTTTCCGCGACGTTCAGATACACCTCCATGATCCGCCGCTTGCCCCAGATCGCCTCGATCAGCACGGTGAACCAGGCCTCCAGCCCCTTGCGGACGAAGCCGCCCCCTTGCCACAGGAACACATTTTTCGCCGTTTGCTGGCTGATCGTCGATCCGCCGCGAATGCGACCGCCGCTGGCATTGTGCATCGCCGCCTTGGCGATGGCGTCGACGTCGAAGCCGTGATGGCTACAGAATTTGCCATCCTCCGCCGCGATCGCGGCGCGCGCCATGTCGGGGTCGATCTCGTCCAGGCTCGTCCAGTCCTTGGTGATGCCCTTGGGGTCGAGCAGCATCGTCATCGTGACCGGCGGCGGCACGAAGCGATAGATCGTCACCAGCAGCAAAGAGAGCAGGACGAAGCCCAGCATGATCCGCAGGGGGATGGTGATCCAGCGGGATCGGCGGTAACGGGCGGTGGCAGGCTTGGCGGTCATGCCCCTATCGTTAGCGCGCCCTTCGCACGCTTCAAGTGCAAGGCGCGCGGCCATGCTTGATCGTCCCCGCGCCCACGCCTACACCCTGGCCATGACCTATGCCCCCTATCCGGCGCTGCGCCTGCGCCGCACCCGCGCAACGGCGTGGAGCCGCGCGATGCACGCGGAAAATCGCCTTTCCCCCAGCGACTTCATCTGGCCGCTCTTTGTCACGGACGGGGATGGGGTGGAACAGCCGATCGCCGCGCTGCCCGGCGTGTCGCGCTGGTCGGTCGACGGCATCGTGGCGCGCGCCCGCGAAGCCCGCGATGCCGGCATCCCGTGCCTCGCCCTTTTCCCCAACACCCAGGCGGACCGGCGCAGCGATGACGGCGCCGAAGCGCTCAATCCCGACAATCTCATGTGCCGCGCCATCCGCGCGATCAAGGATGCCGTGCCCGACATCGGCGTGCTGACCGATGTCGCGCTCGACCCCTATACCGTCCACGGACAGGACGGCCTGCTTGATCCCACCGGCTATGTCATCAACGACGCGACGGTGGACGTGCTGATCGGCCAGTCATTGAACCAGGCGGCGGCGGGCGCGGACATCATCGCGCCCAGCGACATGATGGATGGCCGGGTAGGGGCGATCCGCGAGGCGCTGGAGGAAACCGGCCACGCCAATGTCCAGATCATGGCCTATGCCGCCAAATATGCGAGTGCCTTTTACGGCCCGTTCCGCGACGCGGTGGGATCGCGCGGGCTGCTCAAGGGCGACAAGAAAAACTACCAGATGGACCCCGCCAATGGCGAAGAGGCCCTGCGTGAAGTGGCGCTGGACCTGGCCGAGGGCGCGGACAGCGTGATGGTGAAACCGGGTCTACCCTATCTCGACATTGTGGCGCGGGTGCGAGACCGGTTCTCCGTCCCGGTCTTCGCCTATCAGGTGTCGGGCGAATATGCGATGATCGAACATGCCGCCGCTGCGGGTGCTGGCGATCGTGACGCGCTGATCCTCGAAACGCTGATGGCGTTCAAACGGGCGGGCTGTTCGGGCGTGCTGACCTACCACGCGCTCCACGCGGCGCGGTTGCTGGAGAGCTGACATGACCATACATCCAGATACCAGCATCATCCCCTTCAACGGCAAGACGCCGGTCATCCATCCCAGCGCCTTTATCGCGCCCGGCTGCCGGATCATCGGGGACGTGGAAATCGGGGAGGATGCCAGCATCTGGTATAATTGTGTCATCCGCGCGGACGTGAACCGCATCCGGATCGGCGCGCGGACGAACATTCAGGACGGAACCGTCCTGCATTGCGACAGCGCGGGGGATCGGGCCGACGGGCGGCCGCTTGAGGGCTGGCCCACGATCATCGGCGATGATGTGCTGATCGGCCATATGGCGATGGTGCATGGCTGCGTGCTGGAGGACCGCGCCTTTGTCGGGCTGGGCGCGATCGTCATGAGCGGCTGCACGGTGCAAAGCGACGCCATGCTGGCGGCGGGTGCGATGCTGACCTCGGGCAAGACAGTGGGGCACCGGCAGCTATGGGCGGGCCGCCCGGCCAAATATATGCGTGATCTCAGTGATGAAGCACTGATCGACATGCGCGAAGGCGTCGATCATTATGTTCATAATGGAAAGGCGCACAAGGGCGCGGTCAAGGCGGCCGTGGATTAGGCGATCAGGGTTGCGGCAGGCGCGCCTTGAGCGCAACGATCCGGTCATTCTGCTGATCGACCAGCGCCAGCGCGGCGCTGCGGGCCGCGTCGATATCCTCAACGCCGCCTGCGGCCTTCCCATCGGCCACGGCGTTGCTTTGCTGGACATAGAGCGTGTCCAGGCTGGCGAGCGCCGACACGCTGTCATTGCGCGCCGATTCGAGCGCGCTGATCGCGACTTGCGCGCTGACCCAGGCATCGCTCGACACGCCGGCATTGCGCGCCGCACCGACCAGACGATCCGCCTTGGCATAAGCCGCGTCGAACGCCGACGCGCCCCTGTCGGCCTGTTCGACATAGCGGGCGATCTCAGCCGACAGGGCAGCATCTGCGGGCTGCGGCGTCGGCGGCGGCGCGACCTCCGCCACTGGCGCGCTTTCGATCGGCCTTTTGGCGAGCGAGGGATAGCTTTGCGGCGCGCTGGCGCAGCCCGACAGCATCAGGGCGAGGGCAGCAAGCAGGCGTCTGGGTGTCATGCTCTGCATCTAGGGCGCGCCGCGCACCATGGCAACCGCCTCAGCGCGGCAGCGCCGCCGCCTCCCGCGCCAGCGCCTCGATCGCCAGCGGGTCGACCGGTCCCTTGGGCACGACCCAGCTGCCGCCGACGCATTTTATGAAGGGCTGCACCAGCCATTCAGGCGCGCTTTGGGGCGTGATTCCCCCGGTCGGACAGAAGCGGGCGGTATGAAGCGGCGCGGCCAGGGCCTTGAGTGCCGGCAACCCACCGGACGTTTCGGCGGGGAAGAATTTGAAATGCGACAGTCCCATGTCCATGCCGCGCATAATGTCTCCGGCCGTGGCGGTGCCCGGCAGGAATGGCACATCCGCCGCGATCGCCGCCTTGCCCAGCGGCTCGGTCAGGCCGGGACTGACGATGAAGCGCGCGCCCGCCTCCATCGCCGCGTCGAGTTGCGCCGGGTTGAGCACGGTGCCGGCGCCCACCACCGCGCCTTCCACCTGCGCCATCGCCCGGATGACGTCCAGCGCCGCGGGCGTGCGCAGCGTGACTTCCAAAGCGGGAAGGCCGCCCTTCACCAGCGCCTGCGCAATCGGCAGCGCGTCCTCGACCCGCTCGACCACCAGCACCGGAATGACCGGTGCAAGCTCCATCACCTGCTCGACCGTCAGCTTGCTCATTCTCATTTCTCCCTGAAGGCCGCGGCAGCGCCGAATAGGCCGATTTCGTCATGGACGGCGCAGCGGATCGGCACCGTCGCCATCAGGCTCTCGAACCGGCCCTTGGCCTTGAACCGCGTATGAAAACCGCTCTGCGGCAGGAAATCGCGCATTCGCTGGGTGAGGCCGCCAGCCAGCACGACGCCGTGCGGGCCATGCGCCAAGGCCAGATCGCCCGCGACCGACCCATAGCATAGACAGAAACGCTCCAGCGCGCGCCGGGCGAAATCATCCGTCCCGTCGAGCGCCGCCTGCCACAATTCGGGGTCTTCCATCAGCACGACACGTTCATGCCCGATGGTCGCCATCGCCTTGTAAATATTGTTGAGGCCCGGTCCGGACACCATACGCTCGGTCGACACGCGCAGAAACTTGTCGCGCAGATAGGACAGGATGCGCTCTTCCATATGGTCCAGCGGCGCGAAATCCAGATGGCCGCCTTCGGTCGCGACCACATGGGGATGGCCGTTGTCGAACGCGATCATCGCCACGCCAAGGCCAGTGCCTGGTCCCATCACGGTAACGCCGCCGTCGAAGGGAAAAGGCTTGTCCTCGCCAAAGAGCAGCGGCAGATTTTCCTGCGGCAGGCGCGAGACGGCAAAGGCCACGGCCTCGAAATCATTCACCAGGCGCACGGTGCGCACGCCAAGGTCGGAAGCCAGCGTGTCGGCGCGGATCACCCAGTTGCTGTTGGTCAGCTTGATGACGTCGCGGCCGATGGCGGTCGCAAATGCAATGGAGGCAGCGTCGGGCAGATCGCCTGCGCCCTCTTCACGTTCATCGGCGGCAAAAGCCGCCCAGCAGGCGGTCAGGGTAGGATAATCCTCCACCTTATATTTGCGTACGGTGCCAAGCGTGGGCACGCCCTTTTCGTCCAGGGTGGCGCGAGCGAAGCGGGCATTGGTGCCGCCAATGTCGGCGGCGATGATATCGGTCATGTCACTCTCCCTCCGTTCACCTCGAAGATCATCGAAAGGCCTTGCTTCTCTTCAAAGCGAGAAGGGCATCGACGGGGTCGTGGCGAACGGAATCAAATCAAATTTCGCTGTCCATCGCCGCCAGGATCGGCGACGCACCCTGTTCGGCAAGGTCGCTCTGGTGGCGGAACAGCGCGAACAGCTCGCGACCCGTGTCATAAGGCGGGGGCGGGGCTTCAGGATGGTCGCGCCGCTCCCATTCCGCCTCATCCACCAGGGCCTCGACCGATCCGGTCCGGGCGCAGACGCGCACCATGTCGCCATCGCGCAGCTTGCCGATGGGACCGCCGCCCAATGCTTCGGGGGACAAGTGAATGGCGGCAGGCACCTTGCCGGAAGCACCGGACATGCGACCGTCGGTCAGCAGCGCGACCTTGAACCCGCGATCCTGGAGCACGCCAAGCGCCGGCGTCAGTTTATGCAGTTCCGGCATGCCATTGGCGCGTGGCCCCTGAAAGCGCACGACCACCACCACATCGCGCTCCAGCTCGCCCGCCTTGAACGCGCGCAGCACATCGTCCTGGTCATGGAACAGCGCGGCCGGCGCTTCGATCGTCCAGCGTTCGGGATCGACTGCGCTTGTCTTCATGACGCAGCGACCCAGATTACCCTGCAACAGCTTCATGCCGCCATCGGGCTGGAACGGATTGGACACCGGCCGCAGCATGGCTTCATCGCGTGACGACGGCACGTCCTTCCACGCCAGCGCCTCATTTTCCAGCACCGGTTCCTTGCCATAGTCGGTCAGGTCCTGCCGCGCGACGGTCCGGATGTCCCGGTGGAGCAATCCGGCATCCAGCAATTCGCGAATGACAAAGCTGATGCCGCCGGCCGCGTGAAAATGGTTCACGTCGCCCGATCCGTTGGGATAGACGCGGGCCAGCAACGGCACGGCATCGGAAATCTCGGCAAAGTCGGTCCAGTCGATATGAATGCCGGCCGCGCGTGCGATGGCGGGCAGGTGGATCGCATGATTGGTCGATCCGCCCGTGGCCATCAGGCCGATCATTGCATTGACGATCGCCTTTTCATCGACGCAATGGCCCAGCGGCCGATAATCATCACCGTCCCATCCAATCTGCGCAACCCTGTGCGTCGCCGCGCGAGTAAGCTCTGTGCGCAGCTTGGTGCCCGGATTGACGAAGGAGGCGGCGGGCATGTGGAGCCCCATCATCTCCATCATCATCTGATTGCTGTTGGCGGTGCCATAGAAGGTGCAAGTGCCTGCGCCATGGTAAGAGGCGCTCTCCGATTCCAGCAACTCGTCGCGCCCGACTTTCCCTTCCGCATAGAGCTGACGGATGCGCACCTTCTCCTTGTTGGCCAGGCCCGACGGCATCGGCCCTGCGGGAATGAGGATGGTCGGCAAATGACCATAGCGCAGCGCGCCGATCAGCAGCCCCGGCACGATCTTGTCGCAAATGCCGAGCAGGAGCGCGCCCTCGAACATCGCATGGCTGAGCGCAACGGCGGTGCCCAGCGCGATCGTGTCGCGGCTGAACAAGGACAGGTCCATGCCTGCCTGCCCCTGGGTCACGCCATCGCACATTGCTGGCACGCCGCCGGCCACCTGCGCCGTCGCGCCGACTTCGCGGGCGGCGATCTTGATCTGTTCAGGATAGCGGCCATAGGGCTGATGGGCCGACAGCATGTCATTATAGGCGGTGACGATGCCGATATTCATCGCCTTGCCGGTGCGGATCACCGGCTTGTCCTCACCACTGGCGGCAAAGCCGTGGGCCAGATTGCCGCAGGACAGCTGATCACGATTGGTGCCCGCGTCGCGACCCCGTTCGATGAGGTCGAGATATTTGCGTCGGCTCGCAGCGCTCCGCTGAACGATGCGCTCGGTCACCTTGGCGATTGTGGGGTGCAGATCAGTCATGCCAGCTTGCTCCGTCGCGTTCGATCAGGGCAATGGCCGAGGACGGACCCCAGTTCCCCGAACTATAGGGGGCGACCTTCATATTCGCCTCTTTCCAGCCATCGATGATGCTGTCGATCCAGGTCCACTGCGCCTCCACCTCGTCACGGCGGACGAACAACGTCTGGTCGCCTGCCAGCAGGTCCAGGATCAACCGTTCATAGGCGATGCGACGTCGCTGCCCGGCGAAGGCGGCAGTCAGCGACACGTCGAGCGTCACTTCCTCCAGATGGACCTGCCGTTCCAGCCCCGGCCTTTTGCTCATGATGAGCAGGCGGATATATTCCTCGGGCTGGAGGCGGATAATCAGGGTATTGGGCTCCAGGCCGGTGCCATGCCCCGCGCGCCAGAAGATGGAGTGGCGTACCGGCTTGAACTGAATCAGGATTTCGGACTGGCGCGCCGGCATGCGCTTTCCGGTACGCAGATAGAAGGGCACGCCCTGCCAGCGCCAATTGTCGATATAGGCCTTGAGCGCGACGAAGGTTTCCGTGTCGGACGGCTGGCCGAGTTCATCGGCATAGCCGGTAACGATTTCGCCCTGCACGGCGCCGGGCGTATATTGGCCGCGCACGCTGTTCGTCTTGACCGTTTCCGCCGTCATCGGCCGCAGCGACCGCAGCACCTTCACCTTTTCATCGCGCACCGCTGTCGGGTCCATGCGCGCTGGTGGCTCCATGGTGATGATCGACAGGATCTGGAGGATATGGTTCTGCACCATGTCGCGCAGCGCGCCGACGCCGTCATAATAAGACACGCGGCCCTCCAAACCGACGGTTTCCCCCACGGTGATCTGCACATGATCAATCGCTCCGGTATTCCAGAGCGGCTCGAACATCACATTGCCAAAGCGCAGCGCCAGCAGGTTCTGCACCGTTTCCTTGCCCAGATAATGATCGACGCGGAAAATCTGGTCTTCGGCGAACAGGGCGCCAATCCCGTCGTTCACCTGCTTTGACGATGCCAGATCCTTGCCGATGGGCTTTTCCATTGCGATGCGCGTATTGGCTGCAATCAGACCGGCGTCGGCAAGCCCCTGGGCCGTCGGGGCGAACAGGGAAGGGGGCGTGGACAGATAGACGGACAGGCCACGCTCCAGCCTCCCATCGATCCGTTGCGCCAGCGCTGCAAACTGATCAGGCTTGGCGGCATCCACCGGCTGATAGCCGATCATGGTGCGGAACTGTGACGCGACTTCGTCGTCATAGCGATCCGCCGGCAGAAACTGCCGCAATGCCGCGCAAACCTCTTCGCGGAAGGCATCGTCCGACATTTCGGACCGGCCGGACGCGACGATCAGAAAATCGTCGGGCAGCAGGCCATCGGCCAGCAGATTGTAGAGCGAAGGAAAGATCATGCGCCGGGCAAGGTCGCCGGTGGCGCCGAACAGCAGGAATGTGGCAGACGGTTCGGTCAAAGGATGATCCTTCTCCGTTTGGTGTTTGTCATGTCTGCACGATGGCGCCCTTATACCGAGCGCGGATCGTTACGCAAGCAGGCTATCGCCCGAAGGGCGCTGTCGCAACATTACGTCTGATGGCAGGCTTTGGTTGCCCGGGAACTTACCCAGTCGCGCTGCGCTTGGTCCCAGATATAGGAGATTAGGATGCTGAAAGCCCAGCCGCTAAACTGCACGCTCAAGCGGGATGCCTCCGCGCCGAGTTCCACCGATGCGATGATCGCCGTACTGACGCGGGAATTGACGGCATTGGGCGTTGAGGTGGCCGATACGATCCGCCTGGCCGCGCACAATGTCCCGCCCGGTGTTTCGTCAGATGAAGGCGACGGTGATGAATGGCCGGCCATCCGGGAAAAGATATTGGCTGCCGACATCCTGATCTTTGGCACACCAATCTGGATGGGGCAGGCTTGCAGCGTCGCCAAACGGGCGCTGGAACGCATGGATGCCTTTCTTTCGGAAACAGATGATCAGGGGCGTATGCCAAGCTATTCCAAGGTGGCAGTCGCGGCGATCGTCGGGAATGAGGATGGCGCCCATTTCGCGTCGGCCCAGATTTTCCAGTCGCTCAACGATGTAGGATGGACCATCCCCGGCGTCGCCGCCTGTTACTGGGTAGGGGAGGCGATGGGGTCGACCGACTTCAAGGATTTGGACCGCACGCCCGACACCGTCGCCAAAACGGCAAAGATGGTTGCCGGCAATGCCGCGCATCTGGCTCGCCTGCTGGCCGCCGATCCTTTCCCCGGACAGAAGCAGGAATAGATCATAAATTGCGCCGTTGATGTCCGGATGGCCGGCCGAGCCAAGCGCTATGCCTGCGGCCATCCGCATATCCTTGTCGCAAAGGATGTTTTTCGGCTGGACGGCGGGATCGGATTTTGCCATCTGGCGGACCCGGCGTAGTCCTGCGGCCTTCATCAGGCCTTGGATGACGCCGATTGCATCGCGAATGGTCTGACTATCGCGGTGCGCAGATGATGCGGGTGTGGTGAAATTGGTAGACGCGCCGGACTCAAAAAGCGGTGTTGCGATGGTCTGTTCGTTCTATGCGGTGAAAGGAGTTTTTGTTTGTTTTGAGCCTCTTAGAGGCGCTAAATGCTGGAATTCGAAATCGGCTGATTTTGGGCTAGGAGCCACATAGGAGCCGGCAGAAATCCAGCTGCAGCGAACTCGATCGTACCTCGGATGGCACGCTCCGTTTAAGAGATGTGCGAAACTCTCTTCCAGTGTGCTTGGCGAATGAGTAGGGTCAAGCGAGTGGAGGCTTTGTCGCAAGCATAGGCTTAGCGAGCTTATGGATCTGAAGAAGTATTTTCGACAGGTCTGTAAAGTATTAGAAGTCCACGTGCGGGCGTGGCGAAATGGTAGACGCAGTGGATTCAAAATCCACCGGAGAAGTCCATGTCGGTTCGAGTCCGACCGCCCGCACCAACTTTCTGTATTTTCAGACTCATTTGCTAAGATTGAACTCGCTTGTGTTGCCGTATGTGCGTTTTTCAGCCCAATCTTGTAGGTCAGTTTGAGCGTATAGAACTCTGCGGCCGAATTTTCTGTACGGAGGGCCACCACCCACCACACGTTGCTTTTCAAGTGTCCGGGGCGACAGCCTTAGGAAGGCAGCAGCCTCGTCGTTGTTGAGATATATCGGTAGGGGTGCTCTTTGATCAGTCACTTGCGGGGGCTTTCTTGTTTCATTGCCGCCACGGCCCGCCTTTCGTGGCGATTTTGTTATACGCCCGTCTGCCACTTGCGAAATGGGTAAGGCATTGAAGTGCCGATTGTGCGTGATTTGAAACTTTTGCACCCATATATAGCTATGTTGCGCCGTACTGACGCTGTTTGACAGTACGGCGAGCGATAGGTGCTCGTGGCGCCTTCGAGGCCCATCGGTTCGAATATGACCGGAAGTTAGGTAGATGCTGCCGCTTTTATGGGCTTGGGGGCCCACATAACCACCGTCAGTATCAATTACTCGCATTCTGATTTAAGCTGTGTGAACTTGTCGCTGGGCGGGTAGTATAGACGATCTCCCGCACAGCGAGCGGATCACGTCGGAGGCGACCATTCGCTTCTCTTCCAAATCCTCCTGGAGCGCCGCATATAGTTCGTCGACCTGGACGCGATAGTGATCGCCATGTTGGGATGCGGGAGTTGCGGCGGCTCTTCCGCCTCTTGCAGGAGCGCCTTCAATTCCGCTTGGCGAGCCTCAAGCTCTTTTCATCTGCTTCATCATCCTCGTGGGCGCGTAGTCGCTGCCCGACGCGGGGATGAGTTTCATCAGCTTGTTGAGTTCACCGTCGACCCGCTTGCTCCGCTTCGGCCGCGTGGATCGACGCCCGCCCTTCCATGTGAAGCCGGTTCATCTGGCCAATGAGCTCCTTGAACAGCGTCGGGTCCATTAGGCGGTGGCGCAGGGCGTTGGCGGACTCAACGCTGGTCGCAGGCAACACGCCATCAATCCTGCGCCGTCGGTCGTATGACGATACTGCCGACATCAACATCAGCCGGTTGCTCGATCGCGAAGGCAACGCCGCGAGCAATGGCGTCGGGTGAAATGGCGACGTCGCCGATGCGTTTGCTCATGGCCTCCTTGATGGCCGGATCGGTCATCGAGTCCGCGAAATTTGTCGAGATCATGCCAGGCGATATTTCGGTGACCCTGAGGTGCGGCCCTGCCTCCTGCCGCAGGGCCTCCGTGAGGGTTCGCACGGCGTTCTTGGTCGCGGCATAAACGCCCATTGTCGGCCGGATTTTGATGCCTGCAGTCGACACGACATTGATGATCTGGCCCGATTTCTGGCGCTGGAAGACCGGCAACGCCGCAGCGACGCCATACAGTGTACCGCGCAGATTGACGTCGACCATGGCGTCCCAATCGTCCACGCGCAGAGCATCGAAGCGTGAGATGGGCCCAATTCCGGCATTGTTCACGAGAACATCGAGCCGCCCTCCTTCTTCGATAGCCAGTTTGACGAGGGCCTCGAGATCGCTGCGCTGACGAACCTCAGTCGTCCTATAAGCGGCCTTGCCACCTTTGGCCGTAATCTCTCCGACTACGGCGGCGAGTTCCTCCTCGCGTCGGGCGCCCAACACAACGAACGCGCCGCGCTCGGCAAGGAGTTTCGCTGTCGCTCGTCCGATGCCGCTGCTCGCGCCCGTGATGACGACGACCTTGCCTGCAATGTTCATTGCCGTTCTCCTTCACCAGGGATAGAAGTCCAACTTACAAGACGATCGACAGCAAAGGCTCTATGGATTTATCGCAATCGTCTAAATTCTCGGCTGATCCGCTCTCAGACGTTCTGACGGCGCTCGGCGCGACAGTCACTCGTCGCACGCGTCTGGAAGCCTCTGGGCAATGGACGCTTTCGTTCCCGCCGCTTGATCGCCTGAAGTTCGTCGCCCTACTGAAAGGAACCGCTTGGTTGATAGTGCCGGAGCGGAACCCGCAACTGTTGAGCGTCGGCGACGTCTGCCTGATCGGACGCACAGCCTATACCGTGGCGAGCGATCCGAGCCTGCCGCTCCGCGACGGCCCGCCCTTTTACGACGACTGCGACGTGGCCCGGCTTGGCGGCGACGATACGATCGGGCTTGGGGGGACAGTGACCTTTGCACCGGGAAACGCCGACTTCCTGCTCGACATGCTGCCTGACTTCCTGCTGGTTCCCCGGTCCTCGCCGGGGTCTGGCGCCGTGAGCACCATCCTGGCCCTGTTGAACGGCGAGGCCGAGCGAGGCTCCATGGGCAGCCAGATCGTCAGCGCCCGACTTGCTGATGTGCTGCTGATCGAGGCGATCCGCGCCTATGCGGAAGGCGACGAGCGTCTGCGGACGGGATGGCTGGGGGCGCTCGTGGATCCTAGGCTCGGTTGTGCGCTTCGCGCCCTTCATGAGGATATCGCCCGCCCCTGGACAGTGGCGGAGCTCGCCAGCGCCGCGGGCATGTCGCGTGCGGCCTTCTCCGCTGCATTTGCCCGCCAGGTGGGGCAGCCACCACTAACCTATGTTCGGGCGTGGCGTCTTACCCTAGCGCGCGCGGTGCTGACGAGTAGCGATGCTGACATTGCAAGCATCGGCGGCAAGCTCGGCTACACGTCCCAGAGCGCTTTCACCTACGCGTTTCGACGCGCATTTGGCACAACGCCAAAGGGCCTGGCCCGATCTTGAAGGCTTATCGTCGGATGCGTCTTCATCAAGGAGCACATCAACCGTCCGACTTGGTCGGACCCTGCCGTGGGGTTCAACGCACCGCTGGCCACCGGAGCATATGCAACAGACAGTCTTCAAATCTCGATCCGAGGGGGAGCTCGCCGTTGGGTGCGAGAGATCGCACCGCAACCTTGTGTTCGGTTGGCCCTGGAGGGCCTGAACGATGAAAGCAGCCATTCGCTTCGATTGCGAAGCTCCGAGGCGGCGGGCACATTCTTCCCTCGGCGTATTAGCCACGGCGTTCCTCGAGTCACCGCCACCTCGGATCTTGATCGACGACATGCGCGACTTGGCATCGCACAATTGATGCGCACCAGCTGGTTCCGTGCGGTTAACGTCAAGTCGAAAGAAGCGCAGGCGCTCAGGGGGCTGCTCGCCGGGCGCAAGCCCCCTGAAGCGACTGTTGGCTCTCGTGGATGGTTGGTTCCGCTTCGTTGAGCAGCGCACCTTGCCAGGTGGCTGCTTCATCAACGCCGCCAGCAGCAAATATCGGGCACGTCCTGGGCGTATCCGCGATCAGATCAACGAGCATCGCGCCGCGACGCGCGAGCGCTTCCGCAAGCTGATCCGAGAGGCTGTAGAGGCTGGGGAATTGCGGCCTGAGGTGGAGGCCGATCAGCTTGTGTTCGAATTGGTCGCCTGCCAGGCGGCTGCCAACGTCGCCGCACTCATGAATGACAGGAACGAATTTGTTTGGGCGCGGATCGGCCCCAAAAGGTCGAGCCATCGCAGCTCAACGGTGGAGATGGCGGTGGCGCTCGGCTCAAAAGTCAAAACTGACTCCATGCCCCTCGTCCGGAGGAGCGAGGTGTCGCAACGTCAAATGTCCACTACATGTAGCTCATGAGATCCGCCTAGGCAGGCCTCTTGCTAACCGACCTCAGAGAGGCGGCTTGTGGCCAAATCGCCATCAGCCGATCGACTGCCTTTATCAGGACATCCCGTGATACGCCGTCGGTCGCCTGGATCGACAGGCCATTAAGGAAGGTCACACAGAGCGCTGCTAGCGCCTCCACCTCCGTTTCCTCGGGCAACTCGCCGTCCTTGACAGCCCGCGTCAGCCTCCGAATAAAAGCTTCGCTAATTTCGCGGCGGCGGCCGCGCAGGAACATTTGTATCGCGGCATGGTCGTCCGCGACGTTCCCGGCGCCGAGCACGATTAGGCAGCCGCGCGGTCTATCTGACCCCGTGAAGAGTTTGACATTTTCCTTGAGCAGGACCTCGATCGCGGCCCGGGCCGATAGGTCGCCGGTCAAGGCTCGCAGCGTCGCGCCGCCCTCGGCGTCGGCATAAAGCGCAACCGCCTCACGAAAGAGATCCTCTTTGCTGCCATAAGCGGCATAGATACTGGGCGAGTTAATCCCCATCGTGCCGACCAGATCCTGCATGGATGTTGCTTCAAAGCCCTTCGTCCAGAACAGCGTCATGGCCTTTCGCAGCGCAACTTCGCGGTCGAACGTCCGTGGACGCCCTCGCGGCGCTGCCGCCACCTCGGTTTGCATCGTGCTGGCCGCGCTCGACAATAGACACACTCCCTCATTGTATGCCGGTCAGGACGATCCTCGCGAACGCTGGGCCGCTCATTCCGAGCGTCGCAATCGGCCCCAATAGCTCTATGCACGCACATTTCTATGCTGGATGACACGTAATCTACGTGAGCACGAAGCGCAAGCCGCATTAAAGGTTAGCACGTTGGGGCATATCAGAACTTTGCTCGCCCGGCCCCTCTGTCCGAGCGCATACGCAGAAAATAGAAGATTTGTCTGACGGAGTACTTTTATGCCTCCTGACAAAAAACATTTCCTTTCCTGGCGGCCAGATATATGTGTCGTGCATCACATATTTGGAGACTGTCAAATGTCTGTCGTAGAGGGATCTGGTCGCACTCGCGCCGGAGGGTTCGGTTCGGTGCATGACGTTCCCCAGTTACCCGCCGGCTTCACGGCCTTTTTTGAAAGCTGGCTTATCGATGCCAACGGCCTTCGGCTTCATGCTGTCATTGGCGGAAACGGTCCGCCGCTTCTTCTGCTCGCGGGTTGGCCGCAGAACTGGTTTGCCTGGCGCCATCTGATGATGCCTCTTGCCGAGCGGTTCACGGTTGTAGCTGTCGATCCGCGTGGCGTTGGACTCTCCGACAAACCAACCGCAGGCTACGATTCAGATACGCTTGCTTCCGACATGTTCGCCCTGATGTCGGCGCTCGGTCACGACCGGTTCGCGATGGTCGGCCACGACATCGGCATGTGGACCGGATACGGGATGGCGGCAGACCAGCCCGACCGTATCGCGCGGATTGCGCTCGGCGAAGCCATCATCCCTGGCCTTTCGCCTTCACCGCCGCTGCTCAGCGACGATCGCTGGCTGAGTGATTTCCTTTGGCACTTCAACTTCAACCGAGCCCTCGACATCAACGAACGGCTCGTGGAAGGGCGCGAGGAGATCTATTTCGGTCATCAGTTCGCGACCAAGGCGGGCACGCCGGAGGCCGTGGCCGCCGATGCGCGCGCGTTCTATATCGAACAACTCAAGCGCGATCCCGAGGCGCTGCGCGCCAGCTTCGACTATTACCGCGCAATCGATCAGTCGATCCCGCAGAACCGCGGCCGGATGGCGCGCAAGCTGACCCTTCCTATCCTGTCCTTCGCCGGGGCGCTCGCCTGCGGTGACAGCGTGGAGAAAGAACTGCGCTCGGTCGCCACCGACGTACAGTCGGTCATCATCGCAGGCAGCGGCCACTACCCCGCCGAGGAAAAGCCCGCGGAACTGCTGGCGGCGCTGCAACAATTCCTGGCCCCCTATGCCGCCAGCCGGTTGGCGTGAAGGAGACTTTCAATGACTGTTGACCTGACACTTTCGCACAACGTCGCGGAAGTCGGAGACGTGCGCCTTCATTACGTACGCGGCGGGCAAGGCGAGCCGGTCCTCCTCGTCCATGGCTGGCCTCAGACATGGTTCAGTTGGCGCCACGTCATTCCCCGCCTCATCGCAGCAGGCCATGATGTCATCGCCGTAGACATGCGCGGGACCGGCGACTCGTCCAGACCGAAGACCGGCTATGACAGCGATACGGTAGCGGCGGACCTGCATGCCCTGGTACAGCATCTCGGCATCCCCCGGATTCGTCTGGTCGGCCACGATAACGGCGGCCGCGTCGCCTATGCCTATGCCGCAAATTATCGTGAGGAGGTCGCAAGCTTGGTTTTCCTCGAGAGCAAGGTGCTCGGCATCGAAAGCGATGACGACGCGCAGAAGGAATATTGGCACTTCGGATTCCATCAGGAGGCGGACTTACCCGATCTTCTGCTGGCGGGGCGTGAACGCGAATATCTCAGCTTCTTCTACAAGCGGTACGCCTTCGATTCGCGTGCGATCAACGCGGAGGACATCGACGAATATGTTCGCTGCTACGCATCCCTCGGCGGCATGCGGGCAGGGTTCGAGTATTATCGGGCCTTTCCCGAAACCGCATGTCAGAGCCGCGAGTTGGCGAGGACCAAGCTGACCATTCCTGTCCTAGCCTATGGCGGATCGCATTGCATGGGCGAGATACCGCTCCGCTCGATGCAGCGTGTCGCCCAGCATGTGGAGGGCGGCATTATCCCACAATGCGGACACTGGATCCCAGATGAAAAACCCGAATGGCTGGCGGAGCAAATCGTTGCGTTTCATGGCGCAGTGATCTCCAAGCGGTGATTGTCGGTTCGACCTTTGAGCCGGTTGTTCCTAGGGAGAAGACCGAGAACGCCGCCCACTGCCTTCACAGCAAAGCCGCGGAGAGCGAACCGCGCGGGACCATAGCATCGCTGCCGAACCGGCCCGTCTTCTCGGCCAGATACAGCAAGATGGCGTTTGAATCGAACACGATCTCGTCCCCATCGACGATGACCGGCACCTTGGCGTTCGGATACAAAGCCTTGAACTTGGGCGCGTGTTGCTCGCCCCTGAAGATATCGACGGGAACTACGCGGTAAGAGAGGTCGATCTCTTCCAACATCAGCCCACTTTCATCGGGTTTGGCCCGGAGTAGAAATAGAAATCGATCATAGCGCGTCCCCGCATGTGTTGGATGAAACAGTCGGGCAGTTGCACTCATACCCATCTTTGATAGCGCAGCTTTCTGGATTTCGAATGATCAAGCGGTCCCAAGCTTCTTGTTCGATGAATTGCTAATAGGAGTTGTCTAATGCGTGAACGTAGCGTTGCCGCCCTTCATCCGGCTTATCGGGACGATATCAGCGACCTGACAACGCGCCGCCCCGTGCCCGGACCGGGCATCGCGCAGATCGATCCGTTCCTGTTCCTCAACCATCATGGCCCCCAGATCTATCCGCCACACAATCGTGGACTACCCTTCGGGCCGCACCCCCATCGTGGTTTCGAGACGGTCACGTTTATCCTGGACGGCAACCTCGCCCATCACGACACCGGCGGCCACGAGAGCGTTATAGAGGCCGGCGGGGTGCAGTGGATGACCGCCGGCTCCGGGTTGATCCATGCCGAGGTCTCGCCGCCGTCATTCAAGCAGATCGGCGGACCACTCGAAATACTGCAGCTGTGGTTGAACCTGCCCTCACGGCTCAAGATGACATCGCCGCGTTACACCGGAGTGCAGGCCGAGCAGATCCCTGAGATTCCGATCGCCGGTGGCGTAGGCGCTCTGAACCTCGTGTCAGGCACATTCGAGGACCAGACCGGACCGATCAAGTCGCTGACGGATGTGTTCATGTCCACGGTGCGGCTTTCGGCGGGGGCCAAGACCGCGCTGCCCGCGGCGGCAGGTCGAAGCGTCTTCCTCTATGTGGTTGCTGGCACGGTCACGATCGGGAACAGCGTGGTGGAGCCTTGGCACCTGGTCGCGCTGAACGACGATGGCGATACCGTCGCAATCGAGGGGCGCACTGGCGCCGTACTGCTGTTCGGTCACGCCGATCCGATCGCCGAACCGGTCGTTGCGCAGGGGCCGTTCGTCATGAACACACGCGAGGAGATCGCCGAAGCCGTGCGCGACTATCAGGCCGGCAAGTTCAACGCTGCGGGCAGGCTTCTCGACGTCGGCCTGTGACGCGATCGAAACTCCCTGGGATCTCGGATGGCCTGAGTCCGGTCGTTCACCATCCAGGCGACGCGGCCGAGGCGCTGATCCGGGCGACCAGCATCGACTTCGCATCGGCGGCAACCGCGCCTTCTATGCACTTGCTTCTAACGCGCGGATACTGCGCGTCTGCATCGAAGCGCGCGCCCTTCTAATGGACCAATCAATGTGAACCGCGAAACGTCGCAGGTTGTTGAAGGCATTCATCCATCCAGAAAAAGCGCAAGATCGTGCTCACGTCTGAGGGCCGCGGCGTGGTTCTCTCGGTTTCCAAACTAGGAGCCGAACGATGGACGACAAAACGACAGGAAAACTCCACTACAGAATTCCCAGCCCGGACATTTCGCGCGCTCACCCTGCCGCCGTCGACCTTCTTCTGCGATGTTTTGATGGAAAGAACTCGCACGAAGTTCCGCACTTCCTCGCATCGTTCTCCAAAGACATGGCTACCTATAGCGATGCAACGCTTGGCTGGAAGATTCCCGGCTGGCAGTCTCTGCACGACCTTCTTCTTCAATACATGCCCCGTTGGGGCGCCGGCGTATCCTATGCGACCCGGATATTGGCCGGCCCAACGAGCGCAATGGTTGCGGTAACCGATACACCCGAGCTATTTGGCGGAGAGATCCATGCCTTGGCTTCCGTCGACTTTCGCGATGGCCAAATTGTTCGCTGGATCGACTATTGGGACAGCACCAGCTTCCAGCCGGCGGTGCTGGAAGCTATGGCCGCCGGCGTACAGGCTTATCCGGAAGAGCTTGGCGAACGAGAAATCGAATGTGCCGCGGATCCTGCGATCGAAGCCGCTTGCACGCGTTTTCATGAGGCGCTCGCGAGCGGCGGCGAGGGTCTGTCGGATCTGCTGACCTATGACGTCGTATATGAGGATATGGGTGCTCGCCTGCAATTAATCGGGCGATCCGCGGTTTTAGGTTACCTGACCCGAGTGATCGACCTGGTTCCCTTCGGGCCTAGGGCCGGGCTTCTTCACGTCGTCGGCGGCCCGTCGGGGGGCGGCTATGAGTGGAAAGGCGCACCAGCCAGCGAAGTGCCAAGAGGCCTTTCGGCGCTCGAGCTAGACGAGATCGGCGCCATCTCGCGCATAACGACGGTCTACGATTCTGCCAGATTCGGACCGATGCGTTGCCGGAAGCTTCGCGAAGCGACGAGCGCATGAGCAACGGCTGCAATTCGCTGTCGAGACGGGGCCTCACGCCAAAACGCGATTCCTCAATATGTCCGGTGTCAGGCCAATGAAACGACGCATGGTCCGCGCGAGGTGACTGTGGTGAACGAAACCGAGGCTTTCGGCGACATCGCCTACGGACAAGCTCTCGTCCCCAAGCAATTCAACGGCCCGGTGGATGCGCTGGCGCAAGACGAAACGATGTGGAGCCCAGCCGGTTGACGCAGCGAAAGCCCTGGCAAAATGGAAGACACTCAAACCGGCTTCATTCGCCATCGCTGCCAGGGAGATCGGGCCGCCAGGGTTCACTTCGAGCTTCCGTACGACACGGCGCAGCCTGGCGGGCGGCAGGCCGCCTCGTACAACTCGCGACGGCTCGCCCGCTTGCGCAAAGCAATCGACAGCAATCAGCCGCTCGGTAATGGCGTCAAGTCCCACGCGCTGCGCCGCGGCGGTCGCCGCTGCAGCCGTCGTGAAGATCAGCCGCGCCAATATCGGATCGTCGACGTTCACACGTGGCCGAAGCCGCATCGTACCGTCGAACACCCATTGGTCACCGCGAAAATCTTCAGCAGACAGCTGAAGCGCGACGATGCGGCATTCGCCGACGACCTGGAAACTGAACGTGTGATGAGGAGGCATGATGGTCACGGTCCCGACGGACGGCTTTTCTACATTCGAAGCGTCGTTCACCTGCCCGATAACGCGATGTGTGCTGCTGAGGTTGAGGACCACTCCGGTTTGCTCGTCCGAACGCAGCGTGAAGGATAGGTCTCCGTGGCGCAAGCAACGTACACCCCCGGTGTGGCTACGCAGTGCAGTTGTTGCACAGTCGAATATCTCGAAAAGGCTATTCACGCTTCCCCGTCTCTCTTTTGTCGAGACAAAATCCCTGCGCTCTCAGCGCATCCGAAAATAGATTCACATCGGGAGTGTAACAGAAACGGAAAAGGAAGATAGCAGATGGAATGCACTGGTGTCTATGCAACCCTCGCCGACCGGATTTTGCGTTTCGTGCTTACGGCATTTTTCCTGATTGGCGGCTCGATCAATCTTGCTGGACCATTGGCTGTCCTGTCCGAATACCAGAGCTGGGGCTACCCCACGTGGTTTCACTGGCTAACAGGTTTCCTTGAACTGGCGACAGCTTGCCTGCTCATTCCTAAGACGACGCAGCTCTACGCTGTGGTACTGGGCTCTTGCGTCATGATCGGCGCGGCGGTCACCCTAGCGGTTCATCAGTCATGGGTTCGCACCGCGCTGCCAGTCTTCATTTTTGTTCTGTTGGCCAGCTTATTTCGCACCGCACTCTCGGCTCGTTCGAGATGATTGTACCGCTGAATGCGGTGAAAATCTGAGCATATCGCAGAACATTCCAACGGCAACCGAACCCGCGTGATCCTGCGCCATGCGACCCTACCGCTTTCATGATCCAGATGCGGTGAGCACCTCGCGAAACGTTCGCGGCGGGCGGCCGAGTAGCGTCTCCAGCGCCGGATCGGTAGCGGCGAAGTCGCCGCGACGAGAAGCGCGGAAGGTTCCCAACAGCATTTCAGTATAGATGGCGGGCATCCCTGCGGCGATCTTCGCCTTGCTCCATTCTGCATCGGGAACAGTAACGTGCCGCACCTCGCGGCCCATTACCTCGGATGCGAGCGTGGCGATCTCGGCCATCGTCACCGCCCGCGACGCCGTCAGCGGCGGTGTGATACCATCCCACTTTCCCATCTCGGCCAGGATCGCCG
This sequence comes from Sphingobium lactosutens DS20, assembly GCF_000445105.1. Classification (GTDB taxonomy): domain Bacteria; phylum Pseudomonadota; class Alphaproteobacteria; order Sphingomonadales; family Sphingomonadaceae; genus Sphingobium; species Sphingobium lactosutens. The sequence continues at coordinate 38,914 of NZ_ATDP01000071.1, read as the reverse complement.
CATCTGCTTCCGCCAGATCATCCCGCGACGTCCAACTGACCGGGCCATCTTCGGGCACACGCAGTTCGCCGGTCCTTATTCCATCCCCGATCATATGCAGGCAGCTCTCGGCATAGAAGCCGTGACGCAACGACGTGTAGGCCAGTCCGCTCGCAGCAAGGTCTGCCTCGGTACCGGCATGCTGATCCGCCGGTGCGAAGGGCGAGCCCGCGCGCGCGCCCATGTGGCTCGTGTAGAGAATGCGGCCAACACCGGCCTCCCGGGCAGCCTCGATCTCGGTGCGATGCAGCCGCAATGCCTCGTCACCGAGCTTATCGGCGGAAACGATCAAAATTTGCTCGGCCCCCGCAAAGGCCGCCTTCAGGCTTCGCGCATCGGCGAAGTCACCAGCGCGAATCTCAAAGCCCTGCGCGCCGAGGGCCGACGCCTTTGCGGGATCGCGGACGCTTGCAACGATCTGATCCGAGGGAAGACGTTGAAGGAGGTGTTTTATGATTGCTTTCCCGAGGTGCCCGGTCGCTCCGGTGACGACGATCATCCTCGCCTCCTTTTTTGTATCAATGGCAACCCTAAAGCGTTACCATTGATTGTGGCACTTTGCAATCAATGATACCAAATCTATCGTAACGGTGATAATGTAGCGTTATGGCAGCGGAAACGGACAGCGAGACAGAGGCTCTTGACGTACGCACAAGGATTATCCAAGCGGCGTCGATGCTCGTCGCGAGTGGGGGCATTACGGCGTTGACGACCCGGGCCGTGGCAGCGGCGGCTGGAGTGCAGCCGCCGACGCTTTATCGCCTGTTTGGTGAGAAACGCGGATTGCTCGACGCTGTGGCGCAACATGGACTCGTAGCTTTCATCGAGCAGAAGGGTGCGGCAGAGCCTCATTCCGACCCCGTCAAAGACTTGCGCGAAGCGTGGGACGCCTATGTTGCATTCGGTCTCGCCAACCCGGCAGTGTTTGCGATCATGAACGAAATTGGCGCGGCAGGCGCCCAGTCGTCGGCCGCACTTGACGGCATCGCTATCCTGAGGGTGCGCATCGAGCGGATCGCCAGGGCGGGGCGCCTGAACATTCCGATCGAGCGCGCGGTCGGTTTGGTTCACGCGACTGGGGTGGGAACCGTGGCGACCCTACTCGCCACGCCCAAAGAAGAACGGGATCCACATCTTTCGACCACCGCCCGAGAAGCCGTTCTGGCTGCGTTGGTGTCCGATTCATCCATGTCGCGGAACGAGGGCTTCGCGCCGCTTGCGATCGCCCTGCGCGCCCACCTCGGCAGCGCGGATGCACTGACACCCGGCGAGCGTCTGCTGCTGAGCGAACTGCTGGACAGACTTGCAGGCCCGGACGGTTGAGGCCGTTGAAATGATGGTCCTGTGGGCCTGCGTGGATGGATCGCTCGAAACGAAGTGGCTTCCGCCCGAAGCGCTCGAAACCACGCCATTCAGCCCTGCCGCGCGATCAGGATTCAGCATCGAAGCGAGTTTGGGCGGCGGTAATGGCAGGATGATTGTTGAGCGCCCATTGTCCGAGCGCGTTCACGGGCCCGCGAAGCGTGCGCCCCAGCGAGGTCAGCTCATAGTCCACTCGTGGCGGGATCGACGGCGTGACAGTCCTGGTAACGAGGCCGTCGCGCTCCAGACCTCGCAAGGTACGAGCAAGCATGCGCTGCGAAATGCCCGCTATCGCGCGCATGAGTTCTGTAAAGCGACGCTGTCCGGCGTCCAGTTCCATGATTATCAGGACAGACCATTTGTCGCCGATCCTGGCGAGAACAGTGGTGACGGTCTTGCAAGGCTCCGGCGCAACATCCAGCGGCCTGGTAACATTCGTGTCCGTCGATGACATTGTTGTGCCTTCTTGAAGGATGATCCCGGTTACCAAATGTATGTCGGTAACAAGCGATTACCATCAATGAAAGGACGTACGCATGAACATCCTCCATCTCGATACGAGCATCCTCGGCGGCAACAGCGTCAGTCGAATGCTGTCGAAGGCGGTCGTCGACAAGCTGGCGGCGGGGCGCCGCATGGAAGTGACCTATCGAGACCTGTCCGCCCAGCCGATCCCGCACCTTTCAGGTGAGTATCTGGGGGGGCTCAGCGCGGACACGGCACAGTTCGAGCCTGCGCTCCAACAGGACATTGCGGCCGGCACGCGCATCCTTGAGGAATTCCTGGCGACCGATATCGTGGTGCTCGGCGTGGCGTTCTACAATTTCGGCATCCCCAGTCAGCTCAAGGCCTGGATCGACCGCATTACGGTCGCCGGCAAGACGTTCCGATACGCGGAGAATGGCCCTGAGGGCCTGGCCGGTGACAAACGTCTGATCCTCGCCATCGCCCGCGGCGGCTTCTACGGACCGGGCTCGGATCGGGCGGCTTTCGAGCATGCGGAAAGCTATCTCAGAACCCTGTTCGGCTTTCTCGGGGTGACCAATCTCGAAGTTGTGGCGGCTGAAGGTGTCGCCCTTGGTCCCGATCACAAGCAGCAGGCGGTCGACGCGGCCCTACGCGAAATCGATCGGCTGTCCGCCTGACACATTGATACGTCCTTGGGTGCCTCGACCTTTGAAGGGCTGATCACCATGTGCGCCCCAATGGATCACCAGAACGCGGAGGGCGTATCCGATCAACTCAGGCGGACGGCGTGGAAGAGCTTGACCAGCCTAAAACCACCAGCCGGTACGATCCTCAAGCGGTCTCCCTTAGCCACCAACCCTGGCGAAGGACCTCTTCGATACCCTGGCCAAAAGGTGAGCGCTCCAGTTGCTCGGCGGGAGGAGTGTCTGCCCGACGGTAACCCCCTTTGCGTGATTGAAAGTCCAAAGCCATATCGCCCGTGACATGCAACCATATCAGACCGCCAAGTTGCCCGGTGGCTACCGTCACAAATAAGCGGTCTTGTGTGCTCTAAGCCATTGAACGTACCTTTCTTCTGTTCCGGCGCGGAAATTGGCCCTCAAATCGTCAGACAAATCTTTCCGAAAAGCATGGCATCCAGAAAACCGCGCACCGGCGCTTTCGGCTTTCCTTGCTACAATTTAGCCTGAATAATCCGATGCGCTCGGCGATGCGTAATACCGCGCTTGCATGTTGACACGGCCGGAGGCTGTGCGGTCAAGCGGAACCGTTCCGTCGAGCCGTACCTTCAAGAACGCCACAAACGCCCGCACTGCTGCGGACTGGCCCCGGCGGCTCGGGAAATAGAGGTAGACCGCATCGAGGGGCGAAGACCATTCGGGGAGAACGCGCAGCAATCGTCCAGCGCTGAGGTGATCGGCGAGCATGGCGGCCGGCGCGTTGACGATCGCCAGCCCCCGGGCCGCCAGATCGATCTGGGACGCGAGGTCGTGGACGATCGTTGCCGCCGATGGAGTGATCTGCACGGCGTCGCCGGCGCGGTGCAATGTCCACGGCATGATCGAGCCGGATGCCTGACTGCGGCACATCAATGCGCGGTGATCGAGGAGATCCTCCGGGACGTCTGGTGCGCGGCGTTCATGGAGATATGCCGGCGAGGCAGCGAGGATCGCCTCGGATTTAGGTGCCACCGGGATCGCCACCATGTGCTTGTCAAGATGGTTCCCGTAGCGCAGCCCCGCGTCATAACCCTGCTTGACGATGTCGATCAGGCGCGCCTCGACCGCGATTTCCACCTCGATCTCGGGAAAGGCGCCCTGAAAGTCGACCAGCATCGGAGCGATTAATAAATCGAAGGGCGCACGAGGCATGGTCAGGCGCAAAGGGCCGGCCGGGCGTCCGCTCCGCCCCGTCACTGCATCCGCGGCCCGCCTCAACTGCGATAAAGCAGGGGCTGCCGCCAGCAGATAGTCATTGCCGGCATCCGTCAGGCTTAGGCTACGAGTGGAGCGCCGGAAAAGCGGCGCACCGAGCCGCTCCTCAAGGCCGCGAATGGCCTGACTGACCGCCGAAGGCGATATGCCTAGACGACGGCCGGCCTCGGAAAAGCTACCCGCATCAGCCGCTGCCACGAACACGGCAACGCCATCGAGAATGTCTTGTTGTCGCATATGCCACTTTGAAGTTTTTCTTCAAGCTGTTTAGCCGACAAAGCGGCTTATGGCCAGCAATCCACCATCTTATGAAAAGGGGTGCCATCAACTGACCATCTTGCCGGGGACGGCCTTTCTTTGCCGAAATCCGGCCCAAGCAACTCGGTCGATCGACGCGCCGTCCTTGCCGGAATGGGAGCAATGGCTGCCCTGCCCGGTCATGCCTGGGGAACTTCCTTGAACGCACTAGCGTCCCACACTTTCAGCACGCTTCGTCATACCACGCATTATCTTGAAAGCGGGCCGGTCGACGGGCCGCTGATGATGCTGCTGCATGGCTGGCCGGAACTGAGTCTGATCTGGCGCGCTCAGATGGATGCCTTCGCTGCCGAGGGCTGGCGCTGCGTGGCACCCGACATGCGCGGTTATGGCGGCTCCTCCGCTCCAAAGGCGACCAGTGCCTATACCAACCAGCAGGTCGTGGCGGACATGGCGGAACTCCACGGCCATCTTGGCGGCGAGCCGGCCATCTGGGTTGGACATGACTGGGGAAGCGTAATCGTTGGCGCTCTTGTCGCTCATCAGCCGCAACGCAGCCGGGGCGCGGTGCTGGTGTCCGTTCCCTACTTCCCCGACGCCAATGCCCTGCCGACACTCATTCCGCTCGTCGACCGGGCGATTTATCCAGCCGATCAGTATCCGGACGGTCAGTGGGACTATTATCGCTACTATAACACGCACTTCGCATCGGCCGTCGCCGACCTGGATGCCGACAAGGTGGCTTCGCTGGCGTCGATCTTCCGGTCCGGCAACCCGGCGAGCATCGGCACGCCTTCCGCCAATGCAAGCGTCACCCGCAAGGGAGGGCGCTTCGGGTCGGCGCATCGTGCGCCGCCCGGCCGACCCGACCCGGCCCTTTGGCCGGCAGCGGACTTCGAGGCGCTTGTGCGAGCCTTCGACGCCCGCGGTTTTCGTCCACCCTGCGCGTGGTATCTGAACGACGACGCCAACATCGCCTATGCGCGCGAAGCGAGAGATGGCGGCCGCCTGTCGCTCCCGGTCCTGTTCGTCAATGGCGCCTATGACCAGATCAACAGCATCGTCGGCAATCGCATGGGGGACCCGATGCGCGCGGCGTGCGCGGACCTGACCGTCACGACCCTGTCGGGCGCGCATTGGCTTCCGCTCGAGCGGAAGGTGGAACTTGCTTCCGCCATCCGCGACTGGCTGCGGGCCAAGCAGCTTTGACCGAAGGAGGGAGCGGCCAATCGCCGAGTGCTGTCGGGTCGGGCCTAGTCATCGCCGGCGTGGGCTATCAGTGGCTCTACAACGGCCTAAACTTCCTCGCATTCAAAGTCGGCGGTGATGCCTTCCACCCGCTCGTTCTGGCGGCGCTGCGGTTCGGGATCGCGGCGATCCTGATCCTGCCCTTTGCGGCTTGGCGCTGGCAGCGGCATCCGGCATCGCTGCGCGAACTCGCGGGTGCCGCGATGCTGGGGCCGGTCATGCTGATCGGCAGCCAAACCTTGGCGATCTGGGGAACGCACTTCCTGCCCGCCGGGGTCGCGTCGGTATTCGGCTCGTCGGCGCCGGTGTTCCTGGCGCTGTTCGCGTGGATGTTTCTTCGTCAGCCTCCCGGTGCGCGGCAACTCGCCGGGATCATGCTCGGCTTGATCGGGCTGATCACGATGGCATGGGCATCCTCGTCCAGCGCTGGTTTCCGCCCCATCGGCGCCGGCATGATGCTCATGGCTGCCGCGCTGTGGGCGGCTGGCTCGCTCGTCGCGTTACGACTGCGGCTGCCGGACGACCCAGTGGTCGGTCTGGCCGCTCAACTCCTGCCGACGGGAATCCTGCTCGCGCTCGTGGTGTGGACTGCCGGGATCGGCTCAGCGCTGCATCCGGCTTCCGTGCCGCTCCAGGCTTGGTTCGCACTCGCGTTCCTGATCATCGCGAGCACCCTGATCGGCTATGCGATCTTCCTCGCCCTGAACCGACGCGCGTCATCACTGCTCGCCAACAGCTTCAACTATGTCGCGCCGGTGATTTCCCTGATCCTGTCCGCGTGTTTTCTGAAGGAACAGCTTGGCTGGGGTAAGTTATTCGGCGCGGGCGTCACGCTGGTCGGTGTCGCCATCATGGTCGGCGCGCGGAAGGCGCCTCATCAGTCGTCCGCTACGCTCCCTTCGAAGCCTCGGGGCAATCCTTAGCTGATTGATACCTTGATGCTGGATGCCATCCGCGTCGGCGTAGCGACTCCGGTACGCGTTCTCGCAGAAAACCATCAAGTTGGTTCAAGGCTGATTCGGTTATCATGTGGTAGGGCTGGTCAGTCCGCGAAGCAGAGGAAGGCTGGTCAGCGAGCCAGGCAAGTGCGCCGATAAGCGCAAGCAGATCCGTACCTACACCCCCGCCTGGCGACGCACGACGTGCGCAGGGCAGACGTAGGACCTCGATAGCCGCGATCATCGCACCGGCTCGGGCTCTCGGCGCATGGTCTCACGTCGGCCTGCCCGTACTTACGTTCTTCCAGCGCCCCAAAACCCGGATGGTGTCACCATAGCGCCAATCCGAAGATCAGCCGAGTCTAGAAGTACCGCCGTCTTCATGCCGGACAACGGGATGGTTGAGCGCTTCAACGTTCGCGTCGCCAGCGAGATGCTCGGCATAAACGTCGGCGGGCACGTCGATCTCGAAATCCTGCTGACCGGCTTCAACCGCGCCTACAAGCAAAGGGGACAGCGCGTGCTTCACGGCAGTTCACGATGCCAGAATGAAGGAGCGGATCGGGCATATACCCTCACTCGCCAATCCTCTTTACCAAAGACACCAGACAATCTCATGATGAAAGTCGATGACGTCTTAAATTATGCCAATGATGTGTCGCAACCACACAGGATATTGACCTGGTGGCCTTCAACCAGGCGCTCCGCTGTACCGATGTAAAAGGCACGCCAGCGGGAGACTCTGCCCCTCTGGCAGCCAAGGCCTTGCGAAGGTCAGGGTCCTCGTCAATGTCCGCTCAAAGCGCGGAGCATCATGCCTTGAAGACATGATCGAGAAGTCGAATCATCGCATCGAGAGCCAGCCTGGCCTGGGGGACTGGCCCGGTGTGCGTGAAGAAATGATCGACACCCGGAACGATCACATGCTCGAACAACAGGCCGTCGTCACGAAGTCGACCGGCAAATGCGTCTCCCTCGTCGCGCAATGTGTCCAATTCCGCCGTGATGATGAGCGTTGGCGGCAGCAGAGTCATATCGGTCGCGAACAGCGGCGAAGCGAGCGGATCGAGGCGCTTTGAACGGTCAGGTATGTAGCTATCGGTGAAAATCCGGGACAGAAACGGAGTGATCAGCGGTCTTGGCAACCGCCTGTGCTTCGTCCGAGGATCGGCAGCAAGATCAAGGATCGCATAATCCACGATCAATCCGATTATCTGAAAGGCTTCGTCCTGCGCGGCCCGCAAAGCGACGCCAGCCGCCAGCGCGCCACCGGCGCTATGGCCACCCACTGCCAGCCTTGCCGGATCGAGGTCGAGCTGATCGCCATTGAGCGAGAGCCAGCGTGCCAGGCTGAAACACTGTTCGGGCGCAGTGGGATAGCGGGCCTGCGGCGCGGTATCATAGTTGATGTTGACCACCGCGCAGCAGGCCCGATTGGCAAGATACCGGCAAATATGGTCATCTTGATCGGGACAGCCCATTACATAGCCGCCGCCATGAATGTTCAGGAAAACGGGCAATGGACCTGGAGGGGTGGCCGGGCGATACAGCTTGAACGATATGGGACCGGCATCGGTCGTAGCCCGATGCGCGCTGACGTTGCAGGGAAGGCTGAACTCTTTGCGCACGTCGCCCGCCGGCTTGGTCAGGAACGGCGCGATCGTTTGGATCCCAAGAGCGACGATGTCTGTCAGATAACCCATATCACTCCATGATCCTTTGCATTTCGACGGTCCGTGAACCACATCATGACCGGTGAGCTACGTTGCCCCGCGGCGCCCCTTGCCGCTGCCATCACTGGACGAACGCAGCCAGGGCGTTTGTCCCGCGCGGCCGCGGCATTGGCATCTGTTTCCAGCAGATATGGTTGATCAATAGCGATAGGAAAGGGTCAATCCATAGGTTTGTGGTTGGCCGGTGAAGCGGATCGCCGCATCAGGTCCTGGTTGACTGACCAGAGTGGCATAGAATTTGTCGGTGAGGTTCTTCACATAGGCGGTCAGACGCCAACGGTCGTCTTTCAGCGCTACGCCTGCTCGCAGGTCGATCAGCGTGTAGGAATCGATCGCAAACTGGGACAACTCTCCGAGCCCTCCGTTCGTGGCGGCCTGGTAGGTTGCGCCGCCGCCGACAAACCCGTTCATGCTGTCGCTTACCGAAAACTGATAGTCGATGTCCGATGTGACCTGCCAGTCGGGCGTCAAAGGGAAAGCTTCGCCGCTCAGACGTACCTGCTGGGCGAGAGCGTCAAAATTGACGAAATTGCCAAGAATCTTCGTTCCGACATAGGTGACGCCGGTATTGATCGTCAGCCCCGAAATTGGTCGCAGCGTTGCCTGGATTTCGCCGCCGGCGACACGTGACTTGGGGACATTGATCAGGGCGCTCTGCGGCCCGATCACGGGATCGACAATCCTTCCGCGGAACTGCTTGTCGCGGTAATCATAGTAGAAGAGCGCACCATTGAGTTGCAGCTTCCTGTCGAAGAGCCCAAGCTTGAATCCGGCCTCATAGGCGGTGAGCGATTCCTGCGTGGCGGGTGTGAGCTGGAGCGCAAACGTTGCTCCAGCCGTCGGAAAGGCACCATTCTTGTAGCCCTTGCTGATGTTCGCATACAGCAGGGTGGATGGGTTCGCTTGCCAGTTCACGCCGCCACGCCACGAAATATTATCCTCGTTCAGCTGGCTGCGGACCTGTGCAGGCTCAAAATTCGCATTGAGCGTGAGGCATGCTCCGGGCGCTATCGTGATGGGGCGTCCGGCGCGCGCTGTAGCGATACGTGATACCACCGCCGAAAAATCGCCGGCACCCGAATCATAGGTGCAGCCGATGAAGCGCCGATGCTGGTCGGTATATCTCACGCCGCCTTGGAGTGTCAGGGTATCGGTCAGCTTGTAGTCGAGGCTCGCAAATGCCGCATAGGTATTGATATGTTGATCGGAATGCGCGCTCGCCCTTTGAAAGGGAAAGCTCGAGGTCCGTGCAAGGGGGTCCGACTGGTCGAAGACACTCTCCCAAGCGTAATTCAGGCCAACGACATAATGGAGTTGCCCGGAATCGCCTGATAGGCGCAACTCCTGCGAGAAGTCTCGCGAGCGGCCCGGGTTGATCAGCGCATAGGCCTGGATCGCCGTGCCGTCTGCATCGACAGCGCTTAAACGCTTGAGCTTTGAATAGGCCGTTATCGATGTGACCGTGATAGAGTCCGACAGATCATAGTCGGCGCGACCGGAAACCTGAGCGAACCAGGAGTTCCGCTTGAACGAAAGGTCAGGGTCAAAATCGGCGGCGCGATTGTCGCGCGGGGGCAGGGGGTATGCGCGCAACGCGGCGGGAGACGCGGCTCCCGTGATTGCCGCAAGCTGCGGCGCCTGGCTTTCGGAACGATCGCGCCATCCGTGAACCATGAAACTGAAGCGAAGCCGGTCACTTGGCTTCCAGTCAACGATTGCGCGGCCGGTGAAGATGTTGCCTTCGCCGTTGGTTGCATCGCGTGTGTAGCTGCGCTGCCAGTCGTCATTTCGATCAAACCGCGCGGCGATACGGGCGGTCAAGGTGTCGGTGATGGGGCCGCTGACGAACCCTTTCAACTCGACCCGGTTGAATCTGCCGTAGGTGAGATCTGCCCCGCTGTGAAAGCTGTCTGTAGGCCGTGCCGAGATGTAGTTGATCGCGCCACCCGTTGCATTCTGCCCATAAAGGGTGCCCTGTGGGCCTTTCAATATCTCGACGCGATTGAGATCGAGGGTGGCGCCCAGCGCCATGATCGATAGCGGTAGCGGGACTTCATCGACATAGACGCTGACGGCCGAGGCTGCGCCGATTGCCGTGTCGTAGAATCCGACCCCGCGCAGGGTCAGTACGGGTACGCCATAGGCGCTCTGAACAAAATTGAACCCTGGCGCGATCTTGATGAGGTCGGCGGTATCGACCACGCCGCGCTGTTGGAGCGCGTCGCCCTGGACCGCTGTAATCGAAACGCCGACCTTGTTGACGTTTTCGGATCGCTTTTGCGCGGTGACGATGATGTCGCCGAGCGATTCAACGGGTTCCGGCGTAGAGTCAGCTTGTGTCGGCGGATTGGCCGCTTCCCGATCGTACTGGTTCGTCTGGGCAACGCAAGGCGCTGCTATCGCCATCAGCGAGGTTGCTGAAAGCGCATACGTGATCGTCCTCATATTCCTCTCCCCTTGGATCGCCCTGTTCGAGCTTGTTTGTTTAAACATACGTAAGGGTATGTAATTTGCAATATGGGAGTCGAATTTTGTCGAGATTTCTAACATATTGTAATTAAACGATAAAATAGGATGTAAAGGCAGAAAATCACGCCGTTGATCTTTGGATTTAAGAAAATGACATTCGAATACGAATGGTGAAATGAGTCCGGCGATTCGCTTGAAGGGGGCGGGCGGCCTGGAAAAACGCGCTTGCAAAATTAGATACGAATCCATACGGTAAGGTATGGAGAGCCTATCATGACGCACAAAGCCGCTGATTTGGTCGACTGGACGTTCGGAACCGTCGATCGCCGTATTTTCTGGGATCCTGCTATATATGAGCGTGAACTCGAGAGGGTTTTTGCGCGCTCATGGTTGTTCGTCGCGCACGAGAGTCAGGTCGAGCTGCCCGGCAGCTTCATCACCACCTATATGGGCGAGGACTCGGTGATCGTCGCCAGGGCAGACGCGGGCACGATCAACGTGTTCCTGAATTCCTGCCCGCACCGTGGCAACCGCGTCTGCTTTGCTGATAGCGGAGAAGGTCGGCAGTTTACGTGTAATTATCATGGCTGGGCATTCGGCCTCGATGGTGCGCTCAAGAAGATGCCCAAAATGGGCCTCTACAAGTCCACCCCCGGCTTCCGGATGGAGGATTGGGGGCTGAAGCGCGCCCGCGTGGCGAGCTACAAGGGGCTCGTCTTCGCGACCTTCTGCGAGGAGGCGCCTTCACTCGACGAGTGGCTGGGCGACTTCCGCTGGTATCTCGATGCCGTGCTGGACGCGGAAGATGGTGGCACCGAATTCCTTCCTGGCGGCGCGACGCGCTCCGTGATGAAGTGCAACTGGAAGTTTCCGGCCGACAATTTCGTCGGCGATATCTACCACGCCCTGTGGACCCATCTTGGTGGCTCGGAGCCGACATTGGGGCGCCATGGCGGCGTCAAGGTTGACAATGCCGGCAGCTATCAGGTGTCCGTCAATGGCCATGGCTGGGAATTCAACGACAGCTTCCTTGGCAATGCCGCGACGATGGGCGATCGCGAATTGCTGCGGTATATGCGCTCGCGACAGGACGCGATCACCGCTCGCCTGGGGCAGTTCCGCGCCAACATGTGGGGGTCGGTCGCGTCGGCAACCATTTTCCCGAACTTCTCGTTCCTGCCCGGCTATTTCACCTTCCGCACGTTCCAGCCCAAGGGGCCGACGCAGACGGAAATCCATGCCTGGACCCTCGTCCCGAAGAACATGCCCGAGGAGATCAAGGACAGGTTCCGGCGCGGCTCGATGCGCACTTTCTCGCCATCCGGCCTGCTCGAGATGGACGACGGCGAGAATTGGGAGCATTCCACCACGGCCAATGCAGGCTGGGTGACGCGAAACCAGCGGCTTTGCTACGCCATGGCGCCAACTGGTGAGGTCGAGCAGGAAGGTCTCCCCGGTTCGGTCAGTGCGGGCCAGCTTTCCGACGCCAACCAGCGGCTGTTCTACAAGCGCTGGGCGCAAATGATGGATGCCGAGACCTGGGCCGATATTCCGGTGGAGGTTCCCGTAGCGGAGCCGGAGGCAGCGGAATGACCAGTGTGCTCGACCGCAAGCCTGATTATTCGACCTATCCGACGCTGACTCAAGACGAAGCGCGCGCCGCAGCGGCGCAGCTTCTTGCCATGCGGGGGCAGGGCAACCCCGTTGACGATGCGGTGCTGGCAAAAATCGAACGATTTGGCCGGCTCGAGGCGCGCCTCCTCGACGAAGAGCGATATGATGACTGGTACGCGCTTCTGGCCGACGATCTGTTTTACTGGATGCCGCTGCGGCAGAATCGCTTCCGTCGTGACGCAAGGCCGGAACTGGATCCCGGCAATATGGCACTGTTCGATGAATCGAAGGCTGATATTGCCGTGCGCATCGGGCGGATTCATTCCAATCTGGTGTGGACGGAAGATCCGCCGACCCGCCATGTCTATCTCGTCACGAATGTCGAGGCGTTCGAGACGGACGTCTCCGGCGAGTATGAAGTTCATTCCGCCTTCGTCCAGTACCGTAATCGGTCGGAACATGACGAAGCCACTTTGTTCGGACGTCGCCGTGACTTGTTGCGCGTCAAGCCCAATGGCGGTTTCGAGATTGCGCGGCGGATGATCTTGCTGCCCCAGTCGGTGTTGCTGACCAAAAATCTCTCTGTCTTCTTCTGATGGCGCGCCTTGAAGGATATCGCGCGGTCGTGACCGGCGCCGGTTCCGGTATCGGGCGTGCCGTCGTGCGCCGCTACCTGGCCGAGGGAGCGAATGTTGTTGCGGTCGTGCGCCGCGATTCTGATGTTGCCGCGCTCGAAAGCGAGGGCGCCATCGTCGTCGGCGGCGACGTTGCCCATTTCGCCACCGCGGAGCGTGCAGTCGCCGCGGCGGTAGAGCGCTGGGGCGGTCTTGACGTCTATGTCGCCAACGCTGGCTTGTGGGACTTCCACAAGCGTCTGGAAAAGCAGGAACCGGCGGAGATCGACAGGGGGTTCGAGGAGATCTTCGGCGTCAACGTCAAGGGGGCTCTCCACGGCGCGCGCGCCAGCCTGGCGGCATTGCGCATGAGCCGGGGCAGCATCATCGCGACCGGATCGAACGCATGCTTTCTCGCTGGCGGGGGAGGGGTGCTCTACACAGCCTCGAAGTTCGCCTTGCGCGGTCTTGTCATGCAACTCGCCAAGGAGTTTGCGCCCGAGGTGCGTGTGAACGGGGTTGCTCCCGGCGCGACAGACACCGGCATCTCGGGCCCCGCTGCGCTGGGACAGGGGGAGCGGGCGATGAATGCGGATGCCGACCGCATGGCCGAAATGCAACGCCATATGCTGCTTGGGCGCGTATCAACTCCTGAGGATCATGCCTCCCTTTATGTCCTGCTCGCAAGCCGCGAGGAGAGCGCGTACGTCACCGGGGCGATGCTTCTGTCGGACGGTGGGCTCACTATTTCCGTTTGAGGTCCGAAATGCCGACACTTACAATCATCAATCGTGCCGGGGATGCGCAACGACTGGAGGCCGCATCGGGCCTCTCTGTCATGGAGATCATCCGTGACGCCGGATATGATGAGTTGCTCGCGCTTTGCGGCGGATGCTGCAGTTGCGCGACCTGCCACGTCTACGTCGAAGGCGATGTCGATCCGGGCGTGCCCGGCGACGATGAAGATGACCTTCTCGAAAGTTCCGACCACCGCACCGAACGATCTCGCCTGGCGTGCCAAATAAGGTTCGCTGACGAACTTGCGGGGCTGACGATACGGATCGCGCCGGAAGACTGAAAAAGAGTTGGAGGGGATTATATGATAGCGAGTGATTTGAAAGTTGCAGCGGTCGATGTGCAAGTAGAACGCCGTAGCGATGGCTCTATCCTGCTCGACAACGGAGTCGCCCTGCCGCCCGTGATCGGCACGATCCCGCAGCGACTCGCGCATTGGGCAAGCGTTCAGCCCCAGGCCTTGTTTCTGAGCCAGGGTGACCGGGAACTCACTTATGTCGAGGCCGAGGCCGAGCGCCGTCGGATTGCCGCACGATTGCTGGCCATGCCGCTTTCGGTGGAACGCCCGCTGATGATCCTGGGGCAGAACAGTATCGACCATGCGCTGGTCGTCTTGGCAGCCACCAGCGTCGGCATTCCCGTGGCAATCGTTTCGCCGACCTACGCCGCGCCTGAAGCCCGGCCCTGGGCAAAGCTGCTGCGCGTCATCGGCGAGATTGATCCTGGGCTTGTCATCGCGGACCACGCCGATCTTGCCGTGTCCATGCTTGCGGAAAGCGGGCGTCCCGGGCTTGAGGTGCGCTCGCTCAAGGATCTTGGCTGGATCGATGTCGTTCAGCCCATGAGCGATACAATAGTCGATGCCATGGAGGCCGACGTCGGTCTCGACACCGTGGCGAAGCTTTTGTTCACGTCCGGATCGACGGGCCATCCCAAGGCGGTTGCAAACACGCAGCGCATGATGGTGTCGAACATGCTGGGTTTGTCGGCAATCTGGCCCTTCCTCAATGACCGTCCGCCCGTTTCCGTCGATTGGCTGCCCTGGAACCATACATTCGGCGGCAATTGCTGCTTCAATACGACCCTCTGGTTCGGTGGCCATTCGCATATCGACGACGGCCGACCAACGCCCAAATCGATCGCGAAAACGGTAGACGCTTTGCGTCGCTGGAGACCGACGCTTTTCTACAATGTGCCGGTCGGTTTTGAGGCGCTCCTGCCATTTCTGGAAAGTGATCCCGTCTTCGCTCGTCATTTCTTTGGCGATCTGGACTTCATCTTCAATGGCGGTGCACCGCTGCCTACGGCCCTGAGGAAGAGGGTGGAAGCCGCGGCCCTTGCCAGCGTCGGGCGGGTGCCGATGATCGTCGCGGGATGGGGGTCCACTGAAACGGCCCCTTTCTCGAGCATCCTGTATTTCGACCAGCCCTATGCCAATAATCTGGGGGCGCCGATGCCCGGCACGACGATCAAGATGGTGCCAACCGAGGATCGCTACGAATTGCGCGTGCGTGGCCCCAATGTCATGCCGGGCTATTGGCGGGATCCCGCGACCACGGCCAATGCATTTGATGAGGAGGGGTTCTACAAGATCGGCGACGCGGCCAAGTTCGCGGACCCGGATGACCCGTCGGCTGGAATATTGTTCGATGGTCGCGTCGCGGAGAATTTCAAGCTCACTTCGGGAACCTGGGTCAATGTCGGAGCCCTGCGGCTGGCCATCGTCAACGCCGGGGAGAAACTTATCTCCGATGTGGTCATCACAGGCCATGGTCGCGGCGAGGTCGGCGTTCTGTTGTTTCCGAACCAAGAAGCCTGTCGTGCGCTGCTGGGCGAGGATATGAGCGCGATGTTCGGCACGGAAGCCGTTGCCGAACATCCCCTCCTGCGCGAGCGGCTGAGCGCGATTCTTCGCAGGCACAATGATCGGCAGATGGGGTCGAGCACCCGAATCGCGCGTTTCATGGTGCTTGCTGAACCGCCAAGTGCCCATCATGACGAAATCACCGAGAAGGGGAATGTCAATCAGCGCCGTATCCTCGAGCGCCGAGCAGATCTTGTCGAACGTCTTTATGAAGACGCGTACGCGCTATGATATCCTGTGGGTCGCCTCCCAGGCATGATGTCCTCATCGTAGGCGGGGGCCATGCGGGCGCGCAGGCCGCTGTGACGCTGCGACAGCGAGGATTTTCCGGTACGATCGGCCTCCTGAACGGCGAGCCTGAACTGCCCTACGAACGACCGCCTCTGTCGAAGGAATATCTTTCAGGCGAGAAATTGTTCGATCGCATTCTCATCCGCCCCGCCACCTTCTGGGTCGAAAAGCAGATCGATGTGATGCCCAGGCATCTGGTGACCGCGGTAGATGCAGCCGCGCACTGCGTGAAGCTGGCTGACGGCAGCGTCCATGGCTATGGCACGCTCATTTGGGCGGCCGGCGGCGATCCGCGCCGCCTCAGTTGCCCTGGGAATGCGCTTGGCGGCGTCCATGCGGTGCGGACCCGCGCCGATGTGGACAAGATGTTGGTCGAGCTGGGTGACAATCCTCAGGTGGTGGTCATTGGCGGCGGATTTATAGGCCTGGAAGCAGCGGCCGTGCTGATCAAGCGGGGGCTTGCAGTGACCTTGCTCGAAGCCCTTCCCCGCGTTCTTGCGCGTGTGGCCGGCGAGGATATTTCCCGCTTCTACGAGGCGGTCCATCGAGGCCATGGCGTTGACCTGCGCACGGGCGTGGCGGTCGCCTGCCTGGAAGGGCAGACCCGCGTGACCGGTGTGCGACTGTCTGACGGGACGCGCATTCCAGCCGATATGGTTATTGCAGGCATCGGCATCCTTCCGGCGGTCGAAGCCCTTTTCGCGGCAGGCGCGGAAGGCGGAAATGGGGTGGCAGTCGATGCCTATTGCCGCACGAGCCTGCCCGACATCTATGCCATCGGTGATTGCGCCCTGCATCCCAACCCTTATGCTGACGGTGCTTTGATCCGGCTGGAATCGGTTCAGAACGCGCATGATCAGGCGATGGTGGCGGTTCGTTCGATCATGGGCGATCCGATTCCATACGATGCCGTACCCTGGTTCTGGTCAAATCAGTACGACCTCAGATTGCAAACCGTGGGCCTTTCGATTGGATATGACGACGTCATAATCCGGGGCGCTCCGGCAAGTCGGAGCTTTTCGGCCATCTATCTCAAGAACGGTCGGGTCATCGCACTCGACTGTGTCAATGCCATGCGCGACTATGTGCAGGGCAAGGCCCTCGTGACTGCCCGCGTCTGTCCCGACCCCGTGCGGCTGGCTTGTGCCGAGGTCCCGCTCAAGGCGCTTGTTCAAGAGGCGGTCTGATGCCGATCAGAAGTGCCTCGCATCTGTCCATCGTTTCGCGCGCTTCGGTTGCGACGAGAGTCGCTGCGACCCGCATATAGGAATAAGCGAGAATGGCGCGTGCTTCCGCTTCCGGCGCATCGGCGCCGCACTGCATCATCAGGCCGGAAATATAATGAAGGCGCAGCTGATCAATCTCTTCAAGTGCCGCCTGCGCTCGCGGTTCGCGACGTCCCCAGAGGCGTACCGCCAGCTCAACGTCGGCTGCCCGCGCCGAGCGTTGCCCCATGATGGGCAAGCGCAAAAGTCGTTGCAGCCTCGCTTCGGGCGAGGCCTCACCGCGGTCCAGGCGTTCGATCAGCGCCAGCGTTGCGCTCTTGCGCCATTGTTCGAGCATCGCCTGGTGCAAGGCATCGCGATCCTTGAAATGCCAGTAGAAGCTGCCCTTCGTCACTTCCAGCCGCTTGGCCAGCAGCTCGATCCGAACGCCGTCGATGCCGTTCGATGCCAGAAGTTCCAATGCGGCGTCCGTCCAGGCCGCAGCGTCCAGTCGTATCGCTTCCGTGCTGCGCGTTTTTGTTGTGGTCTTCATATGAGCACTTCTTGCCGAGCGACGTCATTTGTCAATCGAACTGTGGAATGCCATCGCAAACAGGCATCTACCATACGCTACCGTATTGACATTCGCGCTCAAACCGTTCACCACGGTTCGCAGCAATGAGAGGATTGTGATGTCTGAAATCGCCGAAATTGGACGCGGAAAATCGGTTGCCGCGCTTGGCCTCGAAACGAATGTCCACGACATGGGTGAGGGGCGGCCGGTGGTGCTTCTCCATGGCTCCGGGCCGGGCGTTTCGGCATGGACCAACTGGAAGCGGGTCATGCCCGTGCTTGCGTCCGACTTTCGCGTGGTCGCTCCCGATATGGCCGGTTTCGGCTACACGGAGCGCAATCCCGATCTCTCCTACGACATCAAGCTCTGGGTGAAGCATCTCGTCGCGATCCTCGATGCGCTCGAGATCGAGAAGGCCAGCCTTGTCGGGAATAGCTTCGGTGGCTCGCTCGCGCTTGCGGCCGCCGCGCGTCATCCCGCCCGGTTCGACCGGCTCGTGCTGATGGGCACGCCATGCGACAAGTTTACGATGACGCCCGGCTTGCGCGCCGGCTGGGACTATACGCCCAGCCGCGAAGCAATGCGCGCGGCGATGGCGCATTTCCCCTATGATCCCTCGTTCATCACCGACGAGCTGGTCGAGGATCGCTTTCAGGCAAGCCTCATTCCTGGCGCTCAGGAGGGATTACGCAAGCTTCTCGTCAAGCCGAGGGATGAGGGGGATACCCCCCTTTCGGGCATGCCCGAGAGCGTGGTTTCGGGCATCGAGCATCAAACGCTCGTTCTGCATGGCCGGGAGGACAAGGTCATTCCCGTCGAGATGGGTCTGCGCCTGGGTCGTGCGATGCCGAACGCGGAATTCCATATGTTCGGTCGCTGTGGACACTGGGTCCAGGCCGAGCGCTTCGACGCCTTCGTGGCACTCTCGCGTCGTCACCTGGGGGCGGGTGCATGAGCAGCGAAGTCGAGGCGCTCGGTTACATCGGGCTCGAGGTTTCGGATCTGGTTGCATGGCGCGTCTTTGCGGAAGAGGAGCTTGGGCTTCAATGGGTGCCGCGCGATGATGGCACCATCGATCTGCGAACCGATCAATATGCCACGCGAATTCGCCTTCATGTCGGGCCGCGGGATGATCTGGCCTATGCCGGATGGGAAGTGAAGGATGGCGCGGCCTTGTCAGCGCTTGCCGCGCGACTGGAGCGGGCCGGCGTGACGGTCGATCGTGCAGACGCCGCGGTTGCGGCGGATCGGCGCGTCCATTCGCTCATTCGTTTCACGGACCCCGAGGGCAACGCGCACGAGGCCTTTTTCGGCCCCTTGCAGAAGACCAATGATCCATTCGTCAGCCCGGCCGGAGCGCGCTTCAAGACGGGGCGGCAGGGGCTGGGGCATCTTGTGCTCGCATGCCGCCAAAAAGCCACGATGATGGAGTTTTTTACAGAGACGCTTGGCTTTCGGCTGTCCGATCATATCAACACCGAAGTCGTGCCCGGGCGCCCGATCGAGATCAGCTTCCTGCGCTGCAACGGTCGGCATCACTCGCTCGCCCTCGCGCCTGTCCCCATCCCCAAAAAGATCGTGCATCTCATGGTCGAGGTGACGACGATCGACGATGTGGGGCGCGCGCTCGATCGCTGCATGAAAGGCGGCAGGCATTTGACCTTCACGCTGGGGCGCCATTCGAACGATGAGATGCTGAGCTTCTATCCGCTGACCCCGTCCGGGTTCGACGTCGAATATGGCTGGGGCGGTCTCGAGGTGGACGACGAAAGTTGGCATGTCCTGACCCATGACACCAACTCCGCCTGGGGCCACATCTATCAGCGCCCCCCGAAGCCCGCCAAGCTGGAGTCCGTGGCGTGAGCAATTATGAGGATGTGGCAGCGCGGCTGCGCGCCGCCTATGCGGGACCTGCCCTTGATCCGCTCCGGGATGTGCTCGATCCAACCGATGCGGCCGGCGCTTACGCCGTTCAGGCGATCAACACGGGGTTCTGGGCGAACCAGGGGCGCCGTATCGTCGGCCGCAAGGTCGGGCTGACCGCCAAGGCAGTGCAAGCGCAACTGGGTGTCGACCAGCCGGATTTCGGCGTGCTGTTCGAAGACATGGCAATCGAGAATGATGGCCTGCTTTCGCCCGAACAGGTCCTGCAACCAAAGGCCGAAGCCGAAGTCGCCATCGTGCTCGCCACGGATCTCGACAATCCCGACGCGACGGCCGCTGACGTGGCGGCGGCAACCGCCCATGCGATTGCTGCCATCGAGATCGTCGACAGCCGCATAGCCGATTGGAAGATCAGCTTTGCCGATACGGTCGCCGACAATGGGTCTTCCGCCTTCTTCGTGCTGGGCGAGACCAGGAAGCCGCTCGATGGGCTCGACCTCTACACCTGCGGGATGGCGCTCGAAGTGAACGGGCAGCTTGCTTCGCTCGGCGCAGGGGCAGCCTGCCTTGGCCATCCGCTTGAGGCGGCCGCCTGGCTGGCCCGCACATTGGCGGCGGCCGGTGATCCGCTTCGTGCCGGCGACATTGTCTTGACCGGGGCACTTGGCCCCATGGTGGCTCTCAAGCCCGGCGACCGGGTGGAAGCGAAAATCGGCGGCCTTGGCAGGGTTGCATTCAGGTATGGGAATTAACGATGGCCAAGGTGAAGGCAGCAATCATTGGATCGGGCAATATCGGTACCGACCTGATGATCAAGATCATGCGCAATTCCGACGTCCTTGAAATGGGCGCATTCGTGGGGATCGATCCGGAGTCGGATGGTCTCAAGCGAGCCGCTCGGATGGGCGTCGCAACGACCGCGGAAGGAATCGACGGCCTGGTCGCGCTTCCTGTGTGGCCTGAAATCGGCGTCGTTTTTGACGCAACTTCGGCGGGAGCCCATAAGCGCCATAGCGACATCGTCACCGGTGCCGGCAAGGTCATGATCGACCTGACCCCGGCAGCCATCGGTCCTTATGTAATACCGGTGGTCAATGGTGACGCCCATCTCGATGCGTCGAACGTCAATATGGTCACTTGTGGGGGGCAGGCGACCATTCCAATCGTTGCTGCGGTGTCATCGGTCGCCACGGTTCATTATGGCGAGATCGTCGCATCGATTTCGTCCAAGAGCGCTGGCCCCGGGACGCGTGCCAATATCGACGAGTTCACTGAGACCACCAGTCGCGGTATCGAGGAAGTCGGCGGTGCCGCCAAGGGCAAGGCGATCATCATCCTCAACCCCGCCGAGCCGCCACTGCTCATGCGCGATACCGTTTTCACTCTGTCCTCCGGCGCGGACGAATCGGAAATCGAAGCTGCGATCCTCGCAATGGTTGCGAAGGTCCAATCCTATGTGCCGGGTTATCGCCTCAAACAGAAAGTGCAATTCGAGCGCTTCGGGTCCAACAATCCCGTCAAGATCCCCGGTCTCGGTAGTTTCGAGGGGATCAAGACGAGCGTCTATCTAGAGGTGGAAGGCGCTGCACACTACCTGCCTGCCTATGCGGGCAATCTTGATATCATGACGTCGGCGGGCCTCAAGACGGCCGAGAAGATCGCGACCCGACGCTTGCAGAAGGAGGCCGCATGATGGGCTTCGATCCGTGCACCACAAAGCTTTATATTCAGGACGTCACGCTGCGCGACGGCATGCATGCCATTCGCCATCAATATGGCATCGACCATGTCCAGAAGATCGCCAGGGCCCTTGACGAGGCGAAGGTCGACGCGATCGAGGTCGCCCATGGCGACGGTCTCAATGGCTCGTCTTTCAACTATGGTTTTGGCGCGCATACCGACTGGGAATGGCTGGAGGCGGTTGCCGATGTGCTCGAGCATAGCGTCCTCACCACCTTGCTGATCCCCGGAATCGGGACCATCGAGGAACTGAAGCACGCCTACAATCTGGGGGTGCGGTCAGTGCGCGTCGCGACGCACTGCACTGAGGCCGACATTTCCAGGCAGCATATCGAGGCGGCCCGCAATCTGGGCATGGATGTGTCGGGCTTCCTCATGATGAGCCATATGAGCGAGCCGGATGCACTGGCCCGGCAGGCCAAGCTGATGGAAGATTATGGCGCCCACTGCGTCTATGTGACCGATAGCGGCGGCGCGATGGACATGGACGATTATCGCGCGCGGTGCGAAGCCTATGACAGGGTGCTCAAACCCGAAACCCAGCGTGGCATCCATGCGCATCACAATCTCAGCCTTGGTGTCGCGAATTCGATTGTCGGCGTTCAGTCGGGTGCGATCCGTATCGATGCGAGCCTGGCCGGCATGGGCGCGGGCGCGGGCAACGCCCCGCTCGAGGTGTTCATCGCCGCGGCCGAGCGCAAGGGATGGCTGCACGGCTGTGATCTCTACAAGCTGATGGATGCGGCAGAAGAACTGGTCCGCCCTCTGCAGGATCGGCCTGTCCGCGTGGATCGTGAGACATTGTCCCTTGGCTATGCCGGCGTCTATTCCTCCTTCCTGCGTCATGCCGAGAAGGCGAGCGAAGACTATGGTGTCGATACGCGCGCCATCCTCGTCGAGCTTGGTCGTCGACGGATGGTCGGTGGCCAGGAGGATATGATCGTCGATGTGGCGCTGGATATGGTTCAGGCCGATGGCTGACCGCTCTCTCGTCGATACGCTCTATGGCGAACTTCGCCTTCCTGTGTTCGCTGCGCCGATGTTCCTCATCTCCGGCCCCGATCTTGTCATCGCGGCCGGCAAGGCAGGCATCATAGGCGCCTTTCCGGCGCCGAATGCACGGACAATCGAGGATCTCGCCGCCTGGCTCCCGCGCATCACGTCGGAGCTCAAGGCAGCCGGTCGCGAGGGGATGTGGGCCATCAATATGATCGTGCACCCGACCTACGAGCGGTTCGACGCCGAACTGGACCTGATCTGCGAATATAAGCCGCGCATAGTCGTCACCGCCCTGGGTAGCCCTGGACGCCCCCTGGAACGGGTTCATGCCTATGGTGGGGCGGTCTTCTCGGACGTCATCACGCCTGATCAGGCGCGCAAGGCGGTGGATGCGGGGGCCGACGGATTGATCCTGGTGGCGAGCGGTGCCGGCGGGCATACCGGCCACTATAGCCCGTTTGCCTTCGTCGAGGAGGTGCGCGGCTTCTGGGATGGTCCTCTGATTCTGGGCGGCGCAATAGGCGGGGCTCGCGCAATCCGCGCCGCGCTCACCATCGGCGCTGATTTTGCTTATATGGGCACGCGCTTCATCGCGACGCGCGAGAGTCTCGTCTCGGACGACAATCGCGCGATGCTCGTGCGTGCTACCATGCGTGATATTGTCACGACCACGGCGGTAACCGGCATTCCATCGAACTGGATGCGCGAGAGCCTCGATGCGGCCGGCTTCACCCCCGACATGCTGGAAATCAAAAAGAAGATCGATTTCTCCAATCTTCATGGTGATTCCAAGGCCTGGAAGAACATCTGGGGGGCGGGGCATTCGGTCGGTCGCACGCGCGCAGTTCAGAGTGTTGCCGAATTGGTCGACGAACTCGTGGAAGAATATCGTCTGACCGGCTCGGACCTGACGCGGATCACCGATTGGCCGCACGACATCGAGGCGGCCCGAGCGGATTTGGTTGCGGGGTGACGAGCGAGTCCATTTGGCATGGGGGACATGTCGATCTTGTCGGGCTCAACCGCCTCGGTGAAGGATCCTTAAATTCCCATGTTGGAATCGAATTCGTCGAGGCGGGGCCTGACTGGCTCGCAGCCCGCATGCCGGTCGACCGACGCACGGTGCAGCCTTTGGGGCGCCTGCATGGAGGCGCATCCGTGGTGTTGGCTGAAACGACAGCCTCTGTGGCCGGCCTGCTGACGCTGGATCCCGCGCGTGAAACCGCGGTGGGCATGGAGATAAACGCCAATCACATGCGGCCGGTTGCCGATGGCTGGGTGACGGCGACGGCGAGGCCTGAGGCTCGTCAGCGGACAACCCAGGTCTGGACGGTTCGCATCGTTGACGATGCCGGCCGTCTGGTCTGCATTTCCCGCGTGACGCTTGCAGTTATTCCGTTGGAGCGCGGAGCGCCTGCGAGCAAAGGGTGATATCGAGGATCGGCGAAGTCGGCCGGTTTTTCACGGCCCTCCGCTTTCGCTCCGACCGCTCATGCGAATGAAAGCGCGGCGTCCCGGACAGCGCTTGGCGTCGTCCCGAACTCCGCGCGAAAGGCCCGGCTGAGCGCCGCCCCGTCGTTGAGGCCTGCGCGCAACGCGATCTCGCCGAGGCTGAGATCGCGTTGACTGTCGTCCATCAGGCATCGACGGGCCGATTCCAGGCGCACCTGGCGGATGAGCTTGGCGGGACTTTCTCCCTCTGCTGCCAGGGCGGCATATAATGCGCGGCGAGACATTCCCATATCGCGGGCAAGATCGTTCGGAGTGTAGCGATCGGCGAGATGTTCCTCGATATGGTGTCTCGCTCGCCGGGCATAGCGTCTTTCGACAATCGTCCCCCACCCGTCCGACAGGGTGCTACGGATCAGATCGAAAGCCGCTTGCAGGAGATGCGGACCACAGTCCTCCTGCTCGTTATCGTCGAAAAGGCAGCCGACAACGGCGCCGGCGGCTTTCATCGCGCTGTTGCTGGTTATGAAGCGTATGTCACGGCCGGAAGGAAGCGAGGCGAGTATCGTATGGCGCTCAGGTATCACCAGCATGACAGCCCGATAGCCCGCCAGAACATCCAGAGAATAAGCTTCGCCCAACGGTACAAGGAGTGCGTCACCCGCCGAAAGGCATACCTGCCGCTGGTCGTTCCTAAAAACCGAACTCCCCTCGATCTGCCAGACGATCTTGCAGCGGGCCTCTAGCCTCGCAGACCGCTTCCGGCTTGCGCGACCGAGCAGAGCCGGGCTTTCGATACGAATGGCATCCATTCCAGCGACGCGTCGCTGAACGACGTTCCCTGCGAGATCGACATCATTGGCGATGTCGATCTCGAGGTTGGGAAAAATTCTGTCGCACTCACGCAGAAAGAGGTCGGACGCCACTGGGATTCACCTTTTCCCATACGGTAGCGTATCTTGCAGGAGGCGGCAAGATTTGCGTCGAGCAGGTCTGCGTTCGACGCTGTTCCCTTTGTCTCTTGAGAACCGATCTGCTAGAAATTCACCTGCAGCCCGGCGTTCACGACCAGCGGGTCGAGCGCGACACGGGCGGTGCCGGGGACCAAACCACCCGGTGTTGGCAGATTGTACCGCGAATTTGTAGACACCCAGGCCTTGGACACGGAACCGAACAGGCTGAAACGCTGATTGAATGGCACTTCGACACCGGCGACAAGGGCGGGCCCGAAGGTATTGGATGTTTTGAAGTTTTGCAGCGCACGATCGTCCGTATCGAAGATGATCGTCCAGTTTACCCCGGCGCCGACATAGGGTCTGATCGGACCGTTCGGATTGAGGTGGTAGCGCACCGTGTAGACCCCAGGGCCGTATGTCACAGTGCCCAGGTCGCCGGCCGAACTCAACGTGCCCGCGCCCCTGAGCGTGGTCTTCGGGGGCAGGCCGATGGTCGCCGCAACGGATATGTTCGGCAATATGAAATAGCCTACCTCCAGCGAGGGTGGCGTGTTGTCCTTTATCGTCGCGTTGCCTCCCGCGACAGGCGCGCCGCCCAACTTGATCTTTGCATTTTCGTCAAAGAAGAAATGCGCGACACTGACACGGACATAGACACGCCCCTTGGCACCATCGGGATCAGCATTTTGCGCGACGGCGGCGGTGGAGCCCAAGCTGAGGGCAAGCGCAGACGCGATCATCAATTGTCTTTTCAATATTCCTCTCCTTCTATGATTTTTCTTGTTGTCAGTGCCCCTTGAGCAGAGCCTCCTCCAGAAACTGGCGGGTCTGCCCACCATAAGGCGCGCGCATCAGCATCACGGCTTCTGGGGCTTTGCTTTGTCGATAGATGGAACGCGCGTGGCTGAAGGTTCGGAAACCGACATGGCCGTGATAAGCGCCCATGCCAGACGCGCCGACGCCGCCAAATGGCAGACCTTCGGCAAAAACATGGGCCATAACGTCATTGATCGTCACCCCGCCCGAGGCGGTGCCATCGATGACTTCACGCGCGGTCGCGTCGTCCTCGCCGAAATAATAGAGCGCGAGGGGGGAGGGGCCTGAGCGGATTTTCGCGATGACCGCGTCGAGTGAATCATAGCCTATCACCGGCAAGACCGGGCCGAAGATCTCCTCTTGCATCACCATCATGTCGTCGTTCACGCCGACCAATATCGTTGGCGTCATCCGACGATCATTGGCCTCGGGTGCCGTTGCGAGCACTTCGACCACCTCGGCGCCCTTCTGTCGGGCATCTTCCACGATCTGCTGAAGGCGCGCGAAGTGCCGTTCGCTTATGATCGCGGTATAATCGTCCGAGAGCGTGCCATCAGGGTACATTGTCCGCGTGGCAGCTACGCATGCATCAGCAAACGCCCGCTCTGTGCCGCGCGGGACATAGACATGGTCCGGTGCGAGACAGATCTGCCCTGCATTGTAGGTCTTGACTGTCATCACGCGCGCAGCCGCCTCGGCCATGTCGAACTGGTCCGTCAGGATCACTGGGGATTTTCCGCCAAGTTCCAGCGTCACAGGCGTGAGATTGGCCGCCGCCGCGCGCATGACGTGCCGGCCGACCGTGGTCGACCCGGTGAAGATCAGGTGATCCCATTTGGCGCCGGAGAATGTCTCGCCCTCCTCCGGCCCGCCTTCGATCACGGCGACTTCCTCCACGGCGAAGTAGCGGGCGATCAGATCGGCCATCAGCGCGGACGATTTCGGCGTGAATTCCGAGGGCTTAATGACAGCGCGGTTGCCCGCGGCAAGAATGCCGGCGAGCGGCGAGAAAACCAGATTATATGGAAAGTTCCAGGGGCCGATAATGCCGACCACACCGAGTGGATGATATTCAATCCGGGCTTCGGCATCGGGGACGAGACTCTCGCCGAGCTCCGATTGCATCCACCGTTCGACTTGGGTACTTGCGAGCCGTAGCGAGCCTACAGCGGCAAAGATGTCAGCGATGATCGTCTGAACCCTGCTTCTGTGGCCGAAATCCTCCGACAGGGCCGTGGCAATCGCGTCCCTGTTTTCCACAAGCAGCGCTGTGGCGCGGCTCAGGCGATCGATCCTGGTGGCGGCGGAGGGGAAACCATCGGCGATATAGGCATGCCGCTGACGGCTGATGATGGTTTCGAGCCGGTTCTTGAAGTCCATATTCGGGCGCCTGTCAGTCATGCCGGGGTTCCTGGCAGATGTGGAGAGATCACAGCGCGCCGATGCGGAGCACGGGTTTCAGCGTCTTGCCGCTTTCGCTATCGGCCACGGCTTCATTGATCTGGTCGAACTCATAAAAGCGGATCAGTTTGTCGAAGGGGAATTTCCCTTGCTTCCACAGCGCGATCATGTGCGGGATGAAGCTCTTTGGCGTGGCCTCACCCTCAAGCGCACCGCCGATCGACTTGCCGAACAGCATGTCCATGACCGAAAGAGTGAATTCCGCGCCCGGCTTCGGCACCCCAACCAGCATCGCGCGCCCCCGCATCTTGAGGACATCGACGCTCTGGCGGATCACCGCAGGTACAGCGGTCGTATCCAGCGTGTAGTCGACGCCCCCCGCGGACAGTTCGCGAATGGTCTCCACTGTATCGGTTCCGGCTTTCACCGCATGGGTCGCGCCGATCTGCCTGGCGAGATCAAGCCGATTGTCATGCAGGTCGACGGCGATGATCGTCGTACAGCCCACTGCGGAGGCTGCCATGATAGCGGCAAGCCCGACTGCTCCGGCGCCGAAGACCACGATCGAACTGCCGACTTCCGGCCGGAGCACGTTGATGACTGTCCCGGCGCCGGTCTGGATACCGCAACCCAGAGGGCCGAGCAGCGCGAGATCGACATCCTTGACCACCTTCACCGCATTGCGTTCACTGGCGAGGGCATATGTTGCAAAGGAGGATTGGCCGAAGAAGCTCCCGCTGATCGCTTCTCCGCGACAGGTGATGGTTGGGCTGCCATCGAGCCGACGGCCACTGAAATTCAGGGGCATGACATTGTCACAATAGACGGTGTGCCCTGTCACGCAGTTGGTGCATTTACCGCAATGGGTCATGGTGAGAACGACATGGTCGCCGACCGCCAGCGTCGTTACATCCGGCCCGACCTGTTCAATCACGCCGGCGCCCTCATGGCCCAGCACGGCGGGGAGAGGCGTGGGGAGATCCTGGTCGCGTACGCTCATATCGGTATGGCAAACACCCGTCGCCACAATCCGGATGAGCACTTCGTCGCCCCGAGGGGCGTCCAGTTCAGCAGAGGCCATTTCCCAAGCGCCACCATGGCACGGCGTCAATGCTGCAACGATATCGGTCACTCGATCTTCTCCCATTCGATCAATTTTTGTCTGAAATCGGCTCCATGTCGCTATCCAGGGAAGTCCGATCGCGGCACGCGGCGGCTATGGTCGCGGTGCCTGAATTACGTCACCAATGTCCAATTGCCGATCGGGCCAGGACCATTGAGTACCGACCCTGTCGTGAAACTCGCGATTGCGGATAGATAGCGCGCCCGATCCCGACCGGCCATTCTGTCGCCAGCAACAAACATATTGGCTGAACTGGCATTGCCAGTATCCTCTCAAACTGCTTCATGTCTTTGACCTGAACATCACGGCGGCGGCGCGCTCGGTCCCCTGTCCATCAGGCTAACAGCGCGGCCCTCAGCTTAGCGCTTCTGGTGATGGCGCGTTTGCGCCTGCGTGCAGACAATTGCGTATCCGTGCTCTTCTTTCCGCGTGGAAGACCGAAATGACGCCGCCGTTTCCGGATGCGATGAAGGGCGACACGAGTTGGGGATTGGCCCGAAGCAAAAGGGACGAAGATCAAATTGTAATGCAACTGACCTCCACCTTGCCGATTGCGTCACGAAGAGGAGTAGCTCGATCCTGTCACGGGAGAGAGCCTGGGCCTGAATATTCGCACGATGAAGGTAGTTCGGCGACCGACAGGCTGAACTGGCCTGCAGGAGGCGAGATGCAAATGCGCGACACATCCCGGGACTGGACAATCGATGTCGTCGATCGATAGGATTTTTATGCGCGGCCGAAACCTCTGCGGTGTCGCTGCGTCAGATTTCATTGCGTCTGCACAAGTGCCGGCCCTCTGGGGTGGAGGCGGCACGCGCCTGGTGCCGATGACGATCCTCTGCGCAGGGCACACTCCGGCACGAATGCTTGCCGAGCACGTTGCTGTTTTCCTTGAGAGATACCATTGAGACGCGGACGGGTCGGACAGGCCTGCCCCAGGAAGGGCTGCGGCTCGTGCTGCCTTAACTGCTATGTCGCTGCCGAACGCCGACTAGCTGGGCAGGCCCTTCAGAAAAAGATCGACGACCATGTCGGCAAGCTGGTCTCCATTGATTTCTCCGGCGGGATCGAACCAGGTATGTGTCCAATTGATCATGCCAAAGTACAGCATTGTCAAGGCTCGTCGCTTTCCCTTGTTCTTGTCAAGTGTGGTGGCGCGATCGACGATAATACCGTCAACAATATCGAGAAGCCTTCTCTCGGCCTCTATGATGGCAGATCGCCGCTCGACGGGTAGCTTGTCGAGATCATTGATGAGAACCTTGTGTCGATCGGATGCGTTGGCATAGAGCTTCATGAAGCCATGGGTCAGGGCCTTCAAACGATCGGCGGAATCCGGCAGGTCAGAAACTTCATCGGCGGCGGCGCGCAACGCTTCGACATGTCCGATCATGATCTCGAACAGTATATCCTCCTTGGAGGAGAAATAATGATACAATAACGACTTCGAGATACCTGATGCCTTGGCGAGATCTGCGATAGAGCTTCCCAGAAATCCGGTTTCACCGTACAGCCGCGCGGCTATTTCGACGATCGCTTCGCGCCGGTCGTCATAGTCTGCCGCTTGTGTCCTCGCCACGCATATGTCTCCAGAGCCAAATCCTGCCTCGGCTATGCCAGAGGGCGCGCGCAAGGCCAAGCAGATGGTCAGGCGTCGAAGTCCACCGAGACGTCATCGGTCAAGGGCATGGCCTGACAGGTGAGGATATAGCCCTGAGCGATCTCGTCAGCCGAGAGGCCGTAGTTCGCTTCCATATGCACATCCCCGGTCACAAGCTTGGCCCGGCACGTCGCGCAGACACCTGCCTTACAGGCATAGGGGGCGGACATGCCGGCGGCGCGGGCATTTTCCAGGATGCTCCCGCGCGCGCTGTCGAAGCTGATCGAGCGCCTGCGTCCATCGAGCGTGACGCTGACCTTGCGACCTTGCGACTGGCGCTCCAACGCTGCCCGCTGTTCCGCGTTGCCCGCGGGCCTGTCAGCCGTGAAACGCTCGGCCAAAATGGATGATGAGGGCACATCCTTGGCGAGGAGCGCTGCCTGGGCTGCATCCATCATAGCGCCAGGTCCGCACAGAAATGCTGCCTCGATCGTCGAGGGGTCAACCAACCGTTCGAAAATGTCAGCCAGTTTCTCAGCTTCAAGACGACCGTTGAAGAGTTCGATATCCTCGTCCTCGCCGCTCAGGAAATGATGGACCTGAAGTCGCCCCATATTGCGGTTCTTGAGGGCCGAAAGCGTCTCGAGAAACATCACCGAGCCGCTATGCCGATTGCCATAAAGCAAGGTGAAACGGCTCTCGGGCTCTTGCGCCAGCATCGTCTTGATGAGTGACAGGATCGGCGTGATGCCCGATCCCGCCGCAACACCAAGATAGTGTGCGCGGCGCGCAGGCGTGAATTTCCAGGTGAAGCTGCCATGGGGAGACATGGCCTCAAGGCGATCGCCCTGCTTGAGTTCGCTGTTCGCCCAGGATGAGAACTGCCCGCCGGGAACCTGCTTGATCGCGACCCATAGCGCGCCTTCGTCTGGCGAAGCGCAAATCGAATAATTACGCCGTACATCGTCATTTTCGAACAAGCGTCGAAGGGTCAGGTGTTGTCCAGGACTGAAAGCGAACGCATCGCCGCAATCTTCCGGCAAAGCGAGGCGAACCGCGACGGCGTCGTCGGTCTCGCGCCGAACCTCGGCGACGGTCAGTTCGTGAAATGCGACGGACAAGGGTCTCTCCTTAATGACATTTGAAGCGGTCGAACGGCTCCAGGCAGTCTTCGCACTGCCAGAGCGCCTTGCATGGCGTCGATCCGAAACGGCTGACTTCATGGGTTGCGGCGGATCCGCATCGGGGACACGCAGCAGCCTCCCTATTGCGCAGCGAGGACATCGCAGCGCCGCGTGGCGGAGGCGCAATGCCATATGCCTTGAGTTTTTCACGGCCCGCGTCGCTGATCCAGTCGGTCGTCCATGGCGGCGAGAGTACCGTCCGGATGCCGACCTCACCGAAGCCCGCGTGATCCAGAGCGTGCCGCACGGCCTGCTCGATCACAAGAGTGGCGGGACAGCCGCTATAGGTCGGGGTGAGCAGGACGGTTGGGGGTGAGCTTTCTATAGCCCTGACGATTCCCAGTTCGACCACAGAGATTGCGGGGATCTCAGGGTCGGGCACATCGCACAGGACATCGCGCACCCGGTCCTCGAAGCTGGGCGAAGAGATGTCACCAGCGCGCATCGGGGAAACTGCGTGGGATATGCTGCATCACTGCAAGCAGGTGACCGAGATGTTCGCTGTGCTTGCCCTGGCGGCCGCCGGTGACGGACCTGTGCTGCGCAGGCAGGTCCAACGTCGCTTCAGCAAGTGATTGCGCGACGATAAGGTCGAACGGCGCGCGAAGTTTGGCGCGGTCGATGCCGATGCCAGTCTCGATCATCGCTTCGTCCACCGCATCATTGACGAACAGTTCGTCGATGAACCGCCAGTTCCATTCCAGCCCGTCGATCATGCGCCGACGGCTTTCCTCGGTGCCATCGCCCAAGCGGATCACCCACTCGCGTGCGAGACCTGCATGATATTCGGTTTCCTTGACGGCTTTCGCGGCGATTGCTGCAAGTTCGGAATCCGCCGATGCCGTCAGCGCCCCGTAGAGCAGGTTCTGGAACGTCGAGAAGAAAAATTGCCGCGCCATTGTGCGAGCGAAATCGCCATTGGGCTGCTCGACCAGCAGGCAATTGCGAAAGTCGAGTTCGTCCCGGTGAAAAGCAAGGGCGTCAGCATCCCGGCCGCCATTCTCGATCTCAGCGGCATGCGACAGCAGGAGCGTCCCCTGGCCAATCAGGTCGAGGCCAAGATTGGCAAGCGACAAGTCGACTTCGACCGAGGGTGCGTGCCCGCACCATTCGGACAGGCGCTGACCAAGGATCAGAGCGTCGTCGCCCAATCCGATCAGATAGGCCACATGTGCTTCGCGGGCGATCACAGCGTTGTCCATCACATATGCCTCACGGCGTCGGGCAGGTCATAGAAAGTCGGATGCCGATAGACCTTGTCCTCGGCCGGCGCGAACAGAGGGCCGGCTTGTGCAGGGTCGGACGCGACTATGTCGGTCGAGCGTACCGTCCAGATGCTTACCCCCTCCATGCGGCGGGTATAGGTGTCCCGAGCATGGCGCAGCGCCAGTTCGGCGTCGGGCGCGTGGACCGAGCCGACATGCTTGTGGGACAGTCCGCCACGCGCGCGGACGAAAACCTCCCAGAGAGGCCAATCATTACTCATCGTTAAGTTCCAATCAGGCTGCGAGGCGCTGGCGCCGCTTCACTTCATAGGCATCGGCAGCTTCACGCACCCAGGCGCCATCCTCCCATGCCTTGCGTCGTGCCTCGATCCGCTCCCTGGCGCATGGACCTTCACCACGAACGACGGCAAAGAACTCCTCCCATTCGATGGCGCCGAAATCATAGCCACCACGCGCCTCGTTCCAGCGAAGGTCGGGATCCGGGATCGTGAGACCAAGCAATTCCGCCTGCGGCACGGTCGCGTCGACGAACTTCTGGCGCAACTCATCGTTGGTGTCGCGCTTGATGCGCCAGCGCATCGATTGTTCAGAATTGGGCGACTGGTCGTCAGGCGGACCGAACATCATCAGGGCAGGCCACCACCAGCGGTCGAGCGCATCCTGTGCCATGCGGCGCTGCGCCGGCGTGCCGGCCGCCAGCGTCATCATGATTTCATATCCCTGGCGCTGGTGGAAGCTCTCCTCCTTGCACACCCGTACCATGGCCCGTGCATAGGGGCCGTAGGACGTCCGCTGGAGGGGCACCTGGTTCATGATGGCCGCACCGTCCACCAGCCAGCCGATCGCGCCGATGTCAGCCCAGGTCGGGGTCGGATAGTTGAAGATCGTGCTATACTTGGCTTTGCCCGCATGCAGAGCATCGATCATCTCGGCGCGGCTCGCCCCGAGCGTCTCGGCGGCCGAATAGAGATAGAGACCATGGCCGCCTTCGTCCTGCACCTTGGCGAGGAGGATGGCTTTGCGGCGGAGGGAAGGTGCGCGGGTGATCCAGTTGCCTTCAGGAAGCATGCCCACGATTTCGCTATGGGCGTGTTGTGAGATCTGCCGGATCAGCGTGCGCCGGTAAGCTTCGGGCATCCAGTCCTTGGGCTCGATGAATTCGTCCGCGGCGACGCGCGCCTCGAACGCCGCGACAAGATCAGCCGGCTCGACGCTGCGGACCCCGGGGTCGGCCTTTTGCAATTCGGTCGTGTACATGGCTCAAAATCTCCTCGAACAAGGTGATATTATTAATCGACCGCTCGGTCAACTAATAACTGCGATCAAGGTTGCGCGAGCAGCATGGCGATGCCCTGTCCGACCCCGATACACATCGTGCACAGAGCGTAACGTGCGCCTCTATCCGCCATTTCGATGGCCGCCGACTGCGCAAGACGCGCGCCCGACATGCCCAGTGGATGCCCAAGAGCAATCGCCCCGCCATTTGCATTCACATGGTCTGCTTTGTCAGGAAGGCCAAGTTGGCGCAGGACAGCGAGGCCCTGCGAAGCGAATGCCTCGTTGAGCTCGATGACGTCGATGTCCTTGAGCGCGATACCGGTCCGCTCCAGAAGGCGCTGTGTAGCCGGTGCAGGCCCGATCCCCATGATCCGGGGCGGGACGCCGGCGACGGCCATGCCGACGACCCGCGCGATCGGATTGAGGTTATATTTCTCGACACTGGCCTGCGATGCGATCAGCAGGGCTGCAGCACCGTCGTTGACGCCGCTGGCGTTGCCCGCGGTGACGCTGCCGTCAGGACGAACGATCGGCCTGAGTTTCGCGAGCGCTTCCATGCTGGTCTCGCGCGGATGCTCGTCGCGATCGACGACGATCGGATCGCCCTTCTTCTGCGGGATGGTGACGGGCACGATCTCGCGCGCGAGGCGGCCGTTCTCCTGAGCCCGCGCCGCGCGCGCCTGACTTTCCACGGCGAAGCGATCCTGATCCTCGCGCGAGACCTGGAAGTCGTCCGCGACGTTCTGGGCGGTCTCCGGCATCGAATCGACGCCGTATTGCGCCTTCATCAGCGGGTTGACGAAGCGCCAGCCGATGGTCGTGTCGAATATCTGTGCTTCGCGCGCAAAGGCGCTTTGCGCCTTGCCGGTCACGAAGGGCGCGCGCGTCATGCTCTCGACGCCACCCGCAACGATCAGATCTGCATCACCCGACCGGATCGCTCGGGCGGCGTAGGCCACCGCATCCAGGCCCGACCCGCACAGCCGATTGAGCGTGGTGCCGGGGGCGCCTTCGCCCAGCCCGGCAAGTAGGGCGGCCATTCTGGCAACGTCGCGATTGTCCTCGCCCGCCTGGTTGGCACAGCCGAGCACGACATCGTCGATGCTGTTCCAGTCGATCTGGGGATGGCGTTCCTTGAGCGCGCGAATTGGAATGGCGGCCAGGTCGTCCGCGCGCACTTGCGCCAATGCGCCGCCATAGCGTCCGATTGGCGTCCGGGCGGCGTCACAGATAAAAGCTTCAGGCATCGGATTGAAGTCCTTCGATTACAGGCCTGCCGAGCGATCGGCTCAGGCCTTGCATGGTAGCGACGACGCGGCCGTCCTCGCCAAATACAGTGATCGCGTAGCTGCCTGTTCTTCCACGCACGGCCAGCTCGCGTGCTTCCGCCACCAGCCGCTCTCCGGGGCGGCCGGCATCTATGAACGCAATCGCACAGCTTTGAGCGACGGCAGCGACGTTGCGGGAGTTGCAGGCGTAGGCGAATGCCGAATCGGCAAGCGCGAAGATCATCCCGCCATGAGCAGTGCCATGGCCGTTCGTCATCGCCGACGTCAGTCGCATCGACACGCGGCTCATTCCTGCATCCGCCGCTTCCAGGGTCAGGGCCCAGGCGGTCCCGGTTCCCTCTTTCGACAGCAGGTCAATGGCGACGCGCCAGGCGAGATGCTCGCTGGGAGACCGGGAGAGATTTCGGTGGCTCAACATCATTCCACCTTAGCCGCACGATTAGGACTTGCCAATAATAGTTCGACCGGTCATTCTGCGAATTAAGGGCAGCATGTCCGCCGGAGGATGCATGGCATATCAAACGATAATTTTCGAAGCGCAGGACGGCGTTGCGCGACTCACGCTGAACCGGCCCGACCGCCTCAACAGCTTCACGGTACAGATGCACGAGGAGGTTGCCGAAGCGCTCGGACGCGTGGCCGGCGACTCCTCAACCCGTACGCTTTTGCTCACGGGTGCGGGCAGGGGATTTTGCGCCGGGCAGGATCTGGGCGACCGCGCGGTCGCACCGGGCGCCGAGCCGGTCGACCTCGGGGACTCGGTCGAACGCTATTATGCGCCCTTGATCCGCAGTCTTACGTCGCTGCCGATGCCGGTCATCTGTGCTGTGAACGGTGTCGCGGCGGGTGCTGGGGCCAATATCGCACTTGCCTGTGACATCGTTCTTGCCGCTCGCAGTGCGAAATTCATCCAGTCTTTCGCCAATATCGGCCTCATCCCGGATTCAGGCGGGACATGGGTGTTGCCACGTTTGATCGGACAAGCGCGAGCGCTTGGCCTGGCGCTCACAGGTGATCCGTTGCCTGCGGTACAGGCGGAAGCCTGGGGACTCATCTGGCGCTGTGTCGATGATGACGTCCTCGCCGGTGAAGCTGCCGCTTTGGCGTCGCGTTTTGCGAACGGCCCCACTTCCGGGCTCGCAGCGACCAAGCAGGCCTTGCGGGAATCCTCATTGAAGTCACTCGACGCCGCGCTCGACAACGAACGCGACCTCATGCGCAGGCTCGGTCGAACCGCCGACTATGCAGAGGGCGTTGCCGCCTTCTCGGCGAAACGCAAGCCAGCATTTACGGGCCGTTGACGGCCAAGAAGGAGTTCATCTCATGGCCGTTCGTGCCGTACAAAGTTATACCGAAGGACATTGGTACACCAGTTCGGGCGGCCGCGAGGCCGTTGCGTCGGCGGTCACCGGTGAGATCGTCGCCGAGATTGGCAGCGACGGGATCGATTTTGGCGCGATGTTGCGCTTCGCACGAACGACCGGCGGACCGGCGCTGCGCGCGATGACCTTTCACGAGCGCGCGTTGATGCTCAAGGCGCTGGCGCAGGCTGTCATGGCGCGAAAGGAGGAACTCTACGAGCTTTCCTACCCCAGCGGTGCAACGCGTTCGGACAGCTGGATCGACATTGAGGGCGGGGCCGGGACGCTTTTCGCCTATGCATCGAAGGGGCGGCGCGAACTGCCCAACGAGCGGCTGTTGATCGACGGCGACACCGAATTGCTGGGCCGTGCCGGCACCTTTGTCGGGCAGCATGTCTACACGTCGCTGCAGGGCGTTGCCGTTCACATTAACGCTTTCAATTTTCCGATCTGGGGAATGCTCGAAAAACTCGGGCCCACCCTGCTCGCGGGTGTGCCGGCTGTCGTCAAACCCGCACAGTCAACCGGCTACATCGCCGAGGCCGCTTTCCGGATCATGATCGAATCCGGCGTACTCCCTACAGGTGCGCTGCAACTTGTCTCGGGCAAGACAGGAGATCTTTTCGATCATCTTACCGCTCAGGATGTCGTGGCCTTCACCGGGTCAGCGCGCACAGCCATGCTGTTGCAAAACCATCCGGTGAGAACGGCGGAGCAATATTCGACCACGGTAGCGGCGGGATAGTCCTGCTGCGGGCGGCGTAAAAGTCGTCCACCTTGAAGCCTTTCTGCCGAGTCAGGGAGGTGTGGGGATCTACAGCGTGGAACTTTATCTTCAGGTCCGTCTGGCTTGCGCGGATGGCATGAGCCAACGGGCGGCGGCGAAGCGTTTCAATGTGTCGCGCGAAACGGTACGCAAGATGCTGTCGTTTTCATCGCCGCCGGGTTACCGGCGCCAGTCCGTACCGCAGCGCCCGAAGCTGGACGGGTTTGTGGCGATCATTGATGGATGGCTTGAGGGTGACCGCAGTGTCCCGCGCAAGCAACGCCATACGGCGAAGCGGGTATTCGACCGTTTGCGCACCGAGCATGGTTTCACCGGCGGCTATACGATCATCAAGGATTACATCCGGGAGCGCGAACAGCGCAGCCGGGAGATGTTCGTGCCGCTGGCGCACCCTGCGGGAGATGCGCAGGCCGATTTCGGGGAAGCGCTGGTGGAGATCGGCGGGGTGGAGCAGAAGGCCTACTTCTTCGCGCTCGATCTGCCGCACAGTGATGCCTGCTATGTGCGGGCCTATCCGGCGGCGGTGGCGGAGGCCTGGGTGGACGGACACGTGCATGCCTTCGCGTTTTTCGGCGCGGTACCGCGCTCGATCGTCTATGACAACGATCGCTGCCTTGTGACGAAGATCCTGCCCGACGGCACGCGGCAGCGTGCCACGCTGTTCAGCGCTTTCCTGTCACATTACGTGATCCGCGACCGCTATGCTCGCCCGGGCAAGGGGAACGAGAAAGGCAATGTGGAGGGGCTGGTAGGCTATTGCCGGCGCAACTTCATGGTGCCGATCCCGAAGTTCCCGACCTGGGAGGCGTTCAACCTGTGGCTGGAGGAGCAATGCCGCAAGCGCCAGCAGGACAAGGTGCGCGGGCAGAGCGAGACGATCGGTGAGCGGCTGCAGCGCGATCTCGCGGCCATGCAGCCTCTGCCCGCTACACCCTTCGAGGCCTGCGATCAGAAAGGCGGGAGGGTCTCCTCGCAATCCCTGGTGCGCTACAGGACCAACGATTATTCGGTTCCGGTGGCCTGGGGCCATCAGGAGGTCTGGATCAGGGCCTATGTCGATGAGGTGGTGATCGGCTGCCGCAGCGAAGTCATCGCCCGTCATCCTCGTTGCTATGCCCGCGAGGAGGTTGTCTTCGACCCGCTCCATTATCTCCCGCTGATCGAGCAGAAGATCAACGCATTCGACCAGGCTGCGCCTTTGCAGGGCTGGGACCTGCCCGAAGCGTTCACGACACTGCAGCGGTTGATGGAAGGGCGCATGCACAAACATGGCAGGCGCGAATATGTGCAGGTACTGCGCCTGCTGGAAACGTTCACCCTCGCCGATCTCCAGGCGGCGGTCGAACAGGCCATCGATCTTGGCGCCATCGGCTTCGATGCCGTCAAGCACCTCGTCCTGTGCCGGATCGAACGCGTACCGCCCAGGCTGGACCTGGACGTCTATCCCTTCCTGCCACGCACCACGGTCGAGAAGACCTTTGCCAGAGCCTATCTGAGCCTGCTCTCCGACCGGCAGGAGGCCGCATGAGCGATCAGGCCCCGGAGATCCTTCTCGCTCACCATCTCAAGGCGCTCAAGCTGCCTACGTGCCTGCGTGAGCATCACAAGCTCGCGCGGCAATGTGCCGCTGAAGGCGTCGATCATATCCGCTTCCTCGCCCGCCTCGTCGAGATGGAAATGATCGACAGGGAGCGTCGCATGGTCGAGCGGCGCATCAAGGCCGCGCGCTTCCCCGCCGTCAAAAGCCTCGACAGCTTCGACTTCGCCGCCATCCCCAGGCTCAACAAGATGCAGGTGCTCGAGATGGCGCGCTGCGAGTGGATCGAGCGGCGTGAGAACGCCATCGCTCTGGGGCCATCAGGCACCGGAAAGACGCACGTAGCGTTGGGGCTCGGACTGGCAGCATGCCAGAAAGGACTGTCGGTGGGCTTCACCACCGCGGCAGCGCTGGTCAGCGAAATGATGGAGGCCCGCGACGAGCGCCGTCTTCTGCGCTTCCAGAAGCAGATGGCCGGATACAAGCTGCTCATCATCGACGAACTGGGCTTTGTGCCGCTCTCCAAGACCGGCGCCGAACTGTTGTTCGAGCTGATCTCCCAGCGTTACGAACGCGGCTCCACCTTCATCACCAGCAACCTGCCCTTCGACGAATGGACCGAAACCTTCGGATCTGAGCGTCTCACAGGCGCGCTCCTCGATCGCCTGACCCATCACGTCAGCATCCTCGAGATGAACGGCGAAAGCTATCGCCTCGCGCACAGCCGGGCCCGCAAGGCCAAAACCAGACCCTGAAAATTACACCAATGCCGGGGGGAGTGGCCCTCGGGCTACGCCCTCACGCCACTCCCCCCGGCATGTAACACGATGGCCTGGTTTTACGCCGCCGAATGGCCGACTTTTGCTCCGCCGTTGACA
>NZ_ATDP01000070.1 GCF_000445105.1 Sphingobium lactosutens DS20 | reverse complement strand
CGTCAGGACGCAAAGCTCATAGCTGATCCGGTTTACCCGCCCATCGTCATCAATGACGGAACTGCGCCATCGCGCTGGAATCACCTCATCGATCGGAACATCCTGCAATGGCACGAAGCGGCATCCGCCATCCACCTTGCTCCTGATCCAGTCGAGGGCCGCCAGGACCGGCCGCCACACCGCGTTGTTCGACCGGAACTCAAGTACGGAAAGCAGGCTTGGCAGCATGCGCCGGTAATGATTGGCCCAGGAACCACGCATCACCTTGTAGATGCGCCGGTCCAGAGCGCCCTTCGCATGGCTCTCCTTGACGATCGCCGCCAGCTTGGCCTTACCGGCGATCGGGAAAATGACATCGCAGATGCGCCCCGATGGTTCATTGATCGAGGCGCTGGCGATCTCGACCAGCAGGCGCTCCTTTCCATAGACCCGCTCGATGTCTTTCGCGATATCGCCCACCACCTTGCGTTTCGAGCGCGTTCCGATCTTGTGAACGGTTTCGATCAGCAGGTCGATCATCGCGTCAGTGAGTTGCGCCTCCCGCGACATTAGATAAATCGCATAAAGGCCGAGCTGTCGCGCCGGCGCATGCCGGCGCATCTCCGAGGCCTTTTCACCGGCAACGCGGCGAACAATCTGATCGACCCATGGCTTGCCCGTAGCCGTCAGGAGATCATGGGGAAGATCAAGTCTCTGGATAAAGGCGAGTTTCTCGGTCACGTCGAGAATGTTGTCGAGCGTTGCCTGTCCGGCGTCACCCTTCATCCTGTTGAATCCGGTCGAGCTGTCCGGATCGGCAAGCGAGGCTTCCAATAACGCCACCGCATCTGACGAAAGCCGATCACTGGCTCCGATCAGCCAGGTGTCCAGATAATCTTGCCGTTGTGAGCGAACGACACGTTCAAGCTCCTTGCGCGACGGCCCATAAATACGCCGGTCCCGGCACCACAGGAAAACATGCTCAAGCATGGCATTGATCGACTGGCCGCCCGGGCACAGCTCGCCAGCAATCCATTCCGTCAATTGCGCGCGATCCACCCGCTTCATGCGGTGATATCCAAGATGGATCAGGATCTCCGCACAATGCCGTCGTGCTGTCCGACTGGAAAAGTCATAACCGGCTATCTCGCCAGCCTCGACACCGAGTTGCTCGGCCAGATACGAGAGGCCATCGGTAGGGATTGAGCCGGGATCGATCGCGAAAAACCCCAGGGAAGCGAAGAATTTCAGCTGTGCGGCGAGGCCAAGGCGCGTCAGGGCCGGCTTCGAATTTACAAAATCAATATCGGCAAAGCTCAGGCTCCATCGTCCGATCAAATCCCCGCCCGGAATACTCCGATCCATCAACCCACTCCCTATGATGGAGCGAACTGTCCTCTTCTATGATTTCCATCGTCAATACCGAATGCCACGTTCCCAAAACGTTCTCCGACTTGGCCAAAATCGCAGCTTGGGGCCGACTGGGCCAGGTACGTGTAGGGCAGAAATTCCCGCTCGTCGTCATTCAGGAAGCAGGGCTGGACGGCTTTTGGATCCATCGGGTGCTCGAAGCCGAAGGAATCGAAAGTCACGTCGTTGACCCCGCTTCGATCGCAGTCTCGCGGCGCAGGCGTCGTGTCAAAACGGACAAGATCGATGGCGAGATGCTGGTCCGAACGCTGCTCGCATACAAGCGCGGAGAGCCTCGAGTATGCGCGATGGTGAGAGTACCCACGCCTGAAGATGAAGACCGTCGCCGCGTCTCGCGCGAGCGCAAATCCCTCACCAACGAGCGCGTGCGTCACGTCAACCGGATCAAGGGATTGCTTTTTGGGCAAGGCATCAACGACTATGAACCTCTTCGCCGAGACCGGCGGAAACGACTGGACGAACTTACGACCGGAGACGGGCGACCGCTTCCAGCTCATCTGAAAGCCCAGATTGCGCGTGAGCTCGGCCGGCTCGAACTCGTCATAGCCCAGATCAAGGAGTGCGAGCAGACGCGGGATGCTCTGTTGGCGACGCCGGTCTCCGCCGCAGCGACCCAAGTCCACAAGTGCGCGGTAGATGATGAGGCAGCCCAACCTTCGCCGCCGTCGGCGCCCGCCATGCTACTGGAACTCAAAGGAATCGGGCCCGAGATAGCTTCGGTGTTATGGTTTGAGGGGCTATCGCGACAGTTTGATAATCGCCGGCAGGTAGCTGCTTACGCAGGATTAGCGCCTTCACACTGGCAAAGTGGCAAGATTGATCACGACCAGGGGGTATCCAAGGCCGGCAATTCAAGGCTCCGCACCAGCCTCATCCAATTGGCGTGGCTGTGGGTCCAGCACCAGCCGGCCTCGGCTCTCACCTTATGGTTCAAAGAGCGTGTGGCTCAGAACGGTGGTCGGCTTAAGAAAACGGCCATTGTCGCGCTTGCTCGTAAATTGCTCGTCGCACTCTGGAAGTATGTCCACGCAGGGGTGATTATAGAAGGCGCCGTGGTGCAGACAGCCTGAATCCATCGACGCAGTATATTCAGAAATCTTCCAAGACCAGATCAGTCTTGGTGGATGCAGGGCAGACGAACCGAACATCCAGCTGGCCTAAACAGCCGTACTCATAGAATGGTCTCGTCTCCTTGAGCTCTTGTCCGCCGCAAGCGGGATCATGGTACAGTCCTTATCCGGCTGACCGCATATAAGTTGGATGGGGCTCGGCAACGAACCGCGTCACGCAACTGAGCTCATACCCTGAATCCATAGAAAATATAGAAAGGGAAAAGATGCCACTCTGATCGTTGCTGGCTTGACCCTCCCCATATAAGCTGGTTGTCGAAGACGCGGAGCCGCCTGCCGCACGAGGTACATGACCAGATCTTCGGCTGGGTACTGGCCCTCGTCGCCGGGCACGATCTGGTGAAAGGCGAGCGGATCGGCGTCGATGGCTCGACCATGGAGGCGAACGCCGCGCTGCGTACCATCGTGCGGCGTGACAATGGCGAGACCTACCGCGAGATGCTGGTGCGCATGGCGCAAGAGAGCGGCATCGACACGCCGACGATCGACGACCTTGTCCGGCTCGATCGCAAACGCAAGGGCAAGAAGCTGTCGAATGCGGACTGGGCGAGCAAGACCGATCCCGACGCGAAGGTCGCGCGGATGAAGAACGGCTCGACGCGTCTGGCCTACAAGCCCGAACACGCGGTCGATCTCGACACGGGTGTTATCGTGGCAGCGCCGATCCACCCGGCCGACAAGGGCGACACGACAACGCTCGACGCCACGCTGGAGACGGCAGCACGCAACCTCGCCGACATTGGCCTGGCGCCGACGTCCGGGGATCCCTGCGATCTTGTGACCGATAAAGGCTATCATTCGCGCGAGCTCCTCAAGGGTCTCGACGGCGACATCTGGAAGACGCGCATCGCCGAGCCGGCACCGCCGAATGGATATCTGCGCTGGCACGGCGACGAGGCTGCCCAGAAGGCCGTCTACGCCAATCGGTCTCGCCTGAAATCCGCCGTCGGACGCAAGGCGATGCGCAAGCGTGGTGAGATGGTCGAGCGTAGCTTTGCCCACGTCCTGGATCGCGGCGGCATGCGCCGCGCGTGGCTGCGCGGGCGCGAGAATGTTCACAAGCGTTATTTGATCCACGTCGCCGGGTTCAATCTTGGCATTCTCATGCGCGCCCTGTTCGGTTGCGGCACTCCGAGGGGCGCCAGGGGCGCATCCAAGGCATTCTTGTTCGTAGTTCAGACCGATGTTGCGCTCGTCATCGCCCTCGTCGCCGAGTTCGACGGAGAAAGGGCCATGCTCCTCATCGTTTTTACCCCTGAAGGCGCTGACAGACCCGGCTGAAAACCGACTTCGTCACCGCGCTGCTACGGCAAGGTCGGCCCGCTTCATGGTGTGGCAGTTCTCGACGGCATTGTTGCCGCAACCTTCGGCCAACAGCTTCAACAGCGTAGCCTTGCTAAGCTGATCGTAGAAAGCCTGATTGGGCTCCCATTTGTCGGCCATGTCGATCTGCGCGGCCCCGGCGATCTGTGCCAGCTGGCGGTCGCGGTCGCTATGGAACGAAAGGCTCGTGATCTGCGATGCAACGCAATAGGCCAGCAGCCGCAACTTCGTTTCGGTGTCCAGCTGGCGCATATCCTCCAAGGCGGGAGCCTCGGAAACGCGGTGAAGGTCAGCCGCCGCGATCTCTTCAATGTCACGCATGGACGAATGGCCCATTATGGCGTCGTCGATGTGGAAGGGGTTCTTTTCCGCCTTGATCTCGACGGCTTGCTGCCACGAATAGACCTCCCCGCGAACCTGCCCCAACAGGCCGGTCAACAGCACGTCCAGCGCCAGTTCCGGGTCGGTGACAATGGCCTCTCTGACGGCCATCGTGCGGACGCTGCCCAGCTGATCCATGACCTTCTGCGAATAGTCGGGGCGGGGCGGCTTTGGCCCATCGCCTGCGCCGTTCTTGCTGGCGCGGGTGAACGCGACCTGTTCGATGCCCTCGCTGCCGATGAACACGACAAGGTTATGGTCGGCCTTCTGCTCGTCGGTGAAAATCTGGAGGGCGGAGAGAATGGCGCTGTGCTTGCGGCCCAGGTCGCGCAATTCCTCGTCGTAATAGCGCTCGTCTTCCTCGATCTCGCTTTCGCGCGTGGCGATTGCCGCCTCGATCCGCGCCAGCTCGGCGGCTTCTTCCTCGGTCGGCTCGCGCTTGCCAGCGGGTTCAAGATGACCGCGCATCCAATAGGAATCAGGCCGGGAAATCTGCGCCTCGGCATCTCGCCAGCCATCCTCGCGGGCGGCTTTGGCGACGGCATCGAGCCGATCTTGCACAAGGTCCATGACAAGGCCCGCGTCGTCGCAATAGCGCCGTTCCCCGAAAAGGTCGGCAGTGAAGGTGCCGCCTGCGGCGGTGTAAGCTTCCTCGCCAACGATCCGGAAATGCTTGTCGGTGTCGGCAACCTTTTCCTGTGTGAGCATCGCGCGGATTTGGTGCGGATTGTCGCCGGTGCGCTTGAAAACCTCTAGCTGGCGGTCCTGATCGTCGGTCAGCGCAAATGCCTGCGCCGCGCTCATACCGATCTCATCTTTCTGGAACGCCTTTAGTATGGTGGGGTGAAGCGCTGCCAGCTTCAAAACGCGCCGGACATAGGCGGGGGAGACGCCGAACGATGCGGCAACATCGTCAACCTCTTTGCCGCTGTCGATGATCGCCCGATAGGCCATGATCGCGTCTGCGGGGTGCATGGCTTCGCGCTGCGCGTTCTCGGCAAGCGAGATTTCCAGCGCCTCGTCCTTGCTGCGAAGGTCAACGGGAACCTCGAAGGTGCCGGGGATGGTCTTGCCCTTCTGCAACAG
Source organism: Sphingobium lactosutens DS20 (assembly GCF_000445105.1). Taxonomy (GTDB): domain Bacteria; phylum Pseudomonadota; class Alphaproteobacteria; order Sphingomonadales; family Sphingomonadaceae; genus Sphingobium; species Sphingobium lactosutens. Next base: position 9,425 of record NZ_ATDP01000070.1, on the reverse strand, counting down.
CTTCAAGGCTCGGTAGCGCCGTCCACCAGCGCAAATCTTGATCTTGCCGTCCTCGTCATAGCCGATGAGATTTTGCAGCACGCCGCGCGCCTGAATGTCAGCGGCTAGAGCCTCGATCTCCTTCGGCTTCACCTTCCGCACGTTAAGATCGGAAAGCGCCAATTTGTTCAAAGCGATGTTCTGAATGGTCATTTCTCACTCCTTTTTCGGCAAGGCCGCCTGCCTGCGGCTGCGGCCCTGACCCGCTGGCGAAGCGCGGGGTGGGGAGGGGAGAAGCGAAATTGATGGGGGTGGTGCGGGCGCAGGGAGCGAAGCGACTGAGCCTCGGCCCTGTCCATTTCGGGGTCACTGCACGAAAGTGATGTTTACGTACGCTAGGATCGAACGAACGGTGAACGGCGTCTCTGCTAACGCCGAAAAGGGATGACGACAGCCTGGTCGAGGAAGGCGCGCATACCTTCTTCATCGACGGTCTGGCGGAAAGCGGCATGCGCGGCATCATCAGTCGCGAACAGGTCGTCCCAGACCGTAGACGTTCCATGCTCGTTTTCGACTTCGAGCGACCAGCCCGGCTCATTTTCCAACCGGATGATGTTCACTTTCACGGTGACGCCCTGCTCGGTGACGACACCAGACAGGCTCGAGGCGACGATGTTGGGATCGCGTTCGTGCATCACTCTTTCCTCATACTTTGACTGCGGTTTTGGCAGCGGTGCCTTCGAGCGCCTTGTAGAGCGCGGTTTTGCCAACCTTGAGCCGCGTGGCCGCCTCGCGGACAGTCAGCCCTGCCGCGATATGAGCGCGTGCCTTGCGCAATTTGTCAGGCGTGATGACGGGGCGCCGCCCACCAAGGCTCCCCCGCTCCCGTGCGGCCTTCAGCCCGGCGTTGGTGCGTTCGCGGATTAGATCGCGCTCGAACTGAGCGAGCGAGCCGAAGATGTTGAACACCAGCATGCCACCCGACGTGGTGGTGTCGATCTGCTCGGTCAACGAACGGAAGCCCACGCCGTGCGCGGCAAGCTCGCCAACCTTCTCGATCAGATGGCTCATCGAGCGACCGAGCCGGTCGAGCTTCCACACGACCAGCGTGTCGCCATCACGTAGGTAGGCCAACGTCTCGGCCAGTCCTGGTCGATCGGTCTTCGCGCCGGACGCATGGTCATCGAAGATGCGCTCGCATCCGGCTGCATTCAGCGCGTCATGCTGGAGCGCCAGCTTCTGGTCGCCGGTAGAGACTCGTGCATAGCCGATCAGCGCCAAGGCCGGTCCCGATCTGTCCGTTTTCCCATCGATTTGCATTCTTGTCCGAATCGCCATCGTAGGTCCAGAGTTGACGGACATATTCATGCTGACCGCCAGAGGACCGTCTGACGGACAGGCACAGAGAAGGAGATGATGTTGGCGAGGCGGCGACTGGTGAGCCCGGAAATCTGGGCGGGGCATTATGACGCGCCGCTCGATGAGCGCGAGATTGCACGTCACTATACGCTGACCAGCGACGATCTGGAATTTGTCGGCCGCCGTCGCGGCGATGCCACCCGGCTCGGTTTCGCGATGCTCCTGCTCACCATGAGATGGCCTGGCCGTGCGCTGGAAGCGGGCGAAGTCCCGCCCGCACCCGTGCTCGCTTATGTGGCCCGCCAACTTGGTGTCGCGCCCGAAGCCTTTGCGGCCTATGCTCATCGGGACCAGACCCGTCGCGAGTATCTCGTTGAAATCCGACGATCGCACGGGTTCAGGATCTTCGACCGCGACGCCTTCCGTGAAGTTGTCGCCTTCTCGATCCCGATCGCGCAGACCATCATCCATCCCGGCCAGATGGCAGGGGTCATCGTCGATGAACTCCGCCGTCGGCAGATCCTCCTGCCTTCTTCGTCGATTCTCGAAGCGGTACTGCGACGGGCTCGCCAGCAAGCTGAACAGCTTACCTATGAAGTGCTCACAAATGGCCTGCTGCCCGACACACTACAGGGCCTGGACGATTTGCTGGCGCGACGGTCGGGGCAGGCCACCACATGGCTATCCTGGCTACGCAATGCGCCACAGTCGCCGGCAGCGCGCAACATCCTGCGCCTGATCGAACGGCTCGCCTATGTCCGCGCACTGGGCCTCGATCGCGGTCGGGCCGACATGATCCCGGCTTCGACTTTTGACAGGCTGGCGGACGAGGGCAGCCGCATCACGCCCCAGCATTTTGGCGAACTCAATGCCCTGCGCCGACATGCGACGCTGGCGGCAACCGGCATCCGCCTTGAGGAAAGCCTGACCGACGCGGCCCTGACGATGTTCGACAAGCTGTTGGGCAGCATGGTGCGCCGCGCCGAAAACCGGACCCGCGACAAAGCCCTCAAGACGGTGCGCGAGCTGCAGGGCCATCTCCGGACGCTCACAGGGTCTTGCCGTATCCTCATCGACGCGCATACCAACGGCGTGGACTCGCTGGCGCAGATCGAGGCGCTGGACTGGCAGCGCTTCGCCATGGCGGTCGAGCAAGCCGAAGTGCTCGGGCGACCGGAAACCGTCGATCGCACCGCTGAATTGATTGATCGGCATCGCACGGTAAAGCTCTTTGCCGGCCCCCTTCTCAACACCTTTGAATTTCGCGGCGCCGGCGCGGTGCAGGGACTCCTGTCGGCGCTGGCCATTATCGCGGAGCTATACCGGACCGGCAAACGGCGCTTGCCTGATCGCGTGCCGCTGCGCTTTGTACCATCAGCATGGCGGCCGTTCGTCCTGCGGGATGGCATCATCGACCGTGCCGCATATGAACTATGCGCCTTGTCCCAGCTACGCGAGCGGCTGCGAGCGGGAGACATATGGGTCGCGGGAAGCCGCCAGTTTCGTGATTTCGACAGCTACCTCATACCACCGGCCACCTACGCGGCGCTTCGCGAGAAGGGGCCGCTGCCGCTCGCCATCGAAACGGACTTTGAGCGCCATATCGAGGAAAGGCGCACCAGGCTCGATACGGCGATCGAACAGGTAACGGTCCTCGCGCGACAGGGCGAACTGCCCCAGGTCAGACTTGACGAAAACGGCCTCATCATCTCGCCGCTGAAGGCGGCAACGCCGCCCGCCACCGAGATGGCCCGTCGCGCCGCCTATGATCGGCTGCCGCGCGTGAAGATCACCGATCTCCTGCTTGAGGTCGATGCCTGGACCGGGTTCAGCGAATGTTTCATCCATCGGCGTTCGGGCCGGCAGGTCGACGATCGCAATGCTTTGCTCACCGTCATCCTTGCCGATGGCATCAATCTCGGCCTCACGCGCATGGCGGAAACCTGTCGGGGCGCAAGTTTGCGCCAGCTCGCCCATCTTCACGACTGGCACATCAGCGAGGCCGCCTATGGTGAAGCGCTGGGAAGACTGATCGACGCCCATCGCACCATGCCGCTCGCCGCGCTGTGGGGAGACGGCACCACCTCGTCGAGCGACGGACAACAATTTCATGCCGGGGGTCGTGGGGCCGCGATCGGCGACATCAACGCGCGCAGCGGCAACGAACCGGGCGTCGCCTTCTACACCCATGTCTCGGATCGATATGATCCCTTTGCGAGCCGGGTGATTGCGGCGACTGCCGGCGAAGCGCCCTATGTGCTGGATGGCTTGCTGTATCACCAGACGGGCCTGACGATCGAGGAGCACTACACCGATACGGGTGGAGCATCGGACCATGTGTTCGGCCTCATGCCCTTCTTCGGCTACCGCTTCGCCCCGCGCCTGCGCGACATCAAGGAGCGTCGCTTGCACCTCCTGCCTGGCCAGGAATCTGGCCCCTTGCTCGGCGGCATGACGGCCGAGCCGATCGCATTGGGTCATGTCGCCGCGCATTGGGACGAACTGCTGCGGTTCGCCACATCGATCCGTACCGGCACCGTCACCGCTTCGGCGATGCTGCGCCGCCTGTCCGCCTATCCGCGACAGAATGGACTGGCCCTCGCGCTGCGCGAGCTTGGCCGCCTCGAACGCTCGATCTTCATGCTCGACTGGCTGCGCGACATCGATCTGCGCCGGCGCACCCAGGCGGGCCTCAACAAGGGTGAAGCCCGCAACGCGCTCGCTCGCGCGCTCTTCTTCAACCAGCTCGGCGAACTGCGCGATCGGCGGTTCGAGAACCAGACCTATCGCGCATCCGGCCTCAACCTGCTCGTCGCCGCCATCATCCTGTGGAACACCCGCTATCTCGAAATGGCGTTGGCTGACATCGCAACGCCCGACGAGATTGCACGCCACATCGCGCCATTGGGCTGGGAGCATATCTCGCTGACCGGCGACTATAGCTGGAATGTCGAAGATCGGCCTGATCCGGATGCCCTGCGCCCCCTGCGCGCCGTCAGTTCCCTGCTCGCCGCGTGATGTTCGCCCTCCGTTCTCCCTTAGCGTGCAGATACGTCACTTTCGTGTAGTGACCCCAAGCTGCATTTCGCAGCGGATGCGGCAACCGCGATACGCCTACGGCGCAATGCGGCGCTTGGTCAGGCGTGCTCCTTTGAAAAGCGCGCGGCGAGCCGTGCACTTGCCCCGCTCCTGGTCGCGAGCCTGGCGCCATACCGCATCACGGTCTTGGGATCGCGCCAGCGGTACGCCTGCATGATTGCAGGCAGAGCCTCCCCCGCCGCGAAATTGTCCTGCGCGACCCCGACCCGGATCGAATGCGACGATACCGCCGATACCCAGCGTTCCAGCTCCGCTTCCGAGATCGGCCCGAGCAGCTTCTTTGCCCAGGCGGCCCGAATGACCCGCCTGTAGATGAGCGTGATGCTGTTGGGGTGCAGCCGTTCGGTGCCGATCGCCGCGACCGACCCATCAAAATGCGTTTCGACCCGGCGGAACAGCGGTCCTTTGCGGATGCCTGCCTTCTCGCGCCATCTCGCGATCGCATCCATCGTCGCAGGCGAAAGATAGGCATAGGCCCCCTCCCCTTCCCGGTCGGTCTTGCTCGACGGAATGAACAGCGTGCCCGCGCCATCGCTGTCCGGCCCTTCGATATGTCCGACCTCGATCGCCACCAACTCGGACCGGCGCGCCCCGGCGTCATAGGCCACGCGCAGCAGGGCGGCGTCCCGCAAGCCCAGCTCGTCCCGACGGCATGCCTTCAGGAGATGGACAAGGCAAACGCCCGACGGCGGGCTGTCGAGATCCGCGATGTCACCCTTGAAGCGCAGCGCGCGCGCCTGGCGCTGGCGGACGCCGAGCGATTTGCGCGCCGCTTTCATCTCGAGCTTGACCAGCGGTGCGGCGGTGGGATCGGCAATGCCCGCCATTCGGTATGCCCAACCGACGTTTACGATGTAGCGTTCAATCGTCGCCATCGCCCGAATCGTTTCGTCGGACAGCTCGAGCCCAGCAAGCGATCGAACCCAGCGGGAGACGTCGTGTGGCTTGGCCGACGGCGGGTCGAGGCGATTGCGGCGGCACCATTGTCCCCAGATGGTCAGGTCCGATCGGAACGCGCGGCGTGTATTATGCGACCAGCCCCGGACGGCAGCAGACACAAGTTCCGCATCGATCGGCGCAGATGCACCGACCAGGTCGCGCACGTCGCGCACCACCAAGTCGAGCACAGCGCCATCGCGCACGTCCATGGCTGCCGAAAGCGTCATCGGGAGCGTCTCGTCACGCGCCCCCTGTCAGATCGGCAGGACGCGCCCTCCAACGATCCTGATCGTGGCGCCGCCATTCGGGGTCGATCGCCATCACCTCGCGATCGAGGATCTCGACGATGCGCTGCGCGGCTGGCCTCCCGAGCAGCACGTCCGCCGCGTCGTAGATGCCGCGGCCGTAGCGGCCGACGAGCAATGCCGCCAACCCCGGCGTTTCTTCTCCGCGCGATACGGCAACTGCCCGGCTTCGCGCATAATCCGTTACCAGCGCGGTGAGCTTACCTTCTGCGGCATGTTCGTCCATTGACTTCTCCGTGCTCTAGCCGTTGGCCGCGAGCGCATTCAGGCTTCTTGGTCCACTTTCACCAAGGCCGACTGGCCTTGTGAAGCGCGATATCCGTCACCGCGAAATCCTTGCCCGTGCACAGCAGCGGCTCGCCGCGTTCTCTGGCCACAGCATAGACCATAAGGTCGAGCAGGTTGAGCGGTCCGCCATTGCCGTTCCCAGAACCGTAAAGCGGTTCGGCTTCGTTTGCGATCCTCGCGTGGTCATGCGTGAACGCCAGTGTCGCGCAGCCGCGGCGTTCGAACTTGGCAAGCATATCCTCAGCTTCGGCCCGCAGACCAAATCGCTGGTTGCTCGCGACACGCACAAACTCAACCATGGCGGGTGCCGGAATTCCGCCTCGTTCGGCGACGATCGCCTCGACCAGCGCCTCACTGCCCTCCTCGCCCGTCAGCACCGCGATCAGCGCCGAAGTATCAATGATCATCGGGGCAACCCGTCCTCGTCCCAAAGCTCGGCGTCAATCTCCGCCATGGTCGGATATGTTCGCTTGGGGACGCGCGCTTGGATCGCCCTAATCTCCGCAAGGAACGCGTCTCGGTCCTTTTCCTTTGGCAGCGGCATCCGGTCCAGCGCCTCTTCGATAATTTCAACCTGGCTGCGGCCGTCGCGGGCGAGCAGTTCGAGGCGCTTGAGCGCATGATCGGAGCGGATGGTGATGGCGCGCTGTTTGCGGCGCGGCGGATGATGGGCGGCAGTAGCCACGACGGCACTCCTACGGTTCAGATTTGATCGGCCCCTGATTATAGTGGCCGTGCTGCTACAGCGCAAGCACGGTTCATCTAATGTTGATAACGATCCATTATCAACACTAGGCATCCGGGCATACTTTACTGAACTTTGCTTTCAGTTCACTATTGGGCATGGCTGACATGCCCTCGCCCGCCTCTTATGGCCCCGATTATACCCCACAAATGGCGGCAGCCATAGCGTCTTGCACCGCGTCCATTTCTCGCCTGGATGCCCGAATTTCCGTCAGTTCCGCCGCCTCGGCATGGAACCGGCGGGCTACCTGGTCAGGCTATGCGCGGGCGCTGCAACTGCAATCGGCCGAGGTCGACGAAATCGACGTATTTTCCTGGGGTTGCGGGCTCCAGATCCCCGGCCGGCCGCTGCGCTCGACCACCCTCGACCTGTTCGACCGCTTCGATGCGTGGGCCGCGGCGCTCGCCGATCCCGACCCGCTCGCCTGGCGCGATACGCTGCCCACCGCCATCAGCGCGCCGGCGGTTGCCACGCAGCACCCTGCTGTCGGCTGCCAAAGTTGATGTCATCGCAGCGTCCGGTGGAAGGGCTTCTGTGCCATAATTAATGGCAACTCCGCTCGTGCGTTTACACGCCCGGCAATTGATTTACCTTCCCGACCATGTCCGAAACCCCTTCCTGGCGTGCCGGCTTCGAGCTGGAAGTCATTCTTGGCGACCTCGGCGAGCCTCGTTTTGAGAGAGAGCTGCGCGAAGGAGAGGCCATGGACGAGGCCTCGCCCGCCTTCTGCCGAGCATTCGCGGCCAAATTGCGGGACCGGACAGGCCGCGCCTGGTCCGCCCCATCCGGAACCCCGAAGCAGCCCGGCTTTTATGTCGTCCCTGAATATGGGCTCGATCCACTGAACTGGCCTGAAGATCGCCTGGCAGGCGTAGAATTGCTGACCCCTCCCCTGCCCCTGGACGATGCCGAGATGGTCAGATCTGAGTTATGCGACGCGATCTACGAGATCGACGGCGATTTCAACTTCTTCGAAAGTGAGCATACCGCCAACTGCGGTTGGCACATCAACATCGATGCCGGGAATGGCCATCGGCTCGATCCCGACCGGTTCATCGTCGGCGTCGATGAATTGCTGCTGCTCGCGAACAACGACCGGCTGTTCAGCCGCTACACGGCCTTGCAGCGCCATGCCGTCGGCGTGCCGCTATTGCGGCATCTGGCGCATGATCCGACCGGCAAATTCCTGCTTGGCTCGGCGCTTGGTAACTTGCTCGAGGCCCGCGCCGGGCGCGACAAAGGCTATGCCGCCAATTTCGCCAAGCTGGACAAGGGCTACTTGGAGTTGCGCCATTTCAGCGCGGAAGCGTTCTTCAACGGCCCTCGCCTCACCGAACAACTCGAGCGCATTCCCGCCGCCTTCGACGTCTGGCCCACCTACAGCAAACCCTTCGAGCAAGCCTTTCGCCAGAAGTTTCTGCTGCTCTCGCGCTGGCTTGCCCGAAATCGCGACAAACTGGCGTGGAACCTGGCTCACGGCCTGGTCGCCGCCTCGGGCCAGGTTCATTTCGTCGACGAACCGCTCGGCCACGTGATGGCCGACGGCCTGGTCGAACTCAATCTGTTCGGGCGCGGCGCGTACGAGTATGTCGCCACCATCCGCGACATTGTCCTCTCGGATATCCCCGAAGCGGTCGCCCTGCTCGCGCTGGATCTTGCCGAGCTTTACAACCTTGGCGTCCGGCAACGGGTCAGCGGCAACAAAGCCTTCCAGCGCGCCGTGCTCCAGCTCGCGGCCTCGTTGCGGAAGGATGCAAGTCTTTCAAGCGCGGCCCAACTTGAGGCGCTGGCCCATGCGGAGGCACAGCGCCGAAAGATGCACCCGTACTCTGATGGGATCGCCGCGTCATAGCGTCATGGCAGACTAAGGCCTGTGGACATTCAGGATTCCCACGCTGCCTGATTTCTGATTCAGGATTCCCAAGGGGAGTTCTGAATGGACGAGCAGCGATTTGTGGTGACGGATGGGATATGGGCGCGCGTTGAACCCCACCTTCCCGGCAAGAAGAGCGATAGCGGTGTGACGGGTAAGGACAATCGCATGTTTTTAGAGGCGGTTCTCTGGCGTGTGCGCACCGGTCTTCCATGGCGGGATCTGCCGCCGGAATTCGGCAATTGGAACAGCGTGTTCCGGCGCTTCCGGCGATGGGCGAAGGGTGGTGTTTTCGAACGTCTTTTCAGAGAGATCCGCGGCGAGCCGGATTTTGAATACGCGCTGATCGACGGTACTATCGTTCAGGCTCACCAGAAGGCGAGCGGCGCAAGGGGGGGACTCACGCTCAGGCCATCGGGCGCTCGCGCGGCGGACTGACCACCAAGATCGTGGCGCTGGTCGATGCGCTTGGAAACCTGTTCAACCTTGTTCTCCTGCCGGGTCAGGCTCATGACCTGAAAGGCGTCGCACCGCTGATCGAGGACGTAGCATTCGATGCGCTTCTGGCCGACAAGGCCTTCGATGCTGACTGGCTGCTTGCCGAGTTGGATGTGCGCGGCGCGAGCGCAGTCATTCCGCCCAAAGCGAACCGCAAGATCAAGCGCAATTACGACCGGCATGCCTATAAGTGGCGACACCTGGTCGAGAACTTCTTCGCGAAGATCAAGGAGTTCCGAGCCATCGCTACGCGCTACGAGAAAACTGCCTGCAGTTACACCGCCAACTGGCACCTCGTCGCGACAATCCTCGCCGCGAAGTGAATGTCCACAGGCCTTAG
>NZ_ATDP01000069.1 GCF_000445105.1 Sphingobium lactosutens DS20 | reverse complement strand
GGATTTGTTCGCCCTTAGCGTGCAGATACGTCACTTTCGTGTAGTCACCCCTTGCCGGTCGCCTTTCCGCATAGCGTTTTTCCGTTGATTTATCGTAAATCTACCATATATTGCCGAGACCACTAGGTCGGAGTTTGCGGTATGCCTCGTCCCCTCGGAAGCAAAAACAAGACGCCTCAGGAGCTCAAGACAGAGGCCGATATTTTAAAGAGGAAAGCCGAGACAAAGCTGCTTGAGCAAAAACTCAAAAAGCTTCAGCAAGAAAGAAGGAGCTAGCGAATATGAGCGCGAAGCACAGTGGCCTATGCCCTTTTTGCGCTAATGTTGTTACTCCAGTGGTAGTAACCGAAAACTACATTCGTAGGGACGTATGCAAGTGCCCTGAGTGCAGTGAAAAGGTTTTGGTTTGCCGCAGCCCAGGATGCACAAATTATGCCAAAGCCGGGTATTTATATGACGACGAGCTTTGCCCTTCTTGTACATCCAGTATCGTCAGTGGTGCCGGAGAGGTATTGAAGTGGGGTCTTATGGCTGCTGCTGCGGCGGTCGCAACTGTCGCAACAGGAAAAGTAGGAAGCCGTGATTAGAGGATGCGTAAATGCCTACAGCATGGTTCGTTGATGGCGGGTACTCAAATAAAGCTTGGCAGTCTGTGTCGGGCTATACCCGGATGGATTACGGCCTTCTTCGTGCGGAGATAGAAAAGGACGCTGGTGAGGCAATTGGGGATGCGTACTACTTCAATTGTGATAACGATCCCCCCTCTTCTGGGCAAAATGCGTTTCATCGCTTTTTAAGTTCTGCCCCACCACGCGGGGCTGGATTAAGAGTCAAGCTCTATTGGCTGCAAACTAAGTATCATGAATGGCCCCAGCATATGGGTGGTGGCCCAATCGTACATCCAGATTCTGGCGAGCAGTATATCACAAAGGCTCAGAAAGCAGTTGATGTTGGCCTCGCATTCCACCTTATGCGCTCTTTCTCAAAAAGAGCTTGGGATAAGCTGTATCTAATCGCTGGTGATGGCGATTTCAGTGAGGTCGTACAGCATCTTGTTGAAAACGAGGATGTTGACGTGACAGTAATCGGAACATCCAATTCTATCAGCGGCGAGCTTGCTCCCTATGTAAGGATTGTCGAGTTCTCCGAAATCGCTGGCTCTATATCTCGGACGCCTACTGCTTTGTAGTATTCATAAGTGGCGAGGTGCATCCATGCGCTGATGCAGGATGCGGATGACGGCGATGCCGTAGGTGGTCGGACGAAAGTAGATGACGTGCTGCTCGACGCCGCGCCGTCGATAGCCTGGCCGAATGTTGCCGCAGCCCTGTGCCTGCTGCGGCGCTTCGGCCAGATCGGCGCAAGCTGTCTCGATAAGGTCGGTGTAGCGCATCGCTTGGGGCAAATCCCAATGCGCCACGGTATAGTCGAAGATCGCATCAAGGTCGCGCTGCGCCCTCGGGCTAAGCCGGTATTCAGCCATGCTGCTCGGCTTTGCGCCGCTTGAACGCGGCGAAGTCGAACAGCTCCGGCTCACCGCTCTGCTCACCCTCGATCAGCGCCTGACGGATGCTCTCCATCTCAAGGCCCCGCTCCTGCTCGCGCCGGATAAGGTCGCGGATCGCCTCGCTGTCGTTGGTATAGCTGCCGGCGTCGATCTGCGCAGCGATCCACGCATTCTGCTGCTCGGTAAGGGTGATCGTTTTACGCACAGTTGCCATAACGGCCTCCACGTTTCTCATACTATTGGTGCGGTTTAGCACAAACGTGAGACGAGGGCTATCGCCCGAACCCGATATCCGGCCCGTCACGTCCACGCTGACGGTCCAGCTCCTGCTCTTGCTGCCGATCCCGTCCACGCTGCCCCGGTTGGTCCAGCTCGATCGCCGGCATCTGGTCGTGCCGGGGAGACTGGTCGAGCGCCGGCACCGCCTCGAACCCGCCCTCGCTGCTGGTCTGCAACCCCGATCGCATCGCCCGCGCTGCGCCCTGGACCAAGCTCGACATGCCCTGCATCGCCAGCTCGGCCCGCTCGCGGAGCTGGTGGGACCATTCCCGTATCCGCTCCTGACCACGCTCGATGTAGAAGCCTAATCCCCGCTTCTCCATGATCGCCTCGTTCATCTGCCCGCGCGGGGTGACGGCGTGCGGTTCCTCACCGGCTGCGATCTGCTCGGCCGATGCGCGCCGCTCGATCGCGGCTGAGGCATGACCCATCTTCACGGTCGGCTCGATATCCAACCCCTGACGCTCGTAGCTACGATGATCGACCCGCTCGGCCACCTGGGCGTGTTCCAGCGCGTCGTTGACCATCCCTGCCCACCGCTCGCGGATCGCCTCGACCTCGACCGAGGCCGTCGTGCGCACGTCGAGCTGGCGCGTCTTCGCTCCCAGCCCGTCCGCCTCCGCTACCCGCGTCGTCGTCATGACGTGCGCGTGGTGGTTGCGATCGTCGCCGTAATCATGAGGGGCATGGATCGCCGCATCGACCGCCACCCCATAGCGGTCGCGGATATCCTCCGCGAAAGCACGAACCAGGTCGCGACGCTGGCCGGCATCCAGTTCGGCCGGTAGCCCCAGTTCGTATTCCCGCGCCACCTTGGCGTCCTTGCGCTTCTCCGCCGCCTCGGCCGCGTTCCACAGGGCGGAGCGGTCCTGCGCCCAATCCGCGCCTTCCGGCGCGACGATGAACGCATCCTCGACGCCGCCCCGCCGCGTGTAGTCGTGCACCAAGCCGTCGCGCTCGTTTTCGAGACAGACGCCGGCACGATACGCGACCGCCGCGACCGCGCTGCGCCCGGTCGAGCGCGACACCGATTTCACCGCCAGATGGTAGATCGCCATCGCCGCGCCTGCCTTCTCCAACGTGGTCCAGCGGCGTTGCGCTGGTCGGGGCGTGGGGCGGAGGCCCCGCTGTCGCATAGCGACATGGGTGCAGGGTATCCCTGCCGCACGCATTACGCAGTAATGCTAAAGTGCGCCCTTGTCTCCTACTGTCGTCTCGGGTGGCTTCGTTTGTTAGGTTGCGCTATAGTCGCTTCGTATTCGTGCTTTCAGGCGGAGAAGGTATGGCGGCACCGACACCCGAAGCCATCGAACTCGCCCGCAAACGGGTAGACCAGGCCAAGGCCCGTCTCGACGCGCTCAACGCCCGTGTCGCTGCCGAGGGTCGCCGCCTCGATACCCGCCGCAAGATCATCCTGGGCGGGCTGCTCATCGACGCCGCCAGCAAGGACAAACGCTTCGCCGGCATCGTCTCCGAGCTGACCCACCGCATCAGCCGCGATCAGGATAAGAAACCGTTCGAGGGGTGGACACTACCTGGGGAGGATCGCTGATGGACCGCGACCGTGATGATGATCGCTACGACGATCCCCGCCGCCCGGTAGAACGCGGAAGGAGGCGTGATCTGCTCGGGTCCGATCGCCACGATCCTCCGGCCGGCAAGTTCGATCCTGCCGAGTTCGACATGCCCCCCGATCCGCCGCCCCCTGCCGCCGGTCGTGCGCGTGGTGCCGCCGACGCTGCCCAGGCGCACAGCTTCTTCTCCCACCTCGACACCAACATCCAGCGCATCCTTGCCGGCTTCGGCACCTTGCGGGACCTAGTGTCCGACGTGCGCGCCAGCCTCGCCGATGCCGCTGACAGGGACGCACAGCGTGCCGAGGACGAGAAAGCCCGTGACAAGGCTATAGCGGCCCGTCTGGTCGATCCTGCCGCCCTAGAGGCCCGTGCGGAGGCCGGAGCGCGTCGTGGAGCCACGGACGGCCTTGCCGGGGCGGGAGAGGCCCTGCGGCGTCGGATCGACGCTGACACGGCCGCGCACGCCGCCCTGGCCGATCGTCTTGCCGCCGATGCCGCCGATCGTCGCGCCCATGAGCTGCGCCGGCGCCGGTGGGACAGGTGGTGGAACGGTGCGCTCGCCGGTTTCGCTCTGCTGGTGCCGATCGCGGGGGGTTACGGCTACTACCTGGGTAACGGGGCCGGCGAGGCGCAAGGCTATGCCCGCGCCCGTGATGAAACGGCTGCGGCGAGCTGGGCTAACACTATCAACGGCAAGCTCGCCCGCCGGATCGATCAGGCTAGTGAACAGACCATCCCCGCCATCGCCGCCTGCCCCAAGGATCATGGCTGGAAGCGCGAGAAACGCGACGGGGCCTACTGGTGCTTCGGTGCGAATCCCGACGCCAAGTCCTACAGCGGGTGGCTGCTGCCATGAACCGGGATGACACCGCCCGCACCTGGCAGCTCGTCATGGTCGGGGACGGCCTGCAACGCATCACGGCCAACGCGCAAGCCGACATGGCCCGGCTGCTCGACCTCGATCCTGCCATCTCGCATCTGACCGTCGAGGTCGATGGCACATCCGTCCACGTTGCCCGTGACTGGCCCAGTGACCAGATGGAGGAAGCCGATCGCCTGATCGATCGCATCGCTGCCTCGGGCGTGTCCGCGATCGTCGTCCACGATCGCAACGGCAAAACCCCTCGCCGTGTGACGCCCAGTGAATGATGGCACGATGCCGCCGCCCCGACTTCTTCCTCGCCAAGCCTGCGGCCGGTAGGCCGCTTCTGTGACGGCGTAGCCGGCACGCATTATCGGCGCATCGGCCGGAGGCCGATTCCGCTTGTCATCATGCAACGCCAGCCTCGCGCGCCCGCGATGATTCCAGATTCTATTGATTCTATGATTCAGGGGCCGCCTAGTTTCTGATATAAAACGATTAAATGGCCCGACCTACGACAAATGGGGTGCTCAGTTACGACAAATGGGGTGAGCACCTACGAGAAATGGGGTGGGTAGTTGCGACAAATCGGGTGGTGATGCGATCTGTGACAAGATCATTGATCTTATGTCGCATCTGGCTAAGGTTTCGACGTGCCCGAGGAACCAACCACCGGCCGCACTATGAAAGCGGCTTCCACCACTTCTGTCCGTGACGGACACGCGATCGTCAAAGCTGGCGAGTTTATTGAGGCCCGTTTCGGTGCAGGCACGTCACCCTCCCTGGCAGCTCGCAAAACCCTAGCTCTTCTGATCGCCAAAGCTGCCGGTGAAGCCTGGCGACCAGGATCGCACGTCATCGCCAAGCGCGACCTGCGGGGCACCCACAACGCCAATGATCGGATCCAAGACACCCTCGGTGAGCTGATGGATGTAAAATTCCAGATGCCCTCGACCTCGGCACAAGGGCGCGCGGCGACGCTCACTGCTGCCCTGCTTGCCTGGACGCTCAACGAACATGCGGAAGACGGCCGAGCCACCGTCGAGTGGGAGTTCACGGCACCGGCTAGGGCAATCCTGCAGGGGAGCGATTACTACGCTCGCCTCAACCGGGCAGCTCTGCTCGCCTTCCGATCGAAGTACGCGATCACCCTCTATGAGATGGGTTGCCTACTGGCTGGACGGCGTAGCCCCACATGGTCCGGAACGGTCGATGAGCTGCGGGAGCGGCTTGGCGCACCCTCTAATTCAATGCCCAACTTCTCCGACTTCCGGCGTCTGGTGCTGACACCTGGCAAAGCCGAGATCGATCAGCTCGCCGCCTTCACGATGGAGTGGTCGGAAAAGCGCGGAGCGCGGGGCAAGATCACCCACGTCACCCTGACATTCACCCCTAAGGACGACGACGCCACTGACGCTGCGGCCGATGAGGCAGGACGCCATAGCAGCGGTCGAAAGGCCCGCCGGGAAGGGACGACAGAAACCATCGTCGACACCGCCAGCCTCATCGCCTCAGCGGCTTCTCGGCTATCGGTTTCGGACACCCTGCGCTGGCCGACCGACGATCAGGTGAACGAGTTCAAGACCCCGGAGCTACATGCGATCGGAATGGCCCTAGGCGGTGGTCACTCCGTACAGCGACTAGCGGATCAGTATGCTCGCGTCCGCCCCGAACAGCGCCGTAAGCTGGTAGGTGACGCTCTCAAAGCGGATTGGACGAAATGGGTTACGGGGTGTGCCGCCAAGTGGGGCCGGGTCTAACCATTCCACCATACTGCCGTTTCTGCTAACGGTTAGCGGATCACTTTTTGAAACGATCCGTAACGGGGACGGAAAAGATGGCTTACACCCTTGGAGAAGCCGCAAAAGCAACGGGTGTCAGCAAGGCTTCCATATCGCGTGCTATCAATAGAGGTCGGATTTCTGCGACCAAGAAGGATGACGGTTCTTTCTCGATTGAGCCAGTCGAACTGCACCGGGTGTACCCTCCCAAGTCAGCCGCACCAGTAACCGAAACGCCATCTGAAACGCTACGCAACGGTAATGCTGACACCCGTAACGGGTCAGATTTCAATGTGTTGCAGGCTCGTCTTGATGCTGCCTTGGAACAGTTGCGCGATCGGGACGGCACGATCGACGACCTTCGCCGTCGCCTCGATCAATCGGACGAGGAACGGCGTGAGGCTCAAGCCCGAGTTATCGGACTGCTGGCCGGACCCGGCCCCACGGAATCCAAGCGAGGGTTCTTCGGTCGCCTGTTCGGCCGCACTGAAGAATGACAGCAGGATCAATCGCCGTTGCAAACGTCACAAAGTGAGAAGTCATCGGTGACCACTCCTGCGCCCGAGCTGAACGGGTTGCCACAATGCCCGCAGGTTGGGGATGCGGCATAGTCGTCATCCGTAGCTTCCCCTGCACGTCGATCGGCATGCCACTGCTGCTTTTCGGCCTCGGTAAACGCCATTTCTAATCTCCTTGTCTGACCGTACCCGGCACCGGTTTAACGACTTGTTTCCAGCTCGCTCGATCATCAGCCTTGCTTGCGCGACAGGCGCGATATCGTCGCCTGATCGACCCCGAGCAGAGCCGCGACGGTGCGCTGCGTGTCGCCCCTAGCGAGCCGCTGTAGTGCCTCCGCCTGCTGATGGGGGGTGAGGGCAGCACGCCGGCCGAACTTCACGCCACGGGCCTTCGCCTGGTCGCGGCCGGCTGCGGTGCGCTCCACGATCCGCTGGCGCTCCCAGCTCGCCACGATCCCCAGCACGGCGATGATGACGTCGGCAAACTGCGAGGTCGTGTCCACCATTGGCTCTGCGATCGAGCGGAAGCCGGCCCCTGCCTCCTTCACCGCATGGAGGATGTTCAACAGGTCGCGGGTGTTGCGCGCCAGGCGATCGGTGGCCGTCACCATCAGCACGTCGCCGGCATCGAGCGCGCCGATCGCGCGCTTGAGCTTCGGCCGCTCGGCCGACGCGGCGCTGGCCTTCTCCTGGTAGACCTTCACGCAACCGGCAGCGAGGAGCTGGGCGACCTGCTGGGTGAGGTCCTGCCCGTTGGAGGAGACGCGCGCATAGCCGTAGATCATGCGATCATTGTGCATCGGATATATGCATCACGGAAGCGCCCGGATTTCCGTCGTTCCCGACGTGATGCAGAACCTATGAGTTCTGCATCGCGATGGGCGTGGGATAAACCATATCCAGACTTGCCGGGGTGACTACACGAAAGTGACGTATCTGCACGGAAAGGGCGAACGGATAGCGAACGTCACGCGGCAAGTAGGGAGTTGACGGCGCGCAGCGGTCGCAAGGCGTCCGGATCGGGTTGATCTTCAACATTCCAGCTATAGTCACCGGTCAGCGAGATATGCTCCCAGCCCAATGGCGCGATGTGGCGTGCGATTTCGTCGGCTGTGCCGATGTCCGCCAGCGCCATTTCGAGATAGCGAGTGTTCCACAAGATGATGGCGGCGACGAGCAGGTTGAGGCCGGAGGCGCGATAGGTCTGGTTCTCGAACCGACGATCGCGCAGTTCGCCGAGCTGGTTGAAGAAGAGCGCGCGGGCGAGCGCGTTGCGGGCTTCGCCTTTGTTGAGGCCCGCCTGGGTGCGCCGGCGCAGGTCGATGTCGCGCAGCCAGTCGAGCATGAAAATGGAGCGTTCGAGGCGGCCCAGCTCGCGTAGTGCGAGGGCCAGTCCGTTCTGTCGCGGATAGGCGGACAAGCGGCGCAGCATTGCCGAAGCAGTGACGGTGCCGGTGCGGATCGACGTGGCGAACCGCAGCAGTTCGTCCCAATGCGCCGCGACATGACCCAATGCGATCGGTTCGGCCGTCATGCCGGGAAGCAAGGGGCCGGATTCTTGGCCGGGAAGGAGGTGTAAACGACGCTCCTTGATGTCGCGCAGGCGCGGCGCGAAGCGGTAGCCGAAGAAGGGCATGAGGCCGAACACATGGTCCGATGCCCCGCCCGTATCGGTGTAGTGCTCCTCGATCGTCAGGCCGGTCTGGTGATACAGCAAGCCATCCAGCACATAGGGCGCTTCGCCAGCGGTCGCCGCGATCACCCGACTTGCGAAGGGGTCATATCGATCCGAGACATGGGTGTAGAAGGCAACGCCTGGTTCGTTGCCGCTGCGCGCGTTGATGTCGCCGATCGCGGCCCCACGGCCCCCGGCATGAAATTGCTGTCCGTCGCTCGACGAAGTGGTGCCGTCTCCCCACAGCGCGGCGAGCGGCATGGCGCGATGGGCGTCGATCAGCCTTCCCAACGCTTCGCCATAGGCGGCTTCGCTGATGTGCCAGTCGTGAAGATGGGCGAGCTGACGCAGACTTGCGCCCCGGCAGGTTTCCGCCATGCGTGTGAGGCCGAGATTGATGCCATCGGCGAGGATGACCGTGAGCAGCGCATTGCGATCGTCGGCTTCCCGGCCCGAACGACGATGGATGAAGCATTCGCTGAACCCGGTCCAGGCATCGACCTCCAGCAGAAGATCGGTGATCTTCACGCGCGGCAGTCGATCATAGGCGGCGCGACGGGCAATCTCGGTGGCGGGCGGTGTTGCCGCCTTCAGCGGCGAGATGATGAGACCGTTTTCGTCAAGCTTAACCTGGGGCAGCTCCCCTTGCCGTGCAAGGACCGTTACCTGCTCGATCGCCGTGTCGAGCCTGGTGCGCCGTTCCTCGATATGGCGCTCGAAATCCGTTTCGATGGCGAGCGGCAACGGCCCCTTCTCGCGCAGCGCCGCAAAGGTCGCCGGCGGTATGAGATAGCTGTCGAAATCGCGAAACTGCCGGCTTCCCGCGACCCATATATCCCCGGCTCGCAACCGCTCGCGTAGTTGCGACAAGGCGCATAGTTCATAAGCGGCACGATCAACGATGCCATCCCGCAGGACGAACGGGCGCCATGCGGGCGGCACAAAGCGTAGCGGCACGCGATCAGGCAAGCGCCGTTTGCCGGTCCGATATAGCTCCGCGATGATGGCCAGCGCTGACAGGAGCCCCTGAACCGCGCCGGCGCCGCGAAACTCGAAGGCGTTGAGAAAAGCGCCGACAAAGAGCTTCACCGTCCGATGCCGCTCGATCAATTCGGCGGTGCGATCGACGGTTTCCGGTCGCCCGAGCACTTCGGCCTGCTCGACGGCCACGGCGAAGTGCTGCCAGTCCAGCGCCTCGATCTGCGCCAGAGAATCCACGCCCTTGCTGCGCGCGTCGATGAGGAGGCGGCAAGACCCCGTGAGCGTCCGGAGGTGGCCTTGCAACTCGCGCACCGTCTTGAGGGCTTTGTCGCGGGTCCGGTTCTCGGCGCGGCGCGCCATGCTGCCCAACAGCTTGTCGAACATCGTCAGGGTGGCGTCGGTCAGGCTTTCCTCAAGCCGGATGCCGGTTGCCGCCAGCGTCGCATGGCGGCGCAGGGCATTGAGTTCGCCAAGGTGCTGGGGTGTGATGCGGCTGCCTTCGTCCGCCAGCCTGTCAAAAGTCAAAGCCGGGATCATGTCGGCACGGGCGCGATCGAGGCCCAGCGCGCGGATATAGGCGAGCCGTTCGATCAGGCGCAGGATGTTGCGCGCTGCCGGCGATTGTGGCGCATTGCGCATCCAGGATAGCCATGTCGCGACCTGCCCCGGTCGTCGGGCCAGCAAATCGTCCAGGCCCTGAAGGGTGTCAGGCAGCAGGCCATTCGTGAGCACTTCATAGGTAAGCTGTTCGGCTTGCTGGCGCGCCCGCCGCAGCACCGCTTCGAGAATCGACGGAGAAGGCAGGAGGATCTGCAGGCGCCGGAGTTCATCGACGATGACGTCTGCCATCTGGCCGGGGTGTATGATGGTCTGCGCGATTGGGACCGAGAAGGCGACAACTTCACGGAAAGCGTTGCGGTCAAAAATCCTGAACCCGTGCGATCGTCGGATTTCGACGAGATGCTCGCGACGGGTCTGGTCCCGATGGGCATAATCCGCGAAGGCTGCCGGCGCGACGCCGAGTTGCTGCGCCACATAGGCGAGCACAGGAGCGGGCGGGACTTCGCCCGCTTCCAGCGCACGGCCAGGCCATCTCATATATAGCATGAGCATCGCATAGCCGAGCCGGGTGGCATCGCCGCGACGGCGGCCGACAATTTCCAGGTCGTCGCTGGTCAGCGTATAATGACGCGCGATCTCGCGCTCATCGAGCGGCGCGCCATAATGCCTCGCCCAGATTTCCAGGCTCACCAGTCGCCGTCTCGCCAAGCATCATCTCCTTCGCTTTGCGTGTCCGTCAGACGGTCCTCTGGCGGCCAACAGGAATATGTCCGTTAACTCTGGACCTGTAACGGCGATTCGGACAAGATCGCATAATGACGGGAAAACGGACAGGATCGGGCATCATGTGGCGCTGATCGGCTATGCGCGCGTCTCGACCGCAGACCAGAAGCTGTCGCTCCAGCTTGACGCGCTGAACACTGCCGGGTGCGACCGTATATTCGACGATCACGCATCCGGGGCAAAAGCCGATCGGCCTGGCCTAACCGAAGCGCTCGCCTATTTGCGCCCCGGCGACACGCTGGTGGTCTGGAAACTCGACCGCCTCGGCCGCTCGATGAGCCACCTGATCGAGAAGGTCGGCGAGCTTGCGGCGCGCGGCATCGGGTTCCGCTCACTCACCGAGAATATCGACACCACCACTTCGGGCGGCATGCTGGTGTTCAACATCTTCGGCTCGCTGGCCCAATTCGAGCGTGACCTGATCCGTGAACGCACTCATGCCGGCCTCAAGGCCGCACGCGAGCGGGGCAACAAGGGTGGTCGCCGGCCTGTCGTTACCCCCGACAAACTACGTAAAGCGCGGGCGCATATCGCAGCGGGCCTCACTGTTCGTGAGGCGGCGGCCCGGCTCAAGATCGGCAAAACCGCCCTATACAAGGCTCTGGAAAACGCGTGAAACCGCTGGCGATCAAGAACTCGTGGGTGCTGGTCACAGGGGCTTCGACCGGTTTGGGCAGAGCGTCCGCCCTCCGCTTGGCGGCATCGTACCAGGCCAAGCCCCTGATTGTTGGACGAAGGCTCGACAACTTGCGGGAGCTACAGACCGAAATTGACGAGCGGTTCAATGTGCCGTGCGAGATTATAGTGGCTGATCAACGTGAAATCGAGGGCAGGGAGAAAATCGCGGCTAAGGTTGCAGAATTGCAAGTAACAGCCGCTTTGTTGGTTGCCGGAATGACGAGCGTTGGTTCATTTGATGCAGGCCGTGCCGACACTTATGCCGAGGTAATTGAAACAAACATACTCGGTTTCACGGATTTGCTGGCTCGCCTGATTGCGATTTTCAGGGAGCAGCCGTTTGAATCCTCAGTAATCGCCGTGTCGAGCCTGGCGGGCGAAACATCCGTGCCCTTCCAAGCGGTCTACGGCGCGTCGAAAGCCTATGTGAGCACCCTCATGCGAGCGCTTTCCGTGGAGCTTGCCGGGACGGGAGTGAGTGTTGGGTCTTTTGCACCCGGTGGAATCGACACAGACATGGCTGCCCTCAGCGATTTGAAGTGGGGGAGGTTGGGTTTGATGGACGTTGACCGGTGCGCGGCCCATGCAGTCCACGCTCTGGTTTATCGGCAATCCTTCGCCATACCGGGGATGGGCAACCAGCTCACATATTTGGCGAGCAGGGTTCTACCTCGATCGTTGGTCAATCGGATTGCCGCCCTCCCATATCGGCGCCCGTAGGGCGGCACCACATAAAAGGGGCAGGAAAGCCTGCGAATAGCATCTGCTGGCATCGTACCGGATTTGTTCGCCCTTAGCGTGCAGATACGTCACTTTCGTGTAGTCACCCCT
>NZ_ATDP01000068.1 GCF_000445105.1 Sphingobium lactosutens DS20 | reverse complement strand
CGACCTGAACGACCGGATTGATTTTGGACGGCTTGCAGCGTGAGGCGGCTGATCGGCCTATAACATTTGGGTACACCCCAGAGTGATAGGGCCGAGTGACACCATTCGTCTGTCACAAAAGGGTGGGTTTGCGCTCAATGTGACGATACACTGCAAGAGCCACCCTAATGTGACGGATTTTGCACTTGGCTCGTATCGGATATGCCCGCGTCAGCACCACGGACCAGGATCTGGATATCCAGATTGGCCGCCTCAAGAATGCAGGTTGCGAAATTATCCGTTCCGAGACCGGATCGGGGGCCTCGCGGAGCGGGCGCACGGAACTGGAAACGATCATGCAGTTTATGCACACCGGCGACGAGCTGGTCGTGCTGCGGCTCGACCGGCTCGGCCGCTCCACGCGCGATGTCCTGAACCTGGTGCATGAGCTTGATGAAAAGGGAGCTTCGCTGCGCATCCTTGAGCCAGAGGTGACGACGGCGGGCGACATGGGGCGAATGGTCATCACCATACTCGGCATGGTCGCCGATATGGAGCTGAAGTTCATCAAGGATCGTCAGCGCGCCGGGATCGAAGCGGCGCGCGCCGAAGGCGTTTACAAAGGCCGGAAGAAGAACGTCGATGACGATGAAATCCGCCGTCGCCTTGCCGCCGGCGCCAGCAAGGCCCGCGTTGCCCGCGACCTGAAGGTCTCACGAATGACCGTCTATCGGGCGCTCGACATTATTCCGTCACAGACCAAACTGCCGGAAAAGCCGCCCACTGCCAGCATCGCCCTGCATCTGATTATCGAGAACTTCAACAAGCGTGGAAGAGGTAGAAAACCCGCTCGGGAGCGGATTGAGGCGATGCTGGAACGCGACTACGCCATGGTAAAAAACGGCAATTGTGATTACAAACTGACCGTCGCCTATGACCCCGATCCGGATGGCATTTCCCTTGATGAGGAAATCCAAAGCCTCCTCTCCGAGATGTTCAACATCGCAGAGAGCTACAATTGCTCCATGGAAGCCGATATCTACGAGGTCGGTGGTCAGCAACGGTCCTGGTAGAATCAATCAAGCGTTCAGTGTTCGTTCTTCAACCTGGCCAAAATCGCAGCTTCGGGCCGACTGGGCCGGCTTCATGATCGTAGATGCCGCACAGCGTGGTCGTGGCGTCGGACGCTCAATTTACTCGACGGTCGAAAGCTGGGCCGCTGCGAGAGGTGCCATAGAGATTCGGTTGGCCGTGCTGGAAGCGAATGAAGCGGCAGAGCGATTTTGGCGTTCTCTCGGCTTCATTGAGTATCGGCGCGTTGGGCCAGACACCTTCAAAATGCGTAGCCATCGCCGGATAGAACTGAGCCGTCGCCTTTCTGGCGCGACCGTAGAAGGCAGCAACAAGTAAGATCTCGCGCCGGCTATCTGGGCGAGCTTGGCGTAGGATTCCGCCCCCTCCCGCAAACGCCCCCCTGAAGGCGGCAACACCGCCCGCCACCGAGATTGCCCGTCGCGCCGCCTATGATCGACTGCCGCGCGTGAAGATCACCGATCTTCTGCTGGAGGTCGATGCCTGGACCGGGTTCAGCGAATGCTTCATCCATCGTCGTTCGGGCCGGGAAGCCGACGATCGCAATGCGCTGCTCACGGTCATCCTCGCCGATGGCATCAATCTCGGCCTCACACGCATGGCGGAAACCTGCCGGGGCGCAAGTCTGCGTCAGCTCGCCCATCTTCACGACTGGCACATCAGCGAAGCCGCCTATGGCGAAGCGTTGGGAAGGCTGATCGACGCCCATCGCGCCATGCCGCTCGCCGCGCTGTGGGGAGACGGCACCACTTCGTCGAGCGACGGACAGCAATTTCATGCCGGGGGCCGTGGGGCCGCGATCGGCGACATCAACGCGCGCAGCGGCAACGAACCAGGCGTTGCCTTCTACACCCATGTCTCGGATCGATATGACCCCTTCGCAAGTCGGGTGATCGCGGCGACCGCTGGCGAAGCGCCCTATGTGCTGGATGGCTTGCTGTATCACCAGACCGGCCTGACGATCGAGGAGCACTACACCGATACGGGCGGGGCATCGGACCATGTGTTCGGCCTCATGCCCTTCTTCGGCTACCGCTTCGCGCCGCGCCTGCGCGACATCAAGGAGCGTCGTTTACACCTCCTTCCCGGCCAAGAATCCGGCCCCTTGCTTCCCGGCATGACGGCCGAACCGATCGCATTGGGTCATGTCGCGGCGCATTGGGACGAACTGCTGCGGTTCGCCACGTCGATCCGCACCGGCACCGTCACTGCTTCGGCAATGCTGCGCCGCTTGTCCGCCTATCCGCGACAGAACGGACTGGCCCTCGCACTACGCGAGCTGGGCCGCCTCGAACGCTCCATTTTCATGCTCGACTGGCTGCGCGACATCGACCTGCGCCGGCGCACCCAGGCGGGCCTCAACAAAGGCGAAGCCCGCAACGCGCTCGCCCGCGCGCTCTTCTTCAACCAGCTCGGCGAACTGCGCGATCGTCGGTTCGAGAACCAGACCTATCGCGCCTCCGGCCTCAACCTGCTCGTCGCCGCCATCATCTTGTGGAACACTCGCTATCTCGAAATGGCGCTGGCGGACATCGGCACAGCCGACGAAATCGCACGCCACATCGCGCCATTGGGCTGGGAGCATATCTCGCTGACCGGTGACTATAGCTGGAATGTTGAAGATCAACCCGATCCGGACGCCTTGCGACCGCTGCGCGCCGTCAACTCCCTACTTGCCGCGTGACGTTCGCTATCCGTTCGCCCTTTCCGTGCAGATACGTCACTTTCGTGTAGTCACCCCGTGGAGCTGGGCGCGGTGCTGGAAGGTTGGGCGCTACGGTGCGACTAATCTCCCTTTATAATTAAAAGCGTGCCGGCGAAGCCGGCTCATCATGGGGGATGCCGGGTGGGAGGATGGCTTTAGCCATCCGGGGCGGCCGAAGGCCGCGAGCCGGCGGGGGCGAAGCCCCCAAGAGGCGGCGCTTTTCTTCTTCTTCAGCAGCGGCGCGGGATAGCGTGGCGAGTTATCCACAGACGAACCTACCCCAAAGCTCACCGTTCGCGTTCTGATTCAAAGATTCTTCTTAGATTCAAGATTCAGGGTGCCTCAAACCCGCAGAAAACCTAGAGAAATGGCCTCGAAAAGTGAGTGTTGGGGTCGAGTCGCGTGAGTTTTCGGGTAGCCTTCGGTGAGCTTTGGGGTCGGTAAAGGTGAGTGTTGGGGTCGAGTCCGGTGAGTGTTGGGGTATGGGCATTTTCATCGGTGAGTTTTGGGGTATCCCCTCCCTATGGTCGAACGGCGAGCTTTAAGAATTGCCTAGCTCACTTTAATTGCTAAGGTGAGCGCATGAATCATGCAACCTCACCTGTAAATGGCGGAAAGGCAAAGGTTGCCCTGGACGGCGACACCGCTCTGACCCTCGCGCAAAAGGGACGCGGCAATCCCTTTGATCCCGCCAATTATGGAGAAATTGTCAAACCCGGCGAGCTGGTCGATATTGTCGAGCTGTCCCCCCTCACCCTCGCCGATCGGCGAATCTATAACCTGCTGATCGCCAACGCCTGGGAGCGGATCGGCGAGCCGGTCATCCACCGCATCCCGAAAAGCGCGCTCAAAGGCACGCACCAGGGCAATGAGCGCATAGAAAGCTCGCTGCTGCGCCTGATGGGCACCATCGCGATCGTCACGATCCGCAAGGGCGGCAAGAGCTTTAAGCGCCGCGTCCAGCTTCTCGGCCCCAGCGATGAAAGCCTCGAAAAAGACGGGTTCCTGCATTACCGCATCCCCGAAGAACTGATTGAGATTTTGCGTAACAGCGAGGTCTATGCCCGCCTCAAGACGCAAGTGATGTATTGTTTCGAGTCGAAATACGCGCTCTGCCTCTATGAAATGATCGAGCGCCGTATCGGCCTCGAATACAAGCAAAGCGAGGAGTTCACTATCGCGGAGCTGCGCGGCCTGCTCAACGTGCCGGAAGGCAAGTTGGAACGCTTCGCCGATTTCAACAAATACTGCCTCAAGGTCGCTCAAGAGGAAATCAACAAGCTCTGCCCCTTCTGGGTCGAGTTCACCCCGATCAAGAAGGGCCGCAAGGTCGAGCGGGTTTCGATGATGTGGCTTCCCAAGACCATGAGCGGCCGTCGCGACGCGCAAAACCTGATCGACCAGCATAGCATTGTGCGGCGGGCGAAGCTGCGCGGAGACATACCCGAAATGCCGGTGCTGGTGGATTTCAGCGCGCCAGCGGCCCAAAGGTGAGGCCCTACCCCAAAACTCACTTTTCGCGCGCTGCGCCTGCCTAGCCTGCGACGCCCATCTCCTCGCCGGCCCTATCCCTCGCCAGCATCGAGCGCGCGGCTCACCGTGAACTGAATCCATGCGCTGCGGCTGATCCCGCGCCGCTTCGCCGCCGCATCGACCTTCGCCAGCAAAGCGCGATCGAACCGCAACATGACCGGCGACTTGCGCGGCCCGTCCTCGGCCGCCTCCGTGATCGCCGGCGCTGTCGGTTTCGCGGCACCGGCTATGAAGGCGTCGGCCGCGTCGTCGGTAACGGGCGGCTTGGGCTTGCTATTCGGTTTACGAGCGATAGCCATTTTCATTCACTCCGCTATCATTATGCTATACAAATACCGCACTGACCAATGCGGCCAGCTCGTCTATCGCCTTGGCGTCGCGCGGGGATTGCTCGACCACCGCCCTGCCCTCGGCCGCCGCGTTCGGGAACGCTTTGCGGCGCACGATCGACGTGGGCAGCACCTCGATCCCCTCAATATCGCCGATCATCTGCAAGGCCGCCTCATTGTCGCCGCCCTGCGGGTCCGCGCCGTTGAGGACCGCGACGGCGCGCAGCCCCTCGTTGATCTCGCGCGCCTCGGCCACCAGCGCCGCCACCTGGTCGAGCGCCCACACGTCAAAGCTGCGCGGCTGCACCGGCACCAGCAGCGTGTCGGCCACGGTGAGCGCGGCGCGCAGCGAGCCGGTATCGCGTCCGCCTACGTCGATGATGATGTCATCATATTTGGGGGCGAGCTGGCGGACCTGGCTGCGAAGAGCCGCGCCAGTGAGCGCGACGGCGGTATAGCCAGCCTCGCCAAGCCGCTCGGCGCGCAGCTCCGTGAAGGTAAGGGCGGTTCCCTGCTCGTCGCCGTCCACTAGCAGAAGGTCGCGGCCCGCAAGCGCGCGCGCGACCGCGAGGTTCACGGCGAGCGTGGTCTTGCCGAC
Organism: Sphingobium lactosutens DS20; assembly: GCF_000445105.1. GTDB lineage: Bacteria > Pseudomonadota > Alphaproteobacteria > Sphingomonadales > Sphingomonadaceae > Sphingobium > Sphingobium lactosutens. The sequence continues at coordinate 22,661 of NZ_ATDP01000068.1, read as the reverse complement.
GCCGCCCTTGGTGTTTCCGACCGCCAATATCATTCCGCTCTCGCTCCGCTGGCAATGTGCGCGCTATATAGCAGCGTTTGTAATGCTAGGCGATATACATTTGATGGCGGCGATTATTCGCCGCCCTCCCCCTCGTCCTCGTCGTCCAGCGGTTCGTGCTCCATCTGGCCATGATCCTCGATCGGGCAAAGCGGCGCTCCGGCCAGCTCAAGCCACTTGCGCGCGGTCCTCACCGTATAGCCGCACGTCGCGCACTCACATTTGAGCATCCGGGTTTTCTGCTTCTTGGGAGCGGTGGATTCGCCGTCCGTATCGAGACGGGCATGGGGGAGGGGGCCAACGGCTTTTAGGATCGGCGCGATAGCGACAAGAAACGCCTCGCCCGGTGTCGTCGCCCGCATCGGCCCGACCAGGCCAAGGCCAAGGGCGACCCGTTTAAACGCCTTCCCATGCCCTGCCGGGATGCCCACGGCCGCGTGGACCAGTTCATGCGCGAGGATCGCCGCGATCTGCGCCGGCATGGCGTCGGCCGCGTGGGCGAGGTCGGGACGGATAAAGATTTCAAAATGCCCATCTGCACTAAGCCGGTTGTCCCAGCACTCGCCGATCGCCTTGCCCTTGCGGCCCGTGCTGGTGAAGCCGATCGCCACGCGGATATGCGCGGGCAGGGGGGCGTCCAGCGCCTCGAACAGCGGGGCCATGCCCGCCGCCACCGCATTGAGCCAGCTTTCCCGGTTGTCCTGCGTCATCGTTTTTACTCCCTTCAAATCGCCTGTCCGGCGATGGCCGTGCCATCGGCCGGAACACGGACGCCCAAGAACGACGACAGGAGAGGGGGGCAGCGGGAATCTGCGGGAGTGGTGCGGGCGGGCGCTTCGCGCCAACCCGGTCCCGCTGATTCCCGTTGCTGGGGAGAGGGGGACGGAACGCCCTCTCCCCACGCAAATAAACGACACGCCGGCGCACGCCGGCACGACAGGGCAGGGGCAAGGCCCCTGCCTCACGCGAGGATCGTCACGCTTATGCGCCAAGACCGCTTGCGGGCTTGGTCGGAGCGGTCACGCGGAGATAGAGCCGTGCCCGAAGGGTCGCGCCCGATATTGCCTTTTAATGTCCATATGACAGCGTAACGATAGCGTTATGATATACAGATGATTGATTTCTACTCGCCTTGTCGCCGGCTCATCGCTTCGCCAGTGGCGGACTAGAGCCATCTAGAAAAACATCCCATAGGATGTTATATTAAGCGCGATGCAAAGAGTCGTATTAGATACCTCGGTTATCGCCACGGCGCTGCGGAGCCAAACGGGAGCGAGCTTCGCCCTACTGCGCGCCGTCGAGTATGGCCGCTTGAAGATACTCGCCACGCCGTCGCTGTTCCTCGAATATGAGGACGTGCTGAAACGACCGGAGCAGCGGCAAGTGTCGGGGCTGACGTTGGAGGCCGTGGACGAACTGCTTGGCGAGCTGGCGGCGCTGATCGAGCCGGTGGAGGTGCATTTGCTGTGGCGGCCGCAACTACGCGACCCCGACGACGAAATGGTGTTGGAAGCGGCGATTAACGGGCGGGCCGATGCGCTTGTGACTTATAATATCCGCGATTTCCGGGGCGCAGCCCCGCGCTTCGGAATCCGGTTGATGCAGCCCGCCGATCTGTTGAAGGAGTTATGACAATGAGCAAGGCGACCTACCCGCTCAAGCTGCCAACCTCGATCAAGGCGGCAGCGGCGCGACTGGCAAAGGAAGATGGCGTTAGCCTCAATCAATGGATCGCAACGGCGGTCGCGCAGAAAATTGGCGCGGTCGAGACGGCGGCCGAGTTCTTCACGCGCCGCGCGAAGGGCCACACCGGCAGCGGCCTGGGCCGTATTCTCGACAAGGTGCCTAATCGGCCGCCCGAAGCCGGCGACGAATTGCCGGAAGGCTGGACGCTCGATCGCCTGCGCCAGTAATCCGGCATGAGGGCCATCTTCATCCGGCACGGCGAAAGCACCGGCAACGCCGGCGTGCCGTGTCACGATCTGGCGACGATCGAGCTGACGGAGCGCGGCCAGGAACAGGCCCGCGCGGTCGCGGCGAGCTGGACGGAAGCGCCCGCGCTTATCGTCACGTCGCCTTATACCCGCACCCGGCAGACGGCCGCGCCGACGATCGCGCGCTTTCCCGGCGTGCCGGTGGAGACGTGGCCGATCGAAGAATTTACCTATCTCCAACCCTCCCGATGGAACGGCACGCGCAGCGCCGAAAGGATGCCGCACCTCGAACGCTATTGGAGCGCGGCCGATCCTGATTATTGCGACGGGGAAGGGGCGGAGAGCTTCGGCACGCTGCTACGGCGCTGCGAGGCCGCGCTGGCGCGTCTCGCCGCCATGCCTGCTGACTCGCTGGCCTATGTGTTCGGGCATGGGCAATTCATCCAGGCCGCACGCGCAATCGTCGCCGACGCTCATATGGATGACCGGGCCAAGATGCGCGCGTTCTGGCGCAAGGGGGAGCCGCCCGCGATCGGCAACGCGCAGCGGGTGGGGTTTCATTGGCAGGGCGACCGCTGGGCCTGTGGGCCAGCGGTCGCCGCCTAGATCAACACCCGCTCCACCTCGTCCAGCGTCACGTCATCAGGCCGTCGATCGTAGAGCTGGGTGGTGCGCGTCGAGCTGTGGTTCGCCATCGTCGCGGCCGTCTCCAACGTGCCGCCATTCTTCAAATAGGTGGTGATCCCGGTCGCGCGGAAACTGTGATTGCCGATCGCCGTGCCGATCTCGGCCGCCGCCGCGCGCCGCCGCACCATCGCGAAGGCATTGGCTTGGGGCAGGGGGGTATCGCTTAGTCGCTTAGTGCCGCGCGCGATGGTGCGGAACAGCGGCCCTTTGCGGTCCTCGCGCAAACCGCACCCGTCGATATATTCGACCAGGTAATGCTCAAGATTGTGATGGCAGGGCATTTCATGGCGCTTGCCACCCTTTTCGTGCAGCCGCACCCATAGGCGGCGGTTCTGCACGAACACGTCCTCGACGCGCATGGAGAGCGCGGCACCAATCCGGGCGAAGCTATAGACCATGAGGCCGATCAGGGCGCGGTCGCGCAGGCCGGCATGGGTGGTCACGTCAATGCTGTCGAGCAACCGCCGCGCCTCGTCGGGGGCCAGCACCGGCGTCTTGCCGCGCCGCTGGCTATGCGCCGGTCCGCGCACCGATCCGGCGGGATTCACCGGCACGATATGGCCCGTCACCAGCCAGTCGAACAGGTGACGCACGCCGGCGAGCTGCTGTTTGACGCTGGGCGCGGCCAGCTCGCGCCCCAGCGCCTCGACCCAGGCCGCGACATGAAGCGGCTGCACGCCGGCGAGCGAGGCGACGCCGCGCGCCTCACACCAGGCGAGGAAGTCGCCCGCTGCGCGCGCATAAGCGCGCCGCGTGTGGGGGTTGCGGATGGTGACGGCGAAGAACTCAAGGAAGCGCCGCCGCGTGTCATCGTCGGCCGCCGCGATCAACGCCGGCAGCGCCGGCGACGATGCGGGCGAGGGCAGGGGGGCGAGCTGGTTCATCGCGCGATCTTCTCCCATCGTGCCGGATCGGGGCGAGGCTCGGCAAGCAAGCGATCGATTCTGGCGCAAGCCTCATCATGCGGAATCCCCGGCCTCGGATCGTCAATGCGGGCCTGCAATATCCGGCGCAGCAGCTCGTCCTGTAGGTCGCGGTGCGGCTCCATTTCGATGAAGTTCTGGACGATCAGGAACACCGCCTCGGAAGGGTCGGCGAACCTACCCCGCTCGATCTGCGCCAGCAGCCAATCGGCCATGCTGCCGGGTAGATACGCCTCGAAGCGCAAGCCGCCCGCGCGGGCCTGCTCGCGCAGCGCCTTGGCCTGGGCGCGCTCGGCGGGGTTGTCGTCGGGCAACTCGTCGTCGGTCATAGGACTCCCTTTTGGTCGTGGATCTCCGGCACGTTTAAACGCTCTCGGTAGGATCGCCGCGATACCGCACCCAAAGGTCGTGCATCGCGTCGCGATAGCCCCATGCGTCGGCGTAGGTGGTCGGCTCCTGCGCCAGATAGGCCATGATGGTCAGCATATCCTCGGCAATGACGGCATCGACGTTGCAAAGGTGCAGGATCGGGAAATGCCCGCACTCGTCGCCGTTCCACCAGGCCAACAAGAAATCGGCGACCTTCGCCGATGCGCCCGTCTCGGCCGCGCGCGTGGGCGGCATGGCGATCGGGAGCAAGCGGCCGATCGCCTCGCCGACTTCATCGAAGCTCACGGCCCGGATGATCGGGCGGCGCTGCGGGGGTGTCGTGGCGGCCTTCTCGGTCATGCAATCCCGGTCCTTTTGAATGTATGATAAAGGACATTATCATACATAAACTGGCAGGGGAATCGGGCCACCAAAATTTGACGGAAGCGCGGCTGCGTGCCTGCTTACACGCAGCCGCGCGGCAACCTATCGCATCGACGGGGGGGGTCGATGGTGGTCGCCTATCTGTTTGCAGGTTCGGCGTGTTCGTTCAGCACAACGGTAAATTTAGAGCCGGCGAATGTTGTGCTGGGCCGGTGCCAAGCATCGACCACGATCAGGGATTTCGCATCAATGTCCACTCTCTCGCCGATCGCGGGATGCTTCGTGAAATGATAATCACCAAGCGCCGTAGCCGAGCTGCGCTCCGTCCCGATCATGACTTCCACAAGGTTTGACATCAAAGTTTCCCTTTCTCTGGTTTTGGGGATTGGGGGGAATCAGCCACATCCGATCGGTCATCGCCGCCCACGCTGGACCGTTGCTGCCTGCGGGCGCGGCGGCGGGCATTTGCATTGGATACCGCGAAGGAAAATCTCGACGGCTTGGTCGACGACATGCCGTATTTCATCTGGTGGCGGGGCGGGGCGGAGTCCTAGAGCCACCTCCAATTGGATATTGGCGCGCACCATTCCCACGAACTGCTGCGCGGCGATCGCGCAGTCATTGACAAAGATTTCCTCCCTCGTCGCGGCGCTCCGAAGCATATGGGCGAGGCCATCGGTCACGGCGCGGGGACCATCATCGAAAAATTGTTTGATAGAATCCGGCGAAATTCCGGGGTCGCCAACCGCTGCCTTGTAGATCGGAAGAAGCGTTGGCGAAGTGATCGCCGTGAGAAGCCGCTGGCCAAATTCGGTGAGGATAGCGCGAAGATCATGGTCATCGCCGCCGCTCCTAAGAGAAACGACCCAACGACCGCTGAAATCGGTGTTCGGACCCGCACCTAGGCGCGCTGTCGCTCCTTCATCGCCGTTCGATTGTTCATCTGGATTTACTGGCTTGCCCATATCCGGGTTTGCAGACGCCACATCATCTTCGTCGGGAGCCTGCTTCGTAGAAAGCAGACGCACCAATACGCGGAAACGCCAAGCCGCTATGGTCGAGAAGATGCCATGTGGCCGGTTGCGAAAGGCCGCGACCCGGCCCGCGATCAGCTCGATCTGCTCCATGTTGAACCCCGCCCTTGCAATTCTCATACGTTCGCCAGGGTCATCAGCGAGGCCGTAGCGAGCCAGAATCGCGAAACGCCGCAGCGCCTCAAGTCGCGGATTCGCGAGCCGGTTGGGCAACCGCGTGGCAACAAGAACGCGATACCATCTGTGCAGGCGGGAAGGCTCGAAAAGGCTCGCCGGACTGTCGGCCTCGGCAAGCGCGATGATAGTCAATTCGAGACGCGACAGACTTTCCGACAGCGACGCCTCATGCGTCTCGACGCGCCCTTCCCGGCACTCCGTGTGCGGTATCGGCTCGTTGTCGTTGGCCACCATCGCGCGAGGCCCCGTCAGGTCTTTAGGGGACAACGTGACGCGACAATCGCGATCATCGTATCCACCAGAATAATGTGCTGAAAACCGCACAAAGCGCTGCGACTACCAAGACAAGCTGTATAGTCGCTCCCATGCTGTTGCTAATGGATAGCATCTCTATGAGACTTTGAATTTCATGCTTCTTAGGGGAACTCATAACATAACGTCCCGATGCTATTTCATTTCCAATATTGTCCAGAATCCCAAGGTCATGGTCGATGAAAATACAAAGGTGCCGATCGCTCCCAAGCGCGCCGTCTTGAGGCGATACCCAGCTCCAATATCCATGACGAAGTGGCGGATGCCCGATGCTAGATGCTGGAACACGCACCAGGACAACCCGAACAGGATGTATGTGCCGAACCAGCTCGTCGCGAAGGCGGTAAAGCGCTCATATGCGTCGGCGCCTTCGGAAATCGACCACAACCACCAAAGCAGCAAGGGCATCCCGACCAGCGATATCGCAATGGCGGATAAACGATGCATGATCGACGTCATCATTGCGATCGGTGGTCGATAAATCGTCGCGTGCGGCGATAGCGGTCGCTGTTTCGTATTAGCCATTGCTCATCTGCCCCTTCGCTCTCCCTTCCCGGTCCACGCCGTAGATTCCGTGGAGGAAAATCCCGACGGCGGAGGTCACGGCTGCTTCGGCCTCGGGGGGCGATGGCGGCGGTCGGAGGCCAAGAACAACTTGCAGATGGAGATTGTCGCGAAACATGCCGACGAAGTGGTCTGCCGCACCCCGACAATCTTCGAGTTCGATTTCGCCGCGATCGCGGGCTTCTTCCAGAACCTCGGCGAGCCGATCGGAAGCGCGACCCGGCCCCTTCTCGAAAAATTCGCGCGCCAGCTCTGGAAAGCGGCCAGCTTCGGGCATGATCGAACGATAGACGCCGATCAAACCGGGAGACATGTAGATAGCGAGTAAGCGCCGGCCAAATTCAAGTAGAACCTCGCTAAGACTCCGGCCCTCCAGACCATCAACCGCAAGGGCGGAAAGTGCCGTGCCCGCGTTTTCAGAAACCAGGGCGGTGAACAGCCCCTCCTTGCTGCCAAACTCGTTGTAGATCGTTCGCTTCGAGCCGCCGAGACGCTCGATGATCGCGTCGATGCTGGTGGCGGCATAGCCCTGCTCGAAAAAGACCTGCGCTGCCGCTTCGAGGATGGCGGCCCGCCTGGCGTTCTTCGACGGACGGCGCGCGTGGGTGGCTGTGGCCATTTGCAACTCCATTCGCCTTACCTCATTGACTGGTAATGTCCGTTACCTTACCGATCAAGCGGTAATCTGAATTACCAACGGTGGACGATGCGGCGAATAGCGACACTTATGCTGGTGGCCGGACTGAGCGGATGTGCGAGCATCCCTAATCTTGGTCCCCGCCCCGACCCGGCCCTGCCCGGCTCATTCTCATCGACGCGCTCGCTCGCGGGTTCGTCGCAGGATTGGCCGAACGATGATTGGTGGCGGTCCTTCGACGACGCGCAACTCGATGCGCTGGTCAGTGAGGCGCTGCGGGATTCACCGACCATCGAGCAAGCGGCCGCACGAATCCGTATGGCGGGCGCGCAGGTCGAGCTGGCGCGGGCGGCCCTCCTGCCTAGCGTCGGCGCTACCGTTACCGGGCGCGAATCGCGCATTACACAAAGCATCGGTCTGCCTACCGATGGCGACTGGCACATGCTGGTGGCGGGCCTCGGAAGCCTCAACTACGACCTTGATCTTTGGGGCAAGAACAGGAAGGCGCTGCGCGCCACTGTCTCGGAGAAAAAGGCGGCCGAAGCCGATGACGCGACGGCCCGCCTCGCCCTCGCGGCGGCCGTGTCCACCACCTATGTCGATTTCGCGCAATTGCTGGTCCGTCAGGACGTCGCCACCGATGCGGTGCGGATACGGCGGGCAACGCTCGATCTGGTGTCACGGCGTTTCGATGCCGGCCTTGAGCCGCGCACGTCGCTGGAACAGGCACAAGGCGGCGTCGAGAGCGCCGAAGCCCAACTCGCGGCGATAAACGAGGCGATCGGGCTTAGCCGCAATGCGCTCGCGGCGCTGGTGGGCGCGGGGCCGGATCGCGGCCTGTCGATCGAAGCCCCTACACTTCGCACCCGACGCCCCGACGCCCTGCCGGCAAACATTCCGGCCGAACTCGTCGGACGTAATCCGCAAGTCGTTTCCGCAAGATGGCGGGTGGAATCCGCCGCCGAGCGCATAGGCGTCGCCCGCGCCGGCTTCTATCCGAACGTCAATATCAGCGGCCTCATCGGTCTTGCCTCGTTCGGCCTCGACAATCTTTTCAAGTCGGAATCGGTGATCGGTTCCTTCGGGCCTGCGATCAGCCTGCCGATCTTCCAGGGCGGGCGATTAAGCGCACGCTATCGCGGTGCGCGGGGCGACTATGACGCGGCGGTCGCGACCTACAACGAAACACTACTCCAGGCACTCCATCAAGCCGCTGACGCGGCAACGTCGCTGCGGGCGCTCCATGAGCGCGTGGATCGGACAGATGCGGCGGTCGCGCGCCAGGACGCGGCTTATGGCCTCGCCAAGATGCGCTATGAAGGGGGCCTCTCCGACTACCAATCGGTCCTCATCAGCGAGGACGCCCTTCTGGCCGCGCGCGAGCAAGCGGCCGCCCTGCGCCTGCGGGGCTTCATCCTCGACATTGCCTTGGCGAAAGCCCTGGGCGGCGGCTTCAAGGCGGCTGTCCCGGCCAGCGATACCAACTCTTGACTGGGAATAACCGATGACCGACGCCACCCTTGAGCAAGACCACGATATGCAGGACACCCCGCCCCCGTCCAAGAGCGGGAAGCGAAAGCGGCTGTTCCTCATCTTCGGCGGCGCAATCGTCCTGATCGCCCTGTGCTGGTGGATATGGGCGACCTTCATCGCCGGCGACACGGAATCGACCGAGAACGCCTACACGAATGTCGAGGTGTCGCAGGTCACGCCGCTTGTCGGCGGCCCGGTCAAGCGGGTGGCTGTCGTCAACACCCAGGCGGTGCGCGCCGGCGACGTGCTGGTGGAGCTGGACGACACCGATCTGCGCCTTGCGGTCGCGCAGGCCGAAGCGGCGCTCGGCCGCGCGCGTCGGCAGGTCCGGCAGGTTCAGGAAAATGACGTGAATCTCGCAGGCCAGGAGGGCGTGGGCGCGGCCGATCTGCTTCGCGCGCAGGCCGATCTCGACAAGGCGTTGCTCGATGAGCGGCGTCGCCAGCGTCTCGCCGCGCCCGGCGCGATCTCGCAGCAGGAATTGTCGGACTCGCAAACGGCGGTTCGGGTGGCGCAAGCCGCCGTCAACCAGGCCAAGGCGCGTGTCGCGGCCGCCGCTGGCGCGCGGCGCGCCAATCAGGTGCTTGTCGAGGACACGACCGTCGAAACCAACCCGGAAGTTCTTGCCGCGAAGGCGCGTCTGGATCAGGCAAAGGTCGACCTCTCACGCGCCGTCATCCGCGCGCCGGTCGATGGCGTCGTGGATCAGCGCCATGTCGCGGTCGGCCAGCGGGTGCAGCCAGGCGTGCCGGTGATGGTCGTTGTTCCCGTGCAGGATATGTATGTCGATGCCAACTTCAAGGAAGGCCAGCTTCGCGGCGTCAAGCCCGGTCAGCCGGTGCATCTCACCTCGGACCTCTACGGCTCGGACGTGGTGTATCATGGCCGCGTGGAAGGGTTCGCAGGCGGTTCCGGCTCGGCCTTTGCCGCGATCCCCGCGCAGAACGCGACCGGCAACTGGATCAAGGTCGTCCAGCGCCTTCCCGTTCGCATCCGGCTCGATCCGAAGGAACTGAAAGAGCATCCGCTGCGCGTCGGCTTGTCGATGCACGCAACGGTCGATCTTTCCGGGGCACGCTGAAATGTCCGCACATAGTGCTGAGGGTTATCCGCCGCTGACAGGCGCGAAACTCGCCATGGCGGCGGCCGCGCTGGCGTTCGGCAATTTCGTGGTGGTGCTCGATACGACGATCGCCAATGTGGCGATGCCGACGATTTCGGGCGATCTTGGTGTCTCAACGACAGAGGGGACGTGGATCATCACGGCCTATGCGGTCGCCGAAGCCATCACCGTTCCCCTGACGGGCTGGCTCTCGCGCCGGTTCGGGGAAGTGCGGCTGTTCACGGCCTGCGTCATCGCCTTCGTGATTTGCTCGATCCTTTGCGGGCTGTCCGGCTCGCTCGGCTTCCTGGTGCTGTTCCGCATCCTGCAAGGTTTCGCGGGTGGCCCGATCATCCCGCTATCGGCCACCCTGCTGATTTCGGTCTTTCCCAAGGACAAGAGCAACATCGCTTTGGCGATATGGGGCATGACGACCGTGGTGGCCCCGATCTTCGGCCCTATCCTCGGAGGCTACATCTCCGACAATTATCATTGGGGCTGGATTTTCTACATCAACATCTTCTTCGGGCTTGCCGTTAGCGGCGTCGCCTGGTGGCTGCTGCACAACCGCGAAACGCCGATCTCGCGCAGCCGGATCGACATAGTGGGCCTCCTTCTCCTCGTCGTGTTCGTGAGCGCGTTCCAGACCATGATCGACAAGGGGCGCGAACTGGACTGGTTCTCATCCTCCTTCATCGTCTGGATGGCGATCGTCGCGGCGATCGCGCTCGGCGCGCTGATCCTGTGGGAGCTGACCGACGATGATCCGGTGATCGACCTTTCGGTGTTCAAAAACCGGACCTGGCTCATCTCCACGCTATCGCTGGGGCTAATGTTCGGGCTGTTCTTCGGAAATATCGTGCTGACCCCGCTCTGGCTGCAACAGATGATGGGCTACACCGCGACCTGGGCGGGCTTTGCGACCGCGCCCATGGGGATTTTGGCGGTCGTGACGGCCCCGATCGTCGGGCGGCTCATGGGCAAGATCGACCCGCGCCTGATCGTCACCTATGGTATGGTGGTTCTCGCCATCTCCTTCTTCATGCGCGCGCTGCTGAACGCGCAGGCTGATTTCATGTCGGTCGCGATCCCCATGTTCGTGCTTGGCGCTGGTGTGCCGGCCTGTCTGGTCACGCTCACGTCGCTGGGCGTGTCGGAGCTTCCCCCCGAAAAGATCGCCAACGGTTCGGGGTTGCAAAACTTCATCCGCATCATGGCGATGGCGGTGGGCGCGTCGCTGACTTCGACCTATTGGGAGAATGCGACGAAAGGAAATCGCGCCGAGCTGGTCGCGATCATTGACCCGACAATGGCTCCTGCGTCTCTGCCCGGATTGCAGCCCGGTTCCGGCCTCGCCGCCTTCTCCCGAATGGTGGACATGCAGGCCGTGATGCTCGCCACCAACGATTTCTATGCGATGGCGACGATCCTTATTCTGGTGTTCGCAGGGGTAATCTGGCTCGCGAAACGACCCAAAGGACCGCTCCAACAAGTCAGCCATTGAGGCGGTTCCGTGCCGCGCAATCTTGATGGCGAGGCACCCCGGCGCGGGATCAAACGCGAAGAGCGCCGCTGCGCGATCGTGACGATCGCGCAGCGGCACTTTGCTGAACATGGGTTCGGCGGTGCTTCCATGTCCGCCATCGCGGCCGAGATTGGCGGGTCCAAAGCCACGCTTTGGGCCTATTTCCAATCAAAGGAGGATTTGTTCGCGGCCGCCCTCTCCGCCTGGCTGGACGAAATCGAGCCGCGCAGCGTCGCCCCTTCGCAGGGCGACGCGCGGCAACGGCTGATCGACTATTGCACGGCGTTCATGTCGGCCATGCTGACGCCGGTGGCCGAGACGATTTTCCGCCTCATCGTCGCGGAGGGCCAACGCTTTCCAGAGTTGGGCCGCGCTTATTATCGGCGGGTGCTACTGGCGCATCATCTGATGCTGTCCGAGCTTCTGGAAGGACAGCTCCGCGCAGGCCGACTCTTGCCCCGCTCGCGCGCGCCGTCCAGTTTGCGGGCGGCGGAACAGCTTCTGGAGATATGCATGTGCCGGTTGCTGGTGCGGCGGGTGTGCGGGCTGGAACTGGACAGCTCGGCCGACGCGATCGCCAGAGAAGCGGCCGAGGCCGTGGACATGTTCTTGCATGGCTATGGCTCCCGCCCCCGGAGAGCAAGGTGAGCCATTGCGGAACGGGGCGTGAATCCCGCATGACGGGGGCAGGTGCGGCGGCGACAGGCTTGAAAACTCCACCTATTGCGCGGTCGCGGGCCTCACTTCGATCGTGCAGCGCACCGGCTTCTTCGCCTTCTCGGCCTGCTCGCGGCACGCCTGCACCGCTTCGCGGTTGCCATCGGCGAGCGGGGCGGCCGCGACGATCAAGCCCCAGCTCTCCGGCGCGGCCGTCTGCATCAACCGTTGCCCCGCATCCCATGCCGACTTTTCGCCAAGCGCCCGCGTCGCCATGCTCTCGGGCCAAAGCCAGCTCGCCGGCATCATCCGGGCGATCGGGCCGGCGAGCAGCGCATAGAGCAACAGCCCCAGCACCAGGCCACCGCCCCCGGCGATAGCGAGCCAGCGATTTTGCACATCGCCGCGCCGCGCAGACGCGACCATTTTTTGCAAGTCGAAGGTCGCGGACGACAAGGCCGATTTCGTGGATTGGACCTGATGCTGCAATTCGCGGGTCGCCTCGGCAACGGAAGCGTTTAAACGGCCCCCCATATTCTCCGGGGTGAGCGTCATGGCGGGGCTTTTCCGCACGCCGTCGATCTGCTGCACCAGGATACCCAGCACCTTTTCGGTGCGCTCTAGCGTCGGCTCGTAATCGGGAATGTCGATGGACTCGCGCGCCGTGGTCAGCGCCTCGACCGCATGGCGCAACAACGACACCTCGCCGCGCAACCGCTCGAACGCCAGCGCCGGGTCGTCGCGCTCCTGGCTATCCTCATCCATCGTTCTTTTCTCCTTACCGGCTCAATCCACGATCACGGCCTATCCCCAAATCCTGCGTCAACTGGCGGCCCAAATCGCCCCGCCCCATGTCGCGGCTGCGGTTCATGCCGATCTCAAGCCCCAGCTCGCGGACACGGCCGCGCAGGATCGATTCCACCTGGGGATCGCGCTCAAGGCTTTTCGCCATGCCCGCCATTTCCTTGCCCGCCTTCTCGCGCCCCGTCATGTCGCCGGCGCGATAAAGCCGGTCGCGGTCCTGGCGAAGCGCCTGCCAGCGTTCCACGAAGCGATCGGCGCGCAGGGCAGGATCGGCGCGCACGCGGGCCTCATGCCGCATCGCCTCGACCATCGGGCCGCTGCGCCCCGCCGCCGCCTCGCGCAGCAAGGCGGGGTCGCGCTGGAACGCCGACGCCATATCGCGCGAGGCTCCGGGCCTGATCTGGTCCAGCGCCTCCGTCGCGCGTTCGAGCGCGACTTTCTGATGTTCCAGCACCGGCCCGCCTGATGCGCGCGCCTGCAACACCGCCTCGGCCGAACGCGAGGCGCGCTCGACCGCGCGCGTGAAAGCGCGGTCCTCGCCGCGATCGGCACGCGCCGGGGCAGGCTTCGCCGGCTCGGCCGACAGCTTCAAGCCGTCGAACATGCCGCGCCGCGGCGTCTGTTCGGCCGCGGGCGTGCGCTCGATCGGGCGCGGCGTGAAACCCGCGAACATGCCCCGTTCGGGCGCTGCGGAAGATCCTCGCTCTGTTGGCGAGATCTCCGCGCGCGGATCTCGCCCTGCCTCGCGGGGCGCATCCGGCAAGCGGATCTCGCCCGAGAGGCCCCGCCGATCGGCGAAGGCCCGCGCTTCGGCGTCGCGATCACGACTATCAGGGGCACGGCCATAATCCGACGCCATATCCTTCGCCCGCTCGCGCGACAGCGTGCGGACAAGCCGGCGATAATCGGCGAAGTCGTCGCGGCCATAATGGAGCTGCACCCCGTCGCGGTGCCGCGACAGCGCCACATAGGCGGAATGACGGTCCATGCCGGGGGTCGCCAGCACATGCGCCCGATCGACCGTCACGCCCTGCGATTTATGGATGGTGGCGGCATAGCCGTGATCGACATGGGCATAATCTTTCAGGTCGAACGCGACGCTGCGGCCGTCATCAAGGCGAACGGCCATGCGCTCGGGGCTGACCTGCTCGACCTTCCCCAGCGTGCCGTTCTTCACCCCTAGCCCGCGCTCGTTTTTCAGGAACATGATGCGGTCGCCGTTCGCGAACGCCCGCGCGCCCCGCTCGGCCGACACGCGCACGTCCGGCCCCAGCTCGCCACCGTCGCGCAGCCGATCGCGCGCGGCTAGGTTCAAATCGCGCACCTCGGCATTGGTATGGGTGAGGATGATCCGCGACTGATCCGGCGCGGCGATGCGCTCGGCATCCCAGCGGTCCACAAGGTCGGCGCGGGCTTGGCTGCGCGTCTCGGCCGCCTGCACCATTCCATGCGCCTCATAGGCATGGATCGCCTCGCCCGCCCTGCCCGTCGCCAGCGCCCTGGTCGCGTCGCGCTGCCAGTCCTCGCGCTGCCGGCGTATCTCGGTGATCTCGGCCCAACCGTGGCGCTCGGTCACGGCCCGGAACGCCGCGCCGGCCTCGATCGCCTGCAACTGCTCGGGGTCGCCGACAAGAACGACCTTCGCCCCGGCCTGCTCGGCATGGGACAGCACGCGCTCCATCTGGCGCGTGCCGATCATGCCGGCCTCGTCGATCACCAGCACGTCGCGGGGGCCTAGCAGCTCGCGGCCCTGCTCCCATTGATATTCAAGGCTGGCGATCGTCCGCGACGCGATGGCGGACCCGCCTTCCAGATTCTCGGCCGCGATGCCCGACAGCGCCGCGCCCCGCACCGTGTAGCCCTGTGCCTCCCACGCCTCGCGCGCCACCCCCAGCATCGCCGACTTGCCGCTGCCGGCATAGCCGACGACCGACGCCAGGCCCTTGTCGCCGGTGATATGCGCCAACGCCCCGCGCTGCTCGGCCGACAGGTCCAGCCCCCTGCCCTCGGCCGACGCCAGCGCGCGGGTCACATGGGCATCGGCGACGCCATGCCCCCGGTCGATCGCCAGCCCTTCGGCGGCGCGTTCCAACCGCTGCTCGGCCGCGATCATGTCGCGCGACGTGAACCGATCCTCGCCCTTCCCGTCCCGCCCCAGCGCCACCAGCTCGGGCGAGGATCGCACCGCGCTCATCACCTGGTCGAACTGATCCTTGCCGTCGCTGTGCCGGAACGCGAACTGCGCCAGGTCGCGGCGCGTGAACGTCGCCTGCTGCCGGGTGATGGCGTCGAGCGCGATTTCGGGACTGGCGATGATCTTCTCGCCATTCTCGCGCGCGATCCGGGCATGGTCCTCGACCCGTTCGGCCTCAAGCCCCTGTTCGGGCATACGCGACGCCGCCGGCCCGATCTTGTGCTGCGGCTCAAGGTCGATGCCCTGCGCCGCCAGGGTCCGGTGATCTATGCGAGCATCAATATCCAGCTCGGCTAGGCGCTCGTTCACATGGTCCGCCCACGCCTCGCGCCACTCCTGCAAAAGCTGCGTCGAGTTCCACTCGCGCACCTTCTGGCCGAAGCCCTCGGGGCCAACCTCGCGCATCGACAACATGACATGCGCGTGCGGTTTGGGCTGGCCGTCCTTCCCCCTGTCCCAATGCACGTTCATGTCTGCGACCATGCCGCGTTCGACGAACTGCTTTTCGACAAACTCGCAGGCGAGCGCGACACCCTGCGCCTGGTTCAACTCGCGCGGAATCGAAAACTCGATCTCGCGGGCAAGCTGGGCGTCCTTGCGTTTCTCTCCCGCCTCGACCTCGTTCCACAAGGTCGCGCGATCGTTTAAACGCTCCGGCGCACCTTCGGGCAGCATGATTTCCGAATGGACGACTCCGGCCTTGTTCGAGAAATCATGGTCGCGCCCGAGTCGGTCATCGTGCAGCCGTTCCGCCGCGCGATAGGCCGCGCTGGCAACGGCGCTCGATCCGTTGGCGCGACTGATGACCTTGGCCGAGAAATGGTAGATCGCCATGACGGCCGCTATATTGCCTTTCTTAGCGCACGTCGGCAACGACGTATAAGCGCGCACTCACACTCTCTGACGTTCGCGTGATTGACTTCGCCGCATTTTTTCTGCCGGGGGCGTTCCTCGCGCGCGCGATCGTGCTACGCTGCGTCCCTGATCCTGGGCGCGAGGGAGAGGATATGCGGAAGGTGCGCGACTATGACGCGGAGCTGCGGGCGCTGAACGACAAGGCGCGCGCGCTCAAGGCGAAGAAGGTTCAGCAGCTCGGCGAGCTAGTCACGTCCACCGGGGCCGACGCACTCGACCCCGACACGCTGGCGGGCGCGCTACTCGCTGCTACCGAAAGCGCCAACGCGGACGAAAGGGAGGCGTGGCGCGTGAAGGGCGCGGCCTTCTTTCAGGGACGCGGGCGCAAGGCTTCCCGACGCGCTGGCGGCAACACTCAAGGCGGACACGAGACTGGCGCAGGCGAGACGCCGCGTTGAAGCCGCGCAGCGCCGCACTGATACGAGGGGATGGGTCGTGGCCCGCCGCGAACGCACCCGCCATCTCATAGAGCTGGGCGGCCTCGTCCAGAAAGCCGGCCTTGTCGATCTGACCGACGACGACCGCGCCACCCTTTACGGTGCGATGCTCGACCTCGCCGCGCGTGTCCAGGGTGACGACGCCAGCAATATGCTGGCGCTCTGGAAGCGGCGCGGCAAGCGAGCGTTTGACGCGGAGGCGAACGCCGGGGCGGGTCCGACATGATGCGCGACGGCCTCGATCATCTTCCCGCCGTCAAGCGCCGCGAGCTGGAACGGGTCGCCCGCGTCCTGTTCGATGAATTTGAGGATGCTGTCAAAACCAAGCTCTCCGACAAGCGCAAGGGCGGCCGCATCCTCAAGCTGATCCTGTTCGGCTCCTATGCGCGCGGCGATTGGGTCGAGGATCGCGCCAGCGGCTATATTTCCGACTATGACCTGCTCATCGTCGTCAACTCCGACACCTTCACCGATCTGCAAACATGGTGGGCGGCCGCTGACGATCATCTGGTGCGCGAGCTGACCGTCACCAGGCACCTCGCCACCCCCGTCAATTTCATCGTTCATTCGCTGATGGACGTGAACGACCAGCTCGCGCGCGGCCGTCCCTTCTTCGCCGACATAGCCCGCGACGGCATCGCCCTCTACGAAGCGCCGGGACAGCGCCTCGCTGCGCCCCGCCAGCTCTACGCGGAGGAACGCCACGCCGAAGCCATGGCGCACTATGACAAGTGGCTCCCCGATGCCGCTTACTGCCTGACGCTCGCCGAATATGCGATCCGCGACGGCAAGACCAACCATGCCGCCTTCATGCTCCACCAGGCCGTCGAGCGCGCCTATCATGGCCTCCTGCTCGTCCTGACGCTCTACAGCCCCAAGTCGCACCGCCTGACCGTCCTGCGCTCGCTCGCCGAAAACCTAGACCCCCGGCTGATCGAAGCCTGGCCGCGCGACACCCGCGCCGCTCGCCGCGCCTTCGCGCAGCTCCAGCGCGCCTATGTCGAGGCACGCTATTCCCCGGCCTATGAAATCACCCCCGACGAACTGGCGTGGATCATCTACCGCGTGAAGCATCTCCACGCGATCGCAGCCGCGATCTGCGCGGAACACCTCGCCGGCAACGGAAAAGGAACGGCCTGACATGGAATGGTTCCGCCAGCTCGGCCGCGCGCTCCGCAACGTCGCCCGCCTGTCGCGCCGCAATCCAATATGGGCGATCACGGCGCTGACCCTTAGCCCGATCGCCCTCATTCGCCATCTGCTGCGCGTCGCGGCCCTGTTCCTGATCGTCGCCCTGGTGCTGGGGCTGGGGATGCCGCTCATCGCGGAAAAGCTGCTCGGCCTGCCCCGCGATTCCCTGATCTACCAGGCATTGATGATGCTGACGGGCCTAGTCGTCATCCTCATCGTCCTGCGCGCCCTCTTTCAACCGCTAATCCTGCGCTATGGTGGCCTTGACGGCGACGACACGCACGGCTCGGCCCGCTTCGCCACGGCGAACGAGACGCGCGCCCTCGCCCGCGCCGATACCGGCCTGCTGATCGGCCGCGACATGAAAACCCGCAAGCTGCTGCGCTATCCCGGCCCCGCCCATCTGCTGACGATCGCGCCGACGCGCACCGGCAAGGGGGTGGGCACGATCATTCCCAACCTGATCGACTATCCCGGCCCGGTCGTGTGCATCGACCCCAAGGGCGAGAACGCCATCGTCACCGCGCGCGAGCGCGCCAGGTTCGGTCCGGTCCATATCCTCGATCCGTTCGGCATCACCGGCCTGCCCTCGGCCGCCTTCAATCCGCTGGATCGGATCGACCCCGCCGGTCTCGATCTCGCCGACGACGCCATGACGCTCGCCGACGCGCTGGTCTATGACGCTCCCGGCGAAGCGGGCGAGGCGCATTGGAACGACGAAGCCAAGGCGCTGATCGCCGGCCTGATCCTCCATATCGTCGCCAGCGAGCCGCCCGCGACCCGCACCCTCGCCACGCTGCGCGATCATCTGACGCTCGCCCCGCAAGCCTTCGCCGCCCTGCTCTCCGACATGCAAGGCTGCGGCGGCCTGGTCGCGCGCGCCGCCAATCGCCATCTCGGCAAGTCCGACAAGGAAGCCTCCGGCGTGCTGTCGGCCGCGCAGCGCCATACCCATTTCCTCGATTCCCCACGCATGGGCCGGGTTCTCGGCCGCTCGGATTTCGCGTTCGCCGACATGAAGGCGTCGCCGGCGACAATCTTCCTCGTCCTGCCGCCCGATCGCATCGCCGCCTATGCCCGCTGGCTGCGCCTGATGATCGCGCAAGCCCTCACCGATCTGTCGCGCGGCGCGGTCCCTGCCCGCCCCGTCCTGTTCCTGCTCGATGAATTTGCCGCGCTCGGCCGCCTCGATCCGGTCGAACGCGCTATGGGCCTGATGGCCGGCTACGGCGTCCAGCTCTGGCCGATTTGCCAAGATATTCACCAGCTCCGCACGCTCTACCGCGAGCGCGCCGGCACCTTCTTCTCCAATGCCGGGGCGTTACAGATATTCGGCGTCAACGACCATGACAGCGCCAAGCTCGTCTCCGATCTGCTCGGCCAGGAAACGGTGATGTTCGAGACGATGAGCCGCGCTCTCGATGCCGACGAAACCGGAATCTCGTTCGGCGTGCAACATGTCGGCCGCCCGCTGCTGACCCCCGATGAAGTCCGCACCCTGCGGCCCGATTTGCAGCTCCTGTTCCTCGCCGGCCAGCGCCCGATCGTCGCCACCAAGCTCGCCTATTATGTCGATCGCGAGTTCGCGGGACGGTTCGATCCGGTGCAGCCCGTTTAAACGGCTTCAAGCGCAAGCATCATAATATCATTTGTATATCTAACCGATGGCGTTCCGCCATATATCGGCATCCGTGAAATCGTCCGAAAGCGTTGAAAATCTACCGCTGCCGCGCGAAAGGTGAGTTTTGGGGTATCGGCTCACTTTTCGCGGGTCGGCGCGGCGAGGCGACAAGGATCTACTTTCAGAAAAATCCTGCCCTGGGACGCCCATAGAGCGGCTTAGCACGTTCGACTCTCCCCGACCTATCGAACGCCCGAAATGCCGTCCAGCGGCCCGGAAATCGCACCAGTAGCGACGTTTCCGCCTGCCCTGCCCTCTCGAATAGATCGCTGCCCTATCCGCCTGGCTTTTCTGGAAAGCCAATTGCGACAGTGGAGGGGTGACTACACGAAAGTGACGTATCTGCACGCTAAGGGCGAACAAATCCGGTACGATGCCAGCAGATGCTATTCGCAGGCTTTCCTGCCCCTTTTATGTGGTGCCGCCCTACGGGCGCCGATATGGGAGGGCGGCAATCCGATTGACCAACGATCGAGGTAGAACCCTGCTCGCCAAATATGTGAGCTGGTTGCCCATCCCCGGTATGGCGAAGGATTGCCGATAAACCAGAGCGTGGACTGCATGGGCCGCGCACCGGTCAACGTCCATCAAACCCAACCTCCCCCACTTCAAATCGCTGAGGGCAGCCATGTCTGTGTCGATTCCACCGGGTGCAAAAGACCCAACACTCACTCCCGTCCCGGCAAGCTCCACGGAAAGCGCTCGCATGAGGGTGCTCACATAGGCTTTCGACGCGCCGTAGACCGCTTGGAAGGGCACGGATGTTTCGCCCGCCAGGCTCGACACGGCGATTACTGAGGATTCAAACGGCTGCTCCCTGAAAATCGCAATCAGGCGAGCCAGCAAATCCGTGAAACCGAGTATGTTTGTTTCAATTACCTCGGCATAAGTGTCGGCACGGCCTGCATCAAATGAACCAACGCTCGTCATTCCGGCAACCAACAAAGCGGCTGTTACTTGCAATTCTGCAACCTTAGCCGCGATTTTCTCCCTGCCCTCGATTTCACGTTGATCAGCCACTATAATCTCGCACGGCACATTGAACCGCTCGTCAATTTCGGTCTGTAGCTCCCGCAAGTTGTCGAGCCTTCGTCCAACAATCAGGGGCTTGGCCTGGTACGATGCCGCCAAGCGGAGGGCGGACGCTCTGCCCAAACCGGTCGAAGCCCCTGTGACCAGCACCCACGAGTTCTTGATCGCCAGCGGTTTCACGCGTTTTCCAGAGCCTTGTATAGGGCGGTTTTGCCGATCTTGAGCCGGGCCGCCGCCTCACGAACAGTGAGGCCCGCTGCGATATGCGCCCGCGCTTTACGTAGTTTGTCGGGGGTAACGACAGGCCGGCGACCACCCTTGTTGCCCCGCTCGCGTGCGGCCTTGAGGCCGGCATGAGTGCGTTCACGGATCAGGTCACGCTCGAATTGGGCCAGCGAGCCGAAGATGTTGAACACCAGCATGCCGCCCGAAGTGGTGGTGTCGATATTCTCGGTGAGTGAGCGGAACCCGATGCCGCGCGCCGCAAGCTCGCCGACCTTCTCGATCAGGTGGCTCATCGAGCGGCCGAGGCGGTCGAGTTTCCAGACCACCAGCGTGTCGCCGGGGCGCAAATAGGCGAGCGCTTCGGTTAGGCCAGGCCGATCGGCTTTTGCCCCGGATGCGTGATCGTCGAATATACGGTCGCACCCGGCAGTGTTCAGCGCGTCAAGCTGGAGCGACAGCTTCTGGTCTGCGGTCGAGACGCGCGCATAGCCGATCAGCGCCACATGATGCCCGATCCTGTCCGTTTTCCCGTCATTATGCGATCTTGTCCGAATCGCCGTTACAGGTCCAGAGTTAACGGACATATTCCTGTTGGCCGCCAGAGGACCGTCTGACGGACACGCAAAGCGAAGGAGATGATGCTTGGCGAGACGGCGACTGGTGAGCCTGGAAATCTGGGCGAGGCATTATGGCGCGCCGCTCGATGAGCGCGAGATCGCGCGTCATTATACGCTGACCAGCGACGACCTGGAAATTGTCGGCCGCCGTCGCGGCGATGCCACCCGGCTCGGCTATGCGATGCTCATGCTATATATGAGATGGCCTGGCCGTGCGCTGGAAGCGGGCGAAGTCCCGCCCGCTCCTGTGCTCGCCTATGTGGCGCAGCAACTCGGCGTCGCGCCGGCAGCCTTCGCGGATTATGCCCATCGGGACCAGACCCGTCGCGAGCATCTCGTCGAAATCCGACGATCGCACGGGTTCAGGATTTTTGACCGCAACGCTTTCCGTGAAGTTGTCGCCTTCTCGGTCCCAATCGCGCAGACCATCATACACCCCGGCCAGATGGCAGACGTCATCGTCGATGAACTCCGGCGCCTGCAGATCCTCCTGCCTTCTCCGTCGATTCTCGAAGCGGTGCTGCGGCGGGCGCGCCAGCAAGCCGAACAGCTTACCTATGAAGTGCTCACGAATGGCCTGCTGCCTGACACCCTTCAGGGCCTGGACGATTTGCTGGCCCGACGACCGGGGCAGGTCGCGACATGGCTATCCTGGATGCGCAATGCGCCACAATCGCCGGCAGCGCGCAACATCCTGCGCCTGATCGAACGGCTCGCCTATATCCGCGCGCTGGGCCTCGATCGCGCCCGTGCCGACATGATCCCGGCTTTGACTTTTGACAGGCTGGCGGACGAAGGCAGCCGCATCACACCCCAGCACCTTGGCGAACTCAATGCCCTGCGCCGCCATGCGACGCTGGCGGCAACCGGCATCCGGCTTGAGGAAAGCCTGACCGACGCCACCCTGACGATGTTCGACAAGCTGTTGGGCAGCATGGCGCGCCGCGCCGAGAACCGGACCCGCGACAAAGCCCTCAAGACGGTGCGCGAGTTGCAAGGCCACCTCCGGACGCTCACGGGGTCTTGCCGCCTCCTCATCGACGCGCGCAGCAAGGGCGTGGATTCTCTGGCGCAGATCGAGGCGCTGGACTGGCAGCACTTCGCCGTGGCCGTCGAGCAGGCCGAAGTGCTCGGGCGACCGGAAACCGTCGATCGCACCGCCGAATTGATCGAGCGGCATCGGACGGTGAAGCTCTTTGTCGGCGCTTTTCTCAACGCCTTCGAGTTTCGCGGCGCCGGCGCGGTTCAGGGGCTCCTGTCAGCGCTGGCCATCATCGCGGAGCTATATCGGACCGGCAAACGGCGCTTGCCTGATCGCGTGCCGCTACGCTTTGTGCCGCCCGCATGGCGCCCGTTCGTCCTGCGGGATGGCATCGTTGATCGTGCCGCTTATGAACTATGCGCCTTGTCGCAACTACGCGAGCGGTTGCGAGCCGGGGATATATGGGTCGCGGGAAGCCGGCAGTTTCGCGATTTCGACAGCTATCTCATACCGCCGGCGACCTTTGCGGCGCTGCGCGAGAAGGGGCCGTTGCCGCTCGCCATCGAAACGGATTTCGAGCGCCATATCGAGGAACGGCGCACCAGGCTCGACACGGCGATCGAGCAGGTAACGGTCCTTGCACGGCAAGGGGAGCTGCCCCAGGTTAAGCTTGACGAAAACGGTCTCATCATCTCGCCGCTGAAGG
>NZ_ATDP01000067.1 GCF_000445105.1 Sphingobium lactosutens DS20 | reverse complement strand
GATGAGCCAAGACGGCTCCGATCCCTGGTGGAACGCGGGGCAGCGTCAGCCGGAAGCGCGACCCCTTCAGCTGCATCTGCCGTAATCATGGCAAGCGCGCGGTCATCGATCGTTGCGCTCGGCGCGCAGACGCCATCAGGAGCAGCGCAGGAAAAGTCGCCGCGCACATTTCCGCCGAGCGCTGCGCAACCTCCAAGCGCAAGAGCGGTCGAAAGCAGCAGCGGCGCGCCGAGACGGCGCCAGGGGCTATGCAACGCAGCGTTTCTCATGACCGCGCCTCCCGAAGCCATGCTTCAAGGAAAGCCCGGGGGCGATATCCTTCGATCATCGCGCCATCGCTACGCACGATGACGGGAGTGCCATTGAGGCCGTTCCGCTGCGCGAAGGCCTCGTTCGCATCGAGGCCGGCCGTGTTGCACGAAGCCTCGCCCTTTATCGGCTGCCCGGCATAGGCGGCATGGAGCGCAGCCTCGCGGTTCTTGGCGCAGTAAACCCGGTCGGCGAGATCCCGGCTTCCCAGCACCGAGATCGGCCGCTCGACCACGCGCACGTTCATGTCCTTGAGAACGCCAGTCAGCGCCCGGCAATAGCCGCAGCGAAAATCCGAAAAGACCGTGACGGTCGGGCCCGCCGGATTCCCCCAGACGATCGCGCCATCCTTCGGCAGGCTCGAGAGCGAAAGCGTTCGCGCCTTGGCGGGACTTGCCGGCCGCTCGAGCCGTGCAGGTGCTGCCGCCAGCTGCTGGCCCGCCTCCTCCTCGCCGCCGGCGGCAAGCGCGTTTGCCCGCGCGGAGGAGCCGACCAGCATGTCGGGGTTCATCTCGAGCAGGCGCGCCGCCGTTATGTCCTGACGGGTCTGCATGTCATAGACGCGCCCGATCACCAGATAGCGGGCGCTGGTGTCGACATAGAATAGGTTCTCGCCCGCGGTGATCTCGCACAGGCCCGCAATTTTGCCGCAGTCGATCGCACTCACGGCAGTCTTGGGTAACCGCGCCTTCAGGAGCGCCTGCACCTGGCTTTCGGCGCTGCCCACATCTGCGGCCAGCGCGATGCCCGCGACGCTCAGGGCCGCGCCGGTCGCAACCAGAAGGCGCGATCGCCGAGTGAGCGAGCGGACACGATCAATTGCGGACATAGACACCCTCCAAGAAAACAATTTCGACATCGATCCCGGTCGGCATTTCGATCACCGGCTGATATTGCTCGGCGCGCTCGATCAGATATTTCGACACCATGTCGCCCGACTGCGCGACGCCTTCGCCAAAGCCGCCTTCGAGGATTTCGCCCGTCGAAAGCTTGTCGCGCTGCCCGTTCGTGGTGATGTTCGTTCCCTGGAACACGCTGTTGGCATTCGCGGAGAAGCCGCGGCCGAAGCCGCCGGCGAGCCCGGCCAGGAACGCCTGGGTGACGAGCGAGCCCTCGCGGGACACCACCCTTCCCCGCACGCCGGTCTTGCCGCCGAAGGCAATGAATCCCTTCACCTCCGACACGGCGTAGCGGCCGCCCGGCTGCGGGCAGGTCATCTTTTGCAGCTTGACGTAGACTTTCTCGCTCGAAAGATCGCCGCGCGCCGCGCCGTTGATGAGACAGCCTTCGATCTTGGTCGTAAGCAGCCGGCCGTTCTGATAGACCGAACGCGCGGGCCCCGTAACGCGGAGCACCACCGGAAGCGGGTCGGTCTGGCTGTTCACGCCGGCGCTCGCGTCGACGCCGACGATCACCTTCGCCCTCGCGAAGCTGTTCGGCGGCAAATAATTGACGCTGTCCGTGTAGGTGGTGTTGCCTT
>NZ_ATDP01000066.1 GCF_000445105.1 Sphingobium lactosutens DS20 | reverse complement strand
GCCTGGTTCTGGCCCTTGAGCGCCTCCACCTGGGCGGTCAGCATCTCCAGCCGGCGGTTCTGGCCGTCGATCGACTTCAACTGATTTTCGGTGGACTGGAAGCGGTTCTCCGAGAGCGCCATCCACTCCTGCTGCGAGAGATTGCGGTTCACCAGGTCCTTGGTCGAAACGGTGACCTCGCTCGTGCCGTCGTCGGCGAGCTTGTCGCCCTTCTCATCGCCGCTGAAGATCCAGAACGAGGAGAGGATCAGGCCGGCGCCCGCCACCCCGGCCAGCAGCAGGCGCTGCTTGCGGCGAACGGCTTCGTTCGCGGTGAGATCGCTGGCGACAGGAGATACGCCCTCGTCCGAAGCCCCATCAAGAGCGGGACGCTTGCGATTCAGGAAATCGAATAATGCCATGTCCTCACCTTCCGTTCTGGGACACGAGGTAGGCGGTGGTGACCTTGCCCGGAGCGAGCTTGCTCTCGGCGATCGACACGGCCAGGGCGCTCGCTGGAGCGACCATCGCTTCGGTCAGCTCGACCTCTGACGGACCCTTGTTCTCGATGCGCAGGACCTTGCCGCTGAGCTCCGAACCGCGATATTCCGCGATCATCTGCACCTTGAGGGTGCCAACATAGACCGGCCGCAAGGCGCGCTGGCGCATCTCGTAGCCGTCGGCGACCGCATTCGAATACATCGCCTGCACCAGCTCGACCGCGGCATCGTGGGTCCCGAGCCTCTCGGCCGGACCGTTCTCCGCTGCGCGTTCGTTTGCGATCGCCGGATTGGAGACGAAGACCTGGGCGGCCTGGTCGCCGCCGATCCGGCAGACGAACTTGTAGACATAGCCGCGCTTGCTCGTGGCGAAGAAGGAGAGCGCCGGGCGGGCAAATCCGTCGGGAACGGACAGGTAGATGTCGCCGCGGACCGGCTCGTTGACGACCGAGAAGTCATCGGTCGGATTGCCGGTGGAGATCTTGGAGACCGACGCGAACTCGTCTTCGACCAGGCTGATACGCGTCAGGTCCTTGGCGGACGCCTGGCAGTCGACCTGGCTGCTGTCCGCCGCCATGATGGTCTGATCGGCCCAGGCGGGCTGCGCGCTCAGCAGAACGGCAATGCCTATCAGCGCAGCGCCCGTGCAACGGCTCAGATGACAGTTGACGCGCGAGAGGAAGGCGGTGCCCGCAGCGGCACTGCCGACGACATAGACGGACATCATTGATCCTTCCCCTGCTCGGCCGTCACCATGCCGAAGCCGATCAGCTTCAGGGACAGGCCGGAATATTCCCAGTCGTACCGAAAGGTCCGCCGCTCGTTCGAGATGACCCGATTGCCGACGATCGTATGCAGACTGCCCGTCACCTCCGAGCGCAGCCCCTTCGTGTCGAGCTCCATCTTTTCGATCGTGAAGAACTGCGAAATCGAAGATCCACGCTGTTCGTTCACGATCTTGAGCAGGTCCGCCTTGACCTTGCCCTGGGAGGCCGGCGCCGTGATATCGAGCACCGCGTTCATCCAGTATTCGAGGTTCTGCGGGCTGCGATTGAGGGTGAGCACCACCGTGTCGCGCGTGATCATCTCGAGATATTCGCGGCTGACCCCGGCGGAGCTTACCGTGACCGGCGATCGCAGGATCGGCTGCAGCACGATTTCGCGGTCCCGCGACACCGTGAAGATAAGCAGCAGGATCGTCAGTGCGCAGAGGCCGACGGCGACGATCGCGAGCAGATTCCGCTGCCGCAAGACCCGCTGGCTGTGCGAATGGCTGTAGGAAAGTTCCATATCACCCCGCCATCAATCGAAGGTACGAGGGTGGCGTGGCTCTCAGACCGGTGAAGCCGGCCGGAAGAAACCAGTAGGCCAGATGGAGAAGCCATGACGTCGCCCGGCCTGCCTTCGCTTTTCTGAGACCCCACCAGCCCGCACCCGAAAGCAACATGCCGATGAGGATGTGCTGAGACAGAATCCCCCAGACGAAGGGGATGACCATCGCCAGGAACTCATCCAGGGTCCACAGCCCGATCAGCTCGGGATCATCCAGATGAGTCGGGATGACGTACTTATCCGCCGCCATTGCACCACCCTCTCCTTGGGTCGGTCAAAGCTGCTACTTCGCCCGACCGCAGGAATGATCAGATCGTCGCGGTGACCGTCGACGTGACGATGGGAATGCCCGTGCCGGCGCCGACGCCGACACCGACCGGGATGGCGATCTGGCCCATGGAGAAGCGACCGGAGGCGAGCGCGACGATGCCGCCCGCGAGCGAAAGCACCGTGATGATCTTGCCGCCCGAGCCCTCGAGGAAATCGGTGAACTTGTTGAGCGCCGTGTCGAAGGTCGTGTCGGCGCCGGCGAATGCCGGACCGGCGAACCAGAAGGAGGCGAACAGGAGGGCGGCGATCACGACGATCGCCAACTCTGCGCGCCCGGTCTCTTTCAGGACTGACTGCATGTTGGGTTCCCTTCAATTGGAGACGCGACGAGAACCGCGCCCAGGGAAAGCTGACCAACCCGCGGCCGGGTCGTCACGGGCAGCCGGGGTGACGGGGGAAGAATCTTTCGCCGATCGAGGCCCTGCCCCCGAACGCCGGG
>NZ_ATDP01000065.1 GCF_000445105.1 Sphingobium lactosutens DS20 | reverse complement strand
CGGCCTGCCCGCTCATTCGGGGCATGGCGCCCCGGATTACGGGGCAGACTGGCCCGGAATGCGGGACAACTTGCCCCGGAAATTGCGGCGCTGGTGGCGTCCCGGTAGACTCGGGGCTACGACTCAGCAGATATTAACCATCGAGACTCCAGGCTCCGTCGCAGTAGTCAGCGCCATGCTGCCTTTCAGGAAGAAGGATTCATCTCGACGTGGGGACGACGGCCGCCGAACACGAAGGCTTTGTGCTCGATGTCTCCGGATATCTCTTTCGGCTGACCACCGAGTGCCTGCGCCTATTCTCCAATGAGACGAACGAGCATCAGACGCTCGTATCGCTGGTCGCGGCGCGGCTCGCCGAACCGGGTGCCGCGGGCAGGCATGAAGTGCGCACGATGCGCGAGCATTTCGCGGCGATTCCGACCCATGGCGACGTGAAAATCCGGCTTCCGCTCTCTGATGCGAATGCCCAGGCGCTTGAGGAAATGCGGCAGGCTCTCGGCCGCCGCCTCGACACCACACTGACGATCGGCGACGCGCTTTCGGCGCTGCTGTTCGACTATGTCGTCGAGCTCAAGACCTCGCAGATACTGGACCGGTTGTCGCTTGAGCAGCGCCTTGACGGGGGCGAACCGGGGCGCACGAGCACGCGGCTAAACTAGGAAATCGCCCGATCTTCGCGAGCTATATCGCGGTATCTGCGCTGGAATATTGCGCTCACTCTGGCTCCAACGACGCTTGCAAAGCGGGATTCACCGTGTTTGCCTTGTCCCCTAACGGGGAGGTTCGGGGGCTAATGTCGTCTCGCGCCACAGCTGGATCATAGTTCGTGCTCGAGCCGGATGACGAAACGATCCTGCGCGATTTCGTACCGCTCATTCGGTGCATGATGGACCGAAAGGACATCCCGCAACGCAAGCTCGCCGCCCTCACCGGCATCAGCAAGACGCGCCTGGGACTGCTGCTGCACAGCGACCCCACGAAGCGGTCGCCCATGACTGTGGACGAGCTTCAGATCATCCTGCACGCGCTCGGAACCGACATCGTCGCGGCCTATGTGCGCATCAAGGCAAGCGGGACGATCCCGCAGCCCCTGATCGAGCGCCATGACGTGCTCTTCACAATGATCTGCGACGCATTCGTCGACATGCCGGAAGGCCTGATCGTTCTGCTCGAAGAACTCGAAGGCATCGATGGCTCGGAAGTCCGCCCGGAATGGGCGGTGCCGGTCAGGCGAGCCGTCGTCCGGAAACTGCTGGACGAGGTGAGCGCCAAGCTGGCCCGCCGTGCACGCCTGGCCGAGAGCGATGACTTCCGGATCTAGCCCGACCGGATTCGGCGCCGGGCCCTTCCCCGCCGCGCTCCTAGAAGAGCGAGACGCTCGCGACGCGCGCGGGCGGCACCGACCGAGGCGGGAAGACGCTTGCGGTCTGGCGCGGCAGCACGGTTGCTTGCCGGTAGACGCCGCTCAAGCGCGCCCAGTTCATGAGGACATTGTCGACATAGGCCTGCGTCTCGGCGATGCGCGGCACGAGCCCGCCACGGACGCGGCCAGGCCCGGCATTGTATGCGGCAAGCGCCAGATGATAATGGCCGAACCTGTCGAGTTGCTGGCGAAGATATCTCGCTCCGCCGCGCAGATTATCCTCGACGCTATAGCGGTTCACTCCCAGCGAGGCAGCCGTCCCGGGCATCAGCTGGGTCAGGCCGAAGGCGTTCTTGGGCGACAGCGCATCGGTGCGATAGCGGCTTTCGCGAATGATCATCGCATCGAACAACCCGACCGGAATGCCGTATTCGCACGCGATCCCGCTCATCAGCTGATAATAGCTGGCGCGCCTGCTCTCAGCGTCCGCCCTCAAGAATCCTGTCGGCCGATAGGGAAGGACGCCGCAGCCTGGCTCGAAGCGATTGGCCGCGAAATCGAAGCTCGCGCCGCCGCGCATCCACGCAGGAACGGGGATGGCAGGCGCCGGCGGCAACCATTCGGCGGAGGCGGCCGAGCCTTCACTCCCGGCGCTTCCGCTTGCTGCCTGCTCGAGCGCAACGCCGCTGTTCGTGAAGCTGTTCGCCATCTGGAATTCCACCCACCGGCGGCTGAGGTCATGCACCCGAAAGTCCGGCGGACGGGCACCGGTCGACACCGGGTTGGGCACGCTCGGGGGTTCGGCGGCTGCATCCGGCCGGCTCTCCGGCCCGGGCGCGGTCATCGTGATGAGCTGCACTCTGCGCGCGGGCTTGGCCTCTTTCCCCTGGGCTGCCGCGCCCCCCGACACGACCAGCGCCACAATGCCGAAACCGATCCCCAACGCCCTCATTGCACCCTCCCTGCTACCGAAACAGGCCAAGGGAAGATCAGCGGCCGCCGGGTTGTCAATCCGCGTGCCCGAGCAGTGTCAGCCTCAAAAATCAAGATCAGGAGGCGCCGATGTGGCTGATCCCGCGCAATACGGACGGGACCCGCGCAGGGAGAATTGCGCTTCCCGCGCCCGTCCGAGAGGCTCTCGTCCGCTGGTATGTCGGACAGGGTTCGCGCGCCGACGAGGAAGCGGGGATCATGCTTGTCCAGCAGGCGCGCATCGGCGAGAGGTGGATCGCCTGCGACTGTTTGTCG
>NZ_ATDP01000064.1 GCF_000445105.1 Sphingobium lactosutens DS20 | reverse complement strand
CCCCCGATCCTGACGCCGGCGTTCCTGTCGGAAGCAGAAACCTACTATCTGCGCCGTCTCACCAGCGTTAACCGTCCCGAACACAGGGCGGACTGCCCGTTCTTCCGCGATCAGGCCACCAACCGGCTGAGCGAAGTGCGAACGCAGGAGAGCCCGGCCGATCCGCCGACCGGCTATTTCGAGGTGCTGCGCCCGGCGCCCGAGAAGCTGGCGCAGCGTCCCGAAGAGGAAAGCAGCGACGACAGAACGCGCCAGGCCTCGGTGCCAAGGCTCGCCCGATTGCTCTGGCGTCTTATCAACCTCTCCGGTCTCAATCGTACGCTCTGCCTCTCCGACGAGAACCCGGAACATTCGATCAGCGACGAGTTCAAGACGCTGGCCATCGCGGCGCAGCGCGTCGAAATCGCACCGGGCATCGAGCTCGGCCGTGCCCTCTGGACGCATGCACAGGCGCTCCACAGCAAGCGCATCTATGCCCGCTTGCGCGAGCTCTCCCGAGTCTGGCCGCCCGGGCATGCGCCCCAGGGCTTCCTCGCGCTCTTCACGCAGAAGTTCGAAGGTTCGACGATCCATGTCGCCGGGAGCGATCCTGTCGTGCTGGCGAACCGCGTCCAGTCCCCCTCGATCCGCGGGAACACGATCAAGGGCCCCTATCTGACGATCGTCGTGGCGGGCCAATATCCCGAAGCGCATGGCTATGCGCCGCTTCGCGGCTATGCCCAGCCGATCTACTCGGGAAAGCGCTTCATCCCTGTCGATTCCGAGTTCGAGCGCGCGGTGCTGCGTGACCTGCTGCGGCTGCGCTGGTCCTTCGATCGCGCAGGGCTCGACCTTCTCCTCGAAAAGCCCGTGTTCGACACGCTCACGCCAATCGGATCATGCCGCCCGGATTTTCTGTTGGAAGCGCGCTCGCGCAGCACCGGCGAAACGCGGGAGATCATCGTCGAGGCAATGGGATCCACCGATGAAACCTATCTCGCCGCGAAAGCCGTGACCCACCCCCGCATGCAGCAGATCGCCCCGGTTCTGTGCGTCTCTCCGGACGACGTGGAAGAGGCGCGGATCGCGCCGCTCGTGCGGAAGGCGTTCGGCTTGTGACCGGCCCCTCTCGTTCCGTTTCGAGAGAGCGGCCTCGGACCGATGGCGCCTGCCGCTTTCTCATCGCCCGTTCATGGCATTCTGTCTGGAGGATAACGCTGTGCAGGACCGGTCCGCCGATTATGCGGCGCTCGCCGCTCACCTCAATCCCGACGATCCTGGCGACGGCGCCCGCCAGATCGATGCCACCATCATCGCCTATCAGCGTGCCCGATGCCGGCCCGGCAACCACGGACAGCTCGTGCGGCACCTCGGCATGCTGCTCATGCTGATCGCTGAAACGATCGCCGTGTTTCATGGGATGCTATGGCTCGAGCCGACCGCGCTCGCGCCCTATTTGGGCTTCATCCTAGAGGTTCCGCTTTGGACCGCGGCTCCTGTTGCGGCCATAGCCATCTGGCTCGCCTTTTTCCTGTCCTACCGCATCGAAGAGAAATCTGGTCAGGAGCTGCCGGAGCCGCCCGCCGCGATCCGCGACTGGCTCGAGGCGCACGACCATCGCCACGGAATTGCCTGGTGGCACGAGACGAGATGGCCTTGGCCCAAGCTGCGCGCCCACCGGCGCGAAATATTCGGCTATGTGATCTGGCGCAGAACGCCTCTGCCCTTGCGAGCTGCACCTTGAGGGTTGGCGGGCGTCGGCAGCTTAGGGAAGGGGCGCGGAGAGTGGCGCAAAGCTATCACCCTCGGTGGGCACGAATTCCGCAAACGTGCTCGCCTTCTGGGAATGTGGTCCGAAAAGCATCCGAAATCCCCGGCCCTAACATCCTGACGAAGCCTGACAGCGGACATAGCCAGACTGACGCGGACACATCGAACTCGCCGTCGCGGTCGACGCTAGAATTGGTCGGCGCAGCCCAGATAAGGTAGCTTAGCGCAAGGTATGCCTGGTGCTACGGAGGTCGCGCTATGGTGGCGCCAACATCAATCATACTCGATGACGCCCTTAAGGGGCGCGTCCAGCACCTGGCCGAAGTGCGTCGACGCAGCTCGCATTGGATCATGCGCGAAGCCATCGCACAGTATGTCGAACGTGAGGAAAAGCGCGAGGCATTCCGCCAGGACGCCATACGGGTGTGGGACGAATATCAGCAGACGGGCCTGCATCTGACGCTTGAGGAAGCCGATGCCTGGTTGGCGAAGCTCGAAGCCGGCGAGGACGCCTCTCAATGTCAGGGTGCGATGCAGCAACCGGATTCACCTCTAGCAATTTCACCCAAAGTGTATTACACTGAAATACAGATTTCAGATGCAGGAGTTTATCATGGCGGCAAGCCGTATGGTGCAGGCTCGCGTTCCTGGCGACATTCAGGATGCGGCCAGTCAGGTTATTCGGGCTTCGGGCCTGACGGTCAGCGACGTGGTGCGCGTGTTGATGACCCGGATCGCGCAGGACAAGGAGATTCCGGCGGCGCTGTTCCAGCCCAACGCGGAAACGCTGGCCGCCTTCGCCGAGGTCGAGCGCGGCGGCCTCGAGCGGTTTGCGTCCGTGGATGCGCTGTTCGCCGATCTTCATGCGGACGATTGAGCGCACCACGGCGTTTCGCCGGGACTTCAAGCGCGAGGCGAAAGGGCCGCGCCGCAATGTGCTGGATACCGATTTGCGGCGGATTATCGAGGCGCTGGCTACGGATGCGCCGCTGGAAGCGCGGCACCGGGATCATGCCTTGACCGGCAACTGGAAGGACTATCGGGACTGCCATGTAAAGCCCGACCTGGTGTTGATCTACCGGCTCATTGACGATGACCGGCTGATCCTCGCCCGTCTCGGCTCCCATTCGCAGCTCGATCTGTAGGCAGATGGCTTGCCGCCGATATGGAGGCCCTATGACCGATGAACTACCCGACAATCCGCCGATGGACGAAGCGTTCATGGCTGGCATGAGGCCATCCCGGCGTGGGCGCAGCGCCGAGCTGCTGACTATCGCCGACCGCGCCGCGGCGCATGTGAAGCGTCCCTATGTTGACCATGCCGAATTGCTCTACGACGAAAACGGGTTACCGAAATGATCCCCGGCACTTCGGCCACGACACCCCCGCAGCGCCGCCCAGTCATTCTGCACGTCAGCTTCGATGAGGCCGGCGCGGCGATCGGCCGCTTGCTCGCCATCGCCATGCCGCCGACGCGCGCGGCCGAGACCGGCGCATCATGGAAGGTCGCGGATTTTCTCCTGGCCTGGTGGAACGGCGACGAGTGCGGGCATTTCCCGATCATCCACTTGTGCAACGTCGATGCCGTTATTGCCGAGGATATGCTTACGATCATGGCCTATCTGGCGCAGGAGTCGACGACCTACGCCGATGCCTGGGGCTACCGCGACGCGATGGGCGACCTTTGGGTGCGCTATCGTGGCGACCCGGCCGAGGCCGTTTAAACGTGCCGGAGATCCACCGCCATCAATGGGAGGCGATATGACCGACGACGAGCTTCTGGACGACAACGCGGCCGAGCGCGCCCAAGCGGCGGCGCTGCGCGACCAGGCCCGCGCCGGGGGCTTGCGCTTCGAGGCGTATCTTACCAAAGATCAGGCCGACTGGCTGTTGGAGCAGATCGAACGGGGCAGGTTTGCCGATCCTTCCGAGGCGGTGTTCCTGACCGTCCAGAACTTCATCGAAATGGAGCCGCACGGCGATCTACGCGACGAGTTGCTGCGGCGTCGTATTCAGGCCGCGATAGATGATCCGCGGCCGGGGATTCCGCACGAAGAAGTCTGCGCCAAAATAGAGCAATGGATCGCCAAGCCGCGTCCCGAACCGGCGCGGTGGCAGAGGGCGGCGCAATGACCGCGCCCTCCCCTGCCCGGTTCAGCGCCGAGGACCGCGCCGTGCTGCTGGCCGTGAAAGGCGTCGGCCCCACGGTTCTTGAGCGCCTGGAAACGCTTGGCATCGCCAGCATGGAAGCCCTGGCGTGCCAGGGCGCGGACGAGGTGTGCCGGCGCATCGCGGCGATGCTGGG
>NZ_ATDP01000063.1 GCF_000445105.1 Sphingobium lactosutens DS20 | reverse complement strand
TGTCAACGGCGGAGCAAAAGTCGGCCATTCGGCGGCGTAAAACCAGGCCATCGTGTTACATGCCGGGGGGAGTGGCGTGAGGGCGTAGCCCGAGGGCCACTCCCCCCGGCATTGGTGTAATTTTCAGGGTCTGGTTTTGGCCTTGCGGGCCCGGCTGTGCGCGAGGCGATAGCTTTCGCCGTTCATCTCGAGGATGCTGACGTGATGGGTCAGGCGATCGAGGAGCGCGCCTGTGAGACGCTCAGATCCGAAGGTTTCGGTCCATTCGTCGAAGGGCAGGTTGCTGGTGATGAAGGTGGAGCCGCGTTCGTAACGCTGGGAGATCAGCTCGAACAACAGTTCGGCGCCGGTCTTGGAGAGCGGCACAAAGCCCAGTTCGTCGATGATGAGCAGCTTGTATCCGGCCATCTGCTTCTGGAAGCGCAGAAGACGGCGCTCGTCGCGGGCCTCCATCATTTCGCTGACCAGCGCTGCCGCGGTGGTGAAGCCCACCGACAGTCCTTTCTGGCATGCTGCCAGTCCGAGCCCCAACGCTACGTGCGTCTTTCCGGTGCCTGATGGCCCCAGAGCGATGGCGTTCTCACGCCGCTCGATCCACTCGCAGCGCGCCATCTCGAGCACCTGCATCTTGTTGAGCCTGGGGATGGCGGCGAAGTCGAAGCTGTCGAGGCTTTTGACGGCGGGGAAGCGCGCGGCCTTGATGCGCCGCTCGACCATGCGACGCTCCCTGTCGATCATTTCCATCTCGACGAGGCGGGCGAGGAAGCGGATATGATCGACGCCTTCAGCGGCACATTGCCGCGCGAGCTTGTGATGCTCACGCAGGCACGTAGGCAGCTTGAGCGCCTTGAGATGGTGAGCGAGAAGGATCTCCGGGGCCTGATCGCTCATGCGGCCTCCTGCCGGTCGGAGAGCAGGCTCAGATAGGCTCTGGCAAAGGTCTTCTCGACCGTGGTGCGTGGCAGGAAGGGATAGACGTCCAGGTCCAGCCTGGGCGGTACGCGTTCGATCCGGCACAGGACGAGGTGCTTGACGGCATCGAAGCCGATGGCGCCAAGATCGATGGCCTGTTCGACCGCCGCCTGGAGATCGGCGAGGGTGAACGTTTCCAGCAGGCGCAGTACCTGCACATATTCGCGCCTGCCATGTTTGTGCATGCGCCCTTCCATCAACCGCTGCAGTGTCGTGAACGCTTCGGGCAGGTCCCAGCCCTGCAAAGGCGCAGCCTGGTCGAATGCGTTGATCTTCTGCTCGATCAGCGGGAGATAATGGAGCGGGTCGAAGACAACCTCCTCGCGGGCATAGCAACGAGGATGACGGGCGATGACTTCGCTGCGGCAGCCGATCACCACCTCATCGACATAGGCCCTGATCCAGACCTCCTGATGGCCCCAGGCCACCGGAACCGAATAATCGTTGGTCCTGTAGCGCACCAGGGATTGCGAGGAGACCCTCCCGCCTTTCTGATCGCAGGCCTCGAAGGGTGTAGCGGGCAGAGGCTGCATGGCCGCGAGATCGCGCTGCAGCCGCTCACCGATCGTCTCGCTCTGCCCGCGCACCTTGTCCTGCTGGCGCTTGCGGCATTGCTCCTCCAGCCACAGGTTGAACGCCTCCCAGGTCGGGAACTTCGGGATCGGCACCATGAAGTTGCGCCGGCAATAGCCTACCAGCCCCTCCACATTGCCTTTCTCGTTCCCCTTGCCCGGGCGAGCATAGCGGTCGCGGATCACGTAATGTGACAGGAAAGCGCTGAACAGCGTGGCACGCTGCCGCGTGCCGTCGGGCAGGATCTTCGTCACAAGGCAGCGATCGTTGTCATAGACGATCGAGCGCGGTACCGCGCCGAAAAACGCGAAGGCATGCACGTGTCCGTCCACCCAGGCCTCCGCCACCGCCGCCGGATAGGCCCGCACATAGCAGGCATCACTGTGCGGCAGATCGAGCGCGAAGAAGTAGGCCTTCTGCTCCACCCCGCCGATCTCCACCAGCGCTTCCCCGAAATCGGCCTGCGCATCTCCCGCAGGGTGCGCCAGCGGCACGAACATCTCCCGGCTGCGCTGTTCGCGCTCCCGGATGTAATCCTTGATGATCGTATAGCCGCCGGTGAAACCATGCTCGGTGCGCAAACGGTCGAATACCCGCTTCGCCGTATGGCGTTGCTTGCGCGGGACACTGCGGTCACCCTCAAGCCATCCATCAATGATCGCCACAAACCCGTCCAGCTTCGGGCGCTGCGGTACGGACTGGCGCCGGTAACCCGGCGGCGATGAAAACGACAGCATCTTGCGTACCGTTTCGCGCGACACATTGAAACGCTTCGCCGCCGCCCGTTGGCTCATGCCATCCGCGCAAGCCAGACGGACCTGAAGATAAAGTTCCACGCTGTAGATC
This sequence comes from Sphingobium lactosutens DS20, assembly GCF_000445105.1. Lineage (GTDB taxonomy): Bacteria > Pseudomonadota > Alphaproteobacteria > Sphingomonadales > Sphingomonadaceae > Sphingobium > Sphingobium lactosutens. The sequence goes on along the minus strand of NZ_ATDP01000063.1, from coordinate 36,700 downwards.
CCCACACCTCCCTGACTCGGCAGAAAGGCTTCAAGGTGGACGACTTTTACGCCGCCCGCAGCAGGACTATCCCGCCGCTACCGTGGTCGAATATTGCTCCGCCGTTCTCAGTAACGACAGTGCCGGCAGCCTCGTAGCCGAGGCGGCTCGGGAACTCGGCTTCCTGAAGGTAGGCATTGTTGCGGAACATCACCTCGGCGCGGTTTATGCCTATCGCCTTCACCGCGATCTGCACTTCATCGGCCGCGGGCCCGGGCACTGCCACATCTTCAATCCTGAGGACGCTGGCGTCGCCATATTCATGGATACGGACGATGCGGCTCATTGGAGACTCCTTGATTATTTAATGATCGTTCTGTAAGGGAGCGGACCACCCGTTTCAAGATATTATTTATCGATCGTTCCATATCGTGCATCAGAGATGACAGAGACGAAAGCCCGTCGCCGCGCAGGTCGCCCTCGTGTGTTCGACACTGACGCTGCGCTCGACAAGGCGGTGCGGCTGTTCTGGCAGCGCGGCTACGAGGCGACATCGATGGCCGATCTGGTGGCGGAGACTGGCGTCGCCGCCGCCAGTCTCTATGCAGCGTTTGACAACAAGGCGGGGCTGTTTGCGGCGGTGATCGAACGTTACGCCGCGACGTTCAGCGTCCACCTCTATGCACCCATCAACGATCCGGCGTTGTCCACCTACGAAGCCGTCAAAGGCCTGCTGGAACGAGCGGCGTCATCATTCTCGGAACCTGGAACGCCGGCCGGCTGCTTCATGTATTCGGCAGCGGCAGCCGTTTCGCCGGCGTCCGCCGCCACCGAATGCCTGCTGCGCGACAAGCGTATCGCGGCGGAGGCCCTCCTAATCGAGCGTCTGCAACGCGGCGCCGCGCAGGGCGAGCTTGCGGCCAACACCGATCCGGCCGTGCTAGGCAAATTCATCAATACGGTCATGGAAGGCATGTCCGTTCAGGCGCGCGACGGCGCTACGATCAACGAACTGCTCTCCATCGCCAAAATGGCGCTCGATCGATGGCCGGCCGCGATATGATCGTTTCATGGTGGTCATCTGCCAATCTGCCCCCCGACCGAACAGTCGAACTCATCTCATAGGACGAAAGCACATGAAACACGTGACATTGCCCGGCGGGGAAGTGGTTCCTTCACTGGGTCAAGGCACCTGGAAGATGGGCGAACGTGCCGAGCGCCGATCCGATGAGATCGCCACGCTACGCGCCGGTGTCGAACTGGGCATGACGCTCATCGATACCGCCGAAATGTACGGCGATGGTGCGGCGGAAACGCTGATATCCGAGGCGCTGGGCAGCGTTCGCGACCAGTTGTTCCTCGTCAGCAAGGCATATCCGCAGAACGCATCGCGCTCCCGCCTTGCCGATGCATGCGAGGCGAGCCTGAAGCGGCTCGGCACCGACCGGCTGGACCTCTACCTGCTCCATTGGCGGGGATCGGTGCCGCTCGCTGAGACTGTGGAGGCATTGGAGGCGCTCAAATCAGCGGGGAAAATCAGGCATTGGGGTGTCAGCAATCTCGATACCGACGATATGGACGAGCTTATCGCTGCCGGCGGGGATGGCTGCGTGACCGATCAGATCCTCTACAATCTCGTCCGTCGAGGCCCTGAGTTGGACCTGTTGCCGTGGCTCGCCCAGCACAAAGTGCCAGTGATGGCGTATAGTCCCGTCGAGCAGGGACGCCTCTCAAGCCATCCCGCCCTCGACAAAGTAGCGGCCCAGGTTGGCGCAACCCCTGCGCAGGTCGCACTTGCCTGGACGTTGCGCCACGATGGCCTTATCGCCATCCCGAAAGCGAGTTCGATTGCACATGTGCGGGAGAACCGCGCGGCCGCAGATATCGTGCTCTCCGACGCCGACATTGCGACACTCGATGCGGAATTTCCCAGGCCCCGCGACCGCCGTCCACTCGAGATGCTTTAGCGTCAGATGACGATATTATCGCTCGAAGGAACAGAACGCAAACCGGATCGGCGGTAGGCGCTCAGCGGTGCGGTGATCGGACCAGTGTCGACACCGCTATCGAGCGGGTGCTGCGCGACTGACGGTTCGAGCACCAGGCCTATCGCGCCCCTGGCCCCAATCTGCTCTTAGCCTCCACGAATAACCGTCTGACCGTTCTTACCGTCTATGGGGCGTATCCGAGCTGGCAGGGCATCCAGCCAAGGGCGTCATTCTTGTCCATCGGGCGCTCGGGCGGCCTAGCTGTCAGCACGACACCGCGCTGCCTGAGTTTCCGAGCTGCCATCCCAGCGTGCGCCGCTGGCGGGAAGGTGAGCCGATTACTCGCTCAAGCTCAGTTCGACAGAGCGCAGGCCATGAACCGTTCACTGCACTGCAGCGCCGAATTAGCGCTCTGCTACCTAGAGAGCTGCTTAGCAAAAAAAATGCTCTCAATAGCCCGATCTCGCAAGCTCAGTATCTGATTTACGAAAAAGGGAAATGTGGTGGACGCACTAGGGCTCGAACCTAGGACCCGCTGATTAAGAGTCAGCTGCTTGACGGCAGCTTTAGCCGATTTCTCCCCAAAAGAGGACGGTCAACAATCGGCCCACTTTCTGCCGATCTGTGATGCCAGTCAGGCAAACGATGTATGTCGGCTCCAGACAGGAGCTGCCATCCGATCTATCAATTTGGAACGGCAGCACTGTCCCACTATTTGCCGGTCGCCCATCGACCCTACCAAGACATGCGGCCTGATTTCGCTCCCCAGAAGACAACCGTCGCGCCCTTCACTGTGGCAGTCAAGCAAGATGCTCCTACGACGTCTTGTGAACATGCGACTCTGAAGCCGGAGATTCCAGATGCGACTCGAAGGCGAAATTGACGAGGGTGGTGGCCGCGCCGACGGCAAGGCGGGCATGGCGTGGCGTCACACCACGCACCTTGCCGTCGCGACCGTGGCCGGTGCCGTAGAGGCTGCGAATTTCGGCAACGCCTTGCACAACGGTCGCAAGGTTGCTCAACATGGTCTTTATAGTTTTTGCGCCTCTGGCAGCCTCGGGAATGTCGTTTGGTAACAGCCGCAAGGCACCAAAGACCTTCTTGCCGAGCTGGGGCAAGTCTTCTTTGTCGTAGTCGATCCCGCGCTCGCGCAAGATGGTTTTAAAGCAGCTCTCGACCAGTTCTTTCGCGGTGCCGATCGCGAGCGCAGGGTCTTTCACGATGGAGCCTTCCATCCGCCTAATCTGGTCGGCGATGTGTGCGGCGTCAAAGCGCAGGGCATGCGCCTTGATATCGTCGAGGCGCAAAGCGGGATCCTCGAGCTTCGCGATCACCTCGAATAGCTGCTCCTTGTCGCGCGCCTCCGTGCCAGCATTATAGTCGGCCATACGCTCGCGGTATTTCCAGAGGGCGCGCAGCATGCGCGCGACGAGCGGGGCAGGCTCCACGTCAACGAAGCTGCGGACGCGGTTGGCCTTGGAATCCCCGCGCGACGCATAGCTGTCAGCATAGATGTCGATATTGAACTCGTCCTCGAACCAATCCGACAGAGTCCGGTTGGAGAAGTCGAGTACATAACCGCCGCCCATGCCGAATGCTTGGTCGATGATTCGATATTCAGTCCGTTTGAGGGAAGCCATGATTAGCGATTTTGTCGCAAATTCCCTTCCATTTGCAACTATGAACCTTCATGTGTGGGGCTATACCGACGAGCGCGGACGGTTCATTGGCGGCTGATCAGCGTCCGCTATTACGACCTCGGCGCCCGGAAGCAGCCAGTCGGCTAGGTCCCATGGCTTGCCATTCCCGCCCTACTGAATTCCATCCTAAGTCGATAAAAACTAACCCCGCCGGAGAGGCCTTCACGGCGGGGCCATAGTCCAGGCAGGGCCGCTCGGAAGGGGAGCGACAGCTCTGATGTGGTAGTATCGACGAAGCTAACATGAGGATTTCTTCTGCCGTGTTCCGGCCGCGCCACATTCCAAAGCATAGGATGGGCAGACCTTCGTTGTGGCGAAATGCCGTCTCATTTGTGGCAATGACAAACGTCAGCAATTTTCGTTGCGCAGGCAATCTCCCGCTGCCCAATGTCCTGATTTGGTCGGACGTGCTTGCACTTGGCGACCCTTCCGGCGATGACATGAACATGGCTGAGTTGAAGACCGATACCGCACATCTGCCAGGGCGAGCGCGTCGCGACCTTGCCCGCGCGGTCGAAATTCTGCGTGATGAATTCGGCAAGCAGGTTGCGCGCCGCAATGGTCGGCACGTCCGCGAGGGCCGCATTCTGAAGATCATCCTGTTCGGATCCTATGCGCGTGGCCGCCAGGTGATCGACCCGGTAGGCCGGTATTTTTCCGACTATGATATCCTGGTGATAGTGAGCCATGAGGATCTGACGGACGCAGCAGAATATTGGGTGCAGGCTGAAGATCGGATGGTCGACATGCTGCTGCGACGCTTCTGGCCGCAGCCTCTCAATCTGATTGTCCACAGCATCGACGATATCAATCACCAGCTCGAACGTGGACGTTATTTCTTCACCGATATCGTGAAGGACGGCATCGCGCTGTTCGAGGAGCCGGGACATCCGCTTGCCGATCCCGTTCCACTTTCGGCTGAAGAGGCTCTGAAGGAAGCGCAGTTCTATTTTGACGATGATTATCCGAGCATCCGTCGTGCCCTGAAACTTGCTGATTATGCGCGAAGTGAGGTTCCGAACGAGCAGAGCATACTTGAACAGAACAAATGGAGGAATGAGGCCGCGTTTCAGCTTCACCAAGCGACAGAGCGCGCCTATTATTGCATCCTGCTGGTTCTGAAATTGTATCGGCCCAAGTCACACAATCTCAACTTCCTGTCCCAGCGCTGCGAGCAGCTTGACGAACGTTTGATAGGCATCTGGCAGCGGGAGTCGAAGGAGGGCAAGCGCTGCTACGAACTGCTGCGCGCCGCCTATATCAAGGCGCGCTACTCCGATTTCTACAAGATCACTGACGGGGAGCTGGACTGGCTGACGGCGCGCATTCGTGAGTTGCAGGCGCTGACCCAGACCATCTGCCAGGAGCATCTGGGCGGCGTTGCTCGCCCGGCGGACTGACCTAGGGGCTCCAGGAGATGCGATTTAGGGCTTAACCGCTCTCTGCGTCGCCGGCCTGATCATGGAGGCGCTGAAGCATTGCAATCCGCGCCCGTGAGATGCGCATCGCGTCCACCGCATCGGTATCGCCGCCGATCCTGCCCATCCCTGGCGAGCGTGCCTCCGCCTCGAGGGCGGCATATAGGGCTTTTTCTACCCTGAGTACGGCAAGCAGGTCATCTTTTCCCGGTCGCTCGGCGGCATGAGAAAGGGGAAGGGGCTCGGTCATGGCAGTGGGTCTCCCTGGCAAGGCTAGGTCCTATACCGCTCGGAGCTGCATTGGTTGCGCGTTCCTGCTTCTTGCGGGAGGCATCGTTCAACCGCACTCAGTCGCCATAGTTCTGGGGCTAAGGACTGAGGCGTGCTGATCACTGCAATCTGGCAATCTCCGCGCGCAGATTCTTGTGCGCCCGCTCCTCAAGATGCGCGAACCGTTCGGTCTGGAAAATCTGCTTCTGGTCGAACGCCCTGAGCACGGCCGCGCGCCCGGCATGATATTGCGGCGTCGGGACATGGGCATATTCCAGGCGGATCTGATGCGCGTAGCGGGCATAGGCCGGCGTTGACGCACCCAGGATGCCGAGGTCGAGATCATTCAGGAGGTTTTGCGTTTCCGAGCCCGGTTCATGCCGCTTGGTTCCCAGGATCAGCTCTACCACCGACGCTATTGCGATGTCTGATCCCGCGAGATCCTGCTGCGCCACCTTTGCCGACAATTCTTCATTGTCCGAGGCCTTTGGGTCATAAACGATGTCATGCAGCCAGATCGCCGCGATCATCTCCCTGGTCGCGTCAGCTGGAGGAAGGTTCGCCAACATCGCTTCGACATGCGCGCGGGTGTGATAATGGCGTTGCGGCTCGTTCAGCCTTGCGAGCCATCTTCTGGTAATGGCGGGGGCGAGACCCAGCAGCAGCAGGGATTGGTCGGGTGTCATGCCGGTGCGTCTATCGGGTCTGCCGATCGATGTCGCGCCCCTTCGCAGGCATGGGCGCGCTGGTCGATCTGCGACCTGCCAGGTGGGGGACGGTCCTATCTGACGATGAAGGGGGTCCGTCGGCCGTTGATGGCAATGGTAGGAGCGCGGCATGCTCGGGCCTGCGCGATCAATGAAAATCATGGCTGCGTATCGGCATGATCTCGTCTTGCTGGGGTGGGGATGTGCCATAAGGCGGTGACCCGAGCGTTCGACCGCGCCAGATGGCCGGTTCACGCGGATCGGGGCCGCCGCCATGGCTCGCGCCATCGCCGCGCCCTGGCGCGACCGTAAAATCCATCCGACCAACCGAGCGCAGCATCTCGTCATGATCGACGATCCGGTCGCAGATGATGTGGATAACTTCGCCTTCCTTCTGAAGCCGTCCACGCATGGCGATCATGGAGGCGGACATGACCTGCCTGCGATAAATCTCGAACCGGTCGGGCCACAAAATGCCCTGGGCCACACCCGTTTCATCCTCGATGGTGACGAACAGCACCCCTTTGGCCGAACCGGGACGCTGTCGCACCAGAATGACGCCGGCCACCTCGATGTTGCGCCCATCGCGGATCGACGGAAGATCCGCGCAGCGCACGATGCGCATGGCGTCGAGCTGCGGTCGCAGGAAGTGCAATGGATGCGCGCGCAGCGAGAGCTGGAGCGCACGATAATCCTCCACGACTTCCCGCCCCTCAGTCATTGGGACAAGCGCCACCGGTGCTTCATGCCCCTCCGGTGAAAAGCCACCTGCACGTGCATCGGCTGCCGCAAAGAGGGGAAGGGGGGCTTCACCCAGGCCCTTGACCTTCCATAGCCCCTGCCGCCTGTCTTCGTCGATGCAGGCAAAAGCGTCAGCTTCGGCAAGCCGTTCGATTGCAGCGCGTGGAACTCCCGCTCGGCGCCAGACCTCTTCGACGCTGGCGAAGGGGGACGGGCCGCGCGCCCCGACGATCGCCGCACCATGAAGATTGGCGAGACCGCGTACCTGTCGGAACCCCAGACGGACAGCCATATATCGCCCCCTGGTCGGCTCCAGCGTGCAATCCCAATGGCTATGGTTGATCGATACCGGCCGAACCTCGACCCCATGGTTGCGCGCGTCGCGTACGATCTGCGCCGGCGCATAAAAGCCCATGGGCTGGGCATTGAGCAGAGCGGAGCAGAAGACGTCGGGGTGATGATGCTTCATCCAGCAGCTTGCATAGGCGATCTTGGCGAAGCTGGCGGCATGGCTCTCGGGAAAGCCATAGGAGCCGAAGCCCTCGATCTGCTTGAAGGTCCGCTCGGCAAAGTCCTTGGGATAGCCCCGCGCGATCATGCCGTTCACCAGCTTGTCGTAGAAATGGCTGACACCGCCGGTGAGCTTGAACGTTGCCATGGCACGGCGCAGTTGATCGGCTTCGACCGGCGTGAAGCCTGCGCCCACGATCGCGACCTTCATCGCCTGTTCCTGAAACAGCGGGACGCCCAGGGTCTTCTTGAGCACTGCTTCCAGTTCGGGCCTGGGATATTCTGGCGTCTCCTTGCCCTCTCGGCGCCGGAGATAGGGATGGACCATGTCACCCTGGATCGGCCCCGGGCGAACGATCGCCACCTCGATCACCAGATCGTAGAATTCCTTTGGCTTGATCCGGGGCAACATGGACATCTGCGCCCGGCTCTCGATCTGGAATACGCCCAGCGTGTCGGCCCGCTGGATCATCGCATAGACGTCCGGGTCATCATCCTGCAGATCGGCCATGCCGACCTTGATACCCTTATGCTCCTCCAGCAGGTTGAACGCCCGGTTCATGCAGCCGAGCATCCCCAGGCCGAGCACATCGACCTTCATGAATTTCAGTGCATCGATGTCATCCTTGTCCCATTCGATCGTTTGGCGATTTTCCATCCGGGCAGGCTCGATCGGCACGAGATCGTCGAGCCGGTCCTGCGTCAGGACGAAGCCGCCGGGATGCTGGGAGAGATGCCGCGGCGTGCCGATGAGCTGGCGGGAAAGCTCCAGGGTAAGCTTCAGCCGATGATCCTGCGGATTGAGGTTGGCGCTTTCGATCTGCTCTTGCGAAATCCCGTCCATGCTCCAGCCCCAGACGAGACCGGTCAGCATTTTGATCAGGTCACGCGGAAGGCCCAGCGCCTTGCCGACTTCGGCGACTGCACCACGCGTGCGATAGCGGGTGACGACGGCCGTCAGCGCGGAGCGGGTGCGACCATAGGTGTCGTAGATCCACTGGATGATCTCTTCACGGCGCTCATGCTCGAAATCGACGTCGATATCGGGCGGCTCCTTGCGTTCGCCCGAAACGAACCGCTCGAAAAGCAATTCGTGCTTGATCGGGTCGATCGAGGTGATGCCGAGCATGTAGCAGACGCAGCTATTGGCCGCAGAACCCCGGCCCTGGCAAAGGATGCCGCGCCTGCGGCTTTCGGCGACGATCGCATTGACCGTCAAAAAATAGGGTGCGTAGCCGAGCTGGTCGATCAGGCGCAGCTCATGGTCGATCTGCTTGCGATAGTCGTTGGGCAGTCCCGCTGGGAACATGCGCTGTGCGGCGGCGTCGGTGAGTGCCGCAAGCGCTTCCTGCGCGCTGTGGCCCTCCATCACCTCCTCATAGGGATATTGATACTGGATTTCGCCCAGATCGAATTGGCACCGTTCAGCGATATCCGCGCTGGCCTGGATCGCGTCGGGGAAGGCGGCAAAGCGCCGTTCCATCTCCTGCGGGCTTTTCAGATTACGATCCATGTAGCGCTCGCGCTTGAATCCCAGCGCATCGATGCTCGTCTGCTCGCGGATCGCCGTCATCACATCCTGCAGAGGGCGGGCCTCGGGCGTGTGATAAAGAATGTCGCCGGTCGCGACGCTGCGGACGCCTGCATTACGTGCCATGGCATCGAGATCATGGAGACGGGCAGCATCTTCCGGCCGGCGGCGAAGCGAAAGCGCCATATAGGCGCGATCGCCAAAGACCTGCCTCAGTTCGGCAAGGTTGGCGAGCGTGGCGCTATCGGCCATGTCCGGAAGCAGAATGGCGATCAGCCCTTCGGCATGATGTGCCACATCGGCCCACTCGAGGAGGCAGCAGCCCTTGCCGCCGCGTGCCTTGCCCACCGAAAGCAGGCGCGTCAGCTGTGACCAAGCAGCGCGATCCGTCGGATAGAGTAACAAGGCGCGACCGTCCGAAAGATCGACCCGCGCGCCCGCGATCATGCGCACGCCGGTCGCCTTCTGCCCCGCCCAGCCGCGCACCACTCCAGCGACGCTGCCCCAGTCTGCAAGTCCAAGCGCCTGATGGCCTAGGAGCGCTGCGGCCGAGAACAGCTCTTCCGGCGAGGACGCACCACGCAGGAAGGAAAAATGGCTCGTGACCTGGAGTTCCACATAACGCGCCATCAGCCAAACAGCCCGTGCATATACCAGCTCAGGTCACCGGTCGGCGCGTCGACGCCATCGCCGCGACGGAAGATCCAGAATCGCTCGCCCCCTTGCGCTTCCACCCGGAAATAATCCCGGACCGCCCACATCTCGCGTGCATTCTTCCACCACTCGCCATGAATGCGCTCGGGGCCGTCACCGGCCACCATGCGATAATCTTGCCGGCGCCAGGTAAAGCGGCGCGGCGGGTGATCAGGAAGCAGGGCGACAACATGAGAGAGGCGTTCGGGGCGAGGCAACATGCGAACCGGCCGTTTCCATGCAGGCCAGCCCAATGGCTTGAGCAAGGCTTCCGTCCGCCGGACCGCGCGTTCGGGCACATCGCTTTCATGGGCGGACAGCCGGAAGGGGGCATCGGGCTCTATCCGTCCTGCGAGCTGATCGAGAAGCGTGGATATGTCGCTCGGCCGATCGCCGCTTCCGAGCGATGCCTCCAGGGTCTGGGCCTCCAGCGGCTCGACACGAGGGGCGGCGAGCGTCATCGCCTCTATGCCAAGGCCCGGGTCGATCTTTTCCACCCGCATCGCCAGCATGCGCTTCAAATGCCGCGCGTCGCGCGTTGCCCGGGCGGTGCCGATCGCGATCGGCTGCTCGGTGGCATCGACGATTTTGCAGGTCAGGTGCGCCGTGCGCAACCCCACGCCGCGTTCCTGGAGGAGGGCCACCAGATCGTCGACCAGATCGCCGATCACCTGGACGATGGCTTCCGCCGTGCCGATCGGTTCAAGCAGGCGCCGCTCGACGCACGGAAGGTCGAACGGGATGAGCGGGATAATGGGTTCGGCTACCATGCCGCGGGCCTGGTCAAGCCGCCGGACGGCATCGAGACCCAGGCGTTTGGCCAATGGGCCGCGCGGCATGGGATAAAGGTCGGCGATACGATCAATACCGAAGCGCGCGGCCGCCATCAGAGCGTCGGGCGTAAGGCGCAGGGCGGCCAGCGGCAGATCGGCAATGGCCTGGGATTCGCCGCCATGGGGCAATAGGGTGACGGCCTCGCCGCGATAGCGCGCGAGCGCATGTGCCGCGCCCGGCGTGCCGGCGATCGCGATGCTGGCAGTGAAACCCAGTCGCTCGAGGAAGCGAAGGAGCCGGCGACAGAAGCGCGCTTCGCCACCGAACAAATGGGTCGTACCGGTGAGGTCCAGCCACAGGCCATCGGCGCCCGATATGCAGGCTGTGGGTGTCCAGTGACCAATGGCATGGAACGCCAGCCGCTCAAGCCATGCACGATCTGCTTGCGGTTGTGCATCGCGCACGTCCAGATCGCTCACCAGCGCTCGCGCATGGGCGGCTGCCATGCCGGATCGCAGACCAAGGTCCAGCGCGACGGGGCACGCCGCCGTGACGACATCGCGCTGGCCGGCGCGCTCGATCAAGACCATCGGCTTTCCCCAGAAGGTCGCCCAATTGAGCGGAAGGGCACTTGCTGCCCCTCTTCCTGCATCCTCTGCAGGCATGGCTCTGAACGGATGGTCGGCGGATTCGCTGCGCCGTCCCATCTCGCGCATGGTGGGACGCTGATGGGCAGGGAGTGCATCGATCTCGGCCTGACTGGGGCGATTACCGAGCGATCCATCACGCGCCCAGCGGGCGCCGGGGCGCCAGCCGCCGCCGCGGGGTACGGAGCAGGCGCCGGGATTATCGTCGATCGGTGTTGCAAGGCGCGGCGCGAGCGCAATCCCGCCTGTTTCAGGCGGCCTGACTGTCCGCTCCAGCCGCCGAAGCCGCTCGATGGCGAGCTGCGGCAGGTAGAGCGAGGCGACCCTTGTCATCACAGGCGTCCAGTTCGAGGGAAAAGGGATTGCCATTGCGCTGGCGTACAAGTTCGATCGACCAGCGCGCCCGGCCGACGCCGGGATGGGCGAGGCGCGCGGATGGCAGGCAGCCGATGCGCCATCGGGTCATGGCGGAAGAAAGGCCGCTTAGCGGACAGCGCTCGCGGGCGCGATGGCGGCGATAGAGCAGCATCGGCGTCCGACTATCGGAGGCGGCAAGCTGAAGACGGCGGGTTGCTGTCTGGTCGGCCTGTCTGACTTCGGCAATGACGCACGCCAGCGATCCGTCGCGCAGTGCGTCCTCGGCCATGGCGAGGACGATATTGTCCTTTTGCCCTTGGGCGTAAAAAACCTTGTTCGGACCAAGTCCGACCTGCTCCAGGCCAGGCGCGTAGAGGTCGAACTGTGTGAGCGCCCAGAATATGCTGAGCTGCGGATCAGCTGCAAAGCGGGCGGCGATCCCGGCTGTAAAAAGGGTTGCCGCAGCATCGTCGCTCAGCGTCGCCGACGCCGCCGCAATCTCATGCAGTCCAGCGCTATCGAGGCCATGACTTGCCAGCCGCTCGTCCAGCGCAGACACGCCAAAAGGCATTGCAGGACTGCGCGCGCTGTTGCTGTGCGCGAGCCCCGCGCGGAGCGCGGCAAGCTGATCGGCGCGCGGCCGATCGGGAAAAGAGGATAGCGTGGGCATGGGAACATACGACTCAAATGTTCCCTTTATGTTCCGCCCTGCCACCCGTTTCGTCAAGGGCGATGAATCCCAATTTTCTCAATAGTTAGTTCGTAACGGATCAACTCTGCAGAAGCCGGCGCGTCGCTGGATCGCGCTCGCCGAAGAACCAGCGATCGAGCACATCGGCAAAGGATGGGGCAGGGAACGCCGCTTCAAATAAAGTGAGCGAGGAGCGCAATTTCATGGCGTCCACAGCCCCGAAAACGACGACAGGATCATCGATATCGAGTTGCAGGAGCGCGTGGACGCACTGGCGATATTGCTTCCCGCGAAGTGGATGGTGGAGATAGGCACGTGCTTCCTCGATCGAGGCGATTCCATAATATTGCGCGGTCGAACTATGACCAAGACCGCGCAATTGCGGGAAGACATACCACATCCAGTGAGAGCGTTTGGCCCCTGCGGAAATCTCCGACAGAGCGGCCGCATAACAGCCGGCCTGGGCATCGAGAAAGCGGGCGAGGGACGCATCGTCTCCCATCAGAGCAGCGCGCCTTGCGCGGGGGGCGCGCCATAGACCTGGGTTACAGGCAGGCTTCCCTGCGGCAACCAGCGCAACACCTTTTTGGCTGGCACGCCAGGATCGAGCCAGTCGGCCCATTGGTCGCGAGCTAGCGGGATGATCTGACGGTGGTGATAGGGCGCAATGTCCGGCCCGGCATCCATGGTGAGCATGGTGAACGCTTCGCCCATGGGGCTCTCGCGCCAGATACCTGCAATGCAAAACCAGTCATGGTCGGCCATGGTGAAAAGCCATTTGTCGAGCCGCTTCTGTTTGGAATCGGCAGGATCAGTGAATTCGTAGAATCCGTCGGCCAGGATCAGGCAGCGACTGGATGTGAATTCCCGGCCCTCGGTGCGGAAATTATAGACGGGTTTGCCGTTACGGCCCGGCCATGACCAGCGCCGGTTGAGGAGTTCATCGATCCCGCTTCCCGCCTCGCTGCGCCGGACGATCGGGGCCATGTCGGTCATCCTGATGTCCTCGCGCGCCGGCACATTCGGGGCACCTTCGGGCATGCCGATCTTGATCTTGAGCCCCTCGAAATCCTCGGCGATCGACGCGATGTCGATCAGCAGGCGATAGTCATTGCACATTGAACCTCCTTATTCGCCGCCGCTTGCTCCTCGATATCGTTCCCTGTATGTTCCTTTGATGGACTCGAAAGCAACACCCTTCGACTCCGACGCGCTCGGTAGTCGCCGTGCCATCATAAGGCGCAATCCCGATGATATGGCCGAGATTGAGATGATCGAGGCGGCCTGGGGTTCCAACCCGCGCTTCGCCGACGGGGTGCGCTACGAGTTCATCCGGTCCGAAGGGCGGCAATTTCCCAGCCATCGCTGCCTTGTCGCGGCATCGGAATTCCACATTCGCAATGGCGAGAAGAAGTTTCGCGCTTTCCGCGAGGATGGCAATTTCTTCTATCTCGCCGCCATCTGGGAGCCGGCCATGGGCGAGTGGCCCGCGAGCTACCGCATCATAACGCTCGACGCGAATCCGGACATCATCCGCTTTCAGGCGCGTCATGGCGCCATCATCGAGCGCCGGGATGCGCAGAAATGGCTGGATTTCGCCGTGCCCGAAGCGCAATTGCTCGTGACGCCGCCGGCAGACATCTTCACGGTCGAAGAGATTTTGACCAAGCCCGTTCAGACGAGCCTGGCTTTTTGAAGCAGGTTCGGGACATGGGTATGTTCGCGCAAAATGGCGCAGGGCAGGCTGACCTTTTCGGCGCGCCTCTCCTGCCGGGCCTTTCGTGGAGCGATGATTTTCTCACGGCGCGCGAAGAGCGAGCGCTGATCGAACGGATCGAAGAAACGAGCCTTACGCCCTTCCGCTACCAGCAGTGGACCGGCAAGCGGCTGACACGCAGCTATGGCTGGAGCTATGATTTCGAAACCGGCACATTCGCGCCGACCGACCCAATCCCGCAATGGCTGCTGCCAGTCAGGGCGCGCGCCGCCCGCTATGCCGGGCTCGCACCGGAAGAGATCGTCCAGGCTCTCCTCATTCGCTACGATCCAGGCGCGGGGATCGGCTGGCATCGTGACAGGCCGGTTTTCCGCCATGTCATCGGCATCTCGCTGGGCGAGCCGGCCGCCATGCGCTTTCGTCGCAAGAAGCGCGATCGGTTCGAACGCATCTCCGCGCCGCTGACGCCAAGAGCCATCTATCATCTCGATGGCGAGGCGCGAAACGACTGGGAGCATAGTATTGCGGAAATGGAGGCCGCGCGCTGGTCCATAACCTTTCGCACCCTTCGCTGAGCCAGATCCGTTTCTGGGCGACCCATGCAAATTGAGAGGAGGGGCTGCGATGATCGCGCTGTTGCGACCGGTCCGGCTGCCTTGGCGCTGGCGCGATATTCTCTGTCCCGCCTGAGGGCATGCGCCAGGCTCAAGCGATGTGTCGGTTGCATGCCGGCGCTCCAGGCAAGAGCCGAGAGATAGCGATCCGGATCACTGCCCATCTTGACGGCACGGCCATGGCTGCGCATCTGCGTGCGATGGCCCAAGGGCGCTTGCACGGCGTAGGCCTTGCGCTACTTTGGCCTCAGCTGCCGTGAATAAGCCGGGTTCATGCCGGAAGGGACGTCGCGGTACATATGTGCTCCCGGCCAATAAGCGGGCTTCTTGCATAGAGGTTCCAACACCCGTCCCTTCCACTTTTTTTGGGACTTGATCCCGACCTGCAAATGAATCAGCCTTGAAGGGCTCGCGGGAGGCTGCGGGCAGGGGCGTGGAAACCCTTATGCAAGACATGGATCGCTGCTGGCTGCGCCGGCGGCCTTCGCAGGTCCGCAAGCCGTCGCGCTTGCGGGCGACGCTGCGCATTGACGTTTCCTTTCGGCATCGCGCCGGCCCCTTCCGGAAAGTGGAGTGGCCCGATGTCTGCACATGATGCGCCCGCCGAACAGGAGAAGGCCGTGACGCCTTCGCTTGGCGCATGGTTCGAGCGCGACGGCCGATGGCTGGAGCGTCTCCTGAGCCGAAATCTGCGATTGCCCTCCGCCGAGGTGGAGGACATCGCGCAGGATACCTGGTTGCGCATCGCACGCATGGCACCGGACGAAGTCGCCCATCCCAGGGCCTTCCTGTCCCGGATCGCCCTCAACCTGTTTCGGGACCGGCGCCGGCGCGAGAAACTGCGTCAGGAAAAATCGCACCTTCTGGCGGCGAACGACATCACGCCGCTCGGACCCGATCGGTTGCAGGAGCAGGAAGCCGACCAGCTGCTTGAGCAGATCATCGTCGATCTACCGCAAAACCTGCGTGACGTATTCCTCCTCAGCCGGTTCCGGCGCATGACGAACCATGATATTGCCGAACATCTGGGGATTTCCGTGAAGACCGTCGAATGGCGCATGTCCAAGGCAATGGAGCACTGCATGACGAAGCTCCGGGGCTAGGATGATGGATGACCATGATCCGACCGCCGAGCACCGCCGCGCGCAAGCCGCTCAATGGTTTGCGCGCCTCAAGTCCTTGCCGGTCTCCAAAGGTACGCTGGAGGATTTCTTCGATTGGCGACGCGATCCCGCGAATGCGGAAGCGTTCGCCGAGGCCGAATCGCTCTGGCATGATGCCGGGCGACAAGGCGACAGCCCCGCCATCCTCCGGCTGACCGCCGAAGCCTATGCGCGCGCAGGGGCAACGCCCAGACCCAGGCGATCCATGCGCTCCCTTCTCGCCATTGGCGCAGGCGTGCTCTTTGCCATGCTGGTGGCGGGCTGGTGGATCTTCCAGGTCGATCGACCACAGGAATTCGCCACATTGACGGGTGAGCAGAGGGCCGTGGCGCTCTCGGATGGCTCGCAGGTCCGACTCGATACCGAAACCCGCCTCAACACCCAGATGGAAGATGATACGCGCCAGATCCGGCTCGACCAGGGGCAGGCGATGTTCGAGGTCGCCCATGACCGGGCGCGCCCGTTCCGCGTGAAGGCCGGCGACGTCGAGGTGGAGGCCACCGGTACGAAGTTCGACGTGCGTTTCGTCGATGGCGTCACCCGTGTCTCCCTGTTCGAGGGTGGCGTCGATATCCGCGAGGCAGGCCGCGACGTGATCCATCTGTCGCCGGGCGAGATGTGGAGTTCGCAAGCCACGCACGCGGCGAGCATCACATCGCTCGATGTCAGGCGAGCCTCGGCATGGACGCAGGGGCGGCTTATCTTCGAGGCCACGCCTTTGTCGGAAGCGATCTTCGAGATTAACCGCTACACGCAGAACAAGGTCGTGCTGGGCGCAACCGCGCGCGCACGCGAGCCCATCAGCGGATCGTTCAAGACCGGTGATCCCTCGGGCTTCCTCAAAGCCGTCGCCGCGCTGCTGTCGCTGGACTTTGAAAGGCAGGAGAACGGCACGTTCCTGCTTCGCGATCGACGTCCGTCATAAATTTGAAATTTTTCATTCCCTGCCATTAGGGTGACCCCAGGGCCGAGGCGTCCCTTAGCTAGAGGGCGGCGATCAGGCACGCCCGAGCCGGTGGTGTCTTGCCCCGGCGCCAAGGGGGAAGAACCGTCGCCATGCGCACTCAGATCATCGCCGCCCTGTTCAGAGGAACGTCACCCCTCATCGTGATGGCGGCGGCGTCCGCACAGCCCGCATCTGCGCAAGTGGCTGAGACGCGCATCGCATTCGCCATTGCGCCGGGTGCCTTGTCCACGGCGCTCGCTCAATATGCCGAGCAGGCCAAGGTGCAGCTCATCTATACGCCGGCGCTCGCCGCCGGCCGCAAATCGACCGGGATCAAAGGACAGTTTTCGCCGCGCGAGGCGCTGGCGCGACTCCTCGCAGGCACCGGCATCGCCGTGCAGCAGGTCGACCGGGGCGTCTTCATGCTGAGCGGTGCGCAGGGCGAGGCTGATGAGGCAGGGGAGGGGCGATCGTCGGCCTCTACGGATGAAAGGCCGCAGGACATCATCGTGACCGGATCGTACATTCATGGTGCGCCGCCCACAGCGTCGCCCACCAAGGTCGTCACACGGTCCGATATCGAGCGTGGCGGCTATAGCTCGGTCGCACAGGCGCTCCAGGCGATGCCGGGAAATTTCGGCGGCATGGCGACCGAGCAAAGCGCACTTACCTATGCCGACCGGTCGGGTAGCAATACCACGTTGGCCTCGGGGGTGAATCTGCGGGGCCTCGGTCCGCAGGCGACGCTCGTGCTGGTGAATGGCCGACGGGTGGCGGGCTCCGGCATGATGGGCGACTTCGCCGATATTTCGAGCATTCCCATGAGCGCGCTCGATCGGGTGGAAATCATCACCGACGGTGCATCCGCCCTTTATGGATCGGATGCCGTCGCCGGGGTCGTCAATATCATCCTCAAGGAGGATTTCGACGGACTGGAAATGCGCTTGCGCGGCGGGACAGTCACACAGGGCCACGCCCGTGAACTGCAATTCTCGCAGACCGCAGGCAAGAGCTGGGGCAGCGGTTCGCTTCTGCTTTCCTACGAGTATCAGCGTCGGGTCGCACTGCGCTCGGCCGATCGGGCTTATGCCCGGTCGGCCGATTCCCGACCTTTCGGTGGCACCGATCGCCGCTATCCCTATAGTTCGCCGGGCAATGTCCTGGGTTTCGACGAAAGCGGCGCCCTGGTTCCAACCTATGCCATTCCCGCAGGACAGGATGGGACAGGGCTGACTGCGGATGATTTTCTTGCCGGCGAGGCCAATCTCGAAAATTTCAGGGAAGGAACCGACCTCTCGCCGGACCAGAAGCGCCACAGCCTCTATGCCCGCGTGTCGCAAAGCCTGACCGATGCTATCCAGCTTTTCGCGGAAGGGCGATTTTCGCACCGGAAATTCTCCAGTCTGACGTCCGGCTATGCGACCATCCTCTCGGTCACGGACGCCAATCCCTGGTTCGTGTCGCCGACCGGGGCATCGAGCGACCTCATTGGCTATGCCTTTACGCAGGAACTGGGACCGGTTCGCTCGGCCGGCACGGCCAGGAGCTATGCCTTGACGGGCGGTCTCGAAGCCGAACTTGGGGCGGATTGGAAATTATCCAGCTATCTCGCCTATGCCGCCCAGCGCGATCGCAACAGAACAGATCAACTCGCCAACGAATATCTGTTGGCAGAAGCATTGGGCAGTATCGCCGATGATCCTGCCAGCGCCTTTTCCGCGCAGCGCGATGGCTATTTCAATCCCTATGGCGATGGGAACGCCAATTCGCGCGCCTTGCTGCAGGCAATCAGCGGCTATTCCGATTATGAAAGCCGATCCAACATCCTGACCGCCGACATGGTCGCCGACGGATCGCTGTTTTCGTTGCCGGGCGGATCGGTCAAGCTTGCCGTCGGGGCCAATTACCGGCGCGAACGTTTCCACAGCCAGGCGGTGGACTTCATCTTCTCGCCAACCCCGGCTGCAGGAAAACCGGCAGATTATTCCCGCTCGATCTGGGCAGGCTTTGCCGAGCTCGCTGTGCCGCTGTTCGGCCCCGACAATGCGCGCGCCGGTTTCCAGCAGCTGGATTTTTCCGCAGCCGTTCGCGCCGAGCGCTATGATGATTTTGGCAGCACCGCCAATCCCAAATTCTCGCTGCGCTGGGCTCCCGTCAATGGCATGGCCATACGGGCGACATGGGGCACGTCCTTCCGGGCGCCCAATCTGCGCGAACTGGGCGCGCCTGAAACCGCCAATCTCAGAATCGCAACCAACGAGGCGGGGAACTCGGTGGTCGTCATCCAGCGCAGCGGTGGCAATACCGGCCTGTCGCCCGAAAAGGCGAAGAGCTGGACCGTGGGACTCGACCTCACCCCATCATCCCTCGCTGGGCTGACGGCGAGTCTCACGGCTTTCCGCACCATATTCTCGGGCCGCATCAGCAATGTGGTCCAGCAGAATTTCTCCAGCGCGTTAACCGATCCGATTTACGCCCCCTTCGTCCGGTGGGTCAGTCCGGGGACCAGTGCCGATGATCTGGCCTTTGTCGAAGAACTGCTTTCCCGCTCCGGCACCTCCAATCCCTATCCGGTGGAAAGCATCGCCGCCGTCGTGGATGCCCGCTACGTCAATACCGGACGTGTCGATGTGGCCGGCGGCGATTTCGACATCAATTATGTTTTCGAGCGCGGTTCCAATCGCTTCAATATCGGCGTGGGCGCTACCTATCTCGAACGTTGGCGCGAACAGGTGACGCCGGATTCACCGGCGGTGGATCGCCGCAATGTTGCGGGCAGACCAGTGGCTTTCAAAGGGCGGATGACCATGGGCTGGGCGCGCGGGCCGTTCGACACGCAAATTGCCCTCAACCATGTCGATGCCTATCACGATGAAGCGGGCAAGCGTATCAAGGCATGGAATACGGTCGACATGCGTATTGCCTACAAATCGAAGGCTTCCACGGGCATCGCGTCGGGCTTCACCATTTCACTGGCGGCGCAGAACCTCTTCGACAAGGCGCCTCCCTTCTACGACTCGACCGCCGGCGCCGGCTACGACGGGGCCAATGCCGATGCGACCGGTCGATTTATCGCCCTCGAAATCGCCAGACGCTGGTGACATCGCATGCGCCGCCTCCTGTGCTGGCTAGTCGCCGCTATCCTGATCCTGCAATGCGCGGCGGTGGCAGCGCGCCCCTATAGCCTCGACGATCTGCTTCGGCACGAAGATACAGGAAGGATGTTGGTCGATCCGGGCGGCCGATGGCTTTTATTCGAGAAATATGAGTCGCATCTGGCGATGCAACGCCAGGATCGATTGTCGCTCGGACAGATTCTGCGCGCGCGGCCCTATATCGTCGACCTCCATGGACGCGGACCTGCAAGACCGCTGCTCGATGACGACCAGCCCGGCACCATCCTTCTAGGGTTTTCGCCTTCGGGGAAACGGATTGCGGTCGCGCGGCTGCAAGGTGGGGCATTTCGCTTCGGCATCATGTTGCTTGCTTCTGGCGCCGTTCAGTGGTGGCCCTATGCGCCGGTCCATGACGGTTTCCACCCCGTCCATAGCTGGCTCACGGACGATCGGCTGCTGATCCTGTCGCAGCGCGATGACAGACCGGCTGCCCAGTTCGCGCTGGACTGGCCACCCGAAAGGCCGATGCGGGAGCGATGGGACCGGACCGCCGCTGGCGCTCTGGCCGTATCGATCAGCGGCAGCGGCCGCTATCTGCGCGATGATGGACGCTCCCAGCAGCAGCTCCTGATGGTCGATGCCGTTACGGGAGCGGCACAGGCTCTTGCCACAGGCCCGTTTGCGCAGATGCAACCATCCCCCGACGGCAAATATGTCGCTCTGCTAAAAGCGGATCGGGCGCGGCAGCCCTCCGCCGACCAGATGGTGCGGGAGGATGACAGCTTCCATAGCCGCCATCTCCTCCTGCTGGATGTCGCATCCGGGGCACAATGGGAGCCCTGCTCCGACTGCAGCCTGCCCGGCGATCCGCGCTGGTCAGACGATGGCGCGCATATCGGCTTCGTCGCGGACCGCAATGGGCGCCGGGAGACCGTGATGGCGAACATGGCGCGGCATGTCGTCATGTCAGCAGGCCCGGTCCGCTCGGCATCCTTGGACGGTTGCAGGCTTTCCCCACATCAGGACGTGCCGGTCGCCGCCCGGGCGTCCGTTACGCCGACCGATGAGAATATCAGCTTTTCCGTTCCGATGGCATGCACCCGGCCACCGGCCATGCCGGGCACCATCTGGGGTGCCGTGTCGTGGCACGTTGGCACAGGCGGCGTCATCGTCGAAAGGCCGACAGGAGGCGTCATACGGGTTCCATGGCAAAGGCCCGAGGCGATCGTGTCCGTGCAGTCGAGCGATATAGGGAAGGGCGGGGCAGTTGCGCTTCGCATTTCCGCCGCTTCCGGGCGGAGCGCCCTGTTCCTCGCAGACCAGGGGAAACCTCGCTTTCTCATGGCGTTCAACAGCTTCATGCGCGATGTCGAACCGGCCATCATGCGACCGCTTGTCCATCCATCGGCGGACGGTTCGCCGGTGACCAGCTGGCTTGTGCTTCCACCAGGAGCGAAGGGGGCCAAGGGGCTGCCGATGGTGGTCATTCCCTATCCTGGGCAAATCTATTCAGACGTTGCGCCCGCCGATCAGCAGGTCGGCCGTGAACGCTTCTACACCAATGCGCAGCTTCTGGCGGCAAGCGGCTTTGCCGTACTATTGCCGTCCATCCCGATGCCGCCCGTTCTTCCCGACACCGGCTTCGATTTTTCTGCCGCGCTCGCCCCGGCGATCGAGGCTGCCATTGCCACCGGCAGCTGCGATCCTGCGCGCCTCGCGCTTTGGGGCCATAGTTATGGTGCATATGGTGTCGCCATGGCAGCGGTGCAGAGCCGGCGCTTCCGCGCCGTCGTCGCATCGGCAGGCATATATGATCTGGCCGCGACCGCCGGGACCTTCGGTCGCGCGATGCGCCTGTCGCCCGAGGAGGGACTGAATGTCGCGGCCTCCTATGCCTGGGCTGAAAACGGGCAGGGGCGGATGGGCGTAGCGCCCTGGAAGGCGCCGGGGCGCTATATCGCCAACAGCCCCATCTACCAGGCCGATCGCGTGAATGTGCCGATGCTCATCATCGGGGCCGACCGCGATTTCTCGCCGGTCGAACAGGGTGAGCAGCTTTTCTCGGCCCTGTTCCGCCAAGGCAAGGATGCCCAGCTCATTACCTATTGGGGAGAAGGACATGTTATCGGCAGCCCTGCAAATCTCCGAGACTTCTATGCTCGTGTGATCGGTTTTCTTGCAGATAATCTGGCGGTGAAAGCGCGGGCTGTTCCCGTGGTTGCTGCAGCCGCTCCTGCCATCCCCGCATCCAGCGCTCGACAATGAGCAAGCGAATGATCTCGCCATAGCAACTGGACTGGACCAGATGGTCGGGGTCGAGCACATGTTCGAGCTGCATCCGATCCACGAGTCCGGTTTGTGCCAGTGCGCCTTCGAGCAGTCGCATACGAAGGATCGGCACGCTTCTGGCCAACGTCTGTCCGAAGAAATAGGACAGGCTGCCTTTTCCGCGTCTCTCGATCAGCGCTGCGGGCAGTCGGTTGGCAAAGGCTGCGCGCGCCATGGCCCGGTCGCGCCTTCCCTCGGTCAGAGCCATGAGCGACTGGCCGAGCGCATGTTCGACGATCGGTTGCGAAAGCAGCGGATGGATCACTCGCATCACCTGCGCGCAGCGGCTGGGACCAAATGCGTTCCGGTCGCCGGCTATCGCTTCGATCTGCATGCGCTTGGCTTGAGACACGCCCTCGAGCGACCCTGCCCATGTCAAAGGTCGCGACTGGCTGGGATGGACACAGAAGGGAC
The DNA here is from genome assembly GCF_000445105.1 of Sphingobium lactosutens DS20. Taxonomy (GTDB): domain Bacteria; phylum Pseudomonadota; class Alphaproteobacteria; order Sphingomonadales; family Sphingomonadaceae; genus Sphingobium; species Sphingobium lactosutens. Next base: position 14,396 of record NZ_ATDP01000063.1, on the reverse strand, counting down.
TGCGTTTGCCCGCGACATCAGCGTTCCGCACCGAAGGCAGCCAGGCCGCGGCCGCGACCCTCCAGATACTGGTCTGGCACCAGCGCGCGAGCGCCTCCAGACGTTCGAGGTTGAGCTTTTGCCCGTCCGGCCAGCCGTCTTGTGCCACCAGCGGCGTGGGATGCTGGAAGAACAGCGCATCGCCGCCGCGGCCGGTGAACAGTGCATCGGCGCCTCGCGCCTGGCCCATGGCCGCCAATTGCCGATCATGGAAAAAGCTTGTGCTGCCGATGCCGGGGCGCACGCCCACGGCCGCCCCATCCAGCAAGCTGTCGTCGATCGCCGAAATGCCGAACGCAATTTCGTGCGGTTCCAGCCCAAGCCTGTCTGCCACGGCGCGACTGAAACGGCGTTCGTCGCCAGCCAGGCTGTCGCTGAAAAATGTGAAGGCGCCGATCCCTTCGCCCTTTGCCTGCGCCAGGCTCGCCGCGACGATGGCGGAATCGAGACCGCCCGAAAGTTCCACGATGGGCTTTGCATGCATGGATGACCAGGCAGACACGCTTGCGTCCACGATGCGGGTCAGCGCCGCCGGGTCGCCCGCCGCGCTGCGTGGCGCGCAATGGTCGCGCGGTGCCCATAACCGTCTGGCACTGGTGCCGGATCGGGTGAAGCTGGTGATCGCCCCCGGCTGCAAGGGCGCCACTCCGATAAGAGGCGCGGTTTCAGCGGCCTGGGAGGGATGGTGGAGGAGATGGGCTATGTCCTCCAAGTTGATGGCGAGTGTCGCAGGCGGAAAGCGGTCGAGCCAATGATCCGCGTCGCAGGCCAGCAGCGTCACGCCGCCATGGCGCCAATGAAGGCATTCCCGCGATCCGATCGGCTCGGCGAGCACGGATAGGAATAGCGGGGCATGGGGATCGTGTCGCAACGCTATATAGCTGCCCCAAAGAGAGGAAAGCAGGTCAGAGCAATATTCTCGAAAGCCCGCCTCGTTCGCTGCTCCTGGCCTGGGCAACGTCCCGGCTTGCGCGCTGCCAAAGATTTCGCCGACCAGATATTGGGAGGGGGCCACCTGCTCGGCCCATGCGCCCTGCGTCGCGACCATCAGGCCATTGGACCGCAAAATCTGGATATCGCGCTCGCGCAGCAACAGGGCCTCGATCCGGCTGGCAGTTGCCACGCCCATGGCATCCTCGGGATGCCAGGCGGCGATGAGATAATCGCCGCGCATCAGCTTTGGCGCAGCCGAAAGATCGGTACATAATCCTCGATCAGATGGACCCGCTCACCGATCAGCATATCGTCGATCGCGAGCCAGCAATGCGCGCGAAAGGGAAAGAGCTGAACCCCGATGACCCAGTCCGCGCTGCGTCCATGATAGGACAGATAATGAAGCAGCGCATAGGCGCGCAGAAGGCAGGACGCACGATAGGGAAGGTAGAGGTTCATCCGCTCGAACCGGGCAGCCAGGTCGTGAGCAGACGCAGCGCTGCGCCGGAAGGGCGCCTGGCCAAGATGCATCGCCTCGATCATCAAAGACCGGATCGGCTTGCGAAAGAAGGATGGAAGAGCGGCGCACCATGCGCGCATGAAAAGGCGTCGGTCGCCCGCTTCGAGCCGATCATCAGGGGCCTCGGGCTCCCGCCAGATGGGCAGGCGCGGCTCTGCGCCGACCTCCCATCCATGGTCCACTGGATCATAATGGCAGCTATAGGCATCGGCTTCGAAGTCGAGTGTGACGACGCCGTCACCGCATCTGGCGGTGGGGGCGCCGAAAAGGTCAAGAGAAAGCATGGCGGCTCCTCATGGACGGTGCCGATGCCGAGTGTAGTCAGGCACCGGCACCGCCAGCTTGGTTCAGCCGCCGACCGTATATTCGCGGTCGAGGATCATTTCCGGCTGCCCGCCCGAAAAGCTGGCGCGCGTCAGCTTGCGCGCCTTGCCCAGCGCGATCGCGCGGTTCGCGGGACGCAGATCGGACGAGCCGGATTGAACGGACTGTTTCATTTCAACCTCCTTCATCGGGCCGCGACCATTCGCGGCGACTTGAGTAGGAAGCAGGCGCAAGTGATAGCAAAATCATATTTGCTCTATATCTGGCCTATATTCTCGGAACATTGCCCTGACCCTCGAAGGCGTTCGCAAGCTGGCCCGCGACGTTGCGGCAGCGCGCGTGAAAAGCATGGCTGATATCGCGCGCCATCGCGGGATCATCCCGTGTGAGCGCATCTGCAAATAGCTGAGCGCGCTCCCCCATGTCCCCAAGAATGGTCGCTTCATGGCGGCGCAGCACAGCGAGCCTGTCGTCCACATAGCGCCGGATCGAGATGATCGCGGCGTCGCCTGTCGTTGAGGCCCTGTTGTCGAACAGGCGCCAGAGGCTTCGCGGTCGACCGGCCCTGTACCCGCTTGCTGGATGAAGCTGCAATGCCCGATCCATCCACAGCTCGTGGGCTGTGTAGAGGCTGATGATCGCGCGGGCATTGAGGGGCGCAAGATAGAAGCCCTCGCGATGGCGCTCGACGACGAGATCGCGCCCGGCCAGCTGGCGCAAGGCCTCGCGCACCGGCGTCGTGCTGACGCCCAGGGACTGCGCCAGCGTAGTGATGCCGATCCGATGAATCGGGCGATACTGGCCCTGGGCGATCCGGCTGAAAATCGCATCATATATGGCCGCATAGGATTTGGGCGCCTTGCGCATCATTCGACTTCTCCCTGAGAAGTCCATCGCCGCTCGCCTTGCGCGCATACGCAAGAGATAACCTCATTTTCACCCTGATTGGGCAGACGCGCGCAAATCAATAGGTTGCATTATGCGATCAAGCTGCTGATACTCTGCAATCCTATCGCGGTCATCCCGCAGAGGATGTTCGTTCCGGCAGGAGAGGCTTTGACAGGGTTCGCGGACCTGCCTCCACGCAGTTGCTGTGTCGAGCCAAGGATGGACCGGCTGGCCGGTCGCGCATGACGGGGGCGGCGATGTCTTTCACGACCGACATGGCGGACAGCGGCGAAAGTCTCTCGCGTGCCCTTCGCGCCATCCGGCGCAAACGCGGCCTCAAAACCAGCGATGTTGCCCGCCGCATGGACATGGCGCAGCGCAGCTACGAGCTATTCGAGGCTGGCGGCGGACGCATTACATTCGAGCGATTGATGGCTTTTGCGGAGGCCACGGACTGCGACCCTTTTGCATTGATGCTGGTGGGACCGTTCGGCTCGGCCGAGTTCGCCATCCACTGCGCCGACACCAAGCTGGCGATGATCATGGTCATGTCGCTGCAGGAATTTGCCGAGGACCGCGGCGCCGACCTTTGCTTCCTTGAACCGCCCAATATCATCGCGGCCTTTCAGCGCCTCTTCAAGGATCTGGGCGGCAGGCTCGACGACAATGAGGCTTTCCTCTCCAAATGGCTGGATGGACGCACCGCCATGATCGATCTTGGCGCGCTCAGCATGCGGGGCCTGCGCCGCAGGAAGGCGTGATATCGCGTATTTTCAACATCGCTATGGCGACGGGGGGAGCGGGCATCGTCTCAGGATCATGGCGCTGGCTAGCGGGCAACGGGATGACCGCTCGATACGAGCGGCTGCCTGGTTTGGCGCATGGGCGCGGATCGGTGGATCGGCAACCGGCTCCAAGGTCGGCCATAACAGCGATCCTAGAGAAGCGCCTTGTAACCGCCGGCAGCCAAAGCGCGGGCCTGGGCAATAAGTCTGCGCGTCCGCGACTTGAGATGATCAGATGCCTGATTCCATTCGCGTTCGACCGTCATTTCTCCGAACAGGGCGATGGCGGTTTCCCGGAGCGAGCGATGTCGCGCAAGCGCGTCGAGCGTGGCGAGAAGCAGCGACCATCGCTCGCCGCGCGTGGAGTTGCGCTCCAGACTCTGCGGCCATGCGCCCTGGCGCAAGAGCCAGTCCCATCGCTGCAACGCATGGGTTCGCTCTAGCAGCGCGGCGCCTTCGATAATATATCGCAACCCGACCGGGCCTTGCAGCAGATCGCCTGCCGTCAAACTAAGCCTGAGCTGCCTTTGGGGGCTTTCGACGAGCAGTTCCTGACGGTCGGGCTGCTGTAGCAGCACCGCAGGCCAGGGCAGTTCGAAGAGCGAAAATGCGCCAGGCTCAGTGGACCGACATGGGCGCGCCAAGGCGCATATGACGTTCATGTCCACCGCGGCCTCCCAGAACAGGGGGACGTCGCGTGCTGTCAGGCCCGGATCGCCCTCGAAAACATAGCCCCCAGGATGTGAGCGGGCGGCAGGTCCGGATAAGCTCCAGCGAGGGGCTGGTTCGCAAGAGCCTTCGCTCATAGGTCTGGCCCCTATAGTCCGCCCGCCTACGCAATATCTCCCATGCCATCTGCGATCCGGTCAGAAGATGCGCATCTTGCGGCACCGATCGCTCGACGATCTCTGGCCGACATGAACTGGTCCGGGCTCCCTGCATGCTTGTCTCCCATATTTTGGTCAGGAGCAGAGGCTGCATGAGCGGAGGGTGGGAGCGGGCACGCCACGGCTTGCCGGTGCGGCGAATTGACGCGCTTGTGCCATGTCTGGCGGGAGGGTGCGGATATTCCGCATATATCAGGCGTATATTTCGCCATCTCCATGCGGACGATCAACTGCGGCGATTCCATGCGGCCGTGCGCACTGCAGGATCGGCAGGAACGCGCGCATTTTTGCGGGTGTCTCGGGAACCAGCGAGCGAAGGCCGGGCGCATATTCGATGGTCGGCAGTGGACGACCCGGTCACTTCTGGAGGCGTTGCAGCCGGCTTTCACTCCGGTTCGATGAAGCTGTCCCAATAGAGACGTTCGACCTCGCGTACCTCGTCCGCCGTCAGCGCGGCAAATTCCCGTCCCTGGGCACGCTGGGACAGCCGGCCATCATTCTGCTTGAGGAACTTGTGAAGCAGTTCGACCTGATCGGTCGGCATGTCGATCATTTGCTGAATGCCCAGCGTGAAGCGATCATACCCTTCGAGGAAGGCGACCTCCTCGGGCATGTCCACTTCGATCGTCTGTTCCACACAGGCATAGAGGAAGGCGGCATGCGCGGTAGCGTCGAAAAAGCGGTAATAGGACGCCGTCTCGTTCAGCACCTCGACATTGCCACCTGCCGTGCGCCGCCACTCGATCAGCGGCAAGAGCGGCCTTGAATAGCTTTCGAGCACGCGTCGATAGGCATCGATTTCCCGCAGGATTGCGGCGCTCACCGGGAAGACCAGGCCAGGCGGGTTGTAATGCGCCGCTGCCAGAACATGATGGATGAGCCAGCGATGGAGGCGGCCATTCCCATCCACATAGGGATGGATATAGACAAAGCCGAACGCCAGCGCCGCTGCGGCGACCACGGGATCATAGCCACCCTCGCGGGTCCGGTCGGCATAATCGACGAGGCCGGCCAGCAAGTCATCAAGATCCTGCGCGCGCGCGCTGATATGGTCGGGGATGGGATCGCCGGTCTCGCGGTCATGAACCCCCACGAAGCCCCCTTCTTCGCGTAGGCCCAGGCGCACGAAGCGCGCATCGCCGATGACGATGCGCTGGAGACGGTCGAACTCCGCCAGGCTGAGCTGCGTCTGCCCTGCTTCAGCGATCGCCTGGCCCCAGCGGACCGCGCGATTGCCCGAAGGGCGTTCCCCTTCGATCGCGAAGGAGGAGCGGGAATCGTTGAGCAGCAGAAAGGCCGCCGCACGCGCCACCAGATCAGGTCTGATCCGCCCGATCTGGGCGCGTGCGCGCTCGTCGAGCTTCTTGGCCGCAAGCGCGCTCAGTGCAGGCGAACGATCGACCATGGGACAGAAGCGTGGTGTTCCGGGCAGATTGTTCAGCACGCGATGGCGCGATGAGGTCTCGCCGCGGGCGAGGGCGAACTGCATGTCCGGGTCGACCACCTCCACCTGACGGACCTTGCCCGCGTCGGGAAGGTCAAGCATGTGCCCGGTCATCCACTCATAGAGAAACCAGATCCGGCGCGCGAACGCGCCCGTTGGTGTGGTGCTGACGATATCGGCAACATCCTCTGCCGGGATCGTCCGGAACAGCTGGTCGAGCACGGGAAGGTTCACGCCTTCCCACTTGATCGCGAAGGTGAGGTGCCCAGCCAGGCTTTCTTCGGGCCGATGGCGTGGCGTCAGCATCAGCCAGCTGTCGGTCGATACCGGGTGATGGCGTTGCGCAATGGCGGCAAAACGTGGTGATAGTGGAACCGCAAGATCATAGGCTGCCATCAATGCCGCATAGCCCACAGGCGTAGCAGGTTCAGGCAGCGCGCGACCGCGAAAATCCGTCACCGGCTGTGAAGGCCATTCACCCATGCAAACTCCTGCGAAAAACCATCACCGCAACCGAGGTCGCCCGCGAATCTCGATCATTGTCTGCGAATAATTATCTCAAGATCGCAATTTTGTGAATATCGTTCACTTTCTTCCGATTTGCGGATGGGCCGACGGCGCCTTTTGCACGGCATGAGGGTCGTGCCTCGCGGCGAGGCGAGCCGGCCGCGCGAAGAAAAGAGAGATATGTCTGCTGCACTTTTGGCAGACCAGGCGGTGTGGGCAGCCAGACCCGGATGTTGCTGGTCGGCGGGTTGCAGGCCCGCAGATTCAGTCGGCGGAGCGATCGGAAGCCATGATGGCGTCGACTTCGCTTGCGCTCAGCATACCGCGCAGCTGCGCTTCGTCGAAAATGGCGGTGTTGAAGTCGCGGTCATTTTCGCCGGAGCCGACAGCGTGGATGCTGTCGAAAATCTCGCGATCGCTCATCTCGCTCGCCTGTGACGCAAATTTCATGGGATCAGACATACTCATGGCACCGGTCTCCGTTTGCAAGCGGCAGACCAATGAAGTCCTGTCAGTCGGTATCGTGCTCGGGAACCCCTGTGATACCGATGACTGCCTTATACCACGGCAGGGCTTTGAGCGCCAAACAGACGCATCATGGTCTCGCCCTGAACGCAGGGCCGCAAAGCTAATCGCGGCTACACCTTTCATATCGCTTCCCATTCAGCGAGCCCAAGGCCGGGGACCAGCAGCGCCGACCATCAGGATCGATCATCGCCTTTCGGCGGGCACCGGGCGGCCCAAACCCAGACGGATCGCCTGCCGAGCCTCGAGTCGCCGCCGGAAAGGCGCTGAGCGCCGCATCAACCACGTCGATAGACGCGCGCCAGCAAGGAGGAACGCCCACCCAACAATGCGTCCATTTTAAGGTCTGCAAATGGGGATATATGCTTTTCCGGGCCTGCGGCTGCGCCTGTCGCGCTCTATGCCGCCGTCCTGGGCCGGCGGCACCCAGCCCCGTTTTCCGGGTCTGGTCCATTCGGTAACGATCGCGGGCAGGGGGCGGACCCATCCAGGTCCGCCCGGCGGTCGCCGCGCGAGCGCGGCGGCGCTTGTGGGAGCCTCTCCCAGAAAGCGGGAGCAGGCGGCGCTCCCTCCTAGGCCCTTCGCGGTCGCCGGCAACCCGCCGCTTCGCTTGCGGGTGCTTCACTTACGTTACGCCCTTCGGTGCCTGCGTCCGCCGGGGCGGGCCTTTCCAGTCGCATCTTGCCGCCCACCCCCGCTTTTCGGGGAGGCTCATGTTTTTGGGCAGGCAGGAGGACAGGACATGGCTCATTCCACCAGCCGCAGCGCCAAGGCCAAGCGCCGCGCCGCAAACGCCCAGCCCGAACGGATCAGCCTCTATGACGAGGTCACCGCCAAGATCATCGCCCAGCTTGAGGAAGGGCATTTTCCTTGGGTCCAGCCTTGGGCATCGGGACCGGCCGCCATTGGCGGGGCGCTTGGCCCCGGCCTCCCGCGCAACGCGCTGACCGCCCGCTGTTATTCGGGGGTCAATATCCTCATCCTGTGGGGCGCGGCTATCGATCGGGGCTATCCCTCGCAAAGCTGGCTCACCTTCAAACAGGCACTCGATGCAGGCGGCAATGTGCGCAAGGGCGAGCAGGGAACGACCGTCGTCTATGCCGATCGTTTCACACCCGAAACAGAGAAGGAAAGGGCGCGGGAAAGGGGACAGGACGCCAAGTCCATCGCCTTCCTCAAGCGGTTTACCGTGTTCAACATCGCCCAGTGCGAGGGGCTGCGCCCCAGCCTTGCCGCCGAACCTGCCCCTTTGCCCGAATGCCAGATCATCCTCATCGCCGAAGACGTGATCGCGGCGAGCGGCGTGGAGTTCCGCATCGGCGGCGACCGGGCTTATTATATGCCGTCACTGGACGTGGTGCAGGTGCCGCCGCAGCCTGCTTTCTATGAGCAGGTCAATTATTACCGCACTTGCCTGCATGAACTGACCCACGCCACCGGCCACCCATCGCGCCTCGACCGCAATCTCAAGAACGGCTTTGGCAGCAAGGATTATGCCCGCGAGGAACTGATCGCCTTATCTGGACAGTCTGCGCCGTCCGCAACATTGCAGTAAGGTCGGCGATGGACGCCCACGGTAGGCAGTAATCAGGCTGGCCGTAGCGCTGACCCAAGAGCTGGCGGAGGCCAGCCTGATAGCTGCCGGGCCATAGCGCGCATCGGTGTGAAGGTCAGCTTCCGGGTGGGGGGTCCGGGGGGAGGGCTTCGCGCCGGTGTCGATCATTACTGTTTGCGAGCGTCGCGAGGCCAGGGGCCTCGATGCGCATGTGCCGCTGATCCAGCGCGACGACGCGCTCTACGATCCCGATCTGGATCGCTTCTTTCTCGACCTGCCGCTGTCGGGCGTCCGCTCGCGGCACTCGCTTCGCGCCTACGCCTATGATGTCGTAGTCTGGCTTCGTTTTCTCGATGCCTGCGGCAAGACCGTGTGGGCTGCGACCCGCGACGATGTCGACGCCTATCATCGTGAGCGACGCCGCGACGATGCCGATCACCGGATAACGGCGGCAAGCTGGAACCGCGCCGTCGCCAGCCTCGATCGCCTTTACCGTTGGGGCGAGCAGCAAGGGTTGATCGCCGACGCGCCGTTCAGCCGCCGCGCCGTGTGGCGACCGGCGCAAGGTGGCCGTCGCGGCATGATCGCGGCGCGCAACGATGCCTATGAACGTGTCGCCAGGCGATCGGATGTCCGGTTCGTCACGATGGACGACTACCGCATTTTCCGCGAGGTCGGCCTGCGCGGGCTCACCCCTGACGGCACGGAGCGCCCCGGCGCTCGCGACCGTAATGGGCTGCGCAACGCGCTGTTCGCGGATCTTCTCGTCACCACCGGCCTGCGCCTCGAAGAGGCGTCGGGCTTGCTCACCGTCGAGCTCGCGGCGATCGACCGCGAGGACGGTGACGTCCAACAACTTTGGTTGCCCCTTCCGCCGCCGCTCACCAAGGGCGACCGCGGACGCAGCGTTCTGGTCCCACGCCGGCTGCTTCGTCAGATCGCCGCCTATGTCGCGGTCGAGCGCGCCGCGGGCGTGGCCAAGTTCGCCGCGCGCGACGGTGCGGCCAGCTTCGACCGACCGATCCCTGTCACCCGCGCCGGTCTCGACCGCATGCGCGATATCTGCACCCCGGAGGAACGATGCCGCCTGATCCTGTGCGACGAGGATGGAACGCCCCGCGAGCCGGCGGCGCTATGGCTGACCGAGGTCGGCCAGCCTGTCCGCCCCAACTCGTGGGAGGTGATCTTCACCCGCGCCTGCAAGCGGTGCGCACAGAACGGCTTCCCGCTGTCGATCAGCCCGCACCAGCTTCGCCACGCCTTCGCAGTCCATATGCTCGCCTTGCTGATCCAGCAGCGGCTGCGCGAAGCGGCATTGCCGGTGGGGCCGGTGGAGAGCTATCGGCTGATCCTGGGCGACCCGCTGCAACAGGTGCAACGCCTGCTTGGCCACGCCAGCCTCACCACCACCTATATCTACCTCGACCATATCGCGACCCGCGCCGATACGGTGGACGCGGCCGTCGAGGAGCTGCTGGCGTTACTGCCGGGGCCGCAAGGCGTATGAGCGGGCGTCCCCGCAAGGGCCGGCCTGTCGCCTTTGCGCCGATCACGCCGGAGCGATCGCAGCCCGATCCTGTGCTCGGCCTCAAGTTCACCATCGAGGCGCGGCATGGCGGAACGGTCCTAGTCGATATGACCGGGCTCGATCCTCGCCCACTCGCCATCGCTTTCGCCGGTGCGCTGCGTCGATCGGCGGCGCTCGGCGGCCCCATCGGTGCGGCCAGCGTCATCAAGCAGTATGTTCAGGTCTATCGCCACTTCTTCGCCTGGCTTGGCGATGATGCGCCGGAGGTGACCGGCGTCAACGACCTGCGCGCAGTCCATATCGATGGCTTTGCGTCCGCGCTCGAACGGCGTGGGATGGGCGCGATCCACCGGCACATAACGGTCGGCAAGGTCATCAACACGCTGCGCGCGATCGAGGCAGACCGGCCCGATCGGATCGCGCCCGACCTGCATGAGCGGCTGCGCTACACGCTGGCCACTTCGGCGGGCCGCTCGACCCCGCGCGATGCCTATAGCCCCTTCGTCGCCCGCGCGCTGCGCGACGCCGCGAGGGCCGATATCGAAGCGATGCTTCGCCGCCTCGGCGCCGACGACCGCACTGATGAGGGCGACCCTGTCGTCGCCAGGGCGCGCGCCGATGTCGAAGCGATCATCGCGCGGCAGGGCTTTATCGTCGCAGACCAGCCCGCGCTGAAGCGCCTCTATTTCATGCGCATGCGGCGCGGATTGCCGATCAGCACGCTCATCGACGACCTGCATGGCCGCCATCATCTGCTCGCGCGCGATCTGCCGGCGCTGCTCGTGCTGCTCACGCTCGATACCGGCCTCGAGCCGGAGTGCCTGAAGACGCTGACCGTGGATTGTCTCACCAACCCGCATGCCGGCACGGTGGAGCTGCGCTATCTGAAGCGCCGCGCCCGCGGTGCCGAGCACAAGAGCATGCGGGTCCGCGATGGTGGTAGCGGCACACCCGGCGGCCTCATGCGTCGCCTGATCGACGTCACCGCCGTCGCACGCGAGCATCTGACCGACGATTGCCTCTGGCTCTATCACAACGTTGGCGGCCTTCGCGCCGGCATCGTCGATCCCAAGTTCCAACTCGCCGCCTGGGCTCGTCGCCATGGTATCGCCGGCGATGATGGGAAGCCGCTCCATCTGCTGCTTTCCCGGCTGCGCAAGACCCACAAGGCGTTATGGTACACCAAGACCGAGGGGCATATGGCCCGCTTCGCGGTCGGTCACACCCGCGAGGTTGCGGCGCGCCACTATGCCGATCTGCCGTCGCTCCGGCCGTTGCACGAGGCGGCCGTCGCCGATGCCTTCCGCGCAGCGGTCGCTGCGGCGATGCCGACCGTGCTTCCACCCACCGCCGAGCAGGCGCTGCGCGAAGCGCCCGAACAGGTCGCGTCGCTGATGTCGGCTGATACGGTGGGTCCGGTGCTCGACGGCGAACAGGATGTCTGGCTCGCCGCCTGCGCGGGCTTCCATAGCAGTCCTTTCGCCGAGCCCGGTTCGCCCTGCGCGCAGCCCTTCTGGGGCTGCCTCGATTGTCCCAACGCCGTCATCACCGCGCGCAAGCTCCCCGCGATCCTCGCCTTTCTCGCGTTCGTCGAAGAGCAGCGATGCAGCCTGCCGGCGAGCGACTGGGCCGCCAAGTTCGGCCGCGTCCACACCCGGATCACGGTCCAGGTCCTGCCGGTCTTCTCCGATGCCGTTATCGCCGAAGCGCGCCGGCAGATGGGGAGCGAACGGCTCTATCTGCCGCCGGAGGCACGCGCATGACCACGCCCGTCCATGCCCTCGTGCCCGCGTTCGACGATCGCCCTGTGCTGGCGAGCGCGCCGCTCAAGGCGGGCCATGCCCGCGAGGAGCTGTCGCACGTCGGCGACCCGACCTGGGATCTCGGTCCCGCCGTCTTCCGCGAGAACGCTCGGCGCTGCCACGTCACCGTGCATTTCGACGTGCTCGAACATGCCGATGTGCAGGCGGCAATGCGCGCCTATCTCTACGCCCGCCTCAACGTCGGTCTTCCCGGCTACCACCCGAAGCTGCCGCCCGCCAGCATCCGACAGGCATTCAACCGGGCTCGCCGGTTCTTCGCCTTCGCGCGCGAGCGGCTTGGGCGGCTCGACCTGGGCCGCATCGATCAGGCGCTGATCGACGCTTATGCGCGCCACCTGCGGGATGATTCAGCGCGGCGCCCCGTCATCGTCGGCCAGCTCTTGCAGGTGGTCACCGATCTCTACCATCTCCGGGATCACCTGCCTGGAGGCGGTCTCGGGTTCGAGCCGTGGGCCGGGCAAGCGGCTGCGCGCGTCGCCGGATATCGGCATGTGCGCGAGAACCGCACCCCACGCATGCCGGAGGAGATTGTCACGCCGCTGCTCGCCTGGTCGCTGCGCTATGTCACGACCTTCGCGACCGATATTCTGGCGGCTCGGGTCGCGCTCGATCGGCTCGAGGCAGTCCGCGCTCGGCTGCTCGCCGCCGAACGCGGACTGCCTGATGCAGAGCGCCGCCTGCGGCAGCGCGCGCGCCTCGAGCGCTATCTCGCGCGCCGAGCCCGGCAAGGACGCGGCGTGCCCATCTGGACGACGGCACACAACGGCGCCACGCGCATCGATCCCCTCACCGGGGATGCAACCCCGCCGATCAACGCCCATCTCCTCCATTTGCATGCCGGCATCGATGCCGTCGCCGAGCCGGCCATGCATCTCATGCTCACTACCGGCGCACCGGATGTCATTCGCGAAGCGGTTGCATCGCTTGGTACCGAGGTCGGCGGCATGGACACGCCGATCTCGATCGCTCCCGAGAGCGGTCGGCCATGGCGTGCCCGCTTCGACGTGAAGACCCTAGCGATCGAGGAGCGGATGCTGCAGGCCGCCGCCTATATCGTATGCGCCTATCTGACCGGCATGCGCGACTGCGAGGTCCAGGCGATGCGGCGCGGCTGCCTCTCGATCGCGCGCAGCGAAGACGGCCTGATCGAGCGGCAACGCGTCCGATCGACCCTCTACAAGCGCCGATCGAGCGCCGGTGAGTCGGCGAGCTGGGTGACGATCGAACCGGTGGCCGAGGCGATCACGGTGCTCGAACGGCTGTCGGAACACGCGGCACGGAAGACTGGAAGCGACACGCTCTGGCCGGTGCTTCGTCCCCGCGCTGTCACCAAGACGCATCTGTCGAGCGAGGTGGTCCGCCAGCTCAACGCCTTCCGCGACCACCTCAACACCGTCTTCGGCAGCCCCGATGCGCCGGTCATCCCACCCGGCCCCGATGGCAAGCCGTGGCGCATCACGACGCGGCAGTTCCGGCGCACCATCGCGTGGCACATCGCCAACCGTCCGTTCGGCACCATCGCCGGCATGATCCAGTACAAGCATGCCTCGGTCGCCGCTTTCGAGGGCTATGCCGGGACCAGTGGATCGGGGTTTCGCGCAGAGGTCGAGGCGCAGCGCCGGCTCGGTCAGATTGACGATCTGCTGGACTATTTCGACCGGCGGCAGGGCGGCGCATCACTCGGCGGACCGGCGGGACCACGCATCGCGCGGACCCTCGACGATGCCGCCGTTAAGCTCGGGCCACTGCCCGCCATGATCGCCGATCGGGCCCGCCTGCGCGTCATGCTCGCCAGCGTCGCGCGCACCTTCCATGTCGGCCCGCTCGCGGATTGCTTCTTCGATCCCGCGACCGCGCTCTGCCTCAAGCGCGTGACGACCCCCGATCCCGCGCAGCCGCTTACCGCCCTGTGCGAACCGACCCGCTGCCCCAACGCCTGCATCACCGCCCGCCACAGACCGGCCTGGGAACGTGCGGCGGCCGATGCCCGGGCGCACTTACGCGAACGGCGCATCTCCGACCTCCAGCGTCAGGCGCTCCAGCGCGAGCTTGATCGCCTGACCGCGGTGATTGCCGGGATCGACCCTCCCGCGCCGTAGACCACCCCGGCTGTTGGCGGAGTCCTGCGCCGGTCGGCGCGCCCGCGCAACGGCTTCGCCGTCCTTCGCTTCGCTGCGGCCCTGACGGGTGCGCGAGCCCCCCTGTGCCCGGCGCGAACGGGCCTCCGCCGCCGGGGATGGTCCCCGGCGCGAGAACGGAGAACATATCATGTCAGCCTCACCACGCTCAGACGTCTACGCTCGCGTCACGCAAGCGATCGTCGACGCCATCGAAGCCGGCACCGGCACCTGGCGCATGCCGTGGCATCATTTTGGCGCCGACGTCACCCGCCCGACCAACGTCGCCAGCGGCAAGCCCTATCGCGGCATAAATACGATCTCGCTCTGGGCGGCCGCCTATGGCAGCGGCTACGCGAGCGGGGTCTGGGGCACCTATCGCCAGTGGCAGGCGCTCGGCGCGCAGGTCCGCAAGGGCGAGCACGCCAGCCTCGGCGTCCTCTGGAAGGAGTTTCGCGCGAAGGGTGACGACGCCGGCGGCGATGACGACCATCGACGGCTTTTCGCCAAGGCGTTCAGCC
>NZ_ATDP01000062.1 GCF_000445105.1 Sphingobium lactosutens DS20 | reverse complement strand
TAAGGCCTGTGGACATTCAGGATTCCCACGCTGCCTGATTTCTGATTCAGGATTCCCAAGGGGAGTTCTGAATGGACGAGCAGCGATTTGTGGTGACGGATGGGATATGGGCGCGCGTTGAACCCCACCTTCCCGGCAAGAAGAGCGATAGCGGTGTGACGGGTAAGGACAATCGCATGTTTTTAGAGGCGGTTCTCTGGCGTGTGCGCACCGGTCTTCCATGGCGGGATCTGCCGCCGGAATTCGGCAATTGGAACAGCGTGTTCCGGCGCTTCCGGCGATGGGCGAAGGGTGGTGTTTTCGAACGTCTTTTCAGAGAGATCCGCGGCGAGCCGGATTTTGAATACGCGCTGATCGACGGTACTATCGTTCAGGCTCACCAGAAGGCGAGCGGCGCAAGGGGGGGACTCACGCTCAGGCCATCGGGCGCTCGCGCGGCGGACTGACCACCAAGATCGTGGCGCTGGTCGATGCGCTTGGAAACCTGTTCAACCTTGTTCTCCTGCCGGGTCAGGCTCATGACCTGAAAGGCGTCGCACCGCTGATCGAGGACGTAGCATTCGATGCGCTTCTGGCCGACAAGGCCTTCGATGCTGACTGGCTGCTTGCCGAGTTGGATGTGCGCGGCGCGAGCGCAGTCATTCCGCCCAAAGCGAACCGCAAGATCAAGCGCAATTACGACCGGCATGCCTATAAGTGGCGACACCTGGTCGAGAACTTCTTCGCGAAGATCAAGGAGTTCCGAGCCATCGCTACGCGCTACGAGAAAACTGCCTGCAGTTACACCGCCAACTGGCACCTCGTCGCGACAATCCTCGCCGCGAAGTGAATGTCCACAGGCCTTAGGAACCCGGCTGCCCGCCACCATCGCGCAAGCGTCCCAGCACCCGCGCCGCGGCATTGTTCCCTACGGCCAGCTCGCGGGCATAGCGCAGCGCGGTGGTCGGCGACGACCAGCGTAGGGCCAGCGCGATCCCGGCGCCGTCTTCGCCCGCCGCGAACAAGTCCTGGGTCAGCCCCACCCGGAACGAATGGGCGCTAAGCGAGCGGACCGTGTCTCCTTCCATCCCGGCTTCCAGCTCAACATGGCCAAGGTCGATAGCCTCGAACACCCGGCGGCGCAGGATCGCCACCACGCCTTGCCGGGTGAGCGGCTTCTGGCCGATATAGTGCCGCTGAGTCTGCTCCCCCGCATCGTCTGGCGGACTGGTCAGCACGTTGATCCGCCGGAACACCGCCCCTTGCGTGATCCCGCTCGCCAGCAGCCAGGCCGAGAGGCGCGCCATGGTGTCGGGCGAGAGCCAAGCCAGAGCCCCCTCCCCCAGCTGGTCGGTCTTCGAATGCGCGATCTCAAGCCGCCCGCTCCCATCCACAGCCTGACTGAGATCGGCTACCGTTGCCCCGACCAGCTCGGAAACTCGCAGGCCTGCGTCATAGGCAAGGCTGATGAGCGCCGCATCGCGCTTGCCCGTGATGTCGGTACCGCACGAGGCGAGCAGCCCCTTGATCGTCACCCCTTCGGGCGGCGCCTGCCCCTCCGCCATCGCCTCGCCAAACCGCAGCGGCGCGGCCTGACGCTGCCGTTCGCGCCTCTTACGCCGGATCGCTTTCAGCGTGTCGCGAACCATCCCCGCCTGCGTTGGCAGCGGCTCCTTCTCGCCGAACCCGAGGATGCGGTGGATCCGGGCGATCGAGGCGATCCGCCGCGCCAGCGTCGCGGGTTTGGCCGGGGCCCGGATTTCCGATCCCTTGGCCAGCCAGTGAAGATAGTGGACGAGGCTTTCCGGATCGGCAGGAACCGCGGTGACGACGGGCCGCCGCGACTTGCACCAGGCAAGGAAGCACCGGAGGTCGGCGGTGATGGCCGCCTTTGTCGCCGGCGCCATCGCCGCAACCGCCGCCTCGAGCGCCAGCGGGCGCGCGGCGCGCGCGTCGACCAGCGGGGCATGCGCGCCCAGCACCAGCTCGACCGAGGACCGGAAAGGTCGATCAGCGGTCATACGCGAAGGGTACTTCGAGCGGCGTGCATGGGGCAATTTCTGGCCAAAATGGGCATTTCCGGCAAGCTCGATTTTACCATAACATCCGATTATGGAAAATCCGTGTTTTCAGGGGGTCGAATGATAGGATACCAAACTGGCGTTTAGGTGAACTTTGCATTGACCGCATTTTCCGGCGCAATTATCCCACCTTCCGATGTACATCGCGCCGAGACATTTCCAGTGAAACAGTCAACCGACGCCAGTCCTATCGCTTTCCGGATCGGCCAGATCGACGCGCTGGCCAAGACCCTGCTCGCCTCCCCTGCCCTCTATTCCCCGGAAATGCGCGCGTCGCTGGCGCTGCGCTGGCTCAGCCGGGCGTGGCAGCAATACCGCCAGGACCGGGCAATCACACTCGGTCCCGCGCTGATCGGGGCCGAATGCGCGACCGAGCGCAATGCCTTTCTGACCCTGTTCGAACAGGCCCTGCCGCGCCGCGAGAAGCTGCTTTCCCAGGCGGTCCGGACCGTGCGCAAGATCGCCATCCGGCCGATGGCGAGCGAGGTCACCGAGGCCGAAACGATCGTCGCAGCAAGCACCGATGAGCTCGAGCGGGTGCTCACCGTACTCGCCCAGCCCAAGCGGCCCACTGCGCCGCTGGAGCGCCTGCTCGAGCTGGTCGACGGGTTTCGCTATTCAACCGGCGATGAACCCGATCCCCTGTCCGCGACCGCGCGAACCCCGTGCTGGGCGATCAACCTGGCCGCCACAGCGCGCGGCGACGCGTTTCGCCTGAGCGAGACCGCCCTGCCCTTCCCGGGCCTGGCCCAGCGCCGGCTGTTCCGCGCTGATCGCGGCGCGCAAGAAAGGCGCGCCGACGCGCGCGAACATCTGCTCGAGGCGCTGCACGCCACCGCCTGCGACATCGCCCGGCTTCCGCGCGCGGCGGAGGTCTTCACGCGTGAATTTCCGAGCCAACGGACCAACTCGCGGCTGTACCTCGCCTGGATGCTGCTATTCGGCCTCGGCGGGTTGACGCCGGCCCAGCTCGCCCGCGCGCTGCCAGCGACCAAGGCCGGGGCAGGCAAGCTCCTGCGCCAGTTGGAGGCAGGCCATTTGGCGCGCAGTCAGGGGCCATTCGCGCCCTTCCTGTGCACCCTCAATATCCCGGTGGCCATGCCCGACTGGCGTTACCTGAGCTCAAAATAGCTGCCGCGGGCAGCCCCAGCAGGCCGCCGAAGTGGCGCTCGAACACCGCCGCCCTGGCCTCATCGATATCCCTGCGCTCCCGCACCCAGGCATAGGCGCGCAGCAAGTCGAGGAACTCCGGCGCCATCCACGCCGAGGCTGACTTGGGCGGAGCACAGGCCCGCAGGCGGTAAGGCATTTTCACAGGCGCTTGAACGCCGCCGCCGACTGTCGGACATTCGGGCAATCGTGCCGCAACCAGACGCTCGAAGCGGCGCGCAAGCGCATGCCGGTTGCCATGCGCGAGGGCCAGCATGCCGATGCGATCGGCCGAAAAGTGGAACAGGTTTGCGGCGAAACGGGCATGGTAGCGTTTGTTGGGCGGCGCCATGCCATGCCCATCGCGGGAGCCGGCCAGATAGGCCAATTCCGCCGCATTACGCCGCAGCGCGCCTGGTCGAACCCGGTATGCCCAGCGTCGCCGCTCCGCCACAATGGTAGCCAATCCCAGATCCGCTTGCGAAATCGGGCTCGCAACGTCCCGCAACAGGCTGGCCATGTCGGTCAACGGCAACTCGTGGTCGTGGCAACGCCAGCTTGCCCGCAAGATCCATTCCCGGCGGACGATCATCGGCTTGCCCGCCCGTCCCGCTTCGTACCAGCAGCGCGCACAGGCGTATCGCCTTATGCGCCGCGGCAGCACGTCGTGCGCCTGGCAGGCGAGAAAAGTGGCGGAAATCCTGTCGTTTTGGCATTGCACGGCCCAGGCGAGGCGCTCGACCAGATTGGCAAAGGCACTGTGCCAAGCCACGTCCAGCCCCCGCGCGCCGCGCGCCAGGTCGTATCCAGCAAGAGCCGGTTCGATCCCGACATGGCGGAAAAGCGCCGCACGGGTCGTCTCGTGGGCCCGGGTCACCCGGTCGATCCAGGAGTCGAAACATTCATCGGCAAGCGGTCGCACCCGGAACGCCAGCGGCTCCGGCTCGAGCCCGAGCGCGATCACCGCGCCGGGTGACCGGGGAGCAAACCCGCAGCCTCACGGATATCGGCGAATTCGACGCATTCGCGGCCGTGACGACGCGCAACCTTCTGTCCCCAGTGCAGCAGCCGTTTGAAGTTGCCGGTAACCCCGAGACTGTGGCGCCACAGGAATTCGGCGATTTCCGGCTCAGCAAGCCGGTCAGGCTCAATCAGCTGCATCCCGTGCGCCAGAACGCGGATCAGCCGCTGCGATGCCTCGCCAGGCGCCCAGGGATTGAGCCGCACGATGATCGAGCGATAGGCCAGCTCGACATCTTCGGCAAAGATGTCCGCCGCGACGTCGAGCCCGGCGACCACCATCGGGACATTGCCCTCGCTCATCAGGAAGCGGAATGCATCGAGCGTGTCGCGCCGCGCCCTGCCGCCAGCGGTGAGGATGGCATGGACATTATCGATCCCCACGAGCCTTGTGCGCTGCCGACGCAGGAGTTCAACCACCTTGAGATCGGCAATACGGTGGGTTTTCCCGGTGATCGGCCAGCCCTGCTTCCACAGCAGCGTCAGGTTGATCTTGAGCGCGGTTGAACCCGACGGAATGACCGTGCGCAACATCGGCTCGTAACGGGCCTCACCCCAATCGGCAGGTTCGGGAAAATCGAGCGCAATCCGGCGCTGGGTCTCGCGCAGGATCGAGGTCTTGCCCATCCCCGACTGGCCGACAAGCAAGACGCAGGGCGGTCGCTCGTCGGGCTCGTCGTGCGCCAGTTCGACCAGTGTCGTAACCGCCGTGCGCGCTTCGTCGAAATCGATCCAGAAGGCTGAATTTCCGCTCATTTGCGCCATTTCAGCCAATCATTGTCCGGCAGATCCGCAGCCGGGATCCAATGAACTTCGGCCCGTTCGATCCGCCCCTTGGCCTGGGGTGAGTGTGCCACGCCTTCGCGCTCCTGCCGCTTGCGCTCTTGTCGGCTACTCGCTGTGCGCTGCCGTGCCATGGCGACTTCGCGCCGCGCGGCCTGAATGTACCGGGCGGTCGCTGCCTTTGCGCCATCCGCCTGAAACGCCGCCCCTGCCCGCCGCTGGCGTTGCCGTTCGGCTTCCCATTCGGGCTCGCTGATATCTGGGTAGTCGCCGACCACGGGCAAGACTACGAACTGGCCATCGATCTCCGCATAGATCCGCTGCAGCGTGCGCTCATCATGATGCACGGTGATTTGTTGGCCAATTCGGGCCGCCAGAACCGGATTCCAGTAGCGGCGGTGCAGGATTTGAACGCCGTAAGCCTGAACGGTTCGCTGCCGCGCCGGCAGGAACTGGCGGGTGAGATGCTCAACATCAAGGCAAGCCGGTAGCAGCGGAGAATGGCCGGAAACCGCCGTTTTCCACGCCTGTGCAGGACATTGTCCGCCCAGCCCCTTGTGCGGACCGTTGTGATAGATGGCGATCTGGAACAGCAGCCAGCGCTCGAATTCGGGCAAGGTCATCGCTGCCGCCTGTCCGGCGTCATAACCATCGCGCTGGGTGACATTGCCGCCCGTCGCACCAGGTAGCAGCCGCATCTTCCCAACCATTGTGCCGATCAGGCGCTCGATGTGGCCTCCGAAGTGGGCCGGTCCGCGTGGACGGATGTCGGGATCGATGCCGTTGGCCAGGCAAGCTCGCCTGAAGCTCTCCGCCCGGTGCGGTGCTGCGTGATCGGCATGGAGCCGCCGGAATTGCCCATACATCGGGTAGGAGACATCGACGCCCAATTGCTCAAGCAGCGGTTCCTTGGGCAGCAAGGCGTTGGCCACCGCCCGGCCACAGCGGAAAATCGAAGGATCGCCGAAACTGACATAAAAGCCCAGAATACTGCGGGTCCAGACCTCAACCAGCAACGTTATCCAGGGGCGGGCGAGCTCCTCGCGATGTACGCTGTCGACGAGAATCACATCTGCCCGCGTATGATCCATCTGCACGAGATCGAGCAGGCCCTCGCTGTGATAGGCGCCCGGATGAGGCTCATGGGCGCTGCGCTGCTTCGAGCCCATGCTCGAGCGAGCCCGCTGAGGCTCGGATATCTCGCCGATCAACCTGATCAGAGTGCGCTCGCTCGGTACCTCGCCCGGCGCGAAGCAGAACTCCCCATCCTGCGCGATCAAAAGACCATGAATTTCCCGGGCTGCCAGGGCCGCAGTGG
The DNA here is from genome assembly GCF_000445105.1 of Sphingobium lactosutens DS20. Classification (GTDB taxonomy): domain Bacteria; phylum Pseudomonadota; class Alphaproteobacteria; order Sphingomonadales; family Sphingomonadaceae; genus Sphingobium; species Sphingobium lactosutens. Next base: position 22,263 of record NZ_ATDP01000062.1, on the reverse strand, counting down.
GCGGTGGCTTTGTCAGGAATACTTCCTGGGTAAGCCGGTCGATCGCCTCCCTCACCGGCTCGGCGATGCGATGACTGCCAATCCGGGGACCGCGAGGGGTTGGAGCCAAGCTCGACGCCACAGGATTTGCGCGAAATCTGCCTACTAGTCGTCGTATCTGACGGTCGCTCAGCCCTGACTGGGCAGCGACAGCGTCAATGACTTGTGCTGTCAGTGGCCCGTCGAGTGGGACGAGGCGTCTGAAGATGGGGTAGAGTTCCGCACCTGTCGCCAGAGCTTCCGTGGACGCGACTTTCGTGCGGCTCGGTTTGCGTTCGATCACCCGACCTCCCGTGGCCGGATATCGACCGATTCAATGACATCAATTCTGGCAGAGGCATCGACACGGAATCCTAACCTGCCAGAATTGTTGGCATGGAAATCAGGATAATACATTGATATTCAGTGCATAAATGCGGTTTCCATAAACTTTGGCAGCCGACAGCTGACCGCGTGCGGCGCGTGGCAGCTTGCCCTCCCCTGCCCCGGCGCCGTGACCGCCGAACCGCTTCAGCCGCAGCTCTGGCCGGGCGAACGCGCCATTGTCTCAGCGCGCACGCTTCGCGCCAGCGCTACCCGGCTTGCAGATCTGGTCGTGAAAGCGCGGCGGCGCGCGGCGCTGATGGACGCGCAGCTGGGGCACCTGCGCGCGAGCGCGCGGGCGCCGCAGGTGTGGATCGTCCTTGCCGCGTTCGCGCCGCTCGGGCTCGATCAGATGGCCTCGGCCTTCGGGATCAGCCGGCGCGGCACCTATGCGATTCGCGACGCCCTTGTGGCGGCGCGCATGGCACGGCGGGAGACGGTCAAGGGGAAGGTCCTGCTGGTCGCCGAAGAACCGCGAAGGGAGCGATTGTCGGCCCCCCTGGACCAAGCACCCGCGCTCTCCCATCCAGCGCTCGCCGAGTTCGACGCGGCGATGACCGATATCGACCAACTGCTGGCGCGCACTTCTGGCCCAGGTTGACCAAGCCGCGCGCGAGAGATGATGTTTCGGAATTCGCTTTTTGGGCGAATGCGATAGAGTTGGACGGAGAAAGGGAAGCCGATGGTCAAGTCAGCCGATGCTGACACGCTTAGCCGCAAGGCTCTGACGGCTCCGGCGCTGCGCACATTCTTCCGCATCGCCGACGCCTGGGGCCTCCAAGAAGCCGAGCAGATGAAGCTGCTCGGGCTCGACAGCCGCTCGACCTTTCAGACCTGGAAGCGCGGCGCGGTCGCGGCGATTTCCAGGGACGCGCTCGAGCGAATTTCCTATGTCATGGGGATCTACAAGGGGCTGCAGATGCTTGTGCCGCGTACCGCCGACGAATGGGTGCGCAAACCCAACGAGGCGCCGCTGTTCGCCGGACGTCCGGCGATCGAGCGGATGGCCTCAGGCAATGTCGCCGATCTCTATGTGGTGCGCCAATATATCGACACACAGTGCAGCGGACAAACGCGTGTGTGTGGCTAGATTCGTCTAGCCTGGAGGCCTCAAGGCATCGTCAGGATCAAGGACAGTCAGCGCGGCGCCCTCCCCTTGCATATCCTTCTCATGCCATTGCCACAGCACCAGGTTCCGCCCACCCGGATTCTGGACAGATGGCACCAACGCACCTTGCGCACCCGCCGCGATCAGCTCGTCCGCCAGCGCCCAGCTCGGCGGCGTCTGGCGTTCGAGCAACGCGATGGTCTTCCAGTTCGCCCCCAGGGCCTCCCCTACCCGCGTGTCGCACGGTTCGGCCGTGCCGGTGGTGAGATCCGCGATTGCCGCCGCGTCGAGGTGATAAGGGACAAGTGTTCCGGGCTTGGGCAGCCCTTGATAGTATTCCGCCACCGCCGTGACTGCATCGGCCGCGAGATAGAGCGCTGACTTCCCCTTCCTGTTCCAGCGTCCGCCATAAAGCCGCGCGCCTTCTCCCGACGTCGGACTGAACTGGTGGCGGATCCGGATCATCCGCCAAAGCGGAAGTGACAACGGCGCAAGAGCATAGGTCATTGCGCCGCACTACCAGCGTGCGGAAACATGGCCACGGTCAAGCCTGTGAACCAGAGTCAATCGCGTCAGGAATAAACACCGGCGGCCATACGATCGAGATCCTCGATCACGACATCAGCATGGCCATCCTCGACCAACTCCTCAGCCGTCTTGCCAAATCCAGGCAGAGGCTGATGCTTGAACCAGATGATCGCCTTGCCTTCATCGCCGGCCAGATCGGCGGCGCGCGCGATGATCCGGGCAATTTCCCCCAGCTTGGCCTGCACAGCCGGGCTGCCGGGATGTGTGGTCATGGTGTTGCGATTGAGGTGCGCAAGTCGCGATAGACGCGTCATCGGCAGGCGCAGGCGTTCCGCCATGCGGCGCGGCGCGATCATGTCGCCCTCGCGAATGTCATCCAAAAAAGCAGCAAGCATGAGTGCACTCCATGCCTTATATATGCACTCAAAAGCGTATCATTTCAATGAGTGTGTCACGCTACGAGATTTCCGCAGTGATTCTCGCGATCTGGATCGAATCACAGCGCTTACCAAGTACACCGGAGAAGGAGCACATCAGTGCCGGTCGAGCAGCGGTCTCCGCTTCAGCGCGCATGCGTCAGCAAGGTAAGTTGCGACCTTTGTAATCCACAGCCTTGTCTGACCTCTTGGGGATCGGCGGACAGCACGAGCTGCAGGTATGACGCCGGCACTGCCATCGGCACCACGCGAACGGCCTACGCCTTGATCCTTGATCCTGGGATCCCGCGGGACGGCAAAGGCTGCCATCAGTTCCGCCAGCCGCGTAGTTCGTATTCTCTTGCTCATCCACTCCCTTCTACACAGAATTGCACCGGTGCAGGCGCTGGAAATGTCAGCGAGGGATCGACGATCCGGCACCCGTTTTCGGGCATGCCGTGAAAAGGGCCTGTATAAGCTCGATCGCCTACGCGAGCATCAGTGGGCGCGGACGGCTGTGGTGGTGCTGGTCGGTCGAGGTGTACCCCCTCCCCTTTTTCTTCAAAATCAAGAAGCAGAAAATCAATGATCCGCCGTAGGCGCGGCGTTAAGGAGAGTTATCTCTTGAAGTTAAAAGGTTACTGTCGCGGATCATGGGCGAAAGTAGCGAAAATCCGGCGATTCGCGACGTGTGGATAGAATCTGATAACACGGTGCCGACGATCTGATAGCACGATGGAGCGATTCCAAAAACACGATGGATCTTATCCGATAACACGTCGGCCACCACGGGAGCTGTGGATAAGTTTGATCCCTGACCATACCAACGCATCAGGTTGGCGTTCTGATTCGCTATTGGCCAGTGATCTCCAAACCGCACACTCGAGATCGTCGGGCTCGTCCTGACATGTCGTGTTATCGGAAATGTCGATCCCCTTCGTCGTGTTTTCGGGAATGCGGTTTCACCTCCCTCCCCTCGTTGAGATCTGAGAGGCCACCTCCGTCCAAGGCGGAGGATGGTGGTACGCTGAGCATCCGAGCCAACTAGCATCCGGGCGACTGCGAATTCGCGGTTCTGCGGCCCGATGCTCGGGACTGCAGAACGTGTTTTTAGAATCACGCTGCGGTCGCTGTCGCAGATCCCACAATGGCATAGGGACGGCAAAATTTCGCGCGAACAAACATCCGCTGCGTGAGCGTGCGACGATTTCTGAAAACACGTCGGCCGGGGGACCCAAATGCCAGCCTCTGACGGCGCGGACGGCCGGCGTACGATCAGAAGCCGGGGAGAGAGTGTTTATTGCGCTCGTGGTGCTTCTTCATGAAGCCGTAGAAGCGCTTCGAGTAGTTTCGCGGCATCTCGTTCGGGTTCGCGTTCAAGAAGGCGTCGAATTGCTTCATGAGGACGTCGAGGTCCCAGCCTGGGCATTCGGCGCGGATCGCGTCATATATATCGCGATCGAGCACATCCTGCGCACGTCCGGTACGAGCGCGGGGCATCGTAGCGGCTGCCGCTGCATAGCCGGGATCATGAGGATCGGTACTCGATGCCGGATCTACCACCTTGAGGCCGGCAACCGCTTTTGCGATCAGCCCACGTGTCAGGCTCGCGTTGACGAACGATGCGGGCTCCGGAACCTCAGCCGCGGGCTTAGCGCGAGTCGGAGCAGGGCGGGCGGCCTGAGGCGGAGGCAAGGCGGACTGGGCAACTTCCAAGGCCTTGGCGCTCTGCTCTTCGAGATGGCGGCGCATCACCATCTTGAGCTTCGGGCGCGGGGTGTCGGCGCCGATCACCTCCAGGCTTATCTCGGGCAGGCTGTTCGCTCGCGCCAATTCGAGGATCTTGTTCTTGAAAGAGGGTAGGGAGCTTTCGCTTCCGCTCTTCTGGTGAAGCGTCTCGAACCCGATCGTGAAACCTTCGACACCGTTCCCGCCAGCATGCTTGCGGCTTGCTCGATAGAGCCATTTGCCGAGGCCACTGGTGATTTCGAAATAAAGTGGCGAGATCGCGAGGACGTTCCGCTTGTCCATTACGCCGTCGAAGAACCACTTAGAGAGCGTGATCTCCATGCCCAACGATCGCTGGGTTCGTTCGTCGACCAGATGGGTATAGCTGTCGATCCACGAAAAGGTGGTTTCGCGCGACTTCGAATTCGCCCGAATGTTGGTCTTGATCGTCGTCGCCTGCAGGCGATCAAGCGCGCCGATCAAACGCTCGTAAGCGCGGCCGCTGATCCCCCAGCAGACGCGCTTAAGGAGATCGCCTGGCTGAAGCCTGATCGTTGGCGACAAGTCATTCTCGCCGCGTTCTCGCAGCTCGTTGAGATGCGAGGCAAGATAGATCATGATATCCGCGTCCCAGATCGTCGCCATTCCGTACGCAGGGTTTGCAGACACGTGGACGGTAACGGACTTGTCGGGGCTTACATACTCGATGGGCTTGATCCGCTTTTTCTTCGACAGGCTGAAGAAGGGACGCTGCATCGTCTCTTGATAATCGCGCAGGGAAATGTCGCTGAAATCAGGCAGCGTAAAGAACATCTCAAACTGGACCCGGCGGCCTCCAAGGACCGTCGGCGACGTCTCGGAACTCACACAAAAACCCTATTGAAGAGGTGCATGTCCCACGCGTGGGACATGCGCACTAAGATGTTGATAAAAAACAGAAACATACCCTTTTGCAGAGTTGCAAAAATCGTGTTGGGCGAAAGGGCGGGGTGCGGTTTCACCGGCCCGCCTTCTTGAGGATCTTCGCGTTCTCGATGAGCGGGCGGAGGGCCTCCAATATGTCGTCGGCCGAGAGCTCGGTGGGATTCAGCGTGATCGTCAGGCCCCGGCTACGGTCCCGATCGACCTGGCCGATCGCGGCGCCCTTAACCTCGATCGTCGCCTTTTGCGCGCGGCCCGGTCGGGTCGAGGTGGGCTTGGTTAGCCGGGCCACAACCTCCGAACCGCTGATAGGCTCTTCGTCGCCAGACTGGCGGAAGCTTTGCTCGGCCGCGATTACCTTCGCCGTCTCTTCCATCTTGCTCCGCATCCCGGGGTTGCGGAGCAGAGGGAGCAGCTTGTCGCCATGGCGGACCTGCAAGTCCATTGGTGACGCGAACGCACTGACGATCGTCTGTGGGATGTCGGTCAAACCGATGTACCGAGCGAGGGTGGACTTCGACAGCTTGACGCGATCGGCCATGCGCGACTGCACGCCGTCATAGTAAGCGTCGACCGCTGCCTTGTAGTTTAACCCGCGCTCGAGATCCGAAATGTCCTCGCGTTCCCGGTTCTCGATATCGGCGAGCCGGAACGCTGCTTCGTCGTCGATATCCTCGATGATCGCGACCAGCTCGATGTCCGGATAGTGATTGGTGTTGAGCCAGGAGATCGCCCAATGCCGGCGTGTACCGATCACCAGCTCGTAGGCCAGATCGGCCTTGGGCGTCCTGCGGACGACAACCGGAATGCGGTTGCCATTCTCGGCCTGGATGGAATCGATAAGCGTCCGAAGCCGATCTTCGGTCAACAGGGCATAATCACGCGCATTGCCGGGCCAGATCGAGCATTCCGACGGTTTCAGCCGGATCGTCGGCCGTTTGACCATCCGCGAGGCTTCGCCGAACGCATCGAGGCGCTTGCTCGTGAAGGTTGTGCGCGGCTCAGAGGCGACCGCTTCCTCAAGAAGCGGCACCGGCTCGGCCGGTCCGGAGGCAAGGGCTTCGCCGATCAGTGACCGCCGGCTCACGCTGCAGCACTCGTGACTGTCTCGCCGGCCCGCCCGGCGATGCTCTTCGACGGCCATTGCTGGCGGACTTGCTGCACCACCTCGCCGAACACTGAGTCCAGATTGTCCCGGCACCGCTGGTAGGTGGCATGTGACGCCGAAGGCTTGCTCTCATAGACTGAGCGAAACGCCTGCGTCGCATTCTTGATCTCCTCCGAGGCGAGGATCGGTTGGCTGAGCAGAAAATTCGCGTAGGTCGCCTGCATCATCTTCCACATGTCGTTCTCGCCCGGCTTACTGGGCGTATAGGCAGAACAGACAATACGGATGAAGCCATAGTCCACTGGCGTCCCGTTGGCCTCGAGGACTTCAATATTCTCAGCGATCGTGTCCATGAAATGGATCGTCGAGAGATAATCGAGCTGACGGGCCGGGACAGGAACGAGCAAGCCCGTCGCCGCGGCCATCACGTTAAGCCCGAGAAAGCCCATCGCCGGCGGTGGGTCGAGCAGGATCACGTCGTAATCCTTCACGATACTGGAGATTCCGATGCGCAAGCGCTGCAAGCCCTCGCGAACCGCCTGACCGCCTTCGCGAAGCGTCGCGGTGAGATCCCACTCGGCATCTTGCAACCCGAGGCTCGATGGCACGATCTTGATGGTCGGCCATGCGGTGTCGCGGATCGCCTGACGGAAATTGTCGAACGTGCTGCGCGGCGACAGGAACTGGCCGAGCGTCTCTTCGTCATCGATGAGCGTTTCGGGTTGAATGTCGAACATCGTCGTCGTCGATGCCTGCGGATCGCAGTCGATTACGAGCACACGATAGCCGTGAAGCGCCAAGTAATCTGCGAAGTGCTTCGTGATCGTTGACTTGCCCACGCCGCCTTTGAAGTTCTGAACGGCGATGATGACGGCATCTTCATCGGGCGCTTTGCCGGCATGAATGCCCAGCGCTTCGCGAATATGCGTCAGGTCTTCCAGCGTATAGTAACGCCGCCCGTTGCTGAGCTGCTTGGGAGCGGCGAGACGGCCTTCCTTTTCTGCCTTGGCCAAAGCTTCGGGGGTACGCCCGACGAGATCGGCTGCGATCCCGGGGCCGAACGTCAGGTCGAGCGTCTTGCGATCTTCGGGCTTGAACACAATCGACTTCACCCGATCGCGCATCTCCTCGCACGACCGCGTCATCGCTCGCAGCGTGTTTACGGTATACGACATGCCCGCTTTCGCCCCCTTCGAATCAGATAGCCTGGTTCGGTTCGCATTTAATGAACAAAAATTGTTCTAAAAGTCAAACCTCGGCTATTTCCTGTCCCCGACGGCGAATGCGCGTCGCCACAAGAAGTCATTTGCCAACCGTTCCAGCTGTGGAGAAATGGCAAGGCAACATGGCAATGTGTCGCTGTCCGCCCGTGCCGACGGAGCGCTCAGACGTTCGTTTCAGCAATGCGCCCGCGATATTCTCATCCCCGCGTCGCTGATTGCGAAGCGAAAAGATTCCGCGAGATAGGGAGCCGCGTCGTGCCTGAAGCAATCGTTCAATCCCCCTGTCTGGAGGGATACGCGAAGTCCGCCATCCACGGTAGGCTCCCTGGCCAAATGACGTCGCCAATGGAGGGTGCATGATCAACTTCGCCAAGTTCGAGATCATCGGCCGAATCGGAGAAATCGACGCGCGGCCGAAAGTCACCCTGCTGTCAGTCTGCGCGAATTATCGCCGCAAGGGCGAGGATAACGAGTGGCAGGAAGACAGCCACTGGAACCGGGTCAGCGTGTTCAGCGAAGGCCAGCGGAAGCATATCGCCGACCGGGCTCAAGTCGGGGATCTCGTGCGCATAGCCGGGCGGCTCAAGGACAGCTCCTATGAACGCGACGGCGCGACGCACTACACAACCGATCGCATCGTCGAGGAATTCGGGATCCTGGCACCCAAAGGCATGCCGGGGTGAAATATCGGGGAGGGGAGGGCGCAATCAGCAGCGGCGCTCCACCACTTCCGAGGATTAGTCGATGCCCATAGCTGCTCCCCATCGCGCCAAAGCCATTGTCGAAGCCCTGGGTGGGATCTGGCGCGGTACGCGCGGCGAATGCCGGTGCCCGGCACATAACGATCATGGTCCCAGCCTGTCGGTACGCCTGGGCGAGCGGGCGATCCTGTTCCACTGCTTTGCCGGCTGCGACACGCGCGATGTTCTGGCTGCTTTGCGCCGGCGCAAACTTCACGATGCGGAGCCGCTCACAATGCCGCGCCCGAAGGCGGCCGCGGACCATCGCGCTCTTGCACTTCGCCTATGGAAGGCGAGCCAGCCCATCGCCGGATCTCCAGCGGCCGATTATCTGGCGGCGCGCGGTCTGCCGCCTCCCTATCCGCGTTGCCTGCGCTACAACCCGCGCACCATCGTCGGGGCCGGTGAGCGCCGCCGGTTCTTTCCGGCGATGATCGCCGCGGTCGAGAATGATCTGGGGGTTGTCGCCGTCCAGCGGACCTGCCTCGATCTCGCCGACATCCTGCACAAACCCATGCCAAAGCCGAAGATTGCCCTTGGCCTTCTCGGCGACGCGGCCATTCGTCTGGCGCCGGCCGGCGAGGAGCTTGGCCTTGCCGAAGGCATCGAGGACGCCCTTTCAGCAATGGCCTGGTTCGGAACGCCCACCTGGGCGCTGGGCGGGGTCGAACGCCTTGGGCTTGTCGCCATCCCCGAACGGGTCAAGCGTATCATCGTCTATGGCGATCGCGGTGCCGCCGCTGCCGCCATGCTCAAAAAAGCCCGCCCCCATCTCACAGCCAATGGACGCGAACTGGTGCTCCGGCTGCCGGAACGGCACGCGGACTGGAATGATGCTTGGCGTGTCCGCCGGGCCGCCGAGGCGGCCTGAAAGGGGAGGGAGCCTTCCGGCTGATGACCTGGCGCTGATGCCAGGTGTCAGACCTGGAGATGCCCCATGGCCACACACCCCCTCGCGCTCACGCTGCCGCTCGATGATCCCGCCCGTACCGCTGCTCAAGGCATAGCCGACCGGCTGTCCGAAGGATGTCCGGTTGCACGTAACGACCTCCTTGCCGAAATGACCTCCGCTTTCGGTGGCTCGAGCGCCGATGGCCTGTGGTCATTGCGCGACGCCTACGATGTGCTCGAACTCGCGCAGGTCCTCCATCTGAAGAACGCGACGCTCCCGGCAGATGCGAATGCGCGGCTCGCCCAGCTGATCGCTATGACGGCGGCGCTTCCCACGCAAAGCGTGCGTAGCGAAACGCAGATCGCGTTCCAGCAATTCTCGACACCGGCGCCGATCGGCTTCCTTGCCGCCAAGGCAGCCGCGATCACGGCACACGATATCGTGCTCGAGCCCTCGGCCGGGACCGGCCTCCTGGCCGTACACGCCCATCTCGCCGGCGCGCGCCTCCTTCTCAATGATATCGATGCCTGGCGCACGCGTTTGCTGCGTCACGCCTTTCCCGAAGGCAGGCTGAGCACGCATGATGGCGAACTGATCGACGATATGCTCGATCCGCAACTGGTGCCGAGCGTCGTGCTCCTCAATCCGCCCTTCTCGCGAAGCCAGGGGCGCGCGCGCGATCGCCATGCCGCGCTTCGCCATTTGCGCTCCGCGCTGTTGCGGCTTGCTCCAGGCGGGCGCTGCGCCGTTATTCTCCCCGACCGCATCGAGACGGAGGACGCGGATTGGCTGCACGCCACTGCGGGCGCGCATGCCCGGCTGCATCTCGACCTGCCGCCCGATGCCTATGCCAAGCACGGCACCGGCCAGGCAGTCCAGCTCATACTCCTCGAAAAGGACGGGGCAGGGGGCTCGGTCCCGCGCCAGACCTGCACGACGCTCGGCGCTGCGCTTGCGGCCATCGATGCGATGGCGACCCCATGCGCGCCGCAGCCGCAGCCGATCTCCCGCCCCAGCGGATTGTTCCGGGGCCTCACGCGGCGGACCCGCCCCGTCTGCTCGCGTGCGGCGGTGACCCTGCCCACGACCCGCGCGGTCGCCTATCACCGTCTCGACGCGCCCGCACCCGCGGGCGAACCGCAAGGGATTTACCTGCCCTATCGGCCGAGCCGTCTGCTGATTGCCGATGCTCGTGAGCACCCAAGCGCGCTGGTCGAATCGCAGGCAATGGGATCGATTGCCGCACCCCCGGTCGCTTATGAACCCGTGCTGCCGGCCAGGATCCTGGACGACGGCCTGCTCTCGGACGCGCAGCTCGAAACGCTGATCTACGCTGGCGCGGCGTTCGAGCGCGATCTTCCCGGGCGGTTCATATCCAGCGAGGAGGGTCTTTCGCTGTCGCCGGCAGAGGCCGGTAACGCCTATCGGACCGGCTTTTTCCTTGGCGATGGCACGGGCGCCGGCAAGGGGCGGCAGGTGGCGGGCGTCCTCCTCGACCAGTGGTTGCGCGGCAACCGCCGCCACCTCTGGATATCCAAGAGCGAGACGCTGATCGAAGACGCTCGTCGGGACTGGTCGGCGCTTGGCGGCTTGCCGCTCGACATCCAGCATCTCAACCAGTGGAAGCTCGGCACCCCGATCGCGCTGGGCGATGGGATCCTCTTCCTGACCTATGCCACCCTGCGCTCCAACCGCGGCGACAGGGGCACGCGGCTGCGCCAGCTGATCGAATGGATGGGTGAGGATTTCAGCGGCGTCATCGTTTTCGACGAGGCGCATGAAATGGCCGGGGTGGCCGGCGGCGAGGGCCGGTTCGGCGCCACGAAAGGGTCCGAGCAGGGCATCGCCGGCGTCCGCCTGCAAAATCTCGCTCCGCGCGCCCGGATTCTCTACGCCTCGGCGACGGGCGCCTCGGACGTCAACAATCTTGCCTATGCGACACGCCTCGGATTGTGGGGACCGCAGACGGCCTTCGCCGACCGGCGGGCCTTCGTGGAATCCCTGCGCCGCGGCGGCATCGCAGCGATGGAGTTGATCGCCCGCGACCTCAAGGCGCAGGGCCTCTATGCCGCGCGGGCGCTCAGCTTCGCCGGCGTCGAATATGACATCCTCGAGCATCGGCTCAGCGAAGAACAGATCGCCGTCTACAATGCCTATGCCGATGCCTGGGCGATCATTCACAACAATCTGCAGGCCGCGCTCGCCGCCACGCGCGTCACCGACGGCTTCAGCGGTGCCACCTATAATAGCGGCGCGAAGGCCGCGGCATTGTCGATCTTCGAATCGACCAAGCAACGCTTCTTCGGCCAGATCCTGCTGTCGATGAAGCTGCCGTCGCTGATCCCGGCGATCGCCGCCGATCTCGCGCGCGGCGACTGCGCCGTCGTCCAGCTCGTGTCGACGTCGGAAGCCATGCTCGACCGTGCCCTTGCCGACCTGTCCCCCGAGGAGCGCGCCTGGCTCGATATCGAGCTGTCCCCGCGCGAATTCCTGGTCGACTATCTGACGGCAGCCTTTCCCGTGCGCCAGATGCGCACCTATACCGACGATAGCGGCACGGTGCGCTCGGAACCGATGATCGACGAGGCCGGGCAGCCGGTGCTGTGCCGGGAAGCGATCGCCATGCGCGATCAGCTCCTCGAGCAACTCTGTGCGCTGCCGGTCGTCGGCTCGGCGCTCGATCACATAATCGGGCATTTCGGGACGGAGGCCGTGGCCGAGGTGACGGGTCGCAGCCGGCGGATCATCGTCGATGCCGACGGCCGTCAGCGGATCGAACGGCGCAGCGCGCGCACGAACCTCGCGGAGACCGACATCTTCATGCGCGGCGAAAAGCGCATCCTGATCTTCTCCGACGCCGGCGGCACGGGGCGGAGCTACCACGCCAGCCTCGACGCGCCCAATCAGAGCCGCCGCATCCACTATCTGCTCGAGCCCGGTTGGCGCGCGGACGCGGCGATCCAGGGGCTGGGCCGCACGCACCGCACCCACCAAGCCTGCCCGCCCTTGTTTCGGCCCGTTTCCACCGATTGCCGCGGCGAACGGCGGTTCATCTCGACCATCGCCCGGCGCCTCGACAGCCTGGGCGCGCTGACCCGCGGCCAACGCCAGACCGGCGGGCAGGGACTTTTCGACCCCCGCGACAATCTGGAGTCCGACTTCGCGCGGGAATCGCTCGACCAGTGGTTTCGCCTGCTGTTCCAGGCAAAACTCCAATCGGTCCACTTCGATCAGTTCCAGGCGCTCACCGGTTTGAACCTGGCCGGGGAGGGCGGGGGGCTCACCGAGACCTTGCCCACGATCCAGCGGTGGTTGAACCGCATCCTGGCGCTGCGCATCGACCTGCAGAACGCGATCTTCGACGAATATCTCGGCTTGATCGAAGCACGGGTGGAAAAGGCACGCGAGGCCGGCACCCTCGATCTTGGCGTCGAAACGATCGCGGCCGACCGTATTTCGATCCTCGACCGGACGGTGATCCGGCGCGATCCCGTGAGCGGCGCCGAAACCGAAATCCTGCGCATCGAAACCGAGGAACGATATCGGCCACTGACCCTGGAACGAGCGCATTGGCTTCTCGCCGACCCGGAAGCGCGCCGATTGATCAACCCGCGTTCCGGCAAGGCCGCCATTTGCCGGCCGACCTTCTCGCTGACGGACGAAGAGGGGCGGACCGTGCGCCGCTACGAGCTGGTGCGGCCGACGCGCACCGAACGGCACCGGCAGGACCTCTTCGCCGAAACCCATTGGACCGACGTGGACCGGGCGAGCTTCGACGAAGCCTGGCAGGCCGAATGCGACGCAATGGCGGCGCAGACGCGCACGCAGATCATCTATCTGGTCACTGGCCTGCTGCTTCCGGTGTGGGGCAAGCTGCCCGACGATCATGTCCAGGTCTGGCGGCTGACGAGCGATGACGGCCAGTCGCTTCTCGGGCGTCTTATTCCGGCGCCGCTGGTTGAGCGGATTGCCAGCGCATTCGGCATCGCGGCCCATGTCGAGATCGACCTCGGCGCGCGGGTCGAGCACGTCCGCACCTCGGGCGAGATCATGCCGATCGGAGCGCTGCGGCTGAAGCGCGCCTTGGTCGCCGGCGATCAACGCCTCGAATTGCTGGACTGGAAGCCCGAGGCGCTGCCGCATCTCAAGGCGGCGGGCTGCTTCACCGAGATCATCCAGCACCGCACGCGGCTGTTCGTTCCCCCGAGCCGCGCCCTCGAGATCCTCGCCAGGATCACGGACTGACCCGCGGCCGCGCCAAGCGACCGAAGAGAGGGGAGGGGGCCTTCGGCCGGGTGGGCCTGAGTGGCTCAAGCCGGCCGACGAGGTCGGCGCAACCCTCGAAGGAGACAACCGATGATCCAGTCCGTGAAGGTCAAGAACCTCTCGCTCTCGAAGGACAATGTCCGCAAATCCAATCGCGATGCCGACCTCGACAGCCTCGCCGACAATATCGCCGCGCATGGCCTGTTGCAGAATCTCGTGGTCACGCCGCTCAAGAAGGCAGGACATTTCACCGTCAAGGCGGGTGGCCGCCGCTTGCGGGCGCTCCAGCGGCTGATCGATTCAGGCCGGCTTGCCGGGGACCATGAGGTTCAGGTGCTGGTGCTCGAGGATGATGCCGGATCGGCCGAAGCGAGCCTTGCCGAGAATTTCCACCGCGTCGCGATGAACCCGGCGGATGAGTGCTCGGCTTTCAAGCACTTCCTCGACAAGGGCGCGAGTGCCGAGGATGTGGCGAAACGTTTCGGCGTCACGACCCGCTTCGTTGAGCAGCGGGTACGGCTTGCCGAACTGGCTCCTCTCGTCTTCGCGGCGCTGGCGGCGGGCGAGATCACGCTGGGGGTCGCCCAGGCTTATGCCGTCACGCCCGACGTCGATCGCCAGGCGCGCGTGTTCGAGAGCATGAGCCGGTCCTATTATGGCGACAATCCCGACAATATCCGCCGTGCGCTCCTCAACGGAACGGTCAAGGCGACCGACGCCAAGGCACGGTTCGTCGGCCGCGAGGCCTATGTCGGCGCGGGCGGCCGGATCGAGCGCGACCTGTTCGGTGAAGATGTGGACGAGAGCTGGATCGACGTGGAGCTCATCGAGCAGCTGGCCGCCCAGAAGCTTGAAGCGGCCGCGGAAGCGCTCGCTGCCGAACAGAAGCTGGCGTTCGTGACGCCGGTTCTCGCGACGCATGTGCCCTATGATATGGAGTGCCAGCTCCACGAATACCATCCGCCGCTGCGCGAATTGAGCGGGGACGAGCAGGAGCGCGTCGATAGTCTCTCGGATGAGGGCGACGCGCTCATCCGCGAACTTGAGACCGAACTCGAGGACGGCACGCCCGAGGCCGAGGCGGCTTCGGCGCGTCTCGCCGACATCGAGCGGGAACTCGATACGATCGAGGCGTCGCGCACGATGGTCGATGATGCGATCAAGGACCAGCTGGGCACCTTCATCTATCTGGCGCCCGATGGCAGTCCGCGGGTGCACAGCCGCATGTTCAGCGAGCGCGCCATCCGGCAGGCGGGCGAGGATGCAGAACCCGAAGCACCGTCCGGCAAGGTCGCGGCCTCCCGGCTCAGCGCGACGCTGGTTGACGAACTCGCGACCCAGCGCCGGCAGATCCTGGCAGCCCATGTCGCCTCGGATGCCGGGTTCGCGCTCGATCTCACGATATTCCTGATGGCGCACCGGACGGTGTTCGCCAGCAGCTATGTCCGGGACCACGCGACGTTGCAGGCCGCCGCCGCGAGCTTCCCGATCGTCAGCTTCCGCGATGAAGGTAGCGCGGCGAGCAATGTCCTGACCGAACAGCGCCAGGCGCTCGATGTGAGCTGGGCAGGCGGGAACACGCTGTCGTCCCGCTTCGATGCCTTCCGGCAACTGGATGAACAGGCGCGCGCCGATTGGCTCGCCCATGTCATGGCGCAGACGCTGGAGCCGACACTCAACGTCGACGATGGCGGGCGCCGCAACGGCTTCCACGATCATCTCGGACGGCTGCTCGACATTGATGTCGCGCAATGGTGGCGGCCCGATGCCCAGAACTTTTTCGGGCGGGTGAAGAAGGACGTCATGCTCGAAGCGCTCGACGAGATCGGCGGGCCGGTGCTGCGCGGCCGATACAAGGACGCCAAGAAGGGTGACCTTGCCAATGCCTGCGCTGCGCTCTGTTCGGGGCAGGGCATCGTCGAGGCCGAAGTCCGGGAAAAGGCGCTCTCCTGGCTGCCCGACGAGATGCGGTTCGACGCGATCGAAAAGCCCGAAAGCTTCCGGAGCTATTCCGCTTTCCTCAGCGATGAAGACGACAGCGACGGCGGGGCAGGGGAGATCGCCCCCGATGGCGATGCTGGCGACTTCGAACAGGCCGCCTGAGGCGAACGCCTAACGGCGGGCGGCGCTTTCGTGTCGCCCGCCGCCCTTCATCGGCGGCGCTGAGACAGCCGCTCTTTCGCGGAGTATCCACCATGACCCAATCATCGGGCCGGCCCTCGCCGGCCGAGACCATCACGCGCGCCATCATCGACCGGCTCGAGGCCGGTGTGCGTCCCTGGGTACGGCCCTGGCGATCATGCGCCGCGCAAGGGCGCCCGCTGCGCGCCAATGGCGAGCCCTATCGCGGCATGAACACCTTTTGGCTATGGCTGGCCGCCGAGCAGTGCGGCTATCGGTCTCGCTACTGGATGACCTATCGGCAAGCACAAAGCCTCGGCGGGCAGGTCCGTGCCGGTGAGCAGTCGCAATTTGCGATCTTCTACAAAGCCTATTCGAAGAAGGTCGATTCATACGAACGTCCGGGTGAGCTCGTCGATGAGCAGCGCCGGGTCATGCGGTCCTATGCGGTCTTCAATGCCGATCAGATCGATACACTGCCGGGCGATTTCTATCCCGAAGCCCTCTCCCTCGTCCCGCCGGGCGACCGGCTCGGTCCGCGGGCGGAGCGCTTCGTCGATCGGCTGCCCGCGCGGCTGCGATGCGGCGGCGATCGTGCTTATTATGATCTGCGCGCGGACGTCATCACCATGCCGCCGGTCGAGCAATTCGACACGCGCGCCGCCTGGGCAGCCACCATTGCGCATGAGGCCGGCCACTGGACAGGCCATCCAGCCCGGCTTGCCCGATCGTTCGGGAAGCGCTTCGGCGATCAGGCATATGCGTTCGAGGAGTTGGTCGCCTTATCTGGACAGTCTGCGCCGTCCGCAACATTGCAGTAAGGTCGGCGATGGACGCCCACGGTAGGCAGTAATCAGGCTGGCCGTAGCGCTGACCCAAGAGCTGGCGGAGGCCAGCCTGATAGCTGCCGGGCCATAGCGCGCATCGGTGTGAAGGTCAGCTTCCGGGTGGGGGGTCCGGGGGGAGGGCTTCGCGCCGGTGTCGATCATTACTGTTTGCGAGCGTCGCGAGGCCAGGGGCCTCGATGCGCATGTGCCGCTGATCCAGCGCGACGACGCGCTCTACGATCCCGATCTGGATCGCTTCTTTCTCGACCTGCCGCTGTCGGGCGTCCGCTCGCGGCACTCGCTTCGCGCCTACGCCTATGATGTCGTAGTCTGGCTTCGTTTTCTCGATGCCTGCGGCAAGACCGTGTGGGCTGCGACCCGCGACGATGTCGACGCCTATCATCGTGAGCGACGCCGCGACGATGCCGATCACCGGATAACGGCGGCAAGCTGGAACCGCGCCGTCGCCAGCCTCGATCGCCTTTACCGTTGGGGCGAGCAGCAAGGGTTGATCGCCGACGCGCCGTTCAGCCGCCGCGCCGTGTGGCGACCGGCGCAAGGTGGCCGTCGCGGCATGATCGCGGCGCGCAACGATGCCTATGAACGTGTCGCCAGGCGATCGGATGTCCGGTTCGTCACGATGGACGACTACCGCATTTTCCGCGAGGTCGGCCTGCGCGGGCTCACCCCTGACGGCACGGAGCGCCCCGGCGCTCGCGACCGTAATGGGCTGCGCAACGCGCTGTTCGCGGATCTTCTCGTCACCACCGGCCTGCGCCTCGAAGAGGCGTCGGGCTTGCTCACCGTCGAGCTCGCGGCGATCGACCGCGAGGACGGTGACGTCCAACAACTTTGGTTGCCCCTTCCGCCGCCGCTCACCAAGGGCGACCGCGGACGCAGCGTTCTGGTCCCACGCCGGCTGCTTCGTCAGATCGCCGCCTATGTCGCGGTCGAGCGCGCCGCGGGCGTGGCCAAGTTCGCCGCGCGCGACGGTGCGGCCAGCTTCGACCGACCGATCCCTGTCACCCGCGCCGGTCTCGACCGCATGCGCGATATCTGCACCCCGGAGGAACGATGCCGCCTGATCCTGTGCGACGAGGATGGAACGCCCCGCGAGCCGGCGGCGCTATGGCTGACCGAGGTCGGCCAGCCTGTCCGCCCCAACTCGTGGGAGGTGATCTTCACCCGCGCCTGCAAGCGGTGCGCACAGAACGGCTTCCCGCTGTCGATCAGCCCGCACCAGCTTCGCCACGCCTTCGCAGTCCATATGCTCGCCTTGCTGATCCAGCAGCGGCTGCGCGAAGCGGCATTGCCGGTGGGGCCGGTGGAGAGCTATCGGCTGATCCTGGGCGACCCGCTGCAACAGGTGCAACGCCTGCTTGGCCACGCCAGCCTCACCACCACCTATATCTACCTCGACCATATCGCGACCCGCGCCGATACGGTGGACGCGGCCGTCGAGGAGCTGCTGGCGTTACTGCCGGGGCCGCAAGGCGTATGAGCGGGCGTCCCCGCAAGGGCCGGCCTGTCGCCTTTGCGCCGATCACGCCGGAGCGATCGCAGCCCGATCCTGTGCTCGGCCTCAAGTTCACCATCGAGGCGCGGCATGGCGGAACGGTCCTAGTCGATATGACCGGGCTCGATCCTCGCCCACTCGCCATCGCTTTCGCCGGTGCGCTGCGTCGATCGGCGGCGCTCGGCGGCCCCATCGGTGCGGCCAGCGTCATCAAGCAGTATGTTCAGGTCTATCGCCACTTCTTCGCCTGGCTTGGCGATGATGCGCCGGAGGTGACCGGCGTCAACGACCTGCGCGCAGTCCATATCGATGGCTTTGCGTCCGCGCTCGAACGGCGTGGGATGGGCGCGATCCACCGGCACATAACGGTCGGCAAGGTCATCAACACGCTGCGCGCGATCGAGGCAGACCGGCCCGATCGGATCGCGCCCGACCTGCATGAGCGGCTGCGCTACACGCTGGCCACTTCGGCGGGCCGCTCGACCCCGCGCGATGCCTATAGCCCCTTCGTCGCCCGCGCGCTGCGCGACGCCGCGAGGGCCGATATCGAAGCGATGCTTCGCCGCCTCGGCGCCGACGACCGCACTGATGAGGGCGACCCTGTCGTCGCCAGGGCGCGCGCCGATGTCGAAGCGATCATCGCGCGGCAGGGCTTTATCGTCGCAGACCAGCCCGCGCTGAAGCGCCTCTATTTCATGCGCATGCGGCGCGGATTGCCGATCAGCACGCTCATCGACGACCTGCATGGCCGCCATCATCTGCTCGCGCGCGATCTGCCGGCGCTGCTCGTGCTGCTCACGCTCGATACCGGCCTCGAGCCGGAGTGCCTGAAGACGCTGACCGTGGATTGTCTCACCAACCCGCATGCCGGCACGGTGGAGCTGCGCTATCTGAAGCGCCGCGCCCGCGGTGCCGAGCACAAGAGCATGCGGGTCCGCGATGGTGGTAGCGGCACACCCGGCGGCCTCATGCGTCGCCTGATCGACGTCACCGCCGTCGCACGCGAGCATCTGACCGACGATTGCCTCTGGCTCTATCACAACGTTGGCGGCCTTCGCGCCGGCATCGTCGATCCCAAGTTCCAACTCGCCGCCTGGGCTCGTCGCCATGGTATCGCCGGCGATGATGGGAAGCCGCTCCATCTGCTGCTTTCCCGGCTGCGCAAGACCCACAAGGCGTTATGGTACACCAAGACCGAGGGGCATATGGCCCGCTTCGCGGTCGGTCACACCCGCGAGGTTGCGGCGCGCCACTATGCCGATCTGCCGTCGCTCCGGCCGTTGCACGAGGCGGCCGTCGCCGATGCCTTCCGCGCAGCGGTCGCTGCGGCGATGCCGACCGTGCTTCCACCCACCGCCGAGCAGGCGCTGCGCGAAGCGCCCGAACAGGTCGCGTCGCTGATGTCGGCTGATACGGTGGGTCCGGTGCTCGACGGCGAACAGGATGTCTGGCTCGCCGCCTGCGCGGGCTTCCATAGCAGTCCTTTCGCCGAGCCCGGTTCGCCCTGCGCGCAGCCCTTCTGGGGCTGCCTCGATTGTCCCAACGCCGTCATCACCGCGCGCAAGCTCCCCGCGATCCTCGCCTTTCTCGCGTTCGTCGAAGAGCAGCGATGCAGCCTGCCGGCGAGCGACTGGGCCGCCAAGTTCGGCCGCGTCCACACCCGGATCACGGTCCAGGTCCTGCCGGTCTTCTCCGATGCCGTTATCGCCGAAGCGCGCCGGCAGATGGGGAGCGAACGGCTCTATCTGCCGCCGGAGGCACGCGCATGACCACGCCCGTCCATGCCCTCGTGCCCGCGTTCGACGATCGCCCTGTGCTGGCGAGCGCGCCGCTCAAGGCGGGCCATGCCCGCGAGGAGCTGTCGCACGTCGGCGACCCGACCTGGGATCTCGGTCCCGCCGTCTTCCGCGAGAACGCTCGGCGCTGCCACGTCACCGTGCATTTCGACGTGCTCGAACATGCCGATGTGCAGGCGGCAATGCGCGCCTATCTCTACGCCCGCCTCAACGTCGGTCTTCCCGGCTACCACCCGAAGCTGCCGCCCGCCAGCATCCGACAGGCATTCAACCGGGCTCGCCGGTTCTTCGCCTTCGCGCGCGAGCGGCTTGGGCGGCTCGACCTGGGCCGCATCGATCAGGCGCTGATCGACGCTTATGCGCGCCACCTGCGGGATGATTCAGCGCGGCGCCCCGTCATCGTCGGCCAGCTCTTGCAGGTGGTCACCGATCTCTACCATCTCCGGGATCACCTGCCTGGAGGCGGTCTCGGGTTCGAGCCGTGGGCCGGGCAAGCGGCTGCGCGCGTCGCCGGATATCGGCATGTGCGCGAGAACCGCACCCCACGCATGCCGGAGGAGATTGTCACGCCGCTGCTCGCCTGGTCGCTGCGCTATGTCACGACCTTCGCGACCGATATTCTGGCGGCTCGGGTCGCGCTCGATCGGCTCGAGGCAGTCCGCGCTCGGCTGCTCGCCGCCGAACGCGGACTGCCTGATGCAGAGCGCCGCCTGCGGCAGCGCGCGCGCCTCGAGCGCTATCTCGCGCGCCGAGCCCGGCAAGGACGCGGCGTGCCCATCTGGACGACGGCACACAACGGCGCCACGCGCATCGATCCCCTCACCGGGGATGCAACCCCGCCGATCAACGCCCATCTCCTCCATTTGCATGCCGGCATCGATGCCGTCGCCGAGCCGGCCATGCATCTCATGCTCACTACCGGCGCACCGGATGTCATTCGCGAAGCGGTTGCATCGCTTGGTACCGAGGTCGGCGGCATGGACACGCCGATCTCGATCGCTCCCGAGAGCGGTCGGCCATGGCGTGCCCGCTTCGACGTGAAGACCCTAGCGATCGAGGAGCGGATGCTGCAGGCCGCCGCCTATATCGTATGCGCCTATCTGACCGGCATGCGCGACTGCGAGGTCCAGGCGATGCGGCGCGGCTGCCTCTCGATCGCGCGCAGCGAAGACGGCCTGATCGAGCGGCAACGCGTCCGATCGACCCTCTACAAGCGCCGATCGAGCGCCGGTGAGTCGGCGAGCTGGGTGACGATCGAACCGGTGGCCGAGGCGATCACGGTGCTCGAACGGCTGTCGGAACACGCGGCACGGAAGACTGGAAGCGACACGCTCTGGCCGGTGCTTCGTCCCCGCGCTGTCACCAAGACGCATCTGTCGAGCGAGGTGGTCCGCCAGCTCAACGCCTTCCGCGACCACCTCAACACCGTCTTCGGCAGCCCCGATGCGCCGGTCATCCCACCCGGCCCCGATGGCAAGCCGTGGCGCATCACGACGCGGCAGTTCCGGCGCACCATCGCGTGGCACATCGCCAACCGTCCGTTCGGCACCATCGCCGGCATGATCCAGTACAAGCATGCCTCGGTCGCCGCTTTCGAGGGCTATGCCGGGACCAGTGGATCGGGGTTTCGCGCAGAGGTCGAGGCGCAGCGCCGGCTCGGTCAGATTGACGATCTGCTGGACTATTTCGACCGGCGGCAGGGCGGCGCATCACTCGGCGGACCGGCGGGACCACGCATCGCGCGGACCCTCGACGATGCCGCCGTTAAGCTCGGGCCACTGCCCGCCATGATCGCCGATCGGGCCCGCCTGCGCGTCATGCTCGCCAGCGTCGCGCGCACCTTCCATGTCGGCCCGCTCGCGGATTGCTTCTTCGATCCCGCGACCGCGCTCTGCCTCAAGCGCGTGACGACCCCCGATCCCGCGCAGCCGCTTACCGCCCTGTGCGAACCGACCCGCTGCCCCAACGCCTGCATCACCGCCCGCCACAGACCGGCCTGGGAACGTGCGGCGGCCGATGCCCGGGCGCACTTACGCGAACGGCGCATCTCCGACCTCCAGCGTCAGGCGCTCCAGCGCGAGCTTGATCGCCTGACCGCGGTGATTGCCGGGATCGACCCTCCCGCGCCGTAGACCACCCCGGCTGTTGGCGGAGTCCTGCGCCGGTCGGCGCGCCCGCGCAACGGCTTCGCCGTCCTTCGCTTCGCTGCGGCCCTGACGGGTGCGCGAGCCCCCCTGTGCCCGGCGCGAACGGGCCTCCGCCGCCGGGGATGGTCCCCGGCGCGAGAACGGAGAACATATCATGTCAGCCTCACCACGCTCAGACGTCTACGCTCGCGTCACGCAAGCGATCGTCGACGCCATCGAAGCCGGCACCGGCACCTGGCGCATGCCGTGGCATCATTTTGGCGCCGACGTCACCCGCCCGACCAACGTCGCCAGCGGCAAGCCCTATCGCGGCATAAATACGATCTCGCTCTGGGCGGCCGCCTATGGCAGCGGCTACGCGAGCGGGGTCTGGGGCACCTATCGCCAGTGGCAGGCGCTCGGCGCGCAGGTCCGCAAGGGCGAGCACGCCAGCCTCGGCGTCCTCTGGAAGGAGTTTCGCGCGAAGGGTGACGACGCCGGCGGCGATGACGACCATCGACGGCTTTTCGCCAAGGCGTTCAGCC
>NZ_ATDP01000061.1 GCF_000445105.1 Sphingobium lactosutens DS20 | reverse complement strand
CGCCGCCGCCATTCACAAGGCCCAGACAGACATTCGCTGGGCGAATCATGTGGTCATCCTTTACCCACTATGGCTCGGAGACGTTCCTGTGCTCAGAGGTCATTCAGTGTATTTATTGCGTTGCAGATGCCAGCGAGTCGGGGAAACTTCTCGGGACCGGAGAAGTTCATAGATCCGAGGCACAATTGAAACCTTAGGGGGTAATGTGCAACGCTTCATCCTGCACGAAAACTTGAAGAAATTCAGGGCCTGCCTGGGCGCAGACGTTGCCGACACCGAGCGCAGCTATCTGCTGCAGCAGATCCGTTCAATTCAACGCGAGCTTGCATTGCTCAACGCCGCCGCACTTGGCGTGCAGAGATATCCTATTGAATTTGGCGCGCTATCATCATGTGATCGGAGCCTTTTTCAACGCCTGACGGAGACCTCTACCCAGCCTACGATGATCATCGATCCGAGGGCTGGTATGCGAATCCTCGACGTCAACGATGCGCATACTGCCATCACCTATACCGAGCGCAGCAGAGTGGCCGGAGAAAGGCTCTTTGACGTCTTTCCGGATAATCCGGATCTTGAGGATGCAACCGGCGTCGCAGGCTTGTTTGATTCCATCCGCATCGCGGCACAGGGACGGCGCCAGCATGCCATGAAAGCACAGCGCTATGACCTGCGGGGTTCCGATGGCCGGTTTCTCGAGCGCTATTGGCAGACGGTGTCCGTTCCGATCCTGAATGACGAAGCGCAGCTGGTGTGCATTCTGCATCAAGCACGAGATGTCACCGAAACAGTCGGCACTGCGGGTTTCGTTGGTCATTGACACCCTCTAATGACGTCTCATCGGCGGTCAGCGCCGCTCTCACAGGAGAAGTCCGTCACATTCAGATTGTGAAGCATCGCGTAGCGGTGACGACGTTTACCTCGAGATCGGGGGGAGGGCGTGTCCAAAGCGGCGAGGATAGCTTCGCGAGTGGTGCGCCATTGGTATTCCGAAACTCGGGGCGGTTTCAGCCCACAGTGAGTTTCATGATTTCATGATGGGTAACTCGGCAAGGCTGTTTCTCAGGCGCAGCATGTCCCATGGCAGATGTTCGGCGATGGCAAGGCCAACCATATCCACTGCCGCGCCGATCTCTTTCAACAGGCGCACCACCTGGTCCAGCTGCATACGGCCTTGCTCTATTCCATCGAAGGCCCCCTCCGGCATGCCCGGCCTGTTGAACAGCAGCGGAGAAAAATGAGCCGGATCGAGGACATCGAGGTCGAAATGTACCGCAAGATGCGTGATTCCCTCGGTCTCGATCCAGTCGAGGATCGGCCGGCTGCTGTCAGCAAGGACGGCTGGCGGGATATGCCGGATGCCCAGTTCCTTCAGGATCAGGTCTTCATCCGCGTTCCATCCCTGCATGCCGGCGATCATCACACGCCGGGCGTCCAGCTTGCGGGGCACTTCTGCCGTGAAAGCCTCGTCGCCCCGGCCAAGCAGCAGGGCAAGCACATGGGCATGGGCGTGCGAAAACTCGGCAGCGCTCATCACGTCGGGATGGGCATCGAGCCAGAGAACGCCCAGCTTTTCACCATATCTGCGGCTTAGATACGCCATCGGCGCAAGATCGACCAGGCAGTCGCCGCCAAGCGTCACGATCCGATCGGGCGCATGCCGCTCGATGGCTTCGCGCGCCGCTCTTGCTTGAGACAAGAGGGCGGCGCACCACTTGATGCCACGGCTAACCGGCGGGGAGCTTCCGTCCGGTTCCGGAACCGCCACGGTTTCCTCGGGGCCGTCATGCGGCGGGGCAAGCCAGCGCAACAATTCGGAACCAAAGCTATAGGCGGGTTCATCGCCACCCTGCCATTGCGGCATGTTCAAACGGAGCGTCGTGGAGGTCACCGCAGATCATATTCTTTCGAGGCCGGAAGAGAAGACAATGTAGGTTGTCCGGCGGAAAAAAGCCACGCCCACGGGGCGCCCCGGGGTTCGAGAGGGAAGGGGGAGTGATGCTGGTGTCCGGGCTGATCCGGATGCCAGAAGGAGTTCCTCCGATGACCACGACCGTTAAGCTCTCGAAGCTTACGCTTTCTCCCATCAATGTCCGCAGGCGGCCCGACGACCTGCTGGAAATACCGCAGATGGCCGCCGATCTCGAAGCTCGCGGCGTACTCCAGAACCTGCTCGTCACGCCTGTGAAAAAGCCGCGCGGCACTTTCGAGGTCTTCGATGGCGGTCGCCGCCTGCGCGGTCTGCTCATGCTCGCCGAGCGCGGCACCATCGACCCTGAAACCTACGATGTTCCCGTCAAGGTTCTCGTCGGCGACGAGGCGACCCTGTCCGAGACCTCGACCGCGGCCAACTTCCATCAGCTCAAGATGACGCCTGCCGAGGAATGCCGCGCGTTCCAGTATTTCATCGGTCTCAATAATGATATCGACGGTGTCGCCAAGCGCTTCGGCCTCACCCGTCGGTTCGTCGAGGGCCGCCTGCGGCTCGCGACCCTGGCCGAGCCCATCTTCGAGGCGCTGAGCGAAGGCACCATCACGCTGGACGTCGCCAAGGCCTATGCCTCGACCGAAAACCAGGAGAAGCAGCTTCTCGTCTGGAACAGCTACGGCACCAGCTATGCCAATGCCGACACTATCCGCCGCGTCATCGCCAACGAAACGATGAAGTCGACCGATCCGGTCGCGATCCTGGTCGGCGAGGACCGCTATGCCGAGGCTGGCGGCAAGATCGACCGCGACCTTTTCAGCGACAGCGGCGACAAGTGGGTGAACCCCGAGATCGCGCAGCGGCTCGCCGCGGACATCATGGAAGCGGAAGCCAAGCGGATCGGCGAGGAACTCGGTCTCGCCTGGATCCGGCCGATTGCGTCGAACTACACGCATAGCGCGGCGACCGGCCTCTACCGGGTGATCCTGCCGCAGCCTGATTTCACCGAGGCGCAGCTGGCCCGCCTCGATGCGATTGCACAGCGGCAGGAAGCCATCGCCGAGGAGATGGATGACGAGACCATCGATGAGGATGCCTACAAGGCGCTCGACCAGGAATATGATGCCCTGTCCGAGGAAGAACACGCGCTCCACAACATCCCGCCGGTGCTGCCTGACGAGATCAAGCCGCTCGTCGGCGCGTTTCTCAAGCTGACGCCCAGAGGCGAGATGGTCCTCGACACCGAATATTATAGCGAGGAACCGGTCAGCATCGGCGGCGCTGATGAAAACGGCGAGGACGACCACGGCGATGGTGCCGGCGGTGGCGGTTCGACCGGCCCGGGCGGCAGCTACACGCCGCCTGCTCCGCCGCCCGAAGCGATCGCCCCGGGCGGCAAGCCGCTCAGCGCCCGGCTCTACGATGAGCTGGCGATGCAGCGGCGCGACGTGCTCGCAGCGACCCTGCTCAGCCATCCGGCCCTGGCGCTCGACTATGCGCTCTTCGTCATGATTGACGATCGCGCCAGCACGTTCAGCGCCTATGGCTCGACCATTCGCGCTCGCTCGCCGCAGGATCCGGTGAGTGGCGACCAGCCGACGACCCGCGCGCGGGGCTATCTCGCCGAAGCCCATGACGGGCTCGATGCGAGTTGGCTGGAGCACAAGTCCGAGGTCGACCGGTTCGAGGCGTTCCGGGCGCTCGACGACGACAGCAAGGCGGCCTGGCTCGCCTACATCGTGGCGATGTCGCTCGAAGCGAAGGCGAGCTACCGCGCCGAGCAGTGTCCGCTCCACAACCGGTTGGCGACGATCATGGATGTCGATGTCGCAAGCTGGTGGCGGCCGACATCCGAGAACTTCTTCGACCGCATCAGCAAGGGCTCGATCCTGACGCTGCTCGCCGATGTCGGCGGCGCGGCGCTGACCGCGCGCCACGCGACGATGAAGAAGTCGGAGATCTCGGAATCGTGCGCGAAGCTCTTCGCGGGCGAAGCGATCGTCGAGCCCGAGGTCCGGGACGCGGCGCTTGCCTGGGTGCCCGACGCCATGCGCTTCCTCGACAAGACCGAGGCGGACGATCTCGAACCCGCCGAAGGCGATCCTGAAGAGCAGGCGATCGTCGAGCCCGAGGATGCCGAAGAGGTTGGCGTGGCTGGCGTCGACGAGACAGTGTCCGGTGCCTGCGAAATCGAAGCGGAATCGCCCGATCAGGACGCTCTCGCGGCCTGACGCCGCTTTCTCCTGGATGCCTTGCCGCCGGCGCGTGGTCCCGTGCCGGCGGCCTTTTCCCCTTCCGCACGGAGAAGCGCCATGTCCCTTGCGAAACGCACGAGCCGCGATGTCGCCGCCGAAATCACCGACCTCATCATCCGCAAGCTCGAGGAGGGTGTTCCGCCCTGGTCGAGGCCCTGGCGGCTGAACGGGGCGGGCGGACGCCCGCTGCGTCATTGCGGCACGCCGTATCAGGGCATCAATACGCTTTATCTCTGGGCGCTCGGCGATGCCCAGGGTTATCGTTCGCGTTACTGGATGACCTGGCGCCAGGCGGAAACGCTAGGCGGGCACGTCCGCAAGGGTCAAACCGGCGCGCTTTCGGTTTATTATTCCTCGTTCAAGAAGCGTGAGGAGCACCCCGAAACCGGCAAGCAAGTGGAGCGGAGCATCCGGTTCCTGCGCCATTACATCGTGTTCAACGCCGATCAGATCGACGGTCTTCCAGCCTATTTCTACCCCTCTGACGAACCGGAGCAGCCTCTGATCCCGTCCGAGCGGCAGGCGGCGATCGACGCCTTCTTCACGGGAATCCCTGCCGACGTTCGCCATGGCGGAAACCAAGCCTACTTCACACCGACCTTCGATCATATCCAGCTGCCGAACCGAACGGCCTTCCGCAGCATGGATCACTATGCGTCCACGCGTTGCCACGAGACGGTTCATAATGCCGTAACCCGGATTATGCCGCATGGCATCGTAGGATCTCGTGTTTCCGCGATTTGGTGACGTGCCGCTTCGGCATATTCCTGGTGCCTGGGAGGTAATCCGCTGGAATGTGGGAACGTTCAGCGCAACTGACGCGGTTCGCTCACTTCTTCCGCATCCTGCGTGGCTTCGTGCACTTCTTCTCTGATGATCTTCTGCGTGATTTCATCCAGATGCGAGGTCAGGGCTTGGCTCAGTTCCTCGAACTCTGGCCATAGCGTCATCCGAACGAAACTCGCTGGCGCGCGAACAATCACCGTCTGACGATGCATGCGCGCATAGCGAAATGGCTTGATGCCATAGCGGCGGCACAGAGCGATGAAGAGCTGTCGTGACCAGGGGTCAGAAATTGAAAACTTGAACTCCTCGGCACGTTCTTGTTTGCTGGCCGTTGCGAACTGGCGGCGAATGCGTTCCGCAGCGGCACCTGCGGCGGCTTGCTCGCCGGCGGTCGTGGCGCCGGCATAGAGAGCTTCGATCTTGCGCAGCTTCTCGCGGAGACGTTCCTCGGACATTGGATCAATGCACCGTCGGCTTCTCGGTGAGAATGCCTTCAAGCATCTGTCGCCGTGCACGAGTGCAAGCCAGCACAGTCTCGTGGATTTCGGTCTCCATGATTTTGGTCAGTTCGCGCAGGTGCTTGAATGTCGTGTCAAGCTGGGTGCGATCATCCGCATTGGGGTCACGTTCCACGAGTTCGCAGATACCGCCCATCATCGCACGGAGCTCGGCAAGTTGGCCGATCGCGCCATGAGCACGTTCGGGTAGATCGATGATATCATGACCGTTGAACAGACCTTCGATGAAGCCATCCAGTTCCTCAAGACGGATCAGCCCGTAGTGTCCGAGATTTGCAGCAGTTGGGTCCATCGACACACGTGTCAGCCTGAATGGCTGACTACGCTTCTGGTGCCGGGTCAGCCCATTCCAAAGGCCGTCGATCAGAGCACCAATCAATTCGTTGGCTTCGTCCACGCTGTCGAACACGGGCAACTCACCGCCCCATAAATCCTGAATCATCTGCAAGGGCGAGGCCGATAGCTCCGGGGTTGCGATATTGCCCAGAAGCCGGGTGCGCACTTCGTGGAATGGCACCGGGCAGTCGTACTTCTCGATCAACGCCTTTACGGCTGCATCACCCAAAACCTTGGTCTTCTGCTTCATGCCCACTCCGCATATCTGAAACCAACACAACTGATAATCTTGCAGTCAGGGCGACGACAAGGCCCGGATCGCGCTCCAACCCTATGGAGCACGAAAACCATGACGATAATCACCAAAACCTGCATTGAGCCGTACATCGACAGCTTCATGCGCTGCTTTGCCGAGGCGAACTACAAACACGCCACGATCAAAGAATACCGAAATCTGATCCGCAGATTTGGACTGGCAATGGATGAGGCTGGCATTGCACCATCGGCATTGACGCCCGATCTTGCGGAAAAGCTGGGTCGGGCAGCAGAGCCGCAGAGAACAGGAACGATCCGCCTTTACAGCCTGGGGCGCAAATTCGCTGCGCACCTGATCGAGATATGCGTTGCCAAGCCGGTTGCACCGACTCCCGCTGAGGTCGCCCGCGCCGAACTGCTGGCCGACTTCGAAACCTATCTCACCAAACAGCGCGGCCTCAGTCCGCGCAGCATCCACCATACGCTCCGCTTTGCCAACCGCTTCATGGACCACCGCTTTGGTGCGGACATGTTCGACCTGACCAGTTTACGACCCGTTGACGCCGTCGGGTTCGTTCAACACTTGCTGTCGCGGGGGCGGCCATACCGAGACAAGAGTGCAGTGACGCATCTGCGCACGTTCTTCCAGTACCTGTTCGCACGAGGCGTCACCGCGACCAACCTTGCCCTAAGCGTGCCCAAAGCAGCGATGGCTCGCGACAAGCGCCTTCCCCGACATCTGTCGCCCGAAGGCGTCGAAGCCGTGCTTGACTGGGTTCGCCGAAATCCCCGGCACGGCGTTCGC
Organism: Sphingobium lactosutens DS20; assembly: GCF_000445105.1. Lineage (GTDB taxonomy): Bacteria > Pseudomonadota > Alphaproteobacteria > Sphingomonadales > Sphingomonadaceae > Sphingobium > Sphingobium lactosutens. The sequence continues at coordinate 247 of NZ_ATDP01000061.1, read as the reverse complement.
GATTATGCGATGCTCCTGATCATGGCACGGCTTGGGCTTCGCGCGCCGGAAATCACCAGGATCGAACTCGACGATATCGACTGGCGTTCAGGCGAACTGACTGTGCGCGGCAAAGGCAAAGTGCATGACCGTGTGCCCATCACCGCCGAGGTCGGTGAAGCCCTAAGCCGGTATCTGAGGGAGGAGCGCGGACCGACTGACTGCCGGACCCTGTTCGTCACCCAGCGCGCTCCGCATCGACCATTCA
>NZ_ATDP01000060.1 GCF_000445105.1 Sphingobium lactosutens DS20 | reverse complement strand
AGGATAGCCAGATCGTCAACGCTATCATCAAGGATGCGCTCGATGCGACCGGTCAGAAGCCCGCTACGCCCTATGTGGGATCGCATGTTCTACGCCACAGCCTTGCCACGCAACTCATAAATCGTGGCGCTTCACTCGACGAGGTCGGCGACATGCTGCGCCACCGGTCGCGCGGTTCCACCATGATCTACGCCCGGCTTGAGATCGAAGGCTTGCGATCCATTGCCCAGCCCTGGCCCGTCGCGGGAGGTGCACAATGAGCCTCGCCAGCCAGCTTGACCGCTATCTCGCCGTTCGCCGTAGCCTCGGCTATGATCTCAGGACTTCCGAACGGGTGCTACGCCGCTTTATCCGCTTTGCCGACGATGCGGGTGCGCAGCATATCGACGCTGACCTGTTCCTGCGCTGGGACGCAAGTCAGCCTGCTGCCGGGTCGTCCACCCGGTCCGCTCGGCTCGGTATGGTACGGTTGTTCGCTCTTTGGTTGAGCAGTGTCGACTTGGCGCATGAAGCGCCGCCGCGCGGGTTGTTGCCGGATCGCACAATCCGCAAACGGCCATACATCTACAGCAAAGTCGAAATCGGTGACATTATCGCAGCCGCCAGCGAACTGCCTTCCACCTACGGAATGCGGGGGCTGACGTGTTCGACATTCTTCGGCCTCATCGCGGTAACGGGGCTCAGGATCAGCGAAGCGCTGGCGCTCGACACGAGCGACCTCGATGTTGCAACCGGTGTGCTGAGTGTCAGGCACGGAAAGCTGGGAAAGGAGCGCCTGCTGCCACTCGACCCGACTGTCGTAGACCGGTTGATCACCTACACCACAGAACGTAATCGGCTGCTTGGTCGAGCATCCACCCCCCTCTTTGTCAGATGTAATGGGGACCGGCTCAGCGAATGGTCGGCACGAGCCAGCTTCGCACGAGTAAGTCGAGCGATCGGGTTGCGGGAATACTCACGGTTCAAGCGGCACGGCAAAGGACCACGCATACACGACCTTCGCCACACCTTCGCAGTTCGCACCATGATCGACTGGTATCGTATGGGCAAGGATCCGGCGCGGGAGATGATCAGGCTGACGACCTGGCTTGGCCATGCCAGCCCCGACCATACGTTCTGGTACATTGAGGCGGTGCCCGAACTGCTCGAGCTGGCGATGGCACGCGCCACGCGCATTGGTTGGGAGGCGCAGCGATGACCTCCATGACTTTGCCAGCGCTGATCCAACGCTTCTTCACCGACAGACTGTGCGTCCAGATGGAAGCAAGCCATCATACCATCGCGAGCTATCGCGACACGTTCCGCCTGTTGCTGCGCTATGCCGGTTCGCGCCTTGGCAAACGACCAGTCGCTATCACGGTCGAAGATATCGACGTCGATCTGGTTGCCGACTTTCTGGTCCACACCGAAACAGCACGGGGCAACTGTGCACGTAGCCGTAACACCAGGCTCGCGGCGATCCGTTCGTTCTTCCGCTATGTGGCGATGGCCGATCCAACATGGATGCTGAACTGCCAGCGCATCCTTGCCATGCCTAACAAACGCTATGTTAAGCGCGCGGTCACGTTCCTGACCGCAGACGAAATCGCGGCACTGCTGGCCGTGCCGGATCGCTCGACATGGGCCGGAAAGCGCGATCACGCCTTGTTGCTGCTCGCGCTGCAAACGGGCCTCAGGGCATCAGAGCTGATCAGCTTGCGATACCGGGATGTTGTGCTCGGCACCGGCGCCCACGTCCGATGCGTAGGAAAGGGACGAAAAGAACGGTCCACACCGATCAGGCGGGAAACCGCCAAGATCCTGAAGGTATGGATTGGGGAGCATGGCAACAGCGATCGACCACTGTTCCCGTCGATCCGTGGCGAACGGCTAAGCCGCGATGCGCTCGAACATTTGGTACGCAAGCATTGCCTGGCGGCAGCGCGCACCTGTCCGAGCATCGGCGCAAAGCGGGTCACGCCGCATACCTTGCGCCACAGCACCGCGATGGACTTGCTCCACCATGGTGTCGATCAGGCCGTGATCGCACTGTGGCTGGGTCATGAATCGGTCGAGACCACGCAGGTCTACATCCACGCCGACATGCGCTTAAAGGAAAAGGCACTGGCGCGCGTCGCTGCTCCGGACGTGCCGACAGGTCGGTTCAAACCCGACGATCAGCTCCTCGCGTTCCTCGAAGGGCTCTGATTATGCCGAGGTGCCGCATGGCGGATGGCCGAAAAACAAGTCCTAGCCAACGCCATGCGGCATAATCAGGGTTACGGCATTATGCCCTTTATGCCGATATCGGCATAAGACCCACTGGTCGGGCCATTCCAGCCGACTCGCACGGACCTTCGGCAAGCGCTTCGGCGACAAGGCCTATGCGTTCGAAGAACTGGTCGCCTTATCTGGACAGTCTGCGCCGTCCGCAACATTGCAGTAAGGTCGGCGATGGACGCCCACGGTAGGCAGTAATCAGGCTGGCCGTAGCGCTGACCCAAGAGCTGGCGGAGGCCAGCCTGATAGCTGCCGGGCCATAGCGCGCATCGGTGTGAAGGTCAGCTTCCGGGTGGGGGGTCCGGGGGGAGGGCTTCGCGCCGGTGTCGATCATTACTGTTTGCGAGCGTCGCGAGGCCAGGGGCCTCGATGCGCATGTGCCGCTGATCCAGCGCGACGACGCGCTCTACGATCCCGATCTGGATCGCTTCTTTCTCGACCTGCCGCTGTCGGGCGTCCGCTCGCGGCACTCGCTTCGCGCCTACGCCTATGATGTCGTAGTCTGGCTTCGTTTTCTCGATGCCTGCGGCAAGACCGTGTGGGCTGCGACCCGCGACGATGTCGACGCCTATCATCGTGAGCGACGCCGCGACGATGCCGATCACCGGATAACGGCGGCAAGCTGGAACCGCGCCGTCGCCAGCCTCGATCGCCTTTACCGTTGGGGCGAGCAGCAAGGGTTGATCGCCGACGCGCCGTTCAGCCGCCGCGCCGTGTGGCGACCGGCGCAAGGTGGCCGTCGCGGCATGATCGCGGCGCGCAACGATGCCTATGAACGTGTCGCCAGGCGATCGGATGTCCGGTTCGTCACGATGGACGACTACCGCATTTTCCGCGAGGTCGGCCTGCGCGGGCTCACCCCTGACGGCACGGAGCGCCCCGGCGCTCGCGACCGTAATGGGCTGCGCAACGCGCTGTTCGCGGATCTTCTCGTCACCACCGGCCTGCGCCTCGAAGAGGCGTCGGGCTTGCTCACCGTCGAGCTCGCGGCGATCGACCGCGAGGACGGTGACGTCCAACAACTTTGGTTGCCCCTTCCGCCGCCGCTCACCAAGGGCGACCGCGGACGCAGCGTTCTGGTCCCACGCCGGCTGCTTCGTCAGATCGCCGCCTATGTCGCGGTCGAGCGCGCCGCGGGCGTGGCCAAGTTCGCCGCGCGCGACGGTGCGGCCAGCTTCGACCGACCGATCCCTGTCACCCGCGCCGGTCTCGACCGCATGCGCGATATCTGCACCCCGGAGGAACGATGCCGCCTGATCCTGTGCGACGAGGATGGAACGCCCCGCGAGCCGGCGGCGCTATGGCTGACCGAGGTCGGCCAGCCTGTCCGCCCCAACTCGTGGGAGGTGATCTTCACCCGCGCCTGCAAGCGGTGCGCACAGAACGGCTTCCCGCTGTCGATCAGCCCGCACCAGCTTCGCCACGCCTTCGCAGTCCATATGCTCGCCTTGCTGATCCAGCAGCGGCTGCGCGAAGCGGCATTGCCGGTGGGGCCGGTGGAGAGCTATCGGCTGATCCTGGGCGACCCGCTGCAACAGGTGCAACGCCTGCTTGGCCACGCCAGCCTCACCACCACCTATATCTACCTCGACCATATCGCGACCCGCGCCGATACGGTGGACGCGGCCGTCGAGGAGCTGCTGGCGTTACTGCCGGGGCCGCAAGGCGTATGAGCGGGCGTCCCCGCAAGGGCCGGCCTGTCGCCTTTGCGCCGATCACGCCGGAGCGATCGCAGCCCGATCCTGTGCTCGGCCTCAAGTTCACCATCGAGGCGCGGCATGGCGGAACGGTCCTAGTCGATATGACCGGGCTCGATCCTCGCCCACTCGCCATCGCTTTCGCCGGTGCGCTGCGTCGATCGGCGGCGCTCGGCGGCCCCATCGGTGCGGCCAGCGTCATCAAGCAGTATGTTCAGGTCTATCGCCACTTCTTCGCCTGGCTTGGCGATGATGCGCCGGAGGTGACCGGCGTCAACGACCTGCGCGCAGTCCATATCGATGGCTTTGCGTCCGCGCTCGAACGGCGTGGGATGGGCGCGATCCACCGGCACATAACGGTCGGCAAGGTCATCAACACGCTGCGCGCGATCGAGGCAGACCGGCCCGATCGGATCGCGCCCGACCTGCATGAGCGGCTGCGCTACACGCTGGCCACTTCGGCGGGCCGCTCGACCCCGCGCGATGCCTATAGCCCCTTCGTCGCCCGCGCGCTGCGCGACGCCGCGAGGGCCGATATCGAAGCGATGCTTCGCCGCCTCGGCGCCGACGACCGCACTGATGAGGGCGACCCTGTCGTCGCCAGGGCGCGCGCCGATGTCGAAGCGATCATCGCGCGGCAGGGCTTTATCGTCGCAGACCAGCCCGCGCTGAAGCGCCTCTATTTCATGCGCATGCGGCGCGGATTGCCGATCAGCACGCTCATCGACGACCTGCATGGCCGCCATCATCTGCTCGCGCGCGATCTGCCGGCGCTGCTCGTGCTGCTCACGCTCGATACCGGCCTCGAGCCGGAGTGCCTGAAGACGCTGACCGTGGATTGTCTCACCAACCCGCATGCCGGCACGGTGGAGCTGCGCTATCTGAAGCGCCGCGCCCGCGGTGCCGAGCACAAGAGCATGCGGGTCCGCGATGGTGGTAGCGGCACACCCGGCGGCCTCATGCGTCGCCTGATCGACGTCACCGCCGTCGCACGCGAGCATCTGACCGACGATTGCCTCTGGCTCTATCACAACGTTGGCGGCCTTCGCGCCGGCATCGTCGATCCCAAGTTCCAACTCGCCGCCTGGGCTCGTCGCCATGGTATCGCCGGCGATGATGGGAAGCCGCTCCATCTGCTGCTTTCCCGGCTGCGCAAGACCCACAAGGCGTTATGGTACACCAAGACCGAGGGGCATATGGCCCGCTTCGCGGTCGGTCACACCCGCGAGGTTGCGGCGCGCCACTATGCCGATCTGCCGTCGCTCCGGCCGTTGCACGAGGCGGCCGTCGCCGATGCCTTCCGCGCAGCGGTCGCTGCGGCGATGCCGACCGTGCTTCCACCCACCGCCGAGCAGGCGCTGCGCGAAGCGCCCGAACAGGTCGCGTCGCTGATGTCGGCTGATACGGTGGGTCCGGTGCTCGACGGCGAACAGGATGTCTGGCTCGCCGCCTGCGCGGGCTTCCATAGCAGTCCTTTCGCCGAGCCCGGTTCGCCCTGCGCGCAGCCCTTCTGGGGCTGCCTCGATTGTCCCAACGCCGTCATCACCGCGCGCAAGCTCCCCGCGATCCTCGCCTTTCTCGCGTTCGTCGAAGAGCAGCGATGCAGCCTGCCGGCGAGCGACTGGGCCGCCAAGTTCGGCCGCGTCCACACCCGGATCACGGTCCAGGTCCTGCCGGTCTTCTCCGATGCCGTTATCGCCGAAGCGCGCCGGCAGATGGGGAGCGAACGGCTCTATCTGCCGCCGGAGGCACGCGCATGACCACGCCCGTCCATGCCCTCGTGCCCGCGTTCGACGATCGCCCTGTGCTGGCGAGCGCGCCGCTCAAGGCGGGCCATGCCCGCGAGGAGCTGTCGCACGTCGGCGACCCGACCTGGGATCTCGGTCCCGCCGTCTTCCGCGAGAACGCTCGGCGCTGCCACGTCACCGTGCATTTCGACGTGCTCGAACATGCCGATGTGCAGGCGGCAATGCGCGCCTATCTCTACGCCCGCCTCAACGTCGGTCTTCCCGGCTACCACCCGAAGCTGCCGCCCGCCAGCATCCGACAGGCATTCAACCGGGCTCGCCGGTTCTTCGCCTTCGCGCGCGAGCGGCTTGGGCGGCTCGACCTGGGCCGCATCGATCAGGCGCTGATCGACGCTTATGCGCGCCACCTGCGGGATGATTCAGCGCGGCGCCCCGTCATCGTCGGCCAGCTCTTGCAGGTGGTCACCGATCTCTACCATCTCCGGGATCACCTGCCTGGAGGCGGTCTCGGGTTCGAGCCGTGGGCCGGGCAAGCGGCTGCGCGCGTCGCCGGATATCGGCATGTGCGCGAGAACCGCACCCCACGCATGCCGGAGGAGATTGTCACGCCGCTGCTCGCCTGGTCGCTGCGCTATGTCACGACCTTCGCGACCGATATTCTGGCGGCTCGGGTCGCGCTCGATCGGCTCGAGGCAGTCCGCGCTCGGCTGCTCGCCGCCGAACGCGGACTGCCTGATGCAGAGCGCCGCCTGCGGCAGCGCGCGCGCCTCGAGCGCTATCTCGCGCGCCGAGCCCGGCAAGGACGCGGCGTGCCCATCTGGACGACGGCACACAACGGCGCCACGCGCATCGATCCCCTCACCGGGGATGCAACCCCGCCGATCAACGCCCATCTCCTCCATTTGCATGCCGGCATCGATGCCGTCGCCGAGCCGGCCATGCATCTCATGCTCACTACCGGCGCACCGGATGTCATTCGCGAAGCGGTTGCATCGCTTGGTACCGAGGTCGGCGGCATGGACACGCCGATCTCGATCGCTCCCGAGAGCGGTCGGCCATGGCGTGCCCGCTTCGACGTGAAGACCCTAGCGATCGAGGAGCGGATGCTGCAGGCCGCCGCCTATATCGTATGCGCCTATCTGACCGGCATGCGCGACTGCGAGGTCCAGGCGATGCGGCGCGGCTGCCTCTCGATCGCGCGCAGCGAAGACGGCCTGATCGAGCGGCAACGCGTCCGATCGACCCTCTACAAGCGCCGATCGAGCGCCGGTGAGTCGGCGAGCTGGGTGACGATCGAACCGGTGGCCGAGGCGATCACGGTGCTCGAACGGCTGTCGGAACACGCGGCACGGAAGACTGGAAGCGACACGCTCTGGCCGGTGCTTCGTCCCCGCGCTGTCACCAAGACGCATCTGTCGAGCGAGGTGGTCCGCCAGCTCAACGCCTTCCGCGACCACCTCAACACCGTCTTCGGCAGCCCCGATGCGCCGGTCATCCCACCCGGCCCCGATGGCAAGCCGTGGCGCATCACGACGCGGCAGTTCCGGCGCACCATCGCGTGGCACATCGCCAACCGTCCGTTCGGCACCATCGCCGGCATGATCCAGTACAAGCATGCCTCGGTCGCCGCTTTCGAGGGCTATGCCGGGACCAGTGGATCGGGGTTTCGCGCAGAGGTCGAGGCGCAGCGCCGGCTCGGTCAGATTGACGATCTGCTGGACTATTTCGACCGGCGGCAGGGCGGCGCATCACTCGGCGGACCGGCGGGACCACGCATCGCGCGGACCCTCGACGATGCCGCCGTTAAGCTCGGGCCACTGCCCGCCATGATCGCCGATCGGGCCCGCCTGCGCGTCATGCTCGCCAGCGTCGCGCGCACCTTCCATGTCGGCCCGCTCGCGGATTGCTTCTTCGATCCCGCGACCGCGCTCTGCCTCAAGCGCGTGACGACCCCCGATCCCGCGCAGCCGCTTACCGCCCTGTGCGAACCGACCCGCTGCCCCAACGCCTGCATCACCGCCCGCCACAGACCGGCCTGGGAACGTGCGGCGGCCGATGCCCGGGCGCACTTACGCGAACGGCGCATCTCCGACCTCCAGCGTCAGGCGCTCCAGCGCGAGCTTGATCGCCTGACCGCGGTGATTGCCGGGATCGACCCTCCCGCGCCGTAGACCACCCCGGCTGTTGGCGGAGTCCTGCGCCGGTCGGCGCGCCCGCGCAACGGCTTCGCCGTCCTTCGCTTCGCTGCGGCCCTGACGGGTGCGCGAGCCCCCCTGTGCCCGGCGCGAACGGGCCTCCGCCGCCGGGGATGGTCCCCGGCGCGAGAACGGAGAACATATCATGTCAGCCTCACCACGCTCAGACGTCTACGCTCGCGTCACGCAAGCGATCGTCGACGCCATCGAAGCCGGCACCGGCACCTGGCGCATGCCGTGGCATCATTTTGGCGCCGACGTCACCCGCCCGACCAACGTCGCCAGCGGCAAGCCCTATCGCGGCATAAATACGATCTCGCTCTGGGCGGCCGCCTATGGCAGCGGCTACGCGAGCGGGGTCTGGGGCACCTATCGCCAGTGGCAGGCGCTCGGCGCGCAGGTCCGCAAGGGCGAGCACGCCAGCCTCGGCGTCCTCTGGAAGGAGTTTCGCGCGAAGGGTGACGACGCCGGCGGCGATGACGACCATCGACGGCTTTTCGCCAAGGCGTTCAGCC
>NZ_ATDP01000059.1 GCF_000445105.1 Sphingobium lactosutens DS20 | reverse complement strand
TCGAAACCGAGCGCAGCGGCCCGCTCGATCCAGCTTTGCCTGAGCGCGCCGCGATCCTCGACGTCGAGCTTGGGATCGCGGGTATTGATCGTGATCTGGTCGCGGCCCTTGTGGGATGTTATGCCGGTTTCGGCCGCCTTGTTGAGAATGTCCTCGCGCCGTTGGCTGAACTCCTCACGCGCGGCCTTTGGCACGCCGACGATCTCGAAGGTTCCGTGCTTGCCGCGAAGCTCTACAGTGTAGCCGATCTTCTCGAGCGCCGTCCGCAGGTAGCTGTGGTAAATCGCGCCGATGATGCTGTTGTGGCTCCAGATCTTGTCGGCGTGAAGGGCTTGCCACTTGCCATCGGGCATCTGCGTCATGTTGCCGATCACAGCGTGAATATGGCCCTGCGGATCGAGCGCCCGGCTGGTATCGTGCTGGAAGAGCGCATAGACGAGATTGCCGGTCTGGACCGGAACCTTGCGGCCGTCGACGTCGCGCCGGCCTTCGGCAAGGTTCTTTTCGACCCAGGCCATCGTCTGCTTGACGGCCGCCATGTTGGCGGAGAGCACGCGCTTGTCGCCGGCGACATAGGCCATCACCGACGCGGACTTCGGCATCGAAAAGGTAAGGTCGAGGCCGTGCCGGCGGTTCTCGACCTGGGCGACCCCTTCCCCGCTCGGCAGGAACCCGTTTAGAATCCCTTCGAAGGCGTCCTTCGACACCTCGCCAGAGAGACCAGCGATGTCGGCCCCTTCCCCTGCCCAGGCGCTGACCTCGGACGAATCCTCGACGGTGTAATAGTCGTCCTTCGCGAAATAATTCGCGGACCCGGCGGCCGAGCGGATCGGGGCGACGGAGAGCATCAGATGCCCATATCGAGATCGTTGTCGTCACGGCCGGCCGAGAAGTCCTGACGCAGTTCGGCGAGCGTCTGATCCTCGACCTGGGGCGTCCCCTGACCCTGCCGATGGCCATCGCTCCGATCGTCGCGATCCCGCGCCGCAACAGCCTGCTCGTCTGATCGGGCCGGTGCCGCGGGCGCCTTTTCGGCGCTTTCACCCTTTACCGATCCCTGATCACCGCGGTCGTCCGTGCCCTGCGCCGCCCGTGCCGCCGCGTTCCCCTCTTCTTCTGCTTCCGCCGACAATATCCCGGCGGCCAAATCCCGCGCGAGATTGGGAGATTCCAGAATCTCGTCGATCACCAGCAACGAGCCGTCCCGCCCGCCGGCTTCCCCTGCCCCATCCTCCTCGAACGCCCCTTCTCCGCGCCTTGATCGAACGGGTTGAACATTGGCGCGAGGCATGAAGCCCTCGGCGACAACGGGGTATCGTTTCCATTCGAGCTTGATCCGTCCTGCGGGGAATCCGTCCGGATATTTGACATATCCGTGAAGCGCCGGAAGGTTGGTGATGTCGTCGGGAAGGACAAGCGGTTCGACCTGCTTTCGCGGAGTCAGCGTCGAAGCGTCGCGCGTGTTGTTATAGCCGTAAGAATAGGCCTCATCCATCTGGCGAACCTCACGGTTTCCGATGTAGAGGGAGCATTCTTCGGCGGTCTTATATTCGCCGGTGGCGAGGATCAGCTTGGTGCGTGCTAGCGAAGCAAGATTTCGAGCGCCTTCTTCGCCGTAGACCTCGACGAGCTTCGGAAAGCTGTGGAGGCCGAGGAGCATTGCTCCGCCAAAATTGCGTGCGGTCTGAAGTCCCTTCTCGATGGCCGGCAGACGGTGGAGCGCGGCGAGTTCGTCGAACACGAACCAGGTGCGCAGACTGTTCGTCCGCGGCATCGACATGAGGCTCGTGATGGACAGGTTCGTCCAGAGCGTCAGGAGCGGACGGTTCAGCTCCAGGTCCTCATAATCGGAGGTGATGAAGAGGATGGCGCCGGGCCTTTTGTCGGCCGTCATCCACCTGCGAATGGAGTAAGGCTCGCCCTCGTCGGGGAGGAACCGCAGGACCTGCGCATTGGTATTGAAGACAGCCCGGATCGATTCCGCCATCCGTGCAGCTTCCGGGGCGGTCAGCGGGTCCGCGATTGTGTTGGCCAGATAGCGGTGCACGCGCTTCAGGTCGGCCGTCATCAGATTGTCGGAGAGAGCGAGATTGGTCGTTTGGCCGCGCTCGCGGAGCTTGATGCACATTTCGATGAAGAGAGTGCGCGCGGCGAGCGCCCAGAAGGGCTCGGACGATCCGCCGTCGGACGGAACGAGAGAGGCAGCCGCTGCCGTGAAATGACTGTAGCTCGTGCAGTCGTTGAAGATGGTCCAGGCGGGACAGCGCTGGTCCATCGGGTTGAGGATCGTGTCGCGTTCCGGGTCGTAGAACGCTTCGACGTAGGCGCCCGTGAGGTCGAAAACGACGGCGTTGTCCTGGCGCTGGCGCATCTGCACAATCAGATCGCGAAGCTGTGTCGTTTTCCCGGCGCCGGTCGTTCCGAATAGCATCGCATGCGACTGCTCGAGCCGATGGGGGAAAGGGATGTCGGCGAGCTTGTAGGGATGGTGGATTCCGGCTGCCTTGCGCACGGCGAAGGGAAGCGCGAGGACGTCCCGCGGCGACTTCCCGGGAAAGAGTTCGACCGCCTCGGTTTCGAACTTCTCGCGATTATATTCATTGATCTCGTTGAGAAGGATATCGTGGTCGACAAGCATGGCGCCGCGTTCATGCCGTTCCTGAAGGATCGCGCGGCCGCGTCGATGCGAGATGTCGATGAACCAAATGGTCAACGGAATGGTGATGAAGGCCGAGATGAGGAACGCGCCCAACAGTCCTCTCATGGCGACGGTCCATGCCCTGATCACCTCGGGGATGTAGGGGACTGCCGGCATCACGGTGCGAAGGACGTCTCCGCTGGGAAGCGTGACGTTGACGCGCTTGTTCGGATCGAGGTCGATCCAGTTCCACAAGGCCGAATAGAGCTTCATTCCGATGAGCTGGACGCCGTGCTCGTCGAGCTTCACGGCGAGGATGAGGCAGAAGGCTATGAGGAAGACAAAAAACCATAGCAGGAAGGGCAGCTTCGCGCCCGAGAACCACATCAGCATCTCGTGCGTGAGGAGCTGGCTTCCGCGCGTGAAATTGCCTGAGTTGCGCTGCACATTTCCGCGCGCGCTGTGATGAATGAGGGGGATGTTGCGCCCGTTCGATCGAATGTCCTTACGCGCCATGGTAGGTCTCCAGACGCTTGTCGGTTTCAGCGAGGATGCGATCGCGATATTCGGGGAATTGCTCGCGGATGATGATGTCGAGAGCGAGGTGCTGAAACTCGTTGATCCGCGCGAGCCGCCGCTGGCTTCCAGCGAGAATCTGGCCGGCTCCAAGGAAGGCGTCGACCGCGTGCCGGATGAGGTCTGAGGCGGTGCATTCGCGCTCGGCCGCGATCGCGACTAGACGGTCATATTTGCTGCGGTCGAGCCTGACCGTGCAATGCTTGTTGGGGGTCATCAAAACCAGGCCTCCTAGCAGGGAGGCTGGTGGGGTCTCAGAAACCTGCCCGTCTTATAGTTCAGCCATGCCCGCATGGCAAGAATTCTCGATCTGGCGAGCGGCCCGTGTTCTCGCGTAACACACTGAAATGCCCGCAAAATAGCGGTTTGCGTGTGGGCGCCACATGCGTCCCACAGGCGAACACGCGCGGTTTTCGCCTCATCTTCTTGAAAACGCGAAGAAAGCTCCTGCACCCTGGTGCGTAGGGTGTGCTGCTCTGTACCAGGGCAGATCTCCACCCTCGGGTCGTCATGTGACACAGATGGTCTGGGATGAAAAATGCCTTCGGCGG
>NZ_ATDP01000058.1 GCF_000445105.1 Sphingobium lactosutens DS20 | reverse complement strand
AGCGCCGCGGACCTGCGCGACGTCGCGCGCGCCGTGGCCGCTTCGATCTCGCCCAATCTCTTCATCGAGAAAGTGAAGCTGCTCGTGACGAAGCCCGCCGCCGCCGGTGAGGTGATTGTCGGCGACGATCTCGCTGCCTTGATCGATCGGGCCGCCACCGATCCTCAACTGCACGAACTGCTGGCCGCGGACCTTGCGCCCTTCCTGCTCGCGGCGCAGAGCCTGCTCCCCGATGCCGACGAAGCGGACCTTCGCCGCTATGCCGGCGACGGCAAGTGGGACGCGGTCATCGGAACCGCCGCCCAGGCGCTCCGCTCGCGTTTGACGAAGGGGGACTGAGCGATGCGGTTCGCCACCCTGTCACTCGAGCGTTATGGTCGTTTCGAGGATTGCGAGCTTTCCTTTCGCCAAGGCGAGCCCGATCTTCACGTGGTGTACGGCGCCAACGAAGCGGGAAAATCGACCTCGCTTGCGGCGGTCTCCGATCTGTTGTTCGGTTTCCCGGCACGGTCTCCCTACAACTTCGTCTACGACTACGCCCTGCTGCGCGTTGGGGCCGTGCTCGAGGACGAGGGGCACAGCTTCGCTTGTCGCCGCAAGAAGGGGACGGCCGGGACACTGATCGATGCCGAGGATCGTCTCCTCGACGAAGCTATGCTGCTCGCCATGCTGCGGGGGCAGACGCGCGAGACATTCGCACTCTCCTTCAGCCTCGACCAGGATGGCCTGCGAGCGGGCGGGCGGGCCATGGTCGAGGCCCGCAACGACCTGGGCCGAGCCCTCTTTGCCGCAGGCTCCGGGCTCACGGGTGTTGCGGACGAATTGGCTCGCCTCGAGAGCGAAGCCGATGCGATCTGGGGACAACGCGCCGCGGCGAGGCGGAGCTTCACGCAGGCCCAACGCGATTTCGAAGCGCAGACCCGAGCAGTCCGGGACCAGGCCCTCAAGCCGAAGGCTTGGCTCGATGCCAAAGGCGCGGTCGCGGACGCCCAGCAGATGCTCGAAGAGGTTCAGCGGCGGCGCGACGAAGTTCTTGCCGAGGTCAGCCGCCTCGAGCGCATCCGCCGGATTGCGCCTGCCGTCCGTCTTCGCAGCGACCATCTCGCGGCGCTTGCCGCCCACATGGATACGATTGATATCGGGCCGCAGCGCGAGCACGCCGCCGAAGCGGCAATGGCCGAGATGGAGGCCGCTTCGCGTGCAAGGGCCGCCGCGCAGAATCTGGTGAACGAAGCCCGGGCACAGATCGAGGCGCTTTCTCCTGATCCGTCGGTCCTCGCCCACGACGCCGAAATCGACGCGCTGATCGCTTCGTCGGGCGCGGTGACAAAGGGTCAACAGGACTTAGCGCGTCTGAGCGAGGAGCGATCCGCATCGGGAGGTCTTGTCGCCCGGCTCCGCGCCGAAGCCGGCGCGCTCGCCTCCGATCCCCCCACCCGGATCGTAAGTTCCAGACTGCGCGAAATCGCGCTCGGTCATGCCGAGGATCTCGCGGCGCTCCGGCAGATCGACGAGAGTGAGCAGGACCTGGCTGAAAGGCGTGTCGCGATCGAGCGGAAGATTGCGGATCGCCCCCAAACAGGAAATCTGACCGCGATCGTAACGGCGATCGACCTTGCCAGGACCCTCGGGGCCGATGCGGACGCGCGCTGCGAACTGGCGCAGCGCAAAGCCGACCGGGCCGCGGCCAGCCTGGACGTGGCGCTCGCTCGGCTCACGCCCTGGAGCGGGGACGCATCGGCCCTGGCCGCGCTTCCCAGACTGGCACGGCACGAAATCGAAGACGTGCGATCCGTCCTTGCCGAGGCCGAGACCGATCTGCAGCGGGCAACAGACGCCGCTTCGCGCGCCCGCGAAGAGGCCGAGGCGCTCTCGCTCGAAATGGAGCAGCTCTCGTCGGGCGCTGCGGTGGCTGACGAGGAGATCACCGCGGTTCGAAGCGAGCGCGACGCGTTCTGGCGACCGCTGCGCGCGCACATGCGGCAAGGCATGGCCCTCCCCTCCCCTGATGAAGCTGTCGATGCTTATGAGACGGCAGTCGCTCGAGCAGATGAACGCGGAGATGCCCGCTACGCCGCCGCCGACGAGTCGAGCCGTCTGACGGTCATGGGTCAACGCCGGACCAGGCTCCTTCTGGCCGCTGACCAGGCGGACACGCGCGCGCAGGCGGCAAGCGATCGTCGCGAAAGCGCGCTGACGGGCTGGGCACGAAAGTTGGCGGAGGCGGGCTTTCCGGCGTTGGAGCCCAATCGGTTCCTCGGTTGGGTGTCCGAGCGGGAAACGGCTGAAGCAGCACATCAGGAGGCAATCGATGCCCACGACGATGCCAGGGCGATCGTTGCGCGGCGCAATGAATTGCGTGCCAGCCTGGTCGCCGCCCTCGCAGACGAGTCGGTGCCCAAGGGAGAAGACCTCCTGCCGCTGCTCGCCTTCGCCACACGGATTCGGCAAGCCGGCGAGGCGGCCGCCGAGCAGCACAGACTCGACGAGGCCGCACTCGTACAAATCGGGCAGGATGCGGAAGGTCTGCAGCGCCGCCGCACGCGTGTCGATGAGAGTATGGCGACGCGGATGGAGGCCTGGCGCGCGCTGCTGGTCGAAGCGGACATCGATCTCGACATAGCCAGCGCTCCGGCAACTCTCGACGTCCTGGACGAGCTCAGAGCCGCGATTGCCGCGCAGCGAGACCTGCAGACACGCATCGACGGCATAGCGAGAGACGCGCGTGAACATGACGAAAGCGTTGCGGCCCTAACCGAAAGGCTGGGGATTGCCGCCTCGGGCGGCGGAGTGACGCTACTCGAAGGGATGCGGGCCCGGCTCTCGGCGGCGCGCTCGACCGCAAGCGTCCTGGAGGCACTCGAGGAAAGCATTGCCGGCCGAAGCGCTGAGATGGCGGCCGAAGACGCACGGCATGCTGCGGCCTGGGCTTCGCTGACCGCGCTTCTGGAGGAGACGGGCGCTACCGACCTGCAGGGCCTGGGTGCGGCCATCGAGCGTTCGCGAGCAGCGCGCGCCCTGCGCCACGCGGTCAGCGAAGCGGAAGCCGCGATCGTCGCGGCGGGCGACGGCAAGGGACTGGATGAGCTTGTCGCGTCCCTGGAAGACGTCGATGCTGACGGTCTGGCTGTCCGAATCCAGTCGCTCTCGGGGCAGCTGACCCAGCTCAACGATGAGGTTGCCACTGCCGCAAGCGCCCACGGCGATGCCAGGAGAGTCTTTGCCGGTCTGGAGGCGCAAAGCGGCTCGTCCGCCGACGCGGCCTCGGATGCCGAGCAGGCCCGGGCCGAGCTCGCTGTTCTTGCCGAAGATTTTATCCTGAAGCGAACCGAGGCCGTCACGCTACGCTGGGCGATTGAACAATATCGCGAGCGCCATCAGGATCCCATGCTGCTGCGCGCAAGCGAGATCTTCCGCCGGCTGACGATCGGGCGGTATGCGGCGCTGCGGATCGACAGCGACGGACCCAATTCACGGCTCCTGGGGTTGCGCGACGATGGCAGGACCGTGGTGGACGTCGGGGCGATGAGCGAGGGAACCACGGACCAGCTCTTTCTCGCGCTTCGCCTCGCAGCTGTCGAGCAATCCATCGCGGCCGGTGTTCGCCTGCCCTTCCTCGCGGACGACTTGTTCGTCAATTTCGACGATGAGCGTTCCGAGGCCGGTTTCAGGGTGCTGGCGGAACTCGCGCGATCGACGCAGGTGCTGTTCTTCACCCATCACCCCCATCTGGCGGCGATCGCCCGATCTGTCGTCGGCGAAGACCTTCACTCGGAATGCTCCCTGGCCTGAGACAGCCGAGCGACCTTCAGATCAAGCCGCCCTGGACTGGCTGTTCGAATCCGGAACGCGCTGCTCCGACACTCTTTCGGCGCTTTGTGTACGCAACCTGCAGCGGCACCTGTCCTCGTCCCATTCGATGCGCGCCAGCGAATATCGGTGCCGCTGGCAATTGCCCGACGGCTTCGATCTAAGGCCGCATGACGTGGCGGAGGCTGCGGAAATGCGGCAGCGGGTCAAGGACGCCTTGAAGGACGGCAAATAGCGGAGCGCGGCCTCCAGCGCCTTCGCCCGGTTCTCGACTCCACGGCTCCCCAACTTGCGTTTTCTCGTCAGTATGATTATATTTTAATCGGACTGATAACAGGTGATAAACATGGCGACCGAGACGAAGGTATTGACCGCGCATGTCCCTCTGGGGCTCGCGGAAAAGGTTGAAGCAATGGCCTCGCGACTCGAACGCTCGCGCGGCTGGGTGGTGAAGCAAGCGCTCGCCGCCTGGGTCGATCAGGAGGAGGAGCGTCACCGGATGACGCTCGAAGCCCTGGAGGATGTCGATGCCGGACGGGTGATCGACCACCAGGCGATCACGGCATGGGCCGACAGCCTTGGGACGGACAAGCCGCTACCCTCGCCGGTCAAATGAAGATCCAGTGGACCAGCAAGGCGTCGTCGGACCTTGTGCGACTGCACGAGCATCTGGGTCCGGTCGCCCCCGAAGCGGCGGCGCGCGTGGTCCAGCAACTCGCCC
>NZ_ATDP01000057.1 GCF_000445105.1 Sphingobium lactosutens DS20 | reverse complement strand
CTGATCGATTATCCGAGGATCGGCGAGAAGCTGGAAGCCTATGAGCCGCGCGAGGTCCGCCGGATCATCGTCGGCAACTACGAGATGCGCTACGAGATCGCGGCCGGAACGATCTTCATACTGCGCCTCTGGCATTGCCGCGAAAACCGCAACTTCGAATCGGAGCAGTAGCGAGGATGCGATCGACCACCGCCGCAGTCGCTTCTATCCTCAGACCAGACCGAAATCCTGAAATTCAACCTGCCGCAGTCGGCCGGACAGCCATTTCAGAGTAGCTCTCACGGGTTCCGCCAGTCCCGGTTGACCGACGATGGCACCAGGAATGTGGTCGGCTTCGATCCGCTGAAAAACTTGCACTTCGGCTTCACGGTCGGTGGGAAAATGGGGTGCGAGGTCTCGCCTCTCCTCTTCGCCGCCAGCGAACCTCGGCTCGCTCACGCACAAAATCGAAACAGAGACGGCGTCTTTGTTTCCGTCCAATCGGCCGTAATCACTGGCGTATGCCAAATGATCGGCTGCTGCCAGATCGCGGCGCGGCCATAAGCCATGCTTCACGACCCCAGTGAGATTCGCAGCTTGGGTGAAATGCAGCAGGAACCGCACGTCGCGGTCCAGGGCGATCGAGCGGATATGCGTCCTGCGGGCCTCGTTCATCGCAATGATCCCATAGACGCCTCCAATACCTCCGCCCAGTCTTTGACGCCGCGCGGCGCCATCCACGTTATCTCAAGACCGGGCCGAGCATATCGCAACGCCGCGCGTGCCGCCGCCAGTTCACCTTCGGCGTCATTGTCGACGGCGAGGATCAAGGATGTCAGACCTTGCGGCAGCAGGATCTGATCGAGACGCCGTGCACCCAAGCTCGCCCAGCAGGGAGCTCCTTGAATGAGGGTGAAGGCCCGCGCGGTTTCGAAGCCCTCGGCAAGCGCCAGGCAAGAAGCCGCCCGCCCTCCCCCTTGCCATGCCCCCTGCCCTGGCCGCCCCAGCATGAGCTTCATGCGGTACTTGCCGGTTTCCCGGTCGAGGAAGATGCGCTGGATGGCAGTCAGTCGCCGCCCTTCGCGCACGGCCACGAGCAAGGCGGGATGGAACGTGGTCCAGGGCTTGGGACGATAAGGACAGCGTGGATGAAATCGGAGATCATCGGTAGGCGGCTCGAGATGCCGCAGCGTCAGGTAACGCTCAGCGAGAGTGCCCGGGATCGGAAGCCCCTTCTCCCAGAGCCGTGCGGCATTGCCCGAAGCGCGCGCGGGCATGTCCCGGTAGGAGTAGTGTTGCCGGATCGGTATCCGGCGCAATTCGCGCAGGACATCTTCGCGATCACAACCGGCAAAGCAAGTGACAAGAATACCGCGATCGCCCTGACGGATCGAGAGGCTTGGTGTGCTATCAGCATGCGCCGGGCACAGGCACATGGCGGTGCGGCCATGCCAGGTGCCACCGAGAGCACCTACGAGATCGATGAGTTCCTGGGATGGTCGTCGGGCTGTAAGCGGCATGGCATTCCTCCTGCTTGCATGCCCCTGCCCCTCTCCCTCTTTCTCCCGGCCATCAGATCGCGGTCTATCTGTGCTCCGGGCTGCGTGCGCGGATCGAGGAAGCGCGAATAGCCACCGGGGTGCACGGCCGGTTTGCGGATGGGATTTCCTGCGAGCGGAATGAATGCCTCGATGGCGGTGGGCCTTGTCGCCGCCTATTCGAGCGCCAGGAGAACATCGTCAGCGGCAGTTCTGGCCCTGTCCGATTCGTGGACCACCGCCAACTCGGATGCCGCCGGGAAGGAATTTGAGTTCCATTCTCGAAGCGGCGACAAGACCGATCTATGCTTGCCGCCAATTCTGGCGATCACTTGATTCGCATGGAAACCGGAGCTTGTCCGTTCGCCCGGAATGATCCCGGACTCTCCATCTGAGAGCAGCGTTGTCCTTGCATGATGGCGCCAGCTGCTACCAATTTGACTAACCACCATCCTTTTGGCATAGCTGTCCGGGATAAGGGGTCTTTTTTCGACCTTTTTCACGAACCAAGGCCAATTTGGGTTGAGAAGGGGGACAACGCCCATGCTGTCGGGTCAGATTCTCGATGCGATGATCACCTCGTGCGAGAATGCAAAAACCGTTCTGCGGCAAGCGGCGATAGATCCATCCGACAGGAAAACCCTCAATATTTCAATGGGGGCCTCGGTCGCCGCGGAGTTTCTGGGGAGGACGCCCGAAGCCCTGTCCAAGGCGGAAGCGCGTGGACGCCTTCCTGCGCCGAAGACGTCCGCCAACGGGCGCAGATATTACACGGTCGAGGATTTGATCGCGATTCGCGAAGCGCTCGGTATCAAGATGGGCAAATTGCCGTCCGAGCGAGCGGTCGTCGTGGCCGTGCAGAATTTCAAGGGCGGTGTCAGCAAATCGACCACGGGCAAGCACCTTGCCGATTATCTTGCCCTGCGGGGTTACCGGGTTCTTGTCGTGGACTGCGATCCCCAGGCTTCGATGAGCGTGATGTTCGACGTCAATCTCGAGGCCTTGGTCGACGAGACCCATACGCTGTCGAATTTCCTGTCGCCGCGCATCGACGAAGCGGATTCGCTGCGCAAGACGATCCAGAAGACAGCCTGGCCCAATATCGACATCTGCCCGGCGAACCTCGGCCTGCAGGACACCGAATGGGAACTGACCGCGACGATCGAGGAAGGACCGACAGCGATCGCGGGCGCGTTCCGCATGCTGCGGATCGGACTGGAGGAAGTTCGTCACGACTATGACGTCGTCATTCTCGACCCTCCCCCGGCCATGGGGTTTCTCGGCGTGAACACGCTGACTGCGGCCGATGGCCTGTTGATCCCCGTCCCTGCCCGGCAGCTCGACTATCTGTCGACCATTCATTTCATGCAGACCTGCCGCGAGGCGATGGATCTCGTCTCCAAGTTCGACACGTCGATCGACTATGGCTTCATTCGGGTCGTCTGCACGATGTTCCAGCCCAGTCGCACGAACGAGGCGCAGATGCTCCAGGTCATGGAGAAGACCTACGCCGGACAAATGCTCTCGACACCGATTCTGCTCTCGGAAGAGATCAAGAATGCGGGACTTTCGATGTCTTCGATTTACGAGATCAACAAACCCTACGGCTCGCATCAGACCTATGTTCGCTGCCGCGACAATCTCAACATGGTCTTCCGCGAGGTAGAGAAAGACATCTGCAAGCAGTGGCCATCGCGGATGGCGCAGCTTGGCACCGATCGGTTGACGGAGGCCGCATGAGCAGCGCGGGGGGCAGACGGCGGAGTCTCTTGGCGAACGCCATCGAAAGCATCGGCACGACACCGCCCCCGACACGCGCGGCCGATGGTCCCGTCGCCGGGGATCACGCGGATCGAGAAAAGCCCGCCGAAGAACCGGCGACACCGTCCTTCCTCGAACGGCGCGGGGTTGCGTTCGATGAGATCGCGCGCACCGTCAAGCGCCTCACCATTCGCCTGAAGCCGTCGGAATGCTCGATCTGGCCAGGCAATGCGCGCGACTATGCGGCGCTTAGCTATGACCGCTGCGCCTCCCTGATTGAATCGATCAGGGAGGAAGGAACCAATCGCGAACCGGTGGTCGTCAGGCGAACCCCCAATGCCGAACAGCCCTATGAGCTGATCGTCGGCACACGTCGTCATTTTTCGATCTCCTGGCTCCATGCGAACAACCATAGCGAGATCGAACTCGTAGCCCGGATCGAAACGCTCGATGACGAAGGCGCCTTCCGTCTCGCGGACCTGGAAAACCGGGAGCGCGAGGACGTCACCGATCTCGAGCGGGCCCGAAATTATCGGCACGCGGTGGAAGCCTATTATAAGGGCGTCAGGGCGCAGATGGCCGAGCGCCTGGCGATCCCCAAGCAGAATCTTCACAATCTGCTGCAACTCGCCGAACTCCCCGACGAGGTGGTGAGCGCATTTGCGGAACCAGGCGACCTGAAGGTCCGTCACGGCATGCGCCTGTCGCCGCTCATCAAGGATGAGCGCTATCGCGACGCCATTCTCGGTGAGGCGGCCATAATCGCCGCCGAGCAGAAAGAGCTGCTGGCCGCCGGCGCGGAAAAGATCGAGGGCAGCAAAGTCTGCGAA
>NZ_ATDP01000056.1 GCF_000445105.1 Sphingobium lactosutens DS20 | reverse complement strand
TGAGAACGGCGGAGCAATATTCGACCACGGTAGCGGCGGGATAGTCCTGCTGCGGGCGGCGTAAAAGTCGTCCACCTTGAAGCCTTTCTGCCGAGTCAGGGAGGTGTGGGGATCTACAGCGTGGAACTTTATCTTCAGGTCCGTCTGGCTTGCGCGGATGGCATGAGCCAACGGGCGGCGGCGAAGCGTTTCAATGTGTCGCGCGAAACGGTACGCAAGATGCTGTCGTTTTCATCGCCGCCGGGTTACCGGCGCCAGTCCGTACCGCAGCGCCCGAAGCTGGACGGGTTTGTGGCGATCATTGATGGATGGCTTGAGGGTGACCGCAGTGTCCCGCGCAAGCAACGCCATACGGCGAAGCGGGTATTCGACCGTTTGCGCACCGAGCATGGTTTCACCGGCGGCTATACGATCATCAAGGATTACATCCGGGAGCGCGAACAGCGCAGCCGGGAGATGTTCGTGCCGCTGGCGCACCCTGCGGGAGATGCGCAGGCCGATTTCGGGGAAGCGCTGGTGGAGATCGGCGGGGTGGAGCAGAAGGCCTACTTCTTCGCGCTCGATCTGCCGCACAGTGATGCCTGCTATGTGCGGGCCTATCCGGCGGCGGTGGCGGAGGCCTGGGTGGACGGACACGTGCATGCCTTCGCGTTTTTCGGCGCGGTACCGCGCTCGATCGTCTATGACAACGATCGCTGCCTTGTGACGAAGATCCTGCCCGACGGCACGCGGCAGCGTGCCACGCTGTTCAGCGCTTTCCTGTCACATTACGTGATCCGCGACCGCTATGCTCGCCCGGGCAAGGGGAACGAGAAAGGCAATGTGGAGGGGCTGGTAGGCTATTGCCGGCGCAACTTCATGGTGCCGATCCCGAAGTTCCCGACCTGGGAGGCGTTCAACCTGTGGCTGGAGGAGCAATGCCGCAAGCGCCAGCAGGACAAGGTGCGCGGGCAGAGCGAGACGATCGGTGAGCGGCTGCAGCGCGATCTCGCGGCCATGCAGCCTCTGCCCGCTACACCCTTCGAGGCCTGCGATCAGAAAGGCGGGAGGGTCTCCTCGCAATCCCTGGTGCGCTACAGGACCAACGATTATTCGGTTCCGGTGGCCTGGGGCCATCAGGAGGTCTGGATCAGGGCCTATGTCGATGAGGTGGTGATCGGCTGCCGCAGCGAAGTCATCGCCCGTCATCCTCGTTGCTATGCCCGCGAGGAGGTTGTCTTCGACCCGCTCCATTATCTCCCGCTGATCGAGCAGAAGATCAACGCATTCGACCAGGCTGCGCCTTTGCAGGGCTGGGACCTGCCCGAAGCGTTCACGACACTGCAGCGGTTGATGGAAGGGCGCATGCACAAACATGGCAGGCGCGAATATGTGCAGGTACTGCGCCTGCTGGAAACGTTCACCCTCGCCGATCTCCAGGCGGCGGTCGAACAGGCCATCGATCTTGGCGCCATCGGCTTCGATGCCGTCAAGCACCTCGTCCTGTGCCGGATCGAACGCGTACCGCCCAGGCTGGACCTGGACGTCTATCCCTTCCTGCCACGCACCACGGTCGAGAAGACCTTTGCCAGAGCCTATCTGAGCCTGCTCTCCGACCGGCAGGAGGCCGCATGAGCGATCAGGCCCCGGAGATCCTTCTCGCTCACCATCTCAAGGCGCTCAAGCTGCCTACGTGCCTGCGTGAGCATCACAAGCTCGCGCGGCAATGTGCCGCTGAAGGCGTCGATCATATCCGCTTCCTCGCCCGCCTCGTCGAGATGGAAATGATCGACAGGGAGCGTCGCATGGTCGAGCGGCGCATCAAGGCCGCGCGCTTCCCCGCCGTCAAAAGCCTCGACAGCTTCGACTTCGCCGCCATCCCCAGGCTCAACAAGATGCAGGTGCTCGAGATGGCGCGCTGCGAGTGGATCGAGCGGCGTGAGAACGCCATCGCTCTGGGGCCATCAGGCACCGGAAAGACGCACGTAGCGTTGGGGCTCGGACTGGCAGCATGCCAGAAAGGACTGTCGGTGGGCTTCACCACCGCGGCAGCGCTGGTCAGCGAAATGATGGAGGCCCGCGACGAGCGCCGTCTTCTGCGCTTCCAGAAGCAGATGGCCGGATACAAGCTGCTCATCATCGACGAACTGGGCTTTGTGCCGCTCTCCAAGACCGGCGCCGAACTGTTGTTCGAGCTGATCTCCCAGCGTTACGAACGCGGCTCCACCTTCATCACCAGCAACCTGCCCTTCGACGAATGGACCGAAACCTTCGGATCTGAGCGTCTCACAGGCGCGCTCCTCGATCGCCTGACCCATCACGTCAGCATCCTCGAGATGAACGGCGAAAGCTATCGCCTCGCGCACAGCCGGGCCCGCAAGGCCAAAACCAGACCCTGAAAATTACACCAATGCCGGGGGGAGTGGCCCTCGGGCTACGCCCTCACGCCACTCCCCCCGGCATGTAACACGATGGCCTGGTTTTACGCCGCCGAATGGCCGACTTTTGCTCCGCCGTTGACACCTCGCCGCTCGGCTATGTCCATATCCTCGTCACCAGCGTCATCGAACGCACGCCCGTCTATGCCCTCCAGATCGTCGGACGGTTCGGCTGGAACGCCATTCTCCTGCCCTTGCTCGCCTATCCGCTCGCGGCGTTGATGCTGGCCGCTGGCGTCGCGACGGGGACAGGTGCGCGCTTTGGCCTGGGGCAACGAGCCTGGTGGCTTGCTGTCGCGCTCGGCGTCGCGCTGCTTATCGAAACCGCCATGTATCTGACCGGCACGCCGCTCGGCGCGGATTATATTCAAGGGACGCAGGGCCGCTATTTCCTGCCCGTGCTGCCGCTGGTCCTGATCGCCCTGTCGCCGGCACGCGCCATCGCCGGCGCGCAAAGGCTGTTCGTCTGGACGGCGATCCCCTTATCGCTGATCGCCGCCGCCAGCGCCTTCGACAGTTTCTGGGTCCATGGCTTTATCACCAGCGATGGAATGCCCCCGCACGGCAGCGTCGTGCGGGCGTTGCTGCTCCCCTCCCCGCGCTGGTAGCCAGATCGCGCAGAAGGCCAGCCAGCCCAGTCCCTCGATCCAGCCGGCCAGCACGTCGCTTGGCCAGTGAACGCCGAGCCAGACGCGGCTGACCCCAATCAGCAAGATTGCGACCCCCGCGCTCCAATAAGCGCGGCACCGCCCCGCGAGCATGGCCAGCGCGCCGAAGAACATCATATTCCCCGCCGAATGGCCGCTGGGGAAACTATATGTGTGGACGATATCGAGATGCGGCAACAGGTCGGGCCGCGGCGCGGCAAAGACCTGCTTCAACGCCAGGTTGAGCAATGTTCCCCCTGCCATCATAGCTGCCAGCCACATCGCGGACCGCCGATAACCAGCCCAAATGAGCGGCATCAGCACCACCGTCAGCAGCGTGATACGCCCCAATGTGCCGCCGATGGCGGACGCCAGCCGCATCACCATTGTCACCTTGCCACCAAGCGCAGTGTCGCGCCCGTCCCCCGCCAGCGTCATCAAACCAACGTTAAGGCCGTCCAGCCATCCAAAACGCTGCGCGAACGCGATCAGCAACACGCAAAAAAGCGCGAGAGCCAAAGCTCCCGCGCCTTTTGCCAGCGACAGTCGCCGATCAGATATGGAGCGCACGCCCATAAGCGGCCAGCACACTTTCATGCATCGATTCCGAAATGGTCGGGTGCGGGAAGACCGTGTGCATCAGTTCCGCCTCCGTCGTCTCCAGCGTCTTGCCGATGGTGTAGCCCTGGATCATCTCGGTCACTTCCGCGCCGATCATATGCGCGCCCAGCAATTCGCCGGTCTTGGCGTCGAATATCGTCTTGGTGAAGCCTTCCGCTTCGCCCAGCGCGATCGCCTTGCCATTGCCGATGAAGGGGAACATGCCGACCTTCACCTCATAGCCCGCTTCCTTGGCCTTGGCTTCGGTCAGGCCCACGCTGGCAATCTGCGGGTGGCAGTAAGTGCAGCCCGGAATGTTGCGCGCGTCCATGGCGTGGGGATGCTTGCCCGCAATAGCTTCGGCCGCAATCACGCCCTCATGGCTCGCCTTATGTGCCAGCCAAGGCGGCGCGGTGATGTCGCCAATCGCCCAGAACCCTTCGACATTGGTGCGACACATTTCGTCGGTCTTCAGGAACCCGCGATCGTCCATAGCGACGCCCAGTTCCTTGAGGCCAATGTCTGCGGTATTGGGAACGATGCCGATGGCGACGATCACATGGCTGAATTCAGCGACGCTTTCCTTGCCGGCCTTGTCCTTCAGCTTGGCGCTGACGCCCTTGTCCGTCACCTTGACGTCGCTGACGCCCGCGCCGGTCATGATCGTCATGCCCTGCTTTTTGAGCGCCTTTTCAAGGAAAGCCGACACATCGGCATCCTCGACCGGGACGATGCGGTCCATCATTTCGACGACCGTCACGTCCGCGCCCATGTCATTATAGAAGCTGGCAAATTCGATGCCGATCGCGCCCGATCCGATGACCAGCAGCTTGGTCGGCATTTCGGGCGGCGTCATCGCATGGCGATAGGTCCATACCCGCTTGCCATCGGCCGGCGTGCCCGGCAAGTCGCGCGCCCGCGCGCCGGTCGCCAGGATGATGTTCTTGGCGGTAAGTTCCTCGGTCTTGCCGTCCTTGGTGACGGACAGCTTGCCCTTCCCAGTCAATTTGCCATCGCCCATATGCACGGCGATCTTGTTCTTCTTCATCAGGTGCGTGACGCCCTGATTCAGCTGCTTGGCAACGCCGCGCGACCGCTTGACCACGGCGGCTATGTCGGCGCTGATCTTTTCCGCCGCCAGGCCGTAATCGCCGGCATGCTGCATATAATGGTAGATTTCGGCGGAGCGCAGCAGTGCCTTGGTGGGAATGCAGCCCCAGTTAAGGCAGATGCCGCCCAGATTTTCACGCTCCACGATCGCGACTTTCAAGCCCAGCTGCGCCGCGCGGATCGCGGCGACATAGCCGCCAGGGCCAGAGCCCAGAACGATGAGATCATAATTCTCAGCCATGATGTCTTCTCTCTATTCTGCCGGAAGCGGCGGCACGGAACGGGGCTGGCGATCTTCGCCGATCGCCACGAAGGTGAAGGTTGCGCGGGTCACGCGGTAACTACGGTCGTCATGGCGGGTTCGGCGCCACGCTTCTACGTCAATCTTCATGGACGTGCGCCCAACGGATTTCAGGGTTGCGAAGACCGAAACCTCGTCACCGACGACCACCGGACGCAGGAATGTCATCCCCTCCACCGCGATGGTGACGGCGCGTCCATGACTATGACGCGCCGCGACCGACCCGGCGGCCGAGTCCATCAAGCTCATCAGCCAGCCGCCGAAAATATCCCCATAGGGATTGGTGTCGGCGGGCATGGCGATGACGCGCACAGCCGGACTTGCCTCGGGCGGCTGTTCGTCGGGATGCCCCATCAGGCGAGCAGGCCCATCGGATTTTCGATCAGTTCCTTGAACACCTGCATCAGGCGCGCGCCATCGGCGCCGTCGATGGCGCGGTGATCGAAGCTGCCCGTGGCCGACATGACCGTTGCAATCTGAACGGCGTCATCGACAATATAGGGACGCTTTTCGCCGGCGCCGATCGCCATGATCATGCCCTGAGGCGGATTGATGACCGCCTCGAACTGTTTGATGCCGAACATGCCCATGTTCGACAGCGACGCCGTGCCGCCCTGATATTCTTCGGGCTTAAGCTTCCCGTCCTTCGCGCGCGACGCCAGGTCCTTCATCGCCGTCGAAATGGCGGCAACGCCCTTGCTGTCCGCTTCCGTGATGATGGGCGTGATGAGGCCGCCGGGGATGGAGACCGCGACCGAAATGTCGGCGCGCTTGAATTGCAGCATCTGGTCGCCGGCGAACTGAACATTGCATTCGGGCACCTGCACCAGCGCGACACCCAGCGCCTTGATCAGCAGGTCGTTGACCGACAGCTTGACTTTGCGGCTTTCCAGACCCGCATTCATTTCCGCCCGCAGCTTGAGCAGCTTGTCGAGCTGGATATCCACGGTCAGATAGATATGCGGCACCTGCTGTTTGGATTCGGTCAGGCGGCGCGCAATCGTCTTGCGCATGCCATTGAGCTTGATGGCCTCGTGCGGGATGCCGAAATCCTGCGCAGCGGGCGCAGCCGCCGGAGTGGGCGCAGCCGCCGCCGGGGCCGCTGCTTCAGCCGTGGCCGTCGGCGCAGCCGCTGCCGTAGCGCTGCCCGGCTTGGCGGCGTCGATGTCGGCCTTGACGATACGGCCATTGGTGCCGCTGCCCTTCACGTTGCTAAGGTCGATGCCCTTCGTCTCGGCAAGGCGGCGGGCGAGCGGGCTGGCCTTGATGCGATCACCCGAAGCGGTTGCAGCGGCGGGGGCTGACTTTTCCGACACGGGTTCGCTCTTGGGCGTCGGGCTTTCGTCCGCTTTCTTCGACGACTCCTCGGCCTTTTGCGCGGGCGCGTCCGATCCACCGGCCGCCGCGGCGCTCACATCCTCGCCTTCTTCGGCGATGATCGCGATCACGGTGCCGACCTTCACGCCTTCGCTGCCTTCCGACACCAGGATTTTGGCGATGACGCCTTCATCGACCGCTTCGAATTCCATCGTCGCCTTATCGGTTTCGATCTCCGCCAGCAGGTCGCCCGACGATACGGTGTCGCCTTCCTTCACCAGCCATCTGGCCAGCGTGCCTTCCTCCATCGTGGGGGAAAGGGCGGGCATCTGGATTTTCTTGCTCATGCGTGCGGGGCCTCTTCTGGATTATCCGGCGGTCGCCATTTGCCGCCGTGTTTCCACCCATTCGCCGGATCGGTCAAGCAGCGGGTTGCAGAGCGGGCATTTATCCCCCACATTTCACCGGACTGGTTCGTTGCGGTCTTATTCCCTACCATCACGGCCGAAAGTTCAATGCGGGGCGCTCAAATTATGCGGACATATCTGGTTGTTGTCGACGAATCGCCAGAGGCGGAGACCGCCCTGCGCTTCGCCGCCCGGCGCGCAGCCAAGACCGGCGGCGCGGTGCGCATTCTGGCGTTGATCCCGCCAGCGGAATTTGTCCAATGGGGCGGCGTCCAGGCCACGATGGAGGATGAAGCGTTGCAACGCGCCGAGGCGCTGGTGACGAGCGCGGCCGGTACGCTCAGCGACGAATCCGGCATTCGCCCCAGCATCACCGTGCGGCAGGGGGACGCCGTCACCGTCGTGCGCAAGACGCTGGAGGAAATGGAGGATGTCGCCGCTCTCGTCCTCGGCGCGGCGGCCATGGGCAACCCTGGCAAGCTCGTCAGCCATTTCGCAGGTGCGGACGCCGGCAAGCTGCCCTGCCCGATCATGGTCATCCCCGGCGGCCTCGACAGCGAAGCGATCGACCGGCTGAGCTAAACGCGAAAGCCGCTCTTTATGGCGTGTCGAGAATCGAGAGCACCGGTCAATCTGCGCCTGTAACTCCGGCAAGTTATTTCCGATGCTTCCCTCGCTTCCCGCCAATATGCCGGATATTGGCCGGACGCCCCCGTTTGATACCCGGTCGTGTGCGATCGCGCTTCATCGGCGCGCCACGCGGCGCAGGGCTGTCGGGCAGTTCGAAACGTAGCGACCCGTTGATAGGGTCCGCGTCCGCCAGCCGCAACTCCAGCCGCTGTCCCACCGTATAGCGGTCGCCGCTTTCCACCCCTTGCAACGCGCGGCCGGCTTCGTCGTAAAAGAAATGCTCGGCCCCCATGGTCGACACTGGCACCAGCCCGTCGCCGCCCAATCCCTCGACCGTGGCGAAGAAGCCGAAATTCTGCACCCCGGTAATGCGCGCAGGCATCACTTCCCCGACATGCGCGGACAGATAGGCGGCGACATAGCGATCGATCGTCTCCCGCTCAGCTTCCATCGCGCGCCGCTCATGGCCCGAAATCATCTCGCCCACGCGCCCCATATTCTCATAATCGTCCTGGCTGAGCGACGAACGATCCGGCACATCCTTCCCCTTGGGCACCGGCAGGTCCAGCCCGTATGCGCCGACCAGCGCGCGGTGGACCAGAAGGTCGGCATAGCGCCGAATGGGCGAGGTGAAATGCGCATAGCTGCCCAGCGCCAGCCCGAAATGCCCCATATTCTGCGGCGCATAATAGGCCTGGGTCTGGCTGCGCAGGATCATCTCCATGATCTGCGGCTTTTCCTCCGCCTCGCCAATCTTCGCGATCAGCTGGTTGAAGGTCGAGGGCTTTACCACCTGCCCCAGCGCGAAGCCGATGTCGAAAGTCGCCAGATAATCCTTCAATGCGACCAGCTTGTCGCGGCTCGGCGGTTCATGAACGCGGTACATGACCGGCGCCTTTTTCTGTTCCAGCGCCTTGGCCGCCGCGACATTGGCGGCGATCATATAATCCTCGATCAGCATATGCGCGTCCAGCCGCTCGCGCACCGCCACGCTCACGATCTTGCCCGCCTCGTCCAGCACGACCCGCCGTTCCGGCAGGTCCAGCGCCAGCGGATCGCGCGCCTTGCGCGCCTTTTGCAGCAAGGCCCAGCACGCCCAGAGCGGCTTCAAAGCCGGCTCCAGCAGCGCATTGTCCCTGGTCCCGTCGATCGCCGCCTGCGCATCCTCATAGGCCAGCACCGCCGCCACCCGGATCACCGCGCGGGTAAAGCGCCACGCCGTCACCTTGCCCTGCGCGTTGATCGTCAGATGGCACGCCATCGCCGCCCGGTCCTCGCCCGCGCGCAGCGAGCACATATCGGACGACAATTGATGCGGGAGCATCGGCACGACCAGATCGGGGAAATAGACGCTATTGCCGCGTTTGCGGGCTTCCTTGTCCAGCGCGCTGCCGGGGCGGACATAATAGCTGACGTCGGCGATCGCGACGATTGCCTTATATCCGCCGGGATTGCCCTCGTCCTCATCGGGCGCGGCCCAGACCGCATCGTCATGGTCGCGCGCATCGACCGGGTCGATCGCCACGATCGGCAGGTGACGCAGATCCTCGCGCTTGTCCTCATGCAGCGGCAGCGCCGCGACGGTTAGCGCATCATCCTCCACCCGGTCGGGAAAGATGTGGGGAATGCCATGTTTGTGAATGGCGATCAGGCTGAAGCTTCGCGGCGCAAAGGGATCGCCCAATATATCCGTCACCCGCGCGGATATGCGCGGCGGCCGGCCATGCGGCTCGGCCAGCACCAGGTCGCCGGGACGCGCGTTACCCGCATCGCTGATCGGCGTATCCTTGCGAATACGCTTGTCGACCGGACGCAGCCACAGCTTGCCGTCGGCCATTTCCTCGACCACGCCCAGCAACTCCTCGCTCGCTTTCGCCAGCTTTTTCATCGGATGCGCGATCCAGCCGCGACCCGCTTCCTCGGTCCGTGCCAAAACCCGGTCGCCAATGGTCAGTGCGGATTGCCGTGTTTTGGACTTGCCCCGCTCGACGATGCGCAATCGGGGCGCGGGCTGGCCTTCCGCTTCCCATTTTTCCGGAGTTCCGATCAGTGTCGTGTCGTCCACATCGACGATGCGCAGCACCGTCACCTTGGGCACGCCGCCCATCTTGTGAAAGGCGCGCGCCGGGCCAATGTCGATCAGCCCTTCATCGGCCATGTCCTTGAGCAGCGCCTTGAGCGCAATCTTTTCCTGCCCCTTGAGGCCGAACGCCTTTGCGATCTCCCGCTTGCCCGCCGGCGTATCGGCTTCGGCGATGAAATCCATCACCTGCTGACGCGTGGGCAGGCCGGCAGCACGGACCTTGGCGGGTTTCTTCTGTTTCTGGTTGAAAGCCATCTTCCTGCTATAGGCATGCCCGCCCCCGCGCGCCAGTGCCGCACCAGCACCCTGCGGGCGCTTGCGGATGTTCTCTTATTGTTCTAATTTACCAGCATGGCGGCGGAAAAGGGCAGAGGCGCGACACTGAACGGTGAAAGCCGCCGCTTCGCCCTGCCCGAACGGCAGATTGATGGCGATTGGCTCGACATGGCCGAAGCGATCGACGGCGCGCTGCCGCGGCTGCGCACCCAGGTCACCGTGGAACATCCCCGCACGATCATCGCCCGCAATTCGTCGCCCGACATCGCCTTCTCGCAATCGATCAACGCCTATCGGGGCTGCGAACATGGCTGCATCTATTGTTTCGCGCGGCCAACCCACGCCTATCTGGACCTATCGCCGGGACTGGATTTCGAAAGCAAGCTCTTCGCCAAACCCGATGCCGCCGCCCTGCTGCGCAGGGAACTGGGGAAGCGAAACTATGTCGTCAGCCCCATCGCCATGGGCACCAATACCGATCCCTATCAACCGATCGAGAAAGACTGGCGCATCACCCGACAAGTGCTGGAGGTGCTGGCCGAAACCCGGCATCCGACCTTCATCACCACCAAGTCCGACCGCATCCTGCACGATATCGACCTGCTTTCCGATCTGGCGCGCGACAATCTGGTCGCGGTGATGATTTCGGTGACGACGCTCGATCCCAAGGTCGCCCGGACGCTGGAGCCGCGTGCGGCCCATCCCGAAAAGCGGCTGGCCGCCATCGCCCGGCTGGCGGCCGCAGGCGTGCCGGTGTCCGCCAATATGTCGCCGATCATCCCGGCGATCAACGACCATGAAATCGAAAGCGTCGTCGCCCGCGTCGCCGCCGCCGGCGCGCGCGACATCAGCTATATCCTTGTCCGCCTGCCTCACGAAGTCGCCCCCCTCTTCCGCGCCTGGCTGGACGAACATCATCCGGACCGCGCCGCCAAGGTCATGGCGATCATCCGCGACCTGCGCAGCGGCCGCGACAATGACCCCAATTTCGGCAGCCGGATGAAGGGGCAAGGCGTCTGGGCCGACCTCATCCGCACGCGGTTCGTCAAGGCGCGGCGCAAGGCGGGGCTGGGCGGCGAAAAGCTGGCGCTGCGCACCGACCTGTTCCGCCCACCCGCAGGCGCGCAGATGCGGTTGCTGTAGCGCCCATCGGCAAGACGCCGTCAGGCCGCTCCCAACTCAGCCATGAAAATAATCATAGACCTGCTGCGCCACGGCCTTGGACACGCCGGGGGCCTTGGCCAGGTCTTCCAGCGCCGCGTCGCGCACCGCGCGCGCCGTGCCGAAATGCATGAGCAGAGCCTTCTTGCGCGCGGGGCCGATGCCGGGCACCTCGTCCAGTGAACTGACCGTGATCGCCTTGCTGCGCTTGGCGCGGTGGGCGCCGATGGCAAAACGGTGGGCTTCGTCTCGCAGCCGCTGAAGGTAGAACAATACCGGATGGTTCAGCGGAAACGTGATTTCGCGGCCGTCCATCAGGTGGAACACCTCACGCCCTTCGCGGCCATGATGAGGCCCCTTGGCGACGCCGATCATGCACACATCCTCGATCCCCAGATCCTCCAATATGCCGCGCGCGGCCGACAACTGGCCCTTGCCGCCGTCGATCAGCACCAGATCAGGCCATTCGCCGCTGTCGCGATCCGGGTCCTCGCGCGCCGCGCGGCCAAAGCGGCGCTCGAACATTTCGCGCATCATCGCGAAATCGTCGTTGCTCGTCTCCGGATTTTTCATGTTGAACTTGCGATAGGCGTTCTTGCGGAAGCCCTCCGGCCCCGCCACCACCATCGCGCCCAGCGCATGCGCACCCTGAATATGGCTGTTGTCGTAGATTTCGATCCGGTCCGGCACGCCCTCCAGCCCGAAGGCATCGACCATTTCGTCCAATATCTTTGCCTGGCTGGTGGTTTCCGCCAGCCGCCGGTCGAGCGCCTCCACCGCATTGCGCTGCGCCTGTTTGATAAGACGGGTGCGCTCGCCGCGCTGGGGCACCTCGATCCGCACCCTGCCGCCCGCGCGCTCCGACAATGCGAGCGCCATCAATTCGCATTCGGCGGGCTGGCGGTCGGCCAGGATCAGGCGGGGTGGTGGCACTTCCTCGTAAAATTGCGCCATGAAGCTTTCCAGCACCTCCTCCGTCGCGACATCGGCGGTATGGACGGGGAAGAAGCTGCGATGCCCCCAATTCTGGCCGCCGCGAATGAAGAAGGCCTGGATGCACATCGCCCCGCCCTTTTCGGCCAGCGCGAAAATGTCGGCATCGCCCAGCCCTTCGGCATTGATCGCCTGGCTGCCCTGAATGAAGGTCAACGCCTTCAATCGATCCCGGATCACCGCCGCCTGCTCGAAATCCATGGCGTCCGACGCCTGCTGCATCGCTGCGCCCAGCTTCTTCTGCACGGCGGTCGATTTGCCGCCCAGGAAGTCCTGCGCGTCGCGGACCAGTTCGGCATAGCCGGCCTCGTCGATGCGGTCGACGCAGGGAGCAGAACAACGTTTGATCTGATAGAGCAGGCAGGGCCGCGAGCGATTGGCGAAGAAACTGTCGGTGCAGGACCGCAGCAGGAACAGCTTTTGCAACGCGTTGATCGTGCGCGTCACCGATCCCGCGCTGGCGAAGGGACCATAATAGCGCCCCTGATATTTGCGTGCGCCACGATGCTTTTGCACGCGGGGAAAGGCGTGGTCGTCGCGCAGCAGGATGAAGGGGAAGCTTTTGTCGTCGCGCAGCAGGACATTATAGGGCGGGCGATATCGCTTGATGAGCTGCGCCTCCAGCAGCAGCGCTTCGGCCTCGCTATTGGTGGTGACGATCGTCATGCTGCGGGTCTGCGCGACCATACGTTGCAGCCGCTTGGGCAGGCGATCGACCTGCGTGTAATTGGCCACGCGATTCTTCAGCGCGCGGGCCTTGCCGACATAGAGCACATCGCCACGCGCGTCGTGCATCCGATAGACGCCGGGCCGGATCGGCAGGGTTTTAAGGACGGTGCGGATCGCCTCCACGCCTGCGTCGATATCCGGCTGGCTGCCGGTGACGGTGTAGGTTGCCTTGTCTTCGTGGAAACGATCGGGAGATTGGGGACCGGACATCAGGGCAGAGATAGCGTTCCCGTCCTGTTTCGCAATGGCGGGCTGTGATGATCGTCCAGCGGCTCGCGCGTCAGTCCTCGACGATCCGCAGCAATTTGCGCTCGACCGGCGCCAGCACATTGTGCAGGTCCGCGCCGCGTTTCAATATCGCCCCGCCTTCCCCCACCAGCGCCCAAATGCCCTGGCGGTTGCGGAGCGCGGGGCGCTTTTCAATGCGATATTCGGGACGTTCGGCGGAGCGGCGAAAGGCGCTGAAAATCGCGGCGTCGCGGCCCATGTCCATGGCATAGTCCCGCCAATGACCGGCGGCGACCATCCGGCCATACAGGTCCATGATCCGTTGCAATTCCTGCCGTTCAAAACCGACCTGGCCGGGAGTCGCAGCGGGAAACGGCGTCACATTGGTCATCAGGCGCGGTCGCGGTCCTCGAACAGCGTGTCAGCGTCGGGAATGTGCGGCGTCTGCCGCTCGACCATCAGTTCCGCCAGCCGCTTCTGCAACTGCTCGACCTCGCACTGGAGCATTTCCAGTTTCTGCTTTTCCGGGTCGAAACAATCCGAACAGGGTGTGCCATAGGGCACAAAGTCGCGTTGATAGGCGGTCACGTCGACCAGCATCTGCCGCGCGGGGATGCCGACCATGGTCGCGCCTTCGGGCACATTTTTGGTGACGACCGCATTGGCCCCCACCCGCGCCCGCGCGCCCACCTGCACTGGCCCCAGCACCTGCGCGCCCGATCCGACGATCACGCCGTCATGCAGCGTCGGGTGCCGCTTGCCCGCAATGCCGTTGGCGGGATCGGTCCCGCCCAGCGTGACATTCTGATACAGCGTGACATCGTCGCCAATCTCCGCCGTCTCGCCAATCACGGTAAAGCCGTGGTCGATGAAGAACCGCTTGCCGATCCGCGCGCCGGGATGAATGTCGTTGCCGGTCAGAAAACGCGCCATGTGATTGACGAGGCGCGCCAGGAAGAACAGCCGCGCGCGATACAGCCGGTGGGCCACCCGGTGAAAAGCGAGCGACCAGACTCCCGGATATAGCAGGATTTCGGCGCGGGACCGGGGCGCGGGATCGCGCGCCTTCACCGAATCGATATAGCCAACAAAATTGCGCAGCATCCCGCGTCCCTGACATCCTGAACCCAATGTGCGCCAACATAGGCCCCCCGCAGCGCTTTTTCCAGAGCAGCCCCGCGCCCGCGCTTTCCTGCCCGAAAGAGAAACTTGCTTTTCTTTGCGATATATGCCTATCAATGAGGTAGACAATCAAACCAAAGGACGACGGATGATTGACGCGCTGCTGGCCAATTTCGGCGAAATCCTGCCTTTCATCCTCATCGGCTTTGGCGCGCAGATGATCGACGGCGCCTTGGGCATGGCCTATGGCGTCATTTCCAGCACGTTGTTGCTGGCGATGGGCGTGCCGCCCAGCCGCGCGTCGGCGAGCGTCCATGCCGCGGAGACCTTCACCACCGGCGTATCGGCAATCAGCCATATCCTGCACGGCAATGTCGACTGGCGGCTCTTCGCGCGGCTCATCATTCCGGGCGTCATCGGCGGCATCGCGGGCGCCTATCTGCTGTCCAACATCGACGGATCGGTCATCAAGCCCTTCGTCCAGGTCTATCTCGCGGCGATCGGCCTCTATCTCATCTGGCGCGGCTTCCATCTGCCGCCCAAGCCGCGCGATCCCAAATGGGTGACGCCGCTGGGTCTGGCGGGCGGCTTCATGGACGCGACCGGCGGTGGCGGCTGGGGGCCGATCGTGACGTCCAACCTGCTGCTGCAAGGGTCCAGCCCGCGCCACACCATCGGCACGGTCAACAGCGTCGAGTTCATCCTGACGCTGTCGATCAGCCTCACCTTCCTTTTGCATCTGGGGTGGGAGACATTCACGACCTACACCGTGGGCCTGCTGATCGGCGGCGTGGTGGCCGCGCCGTTCGGCGCGATGCTGGCGCGGCGGATCGCCCCGCGCTTCCTGTTCTCGGCCGTGGGCGTCATCCTGACCCTCACATCGGCGTTCGGCATCGGCAAATGGCTTGGATTTATCGGATGACTTTCTTATATTCGGCTTGCTGATCGAGGAAGCCGATAAATGTCCAGTTACCTGCCGACGCTCAAACAGCTGCAATATCTGGTGGCGCTGAAGGAACAGGGGCATTTCGGCAAGGCGGCCGAAGCCTGTTTCGTCACCCAGTCCACCCTGTCGGCCGGCATCCGCGAACTGGAATCGCTGATCGGCGTCACCCTGGTCGAGCGGACGCGCCGCGTGGTCCGCTTCACGGCGCTGGGCGACCGCATCGTGGAAAAGGCGCATCGCGTGCTGCGGGAGGCGGAGGAACTCGCCGCCATCGCCGAGGCGTCGGGCAAGCCGCTGACCGGCGAATTGCGCATGAGCGTCATCCCGACCATCGCGCCCTTCCTGCTGCCGCGCATGCTGCCCCGGCTGCGCGCGGATCGTCCCGAACTCAAACTCTATCTGCGGGAAGAAACCAGCCAGGCCGCGATCGAATCGCTGCGCCACGGCAATGTCGACTGCGTGCTGCTGGCCCTGCCCTTCCCCATGGGCGAACTGGACAGCGAAATCCTGTTCGAGGACCGGCTCTATGTCGCCTTCCCGCAGGATGATCCGACCAATCCGCCCGAGTGGATCAAGCCCGGCATGATCGACGAGAGCAAGCTTTTGCTGCTGGAGGATGGCCATTGCCTCAAGGATCATGCGCTCGCCGCGTGCAACCGCCCCGACCTGCGCGCCAGCGCTACGATGATGGGCACGTCGCTGCACACGCTCATCCAGATGGTCGACAATGGCCTAGGCGTCACCATGATCCCGGAAATGGCGATCGCCGGCGGCATATTGGACCATACCCGCATCACCGCCCGCCCGCTCAAGTCCGACCGCTCCGCCCGCGACATCGCGCTGGTATGGCGGCGCAACAGCCCGCGCGAAAAGGAATTCCACATGCTCGCGGAAATATTACGCGACGCCGCCGCGAAGAGCTGCCGCTTGCCCGAGGCCGCGTGAGGGGGACGCATACAGTTGAAGGTGAGCTCCACAAACAGAATGGGTGGAAAGGGGACTGACTGCCTACCGGCTCAGAAATGCGAGATCGGACGGTCACGATCAGCCCTTTGCCGGTCCCAGCCGCGCTGCTGAGCAGCCCTTACCTCTGGCGATTTCATGTCGAGATTTTCGACAGTAGTGATCCGCTTCACCTGATAGCGAAAGCTACCTTGAAGCGCATTCCCGGCGTTGCCTTCGATAGTATAGAGTTCGTCAGCTTTGAGTGGTTTAGCTGGCGTCACGGTAACTGCACCCTGTGGTGCCTGACCGTATCGAAGGGGGAAGTTCGGGCCGCATTTGGTAGCGCTCTTATAAAGATCGTATGCGTCGAATTCCCAGACTGCCGAGCCAGCAGCGTCGCTTACTTTGAACGAGGTTAGGCAGTATGGCGAACCTGTTTCGTTAACCTCCTCGCTGACAAAAGATAGCTTACCGTCGATAAACAGGGCCTCAACTGTGTAGACATAGGAACACGCCGCCAGTAGCGCGGTTGCAGCGACAACCGCCCAGCCGGCTAGGCGTCCTGCGATTAGGTGTGCCGAAGCGCTGGATAAGGCATCTGAGAAACGGGTCATACTCATTATCTAGCATTATTTGCGATGTCCGCTATGGACACCACACAAGAGATCCATAAGCGGCCGCAAATGGTCGTATCCGGCCGTCAGCCACCCCACTTCTTCGCCTTCGCTTCATCTTCCGCGCGTGCTTCCACCCACTGCGTCGCGCCGTCTTCGAAATGCTCCTTCTTCCAGAAAGGCGCGTGGGATTTCAGCCAGTCGATGAGGAAGGCGCAGCTTTCCAGCGCCGCGGTGCGGTGGCGGGAGGCAGTGCCGACGAACACGATGCGCGCGCCCGGCTCCAGCCGGCCGACCCTATGGATGACGCTGGCGCCCAGCAGCGGCCAGCGCGCCATGGCATCCTCGACGATCCGCGCCACCTGTGCCTGCGTCATTGCCGGATAATGTTCCAGTTCCAGCGCCAGCAGGCCATCGCCCCCGCGCACCACGCCGGTGAAGCTGGCGACCCCGCCGCCGCCCAGCGCCTCCAACGTGGCCAGTTCAGCCGCGACGTCGAAATCCTGCGCCTGGATCGCGACCCGCTTCATCCGCCCGTCACCGGCGGGAACAGCGCAATCTCCCGCGCGTCGCCGATCGGGGTGTCGAGCGGCGCGAACCGCTGGTCGATCGCCGCGCGCAGCCGGGCGGGATCGCCCAGCGCCTGCGCATAGCCGCCGCCGCGCGCCGCCAGCATCGCGATCAGGTCAGCGACGGTGTTGCCGGCCTGCGCCCGCTCCACCTGCTCCTCGTCGCGGCCAATGGCTTCGCGCACCCAGGCGAAATAGACGATGGTGAGTGTCGCCATGGCCATCAATCCATATGGCTGATGCCGACGCGCAGATAATCCCATCCGGTGATCAGCGTGAGGATCGCGGCGGCCCACAGGGTCGCTATTCCGACCATCTGGACGAAGGGAAATTGCGGCACCGCGCCCGCCAGGATCAGCGCGCCCAGGGCGATCAGCTGAAAGGTCGTCTTCCACTTGGCGAGCCGGGATACCGGCACCGACACCTGCAATCCGGCGAGAAATTCGCGCAGGCCCGACACGGCGATTTCGCGCAGCAATATGATCATCGCCGCGATGATATGCAGCCCCGCAATATCCCGCGTCGCCGCCAGCATCAAAATCACCGCGCCAACCATGATCTTGTCGGCGATCGGGTCCAGGAACACGCCCAGTTTCGACACCGTGCCCTGTGCGCGGGCCAGATAGCCGTCGAAATAATCGGTAATGCCCATCAGGCAGTAGAGCGCGAAGGCCAGCGTGTAGCCGGTCGTCCAGCGCGCGCCCAGTTCCGCCGGCCACAGCAGCGCCACGAGCAACGGAACGGTCAGGATGCGCGAAAGCGTCAGCAGGTTGGGCAGCGTCAGCATGGGCGCGGACTGCCACAGTCCGGCGCTGCGCACAAGCAGCAGCTAAGCCACGCGAAAATGGCGCGCCCGGCCCGCGTGCCGCAAGCATTGGACATGGACGCCGCCAACCGCTAGACCCCGCCCCGGTCGCTAACGGGAAAGAAGATCCCCCATACATGCAAGCCTCTCTCAGGCTCCTGAACAAGCGCCGTTTCCTGCCGCTTTTCGTTACTCAGCTGCTTGGCGCGTTCAACGACAATCTGTTCAAGAACGCGATGGTGCTGTTCGTCGTCTATCAGGTTTATAATGACGAAAAGTCGGAAACCTGGTTCAGCGCGCTGGCGACGGGCCTGTTCATCCTCCCCTTCTTCCTGCTCTCGGCCCTGTCCGGCCAATTGGCCGACCAGCGCGACAAGGCGGTCATCATCCGCTGGGTGAAAGGAGCCGAAATCGCGATCATGACGGTGGGCGCGGTCGGGCTGGCGCTGATCTGGAGTGGCATCACGGTTCACACGCTGGCAATCCCGCTGTTGCTGGCGGCGCTGTTCGCCATGGGCATCCATTCCACGTTCTTCGGTCCGATCAAATATGCGATCCTGCCGCAGCATCTGCATGAGGATGAAGTGCTGGGGGGGACCGGACTGGTGGAGGCCGGCACCTATATCGCGATCCTGGCGGGCACCATATTGGCCGGCCTCATCCCGGTCGAGGTCGCCGCCATCTGCATCATTGC
This sequence comes from Sphingobium lactosutens DS20, assembly GCF_000445105.1. Taxonomy (GTDB): domain Bacteria; phylum Pseudomonadota; class Alphaproteobacteria; order Sphingomonadales; family Sphingomonadaceae; genus Sphingobium; species Sphingobium lactosutens. Next base: position 73,078 of record NZ_ATDP01000056.1, on the reverse strand, counting down.
GACCGCGCTGATCGGCTATATCGCCGGGCGGCAGGTGCCATCGGCGCCATCCTTGCTGGACGCGCAGCCGATCGATTTTCACATCATCCGCTCGTCCATCGCTTTGGTGCGCGGCACCATGCATATCCGCCGCCTGTTCCTGGCGATCATGGCGATCAGCCTGTTCTGGGCGGTCGGATCGATCCTGTTCATCCAGTTTCCTCCGCTGGTGAAAAATGTGCTGACCGCCGACAAGCCGGTCGCCAGCCTGTTCCTCGCCATCTTTTCCATCGGCATCGCCATTGGGTCGGTTGCGATCAACCGCCTGTTGCAGGGGCATGTGTCGGCCAAATATGCGCCCGCCTCGGTGATCGGCATGGGGCTGTGCATCGTCGCCTTCCATATCGTGTGCGACCTGTGGGCGCCCGCGCCGAACGGGCAGATGCTGTCGCTGTCGGAATTTATGGCGCACCCGCTGGCGCTGCCGCTCTCTCTCTGCCTGCTGGGCGTGGCGACCTTTGGCGGCATGTTCGTGGTGCCGCTCTACGCCTTCCTCACCACCACGGTCGCAAAATGCGAGGCGGCGCGGACCGTTGCCGCCAATAACATCGTCAACAGCGGCGCGATGGTGATCGGGTCGCTCTGCGCCATCGGCCTCAGCATCGCGGGCGTGTCGGTGGTGATGCAATTGCTGCTGGTCGCCATCCTGTCGCTGCCCTGCGCGGCGATGGCCTGGAAACTGCACAAGGCATGCGACGGCCCGATTTGTCACTGATGCGGCCAGAGCCGCCGCGCCGGGCTTCAGAAGATGAAGCTGTAGAAGGCGGTGAAAAAGGCGCAGAAGCTCAACGCAAACAATTTCCAGTCCTTGTCGTCATCCGCCAGCTTGCGGGTCGGCGGCGCGCCGTCGTCGCGTACGCGCAGCACATGGGCGGGCAGGCTCTGCCGAAAGGGGTGGCGGGCCGATTCGGTCGTAAGGACGAGAGGACGGTTTCGCATCATGCGTCGTTAACGAATAATTTACCATTTGTGCCATGCCTTCGAGAGGGCAATTTGCCAATGTCCCGTCACGGGACAGGCTTGACTGTATGGTATGAATAACACAGCATGAGCGAACCGATGAACGACACCCGCCCCGTCGAGCCGGCTCCGCTGCCGCCGCGCGCCTTTGGCGCCGGCCCGCCCAGCGCCTTTGCCCCGCCCACCCCCTGGCGGCGAAGAATACAGATTTTCGGCTGGATGCTCGCGGTGCTGCTGGCGCTGCTGATGATCCTCGTCGCCTGGCTGGCGATCACCGCGCCGCTGTCCCGATCATTGAAACCCATCGTCCCGCCCAGCATCAGCCTGATGTCGGCCGATGGTCATCTGATCGCACGGCGCGGGGCCATTATCGATACGCCGGTGACGATGACCGAATTGCCGCCGCATGTGCCCCAGGCGTTCATGGCGATCGAGGATCGGCGCTTCCCCACCCATTGGGGCATCGACCCACGCGGCATCGCGCGGGCGATGTGGCATAATCTCTGGTCCGATGGCGCGTCCCAAGGGGGCAGCACCATCACCCAGCAACTCGCCAAGGGTGTTTTCCTGTCGAGCGACCGGACGCTCGGCCGCAAGGCGCGCGAGGCGCTGATCGCGCTATGGCTGGAAGTCTGGCTGACCAAGGACCAGATCATGGAGCGATACCTCTCCAACGTCTATTTCGGCGACAATGTCTATGGCCTGCGGGCGGCGGCGCGCCATTATTTCAATCGCGTGCCCGCTCGGCTGACCGTTCCGCAGGCCGCGATGCTGGCCGGCCTGCTCAAGGCCCCGTCGCGGCTGGCCCCCACCGGCAATCTGGCCGGTGCACGCGCCCGCGCAGCGCTGGTGACGCAGGCGATGGTGGATGCGGGCTATCTGACCCAGGCCGAGCGCAACCGGCTGCGGCCCGCGCGGCTCGACGTCCATGATGACCCCGACGCGACCAGCGGCACATATTTCGCCGACTGGGTGCTGCCGATCGCGCGCGACCGCGCCGGCGCGGTCTATGGCGAACAGCGAATCGAAACCACGCTCGACTGGCGCATCCAGCGCCTGGCCGAGGCGGCGGTGCGGCGCGCGCCGCTGGGCCAGGCGCAGGCCGCGCTCGTCGCGATGAAGCCCGACGGCAGCGTCGTCGCGATGGTTGGCGGCAAGAATTACGCGAAAAGCAGCTTCAATCGCGCGGTGCAGGCCAGACGTCAGCCCGGATCGACCTTCAAGCTGTTCGTCTATCTCGCCGCCTTCCGCGCGGGGATGACGCCCGACGACATGGTGGACGACACGCCCTTCACCTCCGGCAGCTATCGGCCCGCCAATCATGGTGGCAAATATCGCGGCCGCATCACCCTGCGCCAGGCCTTCGCCGCCTCCAGCAATGTCGCGGCGGTGCGGCTGACGCAGCAGGTGGGTGTCGACAATGTCATCAAGGTTGCACGCGACCTGGGCGTCACCGCGCCCTTGACCGAGGATCTCAGCCTGGCGCTCGGCACGTCGGAAATTCCGCTCATCGAACTGGCCGAAGCCTATGCGGCGGTGGCGGCTGGCGCCTACCCCGTCGTCGCCCACGGCCTGCCGCCCGAGGAGGAAGGCTGGTTCGCACGCCTGATGCAGCGCCAGCGCCGATTCAGCGAAAATCAGCTCGCCATGATCCGCGACCTTCTCTCCTCCGCCGCCAATCGCGGCACGGGCAGCGCCGCGGCGCTGCGCACCAGCACCTTTGGCAAGACTGGGACGACGCAGGACAGCCGTGACGCGATTTTCGTGGGCTATGCCGGCGGGCTGGTGACGGCGGTGTGGATCGGCAATGACGACAATGCCCCGCTACCCGGCGGCGCGGCGGGCGGCGGCGTGCCCGCGCGCATCTGGCGCAATTTCATGAGCGGCGCGATCAACGAACCGGTCGAGGATGCGCCGGAAGAGACGCAGGACGCCGATCTGGTCAACGCCATCGCCAACATCACGGTGGAAACCGGTATCGGCAATGTCGGGCTGGGGGTGGATCAAGATGGCATGACCGTCAATCTTGGCCCGAATCGGCTGCGCATCCCGTCCGACCAGCCGCTCCCCGGCCCGCCAGCCAATGCGCCCCCGCCGCCCATCGTGCGCACCCAGCCCTCCGGCGAGGACGAAGGTCCCTGATGCAAGGTTTCACACCCATTTGCGTGGTTAACCGGCGCTTGAGGAGTTGCGCTGCTGTCCGTCGCCGCTTATCCGATTTCACATTCAAGCAATTTCAATGATATAAGGGCTTCCGACTCTTTGAAAGAGGGCAGCCCATGACCAGGGAACTGATGAGCGTGCGCAGTTCGGAGCAGAAGGCGCTGGCTGCGCGATGGACGATCGCCGCAGAAGCCATGGAAGCACTGGCGGGCGCGCGATCGCTCGATGCGATCGTCAATGTGCTGCGCGCCTTCGCTCGGCGCGCCGTGGGGGCGGACGGCATCGCGGTCATCCTGCGCGAAGGTGGCCTGTGCCATTATGTCGCGGAGGATTCGATGGCGCCGCTCTGGTCGGGGCAGCGCTTTCCCGCCGGTAATTGCGTATCGGGCTGGGCCATGCGCCATGGCGAAACCGCCATCATCCCGGACATATTCAATGATCCGCGGGTGCCCGTCGCCGCCTATGAGCAGACCTTCGTGCGTTCCATGGTGATGGTGCCGATTGGCCGCAGCGAAGCGACGGCGGCGGTCGGCGCCTATTGGTCCGAACAGGGCGAACCAACGGATAATGAGGTCGCCCTGCTGGAAGCGCTGGCCCGCGCCGCTTCCACCGCGCTGGAAAATGGCCGGCTGTTCGCCGCGCTGGAATCGCTCAACGACCAGCTTGACCAGCGGGTGCAGGAGCGCACGCAGGAACTGGAACAGTCGCAGGACATGCTCCGCCAGCTTCAGAAGATGGAGGTGATGGGCCAGCTCACCGGCCATGTCGCGCATGACTTCAACAACCTGCTGACGCCGATCATCGCCGGTCTGGACCTTATCCTTTCGCCACGACGCACGCCCGAAACGATCGACCGCCATGCCGGCATGGCGATGCAGGCGGCCGAGACGGCGCAGATATTGGTGCAGCGGCTGCTGACCTTCGCCCGTCGCCAGCCGCTTTCGCCCACGGCGGTGAACCTGCCCGACCTGCTGGCCGGGATGCAGGCGCTACTCGCCAGCACGCTCGGGCCGCGGGTTACGTTGGCGACCGATCTGCCCGCCGACCTCCCCCCGGTGCGCGCCGATGCAAACCAGCTGGAACTCGCCATCCTCAACCTCGCGATCAACAGCCGCGACGCCATGCCGAACGGCGGATCGCTGATGATCGAGGCGGAGAGGCTGTCGCCGCCTGCGGGGCTTGCTCCCGGCGACTATGTCCGCATCGCCATTCGCGACACGGGCGTTGGCATGACGCCCGATGTGCGCAAGGCCGCGATGGAGCCGTTTTTCACGACCAAGACGGCGGGTCATGGCCTGGGCCTCTCGATGGCGCACGGCCTTGCCGGCCAGCTGGGCGGCACGCTCCAGATTGAAAGCGAAGCCGGCGCGGGCACCTCCATCCTCCTCTGGTTGCCCGTGGATCAGGACCGATCAGGCACGGGCGACCCCGATCAACCGCAAGCGGCCGAACGCCGCCAGACCGGCAAGCTACTCCTCGTCGACGATAATGCGCTGGTCCGCGCCAGCACGCGCGACATGCTGGCGGACATGGGCTATGACGTCGTCGACGTCGATCACGCCGAGCTGGCGCTCAGCATGATCGACGCGGGCTACCGTCCCGACATCGTCGTCACCGATCATGTGATGCCCGGCATGACCGGCGCGGAACTGGCGATCCGGCTACGTTGCGACCATCCGGATATCGCCCTGCTCATCATATCGGGCTATCAAGGCATTGACCTGATCGCGCCCGACATCGTGCGCCTGTCCAAGCCCTTCCGCCCCTCCCATCTGCAAGCCAGTATCTCGGCCGCACGCGCCCAGCGCGCCTGACAGCGCGCGGCGGCCGGCTCAGATGGCCTGGCCCGCCGCCCAGCCGCTCGCCCAGGCCCACTGGAAATTATAGCCGCCCAGCCATCCGGTCACGTCGACCGCTTCGCCGATGGCGTACAGGCCGGGCACTTTCGCCGCCTCCATCGTCCGCGACGACAGGCCGGCGGTGGCGATGCCCCCCACCGTCACCTCCGCCTTGGCATAGCCCTCCGTCCCCGTGGGCGTGAACGGCCAGTCCGCCAGCCGCTCGCCCAACTGCCTTAGCGCCTTGTCGCTCAATGCGCCCAGTTCCCCCTGCGCGCCGGCCCGCTCCAGCAGCGCATCGGCCAGCCGTTCGGGCAGGGCCTGCGCCAGCAGCTTGCGCAGCTGCATGCGCGGTCGCGCCCGCTTTTCCTCCAACAGCCAGTCCGCGCCGCGATCCGGCAGGAAATCGACCTGGATCGGCGTGCGATGCTGCCAATAGGAGCTGATCTGGAGCATCGCCGGCCCCGACAGGCCGCGATGTGTGAACAGCGCCGCTTCGCGAAAGCGGGTCTTGCCCCATCGCGCGCTCACATCCGCCGATACGCCCGACAACGCCTGGAACAAGGCGTCGTCCGGCCCCAGCGTGAAGGGCACCAGCGCCGGGCGCGGTTGCACCACCGACAGGCCAAAGTGCCGCGCCACGTCGTAGGCGAAACCGCTCGCGCCCATTTTGGGGATCGACGGCCCACCCGTCGCCAGCACCAGCGCGGGCGCGCGATGATCCTGCTCTCCCATGCGAACGCGATACAGGCCATCGCCATGGTCGATATCCGTCACGGCCATGCCCAGCGCCATGGTGACGCCACCGGCGTCACATTCGGACTGCAACATCGCCACGATCTGCCGCGCCGATCCATCGCAGAACAGCTGCCCCAGCCTCTTTTCGTGCCAGGCGATGCCATGGCGTTCGACCAGCGCCAGGAAATCCTGCGCGCTGTATCGGCCCAGCGCGGACTTGGCGAAATGCGGATTGGCCGACAGATAGCGGTCGGCGGCGGTGTGAATATTGGTAAAATTGCACCGCCCGCCGCCCGAAATCAGGATTTTCTTGCCCGGCGCATCGGCATGGTCGACCAGCAGCACGCAACGTCCCCTCTGCCCCGCAACCGCCGCGCACATCATGCCAGCCGCGCCCGCACCCAGGATGATCGCGTCCCATGACTGCTCCGCTCCTACCCCCATCAACGGCCCCGCTCCAGGCGCACCAGCGCCTCGTCCAGAGCCGAGAGGAATCGCGACCGGTCCGTTTTGGAAAAGGGCGGCGGCCCGCCGATCGGATCGCCCACCCCGCCCGCGCGCAAATCCGCCATGATCGCCCGCGTCGCCACCGCCGCGCCGATCGAACCGGTGGTGAAGGGCTTGCCATTGGGCGCGATCACCTGCGCCCCCGCCTTCAGGCACCGGTCCGCCAGCAGAATGTCGGCGGTTATGCAGATGCTCCCCGCACCCGCCCGCTCCGCGATCCAGTCGTCCGCCGCATCGAACCCATCGCTCACCACCACCCGTTCCACCAGCGGATGCGCGGGCACGCGAATGATGCTGTTGCTGACGATGGTGACGGGCACCGCATGGCGCCAGGCAACCTTGTAAATCTCGTCCTTGACGGGGCAGGCATCGGCGTCGACCAGAATATGCATGCCGCCCGCGATAGGGCGCGCGGCCCCGCGAAACAATGGCGGCGGCTTATTTCATCGCAGCCCCCATCCGCGCCTTCCGCAAATCGCATTCCTGCCCTACATCGGCGGCATGAGCGCTCCCCTCTACAATACAGACATATTGCGGCTCGCCGCCAGCATCCCGCATCATCAGCGCCTGGCCGACCCGCAGGCCAGTGTGGAAAAGCGGTCGGCCACCTGCGGATCGCGCGTGACGGCGGACGTGCGCATGGCCGATGGACGGGTCGAGCAGCTGGGCCTGGACGTCAAGGCCTGCGCCCTGGGGCAGGCATCGGCCGCGCTGATGGCCGCGCAGGCGATCGGCCTCACGGCCGATGAACTGATGGACGCGCGCGATCGGCTGACCGCCTATCTGGCGGGCGAGAGCGAGGATCTGGATTTCTGGCCCGGCCTTGCGGTTTTGGCGCCTGCGCGCGGCTATCCTGCACGGCACGCGTCCATTCGCCTGGGCTTTGAAGCGATTGCCGAAGCCGCACGGATGGCGGACGCCTGATGGAAACGACCGGGGCCACCGACATATTGCTGAGCGAAGGCGTCATCCTGCTCGGCGCGGCCGTCGCTTTTGTCATGCTGTTCCGCCGCTTCGGGCTTGGCGCGGTGCTGGGCTATCTCGTCGCAGGCGCTCTGGTGGGGCCGCAGGGGCTTGGCCTGGTCGGTGGCGGCGAATCGAAACTCGCCATCGCGGAAATCGGCATCGTGCTGCTGCTGTTCCTGGTCGGGCTGGAACTCCACCCCGCGCGGCTGTGGCGACTGAAGCGCGACATTTTCGCGCTCGGCTTGGCGCAGGTCGTCACCTGCGGCTGCGTGCTGACCGCGATCATCTTCTATTCGACCGGCTTTACCTGGGGCGCGGCGATCGCGCTTGGTCTGCCGCTTGCCCTCTCCTCAACCGCGCAGGTGCTGCCGGGCCTCAAGTCCAGCGGCCGCATCAATTCGCCCTTCGGTGAAAAGGTCTTTTCGATCCTGCTGTTCCAGGATCTTTCAATCGTTCCGCTCATCACCATCATTGCCGCCCTGTCGCGCAATCCGGCCGATGCCGGCGGTCCGCCCGGATGGGTGATGGCGGGCTATACCGTCGCGGCCATCGCCGGGCTGGTGCTGGCCGGCCGCTTCATCCTGCGCCCGCTCCTCTCGCTGGTCGGGCGCATGGGCGAGCGCGAACTGTTCGTCGCCGTGGGCCTGTTCACCGTGCTGGCCGCCGCCGCGCTGATGCACGCGCTGCACTTGTCGACCGCGCTGGGCGCCTTCATCGCCGGAGTCATGCTGGCCGATTCGCCCTATCGGCACGAGATAGAGGCCGACGTCGAACCCTTCCGTTCCATCCTGCTCGGCCTTTTCTTCCTCGCCGTCGGCATGGTGCTGGACCTGGGCGCCGTCATCGCCAATCCGCTGTTCGTCCTGTCGATGGCCGCCATCCTGGTCGCGACTAAGGCGGCGATCATCACCGGTCTCGCCCGCCTGTTCGGCATGACATGGCAGCAGGCGCTGGGCGCGGGCCTGTTGCTGAGCCAGGGCGGTGAATTTGGCTTTGTCCTCTTCACCCAGGCGCAAAATGCGTTGCTGATCGCACCCGAAGCGGCCAGCCTGTTCAGCGCGATCGTCACCTTCTCCATGGCGACAACGCCCTTCCTGATGTTGTTCGCCCGCCGTTTCGAATTTGCCAGGGACAAGGAGCGCCACGACCTTCCAGGGCCAGAAGATGCGCCGCGCGGATCGGCGATTATCGTTGGCTATGGCCGCTTCGGCCAGACCGTCGCCCAGATGCTGATGGGCCATGGCTTTGGCGTCGTGCTGATCGACAAAAAGCCCGCGCAGATCGAGGTGTCGAGCCAGTTCGACATGAAGGTCTATTATGGCGACGGCACCCGCATCGACCTGCTGCGCCGATCGGGCGCGGATGAAGCGCGGCTGATCGCCTTCTGCATCGACGATTCCAGCCTCGATTCGCGCGCGCTCCAACCCATTGCCGAAGCCTTCCCGCAGGCCGCGATCATGGTCCGCGCCTTCGACCGTCGGCAGGTGCTGGCGCTCAAGGACATCAACCTCGCCGGCGTCGTGCGCGAAGTCTATGAATCGGCCATCTGCATGGGCGTGCAGGCGATGGAGGTGCTCGGCGTTCCGCCCAAGGAGGTAGAGGAAGTGGAGCGTCAATATCGGGACAATGACGATCAGCGCATGGCGCTCCAGATCGAACATGGCACTTTGCTCGCGGCCAAGGACCTGATGTATCGCCCCGGCAACGGCATGCGGCTGCTCAGTCGCGGGGATGGAGACGGCGCATGATCGGGGTACTGGCCTGTCTTTCTGCGGCAATCGCCATCGGCGCGGGCGCGTTCGGGGCACATGGCGTGGCTGACCCGAAGGCGGCCGACTGGCTGCGCACCGGCGGGCTTTATCAGCTGGTTCATGCCGTCGCGGCGATTGCCGTGATGGGCACGGCGCGCGGCGCGGCTGCGCTGATGCTGGCGGGCGCGGCGGTGTTCGCCGTCTCGCTCTACATCATGGCGCTGGGCGGACCGCGCTGGCTGGGCGCCGTGACTCCGATCGGCGGCACGCTGATGATCGCGGCCTGGCTGTGGGCGGCATGGGCCTTCGCGCAGCGCTGACGCGCCGCCCTTGCCCGATCCGCCGCCTGCGCATAGATTGGACCCCTATGGCCGACCACCACCATCATCATGAACCGACCGGCGCGAAGCTGGCGGATGCCGCCCGCGCGACGCTGGAGGCGCAGAATGAACAATGGACGCCGATGCGCGCCGCCATCTTCGATGCGCTGGCGTCGGAGGATCGTCCCGCTTCGGCCTATGACATTGCCGACACCGTGTCGAAGGCGCGCGGAAAGCGCGTCGCGCCCAACAGCGTCTATCGCATCCTCGACCTGTTCGTGACCAACAACGTGGCGATGCGGGTGGAAAGCGCCAACGCCTATATCGCCAATGCCCATCCGGGCTGCCATCATGACTGCATCTTCATGGTCTGCCGCAATTGCAAGCAGGCGACCCATGTCGATGATGACAAGGTGACGGGCCAGGTGCGCGCCATCGCGCAGCAGGATGGATTTCACCCCGAACGCCCCGTCATCGAAATTCTCGGCCTGTGCGCCAAGTGCGCGGCCTGATGACGACAAGGATGCCCGGCCCGCGCAAGGCCGGATGCGCAGCGGAGACTATGCCTTATCATGACTGATCGCCCCGAAACTCCGCTGCTCGACCAGGTCGTCTGGCCGGCCGACCTGCGCAAGCTGAAACCCGAACAGCTGCGACAGCTGGCCGATGAACTGCGCGCCGAAACCATCGCTGCCGTCGGCGTCACCGGCGGCCATCTTGGGTCGGGGCTGGGCGTTGTCGAACTGACCGCCGCGATCCATTATGTGTTCGATACGCCCGACGACAAGCTCATCTGGGACGTTGGCCATCAATGCTATCCGCACAAGATCCTGACCGGCCGGCGCGACCGCATCCGCACCTTGCGGCAGGGCGGCGGACTCAGCGGCTTCACCAAGCGCGCGGAAAGCGATTATGACCCGTTCGGCGCGGCGCACAGCTCCACCTCCATCAGCGCGGCGCTGGGCTTTGCCATCGCCAACAAGATGCAGGACAAGCCGGGCAAGGCGATCGCGGTGATCGGCGACGGCGCCATGTCTGCGGGCATGGCCTATGAAGCGATGAACAATGCGCGCGATGCGGGCAACCGGCTGGTCGTCATCCTCAACGACAATGACATGTCGATCGCCCCGCCGGTCGGCGGCCTGTCCGCCTATCTTGCCCGCCTCGTTTCCAGTCGTGAATTCCTTGGCCTGCGCGACCTTGCCAAGAAACTGGCGCGCAAGCTGCCCCGTCCGCTCCACAACGCAGCACGCAAGACCGACGAATTCGCGCGCGGCATGGCAATGGGCGGCACCTTGTTCGAGGAACTGGGCTTCTATTATGTCGGCCCGATCGACGGCCATAATCTCGACCAGCTGATCCCGGTGCTGGAAAATGTCCGCGACGCGGCGCAAGGGCCGTGCCTCGTCCATGTCGTCACGCAAAAGGGCAAGGGCTATGCCCCGGCAGAGGCCGCGGCGGACAAATATCATGGCGTCCAGAAATTCGACGTCATCACCGGCACGCAGGACAAGGCGCCGCCCGGCCCGCCCAGCTACACCAATGTCTTTGCCCAGGCGCTGATCGCCGAGGCGCAGCGCGATCCCGCCGTCTGCGCCATCACCGCCGCCATGCCGTCGGGCACGGGGCTGGACAAGTTCCAGGTCGCCTTCCCCGATCGCATCTTCGACGTCGGCATCGCCGAACAACATGCCGTCACCTTCGCCGCCGGGCTGGCGGCGCAGGGGATGCGCCCCTTCTGCGCCATCTATTCCACCTTCCTGCAACGCGCCTATGACCAGGTCGTGCATGACGTCGCGATCCAGAACCTGCCCGTCCGCTTCGCCATCGACCGTGCGGGCCTGGTCGGCGCGGATGGATCGACCCATGCCGGCAGCTTCGACGTCACCTATCTTGCCACCCTGCCCAACATGGTGGTGATGGCCGCGGCGGATGAGGCGGAGCTGGTTCATATGGTCCACACCTGCGCCATTCATGACGGCGGCCCCATCGCCGTGCGCTATCCGCGCGGCAACGGCACCGGCATTGCGCTGCCGGAACAGCCGCAAGCGCTGGAAATCGGCAAGGGGCGCATCGTGCGCGAAGGGCGGCAGGTCGCGATTCTCTCGCTCGGCACTCGCCTCGAGGAAGCGTTGAAGGCCGCCGACGCGCTGGAGGCCAAGGGCCTGTCCACTACCGTGGCCGACCTGCGCTTCGCCAAGCCGCTGGACGAGGCGCTGATCCGCAAGCTGCTGGCCACCCACGACGTCGCCGTCACGATCGAGGAAGGCGCGGTCGGCGGCCTTGGCGCGCATGTGCTGACGCTGGCGAGCGACCTTGGGCTTATCGACAATGGCCTGAAATTACGTACTTTGCGCCTGCCCGACCTGTTTCAGGATCAGGACAAGCCGGAAAAACAATATGCGATGGCCCGGCTGGACGCCGACGCCATCATCGACACAGTACTGACCGCACTGCGCCATAACAACGTTGGCGCCGAAGCCCGGGCCTGACACCGGCGAGTCGGGAACCAAATCACCGTTCGATTGTCCTGATCTCACCGCGGCGGCCATGCGCCGTCGCGGACCAGAAGAGAGGAGAAGGGGCAATTGCACAGCGTTCTGCGGGCGGTTTGGCCGTCCTTTCGTCGCGGAACGCCGCTCGCCCTGCTTCTCCTTGCCTCTGCCTGTCGACAAGACCCTGTCGATCTCGCGCCGCAGCGCGCGTCCGATCCCGTTCCCGCCCCGCGCGAAACATCCATCCTGTCTGTCCCCATAGACGCCGATGCCGACGCGCTGCGCGAGGCGATTGAAAGGGGCGTGCCGCGCACGCTTTGGACCATCAACCGCCGCGAGCCACGCTGCATCCCGCCGCAGAAAGTGCGCGTGTTCGGCGAGGAACTGAACGTCACGCCGCCCATCGGCTGTACCATCATCGGCGAAGTCACCCGCGGGCCAGTCACCTTGCGCGGTGACGGGCAAATCATCACCGCCGACCTGCCCGTCCATGCCCGGATCAGCGCGCGCGACGTCGCCGGCGTGCTGAAAGGAGAAACCGCGACCGGAACCGCGCGCGTACAGGCGCGCATGCGGCTCGACATCCGACCGGATTGGACGCCCACCGGCAAGATCGACCTGCATTATGACTGGACGACTCCGCCGGGCATCGACTTTCTGGGCCAGCGCATCCGCTTCACCGATGAGGCGGATGAGAAGCTGCGCCCCATCGTCGCGCGCCTGGAACGGGATCTGCCGCGCGAACTGGCGCAGCTCAACCTTCGCGCCAAGGCGGAAACGCTTTGGCAAGAGGCATTTGCGACCCTGGAACTCAACAAACGCAACCCGCCGGTCTGGATGCGAGTCGCCCCCAAGCGCATCTTCTACAATGGCTATCGCATGGACGGGCGCAGGCTGCGGCTGGACCTGGGGCTGGAGGCGGTGACGCAGACGCTTGTCGGCGTCCCCCGGCCAAAGCCGCCGTCACCGACGCCGCTTCCCTCGCTCGACCGGTCCGATATCAAGGACGGCCTCCATCTCTATCTGCCGGTCACGTCCGACTATCGCACATTGGAACCGGTGATCCAGCGGGCGCTCGACAAGCGATCTGGACGCCCCTTCACCCTGCCCGGCATCGGTCCCGTGCGCGCGCATTTCTCCAACATAGACTGTTATGGCGCGACCGGTGGCCACATCGCCGTCGGCGTCGATATCGCCGCCCGCGTGGATGGTGAGGACACCCATGGCCGCATCTGGCTCGCGGCCCGACCGGTCAACGCGCCCAATTCACCCAAGATTGATTTCATTGATCCCGTCATCACCGGCGACACCGATGGCGCGGGCGGCGACACGGCCCTTGCCATCGCCCAGGCGCCGGGCTTTTCCGACCTGATCGCCGCCGCCTTGGGCCAGAATTTCGCCAAGGACATTGCGGAGTTGAAAGGCAAGATCGGCCGCGCCATCGCCGACAAACGGACAGGCGACTTCGTCATCCGTGCCAAGGCCGACCGCTATGATATCGGCCAGATTCACGCCTATGGCCAGGGGCTGCACCTGCCGGTCCGGGCGACCGGCAAGGCGCAGATCCTCTATCAGCCGCGCTGACCGCTTATTGCGGAACGGCGGCGCGTGCGTCCTGCCCGTCGCCTTCCGGCGCGGCGATGATGTCGCGGGTGGTGTTACCCTTGTTCACGACCTGCGTATCGGGGTCGCCCGCTTGCGATCGGATGCCGGCGGCGGCATCGGCGCGGCCTGCCTGGGTCAGCGTGCCGCTTTCCGCAGCGCTGCGCTGGGCCGGGCCGCCGAACATCGCCTGCATCGCTTCCTGGCTGGCGTCAACCGACGCGGCGGCCGGCGTGCCGGGGGCGGGCGGGACCAGCGCGAAATCGGGCGGCACGACCAAAGGCGCCTGACGCGACACGGCGAATTCGTCGGGACGGTCGCGCCCCATCAGGCCACGGCCGCCGCCACAGGCCGACAGGGTTGCGATCAGGCCGGCAGCGAGGATCAGTTTACGCTTCACTTCAAAGTCTCCGTCTTTGCGCCCTTGTCGCGCAGCAGCAACGCCCGTGCAAGCAGGATCAGCACGCCGATGGTGATGGCGGCGTCCGCCAGGTTGAAAATCAGGAAGGGCCGCCATTCGCCGAAATGCAGGTCTGCATAATCAATAACATAGCCCAGCCGCACCCGATCGACGATATTGCCGATCGCGCCGCCCAGCACCAGGCCCAGCGCCGCAACGTCCTGCCGCGCCTTTTCCCGCCACATCCATATCGCGACGAAGGTTGCGATCAGGAAGGTCATGCCCACCAGCGCCCAGCGCATCGCATCGGTATCCGCATGGAAAAAGCCCATCGACACGCCCCTATTCTCCAGCCAGCGCAGGCGGAATATCGGCAGCAGGTCGATGCCCTCATCCGCCCGGCTTTGCAGCGCAAGCGGATAGGTCACGGTATATTTGATCAGCTGGTCGAGCGCGAGCGTCACGATCGCGACCGTCAGGCCCAGCGGCCGGTGATTGACCGCGCTCATGCGTTCAGCACCGTGGCGCAACGGTCGCACAGCGCGCCGTCGTGCGCCACTTCGGGCAGCTTGCGCCAGCATCGCCCGCATTTATGCCATTCGCTCGGCCGCACGATGATGCCGTCGCCCTCGCCCATGGTCACGCGCGCGACGATCGCCACCTCGGCGAAATCGACGTCGCCCACCGGCAGCAATTCGCCCATGGTCACGTCCGCGTCCAGGCTGGACCGGACGATCTTGTCCCGGCGCAGCGGCTCGATCGCCTCGTTCACCTGCTCGCGCTGGTCGCGCAGCTCGGTCCATTTGTCCGCCAACCCCGTGTCGATCCAGCGCGCGTCAACTTCAGGCCATTCGAGGAAATGAACGCTATCCTCGTCACTTGGGAAGCGGCTTTGCCACACTTCCTCGGCGGTGAAGGGGATGATCGGCGCGACATAGCGGACCAGTGCGTGGAACAGCGTGTCGAGCAAGGTGCGATAGGCGCGGCGCTTGGGGTCCGACTTCGCATCGCAATAGAGGCAGTCCTTGCGGATATCGAAGAAGAAGGCGCTGAGGTCGCTGTTGGCGAAATCGAAGATTGCCCGGCTGTAGCGGCTGAATTCCAGCCAAGTATCGCTGCCCTTGCTCTTGTCCACCACGGCGCGCAGTTCCGCGTCCAGCGTGGCCAGCCGGTGGAGCATATAGCGCTCCAGTTCCGGCATCTCCGCATAGCTGACCGCCTCCGTCTCTTCATCATAGTCGGAAAGAGCGCCGAGCATGTAGCGGAATGTATTGCGCAATTTGCGATAGGCGTCGGACGCGCCAGCCAGCACTTCCTTGCCGATGCGCACATCGTCGAAATAATCGGTGCTCGCGACCCAGACGCGCAAAATGTCCGCGCCGCTCTCGCCCATGATCTTGAGCGGATCGACCACATTGCCCAGGCTCTTGGACATTTTCTTGCCCGTGCCGTCGAGCGCGAAGCCGTGGGTCAGCACCGCCTTGTAAGGCGCCTGCCCCCGCGTGCCGCAGCTTTCCAGCAGCGACGACTGGAACCAGCCGCGATGCTGGTCCGACCCTTCGATATAGAGGTCGGCGCGGGTTCCCGCGCCATAGCGGCCCTCGACCACGAAGCTGTGCGTCGAACCGCTGTCGAACCACACGTCGAGAATGTCGTTCACGACTTCATAATCGGCAAGGTCATAGTCCGGTCCGAGCAGCGCTTGATGGTCCGCGCCAAACCATGCGTCTGCGCCGCCGGCCTTGAAGGCTTCGACGATGCGGGCATTGACCGCCGGATCGACCAGATAGTCGCCGCTCTTGCGATGGACATAGAGCGCGATCGGCACACCCCAGGCGCGCTGGCGGGAGATGACCCAGTCCGGGCGTCCCTCCACCATCGAGCGGATGCGGTTGGTCGACCGCTCGGGCACCCAGCGGGTGTGGGCGATCGCGTCGAGGGCGATTTCGCGGAGGGTGGCGCCGTTGCCACCCATTGCCGTCACCCCAGCGGAGGCTGGGGTCTCGGGCGTTTGTGCGCCGCCGCTTGAGATGCCAGCCTTCGCTGGCATGACGTTCTGGGGTGCATCCATCGGAATGAACCATTGCGGCGTCGCGCGGAAGATGATCTTCGCCTTCGACCGCCAGCTATGCGGATAGCTGTGCCTGAAGTCGTCCGACGCGGCGAGCAGCGCCCCGGCTTCGCGCAGGTCGGTGCAGATCGGCCCGTCCTTGCTCACGAACTTGGGGTTGATGACGCTCCCCTGCCCGCCAAGCCAAGCCCAGTCGGCGCGGTACTTGCCGTCGCCCTCGACCGCGAAGACGGGGTTTATACCGTTCGCTTTACAGAGGGCAAAGTCGTCCTCACCATGGTCGGGGGCCATGTGGACGAGGCCGGTGCCCGCATCGGTCGTGACGAAATCGCCGGGGAGGAAGGGGCGGGGCTTGGCGAAGAAGCCGCCAAGCGCGTGCATCGGGTGGCGGGCGACTGCCCCGGCAAGATCGGAGCCCTTAACAATATGGAGCTTTGCATCCCACATGTCCGCTTCCGGGAAGGGGGCAATCGGATCGCCCTGCGGCGCGCTACCAATGCGGTTGATAAATTCTGCGGCCAACTCCCGCGCCACCAGAAATCGACAATTGGGATAGGTGACGACTGCGTATTCAATCTCCGGCCCATAAGCCAAAGCCTGGTTCACCGGGATCGTCCAGGGCGTCGTCGTCCAGATCACCGCATGCGCGCCGACCAGCTCCGGCGCATGGGGCGCTTCCACGATCTCGAACGCCACGTCGATCTGGGTCGACACGACATCCTCATATTCGACTTCCGCCTCGGCCAGTGCGGTCTTTTCGACCGGCGACCACATCACCGGCTTGGCGCCGCGATAGAGCTGGCCGCTCTCGGCGAATTTCAGCAGTTCGCCGACGATGGTCGCTTCTGCATCGAATTTCATGGTGAGATAGGGGTCTTCCCAATCGCCCATGATGCCCAGCCGCTTGAACTGCTCGCGCTGCACATCGACCCATTTGTCGGCATAGGCGCGGCACTGGGCGCGGAACTCGGCGGCGGGCACCTCGTCCTTGTTCAGCTTCTTCTTGCGATATTCCTCCTCGATCTTCCATTCGATCGGGAGGCCGTGGCAGTCCCAGCCGGGCACATAGGGCGCGTCCTTGCCGAGCAAGGACTGGCTGCGGACGATGATGTCCTTCAGCACCTTGTTCATCGCATGGCCCATATGGATGTCGCCATTGGCGTAGGGCGGGCCGTCATGCAGGATGAAGCGTTCGCGCCCCGCGCGCTTCTCACGCAGCTTGCCATAAAGGTCCATCGCCTCCCACCGCGCCGCGATGGCCGGCTCCTTCGCCGCCAGCCCCGCCTTCATCGGAAAGTCGGTCTGGGGCAGGAAGACGGTGGACTTATAGTCTTCGGTTTTCTGGGCAGGCTGGTCGGTCATGATGGGTCCGGCACTAAAACGCAAAACCGTTCGTGCTGAGTTGGGACTGAGCTTGTCGAAGGCCCGTATCGAAGCATTCGCGCCAAGGCCCAGTCCTTCGATACGCCATTTCGACTTCGCTCAATGGCCACTCAGGACGAACGGGGTGAATGGAAAGCGTGCCCTACGCGAGCATGGGCGTTCCCGCAAGGATTTGCCGCGCGTCGGCGCAGTCCTGCGCGATACCGGCGGTCAGCGCGTCCAGCCCGTCATATTTGCGCTCGCCATGCAAATAGCGGATCAGTTGCACCTCCACCTCCTGGCCATAGAGGCTTTCGGCAAAGTCGAAGAAATGCGGCTCCAGCAATTCCTTGGGCGGATCGAAACTGGGGCGGATGCCCAGGTTCGCCGCGCCGTTAAGCACTCGCCCATCGGGCAGTATACCGCGCACCGCATAAATGCCATAGGCCGGCCGCAAATATGGCCCCATGTCGATATTGGCGGTAGGGAAGCCGATAGTGCGGCCCAGCTTGTCGCCATGCTGCACCACGCCCCGAATGGCGAAGGGGCGCGTCAGCAGCCGGCTCGCCGTCTCGCAATCGCCCGCACGCAGCGCCTCGCGCACGCGGGTCGAGGAAATGACGCCCTGCGCGTCGCTGACCGGCCCCACCGCTTGTGCCGGCAGGCCCAGCGCCGCGAAACTGTCGATCGTGCCGCTGCGCGCGCGGCCGAAGGTGAAATCCTCGCCCGTCACGACGGCCGCGACGCCCATATCCTCGATCAGCAGGCGGACATAGTCTGCCGGCTCCAGCGCCGCCAATGCGGGCGTGAAGTCGAATATCATCATCGCATCCGCGCCGGCGCGGGCGAACAAGGCCTCTCGCTGGTCCAGCGTGGTCAGGCGAAAGCTGGGCGCATCGGGCCGGAACAGCCGCATGGGATGCGGATCGAATGTCGCGACGATCGCCGGCCGCCCTTCCGCCCGCGCGCGCGCGATCGCGCGGCCCACCACCGCCTGATGCCCGGCATGAAAGCCATCGAAATTGCCGAGCGCCATGACGCTCCCGCGCAGATGCGGCGGGACCGGGGCGCTGCTGGAAAGCCGCTCCATGCGCCGCGCTATAGGGACAGGACGAAAAACTGGCAATGGAGCCGCTTGGGCCGTCCCATCATCACAGCGTTCGCCGATGAAAGGTCACAAAACTGTAGGCCGGACGCCCGCCTGTCGCAGGATGATCCGCCCGCGCGACTTCGCGCCAGTCCGCCGCATCGGGGTAAGCGATGCTGGTGTCACCCTCCGCATCCAGATGCACTTCGGTCAGTTCGATACGATCGGCGATCGGCAGGAACAGCCGATATATCTCCGCGCCCCCGATCACCATGACGGTGGCTGCGTCGGCCAGCGCCAGCGCGCTTTCGACATCATGCGCGACCTCCGCCCCCTCGGCCCGCCACGCCCGGTCGCGGGTCAGCACGATATGGCGGCGGCCAGGCAGCAGTCCGGGCAGGCTGTCGAACGTCCTGCGTCCCATCAGCATCGGATGCCCGGCCGTGACCGCCTTGAAATGCTTGAGGTCCGCCGGCAAACGCCAGGGCAAGTCGCCATCCCTGCCAATCACGCCATTGTCGGCGCGGGCGAGGACCAGGGTGATTTCGCTCACAGCACCAGCCGCGTCACATGCCCCATCTTGCGGCCGGGTCGCGCCTCATGCTTGCCATATAGATGCAAATGGTTGGCCGGGTCGGACAATATCTCCCCCCACGCCGCCACATCGTCGCCGATCAGGTTGCGCATCTCGATCCGCGGGGCAGCCAGCCCCGTGTCGCCCAGCGGCAGGCCGCAAATGGCGCGCACATGATTTTCGAACTGGCTCGTCACCGCGCCCTCGATGGTCCAGTGGCCGCTATTATGGACGCGCGGCGCCATTTCGTTGAAGACCGGGCCGTCCGCGCTCGCGAAAAATTCCAGCGTCAGCACGCCGACATAGTCCAGCGCGTCGGCAACCTGCTTGGCCAGCGCGCGCGCCTGATCGACCTGCCCCTCGATCAGCGGCCCGGCCGGCGCGGTCGATGTCGACAATATGCCGTCCACATGGACATTGGCGGGCGAGTCCCAGAAGCGCACCGCGCCATCCGCGCCGCGCACCATTATAACGGAAAATTCCTCGGCAAAGGTCACGAACCCTTCCAGGATCGCGCTCTGCCGGCCAATCGCATTCCACGCGCCCACCGCATCGCCTGGCTCGGAAAGGCGCGTCTGCCCCTTGCCATCATAGCCCATGCGATTGGTCTTGAGGATCGCGCGGCTGCCGATCGTCTCGATCGCTGCCTCCAGATCGTCCAGGCTGTCGACCGGGGCGAAGGGCGCGGTCAGCCCGCCCAGGTCACAGACGAACCTTTTTTCCGCCAACCGATCCTGCGCCACGCGCAGCGCCTGCGCGCCCGGCCGCACCAGCCCGTGCCGCGCCAGCGTATCGACGGCGGACGGGTCGATATTCTCAAACTCATAGGTGACGACATCGACGCTGTCGGCAAAGGCGGACAGGGCTGCGGCATCCGCATAAGCGCCGCGCGTCCAGTTGGGCGATACGTCCGCCGCCGGCCCGCTGTCTTCGGGCGCGAAGATATGCGTGCGATAGCCCAGCTGCGCGGCGGCAACGGCGATCATCCGCCCCAGCTGGCCGCCGCCAAGGATGCCGATGGTGGAACCGGGCGGGATGGTCGTCATGGCGGTCCTGTTCTGGTTTGGGTCAGTCTTCGACGGTATCGGCGACGGATTGCGTCTGCCGCGCGCGCCAATCGTCCAGCCGCTGCGCCAGCGCGTCATCCCCGGTCGCCAGGATCGCCGCCGCCAGCAGGCCCGCATTGATCGCGCCGGGCTTGCCGATCGCCAGCGTGCCGACCGGAATGCCGCCGGGCATCTGGACGATGGACAGCAGCGAATCCATGCCTTTGAGCGCCTTGGATTCGACCGGCACGCCCAGCACCGGCAGGCGCGTCATCGCCGCCGCCATGCCGGGCAGATGCGCCGCCCCGCCCGCGCCCGCGATGATGACCTTCAGCCCCCGCGCCGCCGCGCCACTGGCATAGTCATATAGCCGCTGGGGCGTGCGATGCGCCGACACCACCTTGCATTCATGCGCGACGCCCAATGCCTCCAGCGTCTCGGCGGCATGGCGCATCGTCTCCCAATCGGAACGGGACCCCATGATGATGCCGACGTCGATAGCGCTCATGACCGTGCTGATGTCCCCTGATGGCGCGGAAAGCAAAGCCCCTTAGCGGCCGTACCGTTACGGGGCAATGCGCTTTGCGGACGCCGCGACTTAACGCTCCGACAGATAATAGCGGTCGGTGGCGGTCAGGTCGTCGGCCAGCTCATAGACGATCGGCTGGCCGGTCGGGATTTCCAGACCGGTGATTTCGTCGTCGGAAATGCCCGACAAATGCTTGACCAGCGCGCGCAGCGAATTGCCATGGGCGGAAATCAGCACGCGCTTGCCGGCCTTGAGGTCCGGCGCGATCACCGAATTCCAATAGGGCAGAACGCGCGCGATCGTGTCCTTCAGGCTTTCTGTCATCGGCACGTCGATGCCCGCATAGCGGCGGTCGGCCGACAGGTCGAATGCGCTGCCCGCCTCCATCGCAGGCGGCGGAGTGTCGAAGCTGCGGCGCCAGATCTTCACCTGCTCCTCGCCATGTTTTTCCGCCGTCTCTGCCTTGTTGAGGCCAGTGAGGCCACCATAATGGCGTTCATTAAGCCGCCAGTCCTTCTCCACCGGCAGCCAAAGCCGCCCCATTTCCTCCAGCGCGAGGTTCAGCGTCTTGATCGCGCGGGTCTGGAGCGAAGTGTAGCACCGGTCGAAATCCAGCCCCTTGTCCGCCATCAGGCGACCCGCCGCGCGCGCTTCTTCCACGCCCTTTTCGGTCACGTCCACATCCCACCATCCGGTGAAGCGGTTTTCCAGGTTCCAGGCGGACTGGCCATGGCGGATAAGGACGAGGGTGGGCATGGGCGCGTCTCCTGCACGATAGCGGCGAATGATGCGCTTTCCCATAACGGGCAAAATTGCGCGTGCAAGCTTGTCGCGGGCGACGCATGCCCCACATTGCAGCGCGAGCGTTGATGCGATAGCGCCACAGGCACGGATCGCGGGTCCAGACATTCAAGGAGCAGCCGACTTGGCATTTGTGAAGGGCGCATGGCGCATATTGGTCGCGATCAAGGACGGGCTCGTCCTCCTGTTCCTGCTGCTCTTCTTCGGCGCGCTCTATACCGCCCTGTCTTATTCGCCCAAGCCGGCAAAGGCGGTCAGCACCGGCGCACTGCTGCTGGAACTCAATGGGACGGTGGTTGAACAGCCCGCCGAAATCAGCCCGACCGCGCTGCTGAGCGGCGGCGCGCCGGAGTCGAAGGAATATCGCCTGTCCGACATCGTCACCGCGCTGGAAGCGGCGAAGGGCGATGCGAAGGTCAAGGCGGTGGTGCTCAACCTCGACGGGTTCATGGGCGGCGGACAGGTCGCGCTCGGCCGCATCGGCGCCGCGCTCGATGCGGTGCGGGCGGCGAAAAAGCCCGTGCTGGCCTATGCCACGCTCTACAGCGACGACAGCTATCAGCTTGCCGCCCACGCCAGCGAAATCTGGACCGATCCGCTCGGCGGCGTGGCGCTGCTGGGCCGGGGCGGCTCCAACCTCTATTACAAGGGGCTGATCGACAAGCTGGGCGTCAATACCCATGTCTATCGCGTCGGCACCTATAAGAGCTTCGTCGAACCCTTCATCCGCACCGAACAATCGCCCGAAGCGCGCCAGGCCAATCAGGCGCTGGCCGACGCCCTGTGGCAGCAATGGCAGGATGATGTGACCAAGGCGCGTCCCCGCGCGAAAGTCGCGGCCTATGCCGGCGATCCCGCCGCCGCCGCCCGCGCCACCAATGGCGATATTGCCAAGGCTTCGCTCGCCGCCGGGCTGGTCGACAAGCTGGGCGACGCGACCGCCTTTGCCGATCATGTCGCCGATATTGCCGGGGATTCGGCCGCCGGCGATGCGACCGGCTTTGCCGCCATCGACTTGCGATCCTATGTGAAGGCCCGCGCGCCGGCCAATGACGGGCAGATCGGCGTGCTGACGGTCGCGGGCGACATCGTCGATGGTGAAGCTGGCCCCGGCACCGCTGCGGGCGACACGATTTCGGACCTGCTGCTGAGCGCGCTCGACAAGGGCAATTTGAAGGCGCTCGTCGTGCGCGTCGATTCGCCGGGCGGTTCGGTGATGGCGTCGGAAAAAATCCGCAGCGCCATCATGCAGGCGAAGGAGGATGGCCTGCCCGTCGTCGTGTCGATGGCCAATGTCGCGGCCAGCGGCGGCTATTGGGTATCGACGCCAGGCGACGTCATCTTTGCCGAACCGGATACCATCACCGGATCCATCGGCGTTTTCGGCATCCTGCCCAGCTTCGAAGGGACGCTGGCGAAGATGGGCGTAACCACGGACGGGGTGCGCACCACGCCTTTGTCGGGCCAGCCCGATCTGGTCGGCGGCACCACGCCCGAATTCGACCAGATCATGCAATTGGGGGTCGAGGATATCTATCGCCGCTTCGTCGGCCTGGTCGCCAAATCCCGCAAGAAGACGCCCGAACAGATTGACCAGATTGCGCAGGGCCGCGTCTGGGATGGCGGCACCGCACGGCAGTTGGGCCTGGTCGACCGCTTTGGCGGGCTGGAGGACGCGATTGCCGAAGCCGCCCGCCGCGCGAAGATCGACCCGGCCAAGGCCCGCGCCTTCCGCATCGAAAAACAGCCCGACAAATGGGCCGAATGGTTGCAGGACCTCGCTGAGCGGGAAAGCGACGACGCCACCGCCCCGCGCGACATGCTGGCGCGTCAGGCCTGGCTCCAGCGCGGCTGGGCGCTACAGGCGGTCAGCGACGTGCGCGGGCTGGTTTCGGGCGCGGGCGTGCGGGCGGACTGCCTGGAATGTCGCGGCTATGGCGCGCCGCACCCGCGCCAGGCCGCCGACGAGCAGGGCCTGATGGCGATGCTGGCGACGCTCTGGCGCTGACGGATGGGGCGGCGCGGCCGCCCCATTCCGCCATTACCGAATTCTTCAGCAATTTCGGCCAAAAGCCGCTAATCATTGCCGCTGAACAAGGGATTTGTCGCTCCATGCCCGTCGACACCAAGCAGAAGGTTTCCGTCATCGGCCTGGGCTATATCGGCCTGCCGACTGCGGCGCTCATCGCGCGCGGCGGGTGCCAGGTGGTGGGCATCGACGTATCGCCCCATGTCGTGGAAACCGTCAATTCCGGCCGCGTCCATATCGAGGAGGTCGATCTTGACGGCCTGGTGCAGGGCGTCGTCGCACGCGGCAATCTGCGCGCCAGCCTGACGGTGGAGGAAAGCGATGTCTTCATCATCGCCGTCCCGACGCCCGTGGCGGAGGACCGCGCGCCCGACATTTCCTACGTGCTCAAGGCCGCCCGCACGGTCGCCCCGGTGCTCAAGGCCGGCGATACCGTCATCCTCGAATCCACCTCTCCGGTCGGCACGACCGAAGCAATGCGCGACATTTTCGCGCAGTTGCGGCCCGACCTCAAAATGCCGGGCATGGGCGCGCAGGGCGACGTCGCCATCGCCTATTGCCCCGAACGCGTGTTGCCCGGCCGCATCCTGGTGGAGCTGATCGACAATGATCGCTGCATCGGCGGCATCACGCCCCGTTGCGCGCGCAAGGCGCTGGGCTTCTACCGCCAGTTCGTACGCGGCGCCTGTATCACCACCACCGCGCGGGCCGCCGAAATGGTCAAGCTGGTCGAAAACAGTTTTCGGGACGTCAACATCGCCTTCGCCAATGAATTGTCGGTGATCGCCGAGAATATGGACATTGACGTGTGGGAAGTGATCCGCCTCGCCAACCGCCATCCGCGCGTCAACATCCTCAATCCCGGCCCGGGCGTGGGCGGTCATTGCATCGCGGTCGATCCCTGGTTCATCGTCCATGGCGATCCCGAAAATGCCCGCATCATTCGCACCGCGCGCGAAGTGAATGACGGCAAGACCGATTATGTCGTGGCCAAGGCGTCGGACCTGATCGACGATCATGCCGGTCAGGACATTGCCTGTCTCGGCCTCGCCTTCAAGGCGAATATCGACGATTTCCGCGAAAGCCCGGCCGTGAAGATCGCCGCCCGCCTCGCCCGCCGCTATGGCCGCCGCATCAAGCTGGTCGAACCCTATGCGCAGGAACTGCCGATGGAATTTGCCGGCACGGGCGCAGACCTCATCGATCTCGATACGGCTCTGGAACAATGTGGCGTGTTCGTCATTCTGGTCGATCATGACATGTTTAAATCCGTCCCCGTCGACGAACGCGCCGACAAGGCTGTCTATGACACGCGGGGAATCTGGCCCGATCAGCCCCGCCGGCAGGCAGCGTCGAACAGCGGGCGCATCGCGGTCTGACCGGGGCCGCGAAGACGCAACCCGTCGCGCGCGCGGTTGCCATCGCCCTGCCCCGCCGCTAACCCCCGCCAGGCACGGCATTATTGCACGTGCGAAAGCAACGGCCGACGGGGGACATAAGGCATGATGCGACAGCCTGCGCCACGCGCGATCATCGCCGCCTTGGTGCTGGGCAGCGTCGCCGCCTGCGCCACGGTCGAGGACGCCCCGCGCGGGGAGCAGGCCTATGCCATCATGCCTCCGCCGCCCGCTATCGGCATGGACTATCGCCTTTCCCCCGACGACGTGCTGCGCATTCAGGTTTATCACGAGCCCGACCTGTCGCTGGAGGATGCGCGCGTCGATGCGCAGGGCATGGTGCGCATGCCGCTGATCGGCGCGGTGCCGGTCGCGGGCCTGTCCGCCAGTGAAGCCGCCGACGTCATCGCCGGGCGTCTGGGCGAACGCTATCTCGTCTCGCCGCAGGTCAGCCTGTTCGTCAAGAAAGCGGTCGGCCGCCGCATCACGCTGGACGGGGAAATCCGCGAACCGGGCCTCTATCCGGTCGAAGGGCGGCTCACCCTGTCGCAGGCGATTGCGCTGGGCAAGGGGCCGAGCCGCCTTGCCGACATGCGCCAGATCGTCGTGATCCGCCGGCTCGACGGGCAGCGGCAGGCGGCGATGTTCGACCTTGCCGCCATTCGCAAGGGCGAAGCGGCCGATCCTGAAATCCTGCCGGGCGATCAGCTGATCGTCGGCCTGTCGCGCGCCAAGGCGATCCTGGGCGGCGCGCTCCTCGCCGCGCCCGCGCTCGCCGCCGGCTTCATCGCGCTGGATGGAGATTGACCATGGCCGCCACGAAGCCCCCTCTGCACGACCGCCCGGAACGCCTGGGCCTTGGCGCGCGGTTGACGCACGGCATGCGGGACTATGGGCTGCTGCTGCGCCGGCATCGGGTCATCCTGTTCGTCACCATGGCGCTCTGTCTGCTTGCGGCGCTGCTCTACATCCTGCTCTCCACGCCCGACTATCGCGCCACCGCCTCGGTCGAGGTGCAGGATGTGCCCGCCGGCGCGGCTGGCTCCGGCGCGCCCACGCCGTCCCGAACCGACGACATCGAAACGCTGATGCAGACGCAGCTGGAAGTGCTGCGCAGCCGCGCGCTGGCGCAAGAGGTCGCGCGCAGCCTTTCGCTGGTCGGCACGCCCGCTTTCTTCCAGGGCATGGGCGTCAGCCGCCCGAAACTTGCCGCCGGCGGCCAGAGCCAGCGCCAGGCCGATGAGGAGCGGACCATCACCCTGCTGCGCGACCATCTGGAAGTCGACCTGCCGGGCAAGTCGCGCGTCATCCGCATCCATTTCGTCAGCGCCGATCCAGCGCTCTCGGCCCGAATCGCCAATGGCTATGCCGACAGCCTGATCCGATCGGACCTGAAGCGCGGCTTCCAGTCCGGCGTTCAGGCGCGGCGCTTCCTGCTGGGCGAACTGGACGGCGCACGGCGCGACCTGGAACGGGCCGAGCGCGAACTGGCGGTCTATGCCGCGCGCAACGGCGCCCCGATCCCGCCCGGCGCGGACATGGAAGGAGCGTCCTCGACAAACAGCCCCGCTTCCCCTTCAGGGTCCGAAATCGACAGCAGGCTGGCCCAGCTCAACAGCCTGCGCGCCCAGGCGCTCGCCGAACGCATCGCCGCGCAGAAGCGGTGGGAAAGCGCGCGCGCCGCTTCGGTCGAAACCCTGCCCGAAGTGCTCGGTAATGGCGCGATGCAGGAATTGATGGCGCAGCGGGCGCAGGCGCGGGCCGAACTGGTTGAGGAACGGCAATTCCGCAAGGATGCGCACCCGGAAATGCGCGAAGCGCGCGCCCGGCTCGCCGCGCTCGACGATCAGGCGCAACAAATGGCCAATCGCATCCGCGCCTCGCTGCGGCAGGATTATGACATTGCCCGCCGCGGCGAAAAGCAGATCGCCGACGAGATCGCTGATGTGGAAAAGGATGCGCAGGCCGCGCGCGGCCGCAGCGTGCAGATGGGCATGTATGAACGCTCGGTCGAAACCTATCGCATGCTGCACGACAGCCTGCTCCAGCGCTATCGCGACATGGCCTCGCAAGCCGGCTTTCAGGCAGGGCGCATCCAGCCGCTCGACCGCGCGGTCGCGCCCGACAACCCCTTCTCGCCCAAGGTCGGGGAAACGATGCTGTTTGCCGCGCTTGGCGGGCTGGCGCTCGGCCTGCTGCTGGTGGGCGCGCGCCACGCCTTCGACGATGCGGTGACATCGGCCGAAACGCTGGCGGAGCGGGTCGACCTCCCGCTGCTGGGCGCCGTGCCGGTGACGGGCGACAATCCTCAGCCATCCGAAGTCTTCGCCCCCATCGCCCGTTCGCTGCTGCTTGCCTCCACCGGGGGCCTGCCGCGCTCCATTCTCGTCACCAGCGCGCAGGAAGGGGAAGGCAAATCGCTCACCCTCAACGCCCTCGCCCGCGCGCTCGCCGCGCTCGACAAGACGGTTCTGGTGCTGGACGGCGACATGCGCCGCCCGGTCCAGCACGCCTTGTTCCGCGTCGCGCCCGGCAAGGGGATCAGCGAAGTGCTGACGGGTCAGGCGAACGCTGCCGACGCGGTCATCGCCACCGGCGTGGCCGGCGTTTCGCTGCTGCCGTGCGGCGCGGTGCCGCCCAACCCCACCGAATTGCTGGCCACCCCCGCGCTCGATGATCTGCTGGCGTCGGTGCGCGATCGCTATGACACGATCCTGATCGACGCGCCGCCGATTCTGGGCCTTGGTGACACGCCTTTGCTCGCCACGCGCGCGCAGGCGACGCTGATGGTGGTCGAGTGGGGCCGCAACCATCATGGCGGGCTGCGCACGGCGGTCGACCGCCTGCGCCGAACCGGCGGCGTCATCATCGGCGCCATCCTGACCAAGCAGCAGGGGCGCGCCTTCGACTATGATTATCATCGCGGCGACTAGGCCAAAGCCCTATCGTCACACCACGCATAATGCTTGCCTCGCGCGCGCGCCGGGCCTAGGGGGTGCCGCATTATCGGCCGCCGCCCGCCGCGCGGCCCAGCTTGATCCCAAGGAGCAGCACGCCATGAAAGCCCGCATCTTCGTCACCCTCAAGGGCGGTGTCCTCGATCCCCAGGGCAAGGCGATTCATCATGCGCTCGAAGGGCTGGGCTTTGGCGGCGTCAATGACGTGCGCGCCGGCAAGCTCATCGAACTCGATCTGGCCGACGGGACCAGCGACGAGGATATCGACGCCATGTGCCGCAAGCTGCTCGCCAACACGGTGATCGAAAATTATCGCATCGAAAAGGTCGCCTGAGCCATGAAAAGCGCCGTCATCGTCTTTCCCGGCAGCAATTGCGACCGCGACCTGGCGGTGGCGTTCGAAGCGGCCACCGGCATCAAGCCCGCCATGATCTGGCATCGGGACACGGATCTGCCCGCCGACATCGACTTGATCGGCGTGCCCGGTGGCTTTTCCTACGGCGATTATCTGCGGTCGGGCGCCATGGCCGCGCGCTCGCCGGTGATGCAGGCGGTGGCGCAGGCGGCGTCGCGCGGCGCATTCGTGCTTGGGGTCTGCAACGGCTTTCAGGTGCTGACCGAAAGCGGCCTGCTGCCCGGCGCGCTGCTGCGCAATGCCGGCGGGCATTTCGTCTGCCGCGACGTCCCGCTGACAGTCGAAAATGCGCAAAGCGCCTTTACCAGCCGCTATGCCGCCGGCGAGACGATCCGCTATCCGGTCGCCCATCATGACGGCAATTATTTCGCCGACGACGCCACGCTCGACCGGCTGGAGGGCGATGGCCGCGTCGCGCTGCGCTATGCGGAAAATATCAACGGATCGGCGCGCAACATCGCCGGCATCCTGAACGATACGGGCAATGTGCTGGGCATGATGCCGCACCCCGAACGCGTCATCGAACCCGCCCATGGGTCGACCGATGGCAAGCGCCTGTTCGATGGCTTGGTCGAAGGACTGATGGCCCGCGCCTGAGGCGCATTTCGCGACCGGGCATCGGCCCGGCCGCCCCATCACGCCCCGCCGATCACCGCCGCGATCCGTTCGGCCGCTTCCCCGTCGCCGAACGGATTATGCGCCCGCGCCATCGCCTGATAGGCGGCGTCATCGTCCAGCAGCGCCAGCACTTCGCGCACGATCCGTTCGCGATCCGCGCCCACCAGCCGCGCCGTGCCCGCGTGGACGCCCTCGGGCCGCTCGGTCGTTTCGCGCATGACCAGCACCGGCTTGCCGAGCGACGGCGCTTCCTCCTGCACCCCGCCACTGTCGGTCAGCACCAGATGGCTCATGTCCATCAGCCGCACGAAATGCGGATAATCCAGCGGCTCGATCATCGCCACATTGGGCAGGTCGCCCAGCACGGCATCCATGACCGGGCGGACATTGGGATTGGGATGGACCGGAAAGATCACCGCCACATCCGGCCGCGTAGCGATATCGGCAATCGCGCCGGCGATCGATTCCATGCCGCCGCCGAAATTCTCGCGCCGGTGTGTCGTCACCGCAACGATCCGCTTGCCCGCAAAGCGCGCCGCCAGATCGTCCAGCCCCCGCGCCATGTCGGGCGCGGCGCGCACCCGGTCGCGCGTCGCCAGCAGCGCGTCGATCACCGTATTGCCGGTGATGTGGATGGAGGCGGGATCGCGATTTTCCTTCCGCAACGCATCCGCCGCGGCCTGCGTCGGCGCGAAATTCATGTCGGCGATGCAGGCGACGACCCGCCGGTTCACCTCTTCGGGCCAGGGATGATGAATGTCGCCGCTGCGCAGCCCCGCTTCGACATGCGCGACCGGAATCTTGCGATAATAGGCCGCCAGGCTCGCCACCATCGTCGTCAGCGTGTCGCCATGCACCACCACCCGGTCGGGCTTTTCCGCGTCGAACGCCTTGCCCAGTTCGACGATCAGCTTCGCCGTCAACCCGTCCAGCGTCTGGTTGGGCACCATCACGTCCAGGTCGATATCCGGCACGATCCCGGCAATCTCCAGCACCTGATCCAGCAAGCCGCGATGCTGCGCAGTTACGATCACACGCGTATCAATGCCCTGACGCCTTTGCAGCGCATGGACGACCGGGAACATCTTGATCGCTTCGGGCCGCGTCCCGAACACAATGGCCACCTTCACATCACGCTCCCTCATCATGTCCTGTACCGCCTGTCGCAGAAATTGGTATACAGCCACTGAACATCTTGTGTATTTCCGCGCTGCAATGCAGCAAGCGGCACGGGCGACATGCTATGGGACTGTCGCGCCGCTTGGGCTTATTCTCAAGGGTGGAGCGGGGAAGATCGCATGAAAATCACGATGATCGGCACGGGTTATGTTGGCCTTGTGTCGGGGGCCTGTTTTGCGGATTTCGGGCATGACGTGGTGTGCGTCGACAAGGATGCGGGCAAGATCGCGGCGATCGAATCCGGCCGCATGCCGATCTTCGAGCCGGGCCTTGATCAGCTGGTGGGCAATAATGCCGCGGCCGGTCGCCTGACCTTCACCACGGATCTCGCCGCCGGGGTCAAGGGCGCGGACGCGATCTTCATCGCGGTCGGCACGCCCTCGCGCCGGGGCGACGGGCATGCGGACCTTTCCTATGTCTATGCTGCGGCGCGGGAAATCGTCGGCGCGCTCGATGGCCCTGCCGTCATCGTCACCAAGTCGACCGTGCCCGTGGGCACCGGCGACGAGGTCGAGCGGATCGCGCGCGAGCTGCGCCCCGATCTCGACATCCAGTGCGTCTCCAACCCCGAATTCCTGCGCGAAGGCGCGGCAATCGGCGACTTCAAGCGGCCCGACCGCGTGGTCGTGGGCACCACCGGCTCTGAGCGCGCGATCGCGGTGATGAGCCAGATCTACCGGCCGCTCAACTTGAACCAGGCGCCGCTCATGTTCACCGGCCGCCGCACCGCCGAACTCATCAAATATGCCGCCAACGCCTTCCTCGCGACCAAGATCACCTTCATCAACGAGATGGCGGACCTGTGCGAGGCGGTGGGCGCGGAAGTGCAGGACGTGTCGCGCGGCATCGGCCTCGACAATCGCATCGGCGGCAAGTTCCTGCATGCAGGGCCGGGCTATGGCGGCTCCTGCTTCCCCAAGGATACGCTGGCGCTGGTCAAGACCGGCCAGGATCATGACGCGCCGATCCGCATCGTGGAAACGGTGGTGCAGGTCAACGACCTTCGGAAAAGGGCCATGGGCCGCAAGATCGTGAAGGCGCTGGGCGGTGACGCGCGCGGCAAGACAGTCGCGCTGCTGGGCCTTACCTTCAAGCCCAATACCGACGACATGCGCGACGCCCCCAGCCTTGCCATCGTCCAGGCGCTCGAGGATGCCGGCGCGACCATCGTCGCCTATGATCCCGAAGGCATGGAGGTCGCCGCGCCGATGATGCCGTCGGTCACGATGGCGAGCGACGCCTATGAGGCCGCCGACGGCGCCGACGCGCTGGTGCTGGTCACCGAATGGGACATTTTCCGCGCGCTGGACCTGAAGCGCATCGCCGCCTCCATGGCCGGCAAGGCGCTCATCGACCTGCGCAACATCTATCCCCTCGCCGAAGCCCAGGACGCCGGCTTCACCCTGACCCGTGTCGGTGGCAGCGGGGCGACGGCCTGATGCGTCTGCCGCAGGATGGGGAGGCGCGCGAACGCCCTCCCCGCCTGCATCACTGGATGCTGGCCGCCGCGATCCTGTTCATCCTCATGCTCGCGGGGCCACTATTCGCGGCCTTCCTCTGACGATCAGGCCTTGATCTTCCACCCGCGCCGCAACAGCGTATAGCACAGCCCGCCGAACAGCAGGTTCAGCCCCAGCAGCACCGCGCTGCCCACCACGACATTGGTATCCGCCGCCGCGACGAAGCCATAGCGGAAGCCCGAAATAATGTAGAAAAACGGGTTGGCGTGGCTGATTCCCTGAAAAAAGGCAGGCAGCCGGTCGATCGAATAGAAAGTGCCCGACAGCAGCGCCAGCGGCCCGATCACGAAATTGGTGATCGCCGCGCCATGGTCGAACTTTTCCGCCCAGATGGAGGTCAGCACGCCCAGAAACGCGATGAAACTGGTGCCGAGCAATCCGAACCACAGCACCGCCCACAGATGCGCCGGCGTCACATGCACGCCCGGCCACATGGCCATCGCCAGCCACAGGGCGCAGCCCACGAACACCGCGCGCGTCACCGAGGACGCCGCGAGCGCGAACAGCAATTCCCCCACCGAAATCGGCGGCATCAGATAGTCGACCAGTGTTCCCTGCACCTTGCCGACCATCAGCGAAAAGCTGGCATTGGCGAAACAGGCGTTGATCATGCCCATGATGATGAGGCCCGGTGCGATGAAATCGGCAAAGGCCACCGCCTCGCCGCGCAGCGATACCGTTCGCCCGCTCCCGCCCAATGCGACGATGAAGATGATGAGGAACATCAGCGTCGTGATCGCCGGCGCCCATACCGTCTGCAACTGCACCTTCAGGAACCGGCGCACCTCCTTGCGGTAGAGCGCCCAGGTCCCGGCCCAGTTCACGTTGCGAATTTGCGGGACGCCCGGCTCGGCAAAGGGCGAGTCGGCGGCAATTTTGGGCTGGTCGTTCATGGTGGGATCGACTATCGGCTGGTCCGTTGTGCTGCAAGGGTTCAGGTCCAAAGGATTTGAACCTGATGCGCGGGCTTCCCATATGGGGAGTGATCCCAAATCTGTAAGGAGTTTTTCATTGTCCTGGACTGACGAGCGCATCGACCAGCTCAAGGCGATGTGGGAACGCGGCCTGACCGCCAGCCAGATTGCCGAGGAACTGGGCGGCGTCAGCCGCAACGCGGTGATCGGCAAGGCGCATCGCCTTGGCCTGCAATCCCGCCCGTCCCCGGTGAAGGCGAACGAGACGCCCAAGCGCGCCGCCGCACCCACCCGCAAGCATTCCGATCCGTTGGATGCGCGGCGACACGCTTCGGTCGCGACCGATCGCGCAAGCGTCACATGGCGGCGGCGCAGCTTGTCGGCGCAGACGGAGAGGGCCGCGATGGCCCGGTCGATTGCCGCGTCGCTGATCCGTCCCGACGACGCCAATCCTTCGCCCAGCCGGACGATGCGCGAAAAGGCATCGACGACGATGAACCCGTCAGCCGATGGTTTGGCGATCAGCAGCCGGCAATTATTGGTGCCCAGATCAATGGCGGCATAGGATCGCCGGTCACGCGCGCCCGCGGACGAAAAGCCCCGCTGC
Source organism: Sphingobium lactosutens DS20 (assembly GCF_000445105.1). Taxonomy (GTDB): domain Bacteria; phylum Pseudomonadota; class Alphaproteobacteria; order Sphingomonadales; family Sphingomonadaceae; genus Sphingobium; species Sphingobium lactosutens. The sequence goes on along the minus strand of NZ_ATDP01000056.1, from coordinate 40,193 downwards.
TTTGCCGGGGGAGGAATGGCCGCAGCCTTGCTCCCATTGCCCGATCCGGAACGGGCATGCTTGCCCACATAACCGCCGGACGGGCCGGAACTCTGCGGCGATGGGCGGCTCTGCTGCACCATGCCGTAACTCGCTTCTTCTGTATCGCCGACCCCGTTTGGGATCGGAACTTGCCCTCATGCTTAAGCAGAAGAGCCGCGATACGCAAGGCAGGACCAGATGGACGGAACGTGCGCGTAACAGTCAGCGACGCAAGCAGGGCAAAGACGTGATAGGCGAAAGACAGACGAGATGGACCAGCGGCACAGAGACGGCCAGTCCCGATGAAAGTCGATCGGCAGCACAGTGACTAATTTACGACAGGCATAAACTTTATTTGCCCCGCCAATTGTCTTCGCCAATTCCGTTGGTTAGCTTCGCCTCCGGTCTATGGGGAGTTTATCATGCACATTCGTAAGAATGGGGCGGGGATGCTGGCGCGCGCCGGTCGTTCCAGCCTCTTTGCCTCCGTCGCTGCCGCAGCGCTGAGCATCGCACCTGCCGCACAGGCGGTCGTGCCGAACGACAATTTGACTCCGGACGACATTGTCGACGGCAGCGACGTGAACGGCGTCGGCATCATGTATCGCGACGACGGATTTGTGTGCACCGGCACGCTGATCAATCCGCGGACCGTGATCTTCGCGGCCCACTGCGTGAACGACCTGACGACGCCTGATTACAGCACGGTCAATGGCGGCGTACCCGTGGCCTTCGCCTTCCAGAATGACGCCCGTCCGGGCCTGATCGACTGGATTTCGAACGGCTATCGCACCAACACATCGCTTAGCGTCTATAACGTCAACAATATCGCCTATCATCCCGACTCGCTCGATCCGCCGGCGCTCAGCTTCCTTTATGGCGACGTCGCGATGGCGACGCTGGACACGCCCGCCGCCGATGTGCCGACATGGACGATGCTGTTTTCCGCCCTGCCCGCGCCCGACGCGATCAGCGAAACGGCCGGCACCGGCTATCATGTCACCATCACCGGCTATGGCCGCACCGGCAGCGGCACGACCGGCAATAGCGGCGGCATCGATTTCCGCCGCAAGACGGCCGAGAATTTCCTCGGCATGCTTGGCTCGCTGGATGATGTCGACAGCTTCCTGTTCGGCTCGGCCGGCGGCTATACGCAAAATCTCTACCAGACGGATTTCGACGATCCGGATCGCGAAAATCCGTTCGACTTCAACGCGTTCAAGGATGACGCGCTGCCCAATGAAGGCAATACGGCGGGCGGCGACTCAGGCGGCCCGCTGATCCTGGATCAGACGTTCGATGAAAAGACGATTTTGGGTGTTTTGTCGGGCGGCAGCCGCTATTTCTTCGACCAGCCCGAAAGCTCCTATGGCGGCACGTCCTTCTATCAGCCGCTCTACCTGTTCTGGGACTGGATCGCGGAAAACAACCCGTATCGCTACGCCACCGCCAAGGCGGGCGATGGCAATTGGAGCGACGCCGATCACTGGGTGACGGCGCTCGACCCCAATTACCGGATCATCGACAGCACCGGTTCGCTGGTGAACGGCGTTCCGACCTCGCCGGGCGCGGGCGCCTTCGGCCAGGATGACGCGCAGAAGTTCGGCCAGCTCTGCTATCAGCCGACCGACGGCTCGTCGGACATTTGCTATGATGTCGGCACGCAGACGCTGATCGTCGATGGCGAACCGGTGACGGACGGGACGGAAACCGCCACCAGCACGGGCGGCAAGACCGTCACGAACAACAAGGGCAAGGTGGAAATCGCCGAGCGCAGCCCCACCGCCGCCAATGTATCGCTGGATACGACCGCGCAGCCGCAGGCGGAAGGCGACGTCACCGCGACGGCCCTGCCCGACGCGACGCTGGCCAACGGCCTGCCCGGCGCGAGCGGATTTGTCCCCAATAATATCGATCCGGTCGCGTCGGAAGGCATCATCGGCCGCTATTATGACGTGACGCTGAGCGCGGCGGGCACCACCACGCTCGACACCGACGTGACCATTGATCGCTTCACGATTTCGGGCACGGAAGCCGCGCTCGACATCACCAGCGAAGGATCGCTGACCAGCGAGATGGACGTAGCCCATCTGGCCGGCCGCGTGAATGTCGATGGTGCGCTCAACAGCACCGGCGATTACTTCCTGCTGTCGGGCCTGCTATCTGGCAGCGGCACGGTGCGCACCCCCTTCCTCACCAACGTCATGGGCACGATCGCGCCCGGCGGCGTCGGCACGGTCGGCACATTGACGGTCGAGGGCAATGCGATCCTCACGTCCGGCAGCACCCTGCACATCGATATCGGCCCCAATGGCACGTCCGACGTGCTGGCGGTCAAGACCAGCGAAGCGGGCGATGACGGCGTCGCTTCGGTCGGTGGCCGCGTGGCCATCGGCGCCACCAGCGGCACCCGCCCGCGCTATGGCGACAGCTATACTTTCGTCACGGCCGAAGGCGGTGTCGAGGGCAGCTTCGAACAGCCCGCGCAGCTGACCGCGATCCTCAAGCCCGTGCTGAGCTACAGCGACAATGCCGTTTCCATGCGCATCGACGCCGGGCTCTATGCCGATGTCGTCAATGGCGCATCGGTCACGCAGACCAGCTTTGCCCAGCTGCTCGACCAGAACCGGTCGCTCTACGCCAACTACGCCAATCTCTATGGCGAGGCGGACCTGCTGAGCGTCGAGGGCATCCAGGCGACGCTGGAGGCGATGGCGCCGCGCACCGAAACGCTCAAGACGTCGATGAGCGAAGTGCTCAACGATAATATGGCGCGTTTCTATCGTGACCGCCTGACCAAGCTGGATGGCGGAGCCATGGGCGGCACGCTGACCATGACGGGCCAGCCGATGCAGTTGGCAGCCGCAAGCCTCAACAATATCGACCTCGGCATGGACCAGGGCGGTAATGAAAGCGTGACGCGCGAAGGCGTGCTGCCCGACGACATGAGCGCGTTCCTTGCGGGCGGCTATATCGACGGCAAAGCGCAGCCGATGCGCTCGATCATGCCGATGGGCCGCGACACGTTCGACGGCTGGTATGCCGCGCTGGGTGTGGAAAAGGCGTTCGGGGACAATGGCGTCGTTGGTCTTTCCGCCTCGTTCAGCGAGTTGAAGGGCAAGACGGCCGCCAGCGACTGGGGCCGGGCGCGCCTGTATCAGGGCACCGTCTATGGCGCGTTCGACCTTGGCGGGCTGAAGCTCGACGCGGTCGGCAGCGCAGGCACCATGGCAACGCGCTCGCGCCGGTCCTTCTCGGTCGGCACGACGCCCTACACCCTCTATGGCAGCGACCAGGAACTGGCGCTGTCGGGTGAAATCGGCCTCAGCAAGGCATTGGGCACCGACGCATTTAGCATCGTGCCGCGCGCGGCGCTGCGTGGCGCCTATATCAGCTCGGGCAATCTGGCTGAATATGGCGGGGATGCAGCGCTGGTCATCCAGCGCAAGGCGATCCAGAGCGCGCAGGGCCGCCTGGGCGCCACGGTCAAGTCCGATCGCGGCGGTTTCCGCCCCTATCTGACCGCCAATTACGTCCACGAGTTCCGCGATCAGCCCGCCTTCCTGCAGGCGAACCTGATCGGCGGCACCGGCCCGCTCGCACCCTTCGCGCTGGGCGGTCAGGACAAGAACTGGGCGGAAATCGGTGGTGGCCTGACCGTCACGACCGGCAATGTCGACATCAGCCTGTCGGCGGATACGACCGCCTGGCGCAGCGACGTGGAATATCAGAGCTATCGCGCAAGCCTGAAATTCCGCTTCTGAGTCGCCATTTGAACAAAGGAAAGGCCGCTCCCACGCTGGGGCGGCCTTTTTCTATGGACGCCCGGATCAGACTGGCGACGGCCGCAGACTATATCAACCTATCTGCATTCCCATCCGGGAAAACGCGCGCATGAGGCGGGGCGCCTCCACGCCCCCTGTGTCGACATCACCTTCATCAGGAGCTTGAGGCCGCGCGTTGAGCGAGTCTCCATCTCGCAGGATTGTATCGCCACGAGTTTGAAAGCGGTATCTTCGGTCTGCCCATGAACACGCTCAAGCTGGCGGGCATGTATCGTGGAAACCAGGAAAAACCCGGATAGCCGCATAAATGGCAGATCGCCTGGCATCGGCTCACAGCTCAGACACGGCAATCGCCAGACATGCGTCGATGTAAATTGGCGGAGAGGGAGGGATTCGCACTCAACGGCTAAGTGACTGATATACAGAGCCTATATTCGAAACTACTGACCCAAATGCCACGAAAAGTACCACATCGACATTTTCGCCTGAAAACAGATACTTGTCACCTGAGTTCGACGGAGGGTCTCTCTATCGAACCCACCGTACATTTGCAAGACTTGTGGGCTAAAATCGAGCATAGCGTCAAGATCGAGCGCGTCAGCGCGGCCAGCCCGCACCTGACATATCCGCTCATCCTCGATGCAGTAGGCATGCGCCCGCCGGAGGACTGTGGCGGGCCATGGGGCTATGCCGAAAAGCTCGAAGCGCTCGGCGACCCTCAGCATGAATATGATGAAGAAGCGCTCGATACTCTCGGCGACGACCATGATCCCAACGCCCAGCCCGATATCCCCTTGATCGAGGCAAGGCTGGAAGCGCTCGCGAAAAAATGGGCGCCGCGGACACGCCGGAAAGCCTGACAAGCCGCGTCAACGCCACCTTCCGTCGGCGCTTACGTCCGAAACGCAATCGTCTCACCATGGTCGAACGGCCAGACCGAGGGACAGATCACGCGTCTTAAACTTATCAAGCGACAGATGTATGGCCGGGCAAAGCTCGATCTGCTCGAGGCCCGATTGGTAGGGGCAACATGAGGCTAACCACCAGCAAAAGTGAGTCAGAGCCAATTCTCAATGGAAACCCCGGGTCACATCTCAGTGGCAATCAACACTTGTGTCCCTAAATGAAAAACCCGCGCGGGTTGTGCAGTAGTAAGGAAGCAATCAGCAATACTTTAACACCATTCAGTTTACTCACTGCGGTTCAACATTGGTTCGCTAGTTCGGATGCTAGCCGTTTCAGAGTATCCAGGAATCTCGCGCGTTCATTGCTGCCCACGATACGATCGATCTCCGCATCATGTGCCAAAGCATGATTTTCCAGCCGCGCCAGGTGTTCTTCCCCGTTCGCGCTCAAAGAAAGTCGAAGATTACGACGGTCACTGCCGTCCCGCGTTTTTACTACCAAGCCGGCTTTGCCCAGTTCTCGCAGTGACGTTGTAAGGGTTGATTTGTCGCGTCCCGCAGCGATACTGAGCTCTGTCTGGTTAATGCCTGGATTGTCGTGGATGATCCGCAACAGTGAATACCAGCCGGGCCATATGTGGGTGTCTCCGACCCGCCGCGCATAGGCTGCGAACGATGCCTCCTGTGCTAGACGCAGGTGGTAGCCGATGACATTAGCAAGACCTTCAGTAGCCCGCGTCGAACTGTCCCCTCCGTCTTCATATTTCAGCTCTGCCGAGGGTTCGACGTCCATCTATCTACCTTGCTTTAAACGATACGGTTCTGCGGCGTATCAAACGCCATTGATGCCGCTGTACCATAAAGCTGAGGGGTAGAGAAATTTCCGCTGCACTGCACTCAATATGCGCGAGTCACGACTGCGGGCCGAGCATGGTTCCGGATCCCAAGTAGAGCAAGAGCGACTACGAACATGACAATGGCTATTGACCAATGGAAGCCCGCCGCCGCACCCCAGCCAATTACCATAGCTCCGAGCAAGGAACTGGCGATTGCGCCAACCCTGCCGATGCCCGTGGCGGCCCCCACACCAGATGCGCGAAGTGACGTCGGATAAATTGCTGATCCAAGCGCATAGAGCGTCGTCTGCACGCCGTTGATGAAGCCGCCCTCAAGCGCAAGCAAGGTGAAGAGCATGGGCAATGAAAGGGTGGCGGTCGGCATAAAAGCGAGGGCGACAGCCGACAGGATGGCGGCAAACGCCATCGTCACCATAGTCACCCTCGAGCCGAAACGACTGATGGCCCAGCCGCCGCACAATGCCGCTACAACCCCGCCAAGGTTGAAGGCTACAAGTCCTCTGCTGGCAACCACGATGTCATGACCGTCGTCCGCTAGCAGCGTAGGAAGCCAATTGAAGGCTGCATAGACGGACATGAGCGAGAAGAAGAACGCGGTCCACAGGAGAAGTGTGTCTAGCCTCAGACTGGATGCAAAGATCGACCCTTCCGAATGCCGCTTCTCTGAAACGGTGCATCCCTCGGACATCAGCAGAGGCAGGCCGTCTGACGGATCAATGCCCATTCGACGCAGGATGGCTGCGACCCGATCGGCATTTTTGGGTGACCGCGCAAGGAAGCGGACAGATTCGGGCAATGCGATGACGATTAGGCCGCAAATCGCAAGCGTCACCGCGCCCGCACCGACAAAGAGCGAGCGCCATCCCAGAAGCGGCATGATAAATGATGCGGCAGTGCCGCCAATCACCCCGCCGAGGGGCACGCATACAATGGTGATGACCACGGCAAGACTGCGGCGTCTCGCGGGCGTGAATTCCGCCGCAAGCGCGGCGACATTGGGAAAAGCTGCGCCGAGACCGATACCGGCGCAAAGGCGTAGAGCAGCAAGCGTACCGGGACCGTCAGCCAGCCCGATCAACGCAGTAGCGACCCCGAAAAGCAGGACGCTGCCCACCAGAGCAGATTTTCGTCCGAGCCGGTCGCCGATGAGGCCGCCGCCGATTGCGCCGAAGAACATCCCGAGCTGCGCAGCGGCAAGCGCCATGGAGAGGTCAGCCTTGGCCAATTTCCAGTCGCGTAGAATATGCGGCAAGGCAAACCCGAGCGCCTGATTGTCGAACCCGTCCAGCAGAATGGCCAGCGAGACGAGACAAAGCAGAAGCTTCTGATACGGACTCCAAGGCGCTCTATCAATCAGGGCGCCGATGTTGGTTGCACGGTCATCGCCGCCTACCGGGTCCGCCCCGCTGAGGATCATGACAGCCGCGCCTCTACTACGACGGAAAGGCCCTGCTCCAACGCTTCAAACGCCTGGTGCAATATCACATCAACATCACTGTCGGCGTCGATAACGAAAGATGCTGCCCCGCCAGAGGCAGCTGCGATGCCGCCATAATCGGGTGCCGGCGAGAAGCTGAGATCGAGATCGTCCGCCTGGCTCGCATAGCCGCTGGGGTGGACGGCGAGCGCGGAGTGTCGCGGCGCGTTCCACCCGTCATTGTTGAGAACGACCTGTAGGAAGGGCGCATTGTATCGGCGGGAAATCCAATGAACGCTCGACGGTGTCGTGAACATGTAGGAGCCATCGCCCGTCACCGCCACGACGGTCGCATCCGGCCGGGCCAACTTGGCTCCCAGCGCCGCGCCCCCGTTCCAACCCAGCGAACCGCCACCGCTCGCAAACATCGTACCCGCTTGCGTGGGCGCCAAATGGTCGAAGACAGGCTGATAGTTAGTGATACCTTCATTAAGGAGGATCGTGTTGGCATCCACATGCTGCCGCAGCGCCGCCATGAGCCGGCCGATAGACAGCCCACCGCCCGATTGCTCCCTGTCTTCCAGCGCGCGCCGTCGCTCCGCAGCCATGGCGCGATAATGCGCCGCACGCTCCTCCACGTCGGTGTCCTGCAAGGCAGTATCATCTAGTGCGTGAAGCATCTCCGCCAGAGCGGTACCCGCGTCCGCACGAAAGCTGCCATGGGGCTCGATGTACCATAACGGCATCTGTTCCTTCAGGGGATCGACATCGATATGATAGACACGCGCGTCGTCCGCCGGACTATTCTTTGTAGGAATCCACGGAACGTCGCTGTCGATCACAAGGACAAGGTCGGCTTCCGCAAGAGCGATATTGCGGCTCGGCTCATTCCAGTAATTGCCGAGATACATGGGGTGGTCATGCGGAAGATTGACGTAGCTCGGCACCGACTCGATGACCCCAATACCAAGGCGCATGCTCAATTCGGCCAGTGCATCAACCGCATCAGCGTTGCGGCCCACGTAGGAGGTAACGATCAAAGGCCGTTTGGCGGTTGCAAGAGCACAGACCAGCTTCCGAGCATTACTGGCTCCGAGTGAGGTGGGCTCCAGTGGCTGCCACCGATCCATATCGATGTCGCGTGGCTCGCATTCCGCCTCCATCACTTCGCGCGCCATCATCAGATAGACCGGCCCTTTCGGATCGGATTTAGCGAACTGCATGGCCCGGTGGACCATCTGCTTCACATTCGCGCCAGTACGAATTTCGTTATCGTAGCGCATATAACCACGGACCAGTCCACGCTGATCGTGGACATCCTGAATCCACTGGATGAACTCGTTGCGGCTACCGACCATCTCCCCTTCCTGCGTGAAGGGTGAGGAGCCAGCGAAAATAAGGACGGGCACACGGCCCTTCGCTACGTTGTGAACAGCGCCCGCAAGCGCCTGCGTCCCGCATTCGACATGGATGATGACCGCCTGCGGCTGACCACTGACTTGTGCGTAGCCCTGGGCCATGCTCAGAGCGACCATCTCGTTGGGGCAGGTAATCATGCGCGGCACGGGATTGCCCAGAGCCCGCGCTCTTGCAATCGCTTCAACCAGGCCCGGATGATCACTGCCCAAATTGACGAACGCGTGGGTGATCCCCTGTTCGACGAGGGCTTCGAGGAAGGCTGTAGCGCTAGTATACATTCTTTACTCCAGCGGCCATGCGGCAGCAGACAGGGGAATCATTGTTGAAGCGAGGCGGGCGCGTTGCGCGCGTCAATACCCCGCAACAGGGCTGCGCAGGTTTCAAGGGCCGGAACCGCGATGCCGTGGCGATAAGCCGCATTCACCAGCGCACCCTGGATTGCGTCGACTTCGGTTCGCCGGCCAGCTTCCACGTCCTGAAGCATAGACGGTTTGTGATCGCGATGATGGGTCAAAGCGAACGCAACGGAGGAGCGAACCTCCTCTTCGTCGATCGTAATCCCGCTCGCCCCGGCAATCGCCACACCTTCAGCGACCAGACGCATCGCCAGTGCGCGTGTGGGTTCGATATCGCCAATTTGGCCCACCGTGAGTCCGGTGAGCGCGGCAATACCGTTGAGCGTCGCGTTGAAGATTACTTTTGTCCAGATCGCGGAATCGACCGATGGCTCGGCTGAGGCATTCAGCCCCGCATCCTCCAGCGCATCCGCGATGGAATGAACGACGGGGCGATCCTCGCCATCGAAACTCCACAGCTTTACCATGCCGCTTCCGCTCACATGTATTTCGCCGTGCCCCTCGAGATCGGCGGGCCAGTTGGTAATGCCTACCAGCACATGATCCGCTCCAACCTCCGCCGCGATGGCTGAGCCATTTCCGAGCCCATTCTGAACCGTCAGCACCACGCCCCCAGGGCGCAGCAGTGCGGCATTCTGGCGGATGGCGGGCACGGTATGTGTTGCCTTGGTGAAGACGATCAACAAGTCAGCCATAGATCGCGGCGCGGTCCCCGGCAGGAACGCCCGGCATGACACGGCGGCGCCATTCTCGGTCACGCCGTGCGCGTCGATCGCAGAGACGCGGGCGGCGTCCACATCGATCAGCATGACGTCGTGTCCAGCTCGGGCCAGGCGGCCGCCGAACAACATGCCCATAGCGCCCGCGCCCACGACCGCGACCTTCATGGTTGCATGCCCCTTGGCCCTTCTGGGTCGATACAGCTGCAATAGGAGATCACCACCCGCTGCCCCAACGATAGGGCATGTCGTGCCTGATCACGTTGATTTCCTGAATTTTGCCGTTGGAAATCTTGAAGACCTCCTGAATCATCGTGTCATGCGGACGGCTGAACAAGGGGATGCTCTGCGGGTTCGGACCGGTTCCAGGATTAGGGATTGGGACTGCCGGAGCCTTGGGTTTAGAAACCTCGATGACCATAGCGCCGACTACAACCCCGCGCTCAACGTCCACGATCGGGAAACGTCGCTCCTTGATCTTGTCCATGTAGACGTAATCGTCCATCTCGTCACACGGCCAGTTGTTGCCGAGTGGATTCAGCGACGTCTGGTTACCGTTTTCGAAACGGCGGCAATTGGGCGCCGTCTGCACGCCGACACCGCTATGCTTTTCCAGCCCTTCGAAATAGCTGTCGGCGATTGCGATCAGCTGCTCGCGCGTGGAGCGGCTCTCTTTGGGCAACACCTCTTCGAAATAGGGATTGGGCGCGGCGAGCCCAGGCACGCCGCCAGCGGTGCGCGCGCCAACGATCTGCTCGATCTCCGTGACCTTGCGATTCTGCACCTTCAGGCGCAGCCAGTAAGGGCCGCGCGCGCCGCCTTCAGTCACCACGCCCACTAACGCAACTTCACCTGTGGTGGGATCGGCCGAAATCTGCCGGTAGGGAACGCCGTCGATTAACTGCCAAAGATAGTCGGACTCAGCCTTCGATTCCCGCCCGTTAACGGTCTCCCGCGCATTGGCAGCGATCGGTAAGGCTGTGCGATCATGAAGCGGCAAAGCATCAAGGTAACTGTTCATGATGCCAGTCAGGCATGCACGATCGCAGGACTGGGCAAGAGCACCTTGGCTCCCCAATGCGCTCAAGCCGAGCAGCGAACCAGCGATCATTTTCTTCAAAGAGTTGCTCATGAAAGGTCTCCTGTCCCAAGTATCTTTTTGATCTTCGGGCGCGGCGGCAACGAGGCTTGTCGCGGCCACGCCTGAAGAAGCTCAGAATTTGAAGCGAATACCTCCGGTCATATAGAGGCCGACCACATCATAGAATTGGACGAGCGTCGGCGCGCCTCCGACACCATAGGGAACATTGCCCGTGGGAGGATTACGGTCGAACAGATTATTAGCTGCGCCGAATATCTCGACGCCCTCGAGCGCGCCGCCGAGGCGATAGGTGATGTTGAGATCGGTGTACCACACGGCGCCGATCCGGTTTCGCCCGATGAACGATGGGGAATAGGTGGTGTCAATTTCGCGGGGCCCGACCCGGCGCTCCTGAAGCAGCGCTGAAAAGCGTCCGATGTCGAAATTAGCGCTCAGCGTCGTCTGGAACGGGGTCTGGTCGGCACGATCCACCGGCGCGGACCCCTGCGTCGTGGTCTCAAGCTTCGCCACATAGGAACCCAAGGCGCGAATTGAGGCTCTTGATGGAGCGCCGAAGAGAGTGCCCAGACCAAAGCTATAGTTCGCCTCAACGTCCAGACCACGCGTCTTGAGCGTCGCAAGGTTGAGATTTGGCGTAGAGATCAACGAAATAGCGCCGTTGCTGCGGGTGATGAGGTTGCACACATCGGCATTGCCTGCTGCGCACTGATCGACCGTCAGCTGGTTGGACAAGCGCCCAATAGCGTCGTTGATCTTGATGTCGTAATAATCGACCGAGGCGCTAAACCCTGGCAGGAAGGTCGGGGTGAGGACAATACCGACCGTTTTCGTATCGGATTTTTCCGGACGTAAATTGGGATTGCCGGGCAACTGGATCGTAGCAGTAACGGCCGCATTGTTATTCTGACGATCGAGCACGGCAGCGATGGTCTGAGCCTGCGGCAGGTAAAGCTCTCCAAGGCTGGGCGCCCGAATGTCTCGCGAGAGGGTGCCGCGGAAGCGGACGTCCGACACGGGGGCATAGTCCAGTCCAACCTTGTAGGTCCAAACTGTGCCGGCCGTGGAATAATGCGTGACACGGCCCGCAGCATTGAATTCCAGCGAATGTGCCCAGGCCTGATCCCGTGCGAGTGGCACCTGGACTTCGGTAAAGGCCTCATTGACGTTGTAGCTCGCATTTGCCGGAGCGGAGTTGCCAAGGAAATATCCTCCCTGGACGCCGATCAGGCTGGCGGGGAAGCCGCGTGCGCCGCCTCCATCCTGCCTGATGGTCGACAAGGGCGACACCACCTGCTTGAGGCCTTCGCGCCGATGCTCATAGCCCAGCGCGAACTGGACCGGCCCGGCGGCCGTCGAGAAAGGCGATCCGCGCAAGGTCGCCGCCGCCACGTCCTGCTTGAGCGTCTGGTAGGCGAACGGGTCACCCGACACATAATCTCTCGTCGCCTGCGACGCCGAATTCACGCCGAACAGATTGATCGGCACGCATCCATTGCCTGGATTGGTGAGCGTGGAACGGCAGACGATCTGGCCATTGGCCGGGTTCACCACCGCATCGACGGCATTGTAGAGATTGGCCGTGATGATGCCGTTGCCGCCGGTGAAGTCGCCCTTGGTCGTGCCGTGCTGATAATAGACGTCCCAGTCCCAGGCTGAGCCCAATTTGCCACGGGCGCCGACTACGCCACGATACACCTTGGTCAGAACCTGCTTTTGATAAATGCCGAGGTCCGCGTTCCATCGACCCATGGTGAAGCTGTCGCCAGGCGCCATGCCCGCCCGGATATTTGCCGGCAGGTACGCATTGTCGCCGAAGATGCGATAGGCCGTGGCGTTGAAGCCGTAGCTGTTGGCGCCGGCGTTATTCGTCGCATAGGTTCGCGAGAACATGCCCTCGGCGAAGACCTCGACGCTTTGCGCGTCACCATAAGCCACGTGGCCAAAGGCGACCTTGGAGTTCAGCGGTGTGGACAGAGTGCCCGTTCCCGCTGCGGTCGCGCCGTCTCCGCCCGACATCGTGCTACCTGTGCGGTTCGCACCGTAAACCATCGGCGCGGTCGCGCCGCCGGGTAGGAATTGCGTGTTAGCAAACGGCCCTGAGGTGATGAGGCCACCATCTGTCGCAAATGGGAACCGAACATCATCGCCAACGATCAACGTAGGATTGCTGGGCGAGGCCGGGTTGGCGGCGGTCACTCCTGGGTTGTTGATCAGAAAGCGCCCCCGCTCCTGCCAGGCACGGCGCTTACCACCGATGGCGTAGCCTTCGACGCCCGTATCACGGGTAAAGTCGAAGCTGCCGACGACACGCAGCTTGCCATCGAGGAACGACGCGCCGCCCGCAAGAGACAGGCGTGTGGTCTTGCTGTCGCCATATCGGCTGATGCCCTGCGATGCGAGACCCTTGATGCCAGAGAAGCGATCGTCGAGGATGAAGTTTGTGACGCCCGCCACCGCATCGGAACCATAGGCAGCCGATGCGCCGCCAGTCACGACCTCCACCCGCTTCATCAGCAGTTGGGGAAAGAGGTTGATATCGACCGCACCGGTATCCTGGGTCGCCACGACGCGGCGACCGTCAAGAAGCACAAGGTTGCGGTTGATGCCGAGCCCGCGCAGGTTGAGATAGCTATGGCCAGCATTGGCGGCGGCGCCGCCAGCCGTGCGTGAATTGGAGCCGTTGAAGCTCGGCAACTGCAGAACGCCTTCAGCCAGTCCCTTGGGCGAGGCCGCTTGCAGGTTTTCAGCGCTCATGACCGTAACCGGCGTAGGTTGCGCCATACCGGTCGACGCCAGGCGCGATCCGGTGACCACGATATCGGCTTCGGCGGGGGTACTAGCGTCGGTGGTCGCGGCAGCATCCTGCGTATCTGCAGTCGTTTGCGCCTGCGCCATAGGCTGCCACAGGCTCGCGCTGGCCAATGCCATCACGCTTACCGAGCAAATCTTTGCGATGCGGGGGTAAACCATCTTTTTCCTTCCCTCTCCTGGCCCGGCGTCTTGGGAGCGCCGTCCCGCTCCCCGTAGCAAATAATAGTTGGATGTCCAACTATTATTTGCTACGGGTTCACGAGGTTAGAAACAGGAGAGAGAGAAAATGCCGGAATTCGAACGCTTGAACCCCATTACCGGCGAAGTTGCGTCGCGAGCTGAGGCCATGACCGTCGATGCCGTTCGCGCGATCGCCACGCGCGCGGGCGACGCGTTTCCCGCTTGGGCTGCGCTCGGCCCCAATGCGCGGCGCGCCGTTCTGAACAGGGCAGCCGATGCACTCATGGCCAAGGAGAGCGCGTTCGTCACCGCCATGATGGACGAGGTAGGCGCCGCTGAAAATTGGGCGCGCTTCAATCTTGCTCTGGCTGCAGGCATCGTCAGGGAAGCCGCGGCGCTTACGACGCAGATTCTTGGCGAGGTAATCCCATCCGACAAACCTGGATGCGTCGCGATGGCGATGAAGGAACCGGTTGGCGTGATAGTCGGTATCGCACCATGGAATGCGCCGATCATTCTGGGGGTCCGAGCCGTCGCGGTCCCGCTCGCATGCGGCAACAGCGTCATTCTCAAAGCGAGCGAACTCTGCCCTCGGACTCACAGCCTCATAGTCGAGGCGTTCGAGGAAGCAGGTCTCCCGGCTGACGTGCTGTCCATCGTCACCAATGCCCCGCGGGATGCCGGGGACGTGGTGGGCGCTCTGATCGACGCTCCTGAGGTAAAGCGGATCAATTTTACCGGATCTACTACCGTCGGAAAGATCATTGCCCGCCGGGCTGCCGAACACCTAAAGCCCTGCCTTCTGGAACTCGGCGGCAAGGCGCCGTTTCTGGTGCTGGACGACGCGGATCTGGACGAAGCCGTGAAGGCGGCGGCTTTCGGCGCGTTCATGAATCAGGGGCAGATCTGCATGTCGACCGAACGGATTATCGTTGTCGAGTCGGTTGCGGATGCGTTCCTGCAGAAATTCACCGACAAGGTCGGGTCGATGCGTGCGGGCAACCCTCGCGATAGCGCAACGCCGCTTGGTGCAGTGGTCGATCGCAAAACCGTCGACCATCTTAACGATCTGATCGACGACGCTGTTGCCAAGGGCGCAACCGTCGTGACCGGGGGCAAGGCCAGCGACGTCGTTATCCAGCCCAGCATTGTTGCAGAAGTCACTTCGACCATGAAACTTTACCGCGATGAAAGTTTCGGCCCGATCGTCGCCGTCATCCGCGCGCGCGATGCGGATCATGCGATAGAACTGGCGAACGACAGCGAATACGGCCTGTCTTCTGCGATCTTTACCAGGGATGCGGCACGGGGTCTGGCGGTCGCGCGGCGCATTCGGTCCGGCATTTGCCATATCAATGGTCCCACCGTTCATGACGAAGCCCAGATGCCGTTCGGCGGAGTTGGAGCATCGGGCTATGGTCGCTTTGGCGGACGGCAGGGCATCGACAGCTTTACCGAGACCCGGTGGGTCACGATCGAAACCCAGCCCGGTCACTATCCCATTTGAAGCTTAGCGCCAGCAGCAGAGGGCCATGCAACCTTTGCTGCTGGCGCATTCAAGGACATTGATGCGTTGCATTCGTTGGCAGCGAGAATACCCGCAGACCACGAAAGAAACTGACCATAGCAAACCCATTGGCGTTGGCTTGATCGGGTACGGCCTTGGTGGGCGTGCCTTTCACGCACCCTATATCCGAGCTGCGCGCGACCTGTCGTTGCGCGCCGTCGTATCACGCGATCAGGGCAAGGTTCACGCCGACATTGCAAACGTCGCTGTCTCGGCGACCGTGGAGGAGATGCTGGCGCTGCCCGACATCGAGCTCGTGGTCGTCTCCAGCCCCGACCATCTTCATGCGGATCATGCGGTGCAAGCACTTGATGCTGGCAAACATGTGGTGATCAATAAGCCGTTCGCTGCCTCGCTTGGTGATGCGCGGCGGGTCGTCGCAGCAGCGGAGCGCATCGGGCGCATCGTCACCGCTTTTCATAATCGCCGGTGAGACGCGGATTTCAGGACATTGCGAGGCTAGGAACTATCAATGTAGCTCAGATCGATCGCTTTTTGCCTTCAAACCCGTCTTTGACATCCGCGATCCAGCCGACAATCTCACGTTCGCTCCAGCGAGAGGCAAAGGGAGAAATTTTGTAGGGCGGCGGGAAGCGTCGCTCAGAGATCAGACGATAGATCATCGACTTTCCGAGGCCGACGCGCCGCATTACCTCATCCAACCTCAGCAACCGCTCCGGAACTGGCTCAGCTTCAGCCATCCGAATCCTCCCTGGTCGGATGGCCGGATGGCGCCTTCCTGCCACAGTCCATAATCAGGCTTGCGCAATCGGCGTCCGCATCCGGAAAGAGGAAGGCATCTAACGGACAATGCGGATCCTCAATCGGAAGGTGCAGATAGGTTCGCGAGGGCTGCTTGCAGGTCTCGCTTTCCCATGCTTTCTCAATGTGCTGCCATCCCAGCGTGATGCGGGAAGCGGGGGCATGACTGCTTCCACGATCATCGTTCGGCACCAAACGGATCTGTCGGCGAAGGGTAAGGGTGTTGATCTTGCCTTCCCAGCCACGTTGAAAGCTATGCTTTAGCCGACCGATCACGATGTATCGCCTCATGGCCCTCCCTCCCCATCCCTGCGCGCCCTGGCGAACACCCGGTCGCTGGCAAGAAATGCCTCCAGCATGGCCGGAATGAGATCAGCCATCTCAGCCTTGTCGCCATAGGTGCGATTATAGATCGCGGTGTAGTCGCCCAGCGCCTTTGCAAGATCGGGCGTCACCGTCAGCCCGATCTTGATCGGGGTACGGTCGGGCAGTTTTGCCAGCTTGAGCATGGTTTCCTCCTTTCAGCGAGCGCCGCCCCAGGGCCGCAGGGTGATGTCCTTGTGGACGACGATGCGCAGCGGCCAACCGGGGCGGACCGTGATCGTGGGCTGGATGTTGAGGTTCTTTGAGACGATCTGCTGTCCCGCCTGATTGGCGGATTGCTGCGTGGACTGGCGGATCGCGCGGACAAGATCGCTCTCATCACTGCCGAGCGAAAGCTGCGTGCCGACGCCCAGCAGGGTCGATAGCGCCACGCCTTTCAGCAGTTGCCAGCTGTGCAAATCCACCTTGTCGGCAAGGCCCGCATAACCCGCCGCATCGGTCGCTGGCAGATTGTCGATCTGGATCGAGCTGCCATCGGGCAGTATGATGCGCTGCCATGCGAGCAGCGCTCTTTTCTGCCCGAACGCAACGACACTGTCATAGCTGCCGATCAACCGCGAGCCTTGCGGTATCAGCAAGGTCCGGCCCGTGACCGTATCAAACACCGGCTCCGTCACCTGCGCGACGACCATGCCGGGCAGGTCCGAGTTCAGCCCGGTGACGAGACTGGCGACAATGATGCTTCCCGCCATCAACTGATAGGGCGATGCCGGTGTTTCGAGCCGGTGGACACTGGCCGTTCCCCCGGTTGCCTGCTGCGCCATGAAGTCGATCTTGCGCTGCTGGTTGTTCTGGTCCTTATCGGGATCGAGAGCCAGACGCCCGGCCTCGCCGGTCGCCACTGGTTGTCCTGCGACGGCGGCCCCGGCAGCATCGCTCGCCGAACTAGTCGCAACGTGTGCCGATGATTGCACCATCACGCCGGCCTCGCGGGCCTGATGCGCCTGCGACGTGATCCGCTGGCGTTCGGCTTCGGCTGCCTGCTCGGCGGCAGTCGACGCCGTGTGCCCGGCGCCGGGACCATCTCCCTGATTGGCGAGCCCATGCTGATGTTCAAGGATCGGACGGCCAAGGTCTCCCGGCAGCGGTGGCCCCAGCACCGGCGTCCCGGCTTTGACCTTGCTATAATCGCCGGGCAGATCGGCAACGGCGTCGGCCGGCGTGCGGCGGTCACTGACGGCCTTCTCGCTGCCCGCCTCGACGATGTGCAGCGTCTTCGACCCGAGCGCCATCCACGTCACGCCGGCAATCGCCAGCGAGCCAAGCGCCGCCCCACCAATGATGACGCCGCGCCGGAAACGGACAACGCGGCGGGGGCTGGCACGCAGCACCAGTCCCTCTGGTGCGACCTTCTGCGGCGCTGACGTCGCCTCCGGTTCAGCGGCAACGACATCGTCAGCCCGTGCGCCGTTGGCGGGAGAATTTTCGCCCGCGCTCACTTGCGCTTCCCCTCAACCCCGGCGTCGGTCCGACTGATGCGGACGACCTGCTGCGGTTTTTCACCAAGTCGCAGTTCGGCGGCACCGAAGAGCCGATCGACGATATAGTGATTGCCGCTCACGCGATAATTGACGAGCTGACTGCCACCACTCGGGCCAACGACGAACAATGGCGGAGCTTCGCCCTGATCGAGCCGGGCCGGGAACTCGATATAGACCTTGCGACCATCGTCCCATGCCCGGACCGGGCGCCACGGCGGATTGTCGCCGGTGATGGCATAGGCAAAGCGCAGGTCGGCCAGCACAATGTCGGACGCAACCGGCTTGGCCTGCTCGGCAAGCTGGTTCTGCCGCTGCAAGGCCAGAAGCCTGTCCTGCGGATAGGTCCAGCTAATCGCTGCCATCGCGGTGCGGTCGGTGCTCTCCAGTGCCAGATGGTAGGCGCGCCGGTCGGTCGCGATGACCATGTTGGTGACAAGCCCAGGGGCAAAGGGCTTCACCAGCACATGCACACGGGCATCGTCGCCCGAGCCGCTGGTGGTGTCACCGATGACCCAGCGCACCGTATCGCCCGCCGAAACGGCCAGCAGCTTTTCGCCGGGCTGGAGCGTGACATCGCTTACCCGCTCCGGCGCGGCATAGAGACGATAGAGCGCGCCGTCGGTCCAGGGATAGACCTGCATCGCGTTGATATAGCCTGCGCTCGAAGGCTCACGGGTTGCCGCTCTGTTCGCGGCTTCCACCCGCGCGGTAGGGGCGCCGGTCTCCTTCGTCGCGGATGGCGGCGGCAGCATCTGTCCCGGCAAGGGCAGCGGCTGCGGAACGGTGACGATCTCGACGGGCCTGGGCGGTTCTGCTTCACGGGTGGCAGGCTGGAACCGGGCGGCATCGAGCGCGATGGCCGGAGGCGGCGTCGCGCCAGCGCAAGCGCCAAGGGCCAGGATCGGAAGCGGCAGCAGGGACAGGCGGATCATGGGCGATCTCCCTTCTCATCGGTGGTGGGGACTGGTGCCGGCGCAACTGCTGACATGGGGGCGGCCGTCGGCTCGCTCGGAAGTTCTGCGTGTTCGGCAGTCGGCAGATTATCTGTCGGCACCTGAGCACGGCCAGCCTGCCGCCCTGCTGCGGAGGATGGGCCGTCCAGTTCGCGCGCCCAGTCAATGGCGTTGACGAACAGGCCGAGCGGGTTCTTTCGCAGCGCATCGGCGGTCTTGGGCGGCTGCATGATGACGGTCAGCATGGCCGTCCAGCGCTCGGTCTTCGCAAGGCTGCCGCGCTCGAAGATGCTCTCGGTCCATTTGACCTGAAAACTGCTGTCCGATGCCCGGACCACGCTCGTCACTTGCACCGACACGCTGCGCTGCCCGATCCCGGCGAACGGGTCATTGGATCGCGCATAGTCATTGAGGAAGATCGCCGCCCGGTCAGTGGCGAAGTCATAGGCATCGAGCCAATTGCGCTTCACCAGCACCGGATCGGTCGAGACCGAGCGGACGTTGGAAACAAACCGGCCCAGATGCCATGCGATCTGGCCATCGGTCGGCCGGTAGTTCTGGATCGCCGGAGCAACGCTGCGCGCCTCACCAAGCCGATCCACCTCCACGACATAGGGTGCGACCCGGCTCTGCATCGACTGCCAGACATTGGAGGCGATGAGGATGCCGGTGAGGCCCAGGCTGGAGAAGGCGACCAATCGCCAGTTGCGCGCCTGAACGCGGGCAGAGCCGATGCGTTCATCCCATAGCTGCCCGGCGCGCTGCCATGGGGTTTCCGGAGCGGGCGTCTGCCCATAGCGCTGGATGGATCGCTTGAAGATCATGGCTTTCACCCCTTTTCGCTGAGGTCGGGATTGGCGGAGCCGCCGGGTCGATCGCCGTCCTTCACGGCTTGCATCGCCATGTGCCGGTGGTGCCGTGCTGTCTGCTGGGACCGGAGGCTCTGCGCCCAGGCCGGTGCCGGATCGGATGGTGCGGTGTTGGCGGAGGGCGCGGCAGGTGCTGGCGATGTCCGCCCGGCATTCCAGGCTGCTTGCTGCCCTGCGGCGGCGCTGGCCTGCACGGGGGCGGCGATACGCGATGCCGTCGCTCTGGCTACCTGCGATGCCGCGCCGCCTGCTGCGGTCGCGATACCGCCGAGGCCTGCGCCGACGCGGGCACTGCCAGAGGTTTCCTGGCCCAGCTTGTAGGCGGTCGAGGCCGCCGAACCCATTGCCGTCCCGGCACGGATCGCGCCCATGCCGCCGCGCCCGGCCATCATCGCGCCGCGTGCGCCGAGCAAGGCAGCGCCGCCAGTCATGATCGCCGCGCCTGCCGCCGTGCCGATGGCGGCGCCCGCACCAAGTTGCGGCGCACCGGATACTAGGCCGGAGGCAATGCCGGGGCCGAAGATGCCGAGACCGAACAGCGTCAGCGCGCCCATCAGTAGAGTAAGCGCTTCGGAGACACCGGGATCATCGCCGACAAGGCTGGTCATCTGGTCGAAATAGTTGGTGCCGATGCCGATGATGACGGCGAGCACCATCACCTTGATGCCCGACGAGACGACGTTGCCCAGCACCCGTTCAGCTAGGAAGCTGGTCTTGTTCCAGAGTGCGAACGGCACGAGCACAAAGCCTGCCAAGGCGGTCAGCTTGAACTCGACGATGGTGACGAAAAGCTGGATGGCGAGGATGAAGAAGGCGAGCACCACCAATAGCCAGCAGATCAGCAGCACCGCGATGGCGAGAAAATTGCCGAAGAATTCGGGAAAGCCCATCAGGTCGTTGACCTTGGCGATCAACGGATAGGCGGCGGTAAATCCGGTGCCCGCGATCTTGCCGGGATGAAGGAGATCGTCCGCGGAGAGGCCGCCGCCGCCCGCCGTGATGCCCAGCCCCGAAAAGCTGCGATAGACGATGTCGGCAAGCCGCGAGAAATTGCCGAGAATATAAGCGAAGGCCCCGACATAGAGGACTTTCTTGACCAGCCGCCCGAGCATATCCTGATCGTTATCCATCACCCACCACAGGGCGGCGAGCGTGACATCGATGCCGATCAGCACCGTAGTCAGGAAGGCTACGTCGCCGGACAGCAGGCCAAAGCCGCTGTCGATATAGGTGAGGAAGGTGTCGAGAAACGCGTCGACGATATTGAGGTCGAGCCCGCCAATGTCGGGGTCCATCGCCTGTTCTCCTAGCGGCGGGTGTAGAGGGTAGAGGTGCCGATGAAGCGGCGGCTCTGCTCGCGCGCGGCCTCCATCGCCTGCTGCTCGCGGGCACGCTCCAGTGCATCGGCGCGGTATTGCGCCGCCATCATCTGCTGGATCTGGAGCTGCTGGCGCGTGGAGACCGCGATCAACTGGTTGGTCGCTTGGCTGACCTGAAGGCTGCCGGTGGCGGATTGGCTCTGACTGACCAGTTCGGTCAGCAGCGTCGCGTCGGACTGGATATTCTCCACCACCTGCGACTGCACCCGCATGGTCTGGCGGTAACCCTGCATCGATGCCTGATAGCGGGCACGCGCCTGCGCGATGATCTCGTTGGTTGAGAGCGCGGTATCGAATGCAGCGGGGAATTGCTTGCGCAGGGCTTCGTCGGTGGAGGCAAGATCAAAGGCGATGCCCTCGGCTTGATTCATCAGAGTGCCGATCCGCTGCATCGAGCGGCTGATCTCGCTCAGGGAAGAGAAGTCGAGCCGCTGGAGATGCTTGCCCATGTTGGTCAGGATCGTCGCCTGATTCTGGAGTGCCTGGATCTGGTTGTTGATCTGCTGAAGCGTGCGCGCGGCGGTCAGGACGTTCTGCGCATAGTTGGAGGAATCGAACACCAGCAGCGCATAGGCCGGTGGGACGGGCACGACGGCGGCAGTCACCGTGGCGGTGGCGGCCATCAGGGCGGCGAGAAAACGGGATTTCATAGATCAAGCTCCGTTTGCTGGGGGTGAGAAGCGGTCGCGGTAGGGTCGGCGCCGGCATCGGGCACGGCATCGAAGCCGGCGAGCAACGCCGCTGCCCAGTCGAGCCCGCGGGAGAGCAGGAAGGCAGCGGTGAAACCGTCGCGCCCATGCTCATCGAGCAGCCGGTCGATCAGGTTCTGGCTGCCGGGATCGGAGGCACCGCACAGCGCAAGGGCGATCGGCCCCAGCGCCAGTTCGAACAGGCGGTTCCCCGCGCGCGATTGTAGGTAATAATGCCGCTTGGGCGTCGCACGGGCGATCAGCTCGATCTGCCGCTCGTTGAGGCCGAAACGCTCATAGGCGGCGCGGCCCTGCGGTTCGACGGCCCGATCGTTGGCAAGAAAGATGCGCTGTGGGCAGCTTTCGATGATGGCGGGCGCGATGCTGCTGTCGGCAATGTCGGCAAGGCTCTGGGTCGCGAAGATCACGCTGACATTGCGCTTGCGCAGAACCTTCAGCCATTCGCGGATGCGAGCGGCGAAGAGCGGGTTGTCGAGGAAGACCCAGGCCTCGTCGAGCACCAACAGGGTCGGCCGCCCGTCGAACCGCTCTTCCAGCCGGTGGAAAAGATAGGTCAGCACCGGAGCGACCGCGCCTGCACTGTGCATCAGCGCCTCGGTCTCGAAGCACTGCACATCACCCAACGCCAACGCATTCTCGACCGCGTCGAGCAGGCGGCCGAACGGCCCTTCCAAAGTGTAGGGCATAAGCGCTGCCTTCAGCGCATTGGACTGGAGCAGGAGGCATAGGCCCGTCAGTGTGCGCTGTTCGGGCGGAGCGCCGGCAAGGTTGGTCAGCGCCGACCACAGCGCCTCTTTGATCTCGGGGGTCACTTCCATGCGCTCGGCAGTCAGGAGCGCCGCGATCCATTCGGCCGCCCACGTGCGTTCGGCATCATCGTCGATATTGCGCAGGGGCTGGAATGCCAGCGCATCTCCGGTTTCGCCGCCGCTTCCCAAGGCATGATGCTCGCCGCCCATCGCCAGCACCGCTGCGCGGGCGGACAAGCCCTTGTCGAAGACATAGACTTGGGCACCGGGATAACGGCGGAACTGAAGCGCGAGCAGCCCCAGCAGCACCGACTTGCCCGCGCCAGTCGGGCCGACGATCAGCATATGACCGACATTGCCGACATGAGTGGACAGGCGGAACGGCGTCGAACCGCTGGTCTCGGCATAAAGCAGTGGAGGTCCGCCGAGGTGCCGGTTGCAAGCCGGGCCAGCCCAGACCGACGACAACGGCATCAGGTGCGCGAGGTTGAGCGTATGGACCAGCGGCTGCCGGACATTGGCATAGACATGGCCGGGCAGCGATCCGAGCCAGGCCTCGACCGCATTGACGCTCTCGCGGATGCAGGTGAAGCCCAGACCATTGACGATCCGCTCGACGATGCGGACCTTTTCTTCGGCGCGTCCCCGATCCGCATCGCTGACGGTGATTGTCGACGTGTAGTAACCGAAAGCTACATGATCGCCGCCAAGCGCCTGAAGCGCGAGGTCGGCATCGACCACCTTGTTGTCTGCATCGCTGTCGATCAGCGGGACCGGCTCGTTCATCATCACCTCGCGCATCAGCTGGGCAATGGACTTGCGCTTGTTGAACCACTGGCGCCGGATCTTCGTCAGCGCCTTGGTCGCTGCCGTCTTGTCGAGCGCAATGAACCTGGTCGCCCAGCGATAGGCGAAGTCCTGATGGTTGAGGGCATCGAGAATGCCAGGCCGGGTCGCGTTGGGAAATCCCAGCACGGTGACGGTGCGCAGATGCCGGTCGCCCAGCATCGGCTCGATCCCGCCCGACAACGGCGTATCGACCAGCAGGCCGTCGAGATACATCGGCGTCTCCGGCAGTCCGACAACGTGACGCCGGGGCGAGATGCAGCTGTGCAGGAAAGTCAGCGTCTCGCGATCGTCGAGCGCGCGAACCTCTGCCATGAAGCCTGAGAGCAGGTCTTGCACCCTGTTGGTCTCGGCGATGAAGGCCCGCAGTTCCGTGCGCCAGTCGCGATCCTGCTGGGGCGCATCGCGCTCCAGCAACGCGCGCTCGGCACGGCTGACCTGATCGGCGGGCGGCAGGTAGCAGAGCGTAAGGTGGGTCCGGCTCTCGAAATGCTGTCCCTTGCGCCCGTCGAAATGTACCCGCCGTTCCTCATCGACCAGCCAGGAGGCTGCATCGGGGAACGTGCTGTCGGGATAATCCATTGCCTCGATCCGTTCGGCATCGAAGAAAAAGGCCCAGCCTGATCCGAGGCGCCGCAGCGCATTGTTGGCACGGGCACAGACCGAGAGCAGCTCGGCCTCGGTCGCGCTTTCGAGGTCGGGACCACGAAAACGCAGGGTGCGCTGGAAACTGCCGTCCTTGTTGAGCACAACGCCCGGCGCCACCAGCGCGGCCCATGGCAGATGGTCGGCCAGCCGGTCGGCCGTGCTGCGATATTCCTTGAGGTTCAGCATGAGAGATAGACCTTCTGCCGGAGGTGTCGGGCCAGCACGGGCGCGAAATCGGGATCGCGCTTGGCCGCAAAGACGGCGAGGCTGTGCCCGGCGAGCCAGAGCAGCAGGCCTGCGATCCACTGCTGGAGGCCCAGCCCCATCGCGGCGGCGAGCGTGCCGTTGAGGATCGCGATCCCGCGCGGCGCGCCGCCGAGCAGGATCGCCTCGGTCAGCGAGCGATGCAGCGGCACCTCGAAGCCCTCGATACGAGCACTGCCGCTATGCCCGCCGTCGGCGATGGAGCCAGGCCCGGCCATCAGACCAATGCCCCGCCGCCGAAGCTGAAGAAGGAGAGGAAGAAGCTGGAGGCGGCAAAGGCGATCGAGAGGCCGAAAACGATCTGGATCAGCTTGCGGAAACCGCCGGAGGTCTCACCGAACGCCAGCGCCAGGCCGGTGGTTATGATAATGATCACCGCGACGATCTTGGCGACCGGCCCCTGTACCGACTCCAGAATCTGCTGAAGCGGTTCCTCCCACGGCATCCCCGAACCGGACGCCATGGCAGTGACGGGCAGCAGCAGAGCGGCAGCGATGAGCGTGGCGCGCGACAGGCGCGCGGGGACGAACGAACGTGATGCGTACATGGATCAGTCTCCAGTGCTGTGGGGGATGACGAGGTCAGTGACGGCGTAATCGCCGCCCTCATCGAGCCCGCCGACCTCGGCAACGGTCTCGATCCTGCGGCCGATGCCTCGGCCGGAGATGAGCACCACCATGTCGATCGCTTCTGCGATCAGGCGGCGCGGCACGGTGACGACACTTTCCGCCACCAGCTGTTCGATGCGGTAGAGCGCGGATCGCGCGCTGTTGGCATGGACGGTGGCGATGCCGCCGGGATGGCCAGTGTTCCAGGCCTTAAGCATGTCGAGGGCTTCGCCGCCCCTGACCTCGCCAACGATGATGCGGTCGGGTCTCAACCGTAAGGTCGAGCGGACGAGATCGGCCATCGTCACGGCGCCGGGCTTCGTTCGCAGCGCCACTGTATCGGGCGCGGCGCATTGTAACTCGCGCGTATCCTCGATCAGGATCACCCGCTCGTCGAGTTGAGCCATTTCGGCCAGCAGCGCGTTCGCCAGCGTGGTCTTGCCCGACGAGGTGCCGCCCGCGATGAGGATGTTGCGCCGGTCGACGACGGCTTTGGCGAGCACCACGGCGACTTCAGCACGCATGATGCCGTCGGCCACATAGTCAGCGAGGCGGTGGATGCGGACAGCCGGCTTGCGGATGGCGAAGCATGGCGCCGACGCTACCGGCGGGAGCAGACCTTCGAAGCGTTCGCCACCGTCAGGTAGTTCGGCACTGATGATCGGCGCGTCGGCATGGATCTCTGCGCGCACATGGCTGGCGACGAGACGCACGATCCGCTCTGCCTCGGCCACTTCCAGCCGGGCGCTGGTCTCGATCCGGCCTTCGCCAAGACGGTCGAGCCGCAGCACGCCATCCGGGTTAACCATGATCTCAATGACAAGCGGATCGGCGAGCGCGGCGGCAATGGCCGGTCCCATGGCGGTGCGCAGCATGGCGCTGCGACGGTCGCGTGACTGTGCCCCAAGCGCGCCGCTCATGACGGCTCACCATCGCCAGCCGGAGTGTCGATCGACCGACCAGTCGCAAGCTGTCGTCCCACCTGATCGACGAAACGGCGGAAGCGCTCGCGCCCGACCACCTGTGCAGCCTTGTCCGCCTCGGGCAGCGGCGCCGTCACAGTCAGCTGATAGCGGACGAACAGCGACAGGGTTTCGAGAAGCACGGTTGCGTCGCGCTCGATACGTCCCAGCTGATTGCTGAGCCGGTCGAGCCGGTGCTTGAGCAGGTCATCGACTTCGCGGGTGGCGCGGCGATTGAGATATTCGCGCAGGGCGTCGGAGATGATCGCGGACTTCGACGTGCCCGGTTTCGATGCCAGCATGTCGAGACGGGCGGTAAGTTCCTCGTCGAGATAGAGATGATGGCGTGGTTTCACTGCCGTTCTCCCCGTCAGAAGTTCGGCAGCAGATCGTCGCCGCGATCCGTGCTCTCGTTAATGCCATAGGCACGCTGGACCGGGTTCAGATTGCGCAGACGGTCCATGGCGCGTCGGTCGGCGACCTCGTCGCTCTCGTCGTCGGTGCCGGGGGCGGCATCGCGCTCCGTCTCATCCGGGGCCGGGGCCTGCTCCTCGGCGAGGCCGGGATGGCGCTCACGCTGAAGACCACCCTCCGCCTCCGCGAAAGCATCGGCATCGTCCGTGGATGCAGCAGCGAGGCCATCATGGGGACTGCGGACTTCGATTCCCCAGTCGTCAGCGCGGGATTCCGGCCGATCCTGATAGGGGCCATCACTAAGCACTGGCGGCGGCATCACGCGCGCGGCAAAGTTGCGGTCCTCATAGTAGCGCAGCTTCTTTGCCCGGATCGGCGCCAGCCCCGAGACCATCACCAGTTCATCGGCGGGCGACAGTTGCATGACCTCGCCGGGCGTCAGCAGCGGCCGGGCTGTCTCCTGTCGCGACACCATGACATGGCTGAGCCAGGGCGCGAGCCGATGCCCGGCATAGTTGCGCTGCGCGCGCAGTTCGGTCGCGGTGCCGAGCGCATCGCTGATCCGTTTGGCCGTGCGTTCATCGTTCGAGCTGAAGGCGATGCGGACGTGGCAATTGTCGAGGATGGCGTTGCTCTCGCCATAGGCCTTGCTGATCTGGTTCAGGCTCTGCGCGATGAGGTAGGCGCGGATGCCATAGCCGGCCATGAAGGCGAGCGCGGTCTCGAAGAAGTCGAGGCGGCCCAGTGCCGGGAATTCGTCCAGCATCATCAGCAACTGGTGCTTGCGGCTCTTACGGGGATCGCCCTCCAGCCGCTCGGTCAGGCGGCGGCCAATCTGGTTCAGGACCAGCCGGACCAGCGGCTTGGTCCGCGAGATGTCCGAGGGCGGAATGACGAGGTAGAGCGACACCGGCGCCCTGGCATCGACGAGATCGGCGATGCGCCAGTCGCAAGCGGATGTCGTCTGCGCCACGGTCGGATCACGGTAGAGGCCAAGGAACGACATCGCCGTGGAGAGCACGCCGGACCGCTCGTTCTCGCTCTTGTTCAGCACTTCGCGCGCGGCGCTGGCGACGACGGGATGGACCTGGGGATGCTTGGACGTGCCCAGATGATTTGTCGCCATCATGCGGCGCAGGGTGCTGGCAAAGCTGCGCTGGGGATCGGAGAGAAAGGTGGCGACGCGCGCCAGCGTCTTCTCTTCCTCGGCATAGAGGACATGGAGAATGGCGCCGACCAGCAATGAGTGACTGGTTTTTTCCCAGTGCGAACGCCGCTCCAGCCCGCCTTCCGGGTCGACGAGAATATCGGCGATATTCTGCACGTCGCGCACTTCGTCCGGGCCTTTGCGAACCTCCAGAAGCGGATTGTACCGGGCCGAGCGCGGATCGGTCGGGTTGAACAGCAGGCAGTGCGAAAAGCGCGAGCGCCAGCCGGCGGTCAGTGTCCAGTTCTCGCCCTTGATGTCGTGAACGACGACACTGCCGGTCCAGGACAGGAGAGACGGCACGACGAGGCCGACGCCCTTGCCCGAGCGGGTCGGCGCAAAGGCCATGATATGCTCAGGGCCGTCATGACGCAGATAGTCGGAGCCGAGCCGGCCGAGAAAGACACCGGCATCGCGCAGCAGGCCCGCGTTAGCGATCTCGCGCTGCGACGCCCAGCGTGACGAGCCATAAGTGGTGACGTGGCGGTTCTGACGCGCGCGCCAAAGCGATCCGACGATGGCCGCAGCGCATCCGAGAAATCCGCTAGCCCCGGCCAGCGCGCCAGCCTTGTCGAAGACCTCGGGCGCATAAGCCTCGTAATGATACCACCATCCGAACAGCTGCCATGGCCGATAGACCGGGATGCCGCACGCGATCGTCCAAGGCGCACCGAGCTGCGCCTGATAGCCCAGCATGGCGGCGGCCCATTGGGTTCCCGCCCATACGCCCAGCAGGACGATCGCGAAAACGATGAAAATCTGCCCGACTAGCAGCTTGGTGGGGGTCATGTGCCTTGGCTCCGACTCGCCGGCCATCACGGCAGCGCAAGTGAAACCAAGGGTGGATCAGGCCAGTTCGAGAGCGTTACATCGGTTACGCTCAGTCCAACCCGCTTAAGACGTCCTTTCAACCGCCGACGGGCAAATGACGTTGGTTCCTCATAAGCGGTCCAGCAGCTCGGCGCCCATTCAAGCCGTTTGGCAGCATTATGCTCCCGCCCAGAATCGGACATTCGGATTTGACTGGTGTGGGACTAATCAGTCGTTCCAAGCTCGCCACCCGACCGCCCGCTTTCGCTGACAGAGGACATTCCTGGCTTACGAGCGTATCAGATCCTCCGTCAGCGGCGCGTTGAAGCCCAAGCTACGGGAGCGCGTAACCGACAGTGGCTTGGGCGATAAGGTGGTCCTCATTCCCCTGCCAGACCCGCACATCGACCGTGGCCAGTCGGCGGCCCAGCTTTAATAATCGGGCGTCTGCAATGATCGTCTCCATTTTGCAGGCGCGGAGGAAGGAGATGGACAGACCGTTTGTTACTGCCATCTCCTTTCGCCCATGGTGAGCGATAATCACCGCATAGGCTGCAACATCGGTAAGTGCCATGAGCGTTGGCCCCGATACGATCCCTCCGGGCCGACCCATGCTTGAGTTCGGATCGAGGGTCATGCGGACATGCCCAGCTTGAACATCGACCACAGCGCCAAGGGACGCGCGCGTTTCGCTCGGAAATGCGCCATCGAGAAACTCGGCAAGTTCGCTTAATGACAGACAGGGATTCATGGCATCCAATCAATTGAAAAGTTTGGCCTTCAAGACGCTCATTAGCGGTTGAGGTTGTTCCAACGGAATGAGGTACCCCGTTTCTTCGATTATCGAAAGGGTGGCATCTGGAATGCCGCTAGCCAGCGTTCGGCTCTCTTCAATTCATACAGGCGCCCTCTTGACTTGAGCGCGCCGGCGGTTGGCAGGATCACCATCACGACGGTGGCGAAGTACGCCTGAAGGATCTGGAGGCGCAGGCCCATTCCGCCCGAAATCATCGTCGTGGGCCCCACGCCGGACAGGGAGAAAATGCTGGCGATGGTGACGAGGATGACGATGGAGGTGACTGCACCGAAACGCCCAAGTCGTAGCGTTGCCAGCATCATCGGCAGAAAGGGCAACGCGAGAAGGGGGATCTGGCCCTAGCCAAACGTGACAGTCGCCACGGCGCACACAGCCAGCATGATCGCCCATGCCTCTATCGCCCTGATCCGGTCGACGCGTTTCATCCACCTGTTGATGTACCCTCCAAGCAGGAGGATCATCGGCGGGCCGAATGCGATCACGCCCACTGCATGGGCGGTGAACCAATCACGCCACGTCGTCCAATAGGGCGCCCGGCCGGCGATATGGACGAACAAGGCCCCGACAAATGCGACGACCAGCGGAACGGCGATGCCGGCAACGGCTACAAACCAGAGAATCTCGCGAGCGGACAAGAATTGTCCGAAACGGGGATAGGCACGACGGACCATCCACGCCGCGGCGAAGGCTTCGCCGACATTTGTGATCGCCAGCGGCATGGCGACCTTCCAGCCAAGTCCAAATACCAAGCTGGAAAGCGCCATTGGCTGGAATGCGCCGGTGGATGCTGCCGTGAGTTGTCCGGACTGCGCCCACTCAAGCCGTTCGACCGCAATATTACGATGCTTGAAAGCGGACCGCCCGATTATGACTGGGCCTGGGACAAACCTGCCATTCAGTTTTGTATTTGCGAGCGGCAGGTTTTGGTTTGGAAACAGACATCGGTAATTTTACCGTCATTGCTCTTTGAAACGGGCAGCCTTGGCGGAGAGGCTGGCGGCCCAGCAAGACCCTGGCGATAAAATTATTGAAAGGGTGCACCCCACGGGCCCGCCTCACCTGTCCAGGAACTATTAAAAAGATTAAACATCGCCGAAAGCGCGCGATTCTGATCAGGCCACATCTAAGTGGCCAGTCAACTCTGCGATTAGCAGTTTAAGAATCCCTTCGAGATGATGTTGTGATTATTCAAAAATTTCATGTAGATCTGTAGCTACATTAATGTTTCTCCAGGCGAGATTATCGACTTTTATTAATTGACAGCCTGAGGCGCTGATCCATGACCGCACGGACCGGTGGCCGCTGACAATATGCGCGTTCAAGCGAGCACATAGCGATGCTGGCCAAATACCCACCATATACTGGTCAGCGAAACAAACTGGCCCAGTTCCGAGCGAGCGAGCGAGGTCACTTGGAAGTGGATAGGTGTCTAACGGAACTGTCAGAACAGCGTCGAAGCCGTTACGGCGGCCATATTCCAAGGCCGCGGCCATGCCCCCCAACGGCCCAAGGCCCGGGCCCGGCACGTCCGGGATGGAGGTCCACTCCAGCCAGCTACGCCCGCACAAGACGATATCGTCGACCTGAGGCTGCAAGGCGGCATGGACGTGGTCCAGAAGCGTAACGCCATCAATCCGCGCCATGGCCTTGTCGGAGCCGAAGCGCCGCGACATGCCACCTCCAATGATCGCTCCCAGCAGGGCCATGTCAGAAGCGCAGGCATTGTAGAACGGAACCTGCCGGACCGGCAGGCACACCTGCCCGTCGCTCGACGAGGACATCCGCTTGCGCCAGCATCATCTGCGCCGACGCCTGCTGGCGTTCAATAGTTCGAACGGTATTGCCCTGCGTCACCCCGCATAAGAACTGATCCCTGTCGCCGCCTTCCTCCAAAGCAAGGGACGACGCATGGCTGGACCAGCGCAAGGCAGAGGCGAAACCGGCGCCTGACATGGCCGCGATCATCGGCGCCAGAAACAGACGCGCGGTCGTCAGGGCGGCAGTCGGATTTCCTGGTAGGCCCAGAATGTGAGTCCTGCCGATTCTGCCATACCACAGAGGCTTGCCCGGCTTCATGGCAACGCCCGCGAAGGCGAGGCGCAGGCCGAGCGGCAGGAGCGCTGCGCGGGCCAGATCCCGATGTCCATGCGATGCGCCCCCCGCCAGCACCAAAATGTCGGTTTCGGAAAGCGCGGCCTGCGCGGCATCGCGCAGGCTGTCGATCCGGTCGGTCGCGCGTGACATGCCGGTCAGCTTGCCGCCCCATTGCCGCGCTATCAGCGTCAAAGCTTCGCTTAGACTATCAGGAACGGTATCGGCCTGCATTGCGGCCTTGCCGGGTTCGACCAGTTCGTCGCCATTGGTCATGACATGCACGCGCGGCCGGCGCCATACGGTCACACCCTCTACGTCGGCGGCGGCGGTCACGACCATGGCCCGCGCATCCATGCGGGTGCCTGCGGTCAGCAATGTCTGGCCTCGCGCAAAATCATCGCCGCGCCTGCGGACATGGCCCTTGCCACCCCTGTCCGTCAGTATGACATGTTTCCCGTCGATCATCGCATATTCGCGCATGACGACACGGTCGGCACCCGGAGGCATCGGCGCGCCGGTCGATATTCGAACCGCCGTGCCGGGTGGCAACGGCACTGGAAGCGGTCCACCGGCGCCACTTTCGCCGGAGAGGCGAAACCGGATGACCCCTTGCGCAAGATCGCGGGAATGCACGGCATATCCGTCCATAGCCGCGCAGTCCCGCCGTGGCGAATCAATCCCGGCGACGACATCCCTGGCAAGGACGCGCCGGCCTGCCTTGCCAAGAGGCACGAACTCAAAACCTAGCGGCACGCAACTCTTCCGCACGATCGCCTGCGCTTCATCGAAGCCAATGGTCGCGGCGCACGCAATGCTGGTTGCTGCGGTCATGACGCGGCCCTAGTGCGTCATGACATTGTCGGCAACCGCCCCGGCTACGACGGTCAGATCGGGTTGCGCCACCGCTTTTCCTATCAGGATCAGCGTCGGGCGATCCTGGGCAAAGGACTCGATCACCAAAGGCAGCAGGTCCAGCCGGGTTCGCAGCATCTGCTCTTGCGGCAGGGACGCGTCGCACGTGATGAGCGCTGGGGTCGACCCGGGCAAGCCAGCGGCGATCAGGGCGCGACTGAGTTCGGGCGCGGCATCCCGGCCCATATAGACCGCTAGCGTGCTGGTCGGATCGGCCAGCGCATTCCAGTCCAGATCGAGCGCCTGCCCACGCCGACTGTGCGCGGTGACGAACTGAACGCGGCGGGCGATACCCCGGAGAGAAAGGGACACGCCCGCCGACGCCGCCACCGCGCTGGCGGCCGTCACGCCGGGGCAAATCCGAACGCGCGCGCCGATCGCACGCAGGGCGGACATTTCCTCGGCTGCTCTGGCGAACATGGCTGGGTCGCCGCCCTTCAGGCGCACGATGCGCCTGCCCGCCAGCGATGCGGCGACCAACATCTGGTCGATCGTCAATTGATCCTTCGAATGGCGGCCGGATCGTTTGCCTACGCTTACCCGCTCGACACTGGAGGGGATCAGGTCCACCACGCCCGGCCCGACCAGCGCATCATAGAAGACGACCTCTGCCGCTGCGATCAGCTTCTCGGCCTTTCGCGTCAGAAGGTCGGGATCGCCGGGGCCAGCCCCCACCAGCCACACGTCTCCGGGCGCGATCAGGTCATTCCGCGGCATCAAGCGTCTCCTGCATGGTCTGGGTAAAGATGGTCGCGATCGCGGGGCGGCACGATCCGCAATTTGTGCCCGCCCCAAGTGCGGCGCCGACAGCGGCGACATCCATCAGATGCTGGTCGCGGATCGCAGCGACGATCTGGTTGAGGCCGATGTCGAAGCAGACGCACACGGTCGCGCCTTTGTCGGGCTGACTGCCCGGACCACGTGCCGCGAGCACCGAACCACCCACGTTGACCGCTTCCAACTGCGCGATCAGCCAGTCGCGGGAGGGCAGGAGGCCGGTGCGCGTCACGAACAGGACGGCTTGCAAACGGCCTTCGTTGATGCTGGCGACGCGGCGCGTGCCCTTCGCCCGGTCCAGCGCCTCGACCCGCTCGCCATGAGGAAGCAATGCCTCGAGCCGAGCGGGATCGCCGTTCCCGGCTACTTCGAACAGGGCGCCCCCCGGCACGGTGATTTTGGTGGCCCACAGGCAGGGGATGTGCGGGAAGGTCTCTCCCCGCAGGATCAGGAAGCCCTTCCATTCGGTCTCGACCCGCGTGACGCTGGCGGGCGTGGACTTGAAGCCCGGCTGCCCCGAATGTGGGTCCACCAGCGGACGCGGCAGGAGCCCGGTGCGCCCGCCGCTGCTCGTGCGATCGGTCCAGTGGATCGGCGTGAAAATCTCACCCACACGCTGCCCTTCGTTCAGGGCGACGCGAAAGACGCTGTTCCCCTGCGCAGTATCGACCCGCGCCAGATCGCCATCGGCAAGCCCCAGCGCCGCCGCGTCCTGCGGATGGACTTCCACGAGCGGCTCTTCACGATGCCGCGACAATTTGGGCGACAGGCCGGTGCGGCTCATCGTGTGCCACTGGTCGCGATAGCGCCCGGTGTTGAGCGTCATCGGCCAGTCCTTGAGCGGCGGCTGCACGTCCATTTGTCTGGTCAGCACCAGTCGCGCCTTGCCCTCGGGCGTGGCAAACGAGCGATCGGCAAAAGGCCGACCGCCCCACCGGAACGGCTCCATCGCCTCATAGGCTTCGTTGCCGATCGTCGCCTTGTCCTTAAGGTTCAGCAATCGTTGCCCGTCATTCTGATAGGCGGTCAGGCGCGCATGTTCGCGCCATATGTCGGCGGGCCGGTCATAGGCGAAGGCGTTGGCCCACCCCATGCGACGGCCCACTTCCTTCACGATCCACCAGTCGGGCTTTGCCTCACCCGGCAGCGCCATGAAGGGACGCTGGCGGCTGATCGTGCGGTCCGAATTGGTGACCGTGCCGTCCTTCTCCCCCCATCCGGCGGCGGGCAGGCTGACATGGGCGTGCGTGCTGCTGTCGGTGTTGGCCATGATGTCCGACACGACGAGGAAGGGGACAAAGGCCAAAGCGTCGCGTACGCGGCCTGCGTCGGGCATCGATACGGCGGGGTTGGTCGCCATGATCCACAGCGCCTTGATCCGCCCTTCGTCCACTGCGCGAAACAGATCGACGGCCTTCAGCCCCGGCTTGGTCGCCATGTTGGGCGCGGCCCAGAAGCGGCCCACGCGCGCCACATTGTCCGGCGCAAAGTCCATGTGCGCCGCAAGGGTCGAGGCAAGGCCGCCGACCTCGCGCCCGCCCATCGCATTGGGCTGCCCGGTAATCGAAAAGGGTGCCGCGCCCGGCTTGCCGATGCGGCCGGTGGCAAGATGGACGTTGATGATCGCATTGACCTGATCGGTCCCGCGGATCGACTGGTTCACGCCCTGGCTGAACAGTGTGACGGTGCGCGGTGTCGCGGCGAACATTTCGAAAAACTGCTTGATGAGCGCGGGCTCGACATCGCATGTCTGCGCCGTCGTCCAAAGGTCATGACCGTTCCGGATATGCTCCCAGAAGCCTTCTGGCGCGGTGATCGAGCGCTCGATGAACGTCCGGTCGATCGTCCATGTCGCATTACACCAGGCCAGCAGCCCGTTCATAAGCGCAACGTCGGTTCCGGGGCGGATGGGCAGGTGCAGGTCCGCGCCTTCGCAAGTCTCGGTGCGGCGCGGGTCGATGACGACCAGCTTCGTGCCGCGTGCCGCCCGCGCCGCCTGTATCCGCTGATAGACGATCGGGTGGCACCAGGCGGTGTTCGATCCCACCAGGACGATGAGGTCCGCCGCGTCGAGATCGTCATAGCTTGCCGGAACGATGTCTTCGCCGAAGGCGCGGTTATGCCCCGCGACCGCGCTCGACATGCACAAGCGGCTGTTGGTGTCGATATTGGCCGACCCGATGAAGCCCTTCATCAGTTTGTTGGCGACATAATAGTCTTCGGTCATCAACTGGCCGGAGACGTAGAAGGCGACGCTGTCGGGGCCGTGGCGATCGATCGCGTCCCTGAAGCGCTTTGCCACAAGGTCGAGCGCCTTGTCCCAGCCCGCCCGCTTGCCCCCGATCATCGGATGCAGCAACCGCCCCTGAAGACCGACCGTCTCGCCCAGATGCGTGCCCTTGGAACAGAGGCGCCCGCCGTTGGCCGGGTGCGCCTCATCCCCCCTCACAGAAACCAATCGCGGGCCGGTCGGCGTCGCGACGATGCCGCAGCCGACGCCGCAATAGGCGCAGGTGGTGCGGACCGCCTCTTGCATCAGGCGGCCGCCTGCATGGCGTCGGGCTGCGCGATCAGGATGCGGCCGCCCTCCTGACGCACTTCGATGACAGGCGTGCATCCCTCGTCCGCACCCTGCGCCTGCCCGGTCCTGAGCGCGATGTTCCAGTTGTGCAGCGGGCAGGCGACGCTGTGCCCATGCACGATGCCCTGGCTGAGCGGCCCCTTCTTGTGCGGGCATTCGTTGACCAGCGCGAAGACATGATCATCACCTGTGCGGAACACCGCAAGATCCTTCTGCCCCGCGATCTGGACGGTGCGGGCACCGCGCTGGGGGATGTCGTCCAGCGTTCCGATGTCAATCCATGTGGTCATGTCGTTCACTCTGCTGCGATGGCGAAGGGGGCGATGGGCTGGTGCAGTTCGGCGTGCTGGCCAGCGGCGCGCTCTGCCCAAGGATCGTCCTGCGAAAAGCTCTGGGCATAGAGGAAGCGGGCGCGCAGGGCTTCCCGACCGGCGGCGTCTTCGACGATGCGCTGTTTTACATAGTCGACGCCGACGCGCTCGATCCACGGCGCGGTGCGTTCGAGATAGCGGGCCTCTTCGCGATAGAGCTGGATGAAGGCGGCGCAGTAATCCAGCGCCTCCTGCTCGGTCGAAATCTTGCACAGAAGGTCGGTGGCGCGAACGTGGATGCCGCCATTGCCGCCGACATGCAGCTCATAGCCTGAATCGACGCAGACGACGCCGAAGTCCTTGATCGTCGCCTCCGCGCAGTTGCGGGGGCAGCCCGACACGGCGATCTTGAACTTGTGGGGCATCCACGATCCCCAGGTCATCCGCTCGGCCTTGACGCCAAGGCCGGTCGAATCCTGCGTGCCAAAGCGGCACCATTCGGACCCGACGCAGGTCTTCACCGTCCGCAGCGACTTGCCATAGGCGTGGCCCGAAACCATGCCCGCGGCGTTGAGGTCGGCCCAGACGGCGGGCAGATCCTCGCCCTTGATCCCGAAAATATCGAGCCGCTGACCGCCCGTGACCTTGACCATCGGCGCGTTATATTTCTCGACCACATCCGCGATCGCGCGCAGCTCGCGCGGGTTGGTCAGGCCGCCCCACATGCGCGGGACCACCGAATAGGTGCCGTCCTTCTGGATGTTGGCGTGCATCCGTTCATTGACGAAGCGGCTTTGCTGATCGTCGTGATAGACGCCGGGCAGCGCACACAGCAGATAATAGTTGAGCGCAGGGCGGCACGACGAGCAGCCATCGGGCGTCGACCAGTGCAGCTTCTGCATCACCTCGGGGATGGAGCGCATGTCCTGCGCCACGATCTCGCGCCGAACGTCGTCATGAGTGAAGCTGGTGCATTTGCACATCGTCTTGGGACCGGACTTCACATCATCGCCCAGCACGACGCTCAGCAGATTTTCGACAAGGCCGGTGCAGCTGCCGCAGCTGGCCGACGCCTTGCACGTCGCGCGCACGGCGTCGAGGCTGGCATTGCCCGCCCCGATGCACGCCACGACCTGCCCCTTGCTGACGCCGTTGCAGCCGCAAATCTCGGCATCGTCCGAGAGCGCCGCAACGGCCGCCTTAGGGTCCAGCGCGCCCCCTCCCTGGGCGAAGGCTTGTCCGAAGATCAGCATGTCGCGAATATCCGCGACATTTTCCTCGCGTTTGAGCAGGTCGAAATACCAGCCGCCATCGACGGTATCGCCATAGAGCACGGCGCCGACGACGCGGTCGTCCTTCACCACGACGCGCTTGTAGATGCCACGCGATGCGTCGCGCATCACGATGTCCTCGCAGCCATCTCCGCCCGAAAAGTTGCCAGCGGAGAACACGTCAAGGCCCGCGACCTTGAGCTTTGTGGATGTGACCGAGCCGCGATAGCCGCTGTGCTGATCGGTGAGGCCATCGGCAAGGCTGCGGCACATGTCCCACAGCGGCGCGACGAGGCCATAGACATTGCCGTCATGTTCGACGCATTCGCCGACCGCCAGGATGTCGGGATCGCTCGTCACCATATGATCGTCGACGCAGATGCCGCGATTGACGGTGAGGCCCGCCTCGCGCGCCAGCGCCGTCGCGGGGCGGATGCCCACCGCCATGACGACGAGGCTGGCGGGGATTTCGCGACCGTCCTTCAGGCGGACGCCCTCGACCTTGCCGTCGCCATAGATGGCTTCGGTATTGGCGCCCGTCAGGATCGTCTGGCCGCGCGCCTCCAGCGCCGTCTTCAGCAGCCAGCCCGCCGCCTCGTCGAGCTGCCGCTCCATCAGCGTGTCCATGAGGTGGATGACCGTCACTTTCATACCGCGCAGGGTCAGGCCATGCGCCGCCTCCAGTCCCAGAAGGCCGCCGCCGATCACCACCGCGCTGCCGCCGCCATTGGCCTTCCCGGCTTCCGCCGCCGCCAGCATGGTGTCGACATCCTTCATGTCACGGAAGCTGATGACGCCCGGCAGATCCTTGCCCGGCACCGGGATGATGAAGGGGTCTGACCCCGTCGCGATCAGCAGCTTGTCATAGGAGACGCTGCGCCCGCTCTGCGCCGTCACGCGCTTGGCGGTGCGGTCGATCGCCGTCACCGGGTCGCCCGAGATCAGCTCGATGGCGTTGTCGGCATACCAGGCGGCATCGTTGATGACGATCTGCTCGAAAGTCTTTTCCCCCGCCAGAACCGGCGACAGCATGATGCGGTTGTAGTTCACATGCGGTTCGGCGCCGAAGATCGTGACGCGATAGCGCCCCGCGTCGCGCGCCAGCAGTTCTTCGACCGCACGGCATCCCGCCATGCCGTTGCCCACCACAACCAGATGTTCGCGCGGGTCGGGGGAGGTGACGAGAAGATCGTCAACGCGCTCCGCGACCGGAACAGTCTCACGCTGAAATTCCATCCCAGTGCCTTTCGGAAAACAAAAAAGCCGCCATCCGGACCATCGGTGAGAACCGAGAGTCTGGATGGCGGCTTTGCCATCATATCGTGCCTTGCCGACCCGTCTGTGGATCGTCGCGGCTATGTGAAGGAGGACATCCTTGTCCCTTGCGTCGCAGCATAGGACGAATCGCTAGGTGGCTCAAGCGATTCGTCGCGATGCTTTCAAATCAGATGGCCCAGTCCGCCTGAAGCCAGACTTTGTTCGTGTCGGTCGCCAGCGCTCGCGCATCATAATGGGCGTAGCGCACCGACAGAGCCGTCTTTTTCACCTTCGCGGTCGCCAGAAGATCGACCTCATTGCCATAATGCTGGTCGAGCCTATCGCTGTCGAACCTGTGCCAGCTTGCCGTCAGGGTGATGGCCGACAACCTGCCCCACTTCTTCCAGTCATAGCCGCCGCCGACATAGAGGTCGCGCACGCCGTTGGCGGGCGTGGTCAGGAACTTGTCGGCCCATCCCTGAAACTTGAAATTGGTGCCGAGCGGCGTCTGAAAGCTGGTGAAGGGTCGTCCGTTGTCGGCGCCTAGCACTTCGTAGCCGCCATTGAGCTTCCACCCCTTCACGTCCAGCGTGGCGTCCGCCAGCCAGTAATCGGCGCTATAGTCGTTGGGATTGCGATGATAGTCGGACTGGCGCGCATAGCTGAGCTGGTAGCTGAGCTTCGCCGCCTTCGACAGCGCCTTCGCGCCGGCGAGCCGCACGCCGTAGGTCTGGCTCGACAGGCGATATGCCTGCACCGCCGCCTCATCCTGATTTACCAGATAGGCAAAGCCCGTCATCGTGCCGATGGGCGTCGTGTAGGAAAGATTGGCGAGGATATTGTCGCCGCTCACCGCCTGCTGCCGGGCACGTGTCCCCTGAACGCCCCAGATCGACCTGACGCTCCAGGCATAGGCGACGTCCAGCTTCAGGCCCTTTACCGGCGTGAGTTCGGCCCGCACTGCATCGAACGTCTGCGCATTGTCGCGGAAGGCGACATTGCCGACAA
Source organism: Sphingobium lactosutens DS20 (assembly GCF_000445105.1). Lineage (GTDB taxonomy): Bacteria > Pseudomonadota > Alphaproteobacteria > Sphingomonadales > Sphingomonadaceae > Sphingobium > Sphingobium lactosutens. The sequence goes on along the minus strand of NZ_ATDP01000056.1, from coordinate 980 downwards.
AGCGTTCGTCATCGAGCACGATCTTCTGGCGTCCCGCCGTCAGGGCGACCGCCTTCGTCTTATATTGAAGCTGCGCGATGTAGAGCGCGACATTTTCCGGATCGGCGACGATCGGCCGTGTCGGCGCGCCATTGAGGCCGTCATAATAATGATCGACGATCGCCAGCGTCCCTTGCCCGACGATGGAGGCGGACAGCGCGCCGCTGCTCGCGGTAAGTCCGGCGCGGGCGCGGACCGTAAGGGCATCGGCCTTCTCTTGCGGCAAGCCATCCTGATCGACATGCTCGTAGCGCAGTCGTGCTTCCGCGAGCGGCTTCAGGGCAATTGTCTGGGCGCAAGCGGGGCGTGCGACGACCAGCGCGGCCGCGGTTACGATAAAAACCTTCATGGGATGCGTCCCCCCGGACGAATGGTGAAGCGATGAAACCGGGGGCGGCAAAAGCTGCGCCGCCCCCGGTTTCAGATCGTCAGATGCGCGCTCCGGTGCTCCAGGTCGCGCGCCACCGGGCCTTCACCGCCGTCAGGCCCAGCACCGCCAGAACCGCAAGTCCGGCGAAGATCAGGAAGCCGGGCGCGAAGCTGCCGGTGATCTGCTTTGCCAGACCCAGCGAGCTGGCGAGGTAGAAGCCGCCGATCCCGCCGGCCATGCCCACCAGACCCGTCATCACCCCGATTTCCGGCTGAAAACGCTGCGGGACGAGCTGGAAGACCGAGCCGTTACCCGTGCCCAGCGCCAGCATGGCGAGGACGAACAGGCCAAGCGCACCGGCCAAAGTCGTGGCATAGCCCACGCCCGCCAGCGCCAGTGCCGCGACGATATAGACGATCGTCAGCGCCTTGACCCCGCCGATCCGGTCAGCAAGCGCGCCGCCCAACGGCCGCACCAGCGATCCGGCGAAAACGCAGCCTGCGGTGCAATAACCCGCAACGATCGGCGTCAGGCCGAACTGGTCGGTGAAATAGATGGGCAGGCTGGCGGC
>NZ_ATDP01000055.1:0-45000 GCF_000445105.1 Sphingobium lactosutens DS20 | reverse complement strand
CAGATCGCGTGTCACTTCGGTCTGGCCATAGACCATGACCTGCCTGCCGGTGAGCGCAGCGATATCAATGCGTATCAGCCTTTCGCCATCGGCAAGGTGGAAGCCGTCATGGAGCAAGCCTTCAGCGTGCATGCGCGCGCCCAAGCCCAGCCTGTCCATCAAATCAATGGTCGTGCGTTCCAGCACACCTGCCCGGATGCGGCCCAGGACATAATCGGCTGACGCACGCTCGACGATGACGACATCGATGCCTTCGGCGCGAAGCAGATGCCCAAGCAGCAACCCTGCCGGGCCAGCGCCGACGATTGCGACCTGCGTTTTCATATCATCTTCTCCACTGACTATTTGTGGAGACGATGATGCGGCGATCACAGCGATTGCGACATGGCACGAGCAGCAGGATATGGGGACGATCCAACAGCCGGCTGCGCGCAAAAGTCCTCTCGGAACGCTTCGCCCTGGCGACAGACTTGGACGATTAGGCGGTTGGTACGACCGCTAATCCCTCAGGCGCGTCCCGCAGGCGAAGATAGAGTTTGCCGGCCTGGGGCCGTGGGGCCTTGACCACAGAGCCGGTATAGCCATGTGCCACTGTCACGGCATTCGCAAGGGCCGGGCCGCTTGCGATCGCATCTATCAGGAACAAATCACGCCCGCGGATCGTGCATTCGGCCGCGCCGTCTTCGCAGTCGATTGCCTCAATGCGTGGCATGCGCGCCAGCGTCGCCAATGGCTGCCAATCGCTCGCCTGAGCATCTTGCCGCAACCGGACCTGAAGCGGCCCGAACATCCCGGGAGGCAACGCGTGCGGATCAAGCCGCGCCACAAGGATATGCGCGCCTTCCAACTGCAACCCATTTTCGGCTGTCAGACGTATGGCATTGCCGCCATCCTGACTCGCAATTTCCAGGACATCATCTGGAGCGAGCCGTGTCTGCTCCCCTACGGCGATCGAGAATGTCATCTGCCCGTCATCGGGCAATACTGCGTCACCCAGGATTGTCAGGGGCATGCTACCGGCGCGAGCAGGACCAGGCGTGATCGTCCGGTCGATCAGGCGAATATCCGGCCGCGCCGGCGCGACTTTCGTTGAAAGGTCGAGCTTGCGACCATCACGTAACGCTACATGGGCGGTCAGGGCATAGCCGGCCTGAAGCGGATGACCTTCCCCTGCTTTTACCACAAGCCGATCGGACTGGCCGGCCCGCGTCAAATCGTCAGGGCGCAGCACAAGGTCGCCAGCAGTGACGCTTTCCACCTGATCCAGCCGCTGGCCAACAAGCGTCGCATATCGGTCGCCTGCATGGATGACGAGGCTATCCAGGCGGCTCGCCTCAGCATAGCTTTTCAAGGACAGGACGGACGGGTCGGACATGCCCACATATTTGACTTCGACCTGCAACGGACCGGCCCGGCGTTCCGCCAAGGGCAGGGTAAGCGCGATCGCATTCGCATCCTTCACTTTCCAGCCAAGCGATTGCGACGGCCCATCTGGCGTGCGGATCGTCACGCTTTCGACGCAAGCCGGAGCACTCCCCTTGAGAGTGAGACGATTGTCCCGCCCCGCCACCAGGGTCGGGGCTTCGCCATCCACGGTCCATCCTTTTGTATCGGGAAATTGTACCGTGAAATCCGGACCCTCGAACCGATCGAAACCCCATTGACCATAGAGGTGCCCGCGAAACGAACCTGACAGGGCAGCTTGCGGCGCGCTATCATCGGAAAGCCTGTAGCCGCCCCGATCCGCCCGCGCGGTCACCGGCAATTCCTTGACGTCACCCGAGGGCGTCTTGAGCGCGAGCTTTACGTCACGGGCATAATCAGTGGAGTAAATGAGCGGCGCGCCCTCCACCGGGAGAATAGCGCCAGGCCGCGCAGCACAGACCGGCCCCTGCGCCCCGCTGCGCAGGCGCGGCGGGCTATCAGCCTCGATCGCCGGCATGGCGACGACCATTACGGATTTTGGCTTCTGGAAAGAGGGCGCCGCATTCAGCAACAGGCTGATCGCGTCATTGCGGCGGACGCTCAAAGTCGGCAGATAATCGAATTCCGGGTTGCTGAATGCGCCGAAAATGCGTGCGATGTCGCGGGCGACCCCGATATAGGGGCTGTAATAGCCATAACCCGCCTCACGGGTCGCACTGAGTTGCAGGGCAAGGTCGGTAGGCGCTCCGGTGAGGGTTTCGGCCATGGAACTGCTGTGAACATCGGCCAGTACCAGTGAATCGCGGTTGTCGAGCAGGCAGGCAGCCTGCATTTCGATCACCTTCGACAAGCAGTCCTCATTCAATTTCATCGACAGGCTGCGCGCCAGGACCGGGGCCAGCGTGCGCAGATATTCCGGATGCGTATTTTCCTGCGCCTGGATTGCTCCCATGAAGCTGTCCAGCCGTGACCTGTCCAGCGAAGCCTGATTGAGGTCCTGCGTGGCGCGCACAAATTCACCCGGCTTGCCGCGCACCGCGTCGCGCAACGTACCTTCTGCCCCGCCCGTATCGGGCACGAGGAACAGCACCATCTGACGCGCGCCCTTCGGCACGGTCAGCGTCAGTTCGCGATCCTGTGCCTTCTTTTTCCATGTCTCGGCAAAAGCGATCCAGTCCTTGGGCGGTGGATTGGTCGCACCGCGCAGAAAAGCCGACACCAAAATGAAACGAGCGCCCTGATCTTCGGGCAAATCCGCACGGATCGAAAGCCTGTCCCCTTCGGACAGGCTCGGCACCTGGCCGATCGGCAAGCTTCTCTCCCCCCGCGTAACGTTGATACGCAGCGACGGTCCAGTCAGTTCGAATGGCGCCGGATCGGCGGCGGACAAAGGCGCTGCCAGTCCCAGGACCAGACAGGCGATGCCGCTATGGACAATTGTCATCCTGTTGATTGGCAAGCCTATATTCCCGTCATTCGCTCCACGTTGCCGGTGCCTTTCCCATATCCGCGTCGACAAGCCAAGGGTGCGACAACGAACGCGACAGACGTGGGGCGGGTCCGGATGCGCGCGCTTCTAGCCATGGCAGATGACGGCTTGCTGAACGCTCAGGCCCGCCCATGCCCCGGCTTGCCGGACATGATGGGCATGGAATATGGACGGTTCAACATGACCGTGTCTCCCGTTCCCAGCTTCTACCTTTATGGCGAACCCCAGCGTAATGTGGGCGAGGGCTTTGTTCATGTCGAAAGCCTGGACGATCGGTCGCGACCCAGCGAATGGACGATCCGCCCCCATGTGCATCGGGACCTTAACCATATCATCCTGATCGCGAAGGGTGGGGGCGCGATGTTGGCGGAGTCCACCCAGGTGCGTTTCATGGCGCCCTGCTTGCTGCTCATCCCGGCCAGGGTCGTCCATGGGTTTGATTGGCACCAGGAATCAGAAGGGCACGTCACCACGATCGCCGACACCTATTTACGTCATTTGATCGACCGTGACAGTGATCTGACACCCCTCTTTGAAACCCCGCGCGCCGTCAGCCTGGCCCAGTCGGACACTGCCGCCGCTGGCCAGTTGATCGAGCGCATGGCGCGCGAACTGGGGTGGGCAGGGCGAGGACAGAAAGCCGCGATAGAAGCGGCGTTGCTGCAACTGATGGTATTGGCGCTACGCCATGGCGATATGGTTGCCGGCCAGCGACCCGGCACCGAGAAACAAGCTGCGCTGGTCGCGCGATTGCGGGAGCGGGTCGAGCAGCGGTTTCGCTATCGTGAGCCGATGGCTTCCCATGCGCAGGCGCTTGGCACCAGCCTGACAGCGTTGCGACAGGCCTGTGCCTGCGTGGCGGGGACGTCGCCGGGCCAGATGCTGGATGATCGCGCGCTGCTGGAAGCCCGGCGGTTGCTGCTCTATTCCCAGCTTTCGGTGGCGCAGATCGGATATGCCATCGGCTTTGAAGACCCCGGCTATTTCTCGCGCTTCTTTACCCGACATATCGGCTGCCCGCCCCGGACTTATCGTGCAAGACGCGGCGAACCCGATCGGGCGGGCGGCGGGGCCTGATCCTGCGCCCGGCACGCTGCGACGGCGTCATATCGGCGCTTGCCTGAAGCCAAAGCTCACAGGCAAGCGCCGCTTCGGGCTGCCAGGCGATGGGGGTCGCAGCCATCGCCGTACCGCCGTCAGAAGTCCTTGAGCACCACTTCGATCAGCGGCGCCCCCCCGATGTGCAACAGACGCCGGCATCGGCCTGCGGCTGTCTGACTATTCCATACGGTTGACCGTATGATCCGCAGCGGCAATCGACTGCGCCGGCGCATAGTGTCAACGCCGGCGGCAAGGCGTGAAACAGACGGCAATGAAAATGAGACAAATTGCACGACACGCGTTAGGAGCCTCTAAACAGGGTTAAATCACGTTTAGAAATGAGCTTGGACGATGCAGCAACCGTCAGGCGACTCACTGCCCACCTTCCGAATTTCGACGGACAGCATGACAGGCCCGGATGCTTTGACGGCGTTTGGGCAATCGGTGCAGGACGTGTTCTCACTGACGTGCTTGGGCGATCCGGAATGTTATCGGCTCGACGTTGCGGCATGGCATCTTGGAACAATCATGGTCGGCTGGTTTCGATCATCTGCACTGGCCTTTGACCGGGATGCAGCGCTGGCCGCGGCCAGCGGCCTCGATCATCTGCTGGTCCAGCTATATGTCGGAGGCGGCTTTACCGGATCGGCGGCTGACCGATCCGTCACCGTCCGCGCAGGCGACATCGTTATCTTCGACCTCATTCATGGGTTGCGGACCCGGGCGAGCGATTTTTCCAACATCTCGGTTTTGGTCCCGCGCGCCTTTTTCGCGCCGACCCTGCAGGACATTTCTCGCCTGCACGGATTGGTGCTGCCGGCGGACAACCCGCTGGCCGCCATGTTGGGAAGCTATATGACAAGCCTCGTCGACCGGCTGCCCTCGCTGGGCGTCGCCGACGGGCAGTTGGCGGCGCGATCGACTGTCGCGCTGGTGACGACCATGCTGGCGGGGCAGGCGCCTGGCCTGCCGCCCGTCATGGGGATCACGCCGTCCCCTTTCCAGCGTGTATCGCGCGAGATAGACCGGCGCCTGGGGGACGCAAGGCTTGATCCGGCCTCCCTGGCTTGCGATCTGGCTATGTCGCGGGCGACCTTGTATCGCACGTTTCAGCCGGTTGGCGGCATCGCCGATCATATCCGCCGCCGCCGTCTGGCCGTTGCTGCTATCGCGCTGTCTGATCCGGGCAATAGGCGCCGCAAAGTCGGCGAAATTGCACTCGATTGTGGCTTTGCCACCGAATCCGCATTCGGTCGTGCCTTCAAAAAGGCTTTCGGTATTTCACCTGGAAAGGCGCGCCAGCGCAGCCTTGATTTTTGGTATGCACCCGATGCTCGGGACCATGGCGATGCCAGCCTGGACTTCGCGCGCTGGATGCGGATGCTGCATTCCTAATCAATTTCCGCATGAAAAGGGCGTGGACGGTTGCCCTGCCACGCCCTTTCCACGACCCTGTTGGGTAGAGGGGACGGCTTAGCCCAGTTGCTGCTCCAATTCGCCGAGCACGCGATAGCAATCGAAGACCTGCGCCACCGAACTATTGGGCTCCCGCCCTTCCCGAATGGCGCTGATGAATTCGCGATCCTGCAACTCGATGCCGTTGTTCGAAACGGCCACGCCAGCCAGGTCAATCGGCTCTTCCTTGCCATTCACCAGATCGTCATAGCGCGCGATATACGTCGCGCTGTCGCCGATATAGCGGAAAAAGGTGCCGAGGGGGCCGTCATTGTTGAAGCTCAAGGACAGGGTGCAGATCGCGCCGGTTTCGCTTTTCAGCTGGATTGACATATCCATGGCGATACCAAGATCCGCATGGATCGGTCCCTGCATGGCGTGCGCCTCGACGATTTTGCCCGCCTGATAGGCAAAAAGGTCGACCGTATGGGCGGCGTGGTGCCAAAGCAGATGATCGGTCCATGACCGCGGCTGCCCCTTTGCGTTGATGTTCTTGCGGCGGAAGAAATAGGTCTGGACGTCCATCTGCTGCACGTTGAACTCGCCCGCCTGTATCCGGTTGTGGACGAATTGGTGCGATGGATTGAAACGGCGGGTATGACCGACCATGCAGACAAGGCCGGTTTCCCGTTGCTTGGCCAGCACCGCCTGCGCGTCGTCCCAGCTGTCTGCCAAGGGAATCTCCACCTCGACATGCTTGCCCGCGTCCATGCAGGCGATCGCCTGGGCGGCATGCATCTGTGTCGGCGTGCACAGGATCACCGCGTCGACATCGTCACGGCTCAATGTTTCATGGAGGTCGGTTGTCACATGGCCGATGCCATATTTCTGCGCCACCGCCTTGGTCGGCTCCAGTTCGCGGCCGACCAGAGACGTAACGGTGACGCCGTCGATATTTTTGAGGCCATCAAGATGCTTTTCGCCAAAAGCGCCGGCGCCAGCCAGGGCAACACGCATAGTCTTCTCCGTAATATCTGAAATAAAATCGGTCATGCCGCCGCAGCAGCTGCGCTTCCGGTCATGTCGAAACCCTCACCATTGTCGGGTCGCAGCACCAGATGCCCGATTGCCGTGTTCGAACAGGGCACATGATAATGGCGGTGCAGCAGACGCGTCTTCTTGCCCAGCGCACCCCGCATGATGAGCCACATCACCATTTCGATGCCCTCGCTGCCGGTCTCGCGCAGATATTCGATATGCGGGATGTAGCGCAGGTGGTCGCTCTCGCCGATCATACCGTCCAGAAACTTATTATCCCATTCCCGATTGATGAGGCCAGCGCGCGCACCCTGCAATTGGTGGCTCATGCCGCCGGTTCCCCAGACCTGAACATTCAGTTCCTCCGGGAAGCTGGCCACTGCCTTGGCGATCGCCTCACCCAGCGCCCAGCATCGGTTCCCCGACGGCGGCGGATAGGTGACGACGTTGACGGCCAGGGGAATGACCTTGCATGGCCAGGCCGCTGGCTTGTCGAACATCATCGATAGCGGGACGGTCAGACCATGGTCCACGTCCATTTCGTTGATGATGGTCATGTCAAATTCGTCGAGGATCAGGCTCTGCGCGATGTGCCAGGCCAGGTCGGGATGCCCTTCCACGTCCGGCACCGGGCGCGGCCCCCACCCCTCGTCGGCGGACGTGTAGCGCTCTCCGCACCCGATCGCGAAAGTCGGGATGATCTTCATGTCGAACGCCGACGCATGGTCATTATAGACCAGAATGACGACATCAGGCTTTTCCGCCTTTTCCCATTCGCGCGTCCAGTCATAGCCAGCAAAGATCGGGCCGAAATAGTCATCGCGATCCTTGCCGAAATCAGATGCGACGCCGAGCAGCGGCACGTGGCTCGACGCCAAGCCTGCGGTGATCCGGGCCATCAGCGTTTCTCCTTGATGGACCGAAGCCCTTCGGGCGACCGACCGCCCTTCATCATCATCTCCCGATATTCCGGGAATTTCATGTCGGTCATGGTGCTGACCGCTTCGGCGAAGGGAATGCCATCGGTCGAAAACAGCTTGGAGAGAAAATAGACATTGCCGCCCAGATCGAGGCACTTGTTATAGTCCCGCGCCAGAATGGCCTGCTTCTGCTCTTCGGTGAGCGGCCATTCGTCGAGATAGGCGCGCTCGTCCGCCTTGAAGCGATCGCGATTTTCAGCCTTCATCAGGCTCATCGCGAACTGGTTGATATGATAGCCCTGCCGCGCGCGCTTGGCGGTGAAGACCCTGGTGCCGGGGATATCCTCAAACTCCGCGAGATAGGCGTGGATATCCTGATGATCGCTCATACCGGTTCCTCCACCTTGGCGGAAGCTGCAATCTTGCGCTTGATGACCTGGCGGGATCGCACGCCGCCTTCGTCAATGCGATATGCGCTCAGCTTCAGCCCCGGATTGCGATTGATGGCATCCTGCTGTGCTTCCAGAATGACCTTGTCCTCGGCGAACACAGCCCCTTGTCCCGCCTTGAACCGGGCCGTGAACCCAGGATCATGGATCATGAAATTGCGCGCCATGCCCCAGAAATAATGGTGGCTGGTTTCTGTTTCGGGCGTCATGAAATCAATCACCATGCCACGGGCGCCCTGATCATGCGCCTCCAGCGTCGAGCCCGCTTCAACCGGAGCGACCCCGACGTCGATCATGACAGATGCCGGCAGCATGAACTGGCATATCTGCCAACGATCCACCGGACCTTCCTTGCCCAGCGCCGCGCGCCAGAATGGCGGCGCATCAATGCCGGCCATCCAGCGGGTCACGAACACCCGCTCGCCTTCGACACGGGTTTCGATCGGCGCTTCCAGAATCTCGACCTGGCCGATGGAACTGGAATGCACATAGGTTTCGTGCGTCAGGTCCATCAGATTGTCGATCATCAGTCGATAGTCGCAGGCGACGGGATAATAGCCCCCATCGAACGTCCAGCCTTCCGATGAACAGGGCCATAGATCGGGAATCAGTGCCGGATCGGCCTTGTCCTTCTCACCAACCCAAATCCAAACGAAGCGGTGACGCTCGGCGACAACAAAGGTTTCGGCGCAAATGCGGCGGTTTACCGCCTCGCTCTTCATCGGCATTTCTTCCGCGACACCGTCCGGCCCCAATTTCAGGCCATGATATTTGCAGCGGATCGAATCCCCTTCGCGGATACCCATCGAAAGGGGCAACAACCGATGCGGACAGGCATCGCGCATGGCGACGACGGACCGGTCAAGCTTGCGATAGAGGACCACCGGCGTGCCGCAGATCGTGCGCGACAAGGGCGCAACGTCGACTTCGCTGTCCCACGCGGCAACATACCACGCATTCGTCACCCAATTGGTCATAATCCCTTCTCCTTGAGCCGCGCGTCGAGCCGCGGGAAGACGCGGCGGGCATTGCCTTCGAAAATGGCGGCCCTCTCCACGTCGCTGATGTCGAGTGCGTCAACATAGCGCTTGGTGTCGTCGAAATAATGACCGGTCGTGGGATCAATGCCACGGACCGCGCCGACCATTTCCGATCCGAACAATATATTCTTGTTGTCAATCACGTCGGCCAGCAGATTGATGCCGGGCTGATGATAAACGCAGGTGTCGAAAAAGATGTTGTTCATCAGATGCGTCGACAGATCCGGCTTTTTGAGCATGTCGGCCAGACCCCGGTAACGCCCCCAATGATAGGGCACCGCGCCGCCGCCATGCGGGATGATGAAACGGAGCGTCGGAAAGTCCTTGAACAGATCGCCTTCCAGCAACTGCATGAAAGCGACGGTATCGGCCGCGATATAATAGCCGCCTGTCGCGTGCATGGCAGGATTGCAGCTGCCCGACACATGGATCATCGCCGGAACGTCCAGTTCGACCATCTTTTCGTAGAAGGGATACCAGTAACGATCGGTCAGCGGCGGATGCTGGAAATGCCCGCCGCCCGGATCGGGATTGAGGTTGCAGCCGATAAATCCCAGTTCCGTGACGCAACGTTCCAGCTCAACGATGCTGTTCGTCATGTCCGCCTTTGGCGACTGGGGCAGCATGCATACGCCGACAAAGGTGTCGGGAAACAGTCCGACAACCCGCGCGATCAGATCATTGCACCGCATCGCCCATTCCTTCGCGACAGCGGCGTCGCCGACATGGGGTGCCATTGCCGAAGCACGGGGCGAAAAGATGGTCAGGTCCGCGCCGCGTTCCTTGATGAGACGCAACTGGTTCGCCTCGATCGTCTCGCATATTTCATCGTCGCTGATCTGCGGATAGGGCGGACAGGGCGTGCCTGCCTTGAACGCCGCTTTCTGTTCTTCCCGCCAGGCATCATGCCCCTTGGGCAGAACCGTATAATGGCCATGGCAGTCGATGATTAGGCTCATGGCTGATCCATTCTTCCTTTTTGCTGTTCACAGGCCGCGATGCAGCCGATCTTTGCCGACAATCCCGCCGGCGGGGTGGCCACGCCAAGCGCGCCCATTCTTCGTTGTCGCGCAACCGTGCCACGGGTCATCTCGGCATCCATGCCCAGCCCCTCGAGCGTGCGCACCACTTCCTCCATCTCGGCCGCGCGCCGTGTCCCATGCACCAGCATCCGGTCAAAATTATAGTCGGCGCGCGTCGTCCAAGGCTTGGCCTTCTCGCTTGCGTCCAGCGAAGCCAGGACATCTTCCAGCACATCGGCTTGTGCGGCGGCGAGAACGCATTCCGCCGTCAATGCCTCCATCCCCTTGATCATCACGGACCGGATCATCTTGATCGACGAAGCGCGCCCGACATCCGGGCCGACCACCTGCATATTGGTGAAAGCCAGAGCGTTCAGCGCTTCCAGCGCCTGTTCCGCCCTGGACCCGCTCAACAGCAAGGGCACGGACAGGCGCGCAGGATCGACGGGCGCCATCACGGCGACGTCGACATAATGGCCGCCGGCCGACTCGATTGCCTGGCACGCATCCCGCTTAGTCTGCGGCGCGACACTGTTCAGGTCACAATATATCGCGCCGGGCGCCAAGGATTGCGCCGCCGCCACCGCCACGGCCAGCGCCTGGTCCGCCGTCACCAGTGACAATAGCAAGCGCCTGCCGCGCACGACCTCTTGCAATTGACCAGCGCCAATGACGCCCGCGCCCTCATAGGCGTTCACCATCGCGGCGCGCGCAAGGGGATCGTCGGTCTTGATGTCAAAAACATGGGCGCGCTTGGCCCAAGCGCCCGCCCGAGCGAAGGTGCTGCCCGCTTCGCCAAATCCAATCAGACCAATGTCCTGCTCCATGCGGTCAATAGTGGACGACTGGCCCGACCCCATCCAATCGAATCCCGTCAGAAGTAATAAGATTTTACGAAGTCAGGGCTGAGACTGCGGATTCGATCGCGACCATGAACTGCTTTTGCGATCGCGACGGTCGCCAGTCACTGCGGCTGGTGAGGCCGATAGTGCGACTGACCAATCCCGGTGCCGGACCAATATCCGATACCAGTCCGGTTTCGAGCTCCAACGCCAGTTGATCGGGCGACAACAAGGTCAGATAATCTCCCGCGACCAGCAATTGCCGAATGGTCAGGACGGATCCGCATTCGATGGGGACGACAGGCAGCGGGCCGCCCAATTCGGTCCACATTGCCCGCCACAACTGGCGCAGAGGCGTTCCCTCCGGCGGCAATATCCAGGGTAAGCGACGCAGCGCATCCGCGTCCCACCCTGTTTCCAGCGGATGGCCGCGACGCGCCATGATCGTCAGTCGATCCTGAAACAAAGGCCGATGGTCAAGGTCAGGCGCCAGAGTGGGATCGCGGAGCGCGCCGATCATCATGTCGATTTCCCCGTCGCGCAAAGGCCCGACCAGTTCGGCATAGGACCCCTCCAGCACGCTGATCGCCACCTGAGGCGCATCATTGCGGAACCGTCCGATTGCATCGGGCAGGAGACGCGCGCGGGACAGGGGCATCGCGCCGATCAGGATGCGGCCGCCCTCCTCACCCTTCAGATCGGCCAGATCATCCAGTCCCTGCCGTAATTCCGCCAGCGCCAACCGCAGCCGCTGCGCCAGCGTCGTGCCGGCGCGCGTAAGCATGACGCCCCTGCCCCTCCGGTCGACCAGACGGCTGCCCAGGGCCAAGCCCAGGTCGCTTACCGCCCGATGCAGGGATGGCTCCGCCACCCCTGTCGCCAAAGCGGCCGCCGCATAGCTGCCCGACCGCGCGAGCGCCACAAAGGCTCGTATCTGCGTCGCGGTCACGCGGTTGCTGCCGATCAGCCGGAGCGCAACATCGATCCGGGGCTTCAGCCTCAACGCCGGCTCCAGCGCCGTCATTCCCCCGGGCTGACGTTCGAACAGAGTCACCCCTAATTGCGATTCGAGCTTGGCTATGCCCTGCGTGACGGCAGGCTGGGTCAGATGGACGGCGCGCGCCGCCAGGCTGACGCTGCCCTGGTCGACGATCGCGGCCATCGCGGCCAAATGGCGGATATTGAACTGGTCCGGATTCATGACAGAGGATTAGCAAAAACTAATGCGTTGTCGCCAGATCGCATTTGAGCATCGCCGCTTCATTGTCCATGTCACTGCCCCAATCGGGAGAAGGAAAGATCATGTCCGGCATTGTCGTTCAGAATATTGATCGCGCAGACCTGTCCGTGGTCGACGGGCTGGCCCAGTGCGGTGTCGCCACCGTGCACGAAGCGCAGGGGCGCACCGGGTTGCTCGCGGCCTATATGCGGCCAATCTACAGCGGCGCCCGCATCGCCGGCAACGCCGTCACCATCTCTGCGGCACCGGGCGACAACTGGATGGTGCATGTGGCGATCGAACAGCTCAAGGAAGGCGACATTCTCGTTCTGGCGCCCACCAGCCCCTGTACGGATGGCTATTTCGGCGACTTGCTGGCAACGTCGGCAAAAGCGCGCGGTTGCCGCGGACTTGTCATCGATGCCGGCGTACGCGACGTGCGCGATCTGACGCAGATGGACTTCCCGGTCTGGTCAAAGGCGATCCATGCGCAAGGCACGGTCAAGAACACGATCGGATCTGTCAACGTGCCGGTCATCTGCGCCGGAGCGCTGGTGCAGCCGGGCGACGTCATCATCGCGGATGACGATGGCGTGTGTGTGGTTCCGCGCCAGAACGCGGCCCATGTGCTGGAAAAGGCTAAGGCCCGCGAAGCAGCGGAAGAGGCCAAGCGCGTCCGCCTGGCGGCGGGGGAACTGGGTCTCGACATCTATGATATGCGCCCGCGGCTTGAGGAAATGGGCCTGAAATATGTCTGACCCGATCGGCAGCGCCCGCGTCATGTGGATGCGCGGCGGAACGTCCAGGGGTGGCTATTTCCTGGCCGATGATCTGCCGGCAGACACAGTCGCGCGAGACGCGTTCCTGTTACGCATCATGGGATCCCCCGACCCGCGACAGATTGACGGCATGGGCGGCGCGGATCCGCTGACCAGCAAGGTCGCCCTGGTCCGCAAGTCCCGGCGCGAAGGGGTCGATGTCGATTATCTGTTCCTGCAGGTTTTCGTCGATCAGGCGATTGTGAGCGATGCGCAAAATTGCGGAAATATCCTGGCGGGCGTTGGCCCCTTCGCAATCGAGCGCAAATTGGTCGAAGCCACAGGCGATGAAACCCGCGTCGCGATCTTCATGGAAAATACCGGCCAGATCGCCATTGCCACCGTCCAGACGCCTGGCGGCACCGTGCGCTATCAAGGTGACGCGCGGATCGACGGCGTGCCGGGGACAGCCGCCCCCATACCGCTCGAATTTCGCGACACCGCCGGATCTTCGTGCGGCGCCTTGCTGCCGACCGGCCAGGCCGTCGACGACATAGATGGCGTGCGCGTGACCCTGATCGACAATGGCATGCCGTGCGTCGTCATCAAGGCGCAGGACGTTGGCGTGACCGGCTATGAGGACCGCGAAACACTGGACAAGGACGACGCGCTCAAGGCCAGGATCGAAGCGATCCGCCTGGCGGTTGGCGAACGGATGAACCTGGGCGACGTCAGGGAAAAGTCGGTGCCAAAGATGATGCTGGTGGCCCCTCCCCGAAACGGGGGCGCCATCACGGTGCGCAGCTTCATCCCGCATCGCGCGCATGCGTCCATCGGCGTGCTTGGTGCCGTGAGCGTCGCGACAGCGTGCCTGATCGAAGGATCGCCGGCGAACGACGTTGCGGTTTTTGCGCAGGGCCATCGCAAGACCTTGTCGGTCGAGCATCCCAGCGGAGAGACAAGCTGCATCATGGAACTGGATGACAGCGGCAGCGTCATCAGCGCGGCCATGCTGCGCACCGCCCGCAAATTGCTGGATGGGGAGGTTTTCGCATGAACGAAAGAATTATCAGCTGGCATGGCAATCCGTCCGCGCCACGTTACACGCCACCTCCCGGTGCGATCGACGCCCATTGCCATGTCTTTGGACCGATGGCGCAATTCCCCTTCAGCGCCAAAGCCAAATATCTCCCCGAAGATGCCGGGCCTGACTTGCTGTTCGCGCTGCGCGATCATCTGGGGTTCGCTCGAAACGTGATCGTCCAGGCCAGTTGCCACGGCACGGACAATGCCGCCACGCTCCACGCCATCGCGCAGTCGCAGGGGAAGGCGCGGGGCGTCGCCGTGGTCGACCCCGCCATTTCGGAGGCTGATCTGGCGGCACTCCACGACGGCGGCATTCGCGGCATCCGGTTCAACTTCCTCAAGCGGCTGGTCGACGACGCGCCCAAGGAAAAGTTTCTCGACGTGGCCCGGCGACTGCCCGACGGCTGGCATGTGGTCATTTATTTCGAGGCGGACATCCTTGAGGAATTGCGCCCGTTCATGGACGCCATACCCGTGCCGATCGTCATCGATCATATGGGACGCCCCGATGTGACGCAGGGTCCGGACGGCAGCGACATGCGGGCGTTTCGCGCGCTTCTGGAAAGCCGGCCGGATATCTGGTTCAAGGCGACCTGCCCCGATCGTCTCGATCCAGCCGGCGCACCGTGGGACGCGTTTGCAGAGGCAGTCGCGCCCCTGGTTGCCGACTATTCCGACCGCGCGCTGTGGGGAACCGACTGGCCCCATCCCAATATGCAGGACGCCATTCCCGATGACGGGCATCTCGTCGACATGATCCCCCGCATCGCGCCGACGCAGGCCTTGCAGCATCAATTGCTCGTCGACAATCCCATGCGACTCTATTGGCCCGAAGAACAGCGCGGGTGAAACCGCCCGCCTTGTCGGCGATCAGGTCCGCCGGAACACCGGCGGGCGTTTCTCGAAAAAGGCGGTGAAGGCTTCCCGTGCCTCGGGCGAGGCCATGGCCTGTCGAAACAGGTCCGCCTCCTGCGCCATTCTGCTGGCGAGGGACGCCGGGTCGCCCCGCATCAGCCGGCGCGTCGCGGCGAGAGCCTGGGGGGGTTTGGCGACCAGCGCGGCTGCCTTGGTCCGGGCATGGTCCAGCAGGCTGTCGCCGGGCACCACAGCCGTGACCAGGCCCGCGCGGTCCGCGGCCTCGGCATCCAGCGGCTCGCCCAGCATCAGCATCGCCGCCGCCTTGGCATGGCCCAGAATGGCGGGCACAAGCAGGCTGGAGCCGGCTTCAGGCACGAGGCCCAGATTGACGAAGGGCATGATGAAACGCGCGTCAGGCGCGGCATAGATCAGGTCGCAATGCAAGAGCATGGTGGTGCCGACGCCCACCGCCAAACCCTGCACCACTGCAACCAGCGGCTTGTCGAAGGCCGCAATCGCCTGAATGAAGTCGAATGCCGCCATCCCCCCTTCGGGACCGGCCATGAAATCGGCAAGGTCATTCCCCGCGCAAAAGGCGTCCCCCCGGCCGGCGATCAGCACCGCCCCAATCGCATCGCGTGTCGAGGCATCCCCCAGCGCTGCGATCATCGCTCGATACATGGCAGCGGTGAGGGCGTTCTTCTTGTCCGGGCGATCGAGATGGATTTCCACCACGCCCTCATGTTCGATGATCGCTACATGCTCGCTCACGCCCGGCCTCTCCCTTGTCTGGTGCCAAGGGGAAATTGTTGGCGCAGTCTGGCGCGCGCGTCTATCCCCTGCGCTCCGATCCCTTTGTGCCAGATGTGATGATGAACCGATTACGACAGGCGCTTGACCCGTTCCTGCTGATGCTGATTGCGACCGTCGCCCTAGCGTCCATCCTGCCCGCGCACGGCCAGGGCGCGCGCATTGCCGAGGGCATGGCGGACGCAGGCATTGTCCTGCTTTTTTTTCTGCATGGAGCGAAATTGTCGCGCGCCGCCATCTGGCAGGGCGCGCGTGCGTGGAAACTTCACGCCGCGACGCTGGCGACCACCTTCCTCATCGTTCCCATTTTGGGGTGGTTGCTTGGCAGGTTCGGCCCTGTGCCAGAAGCGATGCGTCCCGGATTGCTGTTCCTCACCCTGCTGCCATCGACGGTCCAATCCTCCATCGCCTTTACAGCGATCGCGCGCGGCAATCTCGCCGCCGCCGTCGTCAGCGCATCCTTCTCCAACCTGCTGGGCATTGTCGTGACGCCGCTCTTGGTCGCGCTGCTGATGCAGCGAGCCGGAAGCGGAAACCTCGTGTCCCTGTCCGCCGTGGAGGGGATCGTGCTGCAACTGCTGCTGCCCTTCGTCCTCGGCCATATGCTGCGCCCGTGGATCGGCGGCTTCATCGACTGGCACCGGGCCAAGATCGGGCGCGTCGACCGGGGGGCGATCCTGCTGGTAGTCTATGCCGCTTTCTCCGCTGCGGTCGTGGAAGGGTTGTGGCAGACGGTGTCACAGGATGAATTGGTGATGCTGGTCGCGGTATCGACCGGGTTGCTGCTCATCATCCTGCTGACGAGTTGGGGCATGGGTCGGCTGATCGGCCTGTCGCGCGAGGACGCGATCGTGCTGCAATTTTGCGGGTCCAAAAAGAGCCTGGCGTCGGGCGTGCCGATCGCCGGCGTATTGTTTCCCGCCGCGATGGTGGGGCCGATCCTGTTACCGGTCATGGTCTTTCACCAGCTTCAACTCATCGCCTGCGCCTGGCTGGCGCGGCATTACGGGGCGCAGGTTGCGGGAGACGAAGATGCGGCGATGGTGAGGGGATGACGATGCAGAAGCCTATCCTGACCGACATCGACATGGAGCGCTTCCTGGCACAGATCGACCTGTTGGCCAATGCCGTGGTCGCGTCGGGATGGCGCCCGGACTGGATCGTGGGCATCGGGCGCGGCGGACTGGCGCCGGCCACATGGCTCAGCCACGCCTTGGGACGGCCGATGCTGTCGGTCGATCTTTCGGCGCAGGTTCCGGCTTTCTCCGACGCTCTGCTCGAAGCGTTGCGGGCGCGGGCGCAGGCCGGCGAACGGTTGCTGATCGTCGACGACATCAATGACACCGGTCGCACGATCCTGCGCCTGCGCCGCGCCCTGGGTGACGCGGACGCGACCGTGCTGCGCCTGGCCGTGCTGATCGACAACAGCCGGTCCGGGGCGCGGGTGGACTATAGCGCAGAGACGATCGACCGCGCGGTGACGAAGGACTGGTTCGTCTTCCCCTGGGAAAAGCCGGCGAGCGAGGCGAACATCCTGGCGGACTGGGGCGAGGAGCCGGACCGCACCGCCTGACCATCCCGACACCGATGGCGACAGCTGCATCGACTTTGCACAGACGACTGTTATACGGTCGTAAAGCTATAGGATGGAGTAAGGGGCATGGGCGCATATTATGACGCCGTCATCATCGGGGGCGGACATAATGGCCTGGTCTGCGCCTTTTACCTGGCGCGGGCGGGCTACAGGGTTCGCATCCTCGAACGACGCGCGATCGTCGGCGGCGCCGCCGTCACCGAGGAATTTCATCCCGCCTTTCGCAATTCGACCGCAAGCTATACGGTCAGCCTGCTTCATCCCAGGATCATTCGCGACATGCGGCTGGCCGATCAGGGCTATCGCGTCATCGAACGGCCGGTCAGCAATTTCCTGCCCTTGCCCGACGACCAATATCTGATGCTGGGCGGCGGCCTTGCGCGCACGCAGGCGGAATTCGCGAAGTTCAGTCAGCGCGATGCCGACGCCTTGCCCGCTTATTATGCCGCTCTGGAAACGGTGGCGGATGTGCTGCGTGACATGGTGCTGACCTGCCCGCCCAATGTCGGCGATGGTCTGACTATGATGATTGATGCGCTGCGCCAGGGTCGGCGCTTTGCCGCGCTCTCGATCGAGCAGCAGCGCGACGTGCTGGACCTGTTCACCAAATCGGCGCGCGCTTTCCTGGATAACTGGTTTGAGTGCGACCCGGTCAAGGCCGCCTTCGGCTTCGACGCCGTCGTGGGAAACTATGCGTCGCCCGATACGCCCGGCAGCGCCTATGTGCTGCTGCATCATGTCTTTGGCGAAGTGAACGGGAAGAAGGGCGCCTGGGGTCATGTCGTCGGCGGGATGGGATCCATCACGCAGGCGATGGCGCGAAGCGTGCAGGCGATGGGGGTAGAGATCAGTCTGGACGCGCCCGTCGCGCGCGTGCTGGTCGATGGTGATCGGGCGGTGGGCGTGAGGCTGGAAAGCGGAGAGGCGGTGATGGGCAAAAGGGTCATCGCCAATGTCGGACCGAAACTGCTCTACGAAAGACTGATGGACCCGGGCGATCTTCCCGCAGACTTTGTCAGGCGTATCAAAAGCTACCGCACGGGATCGGGCACGTTCCGGATGAATGTCGCCCTGTCCGCCCTGCCCGATTTTCGATGCCTGCCGGGGGAAGGCGTGCATCATCGGTCAGGCATCATCATTGCCCCCAGCCTGGATTATATGGGCCGCGCCTTCATGGACGCGAAGCGCCAAGGCTGGTCGCGCGCGCCCATCGTCGAAATGCTGATCCCTTCAACAGTGGATGACAGCCTGGCGCCCGCCGGGTGCCATGTCGCCAGCCTGTTCTGCCAGCAGTTCGCGCCCGACCTGCCGGGCGGCCGCAGTTGGGACGACGCGCGAGACGAGGCGGCCGACGCCATCATCGCGACGGTCGATGCCCATGCGCCCGGCTTCGCCGGCAGCGTCATAGCCCGCCAGATACTCTCCCCGCTCGACCTCGAACGCACGTTCGGGCTGGTCGACGGCGATATAATGCATGGGGCATTGACGCTCGATCAGATGTGGGCGGCGCGCCCGGTGCTGGGACATGGCGCCTATCGCGGTCCGGTGCGCGGCCTTTACATGTGCGGGGCCGGGACCCATCCCGGAGGCGGCGTCACTGGCGCGCCCGGCCATAATGCGGCGCGCGCTATATTGCGGGACGGCGCGATCTTTGGGCGGTGGCGCGGCTGACGCCGCAGCCGATGGTCAGTGCGCGGCCGAGGTATCGACCTCGCCCACCGGCTTTGGCGCCAGCCAGACGATCGCCGCCGCTACGAAAAGGATGATCGCGGAAATGAAGAAGACACGGTCGATGGCGATCACCGTCGCCTCCTGCTCGACGATGTTGGCGATCATCTGCCGGATCTGGTCGGGCGACAGACCCAGCGATGACAGCAGCGACTGCGTCTGTTCAGGCTGAAGCACGCGCGTCATTTCGGCGCGCGACACGCGCTGGGAATCACCCCATTCGGTCAGCACCAGGGAGGTCGCGATTGCCGTCGCCATCGTGCGCACGAAATTCTGGAGGCCAGCGGCCGAAGCAGTTTCACTGGGCAGCACCGATCCCAGGCTGAGCGTCGTCAGCGGAATGAAGAAGAAGGGCAAGGCAAAGCCCTGAATGAACTGTGGCAAGGCCATGCCATAAAAGTCGATGCCGCTGGTCCAGTGCGCGCGCCACAGCGACATGATCCCGATCCAGGCGACGGCGCAGGAAATCAGCAGGCGTGGGTCCGTCTTTGCCATCATTCGCGCGGCGATCGGCGCGGTGAAAAGCGCCGCCATGGCGGTCAACGCCGTTACGATCCCGGCCCAGGTCGCGGTATAGCCCATCGACATCTGAAGCCATTGCGGGATGACGACGATGCTGGCGAAATAGGAGCCGAAACACAGCGACAGGGTAAACAGCGCCGAGCTGAAGCCCACATGGCGAAACACCCGCAGGTCGACGACCGGATGCTCTTCTGTCAGCTCCCATATGACGAACACGCAGAAACCCAGTCCGGCCATGATCGCCAGCGCGATGATCGTGGGATCGGCGAACCAGTCATGATCGCGGCCGATATCCAGCATGATCTGCAGGCAGCTGATCCAGAAGACGAGCAGGCCAAGGCCAACCTTGTCGATCCGCACCTTGGCCGTTTCGGTTTCCACCGGGCGCAGCAAAGCCTGCGCGGCAAAAACACACAGCACCGCGATCGGCAGGTTGATGAAGAAAATCCAGTGCCAGCTCCAATTGTCGCTGATATATCCCCCGACGATCGGCCCCAGCGCCGGCCCCATCAACGTCGTCATCGCCCACATGCCCATGGCGCGATTGCGCGTTTCGGGCGGGAAGATGCGCATCAGCAGCGTCTGGGACATGGGCATGATCGGGCCGCCGCAAATACCCTGTCCAATGCGGCAGGCGACCAGCATGCCAAGCGTTGTCGACAGGCCGCACAGCACGGAAAATAGCCCGAAGCCAGCCATGGCCAGGGTGAAGACCCGCACGACACCGAAGCGTTGCGCCAGCCAGCCGGTCAGCGGCACGCAGATCGCCTCCGCCACCGCATAGGATGTGATGATCCACGTTCCCTGATCGGGGGAAATGCCAAGATTGCCGGCGATATGCGGCACCGACACATTGGCGATGGTCAGATCGAGCACGACCATCAGGTTGCTCAGAGCCAGAACCAGCCCCGCCAGCGTCCGGGTGCGCGGCGACAGCCGCGAGAAGATATCGTCGTCGCCCGCCATGCCGCGCGCCCCCTTCAGTCCGCCGCCAGGTCGATCTCGACTTCCATCGAGAGGCCGACGCGCAGCGGATGCGCGGCCAGTTCCTTGGGGTCCAGTTCGATCCGCAGCGGCAGGCGCTGCACAACCTTGATCCAGTTACCGGTCGCATTCTGCGCGGGGATCAACGACATGGAAGACCCCGTGCCGCCGGAAAAGCCCACAATCTTGCCATGGTAGACGACGTCATCACCGTAAAGGTCGGACGTCACCTTGGCAGGCATGCCGACCCGGACGCCGCGCAGCTGCTTTTCCTTGAAATTGGCGTCGACATAGACCTGGGAAATCGGGACGATGGACATGATCGGGCTACCCTGCGCGACGCGCTGGCCGACCTGCACCTGCCGTTTGGTGACGATGCCATCGATCGGGGCACGGATGATCGTGCGTTCAAGGTCCAGCCTGGCCGACTCCAGTCGCGCCTTCGCGGCGAGGACCGCCGGATCGGTGTCTTCGGTCGAACCGCGCACCAGCGCCTGATTGGCTTCCAGCTGGCCGGTCGCCGCGCCGCGCGTCGCCTCGGCCGTCTTGACGCCCGCCTGCGCCAGCCGCAGCGCAGCCTGTGCGCTGGCATAGGCGGTCCTGGCCGCAGTGACTTCATCCCCCGATACCGCGCCATCGGCCACCAGCGCCTCGCGGCGCTGCAAGTCGACGCGCGCCTTTTCCAGGTCCGCCTGCGCGGTGGCGAGCTGCGCGCGCGCCTGAACGATATCGGCGCTGCGCGCCTCCACCTGGGCAGCAAGCGAATCGCTCGTGGCGTCTGTCTGGCGGAAACGACGGCGCGCTTCGGCCAGATCGGCTTCCGCCTGCGCAACCGCGATTTTGGCGTTGGTCGGGTCCAGCTTGACCAGAATGTCGCCCTTCTTGACCGATTGCGTGTCGCTGACCAGCACGTCGATCACCTGCGCGCCGATGAGCGGCGTCACCTGCGCCATTTCCGCATTCACATAGGCGTTATCGGTGCTGACATGATTGCGACCGAACAGCATATACCATGCGCCCCAGAGTAGGCCGACTACCAGCACGGCAAGGCCCAGCCGGATCAGCCAGGTGCGCCGGGCGCTGTTGCGCTCAATCTGCTGCGCGTCCTGCTGCGCGTCCTGCGGCTCGCTGGTCGGGGTGGTGTTTTCGGCGTCAGCCATGGATGTCGTCCTTGGGCAAAGCAGCGCTGGGGGTAAATCCGCCGCCCAGCGCACGAATAAGAGCGATATCGAGCGTGAAGGCGCTCGCTTCGAGATCGGAGACTGCGCGCTGGGCGGAGAGCAGCTGGTCCTCCACATTGAGCACGTCGAGATAGGGAGACAGCCCGCCCTTGTAGCGTTTCTGCGCCACGTCATAGGCGTCGCGCGAAGCGGCGAGCGCGGCGCGGGCATCCGCCAGCCGCTGCTCGATCGCGCGTCGACTGGTCACGGCGTCGGCGACTTCCTGATAGGCGGTCAGGACCGTTTTGTCATAGGTCGCCACCGCCTGATCATAGACGGCGCGGGCGCTCCGATACTGCCCGCGCAATGCGCCGCCATGGAACAAGGGCAGGCTGATCGCGGGTCCGGCATTGCCGAAGATCGAATCCTTCTTGAACAATGTATCCAGAAAAGGCGACGCCCCGCCCTGTGCGCCATTGCCGGTGAACACCGTGTTGTAGCCGAGCGATTGCACGCCGATCAGCGCGCCCAGCCGAACGGCCGGAAAGAAATCAGCGCGCGCGACCTTGATCCGTTTCGCCGCAGCCTCCGTCCGGGCCAGCGCAGCCGCGATATCCGGCCGGCGTGCAACAAGATTGGTCGTGACGTCCGCCGGCAGGCCGAGTGGCGACAGACGACCCTTGACCGGCCGCGTGATCGAAAGCCCGCGATCGGGCCCGGCGCCGATCAGGGCCGCGATCTGGTGCTGGCGCAGCGCGATCGCGACCTTGGCGCCGGCAAGCTGCGCCTTGGCCGCCGACACGGTCGCATCGGCCTGGCGAACGCTGCCCCGCGTTTCCAATCCATTGGCTCGCCGTTCTGCCGCCAGCTTCTGACTGGCCATCCGAATGTCGAGCGCGCGCTGCTGCACCTCCGCCTCATCATATAGCCGGGCGAGATCGGCATAGGCGTTGGCGATCCCGGTGGTGAGCGCCAGCCGCGCCTGTCGCGCGTCGATTTCGGCCGCCCGCGCTTCGGACGTCGCGGCGGCCAACGCCGCCTTGTTCTTGCCCCACAGGTCCAGATCCAGGCCCAGGTCCAGCGCCACCCGCCCTGTGCCCAGCCATCCCTGCGGCACGAATTCCTTGGGCAGACCCATATTATAGCTCTGCTTCGTGGCGTTGGCGCTGGCCTCCAGATCGGCCGACGGCAGCGTCGCGGCCCCCGCCTGCTGCGCCACGGCCTGCGCCTGCCGGAATCGCGCGGCGGCGATCGCCATGTCCGGCGCGTTCTTCAGCCCCTCCTCGATGAGGGCGCTCAGTTGCGGATCGCCATAGGCGTTCCACCAGTCATCGGCGGGCCATGCTGCTTCGGGCGCGGCCAGGCTCTGCCGGGCGTCAACGCTCTGGGCCGTGCGAATCTCCGGTTCCGGGCCGAGCTTGGGGACCGCCGCGCAGCTCGCCAGCAGCATGGCCATCGCCAGTGCGAGCAGCGTGCGAGGGGAGAAGATCATGCGACTCAACGCCATAACAAACCGTACCAGATAGTATGAAAATCGCCCTTGCGCCCGTTGCACTGGCTTGTCAACAACCTTACCGTACTATATGGTACGTTTTTATGACGGAGAGTGGAAGCCCCCTCGCCTGCACTCGCAGGGAGACGCGCAAGCGTGAGCGGCAGGAGAGGATTCTGCAAGTTGCGCACCGCTATTTCCTCGATCAGGGCTATGCGGGGACGACCATGTCGGCCATCGCCCAGACGCTCGGCGGTTCGAAGGGCACATTGTGGAAGCATTTTCCTTCGAAGGATGTGCTGTTCGCGGCAGTCATTGATCGCGTGGCCCAGGCCTATCGCGCTCGGCTATCGCAACTGCTGGATGAACAAGCCGACATTCAAACCGTCCTAGAAAATGTCTGCACCAGCCTGGTGTCAAAGGTTACGTCCCCAGATGTCATTGCCGTCCACCGGGTCGTCATTTCCGAAGGCGGGCGTTTTCCGGAACTTGCGCGTATTTTTTCAGAATTGGCGCCCCGTAACACGCGTGCCGTGCTCGCTGCCTTTCTGGAAAATGCCATGAAGCGTGGATTGCTGCGCAAGGCTGATCCGTTGGACGCGGCGCGGGCGCTGATGTCGCTTTGCATGGCCGGCACGCATCATGGGCTGTTGATGGGGCAGATCATTGACTTTGACCAGGACGATATCGATCGGGACGCCGCTTTTGCCGTAGACCTGTTCCTGCGCGCCTATGCGCCTGATTCCAGACCCGCGACCAGCATATAGCCGCGCCCCCTGACGGTGCGCAGAAGGGGCTGATGATGGCCCCGGTCCAGCTTGCCGCGCAAGCGCGACATATGCACTTCCACGCTATTGGTGCCCGGATCAAAGTCCAGCCGCCAGACAGCACGCAGCAGTTCGGCGCGACTGAACGGCTGCCCGGCATGGCGCGCGAGGTGGACCAGCAGCGCATATTCGCGGGCAAGCAAGGCTATGGTCCGCCCGCCGCGCTCGACACGGCGCTCCAGCAGATCGATGACGAGATCCCCCAGAACCAATTTGGGGTCCTGCCCCTGGGCCAGACGGATGATGCGTGCCGCCGCTTCTGCTTCATGCATCCATGGGCCAACTACGTCCTGCGCGCCGCTGTCGAGCGCTTGCGCGCGGGCGAGCGGATCGTCCGTCCGCTGCCACAGGATCATGGCGTCGCCCGCACGGACATGGGGCTGACCCGGCGCGTGTCGCATCGCCAGGTGGACGCCCCGCGCGCTCAATGCGCGCGCGACCGGGCCGAAATCGCTTCCCACACCATGACATTCCACGCGCCCGCCCACATTCGCCCTGTCGTCTAGCGCCCGATCCCATCCGACAGCCACGGCAGGGCAAATACAAACCGTTTCCTATCCATTCTGGAGGTTTTCCACCATGGAACGCGCCCGCGCGCGCACCAGCGGGCTGTCACTTCCCGCCCCGACTTCAAGATGCTCTAGCCGCGCCCGTCTTTCCAACACATCGCCCATGGCATTCCAGGCGGTGAGACGCATGGCGTCGTGCGGATGCTGGCAAACAAAGGCTTCGGCCAGATCCATGGCATTGTCGTCCCCGCAGCCGATCGCGAGTTCGAGCAGCAATTGCGCGCTCGCAACCGTCATCGACTGCGCGATCACGCCGCGCGCCGTATCGAAGCGATATTGGCGCCGCCAGCCCTGGCCCGGCGGACTGGCGAGGATGTTGAGCGATATGGACATGCGCTCGGGCGGAAGCTGGCTATGGATGTCGCGATGCGCGCGATAAAGCAGCATCCGCCCTTCGTGAAGCCAGCTGCGCCCTGCCCACCGGAGCCTGACGGCCTCACCTTCAAAACCTGTGACGCCGGCGGCGTCATAGTCATGATAGTCCGATCCATAGCCCGGCCCCAGATAGCCCACGGTCAGGAAATCAAAGCCATGGTCGTGCGGCACATGATAGAGAAAGGGCGCGGTGCCGCTGGCGCGCACGACATGATCGCCCATCGCCGGCCAGAAGGCCGCGCGCAGCACATATTTGCCCGCCGGGGGCCGCAACAGCATGACTTGGGCGGAATAGGGGTTGTGGTGACGCTGGCTCGCGCATCGCGTCTTGAGTTCCGCAATCGCAGCGTCCGCCAGGAAGTGGCGGTTGCGCGCCAGGGCGGCGAGCATGGGTGCGGCCGCCGCCAGCCCATCCTCGCACGAGGGGTCGAAGGCCGGGCTCTCGCACCAGTCGACCAGCGCATCGAGATCGATGGTTGAGCCGTTGTCCTCCGGCTCCATCAGGCGCGGCATTGCGGCTGTTCCAGTTGCGCCAGCGTCTGCCGCGCCAGCGATTGCACTTTCCCATCAGCGTCGGCCCGCGCCATGACGGTAAGAGGCTCCAGCGCCTGCGCGGTATCGAGCGCGAGATATTCCCGCATCACGGCCCATCTTTGTGCCGGCAGCGGCGCGTCGAGCGCGGCGGCAAACATCGGCGCAGCGTCGCGCCGCCGCTGCATCCGGAGCAGCGACAGCAGCATCAGCGTTCGCGCATGCGCTTCATCCACCTGCGCCTGCGCACTCATCCCGCCGCTGACGAGATCGATCGTGCGCGCGAGGACCGGGCCGCGCGGGGCGATCTGCGCGCGTAGCATCATGAGCGCGCTGGTGCCCGGCGTCAGGCGCAAGGCCTGATGCCGCTCGTCCAGTTCGAGCATTTTGCCGGGCCGACACTCGATCGGCCGAATATGTGCCGGGCGCACCCCCTCAAGCTGGAACAGCTCCCCTCGCAACGCCTTGTTGAGCGGACGGCAGAGCGCATGACGGCCGGAAAAATGCAGCCGGTCGGACGGCGGCGCTGAAAGGTCGATGATGGTCGCAGTCACCCAGAAGCGTTCGGTCCGCACGAACACCAGATGCCGCACTGCGCCGTTGCTGCTGGCCCGAACCGGGGGAAGGTGCAGGGGATCGACGCGCATCTGTGCGATCTGATCCGTCAGCCACGCGCCAAACCAGCCAATGTCGAGCAGAAGCGGGCGGATCAGCGCCACCGCTTCGTCAAGCGGCGCGCTGCCCGCCGCCTGCGCGCTTGCGGTGAGCGCTGCCAGCGTCACGGCTGGTCGATGATGGCGATCACAACGTCCATCAGGCTGATGTCCAGCT
This sequence comes from Sphingobium lactosutens DS20, assembly GCF_000445105.1. GTDB lineage: Bacteria > Pseudomonadota > Alphaproteobacteria > Sphingomonadales > Sphingomonadaceae > Sphingobium > Sphingobium lactosutens. The sequence goes on along the minus strand of NZ_ATDP01000055.1, from coordinate 18,935 downwards.
CGCCCGCATCCGACAGGGCAAAGGGACTGATGGGATCGGACAGGTCGGCGATGTCTTCAATCGCAAGCTGGGGAACGACGTTGGGCATGCAAGCCTCCTCTTGGATAAGCGCGAGCAGGCTATGGCCGGGGCCGAAAGCAGGCCAATTAAATGAATTTAATAATGGACCAAGGCGTTAAGCATTTTTTGGTGCGGTCCGCCTAAAGCCGGGTGCCGCAACAGGAGCCTTTTCATGTCCTTTTTTCAGCGTGACGCGCGGATGGGCACTGCGACCCAGGCAGCGCCCCGTCGCCTGCGCCTGTTGCTGGTGGATGAAAATGCGACCGCACGCGCGGTCATCGCCCGCCGGCTGTCGCATCGCCATTATGACGTGACCGCCGTAGACGACGGGTTTGCAGCGCAAAAGGCGCTGATGACGCAGCCGTCGGACATCATCCTGATCGACATGGATTTGCGCTTGCTGCCCGCGATCGCGACCATGGAGAAAATCCGCGCGGCGCATCCCGTCGGCCATGTCTGCATCGTGATGATCGGCGGCGCGGGTGACGGCGCAAGGATGATCGCGGCGCTGGATGCGGGTGCAGACGACCATATCGTCAAACCCTTTGATTTCGACATGCTCGACGCCCGGCTGCGGCGGGCTCATGCGCGCGCTGATCGGATGGCCTTGCTGTCGCGCCAATATGCCGAACTCGATGCCCGCATTGCCCGGCGCGCGATGGAGCTGGGCGAAACGCGCGAGGCTTTGCGGCAGGTTGAGCTCGACCGGGCGCGTCTGATGGTGTCCGTCCATCAGCTGCAGGCGGAAGTCGCGCGCCTCAGCGCCCGCTGACGGTCAGTCCGCCATAACGAGCCAGAGTGACAGGCCCTGTTCCGGTTCGCCGGGCGGATGCGGGGCACGGATGCGCGCCGCATCGGCACGGGCGCGGTCGAGGATTTCGCCTGGAACATCAGCGTGGTAATAGACGCGATCCGCCTCGCCCAGCAAACGCGCCGCGCGCAGCGTCAGCTCATCAGGATCGCGCGATGACAGGCGGATCGTTTCCAGCCGGGATAGGTGCGTCCTGTCCGGCCCAGCCAACCAGCCTTCCAGCCGGTCGGCGCTGCCTTCCGCCAGTGGATCGATCGACCCGCCCGGCGACAGCCCCGCGTCAATCGCACGTCGCCGGTCGCTGGCGTCCGGCCAGCGCGCACGAATTGCGGAGCGTGCATCGAACAAGGTCCGCGCCAATGCGCCCATCCCGGCAGGCAGCAATGCCTCCAGCCGCTGCCGCAATGCCTTGGCCAGCCCCGCCGATGCGCCGCCGGTGCCGATGGCGATCAGCACTGGATCGCGATCGACGATCGCGGGCAGCGTGAAATCGCACAGATCGGGATTGTCGGTCGCATTGACCAGGATACCCCGCGCCCGCAGCGTCTTCGCGGTGGCCTCATCACCATCGGAAACGATGGCAACGCACGCGTCCTGATCTGCTTCATCGACGATCCGTGCGCCCGCGCGTTCCAGCAGCCGGCGCTTGGCCTCCGCAGCCTCCCCCTCGCCCGTCAGGATGACCGGGCGCCCCGCCAGCCGCAGGAAGACCGGCAGGCTGTGCATCAATCCGCCAGCCAGTCGGGAATGATATCGCCGTCGATGAGCGCGCGCAGCGGCGGCCGGTCGCGCACCACCGCCCATTTGTCGCCCGATACGAGCACTTCGGGGGTCAGCGGCCGGCTGTTATAGGTGCCCGCCATCGTCGCGCCATAGGCGCCCGCGGTCATGAAGGCGACCAGATCGTCCGCCTGCACCACGTCCATGTCGCGATGCATGGCGAAGGTGTCGCCGGTTTCGCACACCGGGCCGACGACATTGGCGGTCGCACGCGCACCCGATGGCTTCACCGCCCGAATGTCATGCCAGGCATCATAAAGGCTGGGGCGCATCAGGTCGTTCATCGCCGCGTCGACGATGACAAAAGGCGCCTGCGCGCCCTGCTTCACCCGAATGACGCGCGACAGGAGGACGCCTGCGTTGCCCACGATCACGCGGCCAGGCTCGAACATGAGGCGGACGGGCCAGTCCTGCGTCACCCGGCACACCATCGCGCCATAGTCCGCCGGGCTGGGCGGCAGCGGCTGGGCGGGGTCATAAGGAACGCCGAGACCGCCGCCCAGATCCGCCGTCCGAATGTCATGGCCGGCTGCGCGCAGCGCGTCGATCAGCGCGCCGACCTTTACGAAGGCGGCCTCCAGCGGGGCGAGGTCGGTCAGCTGACTGCCGATATGCACGGCGACGCCCTGCACATCCAGACCGGGCAGATCGCGAGCGGCGGCATAGCTGTCCAATGCGCGGTCATAGGGAATGCCGAACTTGTTTTCCGACTTGCCGGTCGAAATCTTGGCATGGGTGCCCGCATCCACATCCGGATTGATGCGAAAGGCGACCGGGGCGCGCTTGCCGAGGGACGCCGCGACCTGCGAGAGCATCTCGGCTTCCGGCTCGCTCTCCAGATTGAACTGGTAGATGCCATGGTCCAGCGCCAAGCGCATTTCCTCGGCGGTCTTGCCGACGCCCGAAAAGACGATGCGGCTCGCCGGAATGCCCGCCGCCACCGCGCGCAGCAATTCGCCACCCGACACGACATCCGCCCCAAGCCCCAGTTTCGCGAGCGTCGCCAGCACCGCCGCATTGGGGTTCGCCTTGACGGCAAAAGCGATCAGCGGATCATCAAGCTGTGCCAGGCCATCGCGGAACACGCCGACATGGCGCTCCAATGTCGCCGTGGAATAGACATAGACGGGGGTGCCGACCGCCTGGGCGATGGCTTCCATCGGCACCTGCTCCACCTGCATGGCGCCGTCGACATAAGAGAAATGGTCCACGCTCTGGTCCTGTGGTCTAGTTGGGCTGCGCTTCGGGCGGCAGATCGAATTCGTCGTCGGTGCGCTCGCGCGACTGGGTGAGCAGTTCGACATTGCGTTCCGGGCGCGCCTGGATGGAGGGCGTCAGCAATTGCGTGCTGGTGGGCGCGGTCGCCGCACCAACGGGCACCGCGGGCAGCCTTTGCCCCTCGACCGGCTTCAAGGGCTGACGACCGCCGCAGCCAGCAAGCGCCAGCATGGTCAGGCCGAGGCCCGCGATGATGCGCAGCGTCTTCATCCCAGTTCCTCCTTGGCCTGCGCGATGCGGGCGCGCACCTGGTCGGGCGCGGTGCCGCCATGGCTCTTGCGGCTGGCGACGGACGCGTCGACCGTCAGCACGGCATAGACCCGATCGTCGATCCGATCGTCGATCGCGCGCAACTTTTCGAGCGGCAACTGGTCGAGCGATACGCCCGCCTCTTCCGCCGCCGCCACCGCACGACCGGTGATATGGTGCGCCTCACGGAAAGGAATGCCGCCTTCGCGCACCAGCCAGTCGGCAAGGTCCGTCGCGGTCGCAAAACCGCTTTCGGCCAGGCCGCGCATCCGGTCGGTGCGGAACGTCACGGTTTCCACCATGCCCGTCATCGCCGCGATCGACAGCGCGAGCAGGTCGTGCGCCTCGAACACCGGCGGTTTGTCGTCCTGCATATCCTTGGAATAAGCGAGCGGCAGCCCCTTCATCGTGACGCAGAGCGCGGTCATGCAGCCCATGATGCGCCCGGCATGGCCGCGCACCAGTTCGGCGGCGTCGGGATTGCGCTTTTGTGGCATGATCGAGCTGCCGGTCGAATAGGCGTCGGGCAGCTTGACGAAGCCGAAGGGCTGGCTCGCCCAGATGATGAATTCTTCCGCGAGCCGTGACAGGTGCAGCGACGCCTGGGTCGCGGCCATCAGATAGTCCAGCGCGAAATCGCGGTCGGACACGCTGTCCAGGCTGTTGTCCGTCGGCCTGGCAAAGCCCAAGGCCGCCGCCGTCATGTGGCGATCGGTGGGAAAGCCGGTGCCGGCAAGCGCCGCCGCGCCCAGCGGACATTCATTGAGGCGCGCGCGCGCATCGGCAAAGCGGCTGCGGTCGCGGCGAACCATCTCATAATAGGCCATCAGATGATGGCCGAGCGTCACCGGCTGCGCGGACTGCAAATGGGTAAAGCCGGGCATCACGGCGTCGGCATGGTCCTGCGCCCGCGCGACCAGAGCGCGCTGCAAGCCGACCAGCCCCGCCTCCACCTCGTCAATGGCATCGCGCACCCACAGGCGAAAGTCGGTCGCCACCTGGTCATTGCGGCTGCGCGCGGTGTGCAATCGCCCGGCGACCGGGCCGATCAGTTCCGCGAGGCGCGATTCCGTCACCATATGGATGTCTTCAAGGTCAAGGTTCACCGGAACCCCGTTCGCCTCATATTCGGCGGCGATGGTGTCCAGCCCGGCGCTGATCGTCTCCGCATCGGCCCGGGTGACGATTCCCTGCTGCGCCAGCATCGCCACATGCGCCTTGGACCCGGCGATATCCTGTTTCCACAGTCGCTTGTCGAATGGGATGGAGGCATTTATCTCGCGCATGATCGAAGCGGGGCCGGCAGCGAAGCGGCCGCCCCACATGCTGTTGGAGCCTGAACCCATGCTGTCGTCGTCCCGCGCGCTAATGATATTGCTCCTGCCTGCGTTGCTGGCGGCATGCGATAGGCAATCGCCGCCCAAGGAGCAAGCCAATGCCGCCATCAGCGGCGAAGTCGCGCCGACGCCCGGCGAAGCAACCGCAGAGCCGAAGGGCGAGGCGGCGTTCAACTACAAGATCGACAAAAGCAAGGCCGGCACCGCCGCGCCCGACTTCGTGTTTCAGGCGCCCGATGGCAGCGACATGACGTTGCAGGATTTCGCCGGCAAACCGATGCTGGTTAATCTGTGGGCGACATGGTGCGCGCCCTGCGTCGCGGAAATGCCGACGCTGGACCGTGTTGCAGCTGCGCACGGCGCCAAAGGCCTAGCCGTGCTGACCATTTCGCAGGATGTGCAGGGCGCGAAGGCGGCGGGCGCATTTTTCGCCAAACATGATCTGCCGCATCTCAAGGCCTATACCGATCCGGACAATCGTTTCGGCTTTTCCTATGCGACCGGCGTCCTGCCCACGACCGTCCTCTATGACGCGCAGGGCAAGGAAATGCTGCGCGTCATAGGCGCGATGGACTGGGAAGGCGCGGAAGCCAGGTCGCTGATCGATGACGCGCTCGCCTCCTGATCTTCAAGGCGTAAGACTATAATGACGAAGCTGCGATGGGAATCCTCCATGTCAGCGGATGCAAAGTTGCCTTGAAGATCAATTTTCTGGCGCGGTAATGCCTCCACTCACGCAAAGCCAATAGCTTCGCATTGGCACTTGTGTCTTTTGCGACACAGACTCCACCTTTGATGAAAATGCTGCGCTGCAATAGCGGCTCGGCTGACACCGTTCGTTCATCCCCTTGTCATCGACATTGCAAAAACAGGGGGCATGAATGACAAGACTGTCCGCGTTCAAACTTTCTCTTATCCTGGCGTCGTCCTGGTCAGCCGGCGCGCTGGCGCAGGAAGCGCCGCAGGAACCGCAGGCCGACGACGGCACGGCCATCATCGTCACCGGGACCCGCGCCGTGGGCATGCAGGCAGCGGACAGCGCCGCGCCCGTCACGGTGCTGGGCGAACAGGCGCTCTCGAGCGTGGGTCAGCCAAACCTCAATCAGGCCCTCACCCAGCTGGTGCCCAGCTTCACCGCCCAGACGCAGGGCGTGGACATGTCCAACTTCTCGCTGTCGGCTCGTCTGCGCGGCCTCAGCCCGAACCACACGCTGGTCATGGTGAATGGCAAGCGTCGCCACGGTTCGGCCATTCTTCAGGTGATCGCTGGCCCGTTCCAGGGTTCGGCGGCGCCCAGCATCGACCTCATCCCGCCAGACGCCGTGTCGCGCATCGAAATCCTGCAGGACGGCGCCTCGGCAGTGTACGGCACCGACGCGATCGCCGGCGCCATCAACATGATCCTGAAGGACCAGTCCGACGGCGGCACCTTCAAGGTGACGGGCGGCCAATATTATAACAGCGAAGGCGAGCTCTTCTCCGCATCGGGCAATGTCGGCTTCAAACTGGGCGAAGACGGCTTTTTCAACGTCACCGCCTTCCACCGGCGTCAGGATTACACGACCACCGGCACGGGTCAGGTCATCATGTCGGACATTGACGGCAATCCCTATGTGAACGCGGCCGGCACCTATCCCGGACAATTCCCGTCGACCAGCAACTATTACGACCCCGCCTGGGCCGATCTTGATCTGAACGGCATCAACGGCGGGCAGGCAAAATCGCAGCTCAACATTCTCTTCTACAATATGGGCTATGATTTCGGCGGCGTCGAACTCTACAGCTTCGGCGATGTGTCGCGGCGCGTGGGCTATGCCTATCAGGGCTATCGTCCGCCCAACCGCATCTGCGCCGACGCGACCGACCTTTCGACCTGCTATGGCGACACCCGCACTTTCGGCATGGTGCCGCAGCAGAAAGTGGAGCAGAAGGAATATAGCTTCACCGTTGGGGCAAAGGGTGAATTCGGCTCTGACTGGAATTACGACCTCAGCGTCACCTACGGCTATGACCAGAACAAGATCTGGACCATTGAATCGGCCCACCGGTCGCTCTGGATCGCCAATTACAACGCCTCTCTCACGGACCCCACCATCACGCCCAATACGGTGAGCGACGCCTATGACGGCGGCTTCAAGCTCAGTCAGCTCACCACCACGCTCGACATTCGCAAGGAATTCGACGTGGGCATGGCCAATCCGCTGACCCTGGCCTTTGGCGGCGAATATCGGCGCGACACCTATGAAATCATGCAGGGCGATTATTATTCCACCTTGGCAGAAGGGGTGCAGTCCTTCCCCGGCTACAAGGACATCGACGCCGGCAAGCATCGCCGCAGTTCGCGCGCAGGCTATATCAACCTGATCGCCGAACCGATCGACAAGTGGACCATCGACATTGCCGGCCGCTATGAAGATTATACCGACTTTGGCGATACGACGATCGGCAAGATCACGACGCGATACGATTTCTCGGACGCCTTCGCGATCCGCGGCACCGCCTCCACCGGGTTCCGCGCACCGACGCTGGCTGAATCCTTCTACTCGACGGTGAATGTCGGCCCCACCAGCGCCGTGCTGCAATTGCCCGCCGGTTCGCCGGCAGCGACCTTGCTCGGGTTCAATTCTCTGCGTCCTGAAAAGTCCACTAACTTCTCGGCCGGTATTGTCATTCACCCGACGCCCAAGCTCGCGATCACGATCGATGGCTATTATATCAAGATCAAGGACCGCATTTCCGCCACGGCGACGCTGCCCGCCATCCAGGGCGGCAATCCCGTCCCTGGCGCGGAAAGCATCCTTGCCGCGATCGCGTCCACCGGCCTCGTGCTCGACACCGGCCTTCAGACGCTGGGCGTGGCGAGCTTCACCAACCTCATCGACACCGAAACCTATGGCATCGACTTCGCCGCCCGTTACCCGGTGATGCTCGATTTCGGCAAGCTCGACCTGTCGCTGACGGCCAACTACAACAAGACCAAGATCACGGATAACAAGAATACTGCGCTGTTCAGCGCCGTGTCGGAAAGCTATATCGAGGACGCGTCGCCCGAATATAAGGTGGTGGGCAACATCAACTTCTCGACCGGTCCCTTCTCGGCCAATCTGCGTCAGACCTTCTATGGCAAGACCAGCATCCTCGTTCGTTCGGCCCTGTCGGCGGCGGCGATGAACGGCCAGTCGATCGAGCGGGACGGCGTCGTCAAGGCGACCGGGATCACCGATCTGGAGCTGGGTTATGACTTCACCGACTTCGTGAAATTCTCGGTCGGTGCGAATAACCTGTTCGACAAGCGGCCCGAAAAGCCCAAGCTGCTGAGCGGCGTCACCGTGCTACCGGGTCAGTCGCCCTATGAAAATGGCACGACCACCTGGAACAGCTATTATGGCCATGGCGCTTATGGAACGTCTGGCGGCTATTATTACGCGCGTCTCGACTTCAAGTTCTGACGCCGTCACGAAAGAGGGCCGGTCCAGCGATGGATCGGCCCTTTTGCTTTTGGCCATTGAAAGGTGCCCATGTCCCTGTCCCGACGAATGATGATGCGCGGCGCCGTGGCGGCGGCGGGCGCCATGTCCGCTGCGCCCGCTATCGCGCAACGCGGCCGCGCGGTTGCGCTGCCCGACGATCCGGCCGGCATGATCGCCACGCTGACCGATGGCGTCTATATCAACAGCAACGAACATCCTGTGGGTCCCAGCCCCGCCGCGCTGGCGGCGCTGGCCGGATTGCCGCCGCTGTCCGGGCGCTATGGCATGGCCTTTGCCGGCAAGCTGGAAAGCCTGTTCGCCCGGCAAAATGGCCTCGCCGCCGATCAGGTTCAGGTCCACCCAGGGTCCTTCATGCCGCTGCGGTCGGTCGCACTGAGCTACAGCTCGCCTGAACGACCCATCGCCTATTTCGAACCGACATTCGATCAGGGATTTCTCGGCCTTGGCAATGAAAGCGTGACGCGATCGGTCGCGGTGCCGCTGTCGGGCGAATTCAAGGCCGACCTCAAGGCATTGCTGACCGCCGCACCCGGTGCAGGCGTTTATTATCTGTGCAATCCCAATAACCCGACCGGCCTGCCGGTGGCGCGCGCGGACATCGAATGGCTGCTCGCCAACAAGCCAAAGGGCAGCATCCTCTTGGTAGACGAAGCCTATATCCAGTTCAGCGACGCGCAAAGCTGCCTTGACCTGGTGGCATCGGGCGCGGACTTGCTGGTGACGCGCACCTTTTCCAAAATTTATGGCCTTGCAGGCCTGCGCTGCGGCCTGATCGCCGGGCGCAAGGATTTGCTGGACGGAATGGCGCGCCATGGCGTCAATATCACCCCCATGCCCGCCATCATTGCAGCCGAAGCCAGCCTGCTCGACGCCGATCTGGTGCCCATGCGCAAGGCGCAGAACAAGGCCGTGCGCGACGACCTGATTGCCTGGTGCGCGGCCCAGGGCCTGCGCACCTTGCCCAGCGAAGCGAGCTTTCTGATGATCCATATCGGTCGACCGGGGGCCGATGTGACGGCCGCTCTGGCGCGCGATCGCATCTTCATCGGCGGGCCGCGCAAGCATATGGACGACTGGGTGCGCGTATCCATCGGTACGGCAGCGGAGATGCAGGCGTTCAAGACCGCCCTGCTCAAAGTCCTGGCGTGACGCTGTCCCGGCGGCAGGCGATCGGCGCTGCGCTCGTGGCGCCGGTAGCGGTCAGGGCAGCCGCCGCCAGTCCCCCCGCCCTGCCCGACAAGTCCAGTTTCGCGCCGACCCCTGTTGCCTATCTGGACAGCGCGTCGATCCACCCGATGAGCCTTGGCGCGCGGCGCGCGATGGATGCCTATGCCGCGGGCCGCACGCTTGATCCTGCCGCGCCGCCGCCCGTGGATCGCGCCGCCACGATTGCCAGCTTCGCGCGGCTGGTCAACGCCGATCCCGATGAAGTGACGTGGGTGCAATCGACCATCACAGGTGAACAGGCCGTGCTGCGCGCGCTGGGGTTTCCCGGCGCTGGCGGCCGCATCGTCACCGACACGCTGCATTTCTACGCCGCCTTCCCCATGTATCAGGAATTGGCCAGACAAGGCGTCGACGTAACCTGGGTTCGGGCGCGCGACGGGCGCATCTTGCTGGAGGACATGGCCCGCGCGATCACGCCTGGCACCAGGCTGGTCAGCCTCTCGCTCGTGTCGACCTATAACGGGTTCCAGCATGATCTGAAGGCGGTCTGCGCTCTCGCACATGCGGTCGGGGCGCTGGTCTATGCCGACATCATCCATGCCGCCGGCGCGGTGCCGGTCGACCTGCACGACAGCGGCGTCGATTTCGCCGCCTGCGCCACCTATAAGTGGCTGATGGGCGATTTTGGCCTGGGCTTTCTCTATGCCCGGCGCGGCGTTCTGGATGACCTTCGCTTGGCGGACTTTGGCTATTATGGCTTTGCCGCGCCCGGCGCTGCGCCGGGGATCGGCCTGTCGCCGCCACAAACCCATGTCTATCCCATGGACCCGCCGGGGCCAGCCCCCACCAGCTATGTCCACCGGACCGGCGCGCTCGGCCATTTCGGCACTGGCACCTATGCGCAGGCCGTCATTCCCGCGATCGACCATGGCCTTGATTATATCGCGACCATCGGCGTCCCGGCGATCCAGGCCCATGCGCAGCAGATGATCGGCGCGTTGCGGGAAGGGCTGACAGCCAAAGGCTATCGCCTCATCACGCCGGCCGACGCGCGCACGCCTCTGCTCACCGCCCTTCTGCCCGACGCTCGGGAGAGGCTGGCCGCTCCCCTGACGCGCGCGCAGGTGCGCCTATCGCTGCACGACCATCATTTTCGGATCGCCCCATCGGTCTTTACCGACATGCGCGATGTCGAGCGGCTGCTCGGCGCCCTGCCCCGCGCCTGACCCCTGAAGGAAAGATCACCATGAAAACTGCCATGACCGCTCTTCTGCTGTTCACCGCTGCGCCGGCCTTGGCCCAGCCCGCCGCCGCCCCACCGCCTATGCCGGCGCAATTGCCATTTTCGCCTGCCGTGCCCGCGGGCGGCCTTCTTTTCCTGTCCGGCCAGATCGGTCAGGTGCCTGAAGGCATGGATCGGCATACCGACGGATTCGATGCCGCCGTCAAAGGCGCGATGGACGCGATCGGCGCGATCCTGACATCGAACGGGCTGGATTATGGCGACGTCGTCAAATGCACGGTGATGCTGGCCGACATGACGGACTGGCCACGGTTCAACGCGGCCTATCCGCCCTATTTCAAGGGCAAGCGCCTGCCCGCCCGCAGCGCCTTCGGCGCGAATGGCCTGGCGCTGGGAGCGCCGCTCGAAGTCGAATGTATCGCCGCGCTGCGATGAGGTAGCGCTGTCTTAAATCTGTCGTTCCGCATCGAAAGGCGGCACGATGCGGCAATGATAGGCGCGCTTCTCGTCGATCAGGCCCGTGTGCAGTTCGGTCGACAGCACCAGCGTCGCACGGTCCAACTGCTCCACCCGGCGCAGGTCGCTCAGCAGCCCGCCGCCCTGCTTGACCAATGTGATCGTCGCATCGTCCTGCGCGACGATCTTGCTCCATTCGCGCCCGGCTTCGCGCCAGCGACCCGCCGTGAAATCAATCACGATATCGCGAACGGAGCTTTCATCGGCGCAGGTCAATCCCCGGGTTTCCACCAGAGGGACCGGGTTGGCGGCTGGCGGAGCAGCCGTTGCGGCCGCGACGCGCGGGGTCGCCAGACCAAGAAGGGCCAATTGCAAGAACATCGGGATCACCCTAACAGCTGTGACGGCTCGGCGCGAGGCACCTCCTAACAGCGGCTGCTTAACCGCGCCTTACAGCGCAGACGCTTCCCGCGCCACCAGCACCGGCACGCCATCGCGCACGGGAAAGGCGAGCATGGCCGCGTCTGACACGAGAGCCTGCCTCCCGCCATCCCAGCGCAGTGGCGTGCGTGTCACCGGGCAGACCAGCTTGCCCAGCAGCCATGGGTCTATTGGCGGGGCCTCATCGGTCGCATCGTTCATTGCAACGTCGCGCCGCCGTCGCGCTCGATCCGCCCGATGATCTGCATCAGCTGAATGATCCGTTCCGATCGTTCGGACAGGCTGTCGGCTTCCAGCAGCGTCTGTTTGGATGCAGGATCAAAGGGCGCGATCTGGGCGATGCCATTCACCAGAGCGACGTCATCCAGCCGCGACACCGCCGTCCAGTCGACGACATAGCCCAGCATGTCGGCAAAACGCCGCGATTCCTGCTCCAGCGCCGCGCGCTCCACGGCCGACAGCACTTCGTCCTCGTCCGGCGCCTGCTCTATCTCCGCCTCGATCTGGCGGAATTGCGTCGCGACCGGCAACTCGCGCAGAACCCGGAAGCGCGCAAGTCCCGTCAGGATGATGTTGAAGCGGCCATCCTCCAGCGCCTCGATATGGCTCACATGCCCCAGGCACCCGACATCATAGAGCGTCGGCACCGGGCCTTCGCCGCGCGGCTGGATCATGCCGATCCGGCGATCGCGCGCCATCGCGTCGTGGATAAGGGCGCGATAGCGCGGCTCGAAAATGTGCAGCGGCAAGTCCATGCCCGGCAGCAGCAAAGCCCCGGACAAGGGAAAGATGGAGACGCGCGTCGCCGCCATCGCCGTTACGCGAACAATATCTGCGACAGCTTGCGCCGTTGCGCCGCCACCCAGGGATCTTCCAGGCCCACCGCCTCGAAAATCTTGACCAGTTGCGCGCGCGCCGCGCCATCGTTCCAGGCGCGGTCGCGTCGGACGCTTTCCAGAAGCATGTCGGCCGCGCCGTCACGGTCGCCATTGCCCATCAGGCCCGCGGCAAGATCGAACCGCGCCTGATGATCGTCGGGATCGGCCGCGACTTTGGCTTCCAGATCCGACAGATCAGCCATCGGTCGCGCTTCGCGCTTCAGCGCGATCGCCGCGCGGGCCTGATCGATGGCCGGATGCTTCGCCACGTCCGGCGACAGGCTGGCGATCAGCGCTTCGGCTTCGTCCAACTGGCCAAGCGCGATCAGGGCGCGCGCCTGGCCGCTGATGACCTCGGCATTGTCCGGGTCCATCTCCGCGATCTGGGAAAAGATCGACAGGGCGCGCTCATGTTCGCCGCCCGCGAGCATCTCCTCACCCATGGCGATCAACGGTGCTACTTCCTGTTGCAGCGCCTTTTCATCGGATTCGATCGGCAGCTGGGCCAGCAACTGGTCGAGATATTGCTTGAACTGTCCTTCTGTCCGCGCCTGCGACAGATCGGCTACTGGCTGACCCTGAAACACGGCGTAGACCGTGGGTATGGACTGCACGCGAAACTGGCTTGCGATAAAGCCATTTTCATCGACATTGACCTTGACCAGCTTGACGCCCTTGGCGGCATAGTCGGCGCAGACCTTTTCGATGACCGGGGTCAGCTGCTTGCACGGTCCGCACCATTCCGCCCAGAAATCGACAATGACCAGGCTGGTGCGCGAAGGATCGACGACATCGCGGCGAAACGCCTCAACCGCCGCCTTTTCGGTGTCGCTCAGTCCCAGGGTCGCCACGTCGTCATCTCCTGCCAATTTGGTCCGTCAAGGCCGCTGCCTTACAGCGCCTTATGTGGGGCGTCACCCCCAAGGAACAAGGCAGAATGGCGCTTAGAAGGTGTAGCCGACCCCGACTGCGCCGATCCACTGATTCTTCGACCCTGCAATCGCGACCACCGGCGAGTCCGCATAATCGCCAAGCATGCGCGAATAGCCGCCAAGCGCAAAGAGCGTCCAGCCCCGCCGGATGTCACCCGACAGGGAATAGCCGCCGGTCAGGTTGAGGTTGATCTTGCGAAAGCCCGACCCGTCGCCGGCGCGATCATAGGCCGGCAGCCCGCTCGCCACCGCCTGATCGGGCGTCACGTCGAAATAATAGCGGCCATATTTCTTGCCGACATAATCGGCCGACACGCCCAGACCGACAAAGCTGCGGATCGACAGGGGGGTGAAATATTCGATCGCAGGCGTCACGATCATGCTGTCATGCGCGCCGGCCACATCCTTGGTGATGGTGACGCGCGCCGACAAATTGTCATAGGCGCTGGTGATGACGCCGGTCTTGCCGATGCCGACGAAACCGCCCACCTCGATCGCGGTGTCGAGCTTGCCCAGCGCGGCGACCGCGTCGTCCTTGGTGCGCTTGCGGCTGGTGCGATCGAACCGTGCGCCGACCACGGGGCCAAGCTGCACATCGATGCCGTCGTCGCTGCGATTGGGGATGACATCGACGAACAGGGCCGGCCCGCGCGTCCAGAACGCGAAATCATGCACCTTGCCGCGCAGCTGCGGCACGGGAATGACGCGATAATCGTCGGACCCTTCATAGCTTGGTATCACGGCGGCGCCGACGCCGACCGTGAGGTTGCTGTGATCCTCCACCTCCTGCGCCTGGGCGGATGCCGCAAAGGACAGGGACGCGACAAAAGTCGCGGCCACAAGGCTACGGATGGATGGCATGAAGACCCCTGTTTCCAATATTACTTCAAGAGGCAGAATGTTTCGGAGGGGGGCTCTGTTGCAAAGATTGGCGGCAGTCAGAGGTAGGCTGTCGCTCTGCGCCGATCAGGCGGCTGCTGCGAAATGGTGGTTGAGCATGCCCATGGCCTCCGTCAGCGCCGAGGGCCCAATGCCAAAAGCTCTCTCCACAAGGCGCACCTCGCCCCTGATGCCGGGCTGCAGGCACCAGGGGCGAGCCTGTCCTTTGCGCAGGGCTCGCATGACTTCGAATCCCTTGATCGTGGCATAGGCCGTGGGGATCGATTTGAAACCGCGCACCGGCTTGATCAGTATCTTGAGCTTTCCGTGATCGGCCTCGATCACGTTATTGAGATACTTCACCTGCCGGTGGGCCGTCTCCCGGTCCAGCTTTCCTTCGCGCTTCAATTCGGTGATCGCTGCACCATAGCTCGGCGCTTTGTCGGTATTGAGCGTGGCAGGCTTTTCCCAGTGCTTCAGGCCTCGCAGGGCCTTGCCCAGGAACCGCTTCGCTGCCTTGGCGCTGCGGGTCGGCGACAGGTAGAAATCGATCGTGTCGCCCCGCTTGTCGACTGCCCGGTACAGGTAGGTCCACTTGCCCCGCACCTTGACGTAGGTTTCATCCAGGCGCCAGCTCGGATCAAAGCCACGCCGCCAGAACCAGCGCAGCCGCTTCTCCATCTCCGGGGCGTAGCACTGGACCCAGCGATAGATCGTCGTATGGTCGACCGAAATGCCGCGTTCCGCCAGCATTTCCTCAAGGTCGCGATAGCTGATCGGATAGCGACAATACCAGCGCACCGCCCACAGGATCACATCACCCTGGAAATGGCGCCACTTGAAATCCGTCATCGTTCCGTCCGTCCAATCTCCGCCAAGCATGCTCAAGCTTCACGATTTTTGCAACAGAGCCCCCCTTTGTGCAGGAGGACGCGCCGGCTACGCTGCTCACGCTACCGCGATGCGTTTTCGAGTGAACGTGCCACGCGGTTGACTGCGCCGTGGGTTAGATGCGACTCGACCATCGCACGGCTGAATTCTCCAAGTGGGCGGCAGCCTCGAAACAGCGTAGCACCCGCTAGGAAGGCTGACGCGTACCGGAAGATGTCGAATTCAGTTCTCCATTATTGGCCGGAAAGATCGATATTCCTTCACGTTGATTTTGAATATCATCTGCCTTAATTTCATTGTTTCCGACCGGATACGCCAATGACCGAATTAATAGCTGTCGTCACAATCACCTTGCTGGCCGTCATCAGCCCTGGGCCGGACTTTGCAACGGTTACGCGCAATAGCTTGATGCTGTCGCGCCGCGCGGGCGTGCTGACCGCATTGGGCATAGGCTTAGGCATACTGGTACATATCACCTATACGTTGATCGGCGTGGGCCTGCTAATCCAGCAATCGCTTTGGTTGTTTAACACCATCAACTGGTCGGTGCTGCCTATCTAATTTATCTCGGCATAAAAATGCTGTGCACGAAAGCTGGCGGCGCACTGACCGAAAAGCGTATGGCACCGCTCTCGGATGGCGCTGCGCTGCGTACCGGTTTCCTGACCAATACGCTGAACCCCAAAGCCACGGTATTCATCGTCAGCCTGTTTATGCAGGTGGTGCGGCCCGACACTCCGCTGGCAGTGCAGATTGGCTATGGCGCTTTCATCGCTGCGGCGCACATGGGCTGGTTTAGCCTGGTGGCCTTATGCTTCTCTGCCGGTGCCGTGCGCGATCGTCTGCTGGCTTTCCGCCATTGGATCGACCGTGCCTTCGGCGGGCGGCTGGTCGGCTTCGGAGTACTGATAGCGGTGGCCCGGCGCTGATTGCGTCGGGCATTGCCCTCGCTGCGCGTGCCTTCCTTTTAGCGTGAGCCATGTCGCAGTAAGAGTTGGAGTACAGCGATTGATGCCCGCTTTACGGCCAGTGTTATGCCGAATTGCGGGGTCGACAACCTAACGATTGGCATCTATTGCGATTCTCGAATAGGTAGCAAGTTCAAGAATGTTTTCAGAATCGGCGCAATGTGATCGTGACGGTAGATACAACTGACCGGTACAGTGGCCTTGGAGCCCACGAGTTCAGTGAAGCCGAAGTCAGGCCACGAAATCATGGCTACTGTCTCGGGAACAATTGTCACGCCGACGCCGGCCAACGCCAGAGCCATGGCTGCATTGACGTCTTCAACTATGGCGACAACCTTTGGCTCCACTCGCGCGTTTTTGAATACGCCGATGACTTCGGCTGCGAAACTGGGGCGTCCTTCTCGCGGGAACAGGATCAAGGGCTCGTTACGAAGCGCGCTGCAATGAACTTGCTCACCAAACGAGCGAGCGCGCGACTTTTGCGCACCCAGAAATAGCCTCTCATTGGTTACGTTTCGGACAACTACACCCTCCTGATAGGGGTAGAAACGCCCGAACCCGATATCGATGGTGCCAGCGTCCAGCGCTTCAATCTGGCGGTTCTTGCTCATCTGCGTCAAGGACACAGTTGCCGAGGGAGCAACCGACAAGAGTTGCCGCAGCAGCAGCGGTAGCGTATGCAAAACGACGGTTCCGAAATAGGCGACGCGCAATTCCCCGATTTCACCGCGCGATGCTGCACGTGATCTCACCCTTGAGATCTCGGTAACGTGCAGTAGGCGCCTGGCATCCTCTAAAAATGTTGTACCCGCTGCCGTCAATTCGACGCCGCGGTGCGTGCGTTCAAACAGCACCACGCCGAGATCCTGTTCCAGGGCCTGTATTTGGCGGGTAATGGGCGGCTGGGAAATATGCAGGCGTCTTGCCGCAGCACCGATATTTCCCTCTTCTGCGACCGCGATGAAATAGCGAAGCTGCCGAAATTCCATTTAAGACCTCTGGTTTTCCCTAGGGGTGAACACCGCTAAGCCATACCGATCCCGTATTGCAAAGGCTAAAAAAAGTATTGGACCGCATGACACGCGAATCTTAGCATTCATGTTTGAAGCACCAACTCATCGGTGTTTCAACCATGAGATCTTGAAAGGAGACGAGTCATGGATAAACGAGTTGCCGAGGTCGCAGGCGCGATCGTCGAGGCAGTACGCAAAATTTTGCTGGACAAGCGCGTCACGGAAGCCGAATACCGCGCGGGTGTCGACTATCTCACCGAGGTCGCACAGACGCGGGAAACCGCGCTGCTTCTGGACGTTTTCCTGAACAGCACCATCATCGAAGGCAAGGCGCAGCGCTCGCGGACCTCTGCGCCTGCGATCCAGGGGCCGTACTTCCTGGAAGGTGCTCCTGTAGTTGAAGGCGTCCTCAAGACCTACGATACCGACGACCACAAACCGCTGATCATTCGCGGTACGGTGCGCTCGGACACGGGCGAGTTGCTCGCTGGCGCTGTCATCGACGTGTGGCACTCGACGCCTGATGGCTTGTACAGCGGGATCCACGACAACATCCCCGTGGACTACTACCGCGGAAAACTCGTGACGGATTCCCAGGGCAACTATCGCGTGCGCACCACGATGCCAGTGCCATACCAGATCCCCTACGAGGGGCCGACTGGGCGTCTGCTGGGCCACCTGGGCAGCCATACCTGGCGTCCGGCGCACGTGCACTTCAAGGTGCGCAAGGACGGTTTCGAACCGTTGACCACGCAATACTACTTCGAAGGGGGCAAATGGGTGGACGATGACTGCTGTCACGGCGTCACCCCCGACCTGATTACGCCCGAGACGATCGAGGACGGGGTGCGGGTCATGACCCTGGACTTCGTAATCGAGCGTGAGCAGGCCGAGCAACGCAAGTCGGCTACGGAGACAGTGGCATGAAGATCGAAGCGATCGATGTGACGCTGGTGGACGTCCCAGCTTCGCGTCCCATCCAGATGTCGTTTACCACGGTGCAGAAGCAGAGCTATGCGATCGTGCAGATCCGTGCGGGCGGGCTTGTCGGCATCGGCGAGGGCAGCAGCGTAGGTGGGCCGACTTGGAGTTCCGAATGCGCTGAAACCATCAAGGTCATCATCGAAACGTACTTGGCGCCGCTCCTGATCGGCAAGGACGCGACAAATCTGCGAGAGCTCCAGCACTTAATGGAGCGCGCCGTAACCGGAAACTATTCGGCCAAGGCGGCCATCGACGTTGCGCTGCATGATCTGAAGGCACGCTCTCTGAACCTGCCGCTGAGCGATTTGATCGGCGGCGCGATCCAGCAGGGCATCCCCATTGCCTGGACCCTGGCGAGCGGCGACACGCAGCGGGACATCGCAATCGCCGAGGAAATGATCGAGCGGCGCCGGCACAACCGGTTCAAGATCAAGCTTGGCGTGCGCTCCCCGGCAGATGATTTGCGCCATATCGAGAAGATTATCGAGCGCGTCGGTGACCGTGCTGCGGTGCGGGTCGATATCAACCAGGCCTGGGATGAGAACACGGCATCGGTGTGGATTCCGCGCCTGGAGGCGGCCGGTGTCGAACTGGTCGAACAGCCGGTGGCACGCAGCAACTTCGATGCGCTTCGGCGCCTGTCGGCCGACAACGGGGTGGCCATCCTGGCCGATGAAAGCCTGAGCTCGCTGGCGTCCGCCTTCGAACTGGCGCGCCATCATTGCGTCGACGCCTTCTCGCTGAAGCTGTGCAACATGGGCGGGGTGGCAAATACCCTCAAGGTCGCTGCGATCGCGGAAGCCTCGGGCATTGCGTCCTATGGGGGCACCATGTTGGATTCATCAATCGGCACCGCTGCTGCTCTCCATGTGTATGCCACATTGCCGACGATGCCCTTCGGATGTGAACTGCTAGGGCCCTGGGTGTTAGCCGACACGCTTACGCAGACCCAACTCGAGATCAAGGACTTCGAGATTCGGTTGCCCTCGGGTCCTGGGTTGGGTGTTGATATCGATCCGGACAAGCTGCGCCACTTCACCCGCGCGGGTTGATTGAAGTCAGTTAGGGGAAAATCAC
>NZ_ATDP01000054.1 GCF_000445105.1 Sphingobium lactosutens DS20 | reverse complement strand
TCGTCGGCGATCATTGGGCCGGCGTGTTGTGGGGATGCGCGTTCGAGGATCTGCTCACGCGCACCATCGAACCCGGGGACCGGAACATTGTTGATGACTATATTCGGCGCCGGGGTTGGAACGAGAGCGGCTCGACCAAAATCTACCTGCGTGCCCTTCGATCGTCGGTGATGAGCCTCTACGAAGTCAGCGAGGTCGAGCCCGGGAGCGGCTTCCTTGTGCGCGACCTGATCCAGGGCGACGAGCCACTTCGAGTATCCGAGCGCAGCGCCTCGCAGACGCTGAAGCAATGGGACAGGATCGGTGCCCGCGTCGTGCAGGTCGGAGGCAAGCACCTCCTGTCGGGCGGCGTGCTGTCGTTCACGATGGAGGCGGCCGAGGCGCTCGTCGCCGATCTGCGGCGCTCGAAGGGCAAGCGCAGCCCGCGCACCGCGTTGAACCTAGACGCCGACGATCTTGCTGCGCTTCCAGCCCTCATCAGCACGGCATGGCTGTTCGATGTCGTTCCCAAGACCATGGGACCGGCGTCGATCCCTACGCTGCACAACAGTGATGGCGAGGAAGTGGTGTTCCACCGCGTGCGCTTTCCCTTCGCACGCGGCGTGACCCAGGCGCTGGTCGGTGAGCGGCTCGATACTATCCCTGCGCTTCAGCGGGAAACCACGCACTTCTGGAACTGGCTGGGCGAGGAACCGAACGGAATAGCGAAGAGCACCGGGCGTATGGCGTGGGGTGTGACGATGGCGGACGGCACCCCGGTGCTCGGCAATGTCGAATTGAAAGGCCGCGCCCTGATTCTCGCCGTCACCTCGGCCGAGCGGGCGAAACGCGGCACCGCGCTCATGACCGATGCGCTAGCCGGGTTGGTCGGCTCGCCGCTGACCACGATCGAGACGGTCGAACAGGCCATGGCGGCGCGGGCCGAGGGACTGACAATGTCCGAACCGGCACCCGCCATTGCGCCAGAGGTGGCAACCCCGCTCATCCATGCCATGCTCGACCGTCAGTACCGCGCGACGCTCGATGAACCCATCGGCATACTCGGCGACATCACCCCGCGCGCAGCCGTTCAAACGGCCGCAGGCCGGCACCGAGTAGCCGGGTGGCTCAAGCATCTCGAAAACCGCAGCAGCAGCCAACTCGACGCGAACGACCCGATGGCCACCTACGACTTCACCTGGATGTGGCGCGAACTTGGCATCGAGAACCTGCGCAAATAGTTGGCTACCCCTGACGTCGATGCCTACCGTGAATCTGTGTCCCTACAATGCACAGGGGCCGTTACGGGTCGGTTGGTATTCGGTATTTTCGCGACCCTGGCCGAGTTCGAGCGTGACCTGATCCATGAGCGCACCATGGCAGGGCTGGCTGCGGCCAGGGCGCGGGGCCGTGCAGGCGGGCGGCCACGGGTCATGACGAAGCAGAAGCTGAAGGCCGCGATGGCGCTGATGGCGGACCGCGACAATGCCGCACGCGATGTTGCGGTCCAACTCGGCGTGTCAGTGTCGACGCTTTATGCCTATGTCGATGCGAAAGGTCAGCCTCGAGAGCGTGCTAGCGAATTGCTGGGCAAGCGTGGGGTCCGGTCCAAAATAGCGGCATAGGCCGAGCGGTGCCAGTCAGCTTTCTCTCGGATGACCAGGCACAGCGCTATGGTCGCTTCGTCGGCGAGCCGACATCGGACCAGTTGGCGCGTCATTTTCATCTCGACGATGCAGACCGGACGTTCATCAGCGCACACCGCGGCGACCACAACCGGCTCGGCGTCGCGGTACAGCTTGGCTCTTTGCGGTTGCTCGGCACCTTTCTCGAAGATCCGGCACAGACGCCGGCGTCGGTCACGCGGTTCGCAGGCAGCCAACTGGCGATCGACAAGCCGGGCGAACTGATGGCCCAATATTGCGCGACCAAGGGACGATGGCGGCACGGTCCGCGCATCCGCGATCATTATGGCTACCGAGTTTTCTCCGATCCAAGCGTCGCGTTCCGATTGCACCGTTTCCTGTACGCGCTGTGCTGGACGGGCACCGATCGGCCATCGGCGCTCTTCGATGCGGCAGCGACATGGCTGATCGAATCCAAGGTGCTGTTGCCGGGCCTGTCCGTCCTGGAGCGCAATATCGCACGAGTCCGCACGCGGGTCGCGGCGCACGTTCATCGCCGCCTCATCGACAGGTTGACGCCGGAGCAACGCACCCGGCTCGACACACTGGTCGCCGTTACCGGGGACGGGCGGCAAAGCCCGCTCGACCGACTGCGTGACGGCCCATATCTGCAAAGCGGCCCCGAGATCAGCCGTGCAGTCGATCGGCTGACCGAAATCCGCACCTTTACAGCGGGCTTGCCCGAACTTGATCGCGTGCCGCCCAGTAAGGCGGTCGCCTTGGCACGATTTGCCGGTGCCGCGCGGGCCCAGGCCGTGGCCCGCCTTCCCGACGATCGGCGCGCGGCCACCCTGATTGCGTTCATCCGCACCCTCGAAGCGTCGGCCAGCGACGATATCATCGACCTGTTCGACGTGGTGTCGACCAGGATGTTCTCCAACGCGCGCATTAACGCCAGGGATGCCCGGATGCGCTCGTTGCGTGATCTCGATACCGCATCGCTCCGGCTTCGCGATGTCGGCGCCGTGCTGCTCGATGACAGCATCAGCGATGTGCAAGTGCGCGCGGCCGTGTTCGCGCTGGTCGACCGGGCAGCGCTGACCGACGCCGTCGCACAGGTGAACCTTCTCGCGCGGCCGAACGACGAGGGCTACTTTGTCGAGTTGCGCCAGCAGGCCGGCACGATGCGCTATCTGCCGAAGATGCTGGCAATGCTCGATCTTGCAGCCGCGCCCGCAGGACAGCCACTACTCGATGCGGTCGACCATCTGCGAAGGGTTCACAGGGGCGAGAAGCGCCGTGGACCTGCACCAACATCGTTCGTCCCCAAGGCATGGGGCCGCCAGCTGAAGGGCGATGACGGTACATTCGATCTGACCGGATACCGGCTTTGTACGATCGACCGGCTACGCCGCGCCATTCGGCGCCGCGACGTTTTTCCCGTACGCTCACTTCGCTATGCCGACCCGCGCAAAGGCCTCCTGACAGGAGCCGCCTGGGAAGCGGCACGACCGACCGTATGCCGGACGGTCGGCGTGGCGGTCGCTGGCGATGAGGAAGTCGCCAGGCTGTCTGCGCGGCTTGACCTCGCATACCACGAGACGGCCGCGCGTGTGCCGGATAATGATGCCGTGACCATCACGAGAACGGCGAACGGTGCCGAGCTTTCCATCGCGCCACTCGACAGGATCGACGAGCCGCTCAGCCTCACCGATCTCCACAAAGCGATCGATGCGCGGCTGCCACAGCTGGATCTTCCCGAACTGATTCTGGAGATGCACGCGCGAACCGGGTTCGCGGCGGCATTTACGCATGCCAGCGAGGGAAATGCACGCGCCGAGGATATAGCGACGACGATCTGCGCGGTGCTTGTCGCAGAGGCCACCAATACCGGGTTCGAGCCACTTGTCCGTCCCGAAGTGTCGGCGTTGCGCCGGTCCCGGCTGAGCTGGGTGAAGCAGAATTTCATACGGGCCGAGACGCTGACCGCCGCCAACGCGCTGCTGGTCGCCGCCCACAACAGGATACCACTGACCCGCGCCTGGGGTGGCGGCGAGGTCGCCTCTGCCGATGGACTGCGGTTCACCGTGCCGGTGCGCACGATCCATGCTGGCCCAAACCCGCGCTATTTCGGGCGCGAACGCGGCGTCACTTGGTACAATCTGGTTTCCGACCGCTTTTCCGGGCTGAATGCGGTGACGGTCCCCGGCACGTTGCGCGACAGCCTCTATCTGCTTGCCGTCGTGCTTGACCAGGAAACCGAATTGCAGCCCGGCGAGATCATGACCGATACAGCTGGCTACACCGACACGATCTTCGGCATCTTTCACCTGCTCGGGCTCCAGTTCTCGCCGCGAATTGCCGATATAGGCGGCGCGCGGTTCTGGCGTATCGATGGCAAGGCCGATTATGGCGCGCTGGATGACCTTGCGGCGAACAGGATCAACGTCAGGCTGATTGTCGAGCATTGGGATGATCTCCTTCGTCTGGCCGGATCGCTCAAACTCGGCGTCGTGCGCGCGACCGATCTCACCCGTGTCCTTCAGACCAATGATCGCCCCACCAGGCTGGCGCGCGCCCTTCAGGAGCTCGGCCGCCTCATCAAGTCGCTCTACATGCTGCGGTTCATTGATGACGAGACCTACCGGCGCCGCATCCTGGTCCAGCTCAACCGTGGCGAGAGCCGCCACCAGCTTGCCCGCACCATATTCCACGGCAAGCGGGGTGAACTTCGCCAGCGCTACCGCGAGGGACAGGAGGAGCAACTCGGCGCACTCGGGCTGGTCGTCAACCTGGTCGTGCTCTGGAACACGATCTACATCGACGCTGCGGTCAACCAGCTCCGCGCTGAAGGCCATCTAATCCTGGACGAGGACGTCGCACGCCTTTCGCCGCTTGGGTCCAAACACATCAATATGCTCGGGCGCTATGCTTTCACCATCCCCGACATGGTCGCACGCGGGGAGCTTCGGCCGCTCCGCGATCCCAGCGTCACAGGCATCGACAACGCGTGAGGCACCTTATGTAGGTTTTCTGTTCCGTTGCTACTCAAACCCCTAGAAGGTGGTATGCTTGTCCGCCTCATCCGCCGCGATCACCCTGGCAATAGCGGGTTCACGGGACAGGATTTGGTGGCCATTGAGCATTTCCCGACCGATCTCGTTGAGCTTCGCGACGGCTTTTTCGGTCGTCAGCGTATTCAGAGGGGCGAGGCTCTCCGCCGATGGCCCCTTGAAACGGGCAAGTTCTGCCCTGGCGCCGGCCGCTACGCGATCGAAGATGGTCAATGCTTCTCGTGCAATATCACCGTTATGTTCGTCGCGATTCAGGCTCAAAGCTGTTCCCCCCATGAGCCCCCATACTTGCAAGGAGGCAGCTCAAAATCCACCAGAACTCTCTCAGGATGCGCTATTAATTCTCGCGGCTGCGTATGTCGCACCCTGCTTCAAGACTGCGGGCCTCAAGCACTGGCTTGAACCTCGATTGTCTGCCCAGAAGTCACCATGACGATCAGCCCGCGTTCGGCGCCGGTCATGTCGAGATAGGCGCGAACCTGCGCGCGATAGTGCTCGATCGTCGGCGCGGTCGGCTGCACATCGCTTTTCCAGTCGATCACGACAGCAGGCTTGCCGTCGCTGTCGAAACTGGTCGCATCGGCAATACCGACCGTCGCCTCCTGAACCCCTTCGACGTTTACCGCCGCATAGACGGTCAGTTCAGGCACGAGACTAGGCCGCAGCTCGGCAATTTCCGGCAAGGTGAGGGTCCGCACCACACAGCCGGCGAGTTCGCTCGGGCTCAAGCCTTGCGCAGGATCGTCCATCACCGGCTTGCCGATTTCCGCGATCAGTGCCCGAGCCCGATCGCCTAACGCCGCCTCATCGGGATCGGTCTCGCCGGTCAGCACCTCTTCAAGCAGCTTATGGAGGATGAGCCCGCGCTCGCGCCCACCCTGAACGCCAAGCGCCGGCCCTTCGTTATCGGGCTGGCCGTCACCGCCAGACGCCCAGACCTCCACGGCTTCAGGCGTCAGTACCGGGCCGGCGTTGCTTTCATCGCGGCTCGGCGCGAGCCAGACCAGACGCTGGCGCTTATCGAGGATCGCAGCGGCTTCGGCGGCAAAGCTATCGCGGGTCTGGGCGTTGACTGCTTGTGCCGCTGCTGCGCCCATCCCTTCGGGCAGATGCGAAAGATCGAGCGCCGGCAGTTCGGCGAGCGACAGATCGACCAGCGAAATCCAGGCGGACTTGGACTGCGCCGCATCAAGACGCGGCAGCACCAGCAATTCGCGGGCACGGGTCGCCGCGACATACCAAAGACGGATACGTTCGCGGTCGAGTTCCGCTTTCTCGGCCTCGAGCACCGCTTCATAGCCTGCCGGCTTCACGCCGAAGACCGGGCAATAGAAGGTGTCGCTGTCGCGGTCGGTGACGGCGTTATCGGGCGCCTTGATCCCCGTCATCGTGTTGATGGGGACGACGATCGGCCATTCGAGCCCTTTGGCGGCGTGCATGGTGTATAGCGCAACCGCTTCTTCCTGCGCGTCCGGCCGCCCTTCGACGGCGCGTGCCTCATCGGTCCAAGCCGCCGTCATCGTTTCGGCAAAGGCGCGCAGGCCGCGTACCGCAAATGCCGAGGTTAGGCTCAGATAGAGATCAACATTGGCGAGCGCGCGCTCGGCCTGGCCGCGGTGACGCGCCATGAGGATGGGCCGGACCCGCAACGCATCGATTGCCTGGGACAGAAGCTCATGCGGCGTTGTGTTGTTGCTCTGACGCTGGAGTGCCTGGAGTTTTTCGATCGTGGCACGGGCCAGCGGATGCGCGATGTTGGCCGGATCGACGCCAAGGTCGAGGCGAGGAAGTTTGTCAGGTGCATCCTCGGCGCGGGGCAGCGCCCAGATGATGTCCAAGAGTTGCTCTTCGGTGAGACCGACAAGCGGCCCACGCAGCAGCGCGCCGAGCGCCAGCGTGTCGCGGCGATCGGCCAAGACGCGGGTGAGCGCGATCAAATCCTGAACTTCCTGGCGGCGGAACAGGCCTTTGCCGGCCTGCGTCGCGACCGGGATGCCATAGCGCTCCAGGGCTTCCTCATAGCGCCACAGGTCGCTGCCGGTGGGCGCAAGCAAGGCGATATCGCCCGGGCGGCACAGGCGCCCGGCGCCGGTGCGCCGATCGAGAATCATCTCGCTGCCGATAAGCCGGGCGCACATCTGCGCGACGGCTTCGGCCTCGCCATCGCGCTGTTGCTCGGCCGACGCTTTGCCGTCTTGGCCGGCGACCGCGACATCGAGTGCCGCGATACACAGCGCTTCCCCGCGATCAGCGTGAAACGAGTCGAGCGCCGTGAAGCCGGGTTGGCCGTCACTGGAGAGTGGCCCCTCGAACCGTTCGTTCACGAAGGTCAGGATCGGCGCACAGGACCTGAAATTGGTCGAGATCGACAGGACGCTCTTCTCGTCCTGGGCGACAAACGCCTCGCGGGCGCGGACATAGGCCGAAACATCAGCGCCTCGGAAACGGTAGATCGCCTGCTTTGGATCACCCACGAGGAAGAGGGCGCCGGGACGGATGACGAAACTGGCCCAATCACCGGGTTCACCAGCCTCGGGCGGTTCACCGCACAGGCGCCAGAAGATCTCGGTCTGGAGCGGATCGGTGTCCTGGAATTCATCGACCAGCACCTTCGCGAAGCGGCCGGCCAGCGCGCGGCGCACGTCATCGTGGTCGCGCAGGAGGCCACGCGCCGCGAAGATCAGATCGTCAAAATCGAGCAGCGCGGCGGACCGCTTATAATTCTGGAAATGGTCGAGCACGGGACGCACTTCGCCGATCAGGTCGGCGAGGACGCGGCTCGCGACATTCTGGGTGAGCGTCTGCCATGCCGCACAGCATGACGAATAGGCCGCTTCCGCTGCGAGATTGAGCCGCTCGCCGTCCGCTTTGGCGAGACCTTCGCGTTTGGCCGCATCGACCCATTTGCCCTTTTTCTTGAAGGCCAGGAACGTCCCGGCCTTGGTGCAAAGGTCGGGATGTGGCGGGACGGTCAGCAGTCGCACGAGCCCGGCGGGCGTATCGATGGCGGGGCCGCCATCAAGGCCATCCGCCATCTCCGCGAAGCGCTCAGCGAAGACCGCTGTCTCTTCTTCTACGGCCGGTGCGGTGCGTATGAACTCCACAAAATCCGCTGCCGTTGTCCGAAACGCCGCAAGATGCGGAGCGAGCAGGTCTGCCGCCGGGGCAGCGACGGTACGCCGCTTCCGGAGGTTATCGACGATCCGGTGGATGAGGCCGACCGTCTCGCCAGGGCTGTGGAGCACCATCTCCGCAATGAGGCCTCCTTCGGCGCCGGAGAGCCGTTCGCGTAGCCACGCATCGACGATCTCGATGAAAGCGAGGTCGGCCTGATTGCGGTCCATAACGCTCGCGCCGGGATCGATGTCGGCCTCGACCGGATAGGGTTTGATCAAGCGCTGGCAGAAGCCGTGAATGGTCGAGCAGGTGATCTCATCGATATTTGCCGCAGCGGCTGCGAGATGCGACTTGTGCTGTTTGGAGAGCCCATCGGGGAACGCGATCTTGAGTTCCGTCGGGATCGTACCGGCGGCAAGCTCGCTGACGAAATCGCGCACGCGCACAAGAAGCTCGCTGGCGGCCAGTTCGGTGAACGTCACCGCCGCGATCGACTTGGGAACCGTGCCTTGCGCCAGCATGGCGGCGATCCGGCCAGCCATGACGGCGGTCTTGCCCGAGCCAGCGCCCGCTTCGACGAGGAGCGACTGGTTATGGCTGCTGATCGCGGTGCGGCGGGCAGCGTCGTCCCGCAGGGTATTCAGAGCGGCGGTCATCACTGGGCCTCCCAAACCAGAGCGGCGTCGCCGACGAGGTCGGTAGCAGCGGGTGTTTTGCGTTTGCAGTAGGTAGCCCCGGCATTGGCGGGCAGCGCGAAGGCGAGATCGTCATATGTCCCGCCGGTATCCGGTCCGATCAGCGCATGGCCTGCGCTCAGGCTGGCGCTTGCGGACTGGAGATAGCCGGTAAGCTCGGCAAGCGTCGCTTCGGGGTCGACGAGCTGAAGATCGGTCTCGGTACGCGGATAAAGCAGCGAGGCGCTGATCGACACCTCCGCCCCCAGAAGGGCTTTTACGGCGAAGGCATAGAGGCAGCGCTGCAACTCGCGGCCACCGTCGATACTGATATCATCTTTCGGCGGTCGACCAGTCTTATAGTCGCGGACAAGCGCGCGCCGTCCATCGCCCGAAAGATCTAGCCGGTCGATATAGCCTTTAATTGCAAACCCGGTTCCGGGGATCGCGACCGGGGTTGCTCCATCCCATGGACTTTCGGCTCCGGTCTTGGGTTCAGCACCGCCAAAGGCGACTTCGCCGTAGGAACGAGCATCCTCCAGATGCTCGCCGCGATAGGCGAGTGCGCGTTGGGCAAGTGTGCGGGCATCATCGAGAGTGCGCCGCCAAATAACTGGCGGCGGGACGGCCCGCTCGCTTTCCCAGACGCCCGCAACATTCGCTGCAGCGGCTTCGATGGCGGCAGTAACCTGCGCATCGTCGGCATTGGCGAGGCCGCCATTCGCTTCCAGATCCTGAAGCGCGAGGTCGAGTGTCATGTGGACAAGATCACCCATCGACAGCGCGTCGAGCACCAGCGGGTCGGTGCCGCTCTCAGGCATCTGCAAGCGCATGCCATAGCGCCAGACGAAGCCCAACGGGCTACGCAGGAGCAGCCTCAGCGAGCTCGCCGACTGCACCCGTGCAAGGATCTCGAGCAGCAGCGGGTGGTCCGCGCGAACCAGTCCATCGTTCGGCGTGATCTCTATGCGATGCCAGTTGCGCCAAGCGGTGATTGCACTGGACGCCTGGCTGTCGCTGGCGAATTCGTCTGGCCGCGCCATCAGGCGGTCCGTTTCGCTGAAGGCATGTGCAGGTACAGCGTTTCGGCCGATGTAGCGTTCTTCAGTCACTGGCCCGAGCAATGCGCTGCGGCCAAGCAGGCGCCCTTCGCTGTCGCGCCGCGCACGCGACAGCGTGATCTCATTTTCGGTCGTCGCCAGAATGGTCGCGAAATCGCGCCGATCCGCAGCGCCGATCGGCAGAGGATCGAGTTCGGCAGTGGGAATGATATGATCAGAAATCAGACGATCTTCGGAAATTGCGCGAGGCCAGCGTGAGGAGTTGAGCCCGATGAGGCGGACATAGCGGCGCGGCGATGCCGCGAGTGCGCTTGCGGGCATCCATGCCGGCGATACGCAGGCTTCCAAGCCATCATCCTGCTTCAGGCTTTCAAGCGTCGTATCAAGCGACACCGAGGGGCCAGCAAGTAGTGCCTTGCGCCAGATTGAGAGCGCACGGCCGGTCAGGAACGTAGCGCCGATCTCGTCGGCTGCCATATGCCCCTTGGCGAGCAGATCGACGATCCCGCGCAGCGCTGGCGTATGATCCTGCTCGTCAGGCCAGTCCGCAGCTGTCAGGCGAGCGAGCAACCGATCCCAAGCGCTGAGGGAGGCCAGCGGCGCATCGGCAGGCAGAACGCGCAGCCACCCCTGCGGCAACGACTGGAACGGGCCGGTCTCCGACCCGCACAGTGCCGCGAGTCGGCGCATGCGGGTCTGCGAGAACCCGCGGATCAGAATATCAGCGAGCGCCGCTGCGGCCTGACCGTCGCGGTTTGTGGTGACTTTGATGCCATGGACGAAATGAAGGTCGATGTTGGCGTCTGCGCGCAGCGCGAGGAAGTGATCGTCATAGTCGCTGGTTGAGGCGGCAGCGATTGCGATGTCGGCAGGTTCGATGCCCTCCGTCACCATCAGTGCGCGCGCCCAGCGGATCGCCTCGACCGCTTCGTGATAGCCGGTGGCAGCGCTGACCATGTGCTGCTGAGGCATCCGAGCATCGGAACGACGCACCTCGATTTCGGTCTCATCGAGCCAATCCGGAACGGGGCGCGGTCCTGCGACCCATGCGACTGGCACATGCGCCGCAAGTGCCATCAGAAGTGGGCGCCAGCTCGGCGAAAGCTCGGTGATACCGACGATCTCGACGGAACCGAGGATCGCCGGAGCATGAACCAAGCGCTCGAGCGCAGCCGACACCAGATCGGCGGGTCGCATCATACCGGCCGGAAGCTGCTGCTGAACGGCCGCCTCAAGGCGTGCGATCGACTCGAGACGTGGATGTTCATGGGCCCGCGCGGCCAAGTCGATCCCCGAGCGCCAGGCCTTGTGGAGCGTATCGACTGCGGCATCGACCATGCCCGGCAACAGTTTAATGCCATCCAATTCGCCCAGAGGCGTTTCCGGCAAGACTGCCTGGATCGCAGCGCGCAAGCTCTCGTCGTCGATCGGTCGCGTGAAACCTCCGGCCAAGCGGACTGCGAGCTGTTCGAATGAAAGAATTTGCAGGCCGTGAAGTCGCCGCCGGGCAGCATCAAGACGCAATTGGCGCATCGCCAAACGACCATGCGCGATGATCGTGCTCCGATTAGGATTGGTGTTCACCGCCAACTTCCCCCTTTTGCCTTGCCGGTTCCGCTTGACGCGACTCCATCACATATATAAAAACTATACGGGCATTACAGATATGTCCATATAGTTTTTATCCCCTCGTGATGTGAAGGACCGGAAGCAGATGACCAGCGAGGGGCCAGCACTGAAGTGGGGCGTTGAACGCCGCCTCGAGTTCATCGAGTTCCGGCTGTTCTGGGAAGGCGGGGTCAATCGCTCTGACATCATCGATACATTTGACGTGTCGGTGCCGCAGGCATCGAAGGATTTGACACTCTATCAGGAGCGCGCTCCACACAATGCGCTCTATGACAAGAGCGCTCGTCGCTATGTGGCAGGCCCGGATTTCGAGCCCATCTTCCTGAAGCCTGACCCCTATGGTTATCTGTCACGCCTGCGGTCAGTCGCGGAGGGACTAATCGAACTGGACGAGTCCTGGATCACGCAGGTTCCCGATACCGATATCGCGCTGACGCCGCGCCGCGACATCGACGCCAGGGTGCTGCGCACAATATTGGGTGCGGTGCGTGACGTTCGGTCAGTCGATGTCCACTACCAGTCTATGAGCAAAGATCGGCCCGATCCCATCTGGCGCCGCATTACGCCCCATGCCTTCGGCTATGATGGCTTTCGCTGGCATGTGCGCGGCTATTGCCACATGAACGAAAAGTTCAAAGACTTTCTCCTGCCGCGTATCCTTGATGTAGGCGAGCTTGGCGATGCTGGCGCGAAAGCCGACCAAGACGCGCTCTGGCAGGAGCACTTTGCCATTGAGGTAGGTCCGCATCCTGACCTGACCGCGAGCCAAAAGGCCGTAGTCGCCAAGGACTATGGGATGGTGGACGGGGCAGCCGTGATGACTGTTCGTTACGCAATGCTTTTCTATGTGCTGAAACGCCTCGGACTCTTGGGCGACGCCGCCCAGCTACCCGCTCGCAGTCAACATATTGTCGTCGTCAACAGAACTGACACGGTAGCGGCGCTTGAAAAGGCGGAGTTCGCACTGTGAATTCTGCCGATAGCGTACAAAATTACCGTATGTCATTCAGCGTTGGTGGGCTAATGCTTAATGAGAGCATAGCGATCGCCGGCGCTTATCTACCCGGTGAGACCTGGGCTAGCGCTCGCGAACGTTTGCTGGCGCAAGGCGCGTCTTCGTTACCCAAATTGGCCTCCCAAACCCGCGCTCTACGTGAGGTGTACGACCGGATAGGTTATCTCTCCGATGCTGAACGCCATCACCTGTTGGCAGAGGCGGATCGAACCGAGCAGCAGGCTGTCATGTGGCTCGCGATCTGTAGGACCTATCGCTTTGTCCGGGAATTTGCGGTCGAGGTAATCAATGAGCGCTACGAATCCTGGCGGCTTGACCTAGGCTACGAGGTGTTTGATCGATTTCTCGCGGATAAAGCGGAATGCGATCCGAGCCTCGCCGCGCTTTCATCATCAACGGCTGCCAAATTGCGGCAAGTCCTGTTTCGGATCTTGCGCGAAGCGGGATTAAGGAGCGCCGAAGGCAGAATTCAGCCGGTCTGGTTGTCGGGGCGCATGAAGCGACTGATTGAGGAAAGTAATCCGTTGGATTTACGGATTTTTCCCGGGAATGGGGGATAATTGTGGGCACGAAAACTGATCGGCGCGCCCGCGCCGAGCACCTGTTCAGGGTGATTTCCAGCGAACGGTTCTTGCAGAAGCAAGGGTTGGGCAACGAGGTTCCCTTCTTCATCTGCGCATTCGATGCCGAAGATGGTCTGAACCTGGGCGAGGATCGCACAGATTTGATCGCCCGGTTGGGGCATGCCGGTGTCTGCGTCCTTGATATCGATCTCTATGACCTTTCACTCAGTATCCTCAAGGACCGAGGAATCTTCGAGCAGATTCTTGAGGTGGAAGCCGAAACGGAAAAGGCGGAGCTCAAGGAGCTGTTGCAGGGCGTTCTGGACCCGCAGGCGCACCTTATACCAGAGATCGCGCGGCGCATTAAAGAAACCCCGCACGACGTGATTTTCCTGTCAGGCGTAGGCGAGGTTTACCCCTACCTGCGGTCGCACAACGTACTCAACAACCTGCAAAGCACCGCGAAAGACCGACCAACAGTCATGTTCTTTCCGGGAAAATACACGCACGCGTTGGCGACCGGAGCATCGCTGGAATTGTTCGGCTTGCTGCATGACGACAAATATTACCGCGCGTTCAATATCATGAATTACGAGGTCTGACCGATGGCTACTCTGCTACGTGACATCTTTGCCAAGCCGGTCGACCGTTCGATCGATGGGGTGATCAAGGCTGACGACAAGGCCAGCCTCCTGACCGAGCTTGATGAATATGTCATCACCAACGAGATCGGCGCCCGACTGGAGCAATTCCTCGACGCCTACAACAACTATGATACCGCCAACGGTGTGTGGATATCGGGCTTCTTCGGGTCAGGTAAGTCCCACCTGCTGAAGATGCTCGCCCTGCTGCTAGAGAATGACGAGGTCGAGGGACAACGTCCCGTCGAGATCTTTGAGCGCAAGCTTGAGGGCAATCCGATGCTGGCGGGTGCGCTGCGCAAGGCCGTGTCGATTCCGTCCCGGTCGGTCTTGTTCAATATCGACCAGAAGGCCGATGTGATCTCGAAGACGGATGTCGATGCGCTTCTGGCGGTCTTCCAGAAGGTCTTTGACGAGGGCTCTGTTGCAAAAATCGTGAAGCTTGAGCATGCTTGGCGGAGATTGGACGGACGGAACGATGACGGATTTCAAGTGGCGCCATTTCCAGGGTGATGTGATCCTGTGGGCGGTGCGCTGGTATTGTCGCTATCCGATCAGCTATCGCGACCTTGAGGAAATGCTGGCGGAACGCGGCATTTCGGTCGACCATACGACGATCTATCGCTGGGTCCAGTGCTACGCCCCGGAGATGGAGAAGCGGCTGCGCTGGTTCTGGCGGCGTGGCTTTGATCCGAGCTGGCGCCTGGATGAAACCTACGTCAAGGTGCGGGGCAAGTGGACCTACCTGTACCGGGCAGTCGACAAGCGGGGCGACACGATCGATTTCTACCTGTCGCCGACCCGCAGCGCCAAGGCAGCGAAGCGGTTCCTGGGCAAGGCCCTGCGAGGCCTGAAGCACTGGGAAAAGCCTGCCACGCTCAATACCGACAAAGCGCCGAGCTATGGTGCAGCGATCACCGAATTGAAGCGCGAAGGAAAGCTGGACCGGGAGACGGCCCACCGGCAGGTGAAGTATCTCAATAACGTGATCGAGGCCGATCACGGAAAGCTCAAGATACTGATCAAGCCGGTGCGCGGTTTCAAATCGATCCCCACGGCCTATGCCACGATCAAGGGATTCGAAGTCATGCGAGCCCTGCGCAAAGGACAGGCTCGCCCCTGGTGCCTGCAGCCCGGCATCAGGGGCGAGGTGCGCCTTGTGGAGAGAGCTTTTGGCATTGGGCCCTCGGCGCTGACGGAGGCCATGGGCATGCTCAACCACCATTTCGCAGCAGCCGCCTGATCGGCGCAGAGCGACAGCCTACCTCTGACTGCCGCCAATCTTTGCAACAGAGCCAAAGCGGGTACATGCATGGTCGCACCATCGTAGAAGGCTGCCACGTGGCCGATGACCGGCTCGGCTACTTGCCGTCCCAGGGGCGCCTGCTCAGGCGTGGTCAACACGAGCGCCCGGTCAATGCCGAGACGTTCCAGTTCCTGCGGCAATCGGGCGAGGCTGTCGGGTCCAAAAATCACCCGCGGGGAACGATAGTCGTGAATGAAATTCATGGCTTCTTGCTCTGCAAGGGCGCCAGGAAATCCAGTGTACGTTCGTTGGCCAACGCCGCGGCACTCGCCACATAGCCCGAACTGCTCGTCCTGGCGAACGAGTGTCCGGCCTCTTCGTACCAGTGCACTTGCAGCAATGGATTGGCACCGAAGCCTTCAGTAATCAGCTGGCGGCTTGGCGCGGGCACGAAGTGGTCTTGGCCGCCCATGTGAAACAACGCCGGATGCTTGACTTCCGGGACCTTGTTGAGCTGCTTCTCCAGTCCAACACCGTAGTAGCCTACGGCGCGATCCACGTATCCTTTGGCGGCCACTAGAAAGGCAAGCGCACCGCCCAGGCAATACCCCACCAATCCCACCTTGCCGTTGCTGTAGGGTTGGTGTCGCGCATAGCGGATAGCAGCCTCCAGATCGCCCACGCCGGCCTCCATGTCGAAGGCCTGCCAGAGCTTGTAGGCTTGCTCTCTCTGCGCCTCATCCTGCGGATCGAGTGCTGTACCTGGCGCCTGGCGCGCGTACAGATCAGGGCAAACTGCCGCATACCCCTGGTCGACCAGCCATGACACCGTTTCTCGCATGAACGCGTTCACACCAAATATTTCTTGAGCGATCACAATCACGGGAGCGGGCGCTTTGGCCGGCGAGCCCACGAGCGCGCCGAATGTATGCCCGTCATACGATTGAATCGATATCCCTTCAGTCAACATCTTCATCTCTCCGATTACAGTTCATTGGGTGTTGAGTCGATGGTGGACGATCAACTGGCCCCATCGGTCGATCTCGTTGTCCCATAAGACGCCCAGAGCTTGCGATGTTCCCCCCTGCGCTGAAGCGCCGATATCCGCCAGCGCCTTTTGTACCTCCGGGGTCTTCAGTGCTTCATTCATTGCTGTGTTGAGCACCTTGACGATGTCCGGCGAGGTACGTGACGGCACAAATAAGCCAAACCATGTCAGGACCTCGAACTTCGGAAGGTCGGCTGCTTGCGCCAGGGGAGGAATCCCAGGCAATGAGGGCGCGGGTTGCAAGCTGGTGACACCCAGCGCACGCACCCGTCCAGATTTGATAAACGACTGCTGTGCGGTGATCGAATCGACCATCATGGAGACTCGCCCCGCGATCAGGTCGGCGGCAGCTGGCGTGCTCCCTTTGTAGGGCACGTGGAGCAGGTCAACCCCGGCCTGAGCGGCCAGCAGAGCGGCCGCCAGATGGATCGACGTCCCCATGCCTGCAGAGGCGAATGACACCTTACCGGGGTTGGCCTTTGCGTACGCTAGTAGGCTCCTGGCATCCTTGTATGGGGAATCAGCCGGCACCACTAGAACGCTGGGGATAGTTGCCAACAGCGCCACGGGGGCAAATGCTTTCCGAGCATCGTAGGCGACGTTCGGATAAAACCACTTGTCCACTGCCAGCCCTGTCGAGTTCACCAGCAGCGTATAACCGTCAGCCGGGGAGCGCGCGACCTCCGCGCTGCCGATGATCCCGCCCGCGCCCGGACGATTCTCCACTGTCACCGGCTGCCCCAGCGTTTGCGACACGCGCTGGGCCAAGACACGAGAAACCATGTCGATTGCACCGCCCGGCGGGAATGGAACGATCCATCGAATGGGCTTGCTCGGGTAGTCTGCAGCACTCGCCGTTACTGCCAGCAAGCTCAAGCCTACGCAGCCTAGCCAGACGACCAAACGAATTGATAAACGAGACAACATGGTGATTTTCCCCTAACTGACTTCAATCAACCCGCGCGGGTGAAGTGGCGCAGCTTGTCCGGATCGATATCAACACCCAACCCAGGACCCGAGGGCAACCGAATCTCGAAGTCCTTGATCTCGAGTTGGGTCTGCGTAAGCGTGTCGGCTAACACCCAGGGCCCTAGCAGTTCACATCCGAAGGGCATCGTCGGCAATGTGGCATACACATGGAGAGCAGCAGCGGTGCCGATTGATGAATCCAACATGGTGCCCCCATAGGACGCAATGCCCGAGGCTTCCGCGATCGCAGCGACCTTGAGGGTATTTGCCACCCCGCCCATGTTGCACAGCTTCAGCGAGAAGGCGTCGACGCAATGATGGCGCGCCAGTTCGAAGGCGGACGCCAGCGAGCTCAGGCTTTCATCGGCCAGGATGGCCACCCCGTTGTCGGCCGACAGGCGCCGAAGCGCATCGAAGTTGCTGCGTGCCACCGGCTGTTCGACCAGTTCGACACCGGCCGCCTCCAGGCGCGGAATCCACACCGATGCCGTGTTCTCATCCCAGGCCTGGTTGATATCGACCCGCACCGCAGCACGGTCACCGACGCGCTCGATAATCTTCTCGATATGGCGCAAATCATCTGCCGGGGAGCGCACGCCAAGCTTGATCTTGAACCGGTTGTGCCGGCGCCGCTCGATCATTTCCTCGGCGATTGCGATGTCCCGCTGCGTGTCGCCGCTCGCCAGGGTCCAGGCAATGGGGATGCCCTGCTGGATCGCGCCGCCGATCAAATCGCTCAGCGGCAGGTTCAGAGAGCGTGCCTTCAGATCATGCAGCGCAACGTCGATGGCCGCCTTGGCCGAATAGTTTCCGGTTACGGCGCGCTCCATTAAGTGCTGGAGCTCTCGCAGATTTGTCGCGTCCTTGCCGATCAGGAGCGGCGCCAAGTACGTTTCGATGATGACCTTGATGGTTTCAGCGCATTCGGAACTCCAAGTCGGCCCACCTACGCTGCTGCCCTCGCCGATGCCGACAAGCCCGCCCGCACGGATCTGCACGATCGCATAGCTCTGCTTCTGCACCGTGGTAAACGACATCTGGATGGGACGCGAAGCTGGGACGTCCACCAGCGTCACATCGATCGCTTCGATCTTCATGCCACTGTCTCCGTAGCCGACTTGCGTTGCTCGGCCTGCTCACGCTCGATTACGAAGTCCAGGGTCATGACCCGCACCCCGTCCTCGATCGTCTCGGGCGTAATCAGGTCGGGGGTGACGCCGTGACAGCAGTCATCGTCCACCCATTTGCCCCCTTCGAAGTAGTATTGCGTGGTCAACGGTTCGAAACCGTCCTTGCGCACCTTGAAGTGCACGTGCGCCGGACGCCAGGTATGGCTGCCCAGGTGGCCCAGCAGACGCCCAGTCGGCCCCTCGTAGGGGATCTGGTATGGCACTGGCATCGTGGTGCGCACGCGATAGTTGCCCTGGGAATCCGTCACGAGTTTTCCGCGGTAGTAGTCCACGGGGATGTTGTCGTGGATCCCGCTGTACAAGCCATCAGGCGTCGAGTGCCACACGTCGATGACAGCGCCAGCGAGCAACTCGCCCGTGTCCGAGCGCACCGTACCGCGAATGATCAGCGGTTTGTGGTCGTCGGTATCGTAGGTCTTGAGGACGCCTTCAACTACAGGAGCACCTTCCAGGAAGTACGGCCCCTGGATCGCAGGCGCAGAGGTCCGCGAGCGCTGCGCCTTGCCTTCGATGATGGTGCTGTTCAGGAAAACGTCCAGAAGCAGCGCGGTTTCCCGCGTCTGTGCGACCTCGGTGAGATAGTCGACACCCGCGCGGTATTCGGCTTCCGTGACGCGCTTGTCCAGCAAAATTTTGCGTACTGCCTCGACGATCGCGCCTGCGACCTCGGCAACTCGTTTATCCATGACTCGTCTCCTTTCAAGATCTCATGGTTGAAACACCGATGAGTTGGTGCTTCAAACATGAATGCTAAGATTCGCGTGTCATGCGGTCCAATACTTTTTTTAGCCTTTGCAATACGGGATCGGTATGGCTTAGCGGTGTTCACCCCTAGGGAAAACCAGAGGTCTTAAATGGAATTTCGGCAGCTTCGCTATTTCATCGCGGTCGCAGAAGAGGGAAATATCGGTGCTGCGGCAAGACGCCTGCATATTTCCCAGCCGCCCATTACCCGCCAAATACAGGCCCTGGAACAGGATCTCGGCGTGGTGCTGTTTGAACGCACGCACCGCGGCGTCGAATTGACGGCAGCGGGTACAACATTTTTAGAGGATGCCAGGCGCCTACTGCACGTTACCGAGATCTCAAGGGTGAGATCACGTGCAGCATCGCGCGGTGAAATCGGGGAATTGCGCGTCGCCTATTTCGGAACCGTCGTTTTGCATACGCTACCGCTGCTGCTGCGGCAACTCTTGTCGGTTGCTCCCTCGGCAACTGTGTCCTTGACGCAGATGAGCAAGAACCGCCAGATTGAAGCGCTGGACGCTGGCACCATCGATATCGGGTTCGGGCGTTTCTACCCCTATCAGGAGGGTGTAGTTGTCCGAAACGTAACCAATGAGAGGCTATTTCTGGGTGCGCAAAAGTCGCGCGCTCGCTCGTTTGGTGAGCAAGTTCATTGCAGCGCGCTTCGTAACGAGCCCTTGATCCTGTTCCCGCGAGAAGGACGCCCCAGTTTCGCAGCCGAAGTCATCGGCGTATTCAAAAACGCGCGAGTGGAGCCAAAGGTTGTCGCCATAGTTGAAGACGTCAATGCAGCCATGGCTCTGGCGTTGGCCGGCGTCGGCGTGACAATTGTTCCCGAGACAGTAGCCATGATTTCGTGGCCTGACTTCGGCTTCACTGAACTCGTGGGCTCCAAGGCCACTGTACCGGTCAGTTGTATCTACCGTCACGATCACATTGCGCCGATTCTGAAAACATTCTTGAACTTGCTACCTATTCGAGAATCGCAATAGATGCCAATCGTTAGGTTGTCGACCCCGCAATTCGGCATAACACTGGCCGTAAAGCGGGCATCAATCGCTGT
Organism: Sphingobium lactosutens DS20; assembly: GCF_000445105.1. Taxonomy (GTDB): domain Bacteria; phylum Pseudomonadota; class Alphaproteobacteria; order Sphingomonadales; family Sphingomonadaceae; genus Sphingobium; species Sphingobium lactosutens. The sequence continues at coordinate 979 of NZ_ATDP01000054.1, read as the reverse complement.
ACTCCAACTCTTACTGCGACATGGCTCACGCTAAAAGGAAGGCACGCGCAGCGAGGGCAATGCCCGACGCAATCAGCGCCGGGCCACCGCTATCAGTACTCCGAAGCCGACCAGCCGCCCGCCGAAGGCACGGTCGATCCAATGGCGGAAAGCCAGCAGACGATCGCGCACGGCACCGGCAGAGAAGCATAAGGCCACCAGGCTAAACCAGCCCATGTGCGCCGCAGCGATGAAAGCGCCATAGCCAATCTGCACTGCCAGCGGAGTGTCGGGCCGCACCACCTGCATAAACAGGCTGACGATGAATACCGTGGCTTTGGGGTTCAGCGTATTGGTCAGGAAACCGGTACGCAGCGCAGCGCCATCCGAGAGCGGTGCCATACGCTTTTCGGTCAGTGCGCCGCCAGCTTTCGTGCACAGCATTTTTATGCCGAGATAAATTAGATAGGCAGCACCGACCAGTTGATGGTGTTAAACAACCAAAGCGATTGCTGGATTAGCAGGCCCACGCCGATCAACGTATAGGTGATATGTACCAGTATGCCTAAGCCTATGCCCAATGCGGTCAGCACGCCCGCGCGGCGCGACAGCATCAAGCTATTGCGCGTAACCGTTGCAAAGTCCGGCCCAGGGCTGATGACGGCCAGCAAGGTGATTGTGACGACAGCTATTAATTCGGTCATTGGCGTATCCGGTCGGAAACAATGAAATTAAGGCAGATGATATTCAAAATCAACGTGAAGGAATATCGATCTTTCCGGCCAATAATGGAGAACTGAATTCGACATCTTCCGGTACGCGTCAGCCTTCCTAGCGGGTGCTACGCTGTTTCGAGGCTGCCGCCCACTTGGAGAATTCAGCCGTGCGATGGTCGAGTCGCATCTAACCCACGGCGCAGTCAACCGCGTGGCACGTTCACTCGAAAACGCATCGCGGTAGCGTGAGCAGCGTAGCCGGCGCGTCCTCCTGCACAAAGGGG
>NZ_ATDP01000053.1 GCF_000445105.1 Sphingobium lactosutens DS20 | reverse complement strand
TGTAGCGCGACGATTACGGAGTCCGGTCGGCGTCAATTTTGATGGCCGATAGGTGGCCGCGCCGGTTGGTGAATTCTGGCTACCATTTGCTGTTGCGAGGAGCAACCGTCGAGCGACAATTACGACGCTGGGTAATTGTCGCTGGCGCTGGCCGGAAGCGAGGGTTTGAAGCGCATGGGATGGTTGGCATGTAATTGCCGCTGGCGACAATTACCCGTTGCCTCAGCAAGGGTGCTCCCGAGCGCGAAGCCAGCGACAATTATGATGGCCGGTCCGGGGCGCCATTGGGCGGGTCGTAATCGCCGGCGTTGATGCGGGCGACGGCGGAACGCTTGCGGTAGCTTTCGCCGTTCATCTCGATGATGGTCGAGTGGTGCACGAGGCGGTCGATCGCGGCGACAGCCATGGCGGGATCAGGGAAGACGTTGTCCCATGCCGAAAATGGCTGGTTGGCGGTAATGGCGAGCGAGTGGCGTTCGTAGCGGTGGGCGATGAGCTCGAACAAGGCGCTGGTTTCGACCTGGTCCTTGCGGACGTAGGACAGATCGTCGAGCACGATGAGATCGAACTTGTCGAGCTTGTCGAGCATGGCGGGCAAGCTGAGGTCGCGGCGCGCGGACTGGAGCTTCTGGACCATGTCGGTGGTGGAGCAGAACAGGACGCGCCGCCCCGTGTCGATGAGGGCATGGCCAATGGCGGCAACTGCGTGCGTCTTGCCGGTCCCGCTCTGGCCGAACAGCAGCAGGTTGCCGCCGTTCTCGATCCAGTCGTCACCGGCGGCGAGGGACAAGAGGTGCGGTTTGCGGATGCCGGGGGCGGCGTCGAAATCGAAGGTGGCGAAGGTCTTGCCTGCGGGCAAGCCGGACTGGTCGCGATGGCGCTGGATGCGCCGGGAGGAGCGATCAGCCATCTCGATCTCGAGAAGCGAGGCCAGCAGGTTGGCGGCCGGCCAGCCATCGCGATCGGCGGTGTCGGTGAGGTGCTTCCAGTTGCGGTTGATGCTCGGCAGGCGCAAGGCCTTGAGCAGGGTAGGCAGTACGGCGGCGGCCTGATCCTTGGTGCGGGTCATCAGTGCACCTCCCCGCTGGCGATCAGGCTGTTGTAGCTGTGCAGATCGGGTGGCGGGATAGCGACATCGCGCTGCGATCTTGCGGTTGGCAGGAACTCGTCCCTGAGCGCATCGACATCGGGCAAGCGCCCGCTGTCGAGAGCCTCATCGATCCGCCGGGCCAGCACGTCGACACAGTCGCCCCTGGCGGCGATATCGAGCAGCGCGACGGCATCGCGGCAGGCCTGCCGTCCATCGAGTTGGGCATCGAAGGCTTGCCAGGCCCGCCGGTAGGCGTGATCGGGGAAGAGGGCTTCGCGGTAGACGAGGTTGCGCAGTGCACCGGGCTTGCGGCGCAGGTTACCGATCATGTGCCGGAAATCGATGCTATGCCCCCGGTGGGGATGACTGATCCGCACACGCGGCGTGGACATTACCCTGTCTGGACCGAGGAAGAGCTCGATGCGATCGTCAAAGAGATGCGCGTTGAGGCGCCGTCCGACGAGGCGGGAAGGCACCGAATAGGTAACCCGATCGATGGCGACGGTGCCGTTGCGGGTGACATCGACGGTGACCATGGCGAAATCGGTGGTTCGCCTTGCGGGCAGCGCCTTGAGTACCCTGCGTTCTGCATCGATGCGCGCAGCATGTCGCCGGTTCTGTCTGGCGACCTGCGCCTCAACGAACTCGCGCCAGGCCTCGATGCTAACGAAATCGCGGCTGCCCCGCCGGCGTAAGGCCTGATCGAGCCGTCGCTTGAGATGGGCATGGGGACCTTCGATCGATCCGTTCTCGTGCGCCTCGCCGCGGTTGTTGCGGGTAGCAAGCATGCCGTAATGACGACACAGCTCGTCATAGCTTCGGGTGAAATCCCGCTGCGCATCGGCGTTGAGGTTTTTGTAGGCGGCTGACAGGGAATCGCTGCGGTGTTCGGCCGGCGCACCGCCCAGCTTCCACAACGCATCCTGCAGGTGCTCCGAAAGGGCGGCAAAGCTCTCCCCGCCCAGCACGACAGCCGCATGCTCCCAGCCACTCGCCGCCAAGCGGAAGTGGTAGAGGCGATAGGCCAGGGTCTCGCCGGCAACAGTGACCTTGAGACTGTCGCATACCGTGAAATCCGACAGGCCCTGCCGACCGGGCTCATGATGCTGCGGGAAGAAGATCTCCTTCTCGCCGCCGTGCAGTGCCCGCCAGCGGGCGATCCGGCGTTCCAGTGTTCGTCGTATCGCATCGGGAACAGCATCCTCGCCGAACTCGTCCTGGAGCGTCTCGAAGACCGTGACGGCAATGATACCGTCGATCTGGAGCAACTCCTCTATACGTGGCCAGAATGGCTCGAGCGGATCGGCGCGGGTGCGCCAGTGGCGCTCCTTCTTCTTCTGGGACGGAAGCTGCGGATCGTTCTCGATCCGGCGTGCGCTGCGTTCGCTGATACCGGCCTTGGCAGCCGCGACGGCCTGGGTGTGTTGGCGACGATGGGTCATGAAGAGAAATACCTGCTGATCGGAAATGTGGTGGCCCGGCATCGCAAACCCATCGCTCGTTGTTCGATGAGTGTTCCGATACCACCGCCCGCCACAGCCCCGATCTGCCCCCCGAAAGAAGGGGAAAAAGATCGCCACCGGTTGTCTGGTCCGCTCTCCGGTCGGGGCTGCGCCCCTCCCTACGATCAGACCAGACAACCGATCCTACCGGCCATCATAGTCGCCGCTCAACCGGCCATCGTAGTTGTCGCCGCGCAGTCGATCAAGGTTTCAGGATTACCGACGAGGCCGAAGCCGCCTGACATGATTGTCATGCCTTCGCTCAACAGCCCTGATAAAGCCTGCTCGGCGCTGCCATATATTTTGCTATCCAACTCGCCGCCTTCCTCTCAAGCCGCCGCGCGCGGCCGTCTCCATAAAGTCTCCAAGAGCGATCCCAGCTGTGCGCGACATCAGGGCTGCAGACCGTGAAACGCCTCGATAATGATGCGTTCGACATCGTCGGCCGAGGCGATCCTGGGGTTTGGATAGCTGCCCGCGCTGGCCAGTTCCGCGGCATGCCGAATATCGGATTGCGCCATTCCCAAACTAGCAAGCGACTGCTTTGGGCACGTTTTCCGGCGAAGATCGTAAAGACACCGTCCTGCGTCGCTTGCCGCCAAGCCGCCCAACGCCATCGCCACGCGCGCCATCGCGCCAGGCGCGGCGCTCGCGTTGAACTCGGCGACATACGGAAGGACGATCGCATGAACATCGGCATGCGGCAGATCGAACGTACCCCCAAGCGTGTGGCAAATCTTATGATGGAGGCCCATGCCAACCATGCCGAGTGTCGCGCCGGCGAGCCAAGCGCCATAGAGCGTCGAAGAGCGCGCGCCGATGTCGTTCGGCGTCTCAATCGATTTCGGAAGGCCCTGTCCGATCGCCCGGATCGCCTCCTCCGCCATTAGCGACGTGATGGGATTGGCTTCCGGCGCGTAAAGAGCTTCAACCGCGTGCGCGATCGCATTGAGCCCGGACGGCCCGGTAATAGAAGCCGGCAGCGACACCAGCAGCTCCGGATCGTAAATGACCGTTTTCGGCAGTACCGCCTTGTCGCGCCCCGTGACCTTTCGCCGATCCTTCGTCATTCCCCAAATCGGGGTCATTTCGGAGCCTGCATAGGTCGTAGGGACCGCCACGATCGGAAGGCCGTCTTCAAGCGCTAGAGCCTTGGCGAGACCCGTCGTCGATCCACCGCCGATTGCGACCGTGCAATCGGCCAAGCTCTTTAGCGCCACGTCTCGACAGGCGACGACGGTCTCGAATGGGACGTGCATCAGGGCGCCATCGAAGATTCCGGCACTACGATCGCCGAGCATCGCGTTGATCCGCTCGGCCAAATCGCGCTGAGGCGGCGTGCAGATGATCAGCGCACGACTGAAACCAAGCCGCGTAAGCTCATCGCCGAGCGAAGCCAGGCTACCCGGCGCGAATATCGTTCGTCCTGGATTGGCCTCGTAAGTGAAACTCAATTGCATCTCAATCTCTCACGCCCTTGATCTTGGCTCGAGCCAGCCCGGCCGCCGCCATGCGGACCAGCGCTCAATGGCCCGCGGTAAAAGGTTCGATCCGGCAACACGCCGGATCGCTTTGTTGTCGTTGGATGGAAGATGCGTCGCCGCTCAAAGGCGGCTCACGAAACCGCTCAGGCGGCTTGCGCCTTTTCCGTCGCTTTCGGGATCACGAAGTCCACTTCGACGATGCGCACACCGTCTTCCACCTTCTCGGCGACAACATGCTCCTCGCAAACGTCCTCGCAGCAATCGTCTTCGACGTACGCGCCGCCTTCGAAGTAGGCCTGACTGATGTGTGTATGCATGCCAGGGGCCGAGATCTTGTAATGGACATGAGCTGGCCTCCAGGAGTGCCGCCCCATCGCCGTGAGCAGCGCACCGGTGGGCCCTTCGTTAGGAATTTGGTACGGGATCGGCATGATCGACCGCACGTTGTAGCGGCCATCAGCGTCAGTGACGATCTTGCCGCGATAATAGTGCGGCGGAATTCCATCATGAATACCGCTATACCGGCCTTCCGGGGTCGAATGCCAAACGTCGATCGTGGCACGCGCGAGCGGCCGCCCATCCATCCCGGTCACTCGACCGCGCAGCTGCATCGCAGTGTGGTGCTGATCCTCGTCGCGCATTGGAAGGCGGTCCGTGACGACAGCCGCATTCTCCAGATAATAAGGACCTTCCAGCGAAGGCTTAGAGCCTCCCATCAGTTTGCCCTCGATTTTCACGATCGTCGTGTTGAAGAAGACGTCCATCAGTAGCGGCACGTCGTTCTTTTCGAAGGCATCAAGCAGAAACGCCAGCGCCACCCTGTATTCGTCGAACGTCACATCGTGCTTGAACAGAGCCGCGCGCACTCCATCCACGATATCGCTGACCACTGCGTTTATACGAGCTTCGTCTGCCATTTTCCGATCCTCCAAGGAGATCCGTTTCTATTCTCAAGAACCAATATTTTACACCCGAGACATTTTT
>NZ_ATDP01000052.1 GCF_000445105.1 Sphingobium lactosutens DS20 | reverse complement strand
TGGCCATACCGAAATCGTATCGCCTTCTGGAGTGACATAAACGCCCCCTGGGCGGATAATCGTGCCCGGGTCAACGTTCCCTCATCATGTCGATCAAAGTCTTCGCAAGTAGAGTGGCGCGATCGGACCACAGCGCGTTTACCGATGATGCGGAGACAATGCCCGCACAGTGCAGGAACGCGCTCTGTCGGCATTCTGCCCGCGCCGACGCCAGCGACGCCGCTATCAACTTTTGACCATATTGTGCTCAGACTTTGTCGCAGGAAAAAGCAAAGCCGCCCGCCCGCTCACTGACGCGGCCAACATGGGGTCGCCCAAAATGCGCCGGCAAAAGCAAGCCGTTCGAGCATGCACATTGTTCGAGGACGGCCTGCCGCGATTGCCGAGCAAGCTCGGGATCGGCGCAGAAACGGCTGTTGAGATGTGGTTCGTAGATCTGCACCGGCTGATGCATCGTGTCCGCCGAGAAGATCGCCGTCTCGCCGCCGCTTCGAAGCACCAATATGCAATGGCCCGGCGAATGCCCCGGCGCTGCCTCGATCGTCAGCTCGTCCGTCAGCTGAAAGGGAGGATCGATCAACTCTGCCAACCCCGCGTCCAGGATCGGCCTGACGCTGTCCTCGAATACGTTGTCGTTGATCGGGAGTTTCCCTCCCTCTCCGCTGCGCGTATCCCAGAATTCGCACTCACGCCTCGAAAGGATGTATTTCGCCTGCGGAAACGTTGGCACCCAGCGTCCATCGAGTAGGCGTGTGTTCCAGCCGACATGATCGAGATGAAGATGCGTGCACAGGACGTGCGTGACGTCCTCAGGACGTATGCCGGCGCTTTGCAGTCGCTCCAGATAAGAACTACGCAACATGTTGAACCGTTCGAACGATGGCCGGCTCTTGTCGTTGCCAGCGCAGGTGTCGACCACAATCAAATGATGCTTCGTGCGGATCACCCAGCTATGGATCGATGACATGAACTTGCCAGCCCCCCGGTCATAGAAGTGAGGCTCCATCCACCCATACTGCTCCAGATACTCTGGCCGCCACTCCGGGAACAGGAAAGCAGGCTCGAAACTGGGTGCAAGGCTCTCCTCAACTCGCGTGATTTCGACGGCGCCGACAACGATCTTTTTCATTTCCAACTGCCTCACGTTATTCCTGACGGCCACCCACGCCGCTCAGACGGACTGGCGCGGCATCCCGGTTTTGATTCATTCGGTGTTCGCCACAACCTGCTGTTCGGGTAAGGGTCCGTTTCCTGTCACAATCGGGGCGGTTCGCCGCGAAGTCAGATGAAACAGGCCCATAACGATTACCGGGCATGCAAGCGCGACGTACGCGTTGTCGATGCCGTACGGATCGCCGAGCATGTACCAGACCACGGTCGCTGGGAGGGTCACGATGATCCCGATGAATGCGCCACTCCCGTTGCTGAAGCTTGGAGCATAGAAAGCCAGCAGCACGAGAACGGCCAGCGCCGCACGGAGCCCCTTTCCAAGGTAAGCAATGTGGAGAACGTTGTTCGCGCCGAGTGCGATGACAACTGGCAAGAGGCCAACGATAATCGTGGCGACCTTGAGGAACCGGACGGATCGCCTCTCATCCCTTTCCTTGTTGAATAGCGGTTCGAAGAAATCTTTCATCAGCAACGTCGCTGCGCCAATGCTAACAGCCGAAATCGTTCCGAACAGCGAGGCCGCCAAGCCTGCCACGACGATACCAGCGCTCAGACGGTCCATATCGGCTATGAGGCTCGGAAACGCTTGCAGAGGATTGATGCCCGGATGCAAAGCCGCCGACGCCATCCCGACGGCTGCCGTCAGGATTCCGAAAGGCACCATCGCCGCGGCGCAATAGAAACACGCTTTCTGGGCAGCTCGTACATTGGGCACAGTGTAAAGCGCCTGGATGACGTGCTGGGTCGCAAAAATCGAGCCGATCCCGGCGATCATCCAGGCCCCGATCTGGGACCAACCGACGGCGTCCCAGACAAACATTTCTGGACGGAGCTTCGTGGCGAGGGCCGTCACGCCTCCGGTCAACGAAAGCCCGTAGATCATCGCGATCACGATGCCGAGATATTTGATCGATGCGTGCAAAACGTTGGTGTAGACCACCGAGCGCATGCCACCGACACTGACATAGCCGACTGAAAGCACGCCGACCACGATGACCGCGGTCGGCTTGCCGATCGCGAGAATTCCGGAAAGCACCGCGCCGCCACTCGCATAGATCGACACCGCGATAATTTCGAGCGCGCAGATCGTCAGTACGGAGGCCGCGATACGTGTGTTCTGGCCGTAACGCGAGGCGAGCACACCTGAGATCGTGTTAAGTCCGAGCTCCTTATACTTGCGTGCCAGGATCAGACCCAAGAGGACAAATCCCAGCGCCAACGCAAACACGTTCCATGCAGCCGAAATCCCTTTTGAATAGCCGAGCTGCGCGGTGCCTACACTCACCGCCGTGCCGATAAACTCCGACACCATCAAGAACCCGATTATGATGGCGGGAAACTGACGCCCGCCTTCGGTGTAGCCCGCAGCGGTGATTGCCGAGCGGCGCACATAAGCTGCAATCAGCCCGACGGCGGCCATATAAATGAGTGTGATCCCGATCGTCGAAACCTGGAATGACATGGCCCCTCCCCATTATGTTTTTGGCTTAGAAAGCAGAAAGCCGATCGGCGAAGGCTTACTCGCCGATCGGGGGGCTCTTTATGTGGTCTGCTCGTCGCTCACTTGCGGCGATAATGCTCGAACTTGTCGCGATCGAGCGTCATGCCGATGCCTGGCCTTGTCGGTACGAAAACGTGAAAGTCCCTGTAGACCAGGGGTTCGGTGACGATTTCGTCAGCAAGCCAGATGCCTCCGATGAACTCGGAGCCGAACGTGACACTGCGCTCGGCCGCTGCGACCTGCAGGCCGGCAGACGTGCCGATCGAGCTTTCAAGGAAAGTACCGCCATAGCTCGCAATGCCAGCGGCCTCGGCAATGCCGGCGATCTGCCTGCACGCAGTCAGGCCGCCCGACTTCATTACCTTGTAGGCGAAGACGTCCACCGCAGCGCTGCCCGCGAGCCGCATCGCATCCTGAAGCGTGCAGACGCTCTCGTCCGCCATGACCTTGATGCCGAAGCGTTCGCGGATCCGCTTCAAACCGTCGAAATTCCAGCCCTGTACCGGCTGTTCGAGCAGGCTGATTCCGCCATCGATCAGCGCCGGAATCCACCGATTGGCGGTCGTCTCATCCCACACCTGGTTGAGATCGATTCTCACCTCCGCGCGGCCTGCCAGCGCCTTGGCGACTTTTACGGCACGCTCGACGTCTGCCTGAGGCGGCTTTGCCCCACCTTTGAGCTTGAATACCTTCGCGGCCTTGCGGGCGATCATGTCCTCGGCTTCGGCGATGTCGGTATCCGCCTCGCCGGTCGCCAGGGCCCAACTGATCTCGCTGCTGTCGCGAACCATGCCCCCGAACAAGGCGTGGACGGGTGCGTTAAGCGCTTTGCCAACGATGTCCCACAAAGCGATGTCGACCGCCGCCTTGGCAAAATAGTTTGCGAACGCGACCTTGTTCATCAGACCGTGGAGCGCCGTGACGTCACCCGCACTCTGTCCGACGATCGCCGGCGCCAGATAGGTGTCGATCATCACCTTCATCGTCTCGATGCTATCGCCGCTCCACCATGGTCCACCGGGCGTAGCTCCTTCGCCGAGCCCCGTGATGCCGCTTTCAGTCTCGATCTCGACGATCAGGAATGCCTGCGAGCTGATCTTTGCCTTGGCGAACTGGTGCGCCCTGCGGATCGGCAAATCGACGATCGTGGTTTTGACGGCGCGGATGCGCAAGGCGTCCTTTGCCAAGTTAGTCGTGGCGACGATCGGAGAAACCATCTCGTTCATGCTCTGCCCTCCTTCAGGAGTGGATTGTCGGCGGGGTTGATCGATGAGGGATGCGGCACGAGCGGCGTCACCTCTACACTTAAGAATGGAAAGAAAGGCAGGCTGCTGATTGCCGAGTGAAGCTGCTCGACGCTATCGACCTCGAAAATCGAGACGTTCGCGTACGCCCCCGCTACTCGCCAGATGTGCTTCCAGATCCCCTCACGTTGAAGTCGGATCCCGACTTCCTTCTCTTCAGCTTTCAGTCTCTCGAATTCTTCCGGCGGCATGCCATAAGGCGGAGAGACCACCATTCGCACTAGATAAAACATTTCAATACCTGCCCGTGTTCTCGTTTCTATTCGGCAATCGTCACAACATCTCGTGCGCAATTGATTGCTGACGGGCACTATCGAAAGCCAGGCTCTTTCTGTAAAATACTATATGAGGCGCTCAGCGATACCTTTTCGGAATGACTGGAGTTACGATGGAATTGAGACAGTTGCGCTATTTCATTGCAGTCGCCGAAGAGGGCAGTTTTGGCGGCGCGGCGCAGCGCGTCCACGTCACACAGCCCCCTGTTACCCGACAGATTCATGCGCTTGAGCAAGAGCTGAAGGTCACGCTTTTCGTGCGCACGCCGAGGGGGGCAATTCTCACTGAAGCCGGCCGCGTCTTTCTCGAAGAGGCCCGCGAGATCATTGAGCGGTCGCGCCGCGCTGGTGAACGCAGCCGCGCGGCCGACCGCGGCGAGATCGGCCGCCTCACCGTCGCGTTCTTTGGCTCGTCCATCTATCAAGCCGTGCCTATGATTTTGCGCCGCTTCCGTGCCCAAGTCCCGCTTGCGCAAATCGTCCTCGTCAGCATGGGAAAGGATCGCCAGCAGGAAGCTCTTCGTTCCGGAGCGATCGACATCGGATTTAGCCGCTATTTCAATCCCGCACCTGACATTGAGGTCATGACGG
>NZ_ATDP01000051.1 GCF_000445105.1 Sphingobium lactosutens DS20 | reverse complement strand
TCTATGTCGCACTTCCGGTCGAAGACAACCTTGCTCATGCAACGTCTCTGAGGCTTCCCGATCTTATCGGGCGTTCGCTCATCCTGTTCCCATCCGGAAATCGGCCGAGCTTCGCAGATGCTGTTCTGAGCGCCCTGTCGGCTGCAAGCGTCAATCTTGTTATCGGCGCCGAAGCGGAGGATCAAACATCGGCGCTTGCGCTCGTGTCGATCGGCTCGGGTATCTGTATCGCTCCCGAAGCGGTCACGAGCATCCGCATGCCTGGCGTAACCTTCGTCAGGCTGGCCGAACCGAACATCACATCGCCAACCCACTGTGCCTATCTCAAGGCGAACACGACCCCGATCCTCTCCGCCTTCATGCGAAGCCTCAGCGACAAGAAGCCGGTCAAACGCGCCCAGGAGCCCCGAAAGGTCGGGAAGAAGCGCTAAGGTTCCCACGGGACTCACGCCACCTCCGGTATTTTCTGGTCGGGGTTTGTGTAGATTTTTCCGCGACGGCCGAGCGGCCGATGTCGGGCAGCATGTGGTGTTCATGCCCCTCGCCTATGCCGGCGCATCATCACCTGTCGTTTCCAGCTGGCGGGTATCCGTCCACGCGCTGAGCGCGATCGTTTCGCCGTGATTACCCGCCAGCTGTCTAACGCATCTACCCTGAGAAGCATCGACAGGCCCCTCAGGACCGTGCTCAGGCCGCCGCTTGCTTCCGTGCAACTTCCGCGACGAACTTCCCCTGCAGCGATGCTAACTCCAGCTCATTGGTGGAAGGCTGGCGTGAGCGATCCGGCGCAGCAATCGTCGACGCGCCATACGGGGAACCGCCGGTGATCTCGTCAAGGCGCATCTGACCCTGCGCGGTATAGGGAAGTCCAACGATGATCATGCCATGATGGAGCAACACCGGAATACTTCCAAGGATCGTCGATTCCTGCCCACCATGTTGCGTGCCGGACGACGTGAAGATTGACCCCACTTTTCCGACGAGTTTACGCTCATACCAAAGCCCGCCAGTCTGATCGAGAAACGCCTTCATCTGCGCCGGCATGGTGCCGAAGCGCGTCGGAAAGCCGAGGATGATGCCATCATACTCGGCAAGCTCATCGACGGTCGCGATGGGGGCTTTCTGGTCAAGCTTAAAGCCATTTTTTTGCGCGATCTCTTCCGGGGTCGTCTCCGGAACCCGTTTCACGATCGCCTCCACGCCGACCGACCGGATACCTTCGGCGGCGGCATAGGCCATCTCCTCTATATGACCGTGAGACGAGTAATAGAGGACAAGCACCTTGGTCATTGTTGATTCCTTATTGGCGGGCCGGGAGGATGCCGCGGCACTGGTTTGAGCAGACGCCTCGCGCAACAATCCCAACACGCGCACAATCGATCGAAGCGTCATTGTCGTTCTGCCTTATCTACTCGCGCCGGATTGCAGCGCTCGAAGCGCCACCCGTAGGCCTGCAGGCAAGCGCGCCAGGCCGCTTCCATACGGTCCGGTTTGCCTCTGACGGCAGTTCATCAGGGTGTCGCCTAAGCTAACAATCGCCTTTCAATGGGATAATCCCACCGAGACGGAGTTCTGCTCTCACCAGAGGTACGAAGACACTTTCTTGCGCCCGATAGGTGGCAATGAGACCGGTCGCCGATCACTCCAGCTCGCCCCTTGAGATTAAGCAGCCGCCCAGCTTGCTGTTCGGCGGGTCGGACGCATTGACGATCACGCAAACTCCCTTGCGATCGCAATTGCAGGAAATTCTCTCCGCACAGCACCTCATCATCGAGCCGGACGGTGCGAGACCATTCGACCCGCGACCCCGCCCCCAGCGTCGCTTCACTCGGGCACGAAAGTTACCTCACACCGGTGGAGCGACCTTATTCATTGTAAGGCGAGGCATAATTTCTTACCTAGAGCGAAGATTTGACACCATCAGTGTGAGGATAGTCGCTTGCTCGATAGGTTCCAGGGGATTCAGGTCCTGCTTAAAGTCGTCGAGCTGGGCAGCTTGTCGGGTGCAGCTCGGGCTTTGGACATGTCGCCGACCATGGCGACCAAACATGTCGCTGCTATCGAGCAGCGGCTCGGCGTGCGGCTTCTGCACCGCACGACACGCAAAGTGACCCCGACTGAAATCGGGCGCACTTTCGTGCAAAACGCGGAACGCATCATCGCCGAACTTCAAGAAGCGGAAGCCGAAGCGGCAGCCGACAAACTAGTGGTGCGGGGACTGCTCAGGGTCAATGTTCCGGTTTCATTCGGCACAAGCGAAATCGCGCCCATTTTGAACGACCTTTCCAAAGCTCACCCAGACCTGACAATCGATCTTGGCGTGAACGATCGTCTTGTCGATCTCGTGGAGGAAGGATGGGATCTCGCCATACGTATCGGACGACTACAGGACTCGCCCATGATTGCGCGCCGTCTCGCGCCTTGTCACATGGCGGTCTGCGCATCGCCGGCATATCTCAGAAAACACGGACGCCCCAAGACGGTAATCGATCTCGGCGATCATCGCTGCCTTGGCTACACCCTGTCCCACGCTGTCGGACCCAGTTCGTGGAGTTTTGGAAGCAACGGCGATATCAAGGTGCCTGTCTCGGGGCCGCTTCGCGCCGGCAACGGCGACGCACTTGTCGCAGCGGCCATTGCCGGTATGGGGATCGTCTACCAGCCCACATTCATCGTTGCCGATGCCGTTGCAGATGGTCGGCTCGAAATTCTCGAACTCGACCATCCTCCGTTCGATCTCGGCAACATCTACGCAGTGTACCCTCCGAACGAGCATCTCCCCGCGAAGGTGCGCGTCTTCATTGATTTCCTTATCAAGCGTTTTGCTGGCACCCCACCGTGGCAGCGACGCATCGATCAGACAACCGACAGGAACTGATCGCTCGCTTCGGTTCACACTGGCGGTGTGATAACGCCGCACATTTTTGCAGATTATCGCGAGGTGGGAAGCAGATTACCTGTCACGGCATCGGCGGAGACGGCTCCGCCCGCCGCTAAGAGCTAGCCGAGCAAATCCAGTTCGGAACTCCACGGCGACAGACATCGCAACCGACGGCAATGCCTTTGTCATCGGTCGCGTCGATGGAGCGATGCTATGAAAGTCCACACCGGAATGATCGGTGCCACGGTGCTGCGTGCCGCCCTTGGCGGCCTCTTCCTCGCACATGCAGGCATGAAGATCTTCGTGTTCACGCCGGCCGGAACGGCGCAATTCTTCGAGTCGGTCGGCGTACCAGGGTTCATCGCTTATCTGGTGATGACAGCGGAAACGCTTGGCGGAATTGCACTGCTCCTCGGCATCTATCCGCGCATCGTGGCGCTGGGCCTTATCCCAATCCTGCTCGGCGCGATTGCAACGGTGCATGCCGGCGCCGGCTTCTTCTTCAACAATCCCAATGGGGGTTGGGAATTTCCTGCCTTCTGGGCGCTCACCCTCATAGTCCAGGCTCTGATCGGCGATGGGCTCTACGCATTGAAGCCGACACCGCTTCCTGGGACCGTTATCAACCCTGCGATCACCTGAAGCTGCTCTCCGCCCGCAGCCCGTAATGCCATCCCCGTATAAACTCTCTTCTGGCGGTTCAATCGATGCTCCCAAGCATATTCATTAGCCACGGTGCTCCAAGCCTTGCGCTTGGCGACAGTCCGGCGCGGTCGTTCCTCGAATCTCTGCCCGCGCTTCTCCCCTTTCGACCGACCGCGATCCTGATCATATCGGCGCACTGGGAAGAGAGTGTTGTGACCCTCAACGGCCTCGACCGACACACTACAATTCATGATTTCGGTGGCTTTCCTGACGCACTTTACGAGATGCGTTACCCGGCTCCGGGATCTGCCCATCTGGTCGAGCGCGTACGCTCCCTTCTGCACGAACAAAGCATACCGAGTGCGGCAAACGAGTTTCGCGGCTGTAGCGCGACGATTACGGAGTCCGGTCGGCGTCAATTTTGATGGCCGATAGGTGGCCGCGCCGGTTGGTGAATTCTGGCTACCATTTGCTGTTGCGAGGAGCAACCGTCGAGCGACAATTACGACGCTGGGTAATTGTCGCTGGCGCTGGCCGGAAGCGAGGGTTTGAAGCGCATGGGATGGTTGGCATGTAATTGCCGCTGGCGACAATTACCCGTTGCCTCAGCAAGGGTGCTCCCGAGCGCGAAGCCAGCGACAATTATGATGGCCGGTCCGGGGCGCCATTGGGCGGGTCGTAATCGCCGGCGTTGATGCGGGCGACGGCGGAACGCTTGCGGTAGCTTTCGCCGTTCATCTCGATGATGGTCGAGTGGTGCACGAGGCGGTCGATCGCGGCGACAGCCATGGCGGGATCAGGGAAGACGTTGTCCCATGCCGAAAATGGCTGGTTGGCGGTAATGGCGAGCGAGTGGCGTTCGTAGCGGTGGGCGATGAGCTCGAACAAGGCGCTGGTTTCGACCTGGTCCTTGCGGACGTAGGACAGATCGTCGAGCACGATGAGATCGAACTTGTCGAGCTTGTCGAGCATGGCGGGCAAGCTGAGGTCGCGGCGCGCGGACTGGAGCTTCTGGACCATGTCGGTGGTGGAGCAGAACAGGACGCGCCGCCCCGTGTCGATGAGGGCATGGCCAATGGCGGCAACTGCGTGCGTCTTGCCGGTCCCGCTCTGGCCGAACAGCAGCAGGTTGCCGCCGTTCTCGATCCAGTCGTCACCGGCGGCGAGGGACAAGAGGTGCGGTTTGCGGATGCCGGGGGCGGCGTCGAAATCGAAGGTGGCGAAGGTCTTGCCTGCGGGCAAGCCGGACTGGTCGCGATGGCGCTGGATGCGCCGGGAGGAGCGATCAGCCATCTCGATCTCGAGAAGCGAGGCCAGCAGGTTGGCGGCCGGCCAGCCATCGCGATCGGCGGTGTCGGTGAGGTGCTTCCAGTTGCGGTTGATGCTCGGCAGGCGCAAGGCCTTGAGCAGGGTAGGCAGTACGGCGGCGGCCTGATCCTTGGTGCGGGTCATCAGTGCACCTCCCCGCTGGCGATCAGGCTGTTGTAGCTGTGCAGATCGGGTGGCGGGATAGCGACATCGCGCTGCGATCTTGCGGTTGGCAGGAACTCGTCCCTGAGCGCATCGACATCGGGCAAGCGCCCGCTGTCGAGAGCCTCATCGATCCGCCGGGCCAGCACGTCGACACAGTCGCCCCTGGCGGCGATATCGAGCAGCGCGACGGCATCGCGGCAGGCCTGCCGTCCATCGAGTTGGGCATCGAAGGCTTGCCAGGCCCGCCGGTAGGCGTGATCGGGGAAGAGGGCTTCGCGGTAGACGAGGTTGCGCAGTGCACCGGGCTTGCGGCGCAGGTTACCGATCATGTGCCGGAAATCGATGCTATGCCCCCGGTGGGGATGACTGATCCGCACACGCGGCGTGGACATTACCCTGTCTGGACCGAGGAAGAGCTCGATGCGATCGTCAAAGAGATGCGCGTTGAGGCGCCGTCCGACGAGGCGGGAAGGCACCGAATAGGTAACCCGATCGATGGCGACGGTGCCGTTGCGGGTGACATCGACGGTGACCATGGCGAAATCGGTGGTTCGCCTTGCGGGCAGCGCCTTGAGTACCCTGCGTTCTGCATCGATGCGCGCAGCATGTCGCCGGTTCTGTCTGGCGACCTGCGCCTCAACGAACTCGCGCCAGGCCTCGATGCTAACGAAATCGCGGCTGCCCCGCCGGCGTAAGGCCTGATCGAGCCGTCGCTTGAGATGGGCATGGGGACCTTCGATCGATCCGTTCTCGTGCGCCTCGCCGCGGTTGTTGCGGGTAGCAAGCATGCCGTAATGACGACACAGCTCGTCATAGCTTCGGGTGAAATCCCGCTGCGCATCGGCGTTGAGGTTTTTGTAGGCGGCTGACAGGGAATCGCTGCGGTGTTCGGCCGGCGCACCGCCCAGCTTCCACAACGCATCCTGCAGGTGCTCCGAAAGGGCGGCAAAGCTCTCCCCGCCCAGCACGACAGCCGCATGCTCCCAGCCACTCGCCGCCAAGCGGAAGTGGTAGAGGCGATAGGCCAGGGTCTCGCCGGCAACAGTGACCTTGAGACTGTCGCATACCGTGAAATCCGACAGGCCCTGCCGACCGGGCTCATGATGCTGCGGGAAGAAGATCTCCTTCTCGCCGCCGTGCAGTGCCCGCCAGCGGGCGATCCGGCGTTCCAGTGTTCGTCGTATCGCATCGGGAACAGCATCCTCGCCGAACTCGTCCTGGAGCGTCTCGAAGACCGTGACGGCAATGATACCGTCGATCTGGAGCAACTCCTCTATACGTGGCCAGAATGGCTCGAGCGGATCGGCGCGGGTGCGCCAGTGGCGCTCCTTCTTCTTCTGGGACGGAAGCTGCGGATCGTTCTCGATCCGGCGTGCGCTGCGTTCGCTGATACCGGCCTTGGCAGCCGCGACGGCCTGGGTGTGTTGGCGACGATGGGTCATGAAGAGAAATACCTGCTGATCGGAAATGTGGTGGCCCGGCATCGCAAACCCATCGCTCGTTGTTCGATGAGTGTTCCGATACCACCGCCCGCCACAGCCCCGATCTGCCCCCCGAAAGAAGGGGAAAAAGATCGCCACCGGTTGTCTGGTCCGCTCTCCGGTCGGGGCTGCGCCCCTCCCTACGATCAGACCAGACAACCGATCCTACCGGCCATCATAGTCGCCGCTCAACCGGCCATCGTAGTTGTCGCCGCGCAG
>NZ_ATDP01000050.1 GCF_000445105.1 Sphingobium lactosutens DS20 | reverse complement strand
CCCCCTCCTCTCTCCGGCCATGAGGTCAATGGACGGCAAAGGCCCCCCGATCCGCTATGGAGCTGAAGGTCATCTCAAGGGTTAGGGTCGATCGCGAAGCGTGTGGCGGCGGCCCGCCGCTGGAGCGAGCCGATGCGCTAGACGAAAGCCATGCGGTGATTGCCCGGCATCCGGTCAATGAAGGTCGGCGATCCAGTTCTCGACTTTGAGTGCGCGTATCCGCGAGAAGTCTGTGATATTCGCGGTCACCAGCACCGCTTCCAGGGCATAGGCATGGGCAGCGATGAACCAGTCATTTGGCCCGATAGGCTTGCCGGCTGCTTCCAGCTCTGCGCGAATACCGGCATATTCAGTGTCGGCGGGGACATCGAGGGCAAGGATCTGGAGGCTGTCCAGAATGGCCTCGATCTGCGCCAGCAGCCGCGGCGAACCCGCTCTGGCGCAGCCGTAGCGGAGTTCCGCCGCGGTGATGATGCTGACACAGATCGCATCCGGGCCCACTTCGGCGATGCGTGCGGCAACCGATCCTTGCGGATTGCGGGCAAGCTCGGAGACGGTATTGGTGTCGAGCATATAGAGCCCGCTCACAGGTCGATGGCCTTTATCGGGAGCAATGTGTCCTCGACATCGGGAAACTGATCATCGGGCCCGAGCGGCTGCAGGGATGCGAGGACTTCCAGAAGATTCTTGCGGCGTACCGGTTCGATAATGAGGCGGTCGCCATCGCGATGGATCATCACGCGGTCACCCGGAAGTTCGAAATCGGCAGGGATGCGCAGAGCCTGACTCTTGTTGTTCCGGAACAGTTTGGCTTCTCGTGGAGGGACGGAAACTGCTTTTTTCCGGGCCATATCGACCTCCTTTGCATATGCATGAACATATGCATTGTACTGGGGAAATGTCAAGATTGTAGCCCATGCCGGGTGTTGCCGTACCTGCGCGGCGACAACTACGATGGCCGGTTGAGCGGCGACTATGATGGCCGGTAGGATCGGTTGTCTGGTCTGATCGTAGGGAGGGGCGCAGCCCCGACCGGAGAGCGGACCAGACAACCGGTGGCGATCTTTTTCCCCTTCTTTCGGGGGGCAGATCGGGGCTGTGGCGGGCGGTGGTATCGGAACACTCATCGAACAACGAGCGATGGGTTTGCGATGCCGGGCCACCACATTTCCGATCAGCAGGTATTTCTCTTCATGACCCATCGTCGCCAACACACCCAGGCCGTCGCGGCTGCCAAGGCCGGTATCAGCGAACGCAGCGCACGCCGGATCGAGAACGATCCGCAGCTTCCGTCCCAGAAGAAGAAGGAGCGCCACTGGCGCACCCGCGCCGATCCGCTCGAGCCATTCTGGCCACGTATAGAGGAGTTGCTCCAGATCGACGGTATCATTGCCGTCACGGTCTTCGAGACGCTCCAGGACGAGTTCGGCGAGGATGCTGTTCCCGATGCGATACGACGAACACTGGAACGCCGGATCGCCCGCTGGCGGGCACTGCACGGCGGCGAGAAGGAGATCTTCTTCCCGCAGCATCATGAGCCCGGTCGGCAGGGCCTGTCGGATTTCACGGTATGCGACAGTCTCAAGGTCACTGTTGCCGGCGAGACCCTGGCCTATCGCCTCTACCACTTCCGCTTGGCGGCGAGTGGCTGGGAGCATGCGGCTGTCGTGCTGGGCGGGGAGAGCTTTGCCGCCCTTTCGGAGCACCTGCAGGATGCGTTGTGGAAGCTGGGCGGTGCGCCGGCCGAACACCGCAGCGATTCCCTGTCAGCCGCCTACAAAAACCTCAACGCCGATGCGCAGCGGGATTTCACCCGAAGCTATGACGAGCTGTGTCGTCATTACGGCATGCTTGCTACCCGCAACAACCGCGGCGAGGCGCACGAGAACGGATCGATCGAAGGTCCCCATGCCCATCTCAAGCGACGGCTCGATCAGGCCTTACGCCGGCGGGGCAGCCGCGATTTCGTTAGCATCGAGGCCTGGCGCGAGTTCGTTGAGGCGCAGGTCGCCAGACAGAACCGGCGACATGCTGCGCGCATCGATGCAGAACGCAGGGTACTCAAGGCGCTGCCCGCAAGGCGAACCACCGATTTCGCCATGGTCACCGTCGATGTCACCCGCAACGGCACCGTCGCCATCGATCGGGTTACCTATTCGGTGCCTTCCCGCCTCGTCGGACGGCGCCTCAACGCGCATCTCTTTGACGATCGCATCGAGCTCTTCCTCGGTCCAGACAGGGTAATGTCCACGCCGCGTGTGCGGATCAGTCATCCCCACCGGGGGCATAGCATCGATTTCCGGCACATGATCGGTAACCTGCGCCGCAAGCCCGGTGCACTGCGCAACCTCGTCTACCGCGAAGCCCTCTTCCCCGATCACGCCTACCGGCGGGCCTGGCAAGCCTTCGATGCCCAACTCGATGGACGGCAGGCCTGCCGCGATGCCGTCGCGCTGCTCGATATCGCCGCCAGGGGCGACTGTGTCGACGTGCTGGCCCGGCGGATCGATGAGGCTCTCGACAGCGGGCGCTTGCCCGATGTCGATGCGCTCAGGGACGAGTTCCTGCCAACCGCAAGATCGCAGCGCGATGTCGCTATCCCGCCACCCGATCTGCACAGCTACAACAGCCTGATCGCCAGCGGGGAGGTGCACTGATGACCCGCACCAAGGATCAGGCCGCCGCCGTACTGCCTACCCTGCTCAAGGCCTTGCGCCTGCCGAGCATCAACCGCAACTGGAAGCACCTCACCGACACCGCCGATCGCGATGGCTGGCCGGCCGCCAACCTGCTGGCCTCGCTTCTCGAGATCGAGATGGCTGATCGCTCCTCCCGGCGCATCCAGCGCCATCGCGACCAGTCCGGCTTGCCCGCAGGCAAGACCTTCGCCACCTTCGATTTCGACGCCGCCCCCGGCATCCGCAAACCGCACCTCTTGTCCCTCGCCGCCGGTGACGACTGGATCGAGAACGGCGGCAACCTGCTGCTGTTCGGCCAGAGCGGGACCGGCAAGACGCACGCAGTTGCCGCCATTGGCCATGCCCTCATCGACACGGGGCGGCGCGTCCTGTTCTGCTCCACCACCGACATGGTCCAGAAGCTCCAGTCCGCGCGCCGCGACCTCAGCTTGCCCGCCATGCTCGACAAGCTCGACAAGTTCGATCTCATCGTGCTCGACGATCTGTCCTACGTCCGCAAGGACCAGGTCGAAACCAGCGCCTTGTTCGAGCTCATCGCCCACCGCTACGAACGCCACTCGCTCGCCATTACCGCCAACCAGCCATTTTCGGCATGGGACAACGTCTTCCCTGATCCCGCCATGGCTGTCGCCGCGATCGACCGCCTCGTGCACCACTCGACCATCATCGAGATGAACGGCGAAAGCTACCGCAAGCGTTCCGCCGTCGCCCGCATCAACGCCGGCGATTACGACCCGCCCAATGGCGCCCCGGACCGGCCATCATAATTGTCGCTGGCTTCGCGCTCGGGAGCACCCTTGCTGAGGCAACGGGTAATTGTCGCCAGCGGCAATTACATGCCAACCATCCCATGCGCTTCAAACCCTCGCTTCCGGCCAGCGCCAGCGACAATTACCCAGCGTCGTAATTGTCGCTCGACGGTTGCTCCTCGCAACAGCAAATGGTAGCCAGAATTCACCAACCGGCGCGGCCACCTATCGGCCATCAAAATTGACGCCGACCGGACTCCGTAATCGT
Organism: Sphingobium lactosutens DS20; assembly: GCF_000445105.1. Classification (GTDB taxonomy): domain Bacteria; phylum Pseudomonadota; class Alphaproteobacteria; order Sphingomonadales; family Sphingomonadaceae; genus Sphingobium; species Sphingobium lactosutens. The sequence goes on along the minus strand of NZ_ATDP01000050.1, from coordinate 9 downwards.
CGCGCTACA
>NZ_ATDP01000049.1 GCF_000445105.1 Sphingobium lactosutens DS20 | reverse complement strand
TGTTGATTTCCACTGAGAAGTGACCCGGGTAGGGCGTAAATTTCCACTGAGAATTGACCCATGTTGAACTCGTCCCTGGCTTTGACAAGCGAGGGTATATGGAGTGTTGGACATGGCGTTATTGAGCGTTATCCGGCGCTGGCATTTTCGCGATCATCTACCGATCCGGGAGATAGCGCGGCGCACCGGACTATCACGCAACACGATCCGCAAATATTTGCGGTCCGAGACGATCGATCCGCGGTTCAAGGTGCCTGATCGACCAAGCAAACTGGACCCATTTGCTGAGCATCTGGCGGCCTGGCTGCGGCGCGATATGGGCCGATCGCGCAAGCAGAAGCGCACGATCAAGCAGTTTCACGCCGATTTGGTGAGCCTGGGTTATGAAGGATCCTACAACCGGGTTGCCGCTTTTGCTCGGGACTGGCGCGAAGATTATCGGCGCCAGCAACAGATTGGCGGGCGTGGGACATTCGTGCCCCTGTCGTTCGCGCCGGGGGAAGCTTTCCAGTTTGATTGGAGTGAGGACTGGGCAATCATCGCCGGGGTTCGGACCAAGCTGCAGGTCGCGCATTTCAAGCTCAGTTACAGCCGGGCATTCATCGTGCGCGCCTACCTGCTGCAAACCCATGAGATGCTGTTCGACGCCCATAATCACGCCTTCCGCGTGCTGGGCGGCGTGCCGCGCCGGGGTATCTATGACAATATGCGCACGGCCGTCGACAAGGTCGGGCGTGGCAAGGAACGCACCGTCAACGCACGCTTCCTGACGATGGTCAGCCACTATCTGTTCGAAGCTGAGTTCTGTAACCCGGCTGCGGGATGGGAAAAGGGGCAGGTCGAGAAGAATGTCCAGGATGCGCGGCACCGTCTGTGGCAACCCACGCCGCAGGTCGAAAGCCTTGATGCGCTGAACCTGTGGCTGGAGGAGCGCTGCAAGGCGTTATGGGAGGACATCCCTCACGGGATCGAACCCGGATCGGTTGCCAATGCCTGGGCCGATGAATCTGAGTGTCTGATGGTTGCGGGCAGGCCCTTCGATGGTTTTGTGGAATATCGCAAACGGGTATCGCCGACGTGCCTCATCCACTTTGAGCGCAATCGCTACAGCGTACCGGCCTCTTTCGCCAATCGCACTGTCAGCCTGCGCGTCTATCCTGATCGCTTCCAGGTCGTCGCCGAGGGGCAGCCAATCTGCGCACATCAGCGCATCATCAACCGCTCTCACGACGGTCCAGGTCATACGGTTTATGACTGGCGCCATTATCTGGCGGTCGTGCAGCGCAAGCCCGGCGCCCTGCGCAACGGTGCGCCCTTCCTTGAGCTACCCGATGCGTTCCAGCGTCTGCAGCGACATCTGTTGCGCAATCCCGGCGGCGACAGGGAAATGGTCGAAATACTGGCGCTGGTTCTTCATCATGATGAGCAACTGGTGCTGACGGCGGTCACCATGGCGCTGGAGGCTGGCGTTCCGACCAAGACCCATATCCTCAATCTGCTCTATAGGCTGGTCGACGGAAAACCGATCTCCACGCCGCCGGTGACGGCGCCCCAGGCGCTCAAGCTGGTCAGCGAACCGATGGCCAATGTCGAACGCTATGATGATCTGCGCAAGGAGAAGCGTCATGCGTCATGACCCTGCCAGCGGCGCCATCGTCGTCATGCTCCGCAGCCTCAAGATGCATGGCATGGCGCAGGCCGTCACCGATCTCATGGAACAGGGATCTCCAGCGTTCGAAGCCGCCATCCCGATCCTCTCCCAGTTACTCAAAGCCGAGACAGCAGAACGGGAGGTTCGGTCTGTGGCCTATCAGCTCAAGATCGCGCGCTTCCCTGTCTATCGCGATCTGGCCGGCTTCGACTTTACCAGTAGCGAGGTCAATGAAGCTCTGGTGCGTCAGTTGCATCGCTGCGACTTCATCGACATCGCCGACAATATCGTGCTGGTCGGCGGTCCTGGCACCGGCAAGAGCCATGTGGCAACGGCGCTGGGCATCCAGGCCATCGAACATCATCGAAAGCGCGTCCGCTTCTTCTCGACGGTCGAACTGGTCAATGCGCTCGAGCAGGAAAAAGCACAGGGCAAGGCCGGTCAGATCGCCAATCGCCTCCTGCACTCCGATCTCGTTATCCTGGATGAGCTTGGATATCTGCCGTTCAGTGCTTCAGGTGGCGCGCTGCTCTTCCACCTGCTGAGCAAACTCTACGAGCGCACCAGCGTCATCATCACCACAAACCTGAGCTTCAGCGAATGGGCCACCGTGTTCGGCGACGCCAAAATGACCACGGCGCTCCTCGATCGGCTTACCCATCACTGCCACATCCTGGAGACCGGCAACGATAGCTTCCGCTTCAAAAACAGCTCTGCCAAGCAGGCCAGAACCCAAAAGAGAAAACCACGGGTTGACCCACCCGTGACACCCGAAACATAATCCGCAGACGGGTCACTTCTCGATGGAAAACCCGGGTCACTTCTCAGTGGAAATCAACACAAAGGCCTTCCAGCGGCTCTGAGCGAACAAGCCTTTTATGATAGCTGCCGTGCTCGCCTCGGTTCGCACGGTCTGCTGGTTGCCAACATGTGCGATAACGCCAGAGCATTTCCCACGCTGGTTCGCCGCATCGCCGCGAGCTTTGATGGACGGGCAATCGCAATCCCCGCCGAACAGCGGGGCAATCGTGTCGTGTTTGCCTGTGCCGACCCCGCCTTTCCTCCCACCTTTGATGCAGTCCGGCACGCCGCGCAGGATCTGCCATTGCGGGACCCAATTGATTACTCGATAAAGTTGCGACGGATCATGCCAGCTCTGCGCCGTTGGCAGGCTCTTCACGTATCTCCGGCGAACAGCCTCTGATGGCCTCGGAATTTGGTCACACTGTCAGTTAATGTTAGTTTCGCCCGCGAAGGAGACCGATATGACCCGTGTCGCTCTATATGCTCGCTATTCCGACGACAAGCAGAGCCCTGCGTCCATCGAAGATCAGTTCCTGATCTGCCGCGAACAGGCCAAGCGGGAGGGTTGGCGCATTGTCTCGAGTTATAAGGATGCCGCGATCTCCGGCGCGAGCGTCATACTGCGTCCCGGCATTCAGGCGCTGCTTCAGGATGCACAGATGGGCCGCTTCGATGTGCTGCTGGCCGAAGCGCTGGACCGTGTCTCACGCGACCAAGCCGACGTGGCGACGCTGTACAAGAACCTTCAGTTCGCAGGCGTAAAGATCGTGACGCTGGCCGAGGGCGAAGTTTCAGAACTACATGTCGGTCTCAAGGGCACGATGAACGCCCTTTTCCTCAAGGATCTTGCAAAGAAGACCCATCGGGGTCTTCGCGGTCGCGTGGAAAAGGGCAAGTCCGGCGGTGGCCTCTGTTATGGCTATGATATCGTGCGCCGCTTCTCCAGTGAGGGCGAGGCGGTTCATGGGGAGCGCACGATCAATGACGCTGAAGCGGAAGTCGTGCGTCAGGTGTTCCGGCAGTTCGCGAGTGGGCTCAGCCCGCATGCAGTTGCCTGCCGCCTCAATGAAGCGGGGATTGCCGCACCGACCGGGAAGCTTTGGACATCGACCACGATCCGGGGGCACTCAAAGCGCGGCACGGGTTTGATCAATAATGAGCTCTATATCGGTAAGCTGGTCTGGAACCGCCTTCGCTATATAAAGAATCCTCAGACCGGCAAGCGTGTCTCGCGCATCAATCCGCAGGCCGAGTGGATCGTTACCGAAGTGCCTCATCTGCGGATCCTGGATGACGAACTCTGGCAGGCCGCAAAAGCGCGACAGGAAGATATCGCGATCCAGTATGCCGGCGTCATCGAAGCGACGCGCTCGGCCCACAACGCAATGAACCGGACTCATCGCCCGAGGAGCCTGCTGTCCGGCCTCGTTTATTGCGGATGCTGCGGCGGGTCTTATACCCTTCGCGGGCAGGGGCGGTTTGCCTGTTCGAACCATATCGACACAAGAAGCTGTTCCAACGGGCATAGCATTGCACGCGAGAAGTTGGAGGCGCGTGTTCTCGATGGTCTACGTGACCGCTTGATGAGTGCCGAGGTCGCTGCCGAAGCCATTCGCACCTGCGTCGAGGAAACCAATCGTTTCAATCGCCAGCGTCGCGCCACAGACATCGCAGATCGGGCCGAGCTCGACAAGGTCCTGAAGGCCATCAAAGGGCTGGTGACACTCGCTACGGAAGGCAAGGGGACGCGCTCGCTCGTCGATCAACTGCTTGAATTGGAGGCGCAGGAAGATGCCATCCGTGCCCGGCTCGCCGCAGCGCCCGCTGATGTACCGGACATCCACCCGAATATCTCGGAGATTTACCGCCGCAAGGTTGTTCGGTTTGCGGAAGCGCTGGCGCATCCGGAGGAGCGTCAGGAAGCGGCCGACGCGCTGCGCGCTCTCATCGAGCGCATCGTTCTGACGCCGGGCGACAAGCGTGGAGAGGTCAACGCCATGCTTCACGGCGAGTTTGGCACGATCCTCGAATGGCTGGAACGGCGGAATTCCGCCAATGCCGACAGCGCCCCCGATGCTTTCGCATCAGGGGGGCCTGGTATGTCGGTTTCTGTGGTTGCGGGGACAGGATTTGAACCTGTGACCTTCAGGTTATGAGCCTGACG
>NZ_ATDP01000048.1 GCF_000445105.1 Sphingobium lactosutens DS20 | reverse complement strand
TGTTGATTTCCACTGAGAAGTGACCCGGGTTTTCCATCGAGAAGTGACCCGTCTGCGGATTATGTTTCGGGTGTCACGGGTGGGTCAACCCGTGGTTTTCTCTTTTGGGTTCTGGCCTGCTTGGCAGAGCTGTTTTTGAAGCGGAAGCTATCGTTGCCGGTCTCCAGGATGTGGCAGTGATGGGTAAGCCGATCGAGGAGCGCCGTGGTCATTTTGGCGTCGCCGAACACGGTGGCCCATTCGCTGAAGCTCAGGTTTGTGGTGATGATGACGCTGGTGCGCTCGTAGAGTTTGCTCAGCAGGTGGAAGAGCAGCGCGCCACCTGAAGCACTGAACGGCAGATATCCAAGCTCATCCAGGATAACGAGATCGGAGTGCAGGAGGCGATTGGCGATCTGACCGGCCTTGCCCTGTGCTTTTTCCTGCTCGAGCGCATTGACCAGTTCGACCGTCGAGAAGAAGCGGACGCGCTTTCGATGATGTTCGATGGCCTGGATGCCCAGCGCCGTTGCCACATGGCTCTTGCCGGTGCCAGGACCGCCGACCAGCACGATATTGTCGGCGATGTCGATGAAGTCGCAGCGATGCAACTGACGCACCAGAGCTTCATTGACCTCGCTACTGGTAAAGTCGAAGCCGGCCAGATCGCGATAGACAGGGAAGCGCGCGATCTTGAGCTGATAGGCCACAGACCGAACCTCCCGTTCTGCTGTCTCGGCTTTGAGTAACTGGGAGAGGATCGGGATGGCGGCTTCGAACGCTGGAGATCCCTGTTCCATGAGATCGGTGACGGCCTGCGCCATGCCATGCATCTTGAGGCTGCGGAGCATGACGACGATGGCGCCGCTGGCAGGGTCATGACGCATGACGCTTCTCCTTGCGCAGATCATCATAGCGTTCGACATTGGCCATCGGTTCGCTGACCAGCTTGAGCGCCTGGGGCGCCGTCACCGGCGGCGTGGAGATCGGTTTTCCGTCGACCAGCCTATAGAGCAGATTGAGGATATGGGTCTTGGTCGGAACGCCAGCCTCCAGCGCCATGGTGACCGCCGTCAGCACCAGTTGCTCATCATGATGAAGAACCAGCGCCAGTATTTCGACCATTTCCCTGTCGCCGCCGGGATTGCGCAACAGATGTCGCTGCAGACGCTGGAACGCATCGGGTAGCTCAAGGAAGGGCGCACCGTTGCGCAGGGCGCCGGGCTTGCGCTGCACGACCGCCAGATAATGGCGCCAGTCATAAACCGTATGACCTGGACCGTCGTGAGAGCGGTTGATGATGCGCTGATGTGCGCAGATTGGCTGCCCCTCGGCGACGACCTGGAAGCGATCAGGATAGACGCGCAGGCTGACAGTGCGATTGGCGAAAGAGGCCGGTACGCTGTAGCGATTGCGCTCAAAGTGGATGAGGCACGTCGGCGATACCCGTTTGCGATATTCCACAAAACCATCGAAGGGCCTGCCCGCAACCATCAGACACTCAGATTCATCGGCCCAGGCATTGGCAACCGATCCGGGTTCGATCCCGTGAGGGATGTCCTCCCATAACGCCTTGCAGCGCTCCTCCAGCCACAGGTTCAGCGCATCAAGGCTTTCGACCTGCGGCGTGGGTTGCCACAGACGGTGCCGCGCATCCTGGACATTCTTCTCGACCTGCCCCTTTTCCCATCCCGCAGCCGGGTTACAGAACTCAGCTTCGAACAGATAGTGGCTGACCATCGTCAGGAAGCGTGCGTTGACGGTGCGTTCCTTGCCACGCCCGACCTTGTCGACGGCCGTGCGCATATTGTCATAGATACCCCGGCGCGGCACGCCGCCCAGCACGCGGAAGGCGTGATTATGGGCGTCGAACAGCATCTCATGGGTTTGCAGCAGGTAGGCGCGCACGATGAATGCCCGGCTGTAACTGAGCTTGAAATGCGCGACCTGCAGCTTGGTCCGAACCCCGGCGATGATTGCCCAGTCCTCACTCCAATCAAACTGGAAAGCTTCCCCCGGCGCGAACGACAGGGGCACGAATGTCCCACGCCCGCCAATCTGTTGCTGGCGCCGATAATCTTCGCGCCAGTCCCGAGCAAAAGCGGCAACCCGGTTGTAGGATCCTTCATAACCCAGGCTCACCAAATCGGCGTGAAACTGCTTGATCGTGCGCTTCTGCTTGCGCGATCGGCCCATATCGCGCCGCAGCCAGGCCGCCAGATGCTCAGCAAATGGGTCCAGTTTGCTTGGTCGATCAGGCACCTTGAACCGCGGATCGATCGTCTCGGACCGCAAATATTTGCGGATCGTGTTGCGTGATAGTCCGGTGCGCCGCGCTATCTCCCGGATCGGTAGATGATCGCGAAAATGCCAGCGCCGGATAACGCTCAATAACGCCATGTCCAACACTCCATATACCCTCGCTTGTCAAAGCCAGGGACGAGTTCAACATGGGTCAATTCTCAGTGGAAATTTACGCCCTACCCGGGTCACTTCTCAGTGGAAATCAACACCCTGAGCATGTGATCGAGCAAATCACGGAAATAGGGTTTCCTTCTCACGATCTGGCTTTTGAGCCATTCGAGCATGGAATCTTTTGCCATCATGGGCGTCGTCGTCGCTCTCGGCAGCATCGTCTACCGGGCCAGCATCCGCCGGTCATCAACGTAGGGGTCACGACGGTGGAGCGAGCGGTCGGCTCTTCAAGCCCAACGCGATCGGCTCATTTCTCGCTCACCAGTCGTGAACTAACGGCAAATTTGTCAGAATTTGAGGGTGAAAGTGATTTATGGCCCTCATTTTTGTTTCAAGCAGCGCCTGCCGAATGCATCTCTGCGATTGATGTCTTCTGCAAAAGCTTGTTGGCATCGGATGCTCGCTGATCACACCTAACCCGTAATCGTGCCTCTGGCTGACATACCCGACAAACGTATAAGCTCGCCATGCGCGGGCGTCACCAACCCAATTCCGCGTGCGATCCCAAGCGCACAAGCTGCAAGGTGTCGTCATCGGGCTTGCGGTAAATCAGCACGAGGTCGGGCTTTATGTGGCAATCGCGATGGTCGCGCCAGTCGCCGGTCAGCGCATGGTCGCGGTGGCGCGGTTCAAGCGGCTCGTCGGATGCCAGCGCCTCGATGATCGGGATCAGGTCAGCGTCCAGCGTCTTGGCGTGCTGCCCCTTCTTCTCCCGCTTGTAGTCGCGCTTGAACCGCCCGAAGCGTTCAATCGTCCGCATTGAGGTCGGCCATCAGGTCGACCACCGTGGCGAACCGCTTGCCCTTTCCCTCGCGCGCTTCCTTCATGGCCTCGATCGTCTCGGCATTGGGCACCAGCGGTTCAAACGGCAAGGCCTTGTCGCGGGCAACGCGGGTCAGCATCAGGCGCACGGCATCGGAGACGGTCAGCCCCATAGCAGCCAGCACGGTCGCGGCTTCCTCCTTCACCGCTCCGTCGATCCGGGTCTGCACAAGAGCGTTTGCGGCCATGTCGATTTCCTTTCTGCATGACGATGTAATGCAAGCGAACGCAAAGTGCAATCAGGCAAAGCCCCGGCTATCGACATGGCGACCGGGCTTCGTGTTTTTCACCTTCAATGCTGTGAGTGCCATCGGTTCGGGGCCCTGATCGGGAATGTTGGGGCCGTTCTCACACTTTCGGTGGGCAAACGGTCCCACAATCGTTCCCACATTTTGGGCCAAATTCAGGCAAATCATGGAGACGACCGCGAACAACTTACAAGACAAATCGTTGCTTTTTCAGTGTAGGTAGGGGTAGGGACGCCATCAGCTCGCTTGACACAAGGTTCTACACTCGACAGCGGGGTCCTCTACCACCGGGCAATTCTGCAGGATGCTGCAAACCGCGCGATATCAATGGCGGGCGAAAATTCGCTGACCGGCGCTGCCGAAGGCCACCACCGTATAGGGTTGGCGGGCAGCGCCTGCCACTTCCATGCCCTCCGAACCGATCGGCATCCCCGCAACCGCAATGCCTTTGACGCCCGCAGGACGGGTCGCCAGCAAGCGCTTGACGTCGGATATCGGGACATGGCCCTCGATCATATAGCCATCGACGATCGCGCTGTGGCAAGATGCCAGCGTCCGGGGCATGCCGGCCTTGCGCTGAAGCTCGCTGCGCGACGCATCGTCACGCATGACGACCTTGCGTCCCAGCTTCGCGCGCACGGCCTGCGCCCACTTCTCGCAACATCCACATCCCGGATCCCGGTGGACGACGATATCACTGGCCGCAAGCGCTACGCCGGGCATGGCGAGGAACAGCAAGGCGACGAATAGGCGGGTCTTCATGAAATGACTCCCGGAAGAACGATAAGCATGGGGCAGAGGCCCCTTCTTTTCTATACGCATCAATGCGCCCCTCCCCTCATCACGCAGATGATTTTACGATGGCGGGCGGCCTCCAGGCTAGCGGCAGGGACACAAGCAGCGCTAGCGATAGACCACCAATCCCCCACAGAACGAGCGGCTGCGCCCCGGGAGCGACGATGGCTATCGCCAGCGGCGCGAGCGCCTGCCCGATGCTGGCGGCGGAATGCTGGAAACCGAGCTTCACGCCTGAAGGGGCCCCGCCGCCGCTGATCCAGAAGCTGGTGACCAATCGAAGGGTTGCCGAGCTCCAGCCGGCAGCAACGATGATCCCACTGAGCTCGGCCATACTCGCGGCGACAGGAAACATGAAAAGTGCCACAGCCAGCAGGCCCAGCGTCAATCCGGCAAGCCGCCTCGGCACAGTGACCAGCCAATCCAGCTTTGCATGGAAGATCTGTGCCGCCAGCATGCCCAATCCGCAGAGACTGAGCATCCAGGCGATCTCTTCGCGGCTCAGCGAAATGGCGCTCCGCGTCACCAGGAGATTGACATGCATCGCCGCCAGCCCGCCGCCCGCGACGATCGTGATAAAAAGCAGGATCAACGTCGCGCCGAGCGTAGGCGCGGGCAGGTCTCCGCCATCGATGCAAGGTGCACACCAGCGCGGCAGACGCACGGCGCAAAGCGCCGCCCCGACGGCACCGATGCCGAGAGCGAGGATCATGAGGGGAGCGCGGGGCAGGATCGCGGCCGAGACCTCCGCCACCAGCGGACCGGCGAGATCGCCCAGAAACACGAAGGCGGTCAGCCAGGTGAAGCGGCGCGCCTGGTCCGCGCGCCCGCTTGCGGCAAAGCTCGCGCAGAGCAAGCCCAACGGTATGATGGCGGCCGACGCCATCCCCGCCACCAGACGCAATGCATAAAGCTCAGGCAACCCGACGAGGCCGATCGGCGCGGTCACCAGCGCGAGGATGACCAGCGCTGCGCGCAACATCGCCCGATAGTCGACCCGGTCCGCGATCCAGCCCCAGAGCGGCGCCGCCAGCAAGGCTGCCAGGGGATGGACCGCAGTCAGGCTCGCGACGTGAAAATCATGAGCGCTTGACGATAGCGCGCCACGAGCCGGGTCGACCAGTGCCGGAAGGAAGGCGAGAATGGCCGTCTGTCCCGCCGACGCCGCAGCCGCCGCGAGCAACAAGACGAAAAAGGAGGCCGGCCAGCGACCGTTGGCTTGCGATCCAGCCTTGTCACGCGGCGCGTTCGCGGTCGATCCCTCGAGTGGCCATCCGCGGATCACCACCAGGCGCGCAAGCCGATCACCAGCCTGTGTTCGGAAGGCCCTTCCCTGCGCAGGCGACGGAAATCGGCCGTGCCGTCAAATGCGCGCTCCCAGACGAAGCCGATATAGGGCGCGAACTTGCGCGACACCTCGTAGCGCAACCGTCCGCTCAGCTCGACATTGCTGAAGCCGCTGCCGAGCTGCCGATCGCTCGACCGCTTCGAATAGATATTGGTTTCCACCTGCGGCGTAAGGATCAACCGATTGGTGAACAGGACCTCATAGGAGGCCTTGGCGCGCGCCGCGAGACGCCCATCGGTTCCTACATAGCCGGTGAGCTGGACGTCGAACCAATAGGGCGCCAGTCCCTCGACGCCGGCGGCGAGCCAGGTGGTCGCACCCTTGCCGAGATCCTGCCTGACCCCGAGCAGCGTGCCCCAGAACGGGTTCTTGCTGTGCCACCACAGCGCCTCGACGCTGCTCTCCGGATCGAGACGTTGGTCGCGGGAGTTCTTGAGCCCCTGGCTGCGCAGCCAGAGCTTGTCATTGTCCTGACCCTTGGTGACGAGCACGGTCCAGCCCACGCCCTGACCCTCGTTGCCGCTGGTGAACTCGAGCTCATCCACAAGTATCTTGGGGATCGAGAGCTTGTCGGCCATCTCATAGCCCGGCAGCGTCGAGTTGCGATAGCCGTCGGCATAATCGTCCGAGTTGCGCGCGTCCGGCGGGGCCTTGCCACCCTGCATCGAGCCCATGTCCATCGTGGCGCCGTTACCGGACGCCTTCGTGTCGGTCATATCCATGCCCGGCATGTCCATGCCCGCATGCTCCTGAGAGCCTTGCGCGGAAGGTGAGTTTGGATCGGGAGTGGCCGTTTGGGCAGGGGTGGCGGCGGGCGACGGGGGCAAGGCATCCTGCGCGAGGGCGGGAGCCGTGATCGCCGGCGCCAGGAAGAGGGCAACGCCAAGAGCAATGCCGCGCGAGGGGATAATCCGGATCATGCGACCACCACCTCCCGGAACATGCCGGCCGCCATGTGATAGAGCAGATGGCAGTGGAAGGCCCATCGGCCCATGGCGTCGGCGGTGACGCGGAAGCTCACCCGCTGGGCGGGCTGGACCACGACCGTATGCTTGCGGACCTGGAAGGCGCCGTCCGGGCCTTCGACATCGCTCCACATGCCGTGCAGATGCATCGGATGCGCCATCATCGTGTCGTTGACGAAGGTGACGCGCAGCCGCTCGTTCGGCTTGAAATGCAGCGGCCGGGAATCGTTGAGCTTGATGCCGTCGAGCGACCAGATGAACCGTTCCATATTGCCCGTCAGATGCAGCTCGATGTCGCGCTCGGGCTCGCGCGGGTCGGGATCGCCGCCCGGCGTGCGCAGATCGGCCAGCGTCAGCACGCGCCAGCCGCGCCCGCGCAGCCCGGCGCCGGGATCGTCCAGATTGGTGCGGGGATAGTCGACGCGCATGTCGGTATTGGCGCCATATTCGGTGCGGGCGTGCTGTGCCCTGGCCGGCATCTCGGTCATGCCGTGCCCGGCATGCGCGTCGCCTCCCATTGCGCCCATCGTCGCCATCGCGCCCATCATGTCGACCGGCTCGAGCCAGGTCCGGGCATCGAGCGGCGGCACGGCTGCCGCCATGCCCGGAGCCGGTGCGATCGTGCCGCGGGCATAGCCGCTCCGATCGATCGCCTGCGCGAAGATGGTGCGGGCGCCGCCCTCGGGCATGGTGAACTCGACGTCATAGGTCTCGCCCGGGCCGATCCGGAATTCCTCGACCGTGACCGGCTCGACCGGCTGCCCGTCGGCCGATACGACCGTCAGCTCGACCCCCGGGATCCGCACGTCGAAGAACGTCGCCGTCCCCGCGCCGACGAAGCGCAGGCGCACGCGTTCGCCGGGCGCGGCGATACCGGTCCAGTTGCCGGCGGGCGGCGCGCCGTTCATCAGATAGGTGTAGGTCGCGGCAGAGACATCGCTGTAGTCGGTCGGGTTCATCCGCGAGCTGTTCCACATCCGCCGCCGCTCGAGCGCCTTCCCAAGGCCCATGGCGCCGACATCCTTGAGGAAGTCGCCGGCTGTCGGCTGCGCAAAATTATAGTAGCTGCTCTGCTTCTTGAGATTGAGGAAGATCTGCAGCGGCGGCTCGTCCGACCAGTCGCTGAGCACGATGCAATAGTCGCGATCGGGCGCCCGCGCCGCCGGCGCCTGTTTCGGCTCCACGATGATCGCTCCATAGAGTCCCGTCTGCTCGGCGAGCGTGTGAGCGTGATACCAGTAGGTTCCGCTCTGGCGGACCTCGAAGCGATAGGTGAAGGTCTCGCCCGGCGCGATGCCGGCAAAGCTGATGCCGGGCACGCCGTCCATCTCCGCCGGCACGATGATGCCGTGCCAATGGATGCTCGACATCTCCTTGAGGCCGTTGCGCACACGGAGCGTGACCGTGTCGCCTTCGCGCAGGCGCAGGACCGGCGCGGGCACGCTGCCGTTCACGGCGGTCGCGATACGGCGTTTGCCGGTGAAGTTGACTGGCAGCTCGGCGATCTCGAGGTCGAACTCGGTCCCGCTAAGCTCGGCGGGCGAGACTGGGGCGGATCGCGCGAGAAGCGCCGGGGCGAAGCCGGCAACCGCGCCGCCGATCGCCAGCCCCTGGACGAAACGGCGCCGTGCGATCGGCCGGATATGTAAGGGAGACATGAACTGTACTTTCGCGAAGTCGGGTTCAGGCGAGGTCGAGGACGATCCGGCCCTCGATGTCGCCATGGTGCATGCGGGAGAAGACGTCGTTGATGTTCTCCAGCTTGTCTGCATGGACCGTGGCCTTGACCTTGCCGTCGCCGGCGAACGCCAGTGCCTCGAGCAGATCGAGCCGCGTGCCGACGATCGAGCCTCGCACGGTAATGCCGTTCAGCACGGTGTCGAAGATCGACAGCGGGAAGTCGCCCGGCGGCAGACCATTGAGCGCGACCGTGCCGCCGCGCCGGACCATGCCGAGCGCCTGCTGGAACGCCTTGGGCGAAACGGCGGTGACGAGCGCTCCGTGCGCGCCGCCTATCGCCTTCTTGAGCGCTGCCGAAGGGTCCTCGCTGTGCGCGTTGACCGTCAGTGTGGCGCCAAGGCGTGTAGCGAGGTCGAGCTTGCTATCGTCGATGTCGACCGCGGCCACATTGAGACCCATGGCACGGGCATATTGCACCGCCATGTGGCCGAGCCCGCCGATCCCTGAGACGACCACCCACTCGCCGGGTCGGGCCTCGGTGGCCTTCAATCCCTTGTAGACGGTGACGCCCGCGCAGAGGATCGGCGCAATGTCGAGGAAGTCGACATTGTCGGGAAGGTGACCAACATAGTTGGGATCGGCGAGGACATATTCGGCAAAGCTGCCATTGACCGAATAGCCGGTGTTCTGCTGTTCGTGGCAAAGCGTCTCCCAGCCACCCAGGCAATGCACGCAATGCCCGCAGGCGGTGTAGAGCCAGGGCACGCCGACCCGGTCGCCTTCCTTCACATGGGTGACGCCCGCACCGACGGCGGCGACATGCCCGACGCCTTCATGGCCAGGAATGAAGGGCGGGTTGGGTTTGACCGGCCAGTCCCCTTCTGCCGCGTGCAGGTCGGTATGGCACACGCCGGTTGCCGCAATCTTGACCAGGATCTGCCCGGGGCCGACCGTCGGGATCGGCGCGTCCTCGATGACCAGGGGCTTGCCGAATTCGCGGACGACCGCCGCCTTCATGGTTTTCGCCATGTCCGTTTCTCCTTTTGAGCGAGGGGTCAGAACAGGCCGAGCGCGTGCTCGTCATAGGAGACGAGCAGGTTCTTGGTCTGCTGATAATGGTCGAGCATCATCCGGTGATTTTCACGCCCGAAGCCCGACGCCTTGTATCCGCCGAAGGCGGCATGGGCGGGGTACTGGTGATAGCAGTTGGTCCAGACCCGCCCGGCCTCGATCGCGCGGCCCAGACGGTAGGCGGTGTTGCCGCTCCGGGTCCAGACGCCCGCGCCAAGACCGTAGGCGGTGTCGTTGGCAAGTGCGATCGCCTCCTCGACCGTCTTGAAGGTGGTGACCGCCAGGACGGGACCGAAGATCTCCTCCTGGAAGATGCGCATGTGGTTCTGACCCACGAACACGGTCGGCTGTACGAAATAGCCCTGGTCGAGCGCACCGCCCGGCAGCGCCCTGGCGCCACCGACCAGACACTGCGCGCCCTCGGCCTTGCCGATATCGATATAGCCCAGGATCTTGTGGAGCTGGTCCTCCGACGCCTGCGCGCCGACCTGGACCGACGGGTCGAGCGGATCGCCCTGGCGGATCGCGGCGACGCGCGCCACGGCGCGCTCGATGAAGCGGTCGAAGATCGACTCATGGATCAGGGCGCGCGACGGGCAGGTACAGACCTCGCCCTTGTTGAAGGCGAACAAAGTAAAGCCTTCGAGCGCCTTGTCGAAGAAGGCATCGTCCTCGTCGAGCACGTCCGCCATGAAGATGTTGGGCGACTTGCCGCCAAGCTCCATCGTCTGGGGGATCAGATGGTCCGCCGCGGCGTGCATGATCTGCTTGCCGGTGACGGTCTCGCCGGTGAACGAGACCTTGGCGATGCGCGGATTGGCGGCGATCGCCTGGCCAACGGTCCGTCCCGGGCCGGTGACGACATTGAGCACGCCGGGCGGCAGGATGTCGGCGGTGAGCTCGGCGAACATCAGCAAGGTGAGCGGCGTCTGGGATGCGGGTTTGATGACGGTGCAGTTGCCCGCCGCCAGCGCCGGCGCGATCTTCCACGCCGCCATCAGCAGCGGGAAGTTCCACGGGATGATCTGGCCGACGACGCCGAGCGGCTCGCGGAAATGATAGGCGATGGTGTCCGCATCGATCGTCGAGATGCCGCCTTCCTCCGCCCGGATGCAGCCGGCGAAGTAGCGGAAATGGTCGATCGCAAGCGGAACGTCGGCAGCACGCGTCTCGCGGATCGGCTTGCCATTGTCGATCGTCTCGGCAAGCGCCAGCAGCTCCAGATTATCCTCGAGCCGGTCGGCGACACGATTGAGAATCCTGGCGCGCTCGGCGGGGGCGATTCTTGCCCATTGATCCTTGGCAGCGTGCGCCGCATCGAGCGCGCGCTCGACATCTTCCGGCGTCGACAGCGCGAACTCTGCGATCTGGGCACCATTGATCGGGCTCTTGTCGGCGAAATACTCGCCGCTCGCAGGAGCATTCCATCGACCACCGATGAAATTATCATAGCGGTGTCGGAAGGAGGCCGCCGCATTGATGGTCCCGATCGCCTTCTCGAACATTACCTGACTCCATCTCTATCGATGGCCTGACGGAGTAATCTCTTTGCCCGGGCGGCCTATAAGTAAGTTCCGCAGAAGGTAGTTTGGTATCGGTGTCGCGGTCTTTGAGGGTCAGACACGCCAACGGAGCCGATGAGTATTCATCGACTCCCGAACCTATTCGCGCACGCATGATCGGAATTATGCCGAGACACGCTACTCGGCTGATTCTTCTTTTGGGGAGGGCGGCGCTTGGCATTCCAATTCTGGCGTTACGCCCGGACGCGCTTTAGGCTCACCCAATCGCCTTTCTGAAGCGTCCCGTCCCTCACGCGGAAATGAGCGTAATGGTCGTCGAAAATCTGGTCGACTTCGACATGACCGACAAGGCGGCGGTGGCGCGGCGTTGCGTGATAGACTTCGAGTATCTGCCCGATGTGCGCGCCATCGGCTTTGCCCAGGCAGGCCACTGTGCCGCCCGCATCCGTACGGACGATCTTGCCGCGCATGAACAAGCTATGGCCGATACCCTGTGCGAGGAGCGGCGTGCTGCCAAAGAGCAGAAAGCCAACAGCAGCACCGACGCCAAGATGTTTTCGCATCACTGTTTCCTCTCTCACGTCAGTTGCTCGGTCCCGGCTTTGAAAGTTGGGAGCACGGGGCGACGCTGGGCATCGTCAAAGAACTGGCCCGCCGCGGGGGCGGCGGCGGGCCCTCAGCCCCGGGGGGTGTTTTATCGGGGCTGGAAACTTCACATGTCGCTCATCGGCTTGTCGGCCATGGGCTTGGCGGTCTTCTTCGCGGCCGGCTTGGCCTTCTTCATCGGCATCTTGCAGCAGCCACTCTTCGCCTTACCGGCCATGCCCGAGCCGTTCGATGCAGGCGACCCGCCGGACATGCCGGCCATCCCCGACATGCCCTGTTGATCCTGCTGGGCCGGTTGCCGCTGCTGCTTCTGCGCGCCGGCCTGATGTTCCTTCATCATCTGATCGTGCATCTGCTGCCCGCCATGATCCATGCCCTGCTGGTGGGCATGGGCCGGCGCAGTCTGCGCGGGCGCGGGCGTCGACTGGGCGAGAGCGGTGCCGGCGGCGAAGGTTAGCGTCGCGAAGAGGCTGATGGTCGCCGCGCGAAATGTCGTCTGTCGCATTGAGGGTCTCCGAGTGTTCGTCCTGTTGCCCGGTCGACGTTCCGATCCCGGCAATTCCGAAGCTTCAATGCTGCTAGCGAGACGCAGTCTGTATACGTAACTTACGAATCCGCTTTGGATCGCGACAAGCATGCGCGGGATCGTGCGGGGTGGACCATGGCCCAAGTTCAAGCGAATTCATGATCCCGCTTGATGGCGGCCGGCAGCGAAGTGCAAAAGCCAATTGGCCCGCCGTGGGAGAACGGCGGGTCAAAGCTGCGGTTGAACTAGGCCACGGTCGTTGGCCGCCCAGCCTCGTGGTCGGAGCTGGCTTAATGCAGGGTCAGCAACCGCCCCGCGACCTATGCAACATGCGGGAGGCTCCGTCCTGGGTTCCCATCTCCCGCATAGCGATCCGATGGTCCTGCATCATCTCACCGTGCATCCGTACTTCGCGGTGTCGCATGCCTTGCATCTGGGCCGTGTCGGACCGAGCCGGCGCCGGCTTCGCCTTGAGCGTCTGTTCAAGGTCGGGCATGCCCGGCGGCATCCCATCGGCGAGAACTGGCCCGGCGCCGACGGCAAGGACGCCAAAGGCTGCGAGCGAAGCGATAATCGCTGCTTTCTTGCGCAAATATGATTCCTTCAAGTCTGAGTTTCAGTGCGACCGGACACATGCCCGGTCGATTCTCGCTCCCCAGGGAGCTTGCCGTTGAGATGGTATCGGCCTGGAGGTGGCAGTATACGTAATTTGCGAAGCTGGCGGTCAGCCTGCAATGTCAGCTTTAGTTCGGCTACTAGCAAAAGCTGGGCGCGGATGACCGACGACGGCGGCCATCAAAGCCTCCGCCTAGCCCGAGCACTGGAAAGCGACGCCGCCTGCTGCAGTGGCGAACAGCGAAACGTAAATCGCACGCCGCTTTTGCTTCGGCGCGATCGTGGCAAGGCCCACCGCCGAACCAGCCACTCGGACTGGCCCAGGCTAAATTGTCGGAATAGACGCTCGCTCGGATCGGTGCCGCAGTGATTGAACGCTCGCCTGGCTGATTATTGATCAACTGGCGAGGGCCGCAACCAGCTTAGAAGGGCAATTTTGTCTTCCCAGAGGGGGCGGGCACAAAAGCGATCGGTTCGGGTATTACGGATATTGCCCTCCCGCGCGCCCTTTAAGGGAAGAGCGGCGCTTCGCCTCGGTGGATCTCATCGGATCGAGAAAAGCGCGTTTGCGTCAGTTTCACGATTGCTCAGGAGGGGCTTCGAAATGACTTTTCTGAGCCGGCGAACTGTCTTGGCGGGCGGAGGCCTCCTGCTGGGGGCGGCATGCACGCGCAGATTTGCGACGCCGGACCAAGCAGGCACGCTGCCCATTCCTCGCCTGTTAGATGCACGCGACCATGGGCAGAGAATTGGACTGAGGGCGCAGGAAGGGGAAACCACTTTCTTCCCAGGGCGGCGGAGCGCCACCATGGGATACAACGGAAGCTATCTCGGCCCGACTCTGCGGGTACATCGCGGGGACGACGTGACGGTGACTGTCAGCAACAATCTGTCTGCTGATACCACGGTTCACTGGCACGGGCTGCTCGTACCGGGAGAGCTGGACGGCAGCCCCCACCAGACCATTAGTCCAGGCGAGACTTGGCGTCCGACGCTGCCGATCCGTCAGCCGGCGGCCACTCTCTTTTATCATTCGCATGCACACGGCCGAAGGGGGCGTTTGCGGGAGGGGGCGGAATCCTACGCCAAGCTCGCCCAGATAGCCGGCGCGAGATCTTACTTGTTGCTGCCTTCTACGGTCGCGCCAGAAAGGCGACGGCTCAGTTCTATCCGGCGATGGCTACGCATTTTGAAGGTGTCTGGCCCAACGCGCCGATACTCAATGAAGCCGAGAGAACGCCAAAATCGCTCTGCCGCTTCATTCGCTTCCAGCACGGCCAACCGAATCTCTATGGCACCTCTCGCAGCGGCCCAGCTTTCGACCGTCGAGTAAATTGAGCGTCCGACGCCACGACCACGCTGTGCGGCATCTACGATCATGAAGCCGAGATACCATGTGCCATCACGCGGATAATCGCGGAGGATGGCCGCGATTGCATATAGGCCGCCAGGCCCCTTCCATCCCAGGACAGCTTGATTGTGGGCGCTCTTTTCGGGCGGCACATCGGAGAAAAGCTCGCGAGCATCGTCCAGCGTGGGCGCGGCCCCGTCCTGCAACAGGAAATAGTCGCTGCAACGGTTGTACAGGTCTGCAACGTCTGCGGCGTCCGCTTGGGTAAGTTTGATCGGGGCTCCCGTCATCATCATCGCGTTTTGGCAGCAAGCACGCGCTGACCGTAATCCCGGAGTTCCCCGTTGGGACCGACATAGCGGTAGAGAGTGACGCGCTCGATCCCGAGTTCCTTGCAGAGGTCGGAAACGGACGTGTCGCGTTGGGCCATAGCAGCCTGAGCGAGCCGCACCTGGGCCTTGGAGAGGGCGAACTTGCGGCCACCCTTGCGTCCCCGCGCGCGGGCAGCGGCCAGGCCAGCCATGGTGCGCTCGCGGATCATATCCCGCTCAAACTCCGCCAGTGTGGCAAAAATGCCGAACACCATCCGGCCCGATGGCGTCGTGGTGTCGATCTGCGCGCCCTTGCCGGTGAGCACCCGCAGACCGATACCGCGATCCGACAGATTCTGCACCGTGCTGACCAGGTGGGTGAGCGTTCGGCCGAGCCGGTCGAGCTTCCAAACGATGAGGACATCGCCGTCGCGCAACGATTTCAGGCAGGCGGCAAGACCGGGGCGATCATCACGGCGGCTCTGTTGCAAAAATCGTGAAGCTTGAGCATGCTTGGCGGAGATTGGACGGACGGAACGATGACGGATTTCAAGTGGCGCCATTTCCAGGGTGATGTGATCCTGTGGGCGGTGCGCTGGTATTGTCGCTATCCGATCAGCTATCGCGACCTTGAGGAAATGCTGGCGGAACGCGGCATTTCGGTCGACCATACGACGATCTATCGCTGGGTCCAGTGCTACGCCCCGGAGATGGAGAAGCGGCTGCGCTGGTTCTGGCGGCGTGGCTTTGATCCGAGCTGGCGCCTGGATGAAACCTACGTCAAGGTGCGGGGCAAGTGGACCTACCTGTACCGGGCAGTCGACAAGCGGGGCGACACGATCGATTTCTACCTGTCGCCGACCCGCAGCGCCAAGGCAGCGAAGCGGTTCCTGGGCAAGGCCCTGCGAGGCCTGAAGCACTGGGAAAAGCCTGCCACGCTCAATACCGACAAAGCGCCGAGCTATGGTGCAGCGATCACCGAATTGAAGCGCGAAGGAAAGCTGGACCGGGAGACGGCCCACCGGCAGGTGAAGTATCTCAATAACGTGATCGAGGCCGATCACGGAAAGCTCAAGATACTGATCAAGCCGGTGCGCGGTTTCAAATCGATCCCCACGGCCTATGCCACGATCAAGGGATTCGAAGTCATGCGAGCCCTGCGCAAAGGACAGGCTCGCCCCTGGTGCCTGCAGCCCGGCATCAGGGGCGAGGTGCGCCTTGTGGAGAGAGCTTTTGGCATTGGGCCCTCGGCGCTGACGGAGGCCATGGGCATGCTCAACCACCATTTCGCAGCAGCCGCCTGATCGGCGCAGAGCGACAGCCTACCTCTGACTGCCGCCAATCTTTGCAACAGAGCCACTTGGTCTACACGTAACCGACCTGGCCAACTATGCAGCGCGGGATCAGACGATGACGGACCATGCCCGCGAGCTGGCGATGCGAGCGGGCCTTCGTGGACCAACCCGCGCCGACATTCCCTTCATGATCGAAGCGGCCGCGAAAACGGCATGGGCGACCGACAAGGGGATGACGATAGCGATCGGCGTTGTCACCGCCCTTCGCGAGGCCCGGATTCTACTGCCGTCCATCTCCACCATCGAACGCGCCAGTAGTGCGGGACGCGCGCGTGCCCGCAAGCAGGCTGCCTACGCCCTGATCGCTGATCTTAGCGCCGAACAGGTCCACGCCCTCGACCAGGTCTTTGACGACGCCGGCGGCATGAGCCAACTCGCTTCGCTCAAGACCATTCCCGTTGCGGCCAGGCCCGATCACATCCGCCAGATTCTCGACCGCCTGCGGCAAGTGCGGAAGATCGGCATCTCCCCGGACGTGGCTGGCCGCATCCATGCCGACCGATTTCGGCAATATGTCAGGGAAGGCCGCGCTTCGCCTGCCTATATGATCGAGCGATATATTCCCTCCCGACGGCGCGCTACGCTGGTTGCGTTCCTGCTCGACCTCGAGGAACGACTGACCGATAACGCCTTGGAGATGGCGGACAAGCTGATCGGCAGCATCTTCACCCGCGCGAAGAACGCCCAGGCGCGCAGCTATGCCACCACGTCAAAGAATGTGGCGCGGCTGATGCTGATCTTTCGCAGGACAATCGACGCATTGACCGATGCGGTCGATACCGGCGAAGATCCAATGGAGGCCCTGGACGCATCGGTCGGGTGGAACACCCTCCTGAAGGCGAGGCCAGAAGTGGCGACAATCGCGGAAACCGCCAACCTTGATCCGCTGACGGTGGCGGCCGACCGCTATGCGACGTTGCGCAAGTTCGCCCCCGACCTGCTTGAGGCGCTCCAGTTCAGGGCCGGAAAGGGCAGTGCAAAAACGATCGCCGCCATCGAGATGCTGCGCGACCTCAACAGGTCGGGCAAACGCGATCTGCCTGCCGACGCTCCGATGCCCTTCCGCAAGGAATGGCGGAAAATCGTCGTGGGCGATGACGGCAAGATCAACCGGCGTCTCTGGGAAATCGCGACGATCGCGCATCTGCGCAACAAGCTGCGTTCCGGGGATGTCTGGGTGGAGCGATCGGCAGGATACCGCCGGTTCGACAGCTACCTGCTCAGCGAACCCCAGGCGAAGCCGATCGTGTCGGCTCTCGGTCTGCCACCCACAGCCGGCGAATGGCTCGAACAGCGGGGCCGCGAACTTGACTGGCGGCTTAAGAAATTTGCCCAGCGCCTGAAGCGCGACGCTCTGGAGGGTGTGCGATATCGCGACGACCGCCTCCAGATATCCCCCGTTCGCACGATCGCGACGCCCGACGCCGAAGCGCTGGCCGACCGGCTCGATGCCATGATGCCACGCATCCGCATCACCGAGCTACTGCATGAGGTGGCGCAGGAAACCGGCTTTCTTGCGGCGTTCACCAACCTGCGTACCGGGCCCAGTCGGCCCCAAGCTGCGATTTTGGCCAAGTCGGAGAACGTTTTGGGAACGTGGCATTCGGTATTGACGATGGAAATCATAGAAGAGGACAGTTCGCTCCATCATAGGGAGTGGGTTGATGGATCGGAGTATTCCGGGCGGGGATTTGATCGGACGATGGAGCCTGAGCTTTGCCGATATTGATTTTGTAAATTCGAAGCCGGCCCTGACGCGCCTTGGCCTCGCCGCACAGCTGAAATTCTTCGCTTCCCTGGGGTTTTTCGCGATCGATCCCGGCTCAATCCCTACCGATGGCCTCTCGTATCTGGCCGAGCAACTCGGTGTCGAGGCTGGCGAGATAGCCGGTTATGACTTTTCCAGTCGGACAGCACGACGGCATTGTGCGGAGATCCTGATCCATCTTGGATATCACCGCATGAAGCGGGTGGATCGCGCGCAATTGACGGAATGGATTGCTGGCGAGCTGTGCCCGGGCGGCCAGTCGATCAATGCCATGCTTGAGCATGTTTTCCTGTGGTGCCGGGACCGGCGTATTTATGGGCCGTCGCGCAAGGAGCTTGAACGTGTCGTTCGCTCACAACGGCAAGATTATCTGGACACCTGGCTGATCGGAGCCAGTGATCGGCTTTCGTCAGATGCGGTGGCGTTATTGGAAGCCTCGCTTGCCGATCCGGACAGCTCGACCGGATTCAACAGGATGAAGGGTGACGCCGGACAGGCAACGCTCGACAACATTCTCGACGTGACCGAGAAACTCGCCTTTATCCAGAGACTTGATCTTCCCCATGATCTCCTGACGGCTACGGGCAAGCCATGGGTCGATCAGATTGTTCGCCGCGTTGCCGGTGAAAAGGCCTCGGAGATGCGCCGGCATGCGCCGGCGCGACAGCTCGGCCTTTATGCGATTTATCTAATGTCGCGGGAGGCGCAACTCACTGACGCGATGATCGACCTGCTGATCGAAACCGTTCACAAGATCGGAACGCGCTCGAAACGCAAGGTGGTGGGCGATATCGCGAAAGACATCGAGCGGGTCTATGGAAAGGAGCGCCTGCTGGTCGAGATCGCCAGCGCCTCGATCAATGAACCATCGGGGCGCATCTGCGATGTCATTTTCCCGATCGCCGGTAAGGCCAAGCTGGCGGCGATCGTCAAGGAGAGCCATGCGAAGGGCGCTCTGGACCGGCGCATCTACAAGGTGATGCGTGGTTCCTGGGCCAATCATTACCGGCGCATGCTGCCAAGCCTGCTTTCCGTACTTGAGTTCCGGTCGAACAACGCGGTGTGGCGGCCGGTCCTGGCGGCCCTCGACTGGATCAGGAGCAAGGTGGATGGCGGATGCCGCTTCGTGCCATTGCAGGATGTTCCGATCGATGAGGTGATTCCAGCGCGATGGCGCAGTTCCGTCATTGATGACGATGGGCGGGTAAACCGGATCAGCTATGAGCTTTGCGTCCTGACG
>NZ_ATDP01000047.1 GCF_000445105.1 Sphingobium lactosutens DS20 | reverse complement strand
CATCACGGCTACCGGATGCACGATCATCATAGATATTGCCTGGCTCGACACCGGCAGCGCGAAGGGCATCGTGCTGCAGGTCGAGCGACTGCGAGCCGTCGGCTTTGGACACGCGGGCGTAGCCGATCAGCATGGATCACAAACGAAGGTTTGAGGCGGTGACGAACATGAGCACATAAGATTGGGCTATTGTGTATCTTAACCAGCATCTCAATCAAGCTATCTCAAACCGTAGCTCGGAAAGAATAAGGAGCATGTATGCCGCGTCGCGTGACCCTGACCGATCGACAGCGCGAGGCGCTGCTTCACTTGCCGGTCGATCAAGGTGAGCTGCTGCGGCACTATACCCTCAGCGATGAGGATCTCGGGCATATCCGCCAGCGCCGGCGCGCCCACAATCGTTTTGGCTTCGCGCTGCAACTGTGCGTCCTGCGCTACCCGGGCCGGGTGCTCGCTCCTGGCGAGTTGATCCCGGCGCAGGTATCGGATTTCATCGCGGCCCAGCTCGGCCTGACCAGCGACGATCTACTCCTCTATGCCGCGCGCGAGGAGACCCGGCACGAGCATCTGGCGGACCTTCGCCGAATCTACGGCTATCGCTCCTTTTCGGGGCGGGGCGCACGGGATTTGCGCGAATGGATCGCTCGGGAAGCCGAGGCGGCGACATCGAATGAGGATCTTGCCCGTCGCTTCGTTGCGGAGTGTCGCCGCACCCGCACGATCCTTCCCGGCTCCTCGACGATCGAGCGCCTTTGCGCCGATGCGCTGGTTGAGGCCGAGCGCCGGATCGAGGATCTTATCGCCCATCGCATCACGCCAACCCTGAGCGAGAATTTGGCTCACCTGTTGGAGGATACGGTGGATGGTCGCGTCACGCGCTTCGTATGGCTGCGACAGTTCGAGGTTGGCGCAAATTCAGCAGCCGCTAACCGGCTGATGGATCGACTGGAATATCTTCAAAGGTTCGATCTTCCGGCGGATTTGCTGGACGGCGTGCCGGCGCATCGTGTGACCCGGCTTCGCCGGCAGGGCGAGCGCTATTACGCCGACGGCATGCGTGATCTGCCCGAAGACAGGCGGCTTGCGATCCTCGCTGTCTGCACCCTGGAATGGCGGTCATCGCTGGCCGATGTCATCGTGGAGACCCACGATCGCATCGTAGGCCGTCTCTATCGGGCCTCCGAACGCCTTTGCAACACCAGGATCGCCGACGAAAAGGCGGCCGTTCGGGACACGCTGAAGTCCTTTGCCGAAATCGGTGGTGCTTTGCTTGGAGCGCAGGACGATGGCACGGCCCTGGACGGGATAATCGCCACCGGGCCTGGCTGGGAACGGTTCAGAACCCTTGTCGCCACGGCCTCCGCGCTGACCAACGTGCTCGCGGCCGACCCGCTCAGCCGTGTGCTGGACGGCTATCACCGTTTCCGCCTCTACGCGCCCAGGATGCTGCGCCTGCTCGACATGCAGGCGGCGCCGATCGCCACGCCTCTTCTGGCGGCCGTTGCGATGCTGCGTAACGGGATCAAGGTCGATCCGCCGGTGGATTTTCTACGTCCCAACTCGAAATGGCATCGTCATCTTCGCGCTGAGCCCAGCGGCGACCACCGGCTTTGGGAAATCGCGGTGCTGTTCCACATCCGCGACGCCTTCCGGTCCGGTGACATATGGTTGGCGGGATCGCGCCGCTATGGCGACCTCAAGCAGCTTCTGGTCCCGCCACAGGCGATAGAGCAGACCGCGCGGCTCGCCGTGCCGCTGCGGCCCGGCGAATGGCTGGCCGAGCGCAGGGCTCGACTGGATACACGGCTGAAGGAGTTTGGCCGCGCGGCGCGAACCGGCACGATCCCAGGCGGCATCATCGAGAACGGCAAGCTGCACATCGACAAGCTGAGGGCCGACACGCCCGAAGGGGCCGAGGATCTCGTGCTCGATCTCTATCAACAGCTCCCGCCCGCGAGGATCACCGATCTGTTGCTGGAAGTCGATGAGCGAACCGGATTTTCCGAGGCGTTCACGCATCTGCGCACCGGCGCGCCCTGCAGCGACCGGATCGGCCTGATGAACGTGTTGCTGGCGGAAGGCGTCAATCTCGGTTTGCGCAAGATGGCGGCGGCGACCAACACGCACAGCTTCTGGGAATTGCTGCGGATCGCGCGCTGGCATGTCGAAGGCAGCGCCTATGATCGGGCGCTCGCCATGATCGTGGAGGCCCACGCCGCCCTGCCCATGGCCGCCTTCTGGGGACAAGGGCAATCGGCATCCAGCGACGGGCAGTTCTTCCTTGCTACCGAGCAGGGCGAGGCGATGAATCTGATCAACGCGAAATATGGCAACGTCCCGGGCCTCAAGGGATACAGCCATGTGTCCGATCAATATGCGCCGTTCGCAACCCAGGTGATCCCGGCAACGGTCAGCGAGGCTCCCTATATCCTGGACGGGCTGCTCATGAATGACGCGGGCCGCCGCGTTCGCCAGCATTTTGCCGACACGGGCGGCTTCACCGATCATGTGTTCGCCGCCTGCGCCTTGCTCGGCTACAGGTTCGCCCCCCGTATCCGCGATCTCCCTCAGAAAAGACTCTATGCCTTCACGCCCAACGCGACGCCGGCCAATGTGCGAGCGCTGGTCGGAGGTAAGATCAATGAACCGCTCATCGAGCGCAACTGGCCCGACATCCTGCGCATCATGGCGACGATCGCAGCGGGGATCGTCGCCCCCAGCCAGATTCTTCGCAAGCTCGCCTCTTACCCGCGCCAGAATGAGCTGGCCCTCGCATTGCGAGAGGTGGGCCGCATCGAGCGAACCCTGTTCATGATCGACTGGATTCTTGATGCCGGCCTCCAGCGCCAGGCTCAGATCGGCCTCAACAAGGGTGAGGCCCACCACGCCCTAAAGCGCGCCATCAGCTTCCACCGCCGAGGTGAAATCCGGGATCGATCCGGCGAAGGCCAGCACTATCGCATCGCCGGAATGAACCTGCTCGCCGCCATCATCATATTCTGGAACACCATGAAGCTCGGCGAGGTCGTCAATACCCGGGCCGCCAGCGGTACCCATATCGCGCCTGATCTACTCGCCCACGTCTCGCCGTTGGGATGGGAACACATCAATCTAACCGGGGAATATCGCTGGCCCAAATCCTTAGCGTAGGATTCCGCCCCCTCCCGCAAACGCCCCCTATAGCGAGACGCTGGCGGGCATGGTGCAGAAGATCGACGCCACCTTGCAGCGCGCCGACGCGCTGGTGACGGCAGCCAGGGACGGAGCAACGCCGCGTCACGTTGTTGACCGGATCGTAGCGGCAGGCGGTGACGCCCGCGCCGAGGACCGGCGGACGATCGCGACCGCAGCCGCAGAGCTGAAGGATGCAACTCGGGCGCTTCAGGGCGTCACCGCATCGGCGCGGCGGGGCTACGAGCAGAACCGCTGGTTGATGTGGACGGCGATCGGCGGAGTGGTGCTCGGCATGGTGCTTTGGGCGGCGTTCGCCGGCGTCGTCGCGCGTGCCGTGCCGGCGAGCTGGCAATGGCCGGAAAAGATGGCGGCGCGAGCGCTCGACCTGTCAATGTGGGAAGGCGGGCAGCGGATGATGCAGGCCGCCTCGCCCACCGCGTTCCGCGCGATCATAGCGGCCGACAGGATGGTGTTGGCCAATCGCGAAACGATCGAAGGGTGCAGCAAGGCCGCAGCCCGAACGCGCGAGACGGTGCGATGCACAATCAAAGTTGGTGCTAGCCTTGAGGAGCAGCAGGATAGCGACCGCTAGTTCCTATTCACTGCAACTCGATTTTGGCATGATTGCTGGCTCACTTTTTACTGATTTGCCCTGCTGGTTGCGCGAGCCGGCGCGCCAAGCTGCGACTATCAAATAGATACCTGCGGCAATCATCGGCACGGTGAGCCACTGACCCATATGAAGCCCTGTTCTGGCTGTGAAGCCGACAAGCTGGGCATCCGGCTCCCGGAAGAATTCGACAATGAAGCGAGCGAGCCCATAGCCAAGAAGGAACACGCCGACGAGCATGCCAGGGCGACGTCGGGCGTTGGTAAACCAGAAAAGGCACGCGAGCACGGCAAACAAGACCAGTCCTTCCAGCCCGGCTTCGTAGAGCTGGCTCGGGTGACGCGCGAGGCCATCGCGACTTCCGGGGAACACAATCGCCCAAGGCACATCGGTGGGCTTTCCCCAAAGCTCACCATTCACGAAATTAGCGAGGCGGCCGAAGAACAGGCCGATCGGCACGGTGCAGGCGACATAATCATGGACCCGCAGCCATTCGAGGCCGTGTCGTCGCGCGAACAGGATCAGCGCGAGCGAGACGCCAGCTGCACCCCCGTGGAACGACATGCCGCCGTCCCACAGCTTGAGGATTTGCAGGGGGTCGAAGATCATCTCAGGACCGTAAAAGATCACATAGCCGAGACGGCCACCGAGGATAACGCCCAACGTCGCGTAGAACACGAGATCGTCGGCTTGTGCGCGGTTCATCGGGGCCGCTGGTTGGGCCAGCAGCCGCAGCAGATACCACCACCCGGCAATGATGCCGGCGATATAGGCCAGCGAGTACCAGCGGATGTCGAGCGGGCCTATGGAGATGGCTATCGGGCTCAATCCGAGGCTGGCGAATGCGATATGGCTATCCAAGGATTGTATCCTGCCTGCGAGAAGCGGCGCTCGAGCGCGCCATGGGTTATTCCGGTGCGATTGAAGCGCCGGCATCCTTGAGCGCCGCAAACCCGCCGGGGACGTGGGCGACATTCTCCACGCCCATCTCCTTGAGTGATTTTGCGGCCAGCGCCGAGCGGGCGCCGGACCCACAATAGAGCACCAACCGCGATCCACTGGCGAGTTTGGCATTGTGGGTGGGGCTTTCAGGATCGACCTGGAATTCCAGAAGGCCACGCGGGACATGCACCGCACCAGCCACCAGCCCCGATTTTGCGACTTCCCCTGGCTCGCGGATGTCAACGAACTGGACCTTGGGATTGCCGACAAGTTTGGCTGCATCGTCAGGCGCGATAGTTTCGACAATCGCATTCGCTTCGGAAACGAGTTGTTTCGAGGTGCGTGTTGGCATCGACTTTCTCCTGTAAATGAACCTGTATCGGATGGCTCAGCCCTGCTCGGACTTGCCGCCTATCTGGCGCAGCATTTCCGGCAAATCTGTCGGGCAATCACCGCAAAGCTTGTTTGCCGGAACGGCAACGTCGATCTTCTTTGGGTAGGGAAGATCGAGAGCGGCCATGATCGCGACGAATTCCTGAACGGTCTTGCCCGCAAGGCGCGGGTTCCGTTCACGCTCCTGCGCCACTGTCGTGATGTGGCGATGATTGTAGTCGTGAGCCGGGTAGATCAGACCATCGCCCGGCAGCGTGAAAATCTTCTGCGTGACGGAGTGATAAAGGGTGGCGGCGTCACCGTTTTGGAAGTCGGTGCGGCCACAGCCGTCGATTAGCAGGGCGTCGCCGGTGAAGGCGCGAAGACCATCGGGCTGCTCAACCAGGTAGGTATGGTGGGCGTCGGTGTGCCCCGGCGTAAACAGCGGCTGAAGCTTGAGCGCGCCGACAGTCAAAGGCTGGTCCTCGGCGACCCCCACGTCAGCACAGGGAAGGCCGTCCATGGCGGGGTACGCGATCTTGGAGCCGGTAAGGCTGCGCAGATAGCAGGCCGATGTGACGTGGTCCGCATGCACATGCGTCTCCAACGTATAAGCCAGTTCGAGATCCAGTTCCTGAAGCGCGGCAAGGTCGCGTTCGATCGTTTCGAGGACAGGATCGATCAGGACGGCTTTGCGCGTCTCCGGGCAACCGAGGAGGTAGGTGTAGGTCGAGGACTCCGGCTCGAACAACTGACGAAAGATCATGATCGGTCTCCAATGGTGTCTAGCCGCCGATCCCGCCCAGGCTGCGGAACAGCATGTAGGCGGCCACGGCCAGCAGGACGAAAGCGAAGATGCGGGTGAGCAAGCCCTTATGATCGGCGAGCCGGATGGCGGTTTGCATGCCGGCGACGCCGCCAGCGACCCCGCCAGCGATGAAGAAGCCGGCCACGCGCCAATCCACGAGTCCTGACAGGGCATAGTTGAGGGCTGTCGCCGATCCGAACGTTCCCACCGAAAACAGCGACGATCCGACCGCGTTGAGGATGGGCATGCCGCTGCCGAGCATGATGCCGGGCACAATCAGGAAGCCGCCGCCGATGCCGAAGAACCCTGACAGGAGGCCGGCGAGAAGGCCGATCGCCACGAGCCGCACAGCGATGGGGCGCGTGATCCGCACGCCCGGGTCGCCGCCGCCGGATTTGCCGCGCAGCATGGAAACCCCCACCACGATCATCACGCCTGCGAACAGCACCAGGAGATGCTGACCCGCCACCATCTTGCCCAGGGTGGAGCCGATCAGGGCGCCTATGACGCCCGATGCCCCGAAGACGAGGGCGCAGGGCCACTTCACGGTTCCGGCCCGGGCGTGCTGGATCAGGTTGGCGAAGGCATTGGCGGCCACCGCCAGCGCGCTCGTGCCGATCGCGACGTGCGGGTCCTTCATGCCCACGACATACAGCAGCAACGGCAGGGCAAGGATCGAGCCGCCGCCGCCGATCACCCCGAGGGTAAAGCCGACGACGACACCGGATATGAGCGTGAGGATGTCGACCGGCGTCATGGGTTTGCCCCGGGCCTGGCTGCGCGATAACGTTCCTGAAGGGCGAAGACGCCCATGCCCGCCAGCATCGCCACGACGAACACCAGCGCCGCCGGCGCTCCGAGGCTCAGGGCGACCAGGGCCGGACCAGGGCAGTAGCCGACGAGGCCCCATCCGACGCCGAACAAAGCCGCGCCCGAGAGAAGCTTCTTGTCCAGGGACCGGGACGATGGCCCATTGAACGCCGGTGCGAAAAGCGGAGCATCGCGCCTTCGGCCGAGTGCAAATCCCAACGCTGAAACCATGACGGCCGAGGCCAGCACCAAGGCAAGGCTCGGGTCCCACGACGGCGCGGCGACATCAAGAAACGCCAGAACCTTGCTGGGGGCTATCATGGCGGAGACGATCAGGCCGAAGCCGAAAATGAGCCCCGAGGCGAGCGCGATGAGCAGCTTCCTCATTGCTCAGAGTCCGATGACGTGTCGGGCGACGTACACAGTCGCGGCCGCTGTGATGAGGAAGACGCCTGTCGCGGCGAGCGAGCGGGGCGAGAGCCTCGCTATTCCGCAGACGCCATGCCCGCTGGTGCAACCACTCCCGAGCCGAGTCCCAAATCCCACCAGAAGGCCGGCTGCGATCACGACGGCGACTGGGGCCGGCGACGTGAGGTCCGGTAGCAGGCCGCCCGCCGCCCGGTAGAGCAAGGGCGCGGCGAGCAGGCCGACCAGGAATGTTGCGCGCCAGGCCATCTCGCCGCGGACAGGCGCAAGCACCCCGCCGACGATGCCGCTGATTCCAGCGATGCGCCCATTGGCGATCCACAGGAAGGAAGCCGAGAGGCCGATTAGCGCGCCGCCCACGATGGCCGAGAATGGGGTGAAACCCTCCATCGTCAGGATTCTCTGCTCTCAGCTTCGTCACCGGCGCAAAAGAGTGCGTAGAGTTCCGTCAGGATCGGCAGCACGCGCTCGGACGTGATGCGGTAGAATATCGTCGTTTTCTCCCGCCGTGTTCCGACCAGGCCTTCGTCGCGCAGCGTGGCCAGATGGCGGGACAAATTCGACTGTGTCAGTCCGAGGCGTTCGCCCAGATCGGTTACCGACAACTCCCCGCCGAGCAGGCTGCACAGGATCATCAGACGGTGCCGGCTCGCAAGCGAACGGAGGAACGCTTCCGCTTCGCCGGCCTTTTCCTCCAGAAGCTCCGGAGACATTTTAACGAGGGAAGGTGGCACAGTTGCTCCAAACATCTTATATGTAGCATATATGATGGAGTGGTGTTCGATCAAGCGCCAGCTAGGAGGTTCCCCCCGTGAGCTACTATTTCGCCAAGCCATCGAGGCTCCTTCGAAGCGCCGGAGTGCGAGGTAACCCCATGCTGATCGACCAGGCTGTCCGTATCGCTTCCGAGCTGCGCTGCACGCTGGGACAGATTTAGATGCTCGATCGACGTTCGCTGTTGGCTGGCGGAGCGGCATTGTTCGCAACCACCGCTTGCTCGCGCTCCACGCCGGGCCTCGGCGGGGGAGGTGCAAACCCGCTTCCGATGCCGCCGCTGTTGGACGCACGGCCTGGCCGCTCATTCGCGCTACGGGTCCAGTCCGGAACGACTTCATTTTATCCAGGCCGGCCGAGTGACACGCTCGGGTATAATGGCAGCTATCTCGGACCGACGATCAGGGTGCGCCGTGGCGACGACGTGGCGGCTGTCGTGACCAACGGGCTCAACGCGGACACGACTGTGCATTGGCACGGGCTTCTGATCCCCGGAGAGCTGGATGGTGGCCCCCATCAGATCATCGCGCCGGGCGCGACCTGGCGGCCCACGCTCCCGATCCGGCAGCCCGCAGCGACCCTCCTTTATCACTCACACGTCCATGGGTTGACGGCCGAGCAAGTCTATTCGGGCCTGGCTGGGGCGTTGCTGGTAACCGACGACGAAGAGCAGGGCCTGGGGCTCCCGTCAGAATATGGCGTGGACGATCTGCCCCTGCTCATCCAGGATCGCCAGTTCGAAAATGGTCGCCTTGTCATGCCAGGCGGCATGATGGTCGCCATGCAGGGCCGGCGCGGCGACACGATCCTTGTGAACGGCGCGGTGAATCCGCTGGCGGCGGTGCCAAATCGGTTGGTTCGCTTGCGGCTCGTCAACGCATCGAACGCGCGGATTTATGAGCTGTCGTTTTCCGATCGGCGGAGCTTTCACTGGATCGGAACCGAAGGGGGGCTGCTCGAACACGCAGTGGCATTGGAAGCCATAACCTTGGCGCCGGGCCAACGTGCCGAGCTTCTCGTGGACTTCACGGACGGTAGGTCCGCCTCGCTGGTGACGGCGGCTGATACCAACAGCTCGATGATGGGCGGCATGGGTATGATGGGGCGTGGCGCCCGAAGGACCGATGCCGCGGCACCAGCGACCGTGCTGCGGTTTGAACCACGGCCGTTGGGACAGGCTCGTGCCAGCGGCGTCGTGCCGACCCTTCTGGCATCACGAACTGGGCCCGACGCCAGCAAGGCGGTGCGCCGTCGCCGTCTGAGCCTCAACATGGGCATGGGCGGCATGATGGGCTCAGGAAGCGGCGGTGGCGGCCTTACGATCAATGGCAAGCCATTCGACATGAATCGCATCGATGAGACGGTGAAGCTAGGCTCCACCGAAATATGGGAGGTGTCTGGCGAAATGATGCGCCACCCGATCCATATTCACGGCGTCCACTTTGATGTTCTCACCCGCGGTGGCGGGCAGCCCGATGTTCTCGACCAGGGGCCGCGCGACACGGTCCTCGTCAAGGAACCGGTGGAGCTTCTCATCCGATTTGATCAGCCGGCCAAGAGCGCTCCCTTCATGTATCACTGCCATATCCTTGAACATGAGGATAATGGAATGATGGGCCAGTTCAGTGTTGCGTAGGCGTAGGCTCCCACTTCTGGAGAGTTTATGCAGCGCCTACCGTCCAACAGGAGAGCAAGGTTGCCAAAAAGAGCTTTCGCCACATTTCTGCTCGCGGCAACGATGCTGACCGGCGGCACCTCGCTAGCTGCACAGGATAATCTGGTTTATCCCGTAATACCGGGATTTGGCGGGATCGTGGCCGTGCCCAGTGCTGCCGAGCGGCCCGATCCCAAGCTTCGCTACCGCGTCTTGTTCAATGTCACCAAGGCCGCAAGCTCTCCCGACAAAGTGAATCCCAGCCTTGAGAAGGTCGCGCGCTTCGTGAACCTGCTAGGCGCGGACAAGGTCCATCCGGCTGGTGACATCGCCGTCATCATTCATGGTCCCGCGACCCCGCTCGTCCTGCAGAACGCGCCATATGCGGCGCGTATGAAGGTAGCGGCCAACCCGAACGCTGCGCTGATTGCCGCTCTCCAGAAAGCCGGTGTTTCAATCCGCGTTTGCAGTCAGGCCATGGTCGGAAATGAGATCATGCCGAACCAAGTGGCTTCGGGCGTTGAGATCGATGATTCGGCGCTTACAACCTTGGCGAATCTACAAATCCGGGGTTACGCGCTCATCCCGGATTGAAAGGTGCGATACCCCCTCACCCGCAGCAGCCCGCCACGGTCCCGTTCGCCTTCGCCTCCTGAATCGGAGGGCATGGGACATCGCCGAACGAGCAGAACACGCAGCAGTCGCCGGCCAGGGGCCGCAGCACCGCCGCGCAATGTCGGCAATCATAGAAGAACTGGCAGGCGTTGGTGGGCATCGTCTCGGTCGCGACACCGCCGCACTCGGGACAGGTCAGCGTGGAGGTGAGCTGCATCAGGAAAGCGCCTTTATAAGCGGCGCTTCAATGCGATCCCATATCAGCGCGGTCAGCGTCAGGGTCGTGCCGATCGTGAGCATGATCGGAGTTGCGCGGGACGGTAGGGTCACGGTGCAGGACCGATCCGCAGCGCAGGTCCTCCGACGCCGCACATACGCCCACCACCCGGCAGCCAGGCCGACGAGGGAAAGCGCCGTCAGGGCCCAGCGCAGAGGCATCAGCGCGGCGAAGGTGCTCGACAGGCCCGCCCCCACGCCCAGCGCCGCCAGCGCGAGCGGCAAGACGCAGCAGGATGCGGCGGCTAGGACCGCGCCGAAGCTCGCCAGCGCACCCAGGGCGGATAGCCCCGCGTCGGCGCGGCGTGGCGATGCGGAAGCGGCCAGGGTTTCGTGCGGCAAAATCCTTTTATTCATCAGTCGTCTCCGGCGGAATAACCCCCTAATGCCTCCTGTAGCGGCTACAGGAGCAAGCGAATTATGAGGGATGAGAAAGGCCTAGCTATCGGCGAGTTGTCGCGCCGAACCGGCGTGAACATCGAGACGATCCGCTATTTCGAGCGCGTC
This sequence comes from Sphingobium lactosutens DS20, assembly GCF_000445105.1. Classification (GTDB taxonomy): domain Bacteria; phylum Pseudomonadota; class Alphaproteobacteria; order Sphingomonadales; family Sphingomonadaceae; genus Sphingobium; species Sphingobium lactosutens. The sequence goes on along the minus strand of NZ_ATDP01000047.1, from coordinate 40,870 downwards.
GGCATTGTGGCGACCCCACCCCGCACGAGCGGGGGCCGGCGAGTATATGGGGCCGGCCACGTCCGCGTCCTTGGATTCATCCGTGGCGCGCGTGAACTCGGCTTCACCCCGGCCGAGGTGCGCGCGATCCTGTCACTTGGCGGTCCCGCGCAGGCGTCGTGCAGTGAGGTCCGCGAGATCGCGGCCCACCACCTGGAGCGGGTTCGCGCGAAAATGGCAGACCTAGCGCAACTCGAAAGCCTGCTTGCCACGACGATCGACCGTTGCGAGGGCGACGGGGCGGCGAGTTGTGCCGTGATCGAATTGCTTGACCAATATACAACCACTTAGGTGTCAAAACCGGTCGGGGCTGTTGAAAAAAGGCCGGGTGATCCGATCGCGTTCCTAACGGGTTCCCTGCTTCGACACATCGGGAGCAGCGGCCATGATGGGTGAGCAACAGCGAGGCGGCAAGGGCGCAAGCTGGCGGGCGCTGGGAGCGATGATCCCCGCCGATCATATGCTGCACAGGATAGACGGGCTGATCGACCTGGGTGAACTGCGCGATGCGCTCGCGCCGCACTACAGTTGCCGTGGGCGTCCCTCGATCGCGCCTGAATTGCTGGTCCGCATGGCGCTGATCGCTCGCCTCTATGGCATCACGTCGGAGCGCCGTCTGTGTGAGGAAGTCCGCTTCAACCTCGCCTATCGCTGGTTCTGCCGATTGCCGCTCAACGCGCCGGTGCCGCACCACTCGACGTTTAGCAAGAACCGGCATGGCCGCTTCCGCGATGCTAGCATCTTCCGCATCCTGTTCGAGCAGACGGTGCGGCGCTGCGCCGATGCGGGGCTGATCGCCCACAAGGATGCCGCAATCGATGCATCGTTCGTCGCGGCCGATGCAAGCTGGCAGCGCAAGATGCGGGACGCCGACATGGCCGCGCCCCGGCTTCCCCGCCCGGTTTGTGAATGGCTGGCGGATCAGGCCAATGCTCCACCGCAGGAACATGGCGTACCGCGTGGCAAACCGGCCGAGGTGTCACGCACCGATCCGGCGTCGGCATGGTCGGCGCGCACGGCGCGGGGCCGGTTCGGCTATGCCTTCAATGTCCTGATTGACACGCCGGGAGGGGTGGCGATCGACGTGGAGGCCAGTCCCGCCCGCTTCGCCGCGGAAGTCGATGCGGGGCGGACCATGCTGGCACGGGCCGACAATCGGTTCGGCTATCGGCCAAAGCGTGTCGCGGCCGACACCGCCTATGGCAGCGCTGCGTTCCTGGCGTTCGTCACCGATCGCGGCACCATCCCGCATATCCCGGTGCTGGAACGATCCGAACAGACCAAGGGCAAATTCCCCCGCGAAGCCTTCCGCTATGAGCGGGAGCAGGACCGCTATGTCTGCCCCGCTGGGAAGATACTGCCCTTTCGCGGTGCCGATCGTCGGGCGGGCTTTCTCCGATACAGCGCCAGTCCTGCCGATTGCCGCGCCTGTCACCTCAAACGGAAATGCACCGCAGGCAGCAACAGGTCGGTCACGCACAGCGAATATGAGGACGTGCGTGAGATGGTGCGCGGCGAGATGCAGACGCCGCTATTCAAGCGGTCGATGCGGCTGCGCCGGGGTGTCGAGCGGGTGTTCGCCGATGCCAAAGGCAAGCGAGGGCTGACCCGCCTGCACCTTCGCGGACTGCGCGGTGCCGAAGAAGAGTTTCTGTTGGGCGCGGCCATTGCCAATCTCGTGCTGTTAGCCCGCACCGACGCAAGACCGGCCCGGAACCGTCGCCCGCCCCCGGTGCCGGAACGCATCGAGCGCATGGCCCGGATCAGCCGTGGCCGGTTCGAGCAATCCTACTACGCGACGATCTTCTGACGCCGGTTAGCCGGGTTCGCGCTCGGCCGCAGGGAAGTGGCGATAGAAGGTAGAACGGCCGACCTGGAGCAGCTTCGCGACCTTCGCCGGTTTGTCGCCAGCCTTGAGCAGCTTGCGGGCGGTATCGAGCATGTCAGGCGTCATGACCGACTTGCGGCCTCCGCCCGTGCCGCCCTTGGCCCGTGCCGCTGCCAAACCGGCAATCGTCCGTTCCTTTATCAGTTCGCGCTCCATCTCCGCGACAGAAGCGAGGATATGGAACAGCAGACGGCCCGATGGGGTTGCCGTGTCGAACCCGTCCGTCAGGGACCGGAAATCAATCTTCCGAGCGGACAAGTCCGCCGCCAGTTCGATCAGGCCCCCGATCGATCGGCCAAGGCGATCGAGCTTCCATATCACCAGCGTGTCACCGGCCCGCACGAAATTGAGAGCTTCGGTCAGACCGGGACGGTTCAGCTTCGCGCCGCTCACCTTGTCGGTGAACAGCTTTTCACAGCCAGCCTTGGTCAGCGCATCGGTTTGTAGCGTCAGGTCCTGGTCGGAGGTCGAGACACGCGCATAACCAACCAGCATGAGTCCCGTTATCCCATCTCAAACAGCGAATTTCGGGACTCATATTTCGGGAACATATTTTGGGAAAGCCCCGGCGGGCATACAGCGGATTTTTGTGTCGGTCACGGTCGTCCCGTTGGAGGTTCCCAATCGGGAAGGCTGATAACCGGCTCACCCATGGAATAAACCCGGACGAGCGTCGTCTATGCTTTCAGGACTGATGCGCCGGAGGCTTATGCGTAGACGATATTGGATGCTCGGTCTGACTGCTTCGGCCCTGCTCACAGGCGCAGTCGCGGCCGCCCCTGCCGGTGGTTACGCCAGCATGGTGGCTGCCGCGATGGACCGGATGATGGCGGGCATGATGGTCAAGCCGTCCGGCAACGTCGACCGCGACTTCGTCACGATGATGCTCCCGCATCATCAGGGTGCGATCGATATGGCAGTGGCGGAGCTGCGCTACGGCCATAACGAGCAGCTCAAGCGCATCGCGCAGGAGATCATCATCGATCAGCAGCAGGAGATTGCCGCTATGAAGTTGGCGATCGGTCAGCCGCTACCGCCTTCGACGCCGGCCCCGACGCAGGGCGGCGACCACCACAGCCCTATGGAGCACTGACATGATCCGGACCATCCTGCGCTCGGCCGCCTTGCTGATGAGCGCCGCACCGGGCCTCGCCATGGCGCAGCAGGCGCCGTGGAACGCCAAGGACATGCCCGTCAGCCACCGCGACCGCGTCTATGCGTCCGAACAATTCTCCAACACGGTGTCGGTGACGGACCCTGCCGACAACCGGCTGCTCGGCGTCATCAAGCTCGGCGATCCGCAGCCGATGAACTTCTCCCCGCTCTACAAGGGACAAGTGCTGGTCCACGGCCTGGGCTTCTCGCCGGACGGGAAGACCTTGGCGGTCGTGTCGATCGGATCGAATGCCGTGTCGTGGATCGACACCGCCACCAACACGGTCAAACACACGACCTATGTCGGGCGCAGTCCGCACGAGGCGTTCTTCACGCCGGACGGAAAGGAGGTCTGGGTCACCGTTCGCGGCGAGGACTATATCGCCGTGCTCGATCCCGCGACGTACAAGGAAACCGGCCGCATCAAGACGCCCGGTGGTCCGGGTATGACGATCTTCTCGCCCGATGGGCGATACGGCTATGTCTGTTCCTCGTTCAATCCGGTGCTGGCCGTGTTCGATGTCGCAACCCACGCACAGGTCGGACAGGTGGCGCAGCCGAGCCCATTCTGCCCCAACATCGCCGCGACGCCGGACGGCAAGCAGGCGTGGTTTACGCTAAAGGACATCGGCAAGACGGTCGCATTCGATGCCAGGCCACCCTTCACAATCCTCAAGGTGCTGGATACCGGGCCGATCACCAATCACGTCAACTTCGCCCGCACGGCCAAGGGGCAGTTCGCCTATGTGACGGTCGGCGGGGAGAATGCGGTGAAGGTGTTCCGCACGTCCGACTTCACGCTGGTGGCAACCATTCCAGTCGGCAAGATGCCGCACGGTGTCTGGCCGTCCGGCGACGGTCGGCGCATCTATGTCGGGCTGGAGAATGCCGATGAGCTGGCCGCGATCGACACCGCTGGCAACACGGTCGTCGCTACCGTGCCGGTCGGACAGGCACCGCAGGCGATCGCCTATGTGCCGAACGCTGTTCCGACAGGCCCCGGCACCGACAATCTCCAGCCGCTCGGCACGGCCGGCAAGGCGTTGCATCTGACTATGGGGCCGATCGGCGGCAAGGGTGCGGCAAGCAGCATCACCCTCTTCGACCAAGGCATCATTCAGGTCGTGCAGAGTGCCGTTACCGGTTTGCAGCCCAAGAAGCCCTACATGCTCGTGCTGACCGCCAACGCGGATGGTAGCGGCGCTGTAGAGCCGCTTGCCAACTTCATGAGCAACCCGGCGGGTGCGGCGATCGTCAACGCGTCGGGTCCGATCCGGCAGATCGTTCAAGGCAGCACCGCGACGCCCCGCCGTTTTCTGGCGGTCGCTGAGGTGGTGAACGGCGCGCCGGGACGCATCGTGCAGGTACAGCGCGACTGACATGGACCCGCTTGCCGCCGCGATCGAGCCCCTGATCCCCGGTCTGCGCCGCTATGCCCGGTCGTGGTTGCGCGATCGGGCAATGGCAGATGACGTGGTGCAGGATTGTCTCGAGCGCGCGGTCGGGCGCTGGCGACAACGACGCGGGGCGGAGGTGCGCCCATGGGTCTATACGATCCTGCACAATCTGTTGGTCGACCATCAGCGGCAGCATAGCCGGCGAGGCACAGCGGTTCCGCTCCACCTCGTGGACGACGCCACGCTCGGCCGTCCGGCCGATCAGGAAACAGGCCTACACCACCGCGACCTGCTGCGCGCCCTTGATGCGTTGCCCGAGGAGCAGCGAACGGTGCTGCTCCTCGTATCGGTCGAGGGCCTGCCCTATGCGGAGGTCGCTGCCGTTGTCGGCGTGCCGCTGGGCACGGTGATGTCGCGCATATCCCGGGCGCGCGACCGACTGGCGACCCTCCTCCGGGAGGGTGAACGGCCGCGATTGAGGAGCGTGCAATGACCAGCCCGATCGGCGAGGACGATCTGGCCGCATGGATCGATGGCAGGCTGTCGCCCGAGCGGCAGCGCCTGGTCGACGCCTATCTTGAAGGCCAGCCGGACCTGCATGCCCGTTTGCGGGAACAGGCGGAGCAGGCGCGAGCCCTTGCATCCCTGTTTGCCCCGATCGCGGATGAACCGATCCCGGCGACGATGCGCGTCGCAGCCATCAGGGGGCGGCAACGTCAGCCGCGATGGCAATTCGCCATCGCCGCGTCACTTCTGCTGGCGGTCGGGTTTGGCGGTGGTTGGTCGAGCGCGAAGTGGAGCGGTGAACCCCGCGCAGGCATCGCGGCGCTGGCCAACGAGGCGAGTGACAATTTCCGTGTCTATGCCGCCGACCGGATACGACCGGCGGAGATCGGTCCGGATCAGCGCGCCATGCTGATCCGATGGACCTCCGCCCGTTTGGGTGAGCGCGTCACCATCCCGGACCTCAGCACAGCCGGCTATCGCTATGGTGGGGGGCGACTGGTCGCGACGCCTCACGGCCCTGCGGCACTGCTCCTCTACGACGGACCGCAAGCGTCGAAACTCGCGGTGCTGACGAGGCCTATGCAGATCGACAAGACTGCGAGCATGACCAGCACGTCCAGCGGGACCATGGGCCGGGTCACATGGGCAGTCGACGGGATCGGCTATAGTGTGGTGGGCGAGCGGCCTGCGGCCGAGCTGCATCCGATTGCCGATGAAGTCCGGCGGCAGGCCGATGCGGCGCTGGTGTCCTGATAGCGCCCTTGCTGCTCCTCAGCGCCGACAGGCACCGGGCGGGCCAGCGCGATCAGGGCTTGCGCTCGGCATCCTTCCTGGCGGCCTCGGCCGGCGTCAGGCGGGCTCGCTCGCGGATGTGGCGTTCCAGCGGCGCGCCGACGAACAGGACGAGCATCGCAAGGATCACCCCGCCAGTGATGAGCGGTCATGGACGATCAAACGTCGCAGGCCCGCCTAACGCTCCAAGTCTTCGAGACCATCGCAGACGAAAGGCTGCCGATCATTCCGATATCCAGATTGGAATGACCATATCAAACGGTTGGTCGTATCGATCTAAGTACGCGATATATGCTGCATGACCCTGGAGCAGCTCAGAATCTTCGTCGGTGTCGCGGAGCGCGAACACGTCACCAAGGCAGCGGAGGTGCTGAACGTCACGCAGTCCGCTGCCTCCGGCGCGATTGCTGCCCTCGAAGCGCGCTACGGGGTTCCTCTGTTTCACCGCGTCGGGCGTGGCATCCAGCTGACCGAAGCAGGCCGCGGCTTTCTGGAGGAAGCGCGCGCGGTGCTGGGGCGGGCAGCGCATGCCGAGACGATGCTGGCGGACTATGCCGGGCTTGCCCGTGGTTCATTGCGGATCGTCGCCAGCCAGACGATCGCGAGCTACTGGTTGCCGGCAAAGCTAGCCGCCTTCCACGAACGCCACCCGCAGATCGCGGTCGAACTGGCGATCGACAACACCGAAGGTGCGGCAGCGCAGGTCCTGAGCGGCGCGGCGGAGCTCGGTTTCGTCGAGGGCGAGGTGGACGAACCGGCGCTCGCCCACTGGCATGTCGGGCGTGATCCGATGGTGCTGGTCGGCCGCGAGGACACCGGGCGCGTCGACGAGGACTGGCTGCGCACTGAACGCTGGATCGTCCGTGAGCTGGGATCGGGTACGCGCTCGACCTTCGAGGACGTGCTGCGAACGCGCGGGTTTGATCCGGCCCAGCTGACGATAGCGATGACGCTGCCGTCCAACGAGGCGGTGCGCACCGCCGTCGAGGCGGGTGCCGGCGTTGCCGTCTTGTCGCGATTGGTCGTCGCGCGCGCGCTCAAGGCCGGTGACCTTGTCGAGCTGCCGCTCGGGCTGCCCGACCGCGCCTTTCACGCGCTGCGCCACAAGGAACGCTATCGCACCCGCGCGGCCGACGCGCTGACGGACCTCATCAAGGAGCAGGTCGCATGACTGCCGACACGCACTCCGTTCTCAGCGGCCTCAAGCCGCTCAGCCGGCTCGATCATCCCCGCGAGATGATTCGTCAGTTCACGCCCAACTGGTTCGCCGCGACGATGGGCACCGGTATCCTCGCGCTCGCGCTGCCGCAGGTGCCCGGCATCGGGCCTTCGCTTAAACCCGTCGGCGAGGTGTTGTGGTTCTTCAATATCGCACTCTTCGCGCTGTTCGCCGGCCTTTATGGCGCGCGCTGGGTGATGTTCGGGCACGAGGCGCGGCGCATCTTCGGGCATAACACCGTGTCGATGTTCATCGGCACCATCCCGATGGGCCTCGCGACGATCATCAACGGCTGCCTCGCCTTCGGCATCGCACGGTTCGGGAATGGCATCGTACCGGTCGCACACGTCCTGTGGTGGATCGACGCCGCCATGTCGCTCGCCTGTGGCGTGCTGATCCCGTACATGATGTTCACCCGTCACGAGCACAGCCTGGACGGCATGACCGCGGTATGGTTGCTGCCGGTCGTCGCTGCCGAAGTGGCGGGCGCCAGCGGCGGGCTGCTCGCGCCGCATCTGGCCGATCCTCACGCGCAGCTCGTCACGCTTGCGACCTCCTATGTGCTGTGGGCCTATTCGGTGCCGGTCGCGTTCGGCATCCTCGCCATCCTCATCCTGCGCATGGCGCTCCACAAACTGCCGCAGGAGAGCATGGCGGCGTCCTCCTGGCTGGCGCTGGGACCGATCGGCACGGGTGCTCTGGGCATGCTGGTGCTCGGGGCGGACGCGCCGGCTATCCTCGCGGCGCACGGGCTGGCCGGTATCGGTGCCGTCGCGCAAGGGATCGGCGTTGTGGCCGGACTCTGCCTGTGGGGCTTCGGCCTGTGGTGGCTGGCGCTCGCGACGCTCATCACCATCCGCTACTGGCGCGCCGGCGTCCCGTTCAACCTGGGCTGGTGGGGCTATACCTTTCCGCTCGGCGTCTACACCGTCGCCACCTTACGCCTAGGCACGACGCTGAACCTCGGTTTCTTCGGTTTCGTCGGCACGGTGCTGACAGTCGCGCTTGCGGCGATGTGGCTGCTCGTCGGCGCCAAGACGCTGGCCGGCGCATGGCGCGGCAACCTGTTCGTCTCACCCTGCATCGCCACCCCGAACTGATCCGCCATGATGATCGGATCAGTCGGTCCGATCACTTGCGAAACGCCCCTTCGATCCGCCAGCGTGGCTGGCCACAGGAGAGCCTTGTCATGGACAATTTCGACGCCGAACTGGCGAGTGAGACCAGCCGTCGCCGCTTTCTCAGGCATGCCGCGCTCGGTACCGCCGGCCTTGCCGCCGCGCCGGCACTGGCGCAGCAGCTCGTCGACCTGAAGCTGCCTGGCGGCAATGCCGAACGGCCGATGACCAGCGCCTTTCCCGGCAAGGGCAGCATGATCCTCCAGCGTGTCCATCCGCCCTTGCTGGAAACGCCGATGGACGTGTTCGACAAGTCGGTGTTCACGCCCAACGACCAGTTCTTCGTCCGCTGGCACTGGGCCGACATCCCGACCTCGATCGATGTCGAGACTTTCCGCCTCAACGTCTTCGGCCACGTCAACCGACCGCTGTCGATCAGCCTCGCCCAGCTGCTGCGCCTGCCGCGGGTCGAGATGGCGGCGGTCAACCAATGCTCGGGAAACAGCCGTGGGCTGTTCCAGCCACGTGTTGCCGGCGCGCAATGGGGCAACGGCGCGATGGGCAATGCCAAATGGCTCGGTGTGCGCCTGCGCGACGTGCTCGACCTCGCCGGGGTCAAGACAGGCGCGGTGCAGGTGCGCTTCGGTGCGCTCGATCAACCGGTCGTGGCGGGCGCCCCTGACTTTGAGAAGGCGCTCGACATCGACCATGCCCGCGACGGCGAAGTGATGATCGCCTTCGGCATGAACGGCGAGCAGCTGCCGCTCCTCAATGGCTTTCCCTGCCGGCTGATCGTGCCGGGCTGGTACTCGACCTATTGGGTCAAGATGCTGAACTCGATCGAGGTACTGCCCGGCCCCGACGACCAGTATTGGATGGCCAAGGCCTACAAGATCCCCGCGACGCCGGGCGCGAATGTCGCGCCCGGCGCCAGAGACTTCCCGACTGTCCCCATCAACCGCATGATCCCGCGCAGCTGGATGACCAGCCTGCCCGATGGCCAGACGATAGCCTATGAGGCATCGATCCCGGTCGGCGGCATCGCGATGGGCGGCGACTGCGGCGTCGCCAAGGTCGATGTATCGTCGGACGGAGGCCGCACCTGGTACAGGACGACGCTCGGAGCGGACGAGGGCAGGTACAGCTTCCGTCGGTGGGATGGTCGCGTGCCGCTGCGACGCGGTGCCAACCCGATCATGGTGCGCTGCTGGAACACCAACGGTGTCGCCCAGCCGATGAAGCCGATCTGGAACCCGGGCGGGTTCATGCGCGGCAATATCGAGACCACCACCATCATCGCGGCCTGAGGAGCGAGTAGCATGAAGACCCCGTCTCCCGGCATCATGGCCGCTGGCCTGATCGGCCTGACCGGCATTATCCTCGTCTCGATCGGGGCGCCGAGCAGCCGCAAGGCGCCTGCCCCGATCTCCGAGACATCCGAGCCGGCACCGCCCACCAGCGTCTCAGCCCGCGGCTTTTCGCTCGCCTCGACCAGCGTCGACCTGCCGGTCGATGACGCTACCTACCCCGATGGTCCGCACGCCGACGTCATCAACGCCAACTGCACTTCGTGCCACTCGGCCAGCATGGCGCTAACTCAGCCTGCGCTATCGGCGGACCAGTGGAAGGCGACCGTCACCAAGATGCGTGAGGTGTACAAGGCGCCGGTGGCCGAGAAGGACGTTGACGCGATCGTTGCTTATCTCACCGCTATGCCGAGCCAGAAAGCGGCACCCGCAACCGGCAAGGCACAGGATCCCGACCCCAAGGTGGCTCCTGATGTCTCAGGTGGAACCGGATAAGCAAACCTCTCGCATAATCTAAAAAGGCGATTTCGACAGACGATCGGCAGCCTTCAGTAGGACTTTTTCAACAGCCACGGCCGCTTGCTCTCGGCAAGCGTGCCGTCGAGGTCGAAGGCGATCAGCCACTTCATGCCGCCTTCCCTGCCGGATCGCGGTAGGCGAGCAGCCTGAGCGCATTGATGACGACGAGCAGCGTCGATCCCTCATGAACCGCCACCGCTGGCCCAATGCCGAGGCCGAGGATGGTAGCAGGCACCAGGAAGGCGACGACACCCAGGCTGACGAAGACGTTCTGCCGGATGATTCCACGGGTATGGCGGCTAAGACCGACTGCGAATGGCAGGTGCGCCAGATCGTCGGCCATCAGCGCCACGTCGGCTGTCTCCAGCGCAACGTCCGACCCCGCCGCGCCCATCGCGATGCCGACCGTGGCGCTTGCCATCGCCGGCGCATCGTTCACGCCGTCGCCCACCATCGCGACCTTGTCTTCGCCGGCGAGCTTCTTGATCGCGGCAACCTTGTCTTCGGGCATGAGGTCGCCCCACGCTTCGTCGATCCCGACTTCGTCGGCGATCGCTTCGGCGACTTTCTGGTGATCGCCGGAGATCATTATCATCCGCGACACGCCCATCTCGTGCAGCCGACGCAACGCGGTCTTGGCAGCTTCGCGAGGCGTGTCCATCAGGCCGATCGCGCCCAGGTCGCGGTCCCCCTTGCGGACCACCATTGTCGTGCGGCCGTTCTCGCGCAGCTTCGCGATTGCGTCCTGCGCGCCCTGCCCCAGCGCCGGAATGCCCTCACTTCCGAACATCTCGGCCTTGCCGATCCACACCGTCTCGCCATCCACGCTCGCGGTGACGCCCCGACCGGTCAGGCTCTTGAGGTCGCCGGCAGTCGGCACGGCACGATCGTTCAGACGTTCGCGGCCGTCCTTGACGATCGCTTGGGCCAGGGGATGGTCGCTCAACGCTTCGACGGCGACAGCCAGCGCCAGCAACTCGCCTTCATCGGCGCCATCGACGGGCACGACATCAGTGATGCGCGGACGACCTTCGGTCAGCGTGCCCGTCTTGTCGAAAGCGATCGCTTTGAGCGACCCGAGGTTTTCGAGCGGTGCACCGCCCTTCACGAGCACGCCGCCCCGCGCTGCACGGGCAACGCCCGACAGGACCGCGCTCGGCGTTGCGATCGCGAGCGCGCACGGGCTTGCCGCCACCAGCACCGCCATCGCGCGATAGAAGCTGTCGCGGAACGGCTCGTCGACGACCACCCATGCGAACAGCAGGAGCACTGACAGGACCAGGACGGCGGGCACGAAGATCCGTTCGAACCGGTCGGTGAAGCGCTGCGTCGGCGACTTCTGCGTCTCCGCTTCGCTCACCATCTTCACGACCTTGGCAAGCGCGCTTTCATTGGAACGGCGTGTCACCTCGATCTCGATCGCGCCGCCGCCGTTGATCGTACCAGCAAAAACCCGGCTTTCCGCGTCGACTGCATCGGGCTTGGCGCGTGCCGCTGCGGCATCTGCGACCGGCACCTTGTCGACCGGGATGCTTTCACCCGTGACCGGGGCCTGGTTGATCGCGCTGGTGCCCTTGATGACGAAGCCGTCGGCAGGCAGGCGCTCGTTCGGGCGGACGATGGCAATGTCCCCGACGACCATCTGCTCGACCGGGATTTCGCTGGTCTGCCCGCCGCGTCGCACGGTCGCGGTTTCGGGCGCGAGCTTCGCCAGCGCCTCGATCGCCTTCTTGGCGCGGCCCATTGCATAATGCTCAAGCGCATGGCCGAGGCTGAACAGGAACAGCAGCAGCGCACCTTCGGCCCATGCGCCCAGCGCAGCGGCGCCGGCCGCAGCGACCAACATCAGCGTGTCGATCTCGAACTTCTTCATCCGGAGGTTGTCGATCGCCTCGCGCAGCGTGAAGAATCCGCCGAAGAAATAGGCTGCGATATAGCAGGCGGTCGGCAGCCATTCGGGCGCGCCAGCGACCAGCCTCTCGATCGCGTAGCCGATCCCCAGCAGCGCGCCACAGGCGAGCGCGAAGATCAGCTCGGTATTGGGGCCGAGAAATTCGGCGTGGCTATGGTCGTGGCCATCGCCGGGGCCGTGCTTCTCTTCGCCCGCGCCGTGGCCCCCGGGGCCGTGGTCGTGGCCGGCATGTTCATCGGCAGCGACCCGCTTGCCCACCCTCACCTTCAGCTTGCGAAGCGCAGCGCGCACCTCCTCTTCGGTGGTTTCGCGGCGATCATATTCGACCCGGACAGACCCGCTGGTGCTGGCGCTTGCCTGGACCACGCCGGGCAAGGCGCACAGCGCATCGCTGACCGTGCGCGCCCGACGTTCGTGGTTGATCCCCGTCACCTGCCAGATCGCATGGCCGTAGCGCTCGGTGATTTCGGCACCTGCGGCGCGCACCATTTCGCGCAACCGTGGCAGCGGCAGCTTGGCGGCATCGAAATGGATGCACAGCGCCGCTGGCGTGTTGCCGTCGAGACAGATCACATGCGCCCGCTCGACACCTTCGCGCTTTGACAGGGTTGATACGAGACGGTCCAGGCAGGCATCGGCCGCGTCAGGAAGGTCCGGCAACAACACTGGAATGTCGAGTTCGAGCTTGTCGTTCATGACGACCTCCTTTCGCTTTTCTTGGTTTCGGCGCGCGCGTCGCGCAGGATTTCGACACCGCCCTTGATGGCGATGATGGCGGTGGCGAAGCCGACCAGCAGGTCCGGCCAATTGGTACCCAACCACAGCACCAGCACGCCGGCGATCAGGATGCCGCCGTTGGAAATGAAGTCGTTGAAGCTGAAGGTGGTTGCGGCCCGGAGATTGACGTCCGGATCCTTGAGGCGCTGGAGCAGCCGCAGGCAGAGGTAATTCACGACGCCGGCGATCGCGGACATGACCATCATGGTAGGTCCGATGGGCTCGCTGCCCTGCACGTAGCGCCGTCCGACATCGATCAAGATGCCGCCCGCGAAGATCAGCAGCATGACGCCCGAAGCGACCGCGGCGCGTGTCTTCCATGTCTGGCCCCGGGTGAGCGCCACAAGGCTCAGCGCATACACAGCCGTATCGGACAGGTTGTCGACGCCGTTGGCGATCAGCGCGCTCGAGTCCGCGAAGAAGCCGGAAACGAAGAAGCCCGCAGCGATCGCCGCGTTCAGCAGCAGGACGATCCACAGTGTGCGGCGCTCCTGCCCGCCATTGTTGTCGTTGCCCGGGATCATCCCATCATCTCCTCAAGTGTCAGCAGGGCCAGGAAGCCGACGAAAAACATCGAGCTGATGAGCGGGGTGTCGGGTTTCTCGTGCGCCTCGACCAGCAACTCCTCCGTGACGAGGTAGAGCAGCGCCATCAGCCCGAAGCTGAGGAAGCCGGCGATCATCACCGGCGACAGCGCGGCGACCGGCACGGCAGCGAGCGCGCCGATCGGCAGCAGCAGGGCCAATGCCGAGACGATCACGATGATGCGCAAGCGCGAGCGATAGGTTTCCGCCAGCTCGTCGGTCAGCGTCAGTCCCAGAAATAACACTTCCAGAGTGAGCGCGATCGTCAGCAGGAGACCTGCCTTCTCGCCCGCCACGAAAGCGAGGCCGAGCACCAGGCCGTCGACCAGAATGTCGATGCCGATCGCGGCGAGTAGCGCCATCGGCCCCTTGAAGCGGGCCTCAAGAGCCTTGAGCCCCAGCATGGTCGCGACGCCCGCCGCCCCGCCGATCAACGTCGCGCTGGGCGATGCCTCATGCTTGACCTGCGGCAGGATTTCGGTCGCTGCCGCCGCGAACACGACGCCGGCAGCGAGATGCTGTAGGCCCGCCACGAGGCCAGGTTTCAACTTGGTGCGGCTCGCGACAATCGCGCCGAGCACGACCGCCAGCACAGGCGCAAGCGTATAGAGCAGTGCCTGCATTTCCTAGGACTCCTCCGGGGTTCGGTGGCAGACGCGGATCTTCCCGCGTCGCGTGAACGCGATCGATCCGCCCGCCACGACAGCCCGCGAATGGTCGCCGCGAAACTCGTCACCGGTTCGCTGCGCGCGCAGGATCTCGGTCCTGCCCTTCGGCAGCCAGGTGACGGCCATTTTCAAGCCGTCATCGATGAAGTCGACATCGGCGCGTGTGCCGTCGTCGCAGTACATGATGCGCTGCGCGATTAGTTTCGACGTCAGATGCTTTTCATGCGCCGGCTCGGTAGGCTGGGTCGGCGCTGGATTACACGCCCCTATAACCGCCCCGGAGACGAGAACGACGCCGAGGCGCGCGATCGCCAGACCGGCCCGATTCAGGCCGCACAAGGTTGTCACATTTGAAATCGACGTGTCAGACATCGGTCTCTTCCGACGAAGCGCCCTGTGGCGTTCGAAGGCAGGGCAGTTCATCGCGTGCCTTCCTGCTCGCAGATCCGGGTACGGCCATCGCCTTCCACGATGGTGAGCTGCGACCCCTTGAAGGTCGCGGTGGCTGTTTCGCCGACATATTGCAGGCCCTGCGCTGGCGCGGTCAGCATCATCGGCGGTCCCCCGTTGGAGCGCCGCAAATCGATCTGCAGGCCGTTGTCCTTGTAATCGACGAACAGCGGTTCCCCGTCGGAACAGCGATATCTATGCCGCCCCATTTCCCCGGTCGCCACGGCGCTGTCGGACGAATGGATCTGCTGCTCCGTTGGCGGGGCTGGCGGCTTTCTTTCCGAGCACGCCGCGAGCCCGACAACGAGGATGACGGCGGGCAGCACCCGCTTACAGTGCATCATCATCGCGCCTTCCTCCTGCAGCGGAAGGGGACGCGCTGACGATTGATAGCCCGGGCAGGCTGACCTACCCGCCAGCGGAGATAGGTTGCGAGGCGATCGTCAGATTCGACCATCAGGGATCGCAGGCGGCGCAACATCATCGCCGCGAACGGCAGGGAGAGCGCCCCGCGCAGCGTGCAGCTATGCGTTAGCCTGGTGCCGCCATCGTCCCCCGCCAGCTCGTACCGCTCTTCGAGCGTGAACAGATAGGGGATGCCGCAGGACCAAGCGAAGGCGTGCGGTTTATCGAATCGATCAATCCGTGCTGGCGTCCGAATTGGCCGGGTGATGCCCTGGATCGCAAAGGTGCATTCTGTGTCGCCGAGCCGGGACGGATCATCGAGAAATACGAGCGGACTCCACGCCCGGCGATGATCCGGATCGGTGAGTGCCGACCAGATGCGCAGTGGCCCGCCGTGAAGCATCGAGCTGGTTATGGTGCGAGGCATATCCCCATCTCCCAGAGATGGGCGGGGCGATCGCGGATCGCCCCGCCCATCCATCAGGCCAAGTTGTTCACGAAGGTCTGACCGTGGTCGTCCCCTTCATGCTCCTCATTGTAGTGCTCGGGTTTCTCGATCACTTTCTGCCCGAACCGGGCATAGAGTGTCGGCAGCACGAACAGCGTAAGAAGCGTCGCCGAGATCAGACCGCCGATGACGACCGTCGCCAAAGGCTTTTGAACCTCTGCGCCGGCGCCTTCGCCCAGCGCCATCGGCACGAAGCCGAGGCTGGCGACTAGCGCGGTCATGATGACGGGTCGCAGACGCTGCATCGCGCCAACATGCGCGGCTTCCTCGCGGCTCATCCCTGATCGGATCAGATCTTGGATCGAGCTGACCATGACGAGGCCGTTGAGGACCGCGATGCCCGAGAGGGCGATGAAGCCCACTGCCGCCGAGATCGAGAAGTCCATGCCCCGCAGGAACAGCAACAGGACGCCGCCCACCAGCGCGAAAGGCACGCCGGTGAACACGATCGCGGCGTCGCGGACCGATCCCAACGCCCCGTAGAGGAGCAGCAGGATCAAAATGAAGCAAGCCGGAATGACCAGCTTCAGCCGTTCGCTTGCCGATTGGAGGTTCTCGAACTGGCCGCCCCATTCGAGATAGGTGCCGGCAGGCAGCCGGAGTTGGCTGCCGATCGCCGCCTGCGCATCCGCCACGACGGATCCGACGTCGCGGCCACGCACGTTGGCTTGCACCACCACGCGCCGCTTGCCGTTCTCGCGGCTGATCTGGTTCGGACCATCGACCACCTTGATCTCGGCGACGCTGGACAGCGGTACATAGCCGCCGCCTGCCACCGGCACCTGCACCTGTTGGAGCAGGCCGATGTCGGCACGCTGCGCCTCCGACAGGCGGATCACCACGGGGAAGCGACGGTCGCCCTCGAAGATCTGGCCCGATGTTCGCCCGCCGATCGTCGCAGTCACGGTGTCCTGCACATCCTGAGCCGTAACGCCCAACCGCGCCATCGCGTCGCGGTTGACGCGAATGTCGAGCATGGGAAGACCGGTCGTCTGCTCCACCTTCACGTCCGCTGCGCCTTGCGTTCTGCGCAGCACCGCCGCGATTTGCTCGGCCGTCCGGTTCATCTGGTTGAAGTCGTCCCCGAACACCTTCACCGCGATGTCGCCGCGCACGCCGGCGATCAGCTCGTTGAAGCGCATCTGGATGGGCTGGGTGATCTCGTAGGCATTTCCCGGAATCTTCGCGAGATTACCCTCGATCCGGCTGACCAGCTCCTCCTTGGGAAGCTCAGGATCCGGCCAATCCTTGCGCGGCTTCAGGATGACGAACATGTCGGTCGCGTTCGGCGGCATCGGGTCGGCCGCCAGCTCGGCGGTGCCCGTCTTGGAATAGACGAATTGCACCTCCGGCTGCTTCGACATCATCCGCTCGATCGGCACCTGCATCGCCTGGCTCTGCTGGACCGACGTTGCCGGAATGCGGAGCGACTGGATCAGCAAATCGCCTTCGTCGAGCTGCGGCAGGAACACCGAGCCGAGCGTAGTGAAAGCAAGCGCCGCCACCACAAGGCTTCCCACACCCGCACCGATCGTCAGCGTCGGGCGCTTCATGGCCCGGTCGAGACCGGGTTCGTAGCGCTTCTTCAGCCACGTGATGATGCGGCCGTCCTTCTCCTCGACCTTCTTCGACAGCCAGATCGCAATCATCGCCGGCACGAAGGTGAGAGAGAGGATGAAGGCGAAGGCGAGCGCGATGATGACGGTCAGCGCCATCGGTCCGAACGTTTTACCCTCCACGCCGGTCAGCGTGAGCAGCGGTACGTAGACGAGGATGATGATTGCCTGCCCGTACACAGAGGGACGGATCATCTCACGCGCAGCGGCTGCCACGGTCGCGAGCCGTTCCTTGACGCTGAGCAATCGGCCTTCATGATGCTGTTGCTCGGCAAGCCGGCGCAGCGCGTTTTCGACAATGATGACGGCGCCGTCGACGATCAGACCGAAGTCCAAAGCCCCAAGGCTCATCAGATTGGCCGAGACCCCAGCGCGCAGCATACCAAAGCCTGTCAGCATCATGGTGATCGGGATGACCAACGCCGCGATCAGGGCCGCACGGAAGTTGCCGAGCAGCAGGAAGAGCACGACGATGACCAGCACCGCGCCTTCGGACAGGTTTTTCGCGACCGTCTTGATCGTCGAATTGACCAGCTCGGTGCGGTTCAGCACCGGCTGAATTACGACGTCAGGAGGCAGCGAAGCGTTGATCGTCTTCAGTTTCTCAGCGACCGCGGTCGACACGATGCGGCTGTTCTCGCCGATCCGCATGATCGCCGTGCCGACGACGACTTCGGTACCGTTCTCCGATGCCGAACCCATGCGGATCGCCTGACCCGTCTTCACAGTCGCAACTTGTTCGACCGTGATCGGCACGCCGTTACGTGTCGCGATCACGGTCCTGGCCAACTCGCTGGCATTGCGAACGAGCGCATCCGAGCGAACAGCCAGACCTTCGCCATTGCGATTGACGAAGCCACCGCCGACGCTGGTGTTATTGCGCTCCAGCGCATTTCCCAGGTCCGTCAGCGTGATGCCGAGCGAGGCCAGCTTCTGCACGTCGGGCACGACGAGGAACTGCTTGGCGTAACCGCCAATCGAGTCGACACCGGCGAGGCCCGGTGTGGTCTTCAGAAGCGGCGTCACGATCCAGTCCTGCGCGGTGCGCAGGTAGGTCGCCTTGTCCTCTTCGGTCGTCAGTCGCTCGCCCTCTGGCGTGATGTAGCTGCCATCGGGCTGTTGGCCCGGTTCACCGGGCTTGTGCTTGTCGTCCTCGCGATGATCGAGACGAACGGTGTACATGTACACCTCGCCCAGGCCTGTCGCGATCGGACCCATTTCAGGGTTCACGCCGTCGGGCAGATTCTCTTGCACGCCCCGCAGACGCTCGCCCACCTGCTGGCGGGCGAAATAGATGTCCGTCGCGTCCGAAAAGACCGCCGTGATCTGCGCGAAGCCGTTGCGGCTCAACGAGCGCGTATATTCCAGGCCGGGGGTGCCGGCGAGCGCGGTTTCGATTGGAAACGACACCTGCTTCTCGACCAGCTCGGGCGAGAGGGCAGGCGCGCGGACGTTGATCTGGACCTGATTGTTGGTGATGTCCGGCACCGCGTCGATCGGTAGCCGGTAGAGGGAAAAGGCGCCGATGGCGGCGACGATGACGGTGAGGAGCAGGACTAGCCAGCGCTTCTCGACCGCCCAGGTTACGATACGGGCGATCATGGCTTAATCCTCGTGGCTCGCTTCGCCCTTGCCGATCTCGGCCTTGAGCGTGAAACTTCCGGTGGTGGCGATCTGTTCGTTGCCGGTCAGGCCCGACCGGACGATCACCGTGTCGCCCGACGCATCGCCGAGCTGGACCGGGGTCGCCTTGAAGCCGGTGGGCGTGCGCACGAACACGACCGACTTGCCCTCGAAACTCTGGACCGCCGTCGTCGGCACGCGGACCGCCCCGCTCCCGCCGCTGCCCGTGAGCTGCACGGCTGCCGTCACAGGCTCGCCGACCCGCCATTCGCCACCGCGATTGTCGAGGGTGGCGAGCGCAGGCACGAGCCGCGTCTGCGGATCAAGCGCCGGCGACACGAAGGTCACGCGGGCGGTCGCCTGACGGCCTGCCGCCTTCACCAGCACCGTATTGCCGGGACGCACCCGGCCCGCATCCTCGGGCTTGAGATTAAGCGCGATCGCCACCTGGCTCAGGTTGGCGATGCGATAGAGTTCGGCATCCGCCGCGACCGTTTGTCCCAGCGTCACGGGGCGCGCAATGATCTGGCCCGAGATCGGCGCGGCAATGCCGAGCCGGTTGAGCCCGCCGCCGCCGACACCCGCCGCCGAAACCATGCTCTGCGCCTGCGTCAGGGCGATCCGCGCCTCCGTCGCCGCTGTGCGGGCGGCGATCAGATCCTGTTCAGGGGAGACTCTCTGCGCGAACAGCCGCTGTTCGCGCGCGAGGTTCGAATTAGCGAGCTGAAGCCGCGCCCGCGCCGCCTCGACCTCGCCCTTGATCTGCGCCGCCTCGCGGCTTTCGATGACCGCAATGGTCTGGCCGCGTCCGACCGATTGGCCGAGGTTACGGGTGAGCGCGACCACGCGTCCCGCAATTGCGGCCGAGACGACCTGCGTTCCCTGTGGGTCGCCCTCGATGATCGCGGGCAGCTCGATCGTCCCGGCCCCGCCGATGATCGGCCGTCCGACCTGGACGCCCGCTGTGGCGATCTGGTCGGCACCCAATGTGACGACGCCTTCACCGGCATGACCGCCTTCAGCACCGCCCTTTTCCGTGCCCGCTGCCGTCTCATTGGCAGCTGCGCCTTCGGCAGTTGCCTCGTTTCCGCCATCCTTGCCGCCGCAGGCAGCCAAGAGCAGGGCGAGCGACGCCGCGCCCGCGAGATAAAAGCTCTTCATCACTGATTCCCCCCATTGGGCGCACGAGCGGTCAGTCGCTCCACTTGCGCGCGGGCATTCTGGTAATTGGCAAGCGCGTCGATCGCGGCGACCCGCGTTTCGGCGAGCGTGCGTTCAGCATCGAGCAATTCGAGCTGGCCGAACTTGCCCTCGCGATAGCCGATCCGCGCGATGCGGGCGGCCTCCTGTGCAGCCGCCAGCGCCGGCCCCGACGCCGCACGAGCCGTCGTTGCGGCATTGGCCGCCTGCGCCTGCGCGTCCGTGATCGCCTGTTCGATGTCGAGCGCGGTCACGCGGCGCTGCGCATCCGCCTGGGTCCGCTGCGCGGTCGCCTGCGCAATCGCGGCGCGACCATTGTTGAACACCGGGATCGGGATCGACACGCTGAACACCGCCGCCATGTCGTTGGTCGCTTCCAGGCGGCGGATCGACGGCCCGACGTTCAGGTCAGGCACGCGATTGGCGCGCGCGAGCCGCACGCCGGCTTCGGCAATGGAGAAATCCGCGTTGGCTGCCGCCAGCGCGAGTGTGCCGGTCGTGTTGACCGGTGCCAACGGCCCATAGACGTTCACACCGGGAAGGCGATCGAGCAGCGTGTCATCGAGCAGGCCGTCGATCGGCCGTCCGATCCGACGCGCCAGATTGGCGCGGGCCGCCTCGGCCAAGCGAAGCTGCCGCTCCACATTGGCGTCGGCATTGATACGCGCGACATCCGCGCGCTGTTGCTCGAGTGGCGATGCCCGCCCTGCCTGCACGCGAACGCTCGCGGCCCGCAGCGCATCGCTGGCGATCCGGGCCTGATCGCGGGCTGTCATTACCCGGCGATCGGCCGCGACCGCTTCGACATAGAGCTGCGTTACCTGAAGCCGGACATCCGCCGCGATGATCGCGGCCTGGATCTCGGCCCGGGACAATTGCGCATTGGCGACCGCGACGCGGGCGCCGCGCTTGCCGCCTAGCTCGATCGGGATCGCAAAGCCGACCGTGGTTTCCGCGCTGCGGACCCCCCGATACGGCCCGGAGCCGATGACATTCTCGACTTGGCCTTGAACCACCGGATTGGGCCGCAAGCCGGCGACTGTGCGACCTGCACGGGCCGCGTCGATTCCAGCTGTCGCCGCTTCCGCAGCAGGGGCCGAACCGCCCGCTGCACTGACCGCTTGGTCAAGCGTGTAGACCGGCGCATCCTGCGCAACAGGCGCGGACGGTCCGACCTGCGCCTGCGCCATCGTGGCGCAAGACGCTGCGGCCAGCATGGCCGCGAGGATACGATTCATGAAAATAGGACTCCTGACGATGATCGACAGGGGCGCGCCAACGCACGCCCAAATCGGACGTCAGGCTTGGGGGGGCCTCAAATGGACCATGCCGGTGCGGCCGTCGAGCGACGCAGAGGCGGAGATTGTCGGCTTGGGCACTGTGAGGACGGGGGTATATTCCATCGTCGTGCGCGCAGGCGCGCCGACGTCGTGTCCGTGACAATAATTGTGATGATGCGGGACATTCTTGTCCGAGTCCGATGGCACCTGATCGATGTCACCGGCGGTATGGACCGTGAACTCAACGCCCGCGATGCTTCCCCCCGCCAGATCGGCGGCATGGGCCATGCCGGAGAAGCTGGTCAGGACCAGCATCAGGCATGTCAGGAAAGGCAAAAAGGCTCGCACTAGCTTGCCTCTATCACGGAAGGGTTTTCATGTCATTGCACTAATTCGAACCAAGGGTCACTGAGCCGGAACCCGAGCGGGATCGGTCGCGCCCGTTCCAGGCGAACCCGACCGCAATGGCGACCGCCATCAGGAGTTGCGCCAGCACCGATTGCCAAGTGGGAAACACGCCGAGCATCGACAGCCGTGGCACGTCCGCGAGCGGTGCGATGTTGATAAGGCCGGCTTCCTGGAGCGCGGCGACGCCTTTACCCGCCAGCACGACGGTCAGGACCGCCATGAGCCAGGAGCTATAGCGGAAGAACTGCGCGATCGGCAGCTTGCGACTGTAGCGAAGCATGGCCCAAGCGATCAGGCTGAGCAGTCCAATCGCCGACCCGGCCCCCGCGAGAAGCATCCCGTTGTCACCTTGCGCCGAAAGCGCGGCATAGAACAGGATCGTCTCGAAGACCTCGCGATAAACTACGACGAACGCCAGCCCGAACAGGAACCAGCCCGACCCGCCCGAGAGCGCCCGCGACATCTTCTCGCGAATATAGCGCTGCCACTGATCGGCCTGCGCCTTGCCGTGCATCCAAATCCCGACCGAGAGCAGCACGACCGCGGCGAACAGCGAGCCAAACCCTTCCGTCAGCTCCCGGCTCGCACCGCTGAGCCCGATCGCATAGGTGGCGACCGCCCAGGTGATCCCGCCCGCGATGATCGCGCTGACCCAGCCGCCATGCACGTACCGCAGCGCCTCGCCGCGCTCGGCTTTACGCAGGAACGCGATCATGGCGACAACGATGAGCAGGGCTTCGAGCCCTTCACGCAGCAGGATCGTGAACGCGCCCAGGAACGTGGACGCTTCGGTGGCGGCATCAGGCGCGAGCGCCGCTTCCGCATCGTCGAAAAGGCCGCCCAGTACTGCGACCTTCTCCGCGAGATCATCGGGCGACGCGCCCCGGTCGATCGAGGCGCGGAACTCCCCCATCGCGCCCTCGATTCGACCCATCAGCGTCGCGTCGCGCGCGGTGAGTGTTGGCTCGATCGGCTCGAACCCATCGAGATAGGCCGACAGCGCCAGCTCTTTCGCCATGCGCGCATCGCCGCGCCGCGCAGCCGCCACGCTTTCGGCGAGTTTGGCGCGGGCGACCGCGAGCGAGCCGGGAGCCTGTTGTATCACCTGTTCGGGATGACGACGCAGGAACGCGAGCACTGGGTCAGCCTTGGCGTCGCCGATCGCCGCGCCGAGCGCGGCCGGGGTGAGCGCGACCAGGGTTTTCAGGTCCGGAATGCGCCGGCGAAGGGTCGGGTCGGATTTCCAAAGCCGCTCGCCTTCGCGCGCCTGCGCATCCGTGAAGGCGAAGCTCCCGGCTCGGAATGCTAACGCCCAGCGCTGATCGTTGGGCAGATCGGCGAAGCTCTGCATCGCGGTCCCGTCGATGCCTTGCGTCACCACCTGATAGAGCGCGAACACGCTGCGCTGGCGCGCGCGCTCGGCATCGGTGAAAGCAATCGGGGGCGTAGCGAGCTTGGCGGCGTCAGGGCCACGGCCGTTGCCCGTCATCCCGTGGCAGGACGCGCAGGATTGTCGGAACAGGGCATCGCTGGAGACGAGGTTCGGAGCCTTATCGGGCGCGAGCGGCACCGGGTAGGCGCGCAA
The DNA here is from genome assembly GCF_000445105.1 of Sphingobium lactosutens DS20. Taxonomy (GTDB): domain Bacteria; phylum Pseudomonadota; class Alphaproteobacteria; order Sphingomonadales; family Sphingomonadaceae; genus Sphingobium; species Sphingobium lactosutens. The sequence continues at coordinate 17,913 of NZ_ATDP01000047.1, read as the reverse complement.
CAGATCGGCCGCGAGCCCGTGCGCCAATGTTGCCACCTGTTCAGTCGGTCCCTTTTCCGCGATCACCGCCTGGAGGTTGGCAGCCCGCTGGATGAGGGCTTGACGCTCCGGCTTCGCCGGCAGGCCCTGAAACCGTGTCGAGACCGACGCGGCGAACTCCGTCATCTCGGCATATTCCGACGTGCTCTTGATCCGACCGTTGGCGACCGCGCCGCCATAATCGACGGCCATATAGTCGAGCAGCCGCCATGCGGTTTGCACGTCGCCGGGTTCGGCGATTGCCGCAGCAGGGATCAGCAGCGCCGCGAGCGCGGAGAGCAGCCGCAACGAGAGCATTGCCCGGATCAACGCGAGCAGACGCACTACCGCTCTCCCAATTCGCGCCGAGCGCCAGTGACGATTTCATAAGCGGAGTGGAGGAACAGGAGGGCGATGAGGCCGGCGACGGCGAGGTCCGGCCAGGCGCTTCCTGTCCACGCCACCAGACCGGCCGCGGCGATCACCGCCACGTTGGCGAGCGCGTCGTTGCGGCTGAACAGCCAGATCGCGCGAACATTGGCGTCCCCTTCCCGGAAACGCGCAAGCACCAAGGCGGACACGACATTGATCGCGAGCGCGACAACGCCGATTGTGCCCATCAGTTCGGCATCGGGCGCGGTTGCGTTCAGGGCGCGCCAAATCGCGAAACCGATTACGCCCACGCCAAGCGCACCGAGAAACAACCCCTGCGTCAGCGCGACCTTTGCCCTCGCCCGTGCGGACCAGGCAAGCGCGAGAAGACCGATAAGGCTGATCGACCCGTCCCCGAGAAAATCGAGGGAATCCGCTTTCAGCGCTTGGCTATCGGCGATGAACCCGCCGAACAGCTCGGCGACTCCGAAGCCGAGGTTGAGCACCACGACGGTCAGCAGCGCACGGCGATAGGCCGGATCGGTTTGCGCGCGCGCGGGCTCCCCGTGGCACCCGCAGCTTTCGGTAGAAGCATTCATGCGGCCTTCCTTACCACCTCCAGTCGCTGTAGAAGCAAGCGAAATGTGCGACACGTTCGCATAAGCAAGGATGGCATGATGAAGCCGGTGATGATTGGGCAGCTCGCCAGCGAGACCTCGACGAAGGTGACGACGATCCGCTTTTATGAGTCGATCGGGTTGCTCCGATCCGCCCCTCGCACGGCGTCGGGTCGCAGAACCTACGATGCCAGTGACATTGAGCGTTTGCACTTCATCCGCAACGGTCGCCGGCTTGGCTTCTCCGTCGACGAGATCCGTTCGTTGATGGGGCTGGCGCAGAACCCGGACCAGGATTGTGGTGCCGCCTCAGCTATCGCTGCTCAGCACCTCAAGGATGTGGAGGAGAGACTGGCGCAACTCGCGGTGTTGCGGGATGAGTTGGCAATGCTCAGCCAGAGCTGCACCAAGGCGCGCATGGCCGATTGTCGGATCATGAAGGCGATCGGCAAAGGCCACCCTCAAGCCGATCAATAATAATCGGCCAGCCTGAGCTCGCGCACATCACCCGAGGCCATCGTCAGCTTTACGAGGGTGCCAGCAGGCCGGGAGCGCACTTGCCAGAGCTCCCCACGCGTATAGTTCGCATCGATCGAATGGCCGTTCACCGCCACGATCCGGTCGCCGACCGCCCAGCCAGCCTTTTCCGCGGGACTGTTCGCCGCCACATGAACAACGGTGAGCGCCGTTGGTGAGGCCGCGAGGCCAAGGCCGCTACGGTCCTTCAGCATCGGCAGGCGACGACGAGGACCGAGTGGCCGGAGCCACACGAATCCGGCGGTCACGTCGAACACCACGTCGAATTGAGCGATCAGCGGTAGGCCGACATTGCCAACCGTGCTGGTGGAGAGCCAAGCTCTCATCCCGAGTGTGGGGACGTTCGAGACGCCAAGCCCTTCGATGTTGATGTTCTGGATCGTGAAAGCATCGTTGATACGCACACCATCGACGCCGCCGATCGCCGCGGTCGAGACGAGCTTCCCGTTCAACAGCCCTTGATCGCGGGCATAGGCCGACGAGAGCATCAGCGCGGCCGAGCTGCCAAGATCGATCATCAAGGGCACGGGAGGCAAACCCGAGACGGAAGCTCGAATGAACAGCTCCTGCTTGGCACCGCGCCCGAGCGCGACAGCGCGCCAGTCGGGACCGGCGAGAAACGTGCCTGACTTGACGACCGCCATACGCCTTTTCGCGAAATCGAGCGCGATGCAGCTACCCGTGAACATATCGGCACCGAGGAGGATATCGATCGGTCGTCCAAAGGCCGCCGACACTGAACTCAGATCACCAACGACGGCAAAGGGTAAGCGACGGGTTTCGCGGGCGAGCTGTACGTCGATGTCGCGGACCAGCAGCACCGGGGCCTTGGCGCTCAGCCCGCTAATCATGCGCCGCTCACCATCGTTCAAGCCGAGCTTCGCCGCGAGCGCCGTGCTCATGATCGACGCGCCGCTGCCACTGTCGAGCACCGCCCGCACCGGCACTCCGCGCACTTGTGCCGAAACAAGGAGGGTATCACCCGTGCCGACTTCCAGCGGCTCCCATTCGAGGTGAGCCGCACCGAAGTTCCACGAGCCCGCAGACCGGGAAGTCTGTCGCGCGAGCGTTGGAGAACCGAGCACCAAGCCGGTTCCACAGGCCACCAGCCGCGCCACTAATGAGCGTCGAGACATACCGATTGCTTCAACACGGGCCGTCAAAAAGCCACCTCCAGCCCCCCGTCCGCAGGAGAGCAAATTGCGGTTACATGCTCCAGCCACTGGAGGAGCAAGTGCTTTTGGTGCGCCCGAAAATCCTCAGAAGCGCTTGGAGAACTTTAGATGAAGGATGGTGCAGACCGCTTAGATGCCTTCCCGATAACGAACGGTTCCGGGGGACGCTGGGCCGATCGGGACCGCGAACGGTGTAAACGCTCGCGCTAAGTGGCGGCATTCTGATCGCGCTATTTGTCGGCGAGCGTCGCTACGCGGCTACCGGCTTGGTCTCGGCCGATCGCACATAGGCGTAGAGTTTTGGCTTGGAGATGCCGAGCATCGAGCAAATCTTGGCGATCGGCATCGTGTTCTCGTGGTAGAGCCTGACGGGCAGGTCGCGCTTTTCCTTGCCGAGTGCGGCCGGCCGGCCACCCTTCTTGCCGCGAGCGCGGGCTGCGGTGAGACCGGCCTGGGTCCGCTCGCGGATCAGGTTGCGCTCGAACTCCGCCAATGCCCCGAACAGGTGGAAGGTAAGCTTGCCCGACGTGGTGGTCGTGTCGATCGCCTCGTGCAGGCTCAGCAGCCCGACCTTTTCCTCGTCGAGGTAGGTCATCCATCCGATCAGATCACGGAGCGAGCGGCCGAGCCTGTCGAGGCGCCAGACCACCAGTGTGTCGCCGGCGCGAAGCAGCTCCTTCACCTTTTCCAATCCAGGGCGAGCGGCAGTCGCCCCGGAGGCCTTGTCGGTGATGACCTTCTCGCAGCCGGCAGCCTTCAGCGCATCACGCTGGAGGTCCAGGTTCTGCTCGGCGGTCGATACGCGGGCGTAACCGATTTTCATGCGTAGGGCCGGTGGCGCCCCGATCGGGCGCGGTTTGGGAAGAAAGTCGTCATCGGCAGGTCTATGTTGCCCTAGTTTTCTTTACCGGGTAGATTTACGTCGAACAGGCCGGTTTGGCAACGCGAGCGGACTCGCATGGCGATGGGCAGGCAAATCTCCGTTTTCCTTACCTGCGACACGGACCGTCGGCGGTGACGCATCCGGCGCTTGTCCCGCCGCTGGCGATCGAGCGCTACCGCGTCCTTGAACCGCACCTCGCCGATGGCATCCCGCTCGCGGACCTCGCCCGCACCGGCACGCTGAGCGAGCGGACGTTGCAGCGCTGGCTCGGGCGCTACCGTGCCGAAGGACTTGCCGGTCTCGCGCGTCTGCCGCGCAACGATCGGGGCAGGCTGCACCTGCCGGAACATCTGGTCGAACTGACCCGCACTCTCGCCACCAAGCGCCCGCGACCCCCGGTCGCCGCCATTCACCGAAAGGTGCAGGAACTCGCCATCGCGCATGGACACCGAACCCCCAGCTATGCGGCCGTCGCGCGTGTCGTCAGGGCGATACCGGCAAGCCAGATCGCCGCAGCCTCCGATCCGGCCGTCTACCGCGACCAGCACGAGCTAGTGCATCGGCGCGAAGCCGCGACCTCGAACGAGATGTGGCAGGCCGATCATACCGTTCTCGACATTCTCGTGCTCGATGATGCCGGAACCCCGGTGCGTCCTTGGCTGACCGTCATCGTTGACGATCACAGCCGAGCCATCGCCGGTTACTTCCTCAGCCTCGATGCCCCCAGTGCCCTCAACACGGCGCACGCCTTGCGGCAGGCGATCTGGCGCAAGCCCAATCCCGAATGGATCGTCAGCGGCATTCCCGAACAGCTTTACGTCGACAACGGCTCGGATTTCATCTCCGAGCATATCGAGCAGGCGTGCATCGCCCTCAAAATCCGCCTCATCCATTCGCTGCCGGGGCGTCCTCGCGGGCGCGGCAAGATCGAGCGGCTGTTCCGCACCATCAACGACATGTTCCTGCCCGACCTGCCCGGCCACCTGATCGCGGGCAAGCCGCTGTCGGCGCCAGTGCTCACGCTCGACGAGCTGCGCGCCCGCTTCGAGGCGTTCGTGTGCGGCGTCTATCATCGTCGCCCGCATGGCAGCACCGGCGAACCGCCGATCACGCGCTGGCAGAAGGGCGGGTTCCTGCCCGCAATGCCCGACAGCCTTGAACAGCTCGACATGCTGCTCGTGCACGTGCCCAAGCCCCGTAAAGTGCTGCGCGACGGCATCCGTCTGATGGGCAGGCGCTATGTCGAACCCACGCTCGCGGCCTTCGTCGGCGAGCAGGTCGAGGCGGTCTATGACCCCCGCGACCTGACCGAGATCCACGTCTACCACCAGGGCCGGTTCGTCTGCCGTGCGCTCAGCTCCGAGCACGCTGGGCACCCGTCGTTGCGCGCGATCCAGCGCGCCCGGCGCGGCGCGAAGGAGCGCGACAAGCAGGTGCCTGCCCCCACGGAGACCTTCGATGGCGACCAAGAGGATACGGCTTCCCGGCCCACCACCTACCGAGGGCTCCGGCTCTACGCCGCTGACGATTGAGTTCCTGGTCGAGCAGCCGTTCCTGGCGACCCGCGAACATGCCCGGTTCGTCGAGTTTGCCGAAGCCTGCGCGCACTACCGCTATATCGGCGTGTGTCATGGCCGGCCGGGCGTCGGAAAGACGCGATCGGCGCGCGAGTTTTCCAGCTTCCCCGACCTGGGGGAATATGCCGCGCTCCGTCCCATTGCCGCGCTCCTTGGCGAAAAGGTCGCTCGCTGCCGCGCCGTCTTCTACACCGTGTCGGTCAGCAACACGCCCAAGACGATCGACGCGGTGTTGGGCCTCAACCTCATTAAGCTGGGCTATGCCCGGCTGACGGTCGCGGGCGGCTCGCAGGACGAAATCACCCATGACGCCGCCCGCATCGCCTGCCCCCTCGTCATCGTCGACGAGGCCGACCGCCTGACCATAAAGTCGCTCGAACATCTCCGCGACATGGCCGATCGCCACGGCTTCGGGCTGATCCTGATGGGTATGCCGGGCTTGGAGAAGCGCCTCGCCCGCTATGCCCAGCTCTACTCGCGGATCGGCTTCGTCCACGAGTTCAAACCGCTTACCGAGACCGAAATGCGGCTGCTGCTCGCGACCCACGCCGGCGATTTCGGGATCAGCTTCGACCCGGCCCAACTCGACGCGATCGAAGCGCAGGCAGCCGTGATCCGCATCACGCGCGGCAACTTCCGGCTCATGGAGCGCCTGTTCGCGCAGATGCGGCGGATCATGACCCTCAACCGCGTCGAGGAGGTCACCGCTGACATCGTTCAGGCCGCGCGCGATTGCCTCGTCATCGGACCCGGCAACTGACAAATAGCGCGATCAGAACGCCGCCATTTAGCGCGAGCGTTTACACCAGATTTTCCGTGTGGTCCCGATCTGTCGCGGAACTTACAAGTTTTGCGAAACCTCGCGTCCCTGGCGCGGCAAGGCTACGCTTACTGGTTGACGGGAGTGAGTCGTATGGCCCGACGCGACCTTCTGACAGGAGACGAGCGCCGAGCACTGTTCGGCGTACCGCTCGACCGCGCCTCGCTCGCCAAGTTCTACACCGTCATGCCCGAGCATCGGTCGCTGATCGAGGCGAGGCGTGGCGACGCCAACCGGCTTGGCTTCGCGCTCCACTTGGCGCTTCTGCAGTATCCAGGCTTTGGATTACGACACGACGAGGTGGTGCCCGACTTTCTGGCCCATTACATAGCGGACCAACTCGGCTTGCGATCGAGCACGCTGGCTGGCTATGCCCACCGCGCACAGACCCGGCTCGAGCACGCCTGGGAAGCAATGGGAAGTCTGGGCCTGCGCGGCTTCGAGCCCGGCGACGTGGGGCGCGCACTTGACGTCGCGACCGAGGCGGCGAGAGGAACCGAGCGCGGCATGGCCATTGCGACTGCGATCATCGACGACCTTCGCGCAGGCCGCATCGTTCTTCCGGCGCCAGCCCGCATCGAGCGGATCGGGATCGCAGGAAGGGCAAGGGCGCGCAAGCTCGCGGCCGACATCGTGGTGGCCGCACTCACGCCAGGGCAGGTCGGCGCCCTCGACGCTTTGCTGGTCGCCGATCAGAAAAGTGGGGTGACCCCGCTCGCGTGGTTGCGCGACACGGGCGACAGCCCATCCGCCCGAAATCTCGCCGGCATCCTCGCTCGCCTGTCCTACGTCCGCGGCATCGGCATCGACGCGCGGGTGGCCGAGAGCATCCACGAGCGCCGATTTCGCCAACTCGTACGTGAAGGAGCAGTTGCGCCGGCATTCCTCCTCTCGGACTATTCGCTCCGTCGCCGGCGAGCGACCTTGGCCGCGGCCATGATCGACCTTGAAGCCCGGCTCGCCGATGCCGCGATCGAGATGTTCGCCAAGCAGACCGGGCTCCTATTCGCCAAGGCGCGAGCCTCGCAAAAACGCCGCTACGAGGCGACCACCAAGGACGTCGGCCGCCTCATGCGAATGTTCGGATCGACGATCGGTACGCTTCGTGTCGCGCGCGAAGACGGGCTTGATCCTTGGTCTGCGCTCGAGACCGGCGTTGGCTGGGACCGGTTGATGGGTGTGGCCGATGAGGTGTCCGCGATCGCCGATCTCGCTCGTGACGAGCCGTTGGTCAGGGCGTCCGACAAGTACATGACGCTTCGTCGATATGCGCCGGCTTTCCTGGACGCATTCCGGTTCAAGGCCACGGGGTCGCGCGATGGCGTGCTCGCGGCCGTAAAGCTGGTGCGCGAGTTGAACGCGACCGGCAAGCGCGAGGTGCCGATCGACGCACCCATGCCATTCCCGAAGAGCTGGAAAGCCGCGATCACGGAGGGCGGAAGCATCGATCGGAGACGATATGAGACGGCAACCGTCGCTATGGTGCGCGAGCGGCTTGGCTCGGGAGACCTGTGGGTGGAGGGTACCCGCGACCACCTTCGCTTCGATGCCTATCTGCTGCCCCGCTCCGAGGCCGCAGCAATCGCCGGTAATCTGCCTTTCGACACCGACGTGGACCGCTACCTCGACGGACGTGCCAAGTTGCTCGACTGGCGGCTGCGCCGGTTCGGCAATGCACTGAAGCGCGGCACGCTCGACGGCGTCGAGCTGAGGGGCAACGAATTGCGCGTCACCCCGGTCGCGGCAACGACACCCGCGGCAGCCGACCAGCTCGATGCACTCGTTGATCGGATCATGCCTAAGGTCCGCATCACCGAGCTTCTGGCCGAGGTGGCGAGACGCACCGGCTTTGTGTCAGCTTTCCCCGAACTCCGTTCGGGGCGGACGCATCCCAATCCCGAGGCCCTTCTTGCGGCCATCCTGGCGGACGCGACCAATCTCGGGATCGAGCGAATGGCTAACGCCAGTCAGGGTATCAGTTACGCGCAGTTGGCGTGGACACACAGCTGGTATCTCTCGGACGAGAACTATGCGGGCGCGCTGCGCCACCTGATCGATGCGCAGGCCGCCCTGCCGCTCACCCGGCTCTGGGGAGACGGCACCACGTCGAGTTCGGATGGGCAGTTCTTCAGGAGCGGTCGCCGCGGGTCCGCCGGTAGCGTCAACCTGCATTACGGCTCGGAACCCGGGCAGAAGATCTATACCCACGTCGCCGACACCTATGCCCCGTTCCACGCCCGGCTGATCTCGGCGACCGCGGCCGAGGCGCCCTACGTCCTCAACGGTTTGGTCGCCCACGGAACCGGCATCGAACCGGCCACCCATTACGCCGACACCGGCGGCAGTTCCGACCATGTGTTCAGCCTGGCGCATCTGCTCGGTTTCCGGTTTGTCCCGCGCCTGCGCGACTTGGCAGACCGCAAGCTCGGCACATTCGAGGGCCAGAGTCGCTACCCTTCGCTGGCGCCCCTGATCGGCCGCCCGATCAACACCTCGGTGATCCGCGAGAGCTGGGACGAGCTGGTCCGTCTGGCCGCATCCATCAAGGCCCATGCCGTGCTGCCGTCGGTCATGCTGAAGAAGCTGGCCGCGCACCGCCGTCAGAACCGTCTCGATTTCGCGCTCCAGGAGGTGGGCCGCATCGAGCGCGCACTGTTCACAATCGACTGGTTGGAATCGAAGCAGCTCCGGCAGCAGTGCCAGGCCGGACTGAACAAGGGCGAAGCGCGGCATTTCCTCGCCCAGGCCGTCTTCGCGCACAAGCAGGGCCGGTTGCGGGATCGCACGTTCGAGGACCAGGCGCTCAAGGCATCGGGGCTGAACTTTGTCACCGCCGCCATCATCTATTGGAACACACTTTATATGGGCCGGGCAGTCGATCACCTACGCCGATCGGGCGAGCCTGCCCCCAACGAGTTGCTTGCGCATGTCGCGCCGCTGGGCTGGCGGCATATCAGCCTCACCGGCGACTATCTTTGGCAGAACACCGGCCATGGCGTCGATAACGACGGCTTCAGGCCGCTCAATCTTGGCGTCGAACCCATCGACCAAGTTGCATGAAGGGGGTCGAAGCTCATCTGACCCCGCAATGTTGCCTCTATGTTCAACTTACCGCTGTCCGTGTAACAAACCTTGAAGTGCCCCCTTCGTCGATCTATGGTCGTGAGGTCGTAAGCTTGGCTGGTCTTACAAGCGCCCCCATCTTCCGTCTGCGGGTGATGCCGTCTGTCGGGTACAAGGTCGTATACGCGGTCAGGACAACTCCCCGCGGGATAGATCTTCGTCGGACAGAAAATTCTATTCAATCACACGTCGAGGCCGATAAACTGCTCTATGGTTGTCTCCGGTCCGATGTTGCGTCCGGCTATGCGGTCGTGAATCCGTATTTCATCCTATCGGGGGCAACCCCCGTCAAACACATCGCAATCGCCCCGGGGCGCGTTACCCCGCGAAACTCTGTATAATCGCAAGGGCCGCAGGATGGATGCCGAACAGGCGGGTTGCCCTGTGCCAAAAGTCATCATTGGCGGTGGGCAGGGCCGCCGATTCTTGTATTGGCAAGTCCGGACAGATACCATCATTATTTGCTCATAAGGGCTGAGGCTTGACTCCCAGCTTCTGTCCATCCCAGTCCAAGCGACTTCTGTATGGCAACATAGCTGGCGGTGAGGGCCGCAACCGCACTGTGCAGGTTTGCCTCTGCAAGCCGCTGCTGGCGGTCAGCCTCAAGAGCGTCGCCTCTCGAAATGACCTGCCGCGCATAGCGCTGCCGCATCAGCGTTGCCGCTTCATCTGCTGACCGCTTGATTTCGGCAAAAGCGGCGACGTTTCGCCTTTGCTGTGCAAAGCGCGCAAGCGACGTCTCCGCATCCTCAAGCGCGCCGAGCACTACCTGCCGATATTGTGCCTCGGCTTCATCGCGACCAGAGCGTGCCTGTGATATCGCCGCTGACGTTCGTCCAAAATCGAGCAAGCCCCATTGCAGCTGAGGGACGGCGATGTTGGAAATATTGCCCAGATCTACCAGGTCTCCGATCGACGTGCCGCCAATCCCGAGAATCCCCATGAAGCTGATTTTCGGAAAACGAGCTGCTTCCGCGACTCCTATCCGGGAAGTTGTGGCAGCGAGACTGCGCTCCGCAGCGCGGATGTCGGGACGGCGACGCAGGAGCGCCGAAGGGTCTCCGATCGACACCCGCGCAGGGGGCATCGGGATATCGCGCCGTGGCGTCAATAGCGGATCGAGAGATCCCGGCGCTTCACCGGCGAGAACCGCTAGCGCATTCATATATATTACGATCTCAGCATCGGCTGCGGCGAGATCGCTGATCGTGGCCTGAACCGCGCGGTTCGCTTGGCCGACAGTAAAGGCCGGGATTGTGCCTTGCCCGAAACGCTGCCGGGCTAGGGCGAGCTGCTGCCGCTGAATGTCGAGACCTTCGCGAAAAGCGGCGGCGCGCTGCTGCCGGTCACGAAGATTGGTATAGGTCTGCGCGACTTCAGCGCTGAGCTGGACCTTTGCGTCTGCAACATTATACGCCGCTGCCGCCGCCAGCGCGTTTGCCGCTTCGATTTTTCGCACCTGCCCGCCCGCGAGATCTATTTCCCAGTTTGCGTTCAGACCAAGGTTGTAGAAACGCAGAGACGTGTCCGCATCCTGGGCGGATGAAGGCGCCGGAACAGGTGTGGGTGTAGTACTTCCTTGACTGGTCTGGAGATCGATCCCGGGAAGATCGGCAAATATGGCCGTGCCCTGAGCACCAGCCGTCGGCAGGCGGTTTGCTCGCTCCTGGCGTACAGACGCACGGGCTTGGCGAAGTCGGGCCTGCGCAACATCAATCGAGGGATTCGCGACAAGAGTGCGCCGCTCGAGCTCATCGAGAACCGGATCTTGCAGCGTCGCCCACCATTCGGCGAGTTCAGGCTCGCTGGTCGATGCATCTGCTGGTTGACGAACGAATGTTGGCCGCGGCGCGGCTTGGCCGAGCTCTGGTGGTCCGGAATAGTCCGGGCCGACCACACATCCACCAAGGAGCAGCGGAAGGATGAGACCACTTAACTTTGCCATTACCACCTCAATGCATCGTCAGCGACATCCCCTTGGGGAGCGGGCGAAGGAAAAACACGAACGGGAGCGTCACAAAAGTCGCTACCGCCATCGTCAAAAATATGTCGTTATAGGTCATGACGAACGCCTGCTGCTGAATAGTGCCAGCGAGCGACTGAAGGCCGGCGTCCATATTTCCCAGAGTATGAGACATCCCCGCGATATACTCCTGCACGCTTGGATCGTTTGCCCACAGCGTTTCCTCCATCCGTCGGCTGTGGAGTGACATGCGCTGGTCCTGGAACGACGTCAGGGCCGCCAGAGCGAATGAGCCACCGAGGTTTCGCGCAGCATTGAAGATGCCCGAGGCATCTCCAGCATCCTCCTTGCTGACTGAGGTAATGGCGGCTTGGTTCAGAAAGAGCATGACAAAGATCATCCCCACCCCGCGCAGCAGCTGACCGGTAGTAAAGGCTTCGCCTGCGGATTCCACTGTGAGACTGGTGTTCACAAAGCAGCTAGCAGCCATAAGCGCGAGGCCAGCACCAACGGCCAGCCTGATGTCGACAAACCGCATCAGAAACGGTACGAATGGCATCACAAAGAAGGCAGGAACGCCCATGAGAAAAATGACCTGTCCGGTCTCGAGGGCATTATAGTCGGCGATAAGCGACAGGAATTGCGGGATGACGAAGGTCGATCCGTACATCACCATGCCCAGCGCTAGCGCCATTATAACGACGCTGCCGAACTGTCTGCTCATGACGATTCGCAACTTAAGGACGGGCTTTGTTGCCCGGATCTGTCCGATCCCCAACATCACAAACCCTGCTACTGTTATAAACGTCAGCCGGATGATAAGCGTCGATTCGAACCAGTCTTCACGGTGCCCCTCCTCGAGCACGATCGTCAGTCCTCCAAGGCCAAGGATCAGGCCTATAATACCCAACCAGTCGGCCTCGCGAAGATAGACCCAATTCGTACGTTCGTGCGGCAGGCCGAGCAACAGGAGCAAGAGGAGTATCCCGCAGACCGGCACATTGACGAAGAAGGCATAATGCCAGCTCAAATTTTCCGTCAGCCAGCCACCGAGCAAGGGGCCAAGAACGGGCCCCAAGATTACTGTCATTCCGAAAAGGGCCATCCCGATAGGCTGCTGGGGTGGCGGGAGTCGCTTTGCGACAATCGTCATGGCGGTCGGTATCAGCAGCCCTCCCATAAGGCCCTGCCCGGTTCGTCCGATGATCATCGTCATAAGGTCGGTGGCGATGCCGCATAGGATGGAGAACCCGGTAAAGGCAGTCACGGAAATGAGAAGGAGGGTTCTCAGTCCCAAAAGCCGCTCCAGCCAAGCGCTCAGCGGAATGACGACGATCTCGGCAACGAGAAAGGCGGTGGCGATCCACGTTCCCTCAGTGCCGGTTGCTCCGATTTCGCCTTGGATCGTTGGCAGTGCCGAGTTGACGATCGAGATGTCGAGGGTCGCCAGCAGTGCGCCGAGCGAGCCGGCAGCCACAGCGATCCAAGCGGTCAAGTCCGCACGCGCGGAACGAGCTGCGTCTGGAGATGCTGTGACCGTGACCACTGTCAACGCTTCCGGCTTACGGCCTGACGGAGTCGATCCATCTCTCCTCTGGCTGAACGCGTATCGACCGTTACTCCAACCGACATTCCCGGCACAAGGAGCCTGCGCACTTCGAGAGGAGCATCGATTGCAATGCGTACAGGCACGCGCTGTACGATCTTTGTGAAGTTTCCGGTCGCATTCTGGGGGGGGAGCACCGAGAACTGGGCGCCCGTGCCAGGAGCGACACTGGCAATACGCCCGGTCAGTTCGACGCCAGGGAGCGCATCGATTTCGATGCCAACAGGCTGGCCGACGCGCATAAGCCCCAGTTGAGTCTCTTTGAAATTCGCCTCTATGAACAATCGATCGACAGGAACCAGTGTCATCAGGCGCGTACCGGGCTGCACGAATTGCCCGACACGGACAGCCAGGTCGCCCACACGGCCATTGATGGCAGCCTTAAGCACTGTCGATTCGACGTTGACGCGCGCCACCTTGAGTTGGGCACGCGCGGCCTCTGCTTGCGACTGGGCCTGACGTACCTGCGCGCTCAGTGTACCGACACGCCGTTGCGCGGCAATCAGCGCGGCATGCGCAGCATTGGTTCGCTCGCGAGCTTGCCGTGCCTGCGTCTGAAGCTGCGCGAAACGCTCCCCTGGCTCGGCGCCGGATGCGGCAAGCGGCTGATATCGCGTAACCTGCTGTGCGGCGAAAGCAGCCTCGGCGCGCGCCGCGTCGAGCTGGGCTTGCGCTTGCGCTATGGTTGCCTGTTGTTCGGAAATCTGAGAGCGCGTCGTATCCCCCGCAGCCGTTGCCGTTTCGATCTGGCTGGTAATCTGTTCAGTCTGCGCCCGATATTCGCGGGGATCGAGTTCAGCTAGAGACTGCCCCTGCCGAACCGTCTGATTCTCGATAACGAACACCCGTTCAACATATCCGGCGATCTTGGGCGCTGTGATGACGGAATCCGCCGCAACATAGGCGTTGTCGGTCACCTGCATGTATCGGCCCCGGTTCTGATGATCCAAGTACCAGACAAGGCCACCAATGAGCAGCAAGATCGCGCTAATGAGCATCGCCAGGCGAACGCGTGGCGATTTAAGCGGGGACGCTGCCGATTCGCCGAGGCCCTCAGGATCCGCCGAAGCAGTGGCCGACTTGTCCGCCATATAAATTACAATTCCCCATGATGGCCCAGTCGGCCCGAAGCTGCGATTTTGGCCAGGTTGAAGAACGAACACTGAACGCTTGATTGATTCTACCAGGACCGTTGCTGACCACCGACCTCGTAGATATCGGCTTCCATGGAGCAATTGTAGCTCTCTGCGATGTTGAACATCTCGGAGAGGAGGCTTTGGATTTCCTCATCAAGGGAAATGCCATCCGGATCGGGGTCATAGGCGACGGTCAGTTTGTAATCACAATTGCCGTTTTTTACCATGGCGTAGTCGCGTTCCAGCATCGCCTCAATCCGCTCCCGAGCGGGTTTTCTACCTCTTCCACGCTTGTTGAAGTTCTCGATAATCAGATGCAGGGCGATGCTGGCAGTGGGCGGCTTTTCCGGCAGTTTGGTCTGTGACGGAATAATGTCGAGCGCCCGATAGACGGTCATTCGTGAGACCTTCAGGTCGCGGGCAACGCGGGCCTTGCTGGCGCCGGCGGCAAGGCGACGGCGGATTTCATCGTCATCGACGTTCTTCTTCCGGCCTTTGTAAACGCCTTCGGCGCGCGCCGCTTCGATCCCGGCGCGCTGACGATCCTTGATGAACTTCAGCTCCATATCGGCGACCATGCCGAGTATGGTGATGACCATTCGCCCCATGTCGCCCGCCGTCGTCACCTCTGGCTCAAGGATGCGCAGCGAAGCTCCCTTTTCATCAAGCTCATGCACCAGGTTCAGGACATCGCGCGTGGAGCGGCCGAGCCGGTCGAGCCGCAGCACGACCAGCTCGTCGCCGGTGTGCATAAACTGCATGATCGTTTCCAGTTCCGTGCGCCCGCTCCGCGAGGCCCCCGATCCGGTCTCGGAACGGATAATTTCGCAACCTGCATTCTTGAGGCGGCCAATCTGGATATCCAGATCCTGGTCCGTGGTGCTGACGCGGGCATATCCGATACGAGCCAAGTGCAAAATCCGTCACATTAGGGTGGCTCTTGCAGTGTATCGTCACATTGAGCGCAAACCCACCCTTTTGTGACAGACGAATGGTGTCACTCGGCCCTATCACTCTGGGGTGTACCCAAATGTTATAGGCCGATCAGCCGCCTCACGCTGCAAGCCGTCCAAAATCAATCCGGTCGTTCAGGTCGAGGTCGAAGCGGCCATAAGGGTTCACATGACTGTAGATCAACGGCGTGAGACCACGATAATCTTCCGGCGTCATCCGCCCCGCCCACTTCGGCTCAACCAGTACGGTCTGAAGCATGCGGGTGTTCACATACACCAGCGACGCTTGCAGGAGGTGTAGCGCCAGAACGGAGATTTCCTGCTCATGGATGCGGTTGGTGGCGATCTCGCCGCCCTTGCCGAAGAACACGAAACCATTAGCGCCGTTCCAGTTCTCAACCACATTCAGCCCTTCGTGGATCTCGCGGCGGAATGCCTCCTGACGCAAATACCGGCATAGGAAGATTGTTTTGACCGCGCGGCCGAGTTCACTCAGCGCCTTGTAGGTCGGGTGCATCACTTCGGCTCTGGCAAACCGGAGCAGGATCGCTTCCGGATCGGCGGTGCGCGATTGCATGGCAGCGGCATATTTGACCATTTCGTCATATTGTTGCTCGATCTCGTCCCAGTCGATCGGGCTGGAGAGGATCGGCAGTAAATTGGAAAGCCGCGTGCGCATGCCGGCTTGGGGAAGGGCCAGTTTCTGGCGTGCCACTGCTTTCAGCCGCGGGGCAAGCTCAAATCCAAGGAGTCGGCAGAACGCAAAGCCGACTGCGCTCTGGCCGTGGCTATCGACGTACTGGCGCTGGATTTCCATGTCGGTGCAATGGCGTAGCACGCCTTCGATCATGGAGGCGACCTCCGAGGAAGAGCACCGCTTGAGCTGGGAATAAACGCAGGTCGCGCGCTTCTCCACATGCCAGTAGATCATGACGCCACGGCCGCCATAGCGGGCGTGCCATTCCGTCATCAGGTTGCGGTCCCACGCGCCGAACTTCGTTGAATCGGACGCGCATGCCGTGCCCGCATCTCCCCATACTGCGGCATTGCGGATTGCCAGTGTCGCGTTTGCTACCCGCGCGCACGCCTCCCTCAGCGCTGGCGCGTGGATGAAACGGCGATGGACATGCAGCAATTCCTCGTAACTGACATCGGGTGTTGCGCCAGCGACCCGCTTGAGCCCGGCGTTCGTGCCCAAGCCATAGAGACACAGCAAAAGACGCTGAGCCAAGGCTGCTTTCGACAGGGTAACCCGCGAGGCCGACGTTTCGAAAGCATCCATCAATCCCGTGTCCAGAGCAGCCTCTTTCAACACGTCCAGCAGTCCGGTCATCGGCCAGCGCTGACCGATCTCGCTTTTGATCGAAGCGAGACCCTTCGGTTCGGGCAAGGGCTTGAACGGTGTAATCGATATCCGGTTGTCGCCGCGCCACAGGAGCCGGACCTTGTCGTTTTGTGGAATATTGGCATTGAGGAGCAACAGTTCCCGTTCAAGCTCCTCCCGGATCGAGGCGCAAAACGCCTGCGCATCTGGCGTCAGGCTGAGGCCGGAATAGTACGCATCTCGCCTGATCTCGAAGTCCTTGGGAAGATCGTCATCGGGATTGCGATAGCGATCCGCCCCGACCACCCAGATTTCTTTGGAGCGGATGCGGTCGCGCAGTTGCGTCAGGACGCAAAGCTCATAGCTGATCCGGTTTACCCGCCCATCGTCATCAATGACGGAACTGCGCCATCGCGCTGGAATCACCTCATCGATCGGAACATCCTGCAATGGCACGAAGCGGCATCCGCCATCCACCTTGCTCCTGATCCAGTCGAGGGCCGCCAGGACCGGCCGCCACACCGCGTTGTTCGACCGGAACTCAAGTACGGAAAGCAGGCTTGGCAGCATGCGCCGGTAATGATTGGCCCAGGAACCACGCATCACCTTGTAGATGCGCCGGTCCAGAGCGCCCTTCGCATGGCTCTCCTTGACGATCGCCGCCAGCTTGGCCTTACCGGCGATCGGGAAAATGACATCGCAGATGCGCCCCGATGGTTCATTGATCGAGGCGCTGGCGATCTCGACCAGCAGGCGCTCCTTTCCATAGACCCGCTCGATGTCTTTCGCGATATCGCCCACCACCTTGCGTTTCGAGCGCGTTCCGATCTTGTGAACGGTTTCGATCAGCAGGTCGATCATCGCGTCAGTGAGTTGCGCCTCCCGCGACATTAGATAAATCGCATAAAGGCCGAGCTGTCGCGCCGGCGCATGCCGGCGCATCTCCGAGGCCTTTTCACCGGCAACGCGGCGAACAATCTGATCGACCCATGGCTTGCCCGTAGCCGTCAGGAGATCATGGGGAAGATCAAGTCTCTGGATAAAGGCGAGTTTCTCGGTCACGTCGAGAATGTTGTCGAGCGTTGCCTGTCCGGCGTCACCCTTCATCCTGTTGAATCCGGTCGAGCTGTCCGGATCGGCAAGCGAGGCTTCCAATAACGCCACCGCATCTGACGAAAGCCGATCACTGGCTCCGATCAGCCAGGTGTCCAGATAATCTTGCCGTTGTGAGCGAACGACACGTTCAAGCTCCTTGCGCGACGGCCCATAAATACGCCGGTCCCGGCACCACAGGAAAACATGCTCAAGCATGGCATTGATCGACTGGCCGCCCGGGCACAGCTCGCCAGCAATCCATTCCGTCAATTGCGCGCGATCCACCCGCTTCATGCGGTGATATCCAAGATGGATCAGGATCTCCGCACAATGCCGTCGTGCTGTCCGACTGGAAAAGTCATAACCGGCTATCTCGCCAGCCTCGACACCGAGTTGCTCGGCCAGATACGAGAGGCCATCGGTAGGGATTGAGCCGGGATCGATCGCGAAAAACCCCAGGGAAGCGAAGAATTTCAGCTGTGCGGCGAGGCCAAGGCGCGTCAGGGCCGGCTTCGAATTTACAAAATCAATATCGGCAAAGCTCAGGCTCCATCGTCCGATCAAATCCCCGCCCGGAATACTCCGATCCATCAACCCACTCCCTATGATGGAGCGAACTGTCCTCTTCTATGATTTCCATCGTCAATACCGAATGCCACGTTCCCAAAACGTTCTCCGACTTGGCCAAAATCGCAGCTTGGGGCCGACTGGGCC
>NZ_ATDP01000046.1 GCF_000445105.1 Sphingobium lactosutens DS20 | reverse complement strand
TGAGAACGGCGGAGCAATATTCGACCACGGTAGCGGCGGGATAGTCCTGCTGCGGGCGGCGTAAAAGTCGTCCACCTTGAAGCCTTTCTGCCGAGTCAGGGAGGTGTGGGGATCTACAGCGTGGAACTTTATCTTCAGGTCCGTCTGGCTTGCGCGGATGGCATGAGCCAACGGGCGGCGGCGAAGCGTTTCAATGTGTCGCGCGAAACGGTACGCAAGATGCTGTCGTTTTCATCGCCGCCGGGTTACCGGCGCCAGTCCGTACCGCAGCGCCCGAAGCTGGACGGGTTTGTGGCGATCATTGATGGATGGCTTGAGGGTGACCGCAGTGTCCCGCGCAAGCAACGCCATACGGCGAAGCGGGTATTCGACCGTTTGCGCACCGAGCATGGTTTCACCGGCGGCTATACGATCATCAAGGATTACATCCGGGAGCGCGAACAGCGCAGCCGGGAGATGTTCGTGCCGCTGGCGCACCCTGCGGGAGATGCGCAGGCCGATTTCGGGGAAGCGCTGGTGGAGATCGGCGGGGTGGAGCAGAAGGCCTACTTCTTCGCGCTCGATCTGCCGCACAGTGATGCCTGCTATGTGCGGGCCTATCCGGCGGCGGTGGCGGAGGCCTGGGTGGACGGACACGTGCATGCCTTCGCGTTTTTCGGCGCGGTACCGCGCTCGATCGTCTATGACAACGATCGCTGCCTTGTGACGAAGATCCTGCCCGACGGCACGCGGCAGCGTGCCACGCTGTTCAGCGCTTTCCTGTCACATTACGTGATCCGCGACCGCTATGCTCGCCCGGGCAAGGGGAACGAGAAAGGCAATGTGGAGGGGCTGGTAGGCTATTGCCGGCGCAACTTCATGGTGCCGATCCCGAAGTTCCCGACCTGGGAGGCGTTCAACCTGTGGCTGGAGGAGCAATGCCGCAAGCGCCAGCAGGACAAGGTGCGCGGGCAGAGCGAGACGATCGGTGAGCGGCTGCAGCGCGATCTCGCGGCCATGCAGCCTCTGCCCGCTACACCCTTCGAGGCCTGCGATCAGAAAGGCGGGAGGGTCTCCTCGCAATCCCTGGTGCGCTACAGGACCAACGATTATTCGGTTCCGGTGGCCTGGGGCCATCAGGAGGTCTGGATCAGGGCCTATGTCGATGAGGTGGTGATCGGCTGCCGCAGCGAAGTCATCGCCCGTCATCCTCGTTGCTATGCCCGCGAGGAGGTTGTCTTCGACCCGCTCCATTATCTCCCGCTGATCGAGCAGAAGATCAACGCATTCGACCAGGCTGCGCCTTTGCAGGGCTGGGACCTGCCCGAAGCGTTCACGACACTGCAGCGGTTGATGGAAGGGCGCATGCACAAACATGGCAGGCGCGAATATGTGCAGGTACTGCGCCTGCTGGAAACGTTCACCCTCGCCGATCTCCAGGCGGCGGTCGAACAGGCCATCGATCTTGGCGCCATCGGCTTCGATGCCGTCAAGCACCTCGTCCTGTGCCGGATCGAACGCGTACCGCCCAGGCTGGACCTGGACGTCTATCCCTTCCTGCCACGCACCACGGTCGAGAAGACCTTTGCCAGAGCCTATCTGAGCCTGCTCTCCGACCGGCAGGAGGCCGCATGAGCGATCAGGCCCCGGAGATCCTTCTCGCTCACCATCTCAAGGCGCTCAAGCTGCCTACGTGCCTGCGTGAGCATCACAAGCTCGCGCGGCAATGTGCCGCTGAAGGCGTCGATCATATCCGCTTCCTCGCCCGCCTCGTCGAGATGGAAATGATCGACAGGGAGCGTCGCATGGTCGAGCGGCGCATCAAGGCCGCGCGCTTCCCCGCCGTCAAAAGCCTCGACAGCTTCGACTTCGCCGCCATCCCCAGGCTCAACAAGATGCAGGTGCTCGAGATGGCGCGCTGCGAGTGGATCGAGCGGCGTGAGAACGCCATCGCTCTGGGGCCATCAGGCACCGGAAAGACGCACGTAGCGTTGGGGCTCGGACTGGCAGCATGCCAGAAAGGACTGTCGGTGGGCTTCACCACCGCGGCAGCGCTGGTCAGCGAAATGATGGAGGCCCGCGACGAGCGCCGTCTTCTGCGCTTCCAGAAGCAGATGGCCGGATACAAGCTGCTCATCATCGACGAACTGGGCTTTGTGCCGCTCTCCAAGACCGGCGCCGAACTGTTGTTCGAGCTGATCTCCCAGCGTTACGAACGCGGCTCCACCTTCATCACCAGCAACCTGCCCTTCGACGAATGGACCGAAACCTTCGGATCTGAGCGTCTCACAGGCGCGCTCCTCGATCGCCTGACCCATCACGTCAGCATCCTCGAGATGAACGGCGAAAGCTATCGCCTCGCGCACAGCCGGGCCCGCAAGGCCAAAACCAGACCCTGAAAATTACACCAATGCCGGGGGGAGTGGCCCTCGGGCTACGCCCTCACGCCACTCCCCCCGGCATGTAACACGATGGCCTGGTTTTACGCCGCCGAATGGCCGACTTTTGCTCCGCCGTTGACACACGCGCCGCAGCCTGCCATCAGGTTCTAAAGCGCAGCGAGCGTTCCTGCTCGCATGGCTGATGCGGTCTGTTTCGGCCGTCAAAACCATTGAGGAGATAAAGGATGAAAAAGATAAGTGTACTGGCGCTAGGGGAGACTGTCTTCACTAAACTGGATAGCCGGACGTTTTTGCCAGCCATGGAAGGCGTGGGCGCGGCGCCGGTTGTGGGCGACTTTACGAAGGGTGCGCATGGCACACTCATTCGTCTTGATGCCGGTGTCCGGCTTCCGCTCCATCATTACACCGCTCCGCTAACAGGGATTGTGATCAGTGGCGCAGTGGCGCACCCGGTCCCTGGAAACGCAAAGACCAACGATACGCTTGGCCCGGGGGATGTCTTTTCCTTCGCGAAAGACGAGCCCCACGAGACGAACAATATGAGTGATGACGAGCCCGCGCTGTTCTTCATCTTCCAGGATTCGCCTTGGGTGTTTGAGCTGGACTGAGCGCAAAACCCAAGGGCGCGGACGCCGGCAGCTTGGGCCTGATCTTCATGGTCCATGGCCAGGCGATACACAGCTGCGCTCCTGGGGCTGATGAAATCAACCGTAGGATATGGAGCTACTAATGAGACTTACAAAGTAAGCGGTGCTCTGCTCCCACCTTTTGTGCATAGCTCTGATCTGAGATTCTGCGTTTTTTGTGGATCTGGGATTGGAGTTTATCCATGGAGCGCTCAGCGGAGTTTATCACAGATATAGATCTGCTTAGTCCCAAGGGGCATCGTCGCTGGCCGGATGCGCTTAAGGCTCGGATTGTTGCCGAGACGCTGGTGCCTGGCTCGAGCGTTGGATCGGTTGCGCGGCGGTATGACTTGCGTGCGAACCACCTGTCGGCATGGCGAGCGATGGCGCGGGCGGGCAAGCTGGTTTTACCCGCATTGGCCGAAGGTCCCGGGACCGAATATCCCGAGTTTGCACCTGTGGTTATGCGCGAGGAGATTGATAGCGATCCGGCGTCACCTGTGAGCGGCATGCTGGATATCCTGTGTGGTGGCGTTACGGTGCGATTGGACGCGGCCACCCCGGCGCGGCGGATCGCAGAGATTGCACATGCTCTGGGCGCAGATTCATGATCTTCCCCACCAACAGGGTACGGATTGTTGTCGCGACGAAGCCGGTAGACTTCCGTAAAGGCCATGATGGGCTGGCGGCACTGGTGAAGAACGAGCTGCACAAGGATCCGTTCACGGGCACGGTGTTTGTGTTCCGGTCGAAGCGAGCAGACCGGCTGAAGCTACTCTTCTGGGATGGGACGGGTCTTGTGATGGCCTACAAGCGGCTGGAGGAACATAGCTTCACCTGGCCTGATATCAGGGACGGCCTGATGAGCTTGAGCCATGCGCAGTTCGAGGCGCTGTTTGCGGGGCTTGATTGGCGGCGGGTTCGGGCGTTGTCGGTGCGGGTACCTATGGCGGTTGAATGACTGCGACACGATGAATCAGAGCCCTCTTTGGCGGAGCAGAAACAGGCCGGATTTGCTATGGTTTTGCCATGCAGAATACGGTCGATCTTCCCGATGATATTGATGCGTTGAAGGCCATGATTTTGGCCTCGCAGGCTGAGGTGCTGGATCGGGACGCGCTTCTTGAACATAAGAATGCGCTCATTGAACGTAAGGAAGACTGCATCCAGAGGCTCGAGAAGCTGGTTGCCGACTTCAAGCGAGCCCTGTTCGGCGCGCGTTCCGAGAAGGTCGATCGGGAACAATATGAGCTGTCGCTGGAAGATATCGAGACGGCCATGGCGGCGGTCCATGCCGAGGATGAGGCGCTTGACCCGTCTGTCCCCCGTCAGCACCAATGGCACAGATTTGAGGTTGTGAATTAAGGAGGGTTGGGGCTTCGTCGCAGTGACGAAGGAACGAAGATGAAGCCCCAACCCTCCATGAAAAAATCGCCCGCCAAGGCCCCTGCTGAGCGGGTGGTGAAGGACATCCGGCGGCAGACGCGGCGGCACTTCTCAGCTGAGGACAAGATCCGCATTGTGCTGGATGGCCTGCGCGGCGAGGACAGCATCGCCGAGCTGTGCCGCAAGGAAGGCATTGCGCAGAGCCTGTATTACGTGTGGTCGAAGGAGTTCATGGAGGCCGGCAAGCGCCGCCTGGCCGGCGACACCGCCCGTGCCGCAACGACCGGCGAAGTGCAGGATCTGCGCCGTGAGGCCCGTGCCCTGAAGGAATGCGTGGCCGACCTGACGCTCGAGAACCGTCTGCTGAAAAAAAGCATGATCGCGGATGGGGGCGACGAAGAATGAGGTATCCCGCTTCCGAAAAGCTCGAGATCATCCGGATCGTCGAGCAGTCGCACCTGCCTGCCAAGCGGACGCTGGACCAACTCGGCATCGCCCGCCGGACCTTCTACCGCTGGTATGATCGCTTCCTGGAAGGCGGACCGGAGGCGCTGGAGGATCGGCCGTCGGCGCCAAGCCGAGTGTGGAACCGCATCGGCGACGACATCCAGGACCAGATCGTTGAGATGGCGCTGGATTACAGCGAGTTATCACCGCGCGAGCTGGCCGTGCGGTTCACCGACGAGAAGCGTTACTTCGTGTCGGAAGCCACGGTTTACCGCCTGCTCAAGGCCCACGATCTGATCACCAGTCCGGCCTATGTCGTGATCAAGGCCGCCGATCAGTTCCACACCAAGACCACCCGACCGAATGAGATGTGGCAAACCGATTTTACCTACTTCAAGATCATCGGCTGGGGCTGGATGTATCTGTCGACCGTGCTCGATGACTTCTCCCGCTACATCATCGCCTGGAAACTGTGCACCAACATGCGGGCTGAGGACGTGACCGACACGCTGGACCTCGCGCTCGCTGCCTCCGGCTGCGACAGCGCCAAGGTGCTGCACAAGCCGCGGCTGCTCAGCGACAACGGGCCCAGCTACATCGCGGGCGAACTGGCCGAATATATCGAGGCCAATAAGATGAGCCATGTGCGCGGCGCCCCGATGCACCCGCAAACCCAGGGCAAGATCGAGCGCTGGCACCAGACCCTGAAGAACCGCATCCTGCTGGAAAACTACTTCCTGCCCGGCGACATCGAAGCTCAGATCGAGGCCTTCGTCGAGCACTACAACCACCAGCGCTACCACGAGAGCCTGGCCAATGTGACACCTGCCGACGCCTACTTCGGCAGGGCGCCGGCCATCATCAAACAGCGTGAAAGGATCAAGCAACAGACCATCGAACATCGGCGCTTGCAGCACCGCAAGCTCGCCGCCTAATATCAACACCCAGACGAGGCCCGCACTCCGCTAATCTACGCCGCGAGTTGTGCCGAATGTTCTGACGACGGACACGGGGAGCATGAACGGCCAGCTTCGCGGATCGGGCCTTACCCGCAGCGAAACCACGGGCAGCAGCCTCTCAACGGCAACCACCGCCGGCACCAGTCTGGCCCCGGCCGGGCTCACGACAAACAACAGCGTTGTGACAACGCCCGGCTCCACATCTTCGATCGTCAGCGGGATTGCCGAAGGGGTCGATGTCTACACACCTCAGATCGGCGGCGAGCTCAACTCCGGGACGGCGTTCGACGTTCAGGTATTCGATCAGCAGAAATTCTATCAAGGCATCCTGTCTGCGGTGCCGTTCTCTACCGTCGAAATGCTCATAAATCAGGGGTTCGAAGCAGATCTCGTAGCCAATCTCCTGATCGCAAGGATCGATCTTTATCGGGAGGACCCGGCGGTCAAGGACAAGAAGATTGGTGACGCTATCGCGAGCATCCGTAACGACGCCAGCGATCGCGCGCGCTTCCAGGCCATCATCGACTGCAACGCGCTCGACGTGGCAGACATGCGCGGCTCGGCCACCAAGATTGCCCCGATTTCCCGTCTGGATCTTAGCACAGCGGCCGGCAAGGACCGCATCACCCTCGAGCAACTGGCCCTGTTTGATGGGGAAAAATTCGGTTTGTCCGATCCAGAAGGAATCAGCGCGGACGGAAAAACGGATGCGACCGTCTATGTGGTAAAGCCTGGCGCGAAGAGCCGTATGCCCAAGCTGGTCCGGCGAAGCTGTGATGGAGTGCCGCAACCCGCCTCCGCACTTGCGGCACCCTCAGAATATCAGGCCGAAGCGCAATATCTCGGCGATAACTACGCGCTGGTAGGCACGGTCGTAAATGGCGTGGCCGAAAGGCAGAGGACCAAGGTGGTTGTAGAACTGGTGTTCAGATCGCCGGAGGCGGTGCTGCGCGCCGTAGGCGAAATGGTGAGGCACCAGGGCCTGCTCGCGACCCCCACCTTAGCTGTTTGCGCCGATGGGACGGCCAACTGCACCGGCAGGCAGAAGCAAAGAGTTGCGCTGTTTCAAGTCGCGAAGAAGCGGGACCGGTCAGCGCTGCTCGCTGTTCGGTTCATGGACCAGGATTACAGCATTCCAGAGAGCGAATTTCGGTCGATGCAGATCGTCACGATCATCCAGCAGCTCATCAACCTTCAGAAGGAATCCTCCGAACGCGCCTTGAGCATTCCGGTGCGCGCAGTGCCTTGATTTGCCAACAAGGGGAAAACCAATGTCGAAACCAACTATCGCTGAAATCGATGTCGAGGCTCTTCTAACGAAGCAGCGGCATGACATGATGTTGGCCATGCCACCCAAGGACGGCTTCTGCCGGTTCTACGGCGACTATGTGCCGGTGGGAAAGAAGGCCCGCTTCGACGGAAAGCTTCACACATGTGTCGCAACCGAGCGGTTCGAACCCGACGACGAGGACTGAGGCTTCGGGGCTCATGATCGGGCGCGCGTAAGCGACCAACAGGGCAGGGAGGGGGAGTTCCACCTCCCTGCGCAATAGATCAACCGTTCAGGCGATCCTTGACAGCCTTTGCCGGGGTGAAGCCGAGCTTCTTGGCTGCGGCAATAGTGATGGTCGCGCCGGTGGAAGGATTACGGCCTTCACGCTCGGGAGTGTCCTTCACCTTGAACTTCCCGAAGCCGTTGATAGCGATTTCTTCGCCCTTGGCTGCCGCGTCGGTGATGGCGGCGAACACGGCATCGACCGCCTTGCGCGCGTCTGCCTTCGTCAAGCCATTGGCTGCCGCGAGGGCGTCTGCCAGTTCAGCGTTATTCATCGAAGTTCCTTTCTGCTAAAAGTCATGAGGCCTCAATAAGGCCGATTTTGGTAAGAAGGCCAGCGAGCGCCGCTTCAACCGCCGCTGCTCGTGCGATCGCCTCATGGTCGATCCGCTCTGCAAGCCGCGCCGCCGGCATACCCTTACGATAGGCAGGCCAAGCCTGTGAAAGCGCAGCCATCGCAAGGTTGGTGCTGCCCGGCCGCCGCTGCGCGCACCCATCGAGGTGCCGCAGAAGCAAGGCCTCATGGCAAGTGTGCTGCCAGATCAGATCCAGGCCCGCCTTGTTGGCCGCAGGAGCGATGCGGGCATCCCGGTCAGGGCTGATGCCCAGCTTGTCATCATCAAGCAGAATGAAGCGCCCCTCGAATGCCCCGTGGCGCTTTTCCCGTTCACTGGCACGTTTGATCGCCAGGTCCACAAGCGAGGAGGGGTCTCCACCGCCCGGCTGTAGCAGGACGGCATCGAGATGCACGGCGAGCCGCTGCGTTTCGGCGAGCCGGGTCAGCAGCGCGACATAGCCCTGTTCGCTTTCGCCCTCGCAGCCGACAAAGATACGGCGGCGCTGCGGGACGACCTTGCGCTTCTGGCGGCTCATCCGATCTGGGGGAGGGCACCGTAGGTGCCGCCAAGATATTTGCGGTAATAGTTCTCGTCACGTCGCACAGCCTGGACGTCCTGTAAGGCGTAGACCTCCGTCCTGCCGTCCGGCGACTTGGTGCAAAACAGCACCTCCTCTTTGATGAGTTCTTCAAGGAGAGACGCGTTGTGACAGGTCATCCAGAGCTGCGCGTCGTGCGGGTTCCGGCTTGGGTCATAGAACCAGCGCAGGATTTCGGGGAGGATCAACGGATGGATAGCCGTGTCCAGCTCGTCCATCACGGCAATTCCCCCGGTTTCCAGTGCCCGAAGCAGGAAGGGGTAGAGGCGCAGAAACATCCTTGTACCATGGCTTTCGAGGACGAGCGGCATTGGACCGTCATGGCCCTCGTGCGTGAAAAGCGCGACCGGCCCGTTGGGGCCGCTTTCCACCCGCATGGTACGGATGCCCAGATCAATACGTTCGATTTCGCGGTTGAGCGCCTCGACCAGACCGGGGTTCTCCGCATAGTGACGAACCATCTGCTCTTCGACACCGTCAGAGCGTTCAATCAGGATATTTGACGAGATCGTGTTCGCCGCCTCCCAAAGCTGGGTGGCGATCGGATGCTTCAGCTGGGCAAGTGTCGCGATCAC
This sequence comes from Sphingobium lactosutens DS20, assembly GCF_000445105.1. GTDB lineage: Bacteria > Pseudomonadota > Alphaproteobacteria > Sphingomonadales > Sphingomonadaceae > Sphingobium > Sphingobium lactosutens. Next base: position 26,814 of record NZ_ATDP01000046.1, on the reverse strand, counting down.
GCTCGCATTGGGGCGCAACACCTTTTCCAGCGCTTGCCGAAACCCGGTCAGCTTGAATGCGCTGGCCGCCACCACTTTACCCTCAGCGCTTCGCTCGAAAAGCCGCACCTTTCGACGTGCAGGCTCGGGCCAATAGTGCAGCGCTTCCGACACGACCTGCTGCGCTGCGTTCGAACCGCCCAGCTCCAACGAATAGGTATAACGACAGGCTGGGGAGGTCTCGTCCTCGGGTTCGCTATGACCCCCAAACGACAGGCTCAGACGGGTCGGCGCTGATTGTCCTTCCACGCTGTTGAACCGCTCATACGGGAGGCGGCCGGTCGGCGAGAGTTGGAAACTTTCGCGCGCGAACCAGGCGATAAACGATAGCGCTCGCAAAATGGTCGATTTGCCAGCTGCGTTCGGACCGAAAATGGCCACGACCTTGGGCGCGCGATCAGACGCGCCCGGCCAGATCGGGGAGAGACGGCCGGGTAAATCCGGCGCGTTTGCCGCCACACGCAGGTCAACAACCTGCTTGTCGCGGATCGAGAAGAAGTTCTCAATTTCGAGTTCGAACAGCATAAGGGCTCCTCACGAGCCGTAGATATAGGCTTTCATGGCCATTTCAACGTTTTTTCGTGAAACTCTCTCTGAATGATATTGATTCTCGGATAGCTGCCGCCGAGGCCTGCTTCTTCTCAGTCCGGCAGTGAACGCGCCCGGGCACGCCAAGGTGCATGGGTCTCCTTGCAGATGTCGGTGAAATAGAGCCGCTTATCCAGATTCTTGGTCGCTTCCTTCTCGACGCGGTCTCGATCGCGGCGCGCCGCATGCCAGATCGCCGACTCTTCAAACGGAAGTCCATCGAACCCGCGCGCTGCGATAGCTCGCTCGAACAATGTGATCGCTCGATCATCGGCGCATGCAAGGAAGAGGGTGAGGGAGGCAAAGGCCTTGTCCGGGTCGTTGCCCGACATGAACCGGTCACGCCAGTGACCAGCGGCGGTCCGTCGGCGATAGCTTTCCTCTGCCTTGTCCTGCGTCTCCTGCAACCAGCCTGAGGTCTGGATCGCCCTCGCTCGCTGCCAGAAGCCATCTGCATCGGGGCCAGGGTCGAGGAAGCGGCCAAGATCGAACGCTCGAGCGATGTCGCCGGCGAGCGGGCTTTCCAACCAGGCGAACATCCGGTCGAGGAGCCACCCCAGCCGCCCGCCCTCTGTCGCCCACCGGGCGACGGAAGCCAGCGCGTGATCCGTGTTCGCATCTTCGAGAACCTGTTCGCAGTGCCGGGTCATCTCGGACCGGTCGCTGTAAAAGGGCAGGCTCTCAAAGCTGTCCATCTTAGTCCAGCTGCTCTCTTTGTAATGGGGATAGAGCGTTGACCAGATTCTCGCGCCCTCTTCGGGCTGCTTCATCATCAGAGCGCGCAGCGCGGTCATGACTGGGAAATTGTCGAACGCGAACGCATGTTCCGCGCCGCGCGCGAGCAGGGCATCGATGGCCGCGACAAGCGCGGGGCCGCGCCGTTCGGCCAGGACGAGCATTGCCTCATTGGCGTTCAGCCATGAAACCTGTTTGCCAAAGCCGTCAGGAAACGACTGCTTGCCGATTGCGTCCAGGACGAACGCCTCGAAATGGTCGAGCGCGTCCTCATCGTCGGGCTCATCTTGAACTCGCGCGCCCCACGCGACCGGATCGATGCGCGTGTCGAGGTCAGGCACCGGGAAATGTCTGGCGGCCGCGATCAACACGAGCGACCCATTCGCCGCCTCATTGATTTCGGTGTCGGCAGCGCAGCTCCACTTGGTATCGACCAGGGCGCGAAGGAGGGAGGGCTGGTTGCTGCGGCGAGCGATCAGGAAGAGCAGCCGCCGGGTGACATCGCCGTCGGTGGCAAAGTCGGCAACAAGGTCTTCCGCGAGGCTGGAAGGCATTTCGCTAAGGTCGACGCTGGCAAGATAGGAAATCCAATGTTGACGGTGCTCACCAGCCAGCAAAGGCCGGATGAGCTCATAGTCCGCCTCCACAGGGGTGGCGAAGACTGCGACTTCGTCCGTGTAGAAACAGGGGCCGTGGGGGTCGTTCTTGAAGATTGCGATCTGCTGCGCCGCTGTTTTCCCTGCCAGACGCGATATCTGGGCATGGAGCCAGTCGCTGTCTTTCCTGGTGAGGAGCGAGCGCTCCAGCATGGGGGCGACGGATCGCGCGAACATCTCGTGGGTCTCCGCATCGAGGAGCGGCCAGTATCGGCCGATCTCCTTGGCCAGCCGGATGAGCGTTTCCTCGCCTTCACCTTCATTCGAAGCGAGACGCGTCTCGGCGCTGGCAAAGATCCGCCGGATCAAACCCGTTAACGCCTCGGGCGCCCAGCGCGCCAGCACAGGCATACTGTGCAGCAAGGCATAGTCCGCTGAATCCTGCCCCATAGCGCTCAGGAACACGGCGGACGCATCGGTGTCTTCGGCCGCGGCGACCAGGAGTTCCTGATCCTCTGGAGCCAGCGTGACGTTCGGATCGAATGCCAGCTCCTTGAGCGGGATGAACCGCTCGAGAGGTTCGTCCCCCGTCCTGCCGCTCGCAACCTCCGGCAAATGGGCCACACCTGCTTCATCGACGGTGGCGCGGGGCCCGAACCAGGTGCGCCGCTCCACGGCAGGCAGCTCAGCCCGCAGCTTGGTTGCATCCGGCGAGGCGAGGCCGTCGAGAAGAAGGCGGGCAACGTCGCGACCGACGTCATCGCCGCTATCAATCAGTCGGCGCGCCAGCCCCAGAAGAGTAGCAGCCGTCTCTTCGCCGTCGACAGGATTGATCCGCAACACCCATCCCATTGCGTCAAACGGGCCAAGCGCCTCGCTGATGGCACGCGAGGCAGCCCAGCTCAAAATAGCAGGCAGAAAGGGCTGTCGCGGCAACATGGACAGAATGCCAAGCGCTCTCCCTGCCAAGCCGCTATAGTCGCGCTCGTTCCGCTCGGGCATCTCAACTTTCTGCAGCGTCGTGCTGATTGCGGGAGCCAAGGCCTCCTCCACAGCCGACCAGCGTTGATGCCGCTCTTCCAGCGCCGCGGTGGTCACAGCGTGCGCGTCATCCTCGGTTGCTTTCCGCTCTGCGATCCGGAGCCGGGTGGCATCGACCCAGTAATAGCCGAGCCATCGGGACAGGCGGTTGGCCAGTGCATCGCGGAAGACCGGATACTTGGCCGCGTCCGCGAATGCCGTGATGAAGATGTTCTCGTCACGAAGAGAGCTATTGTATCGTAGCCAGATCTGCTCGGCGAAATCTAGGAACTGCTCCGGCGCACCCGGGATCAATCGGTTCAGCGTGGCAAAATCATGCCGACCGAAATTCTGCTGGAAGAACCAGTCGCGCAGCAACAGCATGAAGGTTTCACTGGAAGCACTCTGGCGTACAAGAGAAGCGGTGACTGCCCAGCGCAGGATATCGACGCCCCGGTCGGTGCCGCGCAGCGGCTCCATGAACTGCGCCAGTCGATCCGCGCGTCCTGCTCCTGCCTGGTCCAGATCGGCGATGAGCGCGAGGGCCAGCGCCAAGGGCACACGATCCTTCTTCAAACGAAAGCGGTGCGCGCTCCCAGGCACACGGTCCACCCAATTGCCTGAAATGATCTCGCTGAGTGCCGTTCGAAGGGCAGGCTCGGCGGCTCCACTTTCCGATCCAAGCGCTTCGATCATGTCCTTGCGCGTCAGGTGCAATTCGGCATCGGCGTCATCCTCGATGGCTGCGCGGAGCCGGTTACCCTCCTGAGCGAGGAACTGATGGAAATCTTCAGAACTCGGCGTGAGATTTGAACCATGGAGGTTAAGACGGTGCCGCCAATCCTCGTAGATCAGGCGCTCGATCGTAATGTCGCCGCTTGCCTGAAGATGTTCGCGCTGTTGGATGGCCAGCTGGCAATAGCGGGGGATCGCCATCAGCTTGAGGAGCTCTTCGCTCAACTCCGAGCGAGGAACGCGGTAGCGCGACAGCATTTCGTCGAGTTCGGTCTCCGTGAAATCCTCGACCGTCACCGGCCATGCCTGGGGCAGGAGGTTGGCGAGGGACTTGAGGTCATCCTCCCAATATTCCTTTCGGCAGGTCATGGCGATCGCAACATGACCCTCAAGGCCACCAGCCTGTAATGGCTGTATGACCTTCTGCCAGTCGGTAAAATTGACCTCCTGGTTGAGGCCGTCGATCACCAGCAGAATGCGCGGCGCCTGAGCAGGTGCTCGGGTCCAGAGCTGTATCCTGCGCTCCCAGAAATCTTCGTCATGGCCTGGAACACGCTGAGCGATCAGTCTGGCGAGGAAGCGGTGTGGGGGCATGAGGGGCGGTGCGACAAGACCACGCGCAGGCACGACGATCGTGAGCGGAAGCGCATCGGGGGACGCTGCCATTTTCTCCTGCCACCAGGCGAGGAAGCTCCAGGTCTTGCCCACGCCCTCAGCGCCCAGGACAGCAAGAGGGAGGAGGGGACGCATCGTCCACCACTGCTCGAATGCGGCACTTGGGGCCGCGCGCGCGACCCGGATCGTGCCGGGCGCATCGAGACCGCCGTAGCATTGAAGCTGTGCGATCGCGACGCGATCATCCTCGAAGGCCTCTTTGAGCCAGCGCGCACCGGCGACCCTTGTCGACGCATAGCCGACGTCGTCCCGCCGGAACGGCTCGAAGACGCGGGCGCAATCTGCCACGAAGTCGTCGTCCGCCGCGATCGCAGCAAGATAACCGGTTATCGCTGGGCCTTCGCCAAGATGGGCTTTGACGGCGTTGGGGGCGGACGCAGCCAGCAGCGCGAGCGAACTCGGCCGATCCTCGCGCCCCGACGGGTCGAGGACCTCAACCTGTATGCCACGCTCGGCGCCGACTTCGCGAAATTTGACGAGGTCGGTCCGGGTGATGTGGGTGGTGGTCGCGAGGATCCAGAGGTCCAACGCATCTATGTTGACCGCAGCGTCCGAAATCTTGCGTTGGACCTCAGCCACCGAAACGTTGCTATTGGAACCGTATTTCTTGCCTTCAAAGCCGATCGCTAGGCCATTGGCTGGCGCGTCGTTCGCGCCATCCATTCCGTGCTGGTGTCCCGACTTCATGAGCCGGAAGCTCTGGCCCAGCAACTCCTCAAGGCAATCGCGCACGAAGCCCTCAAACCCCTTGTTGCCGGTATCCGGCAGATTGAGCATCGCTGCCACAAATGCCGTCGGATCGGGGGCGGTCGGCGAGGAAGGCGTACTCATATCAACGAATGACCGTCACTTTCACTTTGGCGGCGTCGGCCACCTTCTTCCAGGCCTGATCGGCGGTGTAGGCGGGAACGCCTTCCCGTTTGGCGAGGGCAAGGCAGAAACGATCTCCCAGCGACAGCCCCGCTTCTGCAGTCAGCGCGCGCAGCGCGCCAGCCTCCCACGCCAGCGCCTCATCAGCGGCTACAACCCGCATCGGCAAGGCACCGAGCATCTCCCGCACTTCTTCAATCGGCGCGCCTAACCGGACAAAATGGCTAACGACCTCGGCCAGATTGAACGCACCGATCGCCGCATCCGTCAATACTCCAGCCACCTTCGCTCCTCCGCGCTCTCCCTTGAGCAGCGCAAGCACGGCGGACGCATCGAGGACGACCTTGCTCATTCGCCGCTCTCGGCGTGTCGGTCGGCGAGAAACGCTGTCACGGTCGCGTCTGGGTTGCCTTCGGTGTAGCGCTTGGCGATGGCCTGCGCCCGCGCCACCGCCTGCGAGACAGTGCGCAGAACGACGCCCGTTTCTGTTTCCTCGACGATGACCGAGCCGCCATTCTCCAAGCCAAGCCGCTTACGAATGTCGATGGGCAAACTCATGCGCCCATTGGGAGTTATGTTAACCTGGACCATTTTCACACCATCACGTCATCGAATGACATCAAGTGCCTTTTATGCCACAAATCTCGCTTGATGCCAATCCATTCAGATCCGACATTGTCTCGAGGGCTGGACCGTTCATGCAGCCAATGTCACTTATGTAATTAGCGATAAGACTGATTCCTGCTAAAAACATTCTGGCGTTTTAGGAGGGGGTTGGATACCTTCGAAAGGATCACTCAAGGACGAAAATCATGGTCGCTCGGTACAGCCTGCAATCCACCGTGAAGGGTGAAACGGATCCGGTGACGCTGATCATACATCAGACTGCGGATACGAATGAGCAGCTCGAACTGCTGCTGGCGGTCGAGGGCGCGAAAACCCTGAAGCTCGTTCCGGGTCGCGACCTGGACGGCGCGAAGATAATGATGCGCGCTGGAGCCTCGTTCAGTCGTCACCAGGGCGTCCGGCTCTCAAACGGCTTCAACGTTGTCGACCCATCAACCTGGCATCGCCAGGGCATCGGTACTGTCGCCCTCAACCTCATGGTCGATTGGGCGAAGCGTCACCATCCTGATGCTGACATCCGCCCAGTCGAGCTCAAGCGATACAAGCAGGATGTTGAAGACGACGATCCACGCCTGGCCTTCTATCGCCGGTTCAACCTTCAGTGGGATCTCGCGGATCAGGATGAGGATGCCGTGAATCTTCTATCGCTGCCTATGAAGGTGCGAGACCTTCAGGCAGTCCCACTTCCGTCGCGGTTGACACTATTGCCATGATGAACGGCGACGTCCCCCCCGCTCCTCCGCCTCCGGCAGAAGTAGCTGACGATCTCGAAGCTGTCCTCGCCGGTGCGATGGTCCTTCTCGATACCGTGGAGAGCCTCGAGCCTTACCTTCCGGATCTGACCGCCGACGACCGCGAGCGTGTCGATCGCTATGTAGGCCGTGCCTCGGCCGATGCCACGCTGCGCGCGTACAAGTCGGATTGGCGGCTGTTTTGCGCCTGGTGTCGCGAAAGTGGTTACCGGCCGCTGCCTGCCACACCTTCAACTGTGGCCGCGTTCCTTACATTGCTCGCCGAGACCGGATTTGTCCCCCTCGAACCACGACGGACCAAGACGGGCAAGGTTCTTCCGCGCAAAGCGCCATCTCCGCTTGGCAAGGCGACCATAGGCCGGCGGCTGGCTGCAATCGTGTTCGCCCATCGCGCAGCCGACCTGGAACCCCCGACCTCCCAGCCGGACGCCGCCCGGCTCGAAAAGGCGATGCGCGCGATCCGGCGGGAAAAGCGTGACGACCTCCCGGACAAGAAGCGCGCAGCCGATGGCGATGTGATGCGCGACATGCTCAGGAGCATCACCGGGGATGACCTGCGCGCCTATCGCGACCGCGCGCTGCTTGCGATCGGGATGGCAGGCGCCTTCCGACGCTCCGAGCTCGTTGAAGTAACAGTCGCCCGGGTGGCCGAAGATGCGCGCGGCCTTTTGATCCGGATTCCTTCCTCCAAGACCGATCAGGAGGGCGATGGCCAAACCGTGGCCATTCTGGATGGTCGCAGGCTCGAACCTGTCCACCATTATAATGCATGGATTGAAAAGGCGGGGATTTGCAGCGGTCCGGTGTTCCGCAAGCTCACGCCGCAGGGTCGTCTCACTGAAAAGTCGATGAGCGCGCAGGGCGTGGCCCTTGTGGTCAAGGCCGCAGCCGTAGCGGCCGGCTATCCGCCTGAATTGTTCTCTGGCCATTCGCTGAGGGCCGGCTTCCTCACCGAAGCGGGGCGGCAAAGCGCGAACCTGTTCAAGATGAAAGAGCATAGCCGCCACTCGTCGCTCGAGATGGTCGCCGAATATGTGCGGGACCATGAGCGGTTCCGCGAGCACGCGGGGGAAGGTTTTCTGTGACAGCACTCATCGTAACTGCAAACGGCCTGATCGGCCGTGAGCGAGAGTTAACCGAGGCAGAGCACTTGGCCTTGCGAAGCTATGGGGCGGATTCGACCTTTTTTCATGCGATCGCGCAGGGGCGCACCGAGGCACTGTCGCACAATCCGAACTTCGGCACGTTTTCATCCGGCGCGCGTGCAAAACGCGACGCCATCGACGCCGTTTTCTCAATGTCGCGCCTGTTGAGTGCGCAGACGCTCTGGTCGGGCCATGGCCATGGCTGGGGTGTTCGCGGCGCCCTGGAGGGGGCACCGGCCAGCTTTGTGGGCCTGCATTATCGTTATCCCGGATACATCTCGACATCGACGGAGCGAAGCTGGTGCGACGCATTCCTCGACAAGCGCAGCCGCAACCAGAGCCGCCCCACCATGCTGGAATTTCGGCTGCCGGCCGGCTCGCCTGCGATCGACATGCACGACGGCGCCGCTCAGGGGGAATTTGAGATCCTACTCCCGCGTGACACCCTGTTCTCGATCACCGACGCACAAATGCTACCGGGGGACCTTCTCCAGCTTATCCTGGAGCCTTGCGAGGCGCCGGTATGAGCGAGGATGACTGGCCTCGAGTCGACGATCAGGCGGGACCAAGGCGAGCCGAGGATATCGGTCCCACCGAGCTCACGGCAGCCCTTAACGCGCTCGCTGGTTTCAGCGACAATCCCTGGCTGGTCATGCAGGGTCAGCAACTGGAGCTGATCGACAATGTCCTCAACGGCATGGAGCGCGAAGTTCTGCGGCACATGCACGATGACGATCGACCGCTTGAGACGATGGCGCTTTTGACGGCTCTCTCGCCCATGTGGATCTACGCAGCTTACGAGTTGCTGCGGACGTGGCGCCAGCGGTGCGACGAAGTGGTCCGACTTGCGTCCAGCGGCGGCTTCGATCTGAAAGCAGCCCATCTGGAACGCGAGGTCAATTACCAGCACTACGATCGGGAGCTTCGCGCGCAGCAGCTCAGAATCGCCCGCGACAATCCCGAGCTTGTACAACGGATGCGCGATGATCTGGCGCGGACCGAGATGGGGTTCACGACGATCGAGTTTATCCGCATTGCCCTTGCCAAGCATGAGGTCAGCGGCAGCAAATCCAAGAACAAACCGATTGCCTTTGCGCCTGGGCTCGCGATGCCCAATCGCTACACAGGCAGCATGGAATATGAACTGAGCGTCGGCGGCTCAATCATAGGCTACCATACTCGCCGCGACCTCGCCGAAACGATCCGCTTCATGCCTACCACGCCGGTGCCGACCGCGGAAGAAATGAAGGATTTCCGGGAGTATATGCGACCTCCAGAGGTCGGCTGAGGCTTAAGCCGTCTTCCACTTGCCATTAAAAACTCGCCACCCGACCATGCCCGCTGCAACGCCCAGCATTCCACCGACGAGGTAAGCGCTCGGCGCATCATCCGGGACAAACAGCCCGCCGGCGACGTATCCACCAATAGTGGCGGTCCGAGTGACTGCGCCGTAGATTGCAGCAACCTTGCCATGTTGGGCCGGCGGACACTCGGATTGGAGCAACGTTCGCACGGCAACGTTGTGGATGCTGTTAGCCCCGCCGCCGGCGACGAACGCGATGGCGACGATCGCCAGTGTGCTTGGCGCTAGGCCGATCAGCAGCATGGTCGCCCCCATGACCCCAGCCGTCCCGAACGCTGTCGCTCCCAATCTGTTGCCGATGACGGTTTCGGCCATCGTCGCGCCAAGGAGCATCCCGGCGGCCCAGAGGGCGGTAAGCACGCCAAATGCAACAGGCCCGCTCTTCAGCGTCATCATCACCAGGAAAACGAAAGCGACGTCAGCAATTGCCGTGGCAAAAACCTCCAGGCTCAGCGCGCCCGTGACCACCATAATTCTTCGATTACCGAGTAATGGGCGGTAGTCGGCGAACAGATCAGGCTCTGCCGCTTCTTCCTTCTGGGGTCTGCGGCGCAGGCCACTCATAGCTACGATGCAGCACAAAACGGCAAAGCTGGTGGCATCGACCATAAGTGCGTTGCTGGCCCCGATCCAACCGATTAGGATTCCACCTGCGACCGGACCTGCCAGCATGCCCAAACTACGGACGATTTCGAGATAGCTGTTCGCGCGCGCCAGCGTCATGCCGAGCGCGCCGGAAAGGACCGGAATGAGCGCAAAGGTGGCGGCACTGCTGATTGTGAACAGCAGGCTCAGAACCGCCGCACCGACGAGGGTCATCGGCGGGATAGCTGCGACGATCGCGATCACGACTGCCTGCAGTGCCGAGACGACGATCAGCACCAGAGCTGCGTCCCTGCGATCTATCAGCCGCCCCGCCCAAGGGGCGGCGATCAGGCCGGGAAGCAGCTCCGCGATGAGCAGGGTTGGGACGCCATATGCCGATGAACCTTCGGCGGTCCGAAACATAAGCGTGAGAAGCGTAATTTCATCGCCGATGGTGGAAACCGTGAGCGCAGCGAGTACCAGCCATCCCCACCCCTGCCGGAACTCCAAGGCCATTGATGCACTCCCCCTCTACCGTTCCGTCCGTCTTGGCCTTCCCTGATAAGCTCTCTACCATCGGCGTCCCCCAATCCGCGACGATGTTCAGTGAATTACCGGAGAGCACAGAGGACTTCAGGGTCGATGACGCAGGCGGCCAATTCCGACAGAGGCCGGGGCCGGTAACGCACTTCCCGATGAAGGCTCTTCAAGATCCGCGATAATCGGGCAGTCTGGACGGTCATCGCCGGCGCAGCAACTCACCAGCCCCTGCAACGTATCGACCATCTGGTTGAGCCCCTTGATGCGGTCCTGCAGCTCGAAAATATGCGACTGCGCAATCCGCTTGACGTCGGCGCTGTGGCGCGACCGGTCGCGCCACAGGTTGAGGAGCTCGTTGATCTCCGTCACCGCGAACCCAAGGTCCCGCGCGCGTCGGATGAAACGGAGCATGTTGACGTCGCCCGGTGAATAGTCCCGATAACCTGAATCCCGGCGATCCGCCTTTGGAATGAGGCCAGTCTGCTCATAGTAGCGGATCATCTTAGCGGAGACGCCGGACGCCTTGGCTGCTTGGCCGATGTTCATCGCCCCGCTCCCTTTTCAAGCGTGCCAGTCGATCCCTCCGGGGGTTGGAATCCCCGAAGCCGCAGCGAATTACCGAGGACGAACACGCTCGACATTGCCATCGCGCCGGCAGCAAACACCGGTGACAGCAGGATGCCCCAGATCGGCCATAAAGCACCGGCAGCGACCGGGATGAGCGCCGTATTATAGGCGAAGGCCCAGAAGAGGTTCTGGCGGATGTTCCCGATCGTGGCACGAGAGAGCGCGATCGCCGACGCCACGCCGTTGAGGTGGCCCGACATCAGCACGACGTCGGCAGCCTCGATGGCGATGTCCGTGCCCGTGCCGACCGCAATCCCGACGTCTGCCTCGGCAAGCGCCGGTGCATCGTTGATGCCGTCACCGATGAAGGCGAGGCGACCATATTCTGCTTTCAGGCGGCGTACGGCCTCGACCTTTCCGTCAGGCAGGACTTCAGCGACAACCTCGTCGATGCCCAACTGGCGCGCGATCGCCTGGGCGGTGTGCTGATTGTCGCCGGTGATCATCGCAACCTTCAGGCCGAGACCGTGAAGAGCGGCAATGGCCGCAGGGGTCGTTTCCTTGATGGGATCAGCCACAGCGATGACGGCTGCAAGCTTGCCATTGATCGCTGCATAGAGGGGCGACTTGCCTTCAGCGGCCAGGCGTGATGCTGTCTTGGCGAAAGCGGTGACGTCCAGACCAAGCTCGCGCATGTAGCGATCCGCCCCGATTTCGACCCGATCGCCAAGCACCTCGGCGCGAACACCGCGCCCGGTCAGGGATTCAAAGTTGGCCACCTCAGCGAGACTAAGCTTCTCGGCAAGAGCGGCGTCGACAATAGCGCGGGCAATCGGATGTTCGGACTTGTCCTCTACTGCCGCAATCCGGGCGAGAACGGCCGACCGGTCGAAGCCGAGCGTGACCTGCAAGTCCGTCAGCGCAGGTCGGCCTTCGGTCAGCGTGCCGGTCTTGTCGACGGCGACGACCTTGGCATCACGCAGCAGCTGCAGCGCTTCTCCCTTGCGGAACAGAATGCCCAGTTCAGCTCCCCGCCCGGTGCCAACCATGATGGCTGTAGGCGTCGCCAGACCCATCGCGCAGGGGCAGGCAATGATGAGGACCGCGACCGCATTGACCAGCGCGAAGGTCAAGGCCGGGGACGGACCGAATACCAGCCAGGCGCCGAACGTGAGCGCGGCCACCGCCATGACAGCGGGCACGAACCACATCGTCACCTTGTCCACGAGCGCCTGGATCGGCAGCTTCGATCCTTGCGCCTGCTCGACCATGCGAATGATCTGGGACAGCATGGTGGCATCGCCGACTGCCGTTGCGCGGAATGCCAGAGCCCCCTTCTGGTTGACAGTGCCCCCGACGAGGCTCGCCCCTTCCGCTTTCCTGGCCGGAATTGGCTCACCGGTGATCATGGATTCATCGACGTAGCTTTCGCCCTCGATAACCTCGCCGTCGACAGGGATCCGTTCACCGGGCCGAACTTCGATGATGTCGCCCGCAACGACGTCTGCGACGGCAACTTCGACCGTACCGTCGGCACGGCGTACGCGCGCTGTTTTGGCCTGGAGGCCAACGAGACGCTTGATCGCCTCGGACGTGCGCCCTTTTGCCCTCGCCTCCAGATAGCGGCCGAGCAGGATCAACGCGATGATGACCGCTGCCGCCTCATAATAGACGTTCACTGTCCCTGGCGGGAGAAGCGTCGGAGCGAAAGTGGCAACAAGCGAATAGCCATATGCCGCCAGCGTGCCGACCGCGACGAGCGAGTTCATGTCCGGAGCGAGCCGGATCAGGGCCGGGAGGCCTTTCTGGTAGAAACGAAAGCCTGGAATTGCGAGCACGAGGGTCGTCAGCGCGAACTGAATGTACCAGCTCGTCTGCATGCCGATCGACATCGCAATGTACATATGGACGCTGGGAATGAGGTGAGACCCCATTTCCATGAGAAAGACCGGGAGAGCGAGGATCACCGCGATGGTGAGATCGCGCTTGAGCAGCTTGCGCTCCTCTTCCTTTCGATCGTCGCCGTCATCGGCATCGGCGGCCTTCGCGGCCAGAGGTTTTGCTTCATACCCCGCGCCAGCGATGGCAGCGATCAGCGACTTTGCGTCAGCCGCGCCGCGGATCGTGGCGCGCTCGGTCGCCAGATTGACGCTCGCTTCCACCACACCCGGCACGGCCTTGAGCGCACGCTCGACGCGCCCGACGCATGACGCACAGGTCATGCCGAGCACGGTAAGTTCTGTGGTTTCTGCTGGCACCGTATAGCCCGCCGACTCGACCGCTTTTACCAGCTCGGACCGATTGACCGGGCCTCCCGTCGTGATGCTTGCCCGCTCGGTTGCGAGATTGACGTTGACCGCGCTCACGCCTTCGATCTTGCCGATTGCGCGTTCGACGCGGCCCACGCACGACGCGCAGGTCATACCCTCGATGGGCAGGGTGATTGTCGAAACATCTGTTTCGATGGGGGATTTTTCGGCCAGCATGTTCCGCTTCCTCGATTCTCGCGAACTTGACCAACCCCATGTGAGGCTTCCCATCATTGGAAGGTCAAGGTTCAAGTTTTTTTGGCCGGGCGGGTTGACCTTCCAACGATGGCAAGCCCCATTTCTTACGGGACGAACTCGAATTTTGAGGAGAATCCCGATGCAGTTCCACGTCCAGGACATGACCTGCGGATCGTGCGTCCGGCACATCAACGAGGCGATCGGCAAGGTCGATCCTGCGGCCACTGTCGAGGCCGATACCGTGTCGCGCACCATTTCCGTGACCACCACCGCAAGCCAGGAAGATATCCAGAAGGCGCTGGCGGACGATGGCTATCCGACCACTTTGGTCGAAAGCGCCGAGGAGGTGCAGTCGTGAAGCACGAAGGACATAGCGAGCATCAGGCCGAAGGCCTGTCGGATAACCCTGTCATTCGCGATTATCAGGTCGCAAATAACCGCATGCATGCGGACATGGCGATTGAGTTCAGCGGGGACGCTGACCTCGATTTCCTGCGCGGCATGATCCCGCACCATCAAGGCGCGATCGACATGGCCCGCGTCGTTCTCGATCACGGCTCCGATCCCGAAGTGAGCAAATTGGCGCAGGCCATCATCGATGCGCAGGAGAAAGAAATCGCGCTCATGAAGAAGTGGCTCGCTGACCGTAGCCAGTAAGCCGCGCATCCCTATGGCCGGCCTCCTCTGGGCTGCCCCCCAGTCCCCCTGAGCCCTTGGGTCGGCCAGGTGGCTGGGTGTTGATCAACGCAACACCCAGCCATGGGTGCGCCTCGGTATCCAACAATGGAGCCGAGGCGCATTTGCATCCGCCACAGTTGATGAGTTGCAACGAACACACTGCTGAAAGGACGTCTGATGAATGTGACCGTAGGAGCCATCATGCTGGCCTTGGGCGTCGGCATCATCCTTTGGACCAATCAACGAGCGTTCAATCGGCGCAATGTCGCAGGCGTGCAGGAATTCAACTCCTACGGCCATGCCCTCCTGATCCGGACGCTCGAACGGATCGGCAGGCTTGTGGCATGGCTCTTGATGCTCGTCGGCGCCGGATCGCTGTTTGTTTACTTTATGACCGGTCGCGGTTGATGCCCGGTCGGGGGCCAAGGCCTGCCTTGTCGAAGGCCACTGGGCTGCGATCATAGCTGGGTATTCGAAAGCCCCGCGAACGCGGGAGCTGCCAGCGACATCAGGCGTCCACGATCAGAACCTCACCGGATATGAACCCTTCGACCGACCGTTGAAATGCCTTCCCCACGAGCGCGCCCGGAACCGGCTCGAAGCCCGGCATCATGGCACCATAGACGTCCCACGCCTCCTCGAGGACGGTCGGATTGACCACGTTGATCCGTATGCCGCGCGGCATTTCGTGCGCGACGCAGCGCACGAATGTGTCGATCGCGCCGCTGGTCGTCGCATCCGCGATCGCCTCGGGAACGGGCTTGATATTCAAGATCCCGGAAATGAGGGTAAACGAGCCGCAGTCAGCGACATAGTCACAGCCTACACGCACCAGGTTGATCTGCCCGAGCAGCTTGCTTTCGATGGTTACGCGCCATTGATCATCGGTCATGGTCACGAAGGGCGCGTACTCGCAGTGGCCAACGGCGCAGATCACGGCATCGACTTGTCCGACCTTTTCAAACAGCGCTCGGATAGATGCCGTGTTGGTAATGTCCACTTGGTGATCGCATGTCGAGCCAGAGCGGCTGGCGGTCACGACGTCGTGGTGGGCGAGGCCTTTGAGCGCAGCCTGTCCCATGAGGCCGTTAGCCCCAACGATGAGAATCTTCATTGTCGTTGTCTTTCCCGGGTCGATTTTGCGCCGTCAGAGGCCGAGGCGAAAATCCGAAATGCTGGTCTTGGTCAGGGTCAGGTCCCGGAACTGGGTCACAGATCCCTTGCCCTGCGGCGATTGCGCGCTCACGCCCACCCACAGCTTCTGAGGATAGTCATTTTTGAACAAGCGGATCAGCTGCCAGCTCTTCTGGTCCGTCGAATAGTAGAACCCGACCGTTTTCGTATCCGAAGAGATTTTCATCCAGACATTCGGCGCTGTCACAACATCATGATTGTTGTCATCGGAGGTGTCGTTCGTGCGGACGCTGACGATGCGAACCCGTCCCCGCTCATCACGCTCCATCGCCATTTTGAGCCAGTGGGCATTCTGAGGGGCCGCAAGATCTGAAATCCTGCCTCGTGATCCAGCCTGCATGCCTCGGTCAGCTTTTCGCACAACTTGACGGCGGCCTCGATATCCTCGGCCTCCTCGATCCGCGACCCGATTTCAATGCTTGCAGCTTTGATCGCGGCGACATTCTTTGAAACAGAAGCACGCATGATTTTCCTCCACATAAATAAATCTGCAAATTCAGAGGAATTGCCCACGAGCGCGAAGCGCATGCTGTGTACCATTAGGTCCGGAATCCGGACTGCTTTCGGCGGGGGCTCTGTGCTAAGAGGGCCGCATGACCGGATATGGACAATTCTGCTCGATGGCCCGCGCCCACGAGGCTTTGGGTGGCCGCTGGACGCTTCTGATCGTCCGCGAAATTCTGTCAGGCAGCCGCCGTTTCAACGACATTCGCCGAGGCATTCCGCGTATTTCTCGCACCGTTTTGTCAGAACGGTTGCAAGCCCTCGTGTTCATTGGAGCGATCGAGAGAGCCGACGGAGCTCACGGCCCAGAATACACCCTCACGCAGGCAGGGCAGGAGTTGATGACCCTGGTGGGGGCGCTTGGCACATGGGGACAGCGCTGGCTGACGCGCGACCCGGTAGATGAGGATCTCGACCTTGAGCCGCTGCTGGTCGACATGCAAAGGCGAGTTAATTTCGAGGCTCTTCCCAAGGAGCCGCTAGTGGTGCGCTTCGAGGTTCGCGGCCATCGGCAACGCTTCATGCTGCTGAAGAAGACCGAAGCGTCGCTCTGCCACCAAAATCCCGGCTTCCCGGAACCTGTCTGCGTTCGTGGCCCTCTGCATGCGCTTGTGGCCTGGTGGCGCGGTGACATGAGCTTTGTCGGCGCCCAAAGACTGGGATTGGCGGTCGAAGGTCAGAAGGCACTCGCGCGTGCTTTTCCCAAGTGGTTCGATCTGTATCGTTTCGCTCATGTTGAGCCGGTTGTCCGCGAGGGTGTGACGACGGGCTCGGCTTTGTCGGAGGCGACGGCATGACGTTGAAGATCGTCCGCTTGGGCGAACCTCGCACCCCGCGGGAAGGAACGCGGATTGGCACCGTCCGGCGACCGCCCCGCGGTGTTCGCAAGGAGAACTATGCCAACGAGGATTGGTTCGACGTCTGGTATCCTGACCTCTCGCCCAGTGCCGAGTTGATGGCGCAAGGCAAGGCTGTGGTCACTGACCAGGAATGGGCCACCTTTGTCCGCGCTTTCAAAGCGGAGATGGGTGCGCCGATGCCATCGCGCACCCTTGATCTGCTGGCGGCCCTTTCGCACGACGCCGACCTGTCGGTCGGATGCTATTGTGAGGACGAGGCTCGCTGTCACCGTTCCGTTCTGCGTGACCTCCTGAACGATCGAGGCGCGAACATCCGATAGCTCACGACAGTCGCCGGCGGCAGGTCCGGATTCCATACCCCATCGCGATTAGGGATCCACCTATACGGCTTCTCGTTCACATCTGCGACGAGAGGCGTGCTGTATGACGGCCCATCTGCTCATTCTCTACCCGATCCCCAAGGACGCAGAGGAGTTCGATCGCGCATATCGCGAAGAGCATTTGCCCTTTGCCGGTCCCAAGCTCGTCGGCGCGACCGGGGTCGCCACCAAGCGTGTGGTTGGTCCGGCTTTCGCGCCGCCGCCTTATCACCTGATGTCCGACGTAAGTTTCCCGACCCTCAATGCACTGATGTCCCCCGTCAGCACCAATGGCACAGATTTGAGGTTGTGAATTAAGGAGGGTTGGGGCTTCGTCGCAGTGACGAAGGAACGAAGATGAAGCCCCAACCCTCCATGAAAAAATCGCCCGCCAAGGCCCCTGCTGAGCGGGTGGTGAAGGACATCCGGCGGCAGACGCGGCGGCACTTCTCAGCTGAGGACAAGATCCGCATTGTGCTGGATGGCCTGCGCGGCGAGGACAGCATCGCCGAGCTGTGCCGCAAGGAAGGCATTGCGCAGAGCCTGTATTACGTGTGGTCGAAGGAGTTCATGGAGGCCGGCAAGCGCCGCCTGGCCGGCGACACCGCCCGTGCCGCAACGACCGGCGAAGTGCAGGATCTGCGCCGTGAGGCCCGTGCCCTGAAGGAATGCGTGGCCGACCTGACGCTCGAGAACCGTCTGCTGAAAAAAAGCATGATCGCGGATGGGGGCGACGAAGAATGAGGTATCCCGCTTCCGAAAAGCTCGAGATCATCCGGATCGTCGAGCAGTCGCACCTGCCTGCCAAGCGGACGCTGGACCAACTCGGCATCGCCCGCCGGACCTTCTACCGCTGGTATGATCGCTTCCTGGAAGGCGGACCGGAGGCGCTGGAGGATCGGCCGTCGGCGCCAAGCCGAGTGTGGAACCGCATCGGCGACGACATCCAGGACCAGATCGTTGAGATGGCGCTGGATTACAGCGAGTTATCACCGCGCGAGCTGGCCGTGCGGTTCACCGACGAGAAGCGTTACTTCGTGTCGGAAGCCACGGTTTACCGCCTGCTCAAGGCCCACGATCTGATCACCAGTCCGGCCTATGTCGTGATCAAGGCCGCCGATCAGTTCCACACCAAGACCACCCGACCGAATGAGATGTGGCAAACCGATTTTACCTACTTCAAGATCATCGGCTGGGGCTGGATGTATCTGTCGACCGTGCTCGATGACTTCTCCCGCTACATCATCGCCTGGAAACTGTGCACCAACATGCGGGCTGAGGACGTGACCGACACGCTGGACCTCGCGCTCGCTGCCTCCGGCTGCGACAGCGCCAAGGTGCTGCACAAGCCGCGGCTGCTCAGCGACAACGGGCCCAGCTACATCGCGGGCGAACTGGCCGAATATATCGAGGCCAATAAGATGAGCCATGTGCGCGGCGCCCCGATGCACCCGCAAACCCAGGGCAAGATCGAGCGCTGGCACCAGACCCTGAAGAACCGCATCCTGCTGGAAAACTACTTCCTGCCCGGCGACATCGAAGCTCAGATCGAGGCCTTCGTCGAGCACTACAACCACCAGCGCTACCACGAGAGCCTGGCCAATGTGACACCTGCCGACGCCTACTTCGGCAGGGCGCCGGCCATCATCAAACAGCGTGAAAGGATCAAGCAACAGACCATCGAACATCGGCGCTTGCAGCACCGCAAGCTCGCCGCCTAATATCAACACCCAGACGAGGCCCGCACTCCGCTAATCTACGCCGCGAGTTGTGCCGAATGTTCTGACGACGGACAGACGAGAGCGTCGTGCCCTTCACATGACCGTAGGAGACGTCGAGCGTGGCGTTGATGGTATCGCTCAGTTCATATTTAAGAGCGCCATAGAGACTGTAGCGCTCGACCGGCACCTTCAGCAGCAGGCTGGACAGGAACGGATTGAAGCCGTGCCCATCGCCGCCGATCATGAAGAGAGGGCCGGCGAACTGGCCATAGTTGAACTTGGTCGGCGTCCCGCTGGCGGTGAAGGTCGTGCCGCGCAGCGGATCGAGCGCGACATTGCTAAAAACCGGTTGGCCCGCTGCGTTTAGGGAGCGGTTGATGAGACCGGTTGGCGACATGGTCGAGACGTGGACGTCCGATGTGATGATGCTGGAAGGCTGGCCCGCCGTGCCAGCCGGCGTATTGCCGACAATCGAGCGTTCCTGGGCGCACCATGCACGCGCCTGGTAGCAACCGCCCAAGCCGTCATTGTTTTCATACTCCGCCGAGACGACGAATTGGCCGCGTTCGCCGAGCGCCGTGCCGTAGGTCAGGCTGGCGAACTGGTTGAAATCGTCGCCGCGTTCGGAAAGCCCGAGCTGGAAGTCCGCCTTGAGGCCGGTGAACTTCCGATCGAGGATGAAGTTCACGACACCCGCGACGGCGTCAGAGCCGTAGACCGCCGAGGCGCCGCCCGTAACAACCTCAGTGCGCTGGATGAGTCCGGAAGGGATGAGGTTGATGTCGACGGTGCCCTCACCCGTGCTCGGCACGAAGCGGCGGCCATCGACCAGCACCAGCGTACGCTTGGCTTCAAGGGAGCGCAGGTCGAGCTGGCGCGAGCCGACATTGCCGCCCGCCGCCTGCACATTGCTGGGCGAGCTGGATGCACGAAAGCTGGGCAGCTGGTTGAGCCCATCTGCCACGTTTGTGACATTGAGCGCCTGCATTTGATCATTGCCAACCACCGTGACCGGTGTTGGCGTATCGAAACCCGAGCGGGCGATGCGTGAGCCCGTAACGACGATTGCTTCGGCCGCGTCCTCTCTCTCAGAAGGAGGTGTCACGGCCCTGTCCGCCGCCGGCTTTTCCTGGGCGTATGTGGCGCTGGACCAGGCCAGGCCCGCGCTCAATGCGAATAGGCTAAGACCACAAGCCTTCAAGCGATGCGATGCATTCCACACCATAGTTCGTCTCCTCTCCCTGAAATTGTTCGCGTTGCGATATCTTTTGGCTCTCGTTGCAACGGCGTGACCTGGAATAAGTGCCCGACACTAAGCTCGAAGATCGGGGTGCGATCTTCGAAATTGTCCGTTTCCAAAATGCACTGCAGGCTGTTTGACCGGCGCTCTTTCCATATAGTGTATATGCACTATAGTCTGATTAGGCAACATCGATCCCCGAGCTGACAGTCACCTGCCAGGACGGCCAGTCTCAACCCGGCTCAGGAAATTCACACGATATGAGCTGGTTACGGCGCCCAATGCAGCGTCGGTAGGCGACGAGCACCTCAAATCAGGTCCGGATTCCGTACCCCAGATGCAGCGATGAACAGCCTAATCGGTTGCCCAACGACATAGTCCCGACTGGGAGGCGAGGGCGGTGCCCGCTTCCGTTTGGCGACGGACGAACCTGGGAGTCCCGCATCATGAAATTCTATCTTTTTCCGCCCTCACCCAACGTCCGGAAGGTCAATGCGGTCATCGCGCATCTTGGGATCGGCGACCTCGATCGTCAGCTCGTCAACATGGCCAAGGGCGAGCATAAGCAACCGGCGTTTCTTGCCATCAATCCTATGGGAAAAGTGCCGGCGTTGGCCGACGGCAACGGATTGCTGCTGTGGGAATCGAACGCCATTTGTCAGTTCCTTTGTGAGCGCCATGGCGACACCGCCCTCTATCCGCGTGATCTCAAGGCGAGGGCAGACATTGCGCGCTGGCTCTTCTGGGAAGCCTCAGCCTGGTCGCAGCCGGTCGGAATCCTGACTCACGAAAACGTCCGCAAGCCTATGATGGGGATCGGTGAGCCCGACCCCGAGCGCGTCAGGCAGGGTGAGGAACTGTTCCGGCCGCTTGCGCAACTGCTCGACGATCATCTCGCCGAGCGGCCGTTCCTTGTGGGCGATGCCGTCACGCTGGCGGATTTTGTCGTGGGCGGCGCGGCGACCTACATGGAGCGCGGCCGCTTTCCGATTGCCGAATATCCGCACCTTCAGACCTGGTGGGCGCGCCTCAACCAGGTGCCGGCCTGGAAGGACACCGTTCCCAGCTCACAGCTGCCGGCCTGACGTCCGCATCAAAGGGAGAACCGACATGAAAGCCGAACTCGCGCCGCTGGTTTGGGTTAGCATTTTCACGGCCCTGCTTTGGGTGCCTTATGTCCTAAATCGCATGGTCGTGGCCGGGATCGGCGCGACCGTGGGCAATCCGTCTGATCCGCCGGCACCACTGTCGCCTTGGGCGCGCCGCCTCCGCGCTGCGCATGCCAATGCGATTGAAAATCTGGTGGTGTTCGCCGCCCTCGTTCTTGCGGCTGAGCTTTCGAGCATCAGCACACCCATAATCGTGGCCGCGGGCTGGCTCTATCTCTGGTCGCGCATTTTGCACGCCGTGATCTATGCGCTGGGCATTCCGTGGCTCCGCACAATCGCTTTCACGGGTGGCTTCGTCGCCCAGATGATGGTCGCATGGGCATTGGTGACGGCATGATCTTCGATCCGATCCAGATTCAGCCCATCCCGGTGCTGAATGACAATTACATCTGGCTGTTCCATGATGGACGCCATGCCGTGGTCGTCGATCCGGGTGTAGCCGCTCCGGTGATACAGGTGCTCGACGGACTGGGGCTCGATCTGTCCGCAATCCTGCTGACGCACCTGCACTATGATCACAACCTGGGCGTTCCCGAGTTGCTCGAGCGGTGGTCCGTGCCGGTGATCGGTCCGCACCTCAATGAGCATGACCGTGTGTCACATCCGCCGTTTCCCAAGCCGGGCACCGTGCCTCTCGACTGCGTCACCCATGTGGTAGGCGAGGGCGATACTGTCATGCTCGATGGGCTCTCGATGACCATGGACGTTCTTGCGGTTCCTGGCCACACCAAGGGTCATATCGT
This sequence comes from Sphingobium lactosutens DS20, assembly GCF_000445105.1. Classification (GTDB taxonomy): domain Bacteria; phylum Pseudomonadota; class Alphaproteobacteria; order Sphingomonadales; family Sphingomonadaceae; genus Sphingobium; species Sphingobium lactosutens. The sequence goes on along the minus strand of NZ_ATDP01000046.1, from coordinate 5,002 downwards.
CTTCCACCAGCCCAAACGCCATTGGCTGTTCAGCGGCGACACTTTGTTCGGCGGGGGCTGCGGGAAGGTATTCGGTGGATCCATGCAGGCCATGATTGACTCGTTGGATCGATTGGCGGGCCTGCCCTCGGAAACGCAGATCTTTTGTGCCCATGAGTACACGCTTTCGAACCTGCGCTTTGCGCTTGCCGTAGAGCCTATGAACAAGGAGCTGGCGGCTCGGTTTGAAGCTGACTCGCATAAACGGGACCGGGGGCTCCCAACCCTGCCGTCAACCATAGGATTGGAGCGCGCCACGAATCCCTTTCTGCGCGTGACGGCACAGGAGGTGCTGAAGTCCCTTAGGGATCAGCGCGGAATATATGCTGCGACGCGTGTCGAGAGTTTCGAGGCGCTTCGCACTTGGAAAAACGAGTTCAAGGCGTGAGCGTCCCACCAGACTTGCAAGAAGCGCTGAGGCGGGAGGTCGGTGTGCATCTTGCTCACCGGATGCCGGATTTGCGTGGGGCCTTGAGCCGCACCTTCTCCTGGCGCTCTGTCACGCGGTCGCTTGTCGTCGCGGTGGTCGTAGGCACTGTCGTGAACGGTATCAACCAGGGGCCGGAAATGCTGGCCGGCCACTGGCCCGTGATATGGAAGCTGGCGCTCACCTATCTCGTGCCGTTTTTCGTGGCCAGCTACGGCAGCTACGCCGCATTCAGGAGCGCGCGATAGTATGGTCGGCGCGACGCCCGTGCTTGACATGAGCCGCTTCCGGCATAGTGCATATGCACTTGCTTGGAGCAGCCATGATCAGTTCACTTCAACTCATCAATACCTGCGCCTGCACTAGATTGCGCACCGCAGCCCGCCTTGTCACGCGAGCCTATGATGACGCGTTGCGACCATCTGGCATCAATGCTTCGCAGCTTGCCATCATGGCGGCGATCGATGTCAGTGAGGCCGGCTCGATTTCCGAGCTGTCCAATCGGCTGGCCGTGGATCGGACCACGCTCAGTCGCAATTTGAAGCCTCTGGAAAGCGCGGGATATGTCCGCTTGGGCGATGAAGGTTGGAAGCGTAGCAAAACCGTGCACATGACGGCCGAGGGACAGCGGGTTTTGACGGAAGCGAAGATCCTTTGGAGCGCTGCGCAAGCGGACTTTCTCGATCGCGTCGGTGCGGCCGAATGGCAGGGTATCGAGCGGGGACTCAAGAGAATTGCAGAGCTTTACTGAAAGCCGAGCTTCAAAAGCATTGTAATTTATATAGTGTATATACACGTCATATTCGGTGTCAGGATTGTCGCCGCTCCATGATGAGGAAACGAAAAAATGTTCGATCATAGTTCCCAGGAGATGGAGCTGCGGCGTCAGTCGACAGCGCTGGTCTTCACCGACCTTCACAATGATTTCCTGTCGCCCGACGGCAAAGCCTATGGACTGATCCAGGAGAGCCTGGAACGCAACAACACGGCTGAGAATATCGAAAGCCTGCTTCGTGCCGCCAAGAAAGTCGGCATGAAGGTCTTCGTCTCGCCCCATTATTATTATGCCCATGATCACAGGTGGGTCGCCCCGACGACGCCGATCGAAGACCTGGCGCACAGGATCGGTCTGTTGGGCCGGAGCGGAATGTTCACGCTCGAGGGCTTTGAGGGTTCCGGCGCTGATTTCCCGGAGCGCTACAAACCCTATCTCCAGGATGAGAACACGATCGTGACCAGCCCTCACAAGGCTTATGGCGCGTCGACCAACGACATGATCCTGCAGCTGCGGCGCTATCGGATCGAGCAGATCATTCTTGCAGGGCCAGTCGGCAATCTCTGTGTCGAGGCGCATATGCGCGACTTCATCGAGCACGGCTTTGAAGTGGCCATGGTCCGCGATGCGACGGCGGGCGCGCGCAACGCGGAGGGCGACGGCTACGAAGCGGCCATGATCAACTGGCGCTTTCTCGCTCATGCGCTCTGGACGACCGCGGAAGCGGTTGCGCGGATTGAACGGACTGCGCCCGAGCCATCCCGCGACTTCTGGCACAGTGGCTGATGCGGGTTTGCCAACATGTCACACGGCTGCGGGCCGTCCCCTTTGATGCCCGCAAATTTCAAAGAAGGAGAATGGATGGTGAGTGAAGGAAACACCCATAAGGGGAGCTGCTTCTGCGGTTCGGTTGAGCTTGAAGTTGCTGGCGATCCTGTGGCTGCCGGTTATTGCCACTGTGAATCCTGCCGGCAGTGGTCGGCGGGACCGGTAAACGCCTTTACCCTTTGGCCTCCCCAGGCGGTGAAGGTCACGAGCGGTGCTGAGCACATCGATGGCTTCAACAAGACGCCGAACAGCACGCGCAAATGGTGCACCAAGTGCGGCGGGCACTTGTTCACCGAGCATCCTACCATGGGCGTTACCGACGTCTATGCGGCGATCATCCCCGGCTTCCCGTTCCAGCCCGGCGTGCATGTGAACTATCAGGAAACCGTCCTGCGCATGCATGACGGCCTGCCAAAGCTGAGGGATTACCCCAAGGAAATGGGCGGCTCCGGCGAGGTTCTCCCCGAGTAATCGGACTATTTCGGCGGCTGCGGTGCAAGTGGCATCGCAGCCGCTTTCCTCGAGCGTGCCAATGACGAGCGACGGCCGGAATTGGCTGACGGTCAGCTTTCTGCGAACAGCAGTGGGCTCTGTTGCAAAGATTGGCGGCAGTCAGAGGTAGGCTGTCGCTCTGCGCCGATCAGGCGGCTGCTGCGAAATGGTGGTTGAGCATGCCCATGGCCTCCGTCAGCGCCGAGGGCCCAATGCCAAAAGCTCTCTCCACAAGGCGCACCTCGCCCCTGATGCCGGGCTGCAGGCACCAGGGGCGAGCCTGTCCTTTGCGCAGGGCTCGCATGACTTCGAATCCCTTGATCGTGGCATAGGCCGTGGGGATCGATTTGAAACCGCGCACCGGCTTGATCAGTATCTTGAGCTTTCCGTGATCGGCCTCGATCACGTTATTGAGATACTTCACCTGCCGGTGGGCCGTCTCCCGGTCCAGCTTTCCTTCGCGCTTCAATTCGGTGATCGCTGCACCATAGCTCGGCGCTTTGTCGGTATTGAGCGTGGCAGGCTTTTCCCAGTGCTTCAGGCCTCGCAGGGCCTTGCCCAGGAACCGCTTCGCTGCCTTGGCGCTGCGGGTCGGCGACAGGTAGAAATCGATCGTGTCGCCCCGCTTGTCGACTGCCCGGTACAGGTAGGTCCACTTGCCCCGCACCTTGACGTAGGTTTCATCCAGGCGCCAGCTCGGATCAAAGCCACGCCGCCAGAACCAGCGCAGCCGCTTCTCCATCTCCGGGGCGTAGCACTGGACCCAGCGATAGATCGTCGTATGGTCGACCGAAATGCCGCGTTCCGCCAGCATTTCCTCAAGGTCGCGATAGCTGATCGGATAGCGACAATACCAGCGCACCGCCCACAGGATCACATCACCCTGGAAATGGCGCCACTTGAAATCCGTCATCGTTCCGTCCGTCCAATCTCCGCCAAGCATGCTCAAGCTTCACGATTTTTGCAACAGAGCCCGTCAGGACGCAAAGCTCATAGCTGATCCGGTTTACCCGCCCATCGTCATCAATGACGGAACTGCGCCATCGCGCTGGAATCACCTCATCGATCGGAACATCCTGCAATGGCACGAAGCGGCATCCGCCATCCACCTTGCTCCTGATCCAGTCGAGGGCCGCCAGGACCGGCCGCCACACCGCGTTGTTCGACCGGAACTCAAGTACGGAAAGCAGGCTTGGCAGCATGCGCCGGTAATGATTGGCCCAGGAACCACGCATCACCTTGTAGATGCGCCGGTCCAGAGCGCCCTTCGCATGGCTCTCCTTGACGATCGCCGCCAGCTTGGCCTTACCGGCGATCGGGAAAATGACATCGCAGATGCGCCCCGATGGTTCATTGATCGAGGCGCTGGCGATCTCGACCAGCAGGCGCTCCTTTCCATAGACCCGCTCGATGTCTTTCGCGATATCGCCCACCACCTTGCGTTTCGAGCGCGTTCCGATCTTGTGAACGGTTTCGATCAGCAGGTCGATCATCGCGTCAGTGAGTTGCGCCTCCCGCGACATTAGATAAATCGCATAAAGGCCGAGCTGTCGCGCCGGCGCATGCCGGCGCATCTCCGAGGCCTTTTCACCGGCAACGCGGCGAACAATCTGATCGACCCATGGCTTGCCCGTAGCCGTCAGGAGATCATGGGGAAGATCAAGTCTCTGGATAAAGGCGAGTTTCTCGGTCACGTCGAGAATGTTGTCGAGCGTTGCCTGTCCGGCGTCACCCTTCATCCTGTTGAATCCGGTCGAGCTGTCCGGATCGGCAAGCGAGGCTTCCAATAACGCCACCGCATCTGACGAAAGCCGATCACTGGCTCCGATCAGCCAGGTGTCCAGATAATCTTGCCGTTGTGAGCGAACGACACGTTCAAGCTCCTTGCGCGACGGCCCATAAATACGCCGGTCCCGGCACCACAGGAAAACATGCTCAAGCATGGCATTGATCGACTGGCCGCCCGGGCACAGCTCGCCAGCAATCCATTCCGTCAATTGCGCGCGATCCACCCGCTTCATGCGGTGATATCCAAGATGGATCAGGATCTCCGCACAATGCCGTCGTGCTGTCCGACTGGAAAAGTCATAACCGGCTATCTCGCCAGCCTCGACACCGAGTTGCTCGGCCAGATACGAGAGGCCATCGGTAGGGATTGAGCCGGGATCGATCGCGAAAAACCCCAGGGAAGCGAAGAATTTCAGCTGTGCGGCGAGGCCAAGGCGCGTCAGGGCCGGCTTCGAATTTACAAAATCAATATCGGCAAAGCTCAGGCTCCATCGTCCGATCAAATCCCCGCCCGGAATACTCCGATCCATCAACCCACTCCCTATGATGGAGCGAACTGTCCTCTTCTATGATTTCCATCGTCAATACCGAATGCCACGTTCCCAAAACGTTCTCCGACTTGGCCAAAATCGCAGCTTGGGGCCGACTGGGCC
>NZ_ATDP01000045.1 GCF_000445105.1 Sphingobium lactosutens DS20 | reverse complement strand
CGCTGAGGCGATCCCCCTCATAGTTCAGCCGGAGTTCCTGGGAGAACGTCCGATAGCGATTCTGCTGGTCGTAGGCGCCCCCATCGGCGGCCGTCATGTCGTTGTCGGAGCGATTGAACTCGCTAATCTCATTGAAGGCCGTGATCGCCGTCAGGGAGAGACCTGCGCCCAAATCGAAGCGCAGATCCGCGGTCGCGATATCGGTGCTCGCCTCACTGTCGTTAGGACTGTCGGAGAAGTTCCACCGACGGTCGAAAAAGTCGGGCACAGACGTATCGGTGAAGCTGAACGAATAGCCGCTGTAGCGGTCATAGCGCGTGTAGCCGAACCGCGCCTCGAAGCCCGGAACGGCCGTCGGCGTCCACAAGAGCTTTGCTCGGACCTGGGTCGTATCAAGAGGATTCTCGTGCGCGCGCCGTGTCGGATTCCAGGTAAATCCGTCGGCGTCTCGCTTTTCCACGCTGACGCGGAATGCGAGCTCTCCGGATACGATCGGACCGCCCAGCGCGGCGGCGAACTGCGTCTCATCGGCGTCCGTTATCATGGCGCGAGCGCGCAGCTCCCATTCCATTGTCGGTTCGGCTGTCCGCATGATGACCGCCCCGGCCAGGGCGTTCAGCCCTAGCAAGGTCGACTGTGGGCCTCGCATAATCTCGACCTGGCGGACGTCCCACATATCCGCCGGCGACGCATGAACCATGGCGGCCGGCACGGCAGCTCCATCGACAAATATCGTGGCGAGAGCTGCCCCCTCGCCGCCCATGATCCCGCGGTCGGCGATGCCTCGGATAGTGAACCCGCCGGCGCTGAACGTCTCCGTCACATTCGCCGTGCGCGCGTACACCTCCTGGAGTGATAACAGATTCTCCTCCTCGATGCGCCGAGCGGTGGTCACGGCCACGCTGCTGGGCGTGTCCTGCAGGGATCTCCGTGCTTTCTCCCCTGTCACGATGATTTCGGAGTAGGTGCCGACATGGCGCTCCTGCGCACGCGCAAAGCCACTCCAAGACAGAGCGGCCAGACCCACCACTCCCCACAACAAACAACGCACCACGATGGCCCCCCAAAGCAAATCCTTCGCCAGTAGATAAAGGCGTCGCCCGCTTGCAACAGGATTGATGAAAGGTTCGGCGATTGCCCGCGCGACCTGTGTTTCAGCCCGTGCAATCCGTGACTTTTTGCGGTGACGGCGAGACCAGACCCGCTTTGGGGAGCGTAGCTGGAGAGGCTACAGCAAATCTTGTTCGCAACTTGACTATCGTCAATGATGCGAACCGGGACGGTCGCATTGCCCGAGAATTCGAAGGGGGGAATCTTGAATAGTCGACCCATAGCCTTTGCGGCGGGAAGAAATAGCCGATGAATGGCCGACAAAAGGTCTTTCCGCCTGTGCATCGGGGGAGCCGCTTGTCAGGCCTCACCGCCGATGGCGCGTTCTCGGTCTCTTGCGCACCCGCACGAGCCATCATGGCTTTGCTCACATGCCAAGGGGTGGCGATCAGGAGCAAAATCGGATTACGTCGCCGCCATGTCTTGTCGAACGCATCCTTCCGGACGGGCCTGCCCGAAGCCGTCAGCGGGACCGCGCAGCCTCGCGCCACCCCTATGATCGCTCCTCGGCGAGAACGAAGACGGTGATGTCGATGACGATGCACGAAGATGACGACCTGGCACGCTGGCTGCGCCTGACCGAAAAGCAGCGCGCCTGTCTCGACCTGCTCATCGAGCGTAAGACCTCGAAAGAGATCGCTCGGATCCTCGGAATTTCCAAGCCGACCGTGGACCAGCGCATCACCGCTGCCCGGATCATCCTCGGCGCGGCCAATCGCGACGAGGCAGCTCTCATCTACGCGCGTCTCAAACAGCTATATGACCGGATCACATATGACTCGGTGCAGGTTCCCTCGCCGCCGACGCTGGTGCCATCCGACTTTCCGGACGGCGATCCCGAACCGGTCCTGAAGCTGAGCGACAGTGCGGCGCCCACCTTCGGCGCCGGCCAGGGATCGAGGGACTTCTTCCTGCCGTTCCGGGACGGATGGAGACACGATCACAGCATTCAGGCGCGCGTCATGATCATGGTGGGAATTCTCGTCGCCTTGGTCATCGTCGTTTTCCTGGGGCTCGGCATCGCGGAAGCGCTGACGCGGCTCGTCTCCAACTGAACCTGTTCAACTTGACCCACGGT
>NZ_ATDP01000044.1 GCF_000445105.1 Sphingobium lactosutens DS20 | reverse complement strand
CTGATGACGAGCATGGTGACCGCGCGGCGCGAAAGCGGTGCGCCCGCGAAGACCGGCCAGGCGACCATCCTGCGCCTCGCCAAGGCGCAGATGTCGCTTGTCGATGTGAGCAGCGACGTCCTGCGGATCCATGGCGACCTGCTCGAAATCGGCAAGGAAATGGGCAGTTACGATCTGCGCGATTGCCCCTCCGGCTCGGCGGAAACGACCCCGCATCTCGCGGCCGTAGCCTGACGGCGATTGACCGGGAGCGACTGGCATGAAAAGCGGGAACGATGCGCATAGCAATCTTCATCGCCCTTCTGTTGGTGGCTCTCGGCTACGCCGCCTGGCGGGGCGGTGCTCCGGAGCGGGTCATGGTGGGGATTGCCATCCTGATGGTCCTGCTCGATCGCCTGCTGGTCTCGACAGGTCAGGTGGAATATCATTCGGTCGACCTGGGTTACCTGGTGATCGACCTGATTGGTTCGGCGGCGACCATCGCCTTGGCGCTTCTGGCGCATCGCTTCTGGCCCATGATCGTTGCCGTCCTCCATGTCCTGCCGCTGCTGGCGCACATCAGCCGGGCGCTCGACGTCTCGATGAACCCGATTGCCTATCTCACGATGCAGGTCGCTTCGTCCTGGCTGCTCCCGCCCCTTCTCATCCTCGCAACCTGGCGGCACCAGCAGCGCTTGCGGCGCAGCGGCAGCGATCCGTCCTGGCACGTTTTCTGGCGTCCATCGAGCCGAATGACGGTGAGCGGCTAGCCGCCGCGCTGCTGCAGGAATTCCGCAGCATCGGACGGATCCTGGCCCAAACGCCAGAAGCGCTCGAGCGGGTTCTGGGTCACCACCCTTCGATCGCGGATATCCTGCTCGGCGCCCGGGACATGTTCCTTGAGGGTCTGCAGGCCGACCTGACAACGCAGCCGGTCGACCCTGCCTGCCCCAAGCTCGGCCAATATCTCATGGCCTCGATGGGATCGCTGCCGGACGAGGTGCTGCGCATCCTTTTCCTGGACGCTTCCTACCGCCTGATCGCGGACGAGCAATTGCACCATGGGTCCGTCCGGCAGCTCGAGCTTTATCCCAGAACGATCTTTCGGCGCGCGATCGAGCACGGCGCCACCGGACTCATTCTCGTCCACAATCACCCGAGCGGCGACGCGACCCCGAGCGAAAACGACATCGTCGCGACGCGCAGGCTTTCCGACCTTGGTCGATCGCTCGATATCGAGATCGTCGATCATATTGTCGTCACGGCGACCCACGCCCAGCGCGTCGCAGCGAGCGGGCGCATAGGATCTGATCGTGCGCCCGCCTGCGCCCATGTTCTGCGCGACAATCCCGGGTCGGGAGGCGGCGGACAACAGCAAAGTGCGTCAACCGCGCTCGCAAATGCGCGCCGAGCCTATAAGCGCCGCCAGTTCCGCCGAGAGCTGATCGGGTCGCCAAAGCTCTTCGGCGAACCGGCCTGGGACATGCTGATCGACCTCTTCATTCACGAAAGCGAGGGCAAGAAGGTGGCAACGAGCGCCCTTTGCCTCGCTTCGACCGCGCCTCCCAGCACTGCGCTGCGGCTGGTCAACAAGCTTTGCGAGGCAAAGCTGCTCGTGAAGATAGACGATCCCGACGATGGCAGGCGCCAGTTTGTCGAACTGACGCCCGACACGGCCGCGCGTCTCGAAAACTATTTTGGCGCGGATGAGGGAGGGATGCAGGAGGGTTGAGGCGCCGTCTGGAAATGGATTGGACGGGCGCAGCGTTGGGGGGAGGAGAATCCCGGAGAGGTTCACGATCGCATTGCCGCCGGCTCGCGACGTTAAATTGCTGTTAACCATCCTGTCCTATTTCGAGGCAAGGGGGCCAGCGGCAGGTCGCGGTGTGGGGGTAACGCGACCTGCCAATCAGGCAATGACATCAGGGACTGATCATTCGAAGCGCCGGGCGCACTTCGGGCCTACCGCACCGGGCTGAATCATCTCGCGCGGCGCACCGATCGCCAAACCAGGTCCGGGCGAGCGGTCGGCAGGCAAATGGCGAATGGCGCTACGAACCAGCATTAGCCGGCGGACAGGATAAAGCGCCGCTTCAAAGCGACCTGGCCTCGGTTGCAATCGATTATTGGACTGTTCGCCGTATCATTTTCACCGATGGACGCGCTTAATTCGAGCAGATAACAGGTCCCGCCGCGATCATTACGGATGCGGCGGTAAGCAGGAGCAGGGCTGTGAGCGAGGAAGCGGGGCGCAACGAGAATCTCATTACTTTGACGGCTGACATCGTTGCGGCGCATGTGACGAACAACAAGGTCGAAGTCGGCGATATTCCTCGGCTGATCGGATCGGTTTACGACGCTCTCGCCAGCGTCGGCCAGCCCGGCAAGCCTGAGCAACAGGCCCCAGTCCCCGCGGTTTCGATCCGCGCTTCGATGGCTCTGTTGCAAAGATTGGCGGCAGTCAGAGGTAGGCTGTCGCTCTGCGCCGATCAGGCGGCTGCTGCGAAATGGTGGTTGAGCATGCCCATGGCCTCCGTCAGCGCCGAGGGCCCAATGCCAAAAGCTCTCTCCACAAGGCGCACCTCGCCCCTGATGCCGGGCTGCAGGCACCAGGGGCGAGCCTGTCCTTTGCGCAGGGCTCGCATGACTTCGAATCCCTTGATCGTGGCATAGGCCGTGGGGATCGATTTGAAACCGCGCACCGGCTTGATCAGTATCTTGAGCTTTCCGTGATCGGCCTCGATCACGTTATTGAGATACTTCACCTGCCGGTGGGCCGTCTCCCGGTCCAGCTTTCCTTCGCGCTTCAATTCGGTGATCGCTGCACCATAGCTCGGCGCTTTGTCGGTATTGAGCGTGGCAGGCTTTTCCCAGTGCTTCAGGCCTCGCAGGGCCTTGCCCAGGAACCGCTTCGCTGCCTTGGCGCTGCGGGTCGGCGACAGGTAGAAATCGATCGTGTCGCCCCGCTTGTCGACTGCCCGGTACAGGTAGGTCCACTTGCCCCGCACCTTGACGTAGGTTTCATCCAGGCGCCAGCTCGGATCAAAGCCACGCCGCCAGAACCAGCGCAGCCGCTTCTCCATCTCCGGGGCGTAGCACTGGACCCAGCGATAGATCGTCGTATGGTCGACCGAAATGCCGCGTTCCGCCAGCATTTCCTCAAGGTCGCGATAGCTGATCGGATAGCGACAATACCAGCGCACCGCCCACAGGATCACATCACCCTGGAAATGGCGCCACTTGAAATCCGTCATCGTTCCGTCCGTCCAATCTCCGCCAAGCATGCTCAAGCTTCACGATTTTTGCAACAGAGCCCTTTCGTGTATCCCACAATCCGATCCTCAGAAGAAGAAGCTTAAGTTATTCGACAGAATTGTGGTCTGGTCGATCAGGATCGTGCGATTGACGATTTCAAAGCCGGCATCAGTACGGGTTCGACGCAGGCGATCTCGACGTTCGCCAGCAAAGATGTCGAGTTGACGCTCCAACCGATTACGGTAGACGATGAATGCTGCGGACACTTCATACTCGCCGGACCTATCCCCTTCTTCGATCATTACGTTAGAGATAACATGACGGGTGCGCGAAGCGGGGTTCTCAGACCATCCAACGTCAGATGTTATCTTCCGGATGCGCCCAGTCATCATTTGATGATCGTCATCGAAGTGGGCGAAGCTGCGCGAGTCACCAAACTCGTTTCTTGCTTCCCGCATGACACGAGTCGTACGGATTGGCATGAAATAGTGGATATCTTGGGCCAAGAGAGAGAACCACTCTTCATATCGACGATCATCAAGAAGCCTCGCTTCCCAATAATAGAATTGTTCGATCTCGTGCTGTAGATTCAGCGGCACGAGGCGGGGCTTCATCTGTCCACTTTCTGTTGTCTTCACCATTACCGACATGCTCACATCCCCCTCCTTGTGTCGCTTTCTTGCGAATAGCCGGCCGATTGTTCTACGGAATCGGTATGGATGCCGTTTGAGTCCAACTTATTTACCGATCCAGGACGCGTCTGATTCAATGCCGCCCAATTCGGCGAGGTCATCATACGCGCCCAGTGCGTATAGAAGCCACGCGCCGCGTTCTCGTTGTAGACATAGCCAATGCGGCCTGGGTAGTCCGGGTGGCTTCCCTCGTCCCTGCCGATTCCCATGGAAACGACGAATGGTCTGCTCCGTGCTTTATAGCCTTTCAATATTTGCTGAACCTCGACCCAGTTCTCGCCGTCGTCCTGATCGAACACTCCGCCTGCTGAAAACGAGCGCATGGACTGCCTACGAAATTCATCCTTGATCTCGTCTGAAGCATCCGCATCCACGACCGTAAAAGACCACACTTCTATCTCATTGGGTCCGCGGGGATGCCACATTCGGACCATGTTGACGCCTGCAAGGAAGCCACAGCTTGGAAACACTGCCATGTGTAGGAGGGCCATCCGTGATTGCGCCGTGGCACCGAAACGCAGCGCAGCCTTTTCAGCAGCGGCACCTTTAGTCCAGTAATCGACTACTTTCTCACCGCTCGTCGCAGTCAACAGATTGGTGTCGTCCAAATAGAATCCTGCGCCATGCCCCCCCCATAATGCGCGGTACTGATGACCTTCCGTCGGCGGCGGCAGATCACTCAGGCCCTTGTCAGCTGGCAGCCCGGCGAGAATGCCCGAAATGTGAGAGGTCGTACCTGCGTGATACATGTCACTACACATTTGTTCTGCCGCAAACTTCCAGTTACAGGGGATTACCCATTTCTCAATGCCGGGAATAGCGACCGTGCCAGCCTCTGTCCGGTCGAACATATGGTCCATATAGAATCTAGCTTCGCCCAGATAGGTGGCTAAATCCGGCGCCTCGGTATCCCAATTCGCGAAGATCAAGCCTTTATACGTTTCGACACGTGCCTGAAGCGGTCCCGATTCTTTCTTGTCCAACGTCGGAAAGCACTCGCTGTAGGGAACATTTACCAACGTTCCCGCAGTGTCGTACGCCCAACCGTGATAGCTACAGGTAAACGACTTAGCATTGCCGCAATCTGCTCGACAAAGCCGCATTCCTCGGTGACGACATTGATTGAGAAAGACTCGGATGCTAGCGTCCTTCTGCCGAACGACAAGCACCGGATCCTCACCCATATAGTTGGTCATGAAGTCGCCGGCCTTTGCGATCTGCGATTCGTGCCCCAACAACAGCCACGATTTTGCGAAGACCCGCTCGAGCTCCAATTGATAAAGAGCTTCGTCTGTATAGATGCGTGGGTCAACCCATCCGTGCTGATCACTCACCAATGCGGCTATATCTTCTTTCGCCCATTTCGTCGCTTCCGAGGCAGTGCGGACGTTATCGGTCATAGTTTTCATGGTCATATCTCCGTTTCAACATTGAAGTCACTCATAACAGATCGTTCTGGCATCGCCTCGCCCGGCTCGCCCGGCCATGAGTCTAGGAAGCTCAGAACCGCGCGTGCGAAATCGGCCGGCTGTTCCATGTTGCCGAGGTGCGCTGCCGACAGAAACAGCAAACGCGAGCCGCGGATCGCGCCCGCCAGCGCTTCGCTATGAGCGGGCGGGGTCGCAGGATCGGCATCTCCGCCGATGACGAGGGTCGGCAGGTCGATCAGCTCACCGAGCCGGCGCAGGTCCATGTCGCGGATGGCTGCACAGCAGCCGGCATAGCCGGCGACGTTCGTCGTGAGCAGCATGCCACGCACCCTGTCCAGGCAGGCGTCGCCTTTCTTGACGAATTCGGCCGTAAACCAGCGCTCGATCGACGCTTCGGCGACGGCGGCCATCCCCTTCTCGCGGATCAGGACAATGCGTCCGTCCCACGCTGAAGGCGGCCCCATGAAGGCGCTCGAATGGGCGAGCACAAGACGCTCGATCCGCTCGGGCGCGCGCGCACCCAGCCACTGACCAACCATACCGCCGAGCGAGAGGCCGCAGAAGTGGACCAGCGGGATTCCGAGCACGTCGAGGAGTTCCACAACGTCTCGACCAAGTCGATCTAGCGAATAGGCACCCGGCGGAGCATCCGAACCGCCGTGGCCGCGCGTATCATAGCGCAGTACACGGAACTGCTCCGCAAAGGTGGAGATCTGCGGCTCCCACATCTCCATAGTCGTGCCGAGCGAACTGGAGAGCAGCAGCACCGGTGCCCCGGCTGGTCCGTCGAACCGGTAGGCGATCCTGCAGCCATCGCCCGTGACGATGTGATCGATCATCATACGCGCTCCAGCAGCATGCCGATGCCCTGCCCCACCCCGATGCACATGAAGGCGAGCGCATACCGGCCGCCGGTGCGCTGCAGTTCCTCCACCGCGCTCATCGTGATGCGCGCGCCAGACATGCCGAGCGGGTGTCCGAGAGCGATGGCGCCGCCATTCCTGTTCACCCGCGGGTCGGCGGGATCGATGCCGAGATCACGCAGCGTGGCTATCGCCTGGCTCGCGAAGGCCTCGTTGAGTTCGATCACGTCGAGATCGTTCGGAGAAATACCCGTGCGTGCGAACAGCTTGCGCGCCGCTTCGATTGGGCCGACCCCCATGATGCGCGGCGCGACGCCTGCCGACGCCATGGCGATCACGCGCGCCCGCGGGGTCAGCCCATGCTGCTTTGCCGCGGCTTCAGAGGCCACCAGCATCGCTGCCGCACCGTCGTTCAGGCCCGATGCGTTACCGGCCGTCACCGTCCCGTCACGCCCCACGACCGGCTTCAATTTGGCAAGCAGTTCGGCGCTCGTGGCGCGCGGATGCTCGTCGCGCTCGAAGAGGACTGGGTCGCCCTTCTTCTGTGGAATCGCGACAGGCACGATCTCTGCGGCGAGCCGTCCGTTCGCCTGCGCCGCCGCCGCCTTCTGCTGGCTGTTGAGCGCGAAGGCGTCCTGATCCTCCCGGCTGACCTTCCACTCGACCGCGACGTTCTCCCCCGTCTCGGGCATCGAGTCGACGCCATAAGCATGGCGCATCGCCGGATTGACGAAGCGCCAGCCGAGCGTCGTGTCCTCGATCTTCTGCGCGCGGTCGAAAGCGGCGTTGGCCTTACCGAGCACGTAAGGCGCGCGGGTCATATGCTCGACGCCACCCGCGATGAACAAGTGGGCATCGCCGGCGCGGATCGCCTGGGCGGACGACCCGACGGCGTTAAGGCCCGAGCCGCACAGGCGGTTGATAGTGCCGCCAGGCACCTGCTCCGGCAATCCCGCCAACAGCACCGCCATCCGAGCGACGTTGCGATTGTCCTCCCCAGCCTGGTTTGCGCAGCCGAGTAGGCAGTCGTCCACCGCTGCCCAATCGACACCCGGGTTGCGCTCGATGAGCGCCTTGATCGGAACCGCCGCAAGGTCGTCGGCGCGGATGGACGATAGGGTGCCGTTCAGCTTGCCGATGGGCGTGCGGACTGCGTCGCAGATGAAGGCTTCGCTCATGCGGCCAATGCCCCTGTGACGGTGACGTGCGCAGCGGTCTTCGCGCGCACCTCCTCAATGCTGATGCCAGGTGCGAGCTCCACCAGCCGGAATCCCGGCTTGTCACAGGCGATCACGGCAAGATCAGTTATGATGAGATCGACGCAGGCTCTGCCGGTCAGCGGCAGCGTACAGCCTTCGAGCAGCTTGGGGTCGCCCGCCTTCGTGACGTGATCGGTGATCACCACGACGCGCTTCACCCCGGCGACGAGATCCATGGCGCCGCCCATGCCTTTCACCATCTTGCCGGGAATGGTCCAGTTGGCGAGGTCGCCCGTCTCGGCGACCTCCATCGCGCCGAGCACTGCCATGTCGATATGGCCGCCCCGTATCATCGCGAAGCTGTCGGTGGACGAGAAGAAGCTGGAGGTCGGCAGCGTGGTGATCGTCTGCTTGCCGGCGTTTATGAGGTCGGGGTCGGCCTCGCCCTCGAACGGGAATGGCCCCATGCCCAGCATCCCGTTCTCGGACTGGAGGGTCACGTCGATGCCGCCGGGGATGTAGTTGGCGACCAGCGTTGGGATGCCGATGCCGAGGTTCACGTAGAAGCCATCCTGCAGTTCCTGCGCGGCGCGGGCCGCCATCTGTTCGCGCGTCCAGGGCATCAGGCAGCCTCTCTCGGTCGGGTCGTGAGCTTCTCGATCTTCTTTTCGTTGATGGTGCTCAGGACGATCCGATCGACATAGATGCCGGGCGTGTGGATGCAGTCCGGATCGAAGGTCCCGGCGGGGACAAGCTCCTCCACCTCCGCCACGGTCACCTTGGCTGCCGTCGCCATGACCGGGTTGAAGTTGCGCGCGGTTCTGCGGAACATCAGGTTCCCGGCCGGATCCGCGCGCCACGCCTTTACGATCGCCAGGTCGGCGCGTAGCCAGGTCTCGCGGACATATTCCTGGCCTTCGAACGCCTCGATCGGCTTGCCCTCGGCGACGACCGTCCCGACCCCGGTTCTGGTGTAGAAGGCTGGGATACCAGCCCCGCCCGCCCGGATCCGCTCGGCTAGCGTTCCTTGCGGATTGAGTTCCAGCTCCAAGTCTCCCGAGAGGTACTGCTGCTCGAAGAGCTTGTTCTCCCCCACGTAGGACGAAATCATCTTCTTCACCTGGCGGCTTTCCAGCAGCATCCACAGGCCGAAGCCGTCCGCGCCGGCGTTGTTCGAGACAACGGTCAGCGCCTTCACCCCGCTCGCACGGATCTCGGGGATCAGGCTCTCGGGGTTGCCGGACAGCCCGAACCCGCCCGACATGATCGTCATGCCATCGAAGAGCAGGCCATCCAGCGCCGCAGCTGGACTTTCGAAAAACTTGTCGGCCATGATGTCGTCAGGCCGCGAGCGCGACGCGGCTGCGGGAAGATGCTTCTGCCTCTTCTGCCTCGCCAGCCGTGATGAGCGTGAAGTCGAAGGCGATTTCCGTGAAGGGCGTGTTGAGGCCCTCCGCATGAATGGCAGCAGGATCAGCTTTTCGTTCGATCGGCGGAATCAAGTCATCGCGCGTCGCATAGGCGAAGTCATCATGCAGGTATGGGTCGCCGTCGATGTTGATCTGCGTCGTCAGATGGCGGTAACCGGACGCCGACACGAAGAAGTGGACATGCGCGGGACGGTTGCCGTGGCGACCAACAAGGTCAAGCAGTGCCTCGGTGGTTCCGCCCTTAGGCACAGCGTAGCCCGACGGTACGATGCTACGGAATTTGTACCGGCCCTCTTCGTCGGTCTCAATTTGCCGACGAAGGTTGAACTCGCTCTGGGTTTTGTCGAAGTAGCTGTAATTGCCGAGTGTGTTGGCATGCCAGACATCGACGATCGCGCCGGCAACGGGCTTCCCATCTTTGTCGACCACGCGCCCGTGCATAATTAGCACTTCTCCGTCATCGGCACCGTCGTCCAGCCGCGCAAAGCCCTTCGAGCGCGGGGCTCCCTTGACGTAGAGCGGACCTTCGATGGTGCGCGGCGTGCCCCCTTCGATCCCGGCTTCCGCGTCGGCCGCGTCCATGCGCATGTCCAGGAAGTGTTCGAAGCCGAGCCCTGCCGCGAAGAGTCCGAATTCCGGGGCGGCAGACGCCATGAAGTTCAGAGCATGCCAGAACTCGTCCTCGCTTACGTCGAACTCATCAATGGTCGCGAACAGGTGCGCCGAGGCGATAGAGCCGATCGGCCCTTCGAGCATGGTCCCACCGTACAGGCCGATCCCTGCGGCCTCCGCGATCCCGGCGACAGCGGCGCCAGCGCGTAGGCCTCCCGACTGTGCGATCTTAACGGCAAATACATCGGCTGCGGCATCCGTCGCATGGCGCAGGGCATCGATCGGACCTCGCAGCCCTTCGTCAGCCATGATCGCGGTCCGGCCCATCGCGGTGAGACGCGCCATGCCGGAGACGTTCGCGCCGGAGATCGGCTGTTCGATCAGGTCGACATCGGCATCTGCCAACATGGCGACGCCGCGCTTGGCGGTTGCCTCATCCCAGGCTTGGTTGACGTCCACCCGGATGCTGGCTTGGTCACCAAGCGCGCGCTTTATGGCGGCAACGTGCGCGACGTCCTCGACAAGGTCGCGCTTGCCTATCTTGAGCTTGAACGCCTTGTGACGCCGCTGATCAATCATCGTCTCAGCCTCAGCGATGTCACGCGCCGTGTCGCCGCTCGCGAGCGTCCACAATACAGGGAGGCGATCGCGCACGCGCCCCCCCAAAAGCTCGCTCACCGGCACACCGGCACGCTTGCCGGCCGCATCGAACAGGGCGGTCTCGACTGCATTTTTGGCGAAATGATTGCCGACAATCGACTTGCGCAGCAGCATCGTCGCTCGCGCGGGCGATGCGTCGGAGCCATGCAGCAGCGGTGCGACGTGACGATCGATTGTGAGTTTGATGCCTTCGGGGCTCTCGTCCCCATAACTGAGGCCGCCAATCGTCGTACCTTCGCCGATCCCCTCGACCCCGTCGGAACAACGGACGTGAACGAACACCATCGCTTGGGTCCGCATGGTCGCCATCGCGAGCACGTGCTGGCGTATCGTCGGCACATCGACAATGAAGGTTTCGATGGTTTCGATAGTGACCATTCTCGTCCTCCCTTTTTTTATCTTCCTCGAAACATAGGACTTGTGCCTATCAGATGGAAAGATCATCTCGGTCTGGCTTGATACCCTGGAGGTATAATGGAACTGCGACACTTACGATATTTCGAGGCAGTTGCAGCCGAGCGGAACTTCACTCGTGCGGCGGAGCGGCTGGGAGTCGCGCAACCGCCGCTTAGCCGGCAGATCAGAGAACTCGAGATCGAGTTAGGCGTGGCGTTATTCGATCGCGACAGTCGACCGATCCGCTTGACGGAAGCGGGCAGTATCTTCCACGAGCAGGCGACGCGGATCCTTTCGAGTATCGAGCAGCTCCGCCGCTCGATGCAGCGGCTTACCCAGAGCGCGCAGCGGCGCTTCGTGGTCGGGTTCGTGGGCTCTATAGTCTATGGGATGATGCCGGGGGTCATCAGGGAGTTCCGCGCGCGAGCGGACGGGCTTGAGATCCAACTTCTCGAGATGAGTACTATAGAGCAGGTGGTTGCGTTGAAGGACGGGCGCATCGACGCGGGGCTCGGCCGCATCCTCATCGACGACCCGGCGATCCAGCGGGAAGTGCTGCAGGACGAGCCGCTGATTGCGGCGATCGGCACCGCCGATACGCTGGCGGCAGCGGACTCCATTTCTCTTTCGGATTTGATGGCCCGCAAGCTGCTGGTCTATCCAAGCCAGCCGCGGCCCAGCTACGCGGACCAGGTTCTCACGATCCTCCGCGACCATGGGCTCACGCACACCGACGTCGAGGAAGTGCGCGACGTACAGGTTACTCTCGGGCTGGTCGCGTCGGAGGCCGGGGTCGCGCTGGTCCCGTCTTCCATGCGGCACGTCCAGCATGACGACATCATATATGTCAGGGTTCGCGATGAAGGAGCCACTTCACCAATCATCCTCAGCTTTCGGGTCGGAGACAGTTCAGCAGATGTTCGGTTGTTCGAGCAAATTGCACGTCAGCTTTTTCGCTAGGCTGATACGCGCAAAGTGAGATCCAAGTGGAGTATGTAAATCGCTAAACTGCAGAATTGTACAAATCCGGCGAATTTACTGCTTTAAGGCTCCACATATTTACCTTCGACAACTCGGGCTTCTTGCATAGGTGCAGGAAGGTGCCGATAGAGTGTGGCAATCGAAACGCCGATTGTTGGAGCTATCTCGCCTGCCGACATCCCAAAGGCAAGGAGTTTCCCGGCCGCCTCAATGCGTCGAGGCGTCATGACCCTCTTTCGGCCACCTAGCAGGCCGTTGACGAAGTCGGCGGTGGCTGATTCAGTGCGGCAGTGGGATTGTCTGGCGGGTTAGCGGCGATGGCGATGGGGCGTGATAGCGAGGTCCAGTCCGATTTGATCGTGACGTGGGCGGAGATACCGCGTTCACCGGGGCATGTTTTCTACGACAAGCTCCAGAAGCTGCTGGCCGAGGCGGGCTTCGATGGCTTTGTCGAGAAGACGTGCAAGCCCTATTATGCGCCGCGGATGGGAGCCCCGTCGCTGCCGCCGGGCCGCTATTTCCGCATGCTGCTGATCGGCTATTTCGAGGGCATCGACAGCGAACGCGGGATTGTCTGGCGCTGTTCGGATTCGCTGTCGCTGCGGGAGTTCCTGCGACTGTCGAGCCGCGACAAGGTCCCTGATCATAG
>NZ_ATDP01000043.1 GCF_000445105.1 Sphingobium lactosutens DS20 | reverse complement strand
TCGCCTTATCTGGACAGTCTGCGCCGTCCGCAACATTGCAGTAAGGTCGGCGATGGACGCCCACGGTAGGCAGTAATCAGGCTGGCCGTAGCGCTGACCCAAGAGCTGGCGGAGGCCAGCCTGATAGCTGCCGGGCCATAGCGCGCATCGGTGTGAAGGTCAGCTTCCGGGTGGGGGGTCCGGGGGGAGGGCTTCGCGCCGGTGTCGATCATTACTGTTTGCGAGCGTCGCGAGGCCAGGGGCCTCGATGCGCATGTGCCGCTGATCCAGCGCGACGACGCGCTCTACGATCCCGATCTGGATCGCTTCTTTCTCGACCTGCCGCTGTCGGGCGTCCGCTCGCGGCACTCGCTTCGCGCCTACGCCTATGATGTCGTAGTCTGGCTTCGTTTTCTCGATGCCTGCGGCAAGACCGTGTGGGCTGCGACCCGCGACGATGTCGACGCCTATCATCGTGAGCGACGCCGCGACGATGCCGATCACCGGATAACGGCGGCAAGCTGGAACCGCGCCGTCGCCAGCCTCGATCGCCTTTACCGTTGGGGCGAGCAGCAAGGGTTGATCGCCGACGCGCCGTTCAGCCGCCGCGCCGTGTGGCGACCGGCGCAAGGTGGCCGTCGCGGCATGATCGCGGCGCGCAACGATGCCTATGAACGTGTCGCCAGGCGATCGGATGTCCGGTTCGTCACGATGGACGACTACCGCATTTTCCGCGAGGTCGGCCTGCGCGGGCTCACCCCTGACGGCACGGAGCGCCCCGGCGCTCGCGACCGTAATGGGCTGCGCAACGCGCTGTTCGCGGATCTTCTCGTCACCACCGGCCTGCGCCTCGAAGAGGCGTCGGGCTTGCTCACCGTCGAGCTCGCGGCGATCGACCGCGAGGACGGTGACGTCCAACAACTTTGGTTGCCCCTTCCGCCGCCGCTCACCAAGGGCGACCGCGGACGCAGCGTTCTGGTCCCACGCCGGCTGCTTCGTCAGATCGCCGCCTATGTCGCGGTCGAGCGCGCCGCGGGCGTGGCCAAGTTCGCCGCGCGCGACGGTGCGGCCAGCTTCGACCGACCGATCCCTGTCACCCGCGCCGGTCTCGACCGCATGCGCGATATCTGCACCCCGGAGGAACGATGCCGCCTGATCCTGTGCGACGAGGATGGAACGCCCCGCGAGCCGGCGGCGCTATGGCTGACCGAGGTCGGCCAGCCTGTCCGCCCCAACTCGTGGGAGGTGATCTTCACCCGCGCCTGCAAGCGGTGCGCACAGAACGGCTTCCCGCTGTCGATCAGCCCGCACCAGCTTCGCCACGCCTTCGCAGTCCATATGCTCGCCTTGCTGATCCAGCAGCGGCTGCGCGAAGCGGCATTGCCGGTGGGGCCGGTGGAGAGCTATCGGCTGATCCTGGGCGACCCGCTGCAACAGGTGCAACGCCTGCTTGGCCACGCCAGCCTCACCACCACCTATATCTACCTCGACCATATCGCGACCCGCGCCGATACGGTGGACGCGGCCGTCGAGGAGCTGCTGGCGTTACTGCCGGGGCCGCAAGGCGTATGAGCGGGCGTCCCCGCAAGGGCCGGCCTGTCGCCTTTGCGCCGATCACGCCGGAGCGATCGCAGCCCGATCCTGTGCTCGGCCTCAAGTTCACCATCGAGGCGCGGCATGGCGGAACGGTCCTAGTCGATATGACCGGGCTCGATCCTCGCCCACTCGCCATCGCTTTCGCCGGTGCGCTGCGTCGATCGGCGGCGCTCGGCGGCCCCATCGGTGCGGCCAGCGTCATCAAGCAGTATGTTCAGGTCTATCGCCACTTCTTCGCCTGGCTTGGCGATGATGCGCCGGAGGTGACCGGCGTCAACGACCTGCGCGCAGTCCATATCGATGGCTTTGCGTCCGCGCTCGAACGGCGTGGGATGGGCGCGATCCACCGGCACATAACGGTCGGCAAGGTCATCAACACGCTGCGCGCGATCGAGGCAGACCGGCCCGATCGGATCGCGCCCGACCTGCATGAGCGGCTGCGCTACACGCTGGCCACTTCGGCGGGCCGCTCGACCCCGCGCGATGCCTATAGCCCCTTCGTCGCCCGCGCGCTGCGCGACGCCGCGAGGGCCGATATCGAAGCGATGCTTCGCCGCCTCGGCGCCGACGACCGCACTGATGAGGGCGACCCTGTCGTCGCCAGGGCGCGCGCCGATGTCGAAGCGATCATCGCGCGGCAGGGCTTTATCGTCGCAGACCAGCCCGCGCTGAAGCGCCTCTATTTCATGCGCATGCGGCGCGGATTGCCGATCAGCACGCTCATCGACGACCTGCATGGCCGCCATCATCTGCTCGCGCGCGATCTGCCGGCGCTGCTCGTGCTGCTCACGCTCGATACCGGCCTCGAGCCGGAGTGCCTGAAGACGCTGACCGTGGATTGTCTCACCAACCCGCATGCCGGCACGGTGGAGCTGCGCTATCTGAAGCGCCGCGCCCGCGGTGCCGAGCACAAGAGCATGCGGGTCCGCGATGGTGGTAGCGGCACACCCGGCGGCCTCATGCGTCGCCTGATCGACGTCACCGCCGTCGCACGCGAGCATCTGACCGACGATTGCCTCTGGCTCTATCACAACGTTGGCGGCCTTCGCGCCGGCATCGTCGATCCCAAGTTCCAACTCGCCGCCTGGGCTCGTCGCCATGGTATCGCCGGCGATGATGGGAAGCCGCTCCATCTGCTGCTTTCCCGGCTGCGCAAGACCCACAAGGCGTTATGGTACACCAAGACCGAGGGGCATATGGCCCGCTTCGCGGTCGGTCACACCCGCGAGGTTGCGGCGCGCCACTATGCCGATCTGCCGTCGCTCCGGCCGTTGCACGAGGCGGCCGTCGCCGATGCCTTCCGCGCAGCGGTCGCTGCGGCGATGCCGACCGTGCTTCCACCCACCGCCGAGCAGGCGCTGCGCGAAGCGCCCGAACAGGTCGCGTCGCTGATGTCGGCTGATACGGTGGGTCCGGTGCTCGACGGCGAACAGGATGTCTGGCTCGCCGCCTGCGCGGGCTTCCATAGCAGTCCTTTCGCCGAGCCCGGTTCGCCCTGCGCGCAGCCCTTCTGGGGCTGCCTCGATTGTCCCAACGCCGTCATCACCGCGCGCAAGCTCCCCGCGATCCTCGCCTTTCTCGCGTTCGTCGAAGAGCAGCGATGCAGCCTGCCGGCGAGCGACTGGGCCGCCAAGTTCGGCCGCGTCCACACCCGGATCACGGTCCAGGTCCTGCCGGTCTTCTCCGATGCCGTTATCGCCGAAGCGCGCCGGCAGATGGGGAGCGAACGGCTCTATCTGCCGCCGGAGGCACGCGCATGACCACGCCCGTCCATGCCCTCGTGCCCGCGTTCGACGATCGCCCTGTGCTGGCGAGCGCGCCGCTCAAGGCGGGCCATGCCCGCGAGGAGCTGTCGCACGTCGGCGACCCGACCTGGGATCTCGGTCCCGCCGTCTTCCGCGAGAACGCTCGGCGCTGCCACGTCACCGTGCATTTCGACGTGCTCGAACATGCCGATGTGCAGGCGGCAATGCGCGCCTATCTCTACGCCCGCCTCAACGTCGGTCTTCCCGGCTACCACCCGAAGCTGCCGCCCGCCAGCATCCGACAGGCATTCAACCGGGCTCGCCGGTTCTTCGCCTTCGCGCGCGAGCGGCTTGGGCGGCTCGACCTGGGCCGCATCGATCAGGCGCTGATCGACGCTTATGCGCGCCACCTGCGGGATGATTCAGCGCGGCGCCCCGTCATCGTCGGCCAGCTCTTGCAGGTGGTCACCGATCTCTACCATCTCCGGGATCACCTGCCTGGAGGCGGTCTCGGGTTCGAGCCGTGGGCCGGGCAAGCGGCTGCGCGCGTCGCCGGATATCGGCATGTGCGCGAGAACCGCACCCCACGCATGCCGGAGGAGATTGTCACGCCGCTGCTCGCCTGGTCGCTGCGCTATGTCACGACCTTCGCGACCGATATTCTGGCGGCTCGGGTCGCGCTCGATCGGCTCGAGGCAGTCCGCGCTCGGCTGCTCGCCGCCGAACGCGGACTGCCTGATGCAGAGCGCCGCCTGCGGCAGCGCGCGCGCCTCGAGCGCTATCTCGCGCGCCGAGCCCGGCAAGGACGCGGCGTGCCCATCTGGACGACGGCACACAACGGCGCCACGCGCATCGATCCCCTCACCGGGGATGCAACCCCGCCGATCAACGCCCATCTCCTCCATTTGCATGCCGGCATCGATGCCGTCGCCGAGCCGGCCATGCATCTCATGCTCACTACCGGCGCACCGGATGTCATTCGCGAAGCGGTTGCATCGCTTGGTACCGAGGTCGGCGGCATGGACACGCCGATCTCGATCGCTCCCGAGAGCGGTCGGCCATGGCGTGCCCGCTTCGACGTGAAGACCCTAGCGATCGAGGAGCGGATGCTGCAGGCCGCCGCCTATATCGTATGCGCCTATCTGACCGGCATGCGCGACTGCGAGGTCCAGGCGATGCGGCGCGGCTGCCTCTCGATCGCGCGCAGCGAAGACGGCCTGATCGAGCGGCAACGCGTCCGATCGACCCTCTACAAGCGCCGATCGAGCGCCGGTGAGTCGGCGAGCTGGGTGACGATCGAACCGGTGGCCGAGGCGATCACGGTGCTCGAACGGCTGTCGGAACACGCGGCACGGAAGACTGGAAGCGACACGCTCTGGCCGGTGCTTCGTCCCCGCGCTGTCACCAAGACGCATCTGTCGAGCGAGGTGGTCCGCCAGCTCAACGCCTTCCGCGACCACCTCAACACCGTCTTCGGCAGCCCCGATGCGCCGGTCATCCCACCCGGCCCCGATGGCAAGCCGTGGCGCATCACGACGCGGCAGTTCCGGCGCACCATCGCGTGGCACATCGCCAACCGTCCGTTCGGCACCATCGCCGGCATGATCCAGTACAAGCATGCCTCGGTCGCCGCTTTCGAGGGCTATGCCGGGACCAGTGGATCGGGGTTTCGCGCAGAGGTCGAGGCGCAGCGCCGGCTCGGTCAGATTGACGATCTGCTGGACTATTTCGACCGGCGGCAGGGCGGCGCATCACTCGGCGGACCGGCGGGACCACGCATCGCGCGGACCCTCGACGATGCCGCCGTTAAGCTCGGGCCACTGCCCGCCATGATCGCCGATCGGGCCCGCCTGCGCGTCATGCTCGCCAGCGTCGCGCGCACCTTCCATGTCGGCCCGCTCGCGGATTGCTTCTTCGATCCCGCGACCGCGCTCTGCCTCAAGCGCGTGACGACCCCCGATCCCGCGCAGCCGCTTACCGCCCTGTGCGAACCGACCCGCTGCCCCAACGCCTGCATCACCGCCCGCCACAGACCGGCCTGGGAACGTGCGGCGGCCGATGCCCGGGCGCACTTACGCGAACGGCGCATCTCCGACCTCCAGCGTCAGGCGCTCCAGCGCGAGCTTGATCGCCTGACCGCGGTGATTGCCGGGATCGACCCTCCCGCGCCGTAGACCACCCCGGCTGTTGGCGGAGTCCTGCGCCGGTCGGCGCGCCCGCGCAACGGCTTCGCCGTCCTTCGCTTCGCTGCGGCCCTGACGGGTGCGCGAGCCCCCCTGTGCCCGGCGCGAACGGGCCTCCGCCGCCGGGGATGGTCCCCGGCGCGAGAACGGAGAACATATCATGTCAGCCTCACCACGCTCAGACGTCTACGCTCGCGTCACGCAAGCGATCGTCGACGCCATCGAAGCCGGCACCGGCACCTGGCGCATGCCGTGGCATCATTTTGGCGCCGACGTCACCCGCCCGACCAACGTCGCCAGCGGCAAGCCCTATCGCGGCATAAATACGATCTCGCTCTGGGCGGCCGCCTATGGCAGCGGCTACGCGAGCGGGGTCTGGGGCACCTATCGCCAGTGGCAGGCGCTCGGCGCGCAGGTCCGCAAGGGCGAGCACGCCAGCCTCGGCGTCCTCTGGAAGGAGTTTCGCGCGAAGGGTGACGACGCCGGCGGCGATGACGACCATCGACGGCTTTTCGCCAAGGCGTTCAGCCGGCTCTGTTGCAAAGATTGGCGGCAGTCAGAGGTAGGCTGTCGCTCTGCGCCGATCAGGCGGCTGCTGCGAAATGGTGGTTGAGCATGCCCATGGCCTCCGTCAGCGCCGAGGGCCCAATGCCAAAAGCTCTCTCCACAAGGCGCACCTCGCCCCTGATGCCGGGCTGCAGGCACCAGGGGCGAGCCTGTCCTTTGCGCAGGGCTCGCATGACTTCGAATCCCTTGATCGTGGCATAGGCCGTGGGGATCGATTTGAAACCGCGCACCGGCTTGATCAGTATCTTGAGCTTTCCGTGATCGGCCTCGATCACGTTATTGAGATACTTCACCTGCCGGTGGGCCGTCTCCCGGTCCAGCTTTCCTTCGCGCTTCAATTCGGTGATCGCTGCACCATAGCTCGGCGCTTTGTCGGTATTGAGCGTGGCAGGCTTTTCCCAGTGCTTCAGGCCTCGCAGGGCCTTGCCCAGGAACCGCTTCGCTGCCTTGGCGCTGCGGGTCGGCGACAGGTAGAAATCGATCGTGTCGCCCCGCTTGTCGACTGCCCGGTACAGGTAGGTCCACTTGCCCCGCACCTTGACGTAGGTTTCATCCAGGCGCCAGCTCGGATCAAAGCCACGCCGCCAGAACCAGCGCAGCCGCTTCTCCATCTCCGGGGCGTAGCACTGGACCCAGCGATAGATCGTCGTATGGTCGACCGAAATGCCGCGTTCCGCCAGCATTTCCTCAAGGTCGCGATAGCTGATCGGATAGCGACAATACCAGCGCACCGCCCACAGGATCACATCACCCTGGAAATGGCGCCACTTGAAATCCGTCATCGTTCCGTCCGTCCAATCTCCGCCAAGCATGCTCAAGCTTCACGATTTTTGCAACAGAGCCCTGCTGCGCGATATTGGGATCGATCCCGATATCGCGGCAGGCATACATCCTGAACGCCTGCGACGCCTCTGTCAGGAAGGGGCTCGGCTGACGGCGCAACATGTCCGAACGCTGCAAGCAACGCGGCGCCGTGCGACGCTGGCGGCAACCGTACTCGAAACCATCGTCACGCTCACCGACGATGCGGTGCTGATGTTCGACCGCCTGCTGGGTCAGATGTTTCGGCGCGAGCAGAACAGCGCAGACACAGCGCTCAAGCGCGACCGGCGCAACATCAACGGTAAGATCCGGCTACTTGCCCGGCTCGGCGATGCCCTGCTCACTGCCAAGGTGTCGGGCGGCGACATCGGCGCCGCGGTCGAGGCCGTAGTTGGATGGGATGATCTTGGCCGTGAAGTCGATGAAGCCCGCAAGCTGATCCGCCCCGATGCCGTCGATCCCGTTACCGTCGCCGCAACCAACTACCCCGTTCTCCGACAGGTCGGTCCCTTGTTCATCGCCTCGTTCACGTTCGGAGCGGTCCCGGCCTGCCATACGCTCGCGCGAGCAGTCGCTATCATGCGCGACCTTCATCTAGGTCGCCTGAAAAAACTGCCGCCGGATACACCAGTTGCCTTCATTCGGCAGGCCTGGCGTCGCGCGATCGGCCCCGGCATTCCCGATCGCAGAGTTTATGAATTTTGCGTCCTAGTCGAGCTTCGTGACAGGCTTCGTGCCGGCGACATGTGGGTCGAGGGAAGCAGACGCTATCGTGCCGTCGAGCAACAGCTTATTCCAAGTCCGGTATTTGCCACCATGCGCGCAGCCGGCCCTTTGCCGATCCCGGCACCCGATACGGCCAGTGCCTGGCTGGACGAACGGCGTACCCGTCTCGCCCGGAGATTGGCAGAGGTCGAGCGGAAGGCGGAGACGGACGCGCTGGAAGACGTACAACTCAGCCTTGGCAAGCTGCGGATTTCGCCGTTGAAGGCGGTCACGCCGGATGAAGCGGATAGCGCCCTTGCGCCGCTCTACGCCCATCTGCCCGCGATCCGCATCACCGATCTCCTTGCTGAAGTCGATCGATGGACCGGTTTCAGCCAGTGCTTCACGCATCTGCAAAGCGGTCGGGTTGCCGATGAACCCCGCGCTATCCTGACGGCGGTGCTCGCCGATGCGACCAATCTTGGCCATAAGCGCATGGCAGAAGCCTGCGATCTCGTGACCCAACGCCAACTCAGTTGGCTCGCCTCATGGCATTTACGCGAGGAAACCTACGGTAGGGCTCTCGCCCGGTTGGTCAATGCCCAGCACACCGCGCCGCTCGCCGCCCTGTTTGGGTCCGGGACCTCGTCCAGTTCGGACGGTCAGAACTTCCTGCTTGATCGCCGTGCTCAGGCGACCGGCGCAGTCAATCCGCACAAGGGGGCGGAGCCTGCTGTCTCCTTCTACAGCCATGTCTCGGATCGCTACGCGCCGTTTCATTCCACCGTCATCTCCGCATCCGCAAGCGAGGCGGCGCAGGTGCTGGACGGGCTGCTCCATCATGGTGCCGATCTGCACATTGAGGAGCATCACGTCGATGGTGGGGGCGTTTCCGACCATGTGTTTGCGCTATGCCATCTACTTGGATTCCGGTTCGCGCCGCGCATCCCTAACATCGCCGCGCGCCGGCTTCACCTGTTCAACGGAATCGAACCTGGCCCAGATATCGCGCCGCTGGTCGCGGGCAGGATCGACGAGGCCCTGATCGCCGCACACTGGGACGACGTGCTGCGCTTGGGCACCTCGATCCGCACCGGCGTCGTGAGTGCATCGATCATGCTGGAACGGCTCGGCTCCTATCCACGGGCCAATGGCCTGGCCTTGGCACTGCGCGAGATCGGCCGCGTCGAGCGCACCCTGTTTACACTCGACTGGATCGAGCAGCCCGAACAGCGGCGCCGCGCAACCCGCGAACTCAACAAGGGTGAGGCCGAAAATGCTCTGAAACGCGCCATCTTCTTCCACCGGATCGGCCGCATCCGTGATCACGCCCTGCAAGCCCAGACCCATCGGGCGAGCGCGCTAAACCTCGTCGCCGGTGCTATCGTCCTGTGGAACACGACCTACCTGCAAGCCGCCCGCATGCATCTTGCCAGTCTCGGCCGGTCGGTCCCGCCGGACCTGTTGCAACACCTTTCGCCGCTCGGATGGCAGCACATCAACCTCACCGGCGATTATCTTTGGACCGACCCCGATGCGCCATCGTCCGCCCTCAGGCCGCTTCGCCAGATGCACGCCGTCGAAGGTCCGGCGAAACCTTAGACCCGATGACTGCGGGAAGCCTTTGCGGCTCAAATCTGAGATGTTGACGGTGGAGTAGTCAGCAACGGAGGCGAGTCATGTCGAATGTGGCGAAGTATATCGGGCTGGATGTGCACAAGGCGACCATCGCGGTCGCGGTTGCGGAAGGCGGGCCCGGAGGCGAGGTCCGCTTCGTCGGTACCGTAGCCAACGATGACGATGAGGTCAGGAAGCTGGTCAAACGACTGGCAACACCAGGCGCGACGCTGAGCTTCTGCTACGAGGCAGGGCCTTGCGGCTACGGGTTGCAACGGTTGCTGATCAAGCTCGGGCAGCCGTGTATCGTGATCGCACCGTCGATGATGCCGAGACGGCCCGGCGACCATGTGAAGACGGACCGGCGAGACGCGATGACGTTGGCGCGCCTGTTGCGGGCGGGGGAACTGACGGCGATCTGGGTGCCGGATGAGGCACATGAGGCGGTGCGCGATCTAATCCGCGCGCGACGCAGTGCCCAGGAAGATGCGACTGCAGCCAAACAGACTGTCCGTAGCTTCCTCCTTCGGCATGATCGTCGTTTTGAAGGACGGTCTGCATGGACGAAAATGTATTGGCGCTGGCTATCGGAACAGCGCTTTGATTATCCGCATCAACAACTGGCGTTTGAGGAGCTTCAGAAGCGGGTGCTGGAAGCGCAGGCCCGCGTCGTCCGTCTCGAGTCCGCGCTCGGCGAGGCGGTAGCGTCGTGGCATTTCGCCCCATTGGTGCGCGGACTTCAGGCCTTGCGCGGCATCAAACTGGTCAGCGCTGCCACGCTGGTGGCCGAGGTCGGCGACCTTACCCGCTTTGATAATCCCAAGCAGCTGATGGCATATGTCGGCCTCGTGCCCTCCGAGCACTCCAGTGGCGCGCGTACCCATCGCGGTCGCATCACCCGTGCTGGGAATGCGCAGGCACGCACCACGCTCATCGAGGCAGGCTGGTCGTACCGGCTGCCGGCGCGCGAGGAGCGGCGCTACCGGGAACGCGTCGCCGATCTGCCGGAGGAGGTTCAAGCTATCGGCTGGAAAGCCCAGGTGCGACTGTGTCAGCGTTTCCGTCGATTGTCGGCGACAGGTAAGCCGCAACCGAAGGTGACGACCGCGATCGCGCGCGAACTGGTCGGCTATGCCTGGGATATCGCACGCCGGATGGCGCCTGCGATGGCCAACTAATTTCGCCTGTGGCGACAATAAGAGGAGGCGCCAGCGCATCAGCTGCATAGCCTTGGCCGGCGTGCCGCGGGCACCCGACTGTGATGGGCAATCCACGGTGTACGGTGGGGCAGGTTCGTCCGATGCCCGAGCTTAGACGGAGGATAGGCCCAGCGACGGATACGGGTAGTGCGGTGACCAATCCGCGGATGAGAGCTTGATCAATCGTCGTCGATCAGGAGTCCGCGGCACACCCGCCAAGGTTCAAACAGTCGCTGGCGTTGACGTCAGCGGAGGAGTAAACTCGGCCAACATCTCAGATGGCAGTCATGAGAGCGTATATCTGGGTCCGTTCTATGTACCGACCCCGTTCTGCCGATGCAGGAACAAGACGCGATCGGTCAAATGTGGCAATTCATCAACACAATCCCAAAATTCATCTTCGGGAAATGTCATGCGCGGTGACGCCATGCACGTATCTATTGATTGTTGCAGATAACAATCTGCGGCTGAATCATCGACCTCAACGAGTATCGCAAGAGCTTTTTCCATGAACTCTAGGGCAACCGCTTTCTGTTGCTCTCGATAGATATTGGAAGAATCAACCATAGCCTAGTCCTCCTTTCGGTCGCTGTAGGGAGGACGATGACTCAACAATAGGGAAATTGCACGCGCAACTAGGGCCAGATTGAGCAGTAATTTTATTACAACGGCAAGCAGCCCTCGCCTGCCCGGACAGGGGCGGCGCGTGGCATCGGCTAGATTGTTTGTTGGTCTTCCGACGATGGCTAGTCCTTGCGGGCCATCGTCGGAAGTGGACGGCCGCACAAATTGGGGGGCGTGGGCCGCGCCGGGCCTCTAGCATAAAATTACGGCCCTGCATCCCCGGCGTTGATACATTCGTCGCGCAGGGCGCTCGATTGAGCCGCCCCGATCGCGGTCGCCTCAATCGGCATAGCGAGCTGGCAATATGCACATACGCGCATAATTTCCGCTTGCGGGCTATGTATATTTGTGCATAATAGCCGCGATGGATACGGAACGGCCGGTTCGATGGGTGGCATCGTCAAAGCGCGATTTTCGGGAGTTCCCGGACGATGTGCAGGACGTAATGGGCTATGCCCTGCACCTTGCGCAGCAAGGCGGGCAGCACGCCAGCACTAAGCCGTTGAAGGGCTTTGGCGGCGCTGGCGTGGTCGAGATCATAGACGACCACCAAGGCGATACGTTCCGCACGGTCTATACGGTCAAATTCGCGGAGGCGGTCTATGTCCTGCACGCCTTCCAGAAGAAATCCAAGCAGGGCAAGGCCACGCCGCAGGCCGATATGGATTTGATCCGAACGCGGCTGAAATCCGCCGAGGAGCATCACCGGCAACACCAGACCCCGCGAGGCACAGCATGAGCGCACAGGACGAAATCATTGAGGAAGGCAGCGGCAATGTCTTTGCCGATCTAGGCTTTGCCGACCCCGACACCCACCTTTTGAAAGCCCAGCTCGTTACCCGTGTGGCCGAGGCCATGCAGGAGCGGAAGTTGACGCAGATCGCCGCCGCCAAGGTTACGGGATCTACCCAACCGGAATTGTCGCGCATCCTGCGAGGCCAGTTCCGCAGCGTCTCGGTTGAGCGGCTTCTAGCCATGCTCACCCGGCTTGGCTGCAAGGTCGATATTGTCGTGCGCCCGCAGGGGCGGACCACTGAATCGGCCGTGATCCACTTCGCCTAATGTGCGATGATTTCGCGCAAGCCCGGCTCGATATGTTCGAGGCCGGGCTATTCGGCCAAGGGCCTGCCTTCTGGCGCTGGATCGAAACCGACGCGGCGCAACCCTATCTTGCCGCTTTCGCCGCCGATCGACGGCCGCCCGAACCCGGCGAACCCTTCGCTATCGACCTTGCGGCCGACGACTTGCTTGCTCCCGATCGCCTCGCCCAGCTCGCCCTACAGATCGAGGCCGACCATGCTTGATCCCAATCCGTCCGTAGCCGACCTTGACGCATTGCTAGATCGCCACCGCAATGACGATGCGGCTATGGAAAAGATCGTTCGCGGGTATCTCCGTTGCGCGATCTACAGCTATCAGAAGCATTGCGTTTGGCGCGCCTTGCGCCACATCGGCAAGGACGATTGGAGTTTCAAAGAGGAAGACGTTGCCGCCTTGAGGGCCGAAGGCGCGAAATCCATTTCGGACTTTCGAGACTGGCTCATTGAGGAGCTGGCCGGGATGGGGATCAGCGCCCACACCGGCTTGCCGAATTGAGGGCTCTGTTGCAAAGATTGGCGGCAGTCAGAGGTAGGCTGTCGCTCTGCGCCGATCAGGCGGCTGCTGCGAAATGGTGGTTGAGCATGCCCATGGCCTCCGTCAGCGCCGAGGGCCCAATGCCAAAAGCTCTCTCCACAAGGCGCACCTCGCCCCTGATGCCGGGCTGCAGGCACCAGGGGCGAGCCTGTCCTTTGCGCAGGGCTCGCATGACTTCGAATCCCTTGATCGTGGCATAGGCCGTGGGGATCGATTTGAAACCGCGCACCGGCTTGATCAGTATCTTGAGCTTTCCGTGATCGGCCTCGATCACGTTATTGAGATACTTCACCTGCCGGTGGGCCGTCTCCCGGTCCAGCTTTCCTTCGCGCTTCAATTCGGTGATCGCTGCACCATAGCTCGGCGCTTTGTCGGTATTGAGCGTGGCAGGCTTTTCCCAGTGCTTCAGGCCTCGCAGGGCCTTGCCCAGGAA
The DNA here is from genome assembly GCF_000445105.1 of Sphingobium lactosutens DS20. GTDB lineage: Bacteria > Pseudomonadota > Alphaproteobacteria > Sphingomonadales > Sphingomonadaceae > Sphingobium > Sphingobium lactosutens. The sequence continues at coordinate 9,583 of NZ_ATDP01000043.1, read as the reverse complement.
CCGCTTCGCTGCCTTGGCGCTGCGGGTCGGCGACAGGTAGAAATCGATCGTGTCGCCCCGCTTGTCGACTGCCCGGTACAGGTAGGTCCACTTGCCCCGCACCTTGACGTAGGTTTCATCCAGGCGCCAGCTCGGATCAAAGCCACGCCGCCAGAACCAGCGCAGCCGCTTCTCCATCTCCGGGGCGTAGCACTGGACCCAGCGATAGATCGTCGTATGGTCGACCGAAATGCCGCGTTCCGCCAGCATTTCCTCAAGGTCGCGATAGCTGATCGGATAGCGACAATACCAGCGCACCGCCCACAGGATCACATCACCCTGGAAATGGCGCCACTTGAAATCCGTCATCGTTCCGTCCGTCCAATCTCCGCCAAGCATGCTCAAGCTTCACGATTTTTGCAACAGAGCCGATTTGTTTCATGAGGACTTGACCTCTCCTCCATCAAGATCGACGAGAACGTCATCACCATCGACTTTGACAGGAAACACTCGAAGCGCCTGGCACGGCGGCGTGGCTTTGACCTTACCGGTCCGGACACAAAACTTGCCCCAATGGAGAGTGCATTCCACTATGTCGCCATCGAGATACCCATCAGAGAGGGACCAATCTCCATGAGTGCACGTGTCCTGAACCGCGAAAAATTCCCCGCCAACGTTGCATATGAGGACGGGCTCTGACCCGCCCTCATAACGATGCATTTCGCCTTTCGGTAGATTCTTTCGCTCTATTACTTTCGTGTATCCCACAATCCGATCCTCAGAAGAAGAAGCTTAAGTTATTCGACAGAATTGTGGTCTGGTCGATCAGGATCGTGCGATTGACGATTTCAAAGCCGGCATCAGTACGGGTTCGACGCAGGCGATCTCGACGTTCGCCAGCAAAGATGTCGAGTTGACGCTCCAACCGATTACGGTAGACGATGAATGCTGCGGACACTTCATACTCGCCGGACCTATCCCCTTCTTCGATCATTACGTTAGAGATAACATGACGGGTGCGCGAAGCGGGGTTCTCAGACCATCCAACGTCAGATGTTATCTTCCGGATGCGCCCAGTCATCATTTGATGATCGTCATCGAAGTGGGCGAAGCTGCGCGAGTCACCAAACTCGTTTCTTGCTTCCCGCATGACACGAGTCGTACGGATTGGCATGAAATAGTGGATATCTTGGGCCAAGAGAGAGAACCACTCTTCATATCGACGATCATCAAGAAGCCTCGCTTCCCAATAATAGAATTGTTCGATCTCGTGCTGTAGATTCAGCGGCACGAGGCGGGGCTTCATCTGTCCACTTTCTGTTGTCTTCACCATTACCGACATGCTCACATCCCCCTCCTTGTGTCGCTTTCTTGCGAATAGCCGGCCGATTGTTCTACGGAATCGGTATGGATGCCGTTTGAGTCCAACTTATTTACCGATCCAGGACGCGTCTGATTCAATGCCGCCCAATTCGGCGAGGTCATCATACGCGCCCAGTGCGTATAGAAGCCACGCGCCGCGTTCTCGTTGTAGACATAGCCAATGCGGCCTGGGTAGTCCGGGTGGCTTCCCTCGTCCCTGCCGATTCCCATGGAAACGACGAATGGTCTGCTCCGTGCTTTATAGCCTTTCAATATTTGCTGAACCTCGACCCAGTTCTCGCCGTCGTCCTGATCGAACACTCCGCCTGCTGAAAACGAGCGCATGGACTGCCTACGAAATTCATCCTTGATCTCGTCTGAAGCATCCGCATCCACGACCGTAAAAGACCACACTTCTATCTCATTGGGTCCGCGGGGATGCCACATTCGGACCATGTTGACGCCTGCAAGGAAGCCACAGCTTGGAAACACTGCCATGTGTAGGAGGGCCATCCGTGATTGCGCCGTGGCACCGAAACGCAGCGCAGCCTTTTCAGCAGCGGCACCTTTAGTCCAGTAATCGACTACTTTCTCACCGCTCGTCGCAGTCAACAGATTGGTGTCGTCCAAATAGAATCCTGCGCCATGCCCCCCCCATAATGCGCGGTACTGATGACCTTCCGTCGGCGGCGGCAGATCACTCAGGCCCTTGTCAGCTGGCAGCCCGGCGAGAATGCCCGAAATGTGAGAGGTCGTACCTGCGTGATACATGTCACTACACATTTGTTCTGCCGCAAACTTCCAGTTACAGGGGATTACCCATTTCTCAATGCCGGGAATAGCGACCGTGCCAGCCTCTGTCCGGTCGAACATATGGTCCATATAGAATCTAGCTTCGCCCAGATAGGTGGCTAAATCCGGCGCCTCGGTATCCCAATTCGCGAAGATCAAGCCTTTATACGTTTCGACACGTGCCTGAAGCGGTCCCGATTCTTTCTTGTCCAACGTCGGAAAGCACTCGCTGTAGGGAACATTTACCAACGTTCCCGCAGTGTCGTACGCCCAACCGTGATAGCTACAGGTAAACGACTTAGCATTGCCGCAATCTGCTCGACAAAGCCGCATTCCTCGGTGACGACATTGATTGAGAAAGACTCGGATGCTAGCGTCCTTCTGCCGAACGACAAGCACCGGATCCTCACCCATATAGTTGGTCATGAAGTCGCCGGCCTTTGCGATCTGCGATTCGTGCCCCAACAACAGCCACGATTTTGCGAAGACCCGCTCGAGCTCCAATTGATAAAGAGCTTCGTCTGTATAGATGCGTGGGTCAACCCATCCGTGCTGATCACTCACCAATGCGGCTATATCTTCTTTCGCCCATTTCGTCGCTTCCGAGGCAGTGCGGACGTTATCGGTCATAGTTTTCATGGTCATATCTCCGTTTCAACATTGAAGTCACTCATAACAGATCGTTCTGGCATCGCCTCGCCCGGCTCGCCCGGCCATGAGTCTAGGAAGCTCAGAACCGCGCGTGCGAAATCGGCCGGCTGTTCCATGTTGCCGAGGTGCGCTGCCGACAGAAACAGCAAACGCGAGCCGCGGATCGCGCCCGCCAGCGCTTCGCTATGAGCGGGCGGGGTCGCAGGATCGGCATCTCCGCCGATGACGAGGGTCGGCAGGTCGATCAGCTCACCGAGCCGGCGCAGGTCCATGTCGCGGATGGCTGCACAGCAGCCGGCATAGCCGGCGACGTTCGTCGTGAGCAGCATGCCACGCACCCTGTCCAGGCAGGCGTCGCCTTTCTTGACGAATTCGGCCGTAAACCAGCGCTCGATCGACGCTTCGGCGACGGCGGCCATCCCCTTCTCGCGGATCAGGACAATGCGTCCGTCCCACGCTGAAGGCGGCCCCATGAAGGCGCTCGAATGGGCGAGCACAAGACGCTCGATCCGCTCGGGCGCGCGCGCACCCAGCCACTGACCAACCATACCGCCGAGCGAGAGGCCGCAGAAGTGGACCAGCGGGATTCCGAGCACGTCGAGGAGTTCCACAACGTCTCGACCAAGTCGATCTAGCGAATAGGCACCCGGCGGAGCATCCGAACCGCCGTGGCCGCGCGTATCATAGCGCAGTACACGGAACTGCTCCGCAAAGGTGGAGATCTGCGGCTCCCACATCTCCATAGTCGTGCCGAGCGAACTGGAGAGCAGCAGCACCGGTGCCCCGGCTGGTCCGTCGAACCGGTAGGCGATCCTGCAGCCATCGCCCGTGACGATGTGATCGATCATCATACGCGCTCCAGCAGCATGCCGATGCCCTGCCCCACCCCGATGCACATGAAGGCGAGCGCATACCGGCCGCCGGTGCGCTGCAGTTCCTCCACCGCGCTCATCGTGATGCGCGCGCCAGACATGCCGAGCGGGTGTCCGAGAGCGATGGCGCCGCCATTCCTGTTCACCCGCGGGTCGGCGGGATCGATGCCGAGATCACGCAGCGTGGCTATCGCCTGGCTCGCGAAGGCCTCGTTGAGTTCGATCACGTCGAGATCGTTCGGAGAAATACCCGTGCGTGCGAACAGCTTGCGCGCCGCTTCGATTGGGCCGACCCCCATGATGCGCGGCGCGACGCCTGCCGACGCCATGGCGATCACGCGCGCCCGCGGGGTCAGCCCATGCTGCTTTGCCGCGGCTTCAGAGGCCACCAGCATCGCTGCCGCACCGTCGTTCAGGCCCGATGCGTTACCGGCCGTCACCGTCCCGTCACGCCCCACGACCGGCTTCAATTTGGCAAGCAGTTCGGCGCTCGTGGCGCGCGGATGCTCGTCGCGCTCGAAGAGGACTGGGTCGCCCTTCTTCTGTGGAATCGCGACAGGCACGATCTCTGCGGCGAGCCGTCCGTTCGCCTGCGCCGCCGCCGCCTTCTGCTGGCTGTTGAGCGCGAAGGCGTCCTGATCCTCCCGGCTGACCTTCCACTCGACCGCGACGTTCTCCCCCGTCTCGGGCATCGAGTCGACGCCATAAGCATGGCGCATCGCCGGATTGACGAAGCGCCAGCCGAGCGTCGTGTCCTCGATCTTCTGCGCGCGGTCGAAAGCGGCGTTGGCCTTACCGAGCACGTAAGGCGCGCGGGTCATATGCTCGACGCCACCCGCGATGAACAAGTGGGCATCGCCGGCGCGGATCGCCTGGGCGGACGACCCGACGGCGTTAAGGCCCGAGCCGCACAGGCGGTTGATAGTGCCGCCAGGCACCTGCTCCGGCAATCCCGCCAACAGCACCGCCATCCGAGCGACGTTGCGATTGTCCTCCCCAGCCTGGTTTGCGCAGCCGAGTAGGCAGTCGTCCACCGCTGCCCAATCGACACCCGGGTTGCGCTCGATGAGCGCCTTGATCGGAACCGCCGCAAGGTCGTCGGCGCGGATGGACGATAGGGTGCCGTTCAGCTTGCCGATGGGCGTGCGGACTGCGTCGCAGATGAAGGCTTCGCTCATGCGGCCAATGCCCCTGTGACGGTGACGTGCGCAGCGGTCTTCGCGCGCACCTCCTCAATGCTGATGCCAGGTGCGAGCTCCACCAGCCGGAATCCCGGCTTGTCACAGGCGATCACGGCAAGATCAGTTATGATGAGATCGACGCAGGCTCTGCCGGTCAGCGGCAGCGTACAGCCTTCGAGCAGCTTGGGGTCGCCCGCCTTCGTGACGTGATCGGTGATCACCACGACGCGCTTCACCCCGGCGACGAGATCCATGGCGCCGCCCATGCCTTTCACCATCTTGCCGGGAATGGTCCAGTTGGCGAGGTCGCCCGTCTCGGCGACCTCCATCGCGCCGAGCACTGCCATGTCGATATGGCCGCCCCGTATCATCGCGAAGCTGTCGGTGGACGAGAAGAAGCTGGAGGTCGGCAGCGTGGTGATCGTCTGCTTGCCGGCGTTTATGAGGTCGGGGTCGGCCTCGCCCTCGAACGGGAATGGCCCCATGCCCAGCATCCCGTTCTCGGACTGGAGGGTCACGTCGATGCCGCCGGGGATGTAGTTGGCGACCAGCGTTGGGATGCCGATGCCGAGGTTCACGTAGAAGCCATCCTGCAGTTCCTGCGCGGCGCGGGCCGCCATCTGTTCGCGCGTCCAGGGCATCAGGCAGCCTCTCTCGGTCGGGTCGTGAGCTTCTCGATCTTCTTTTCGTTGATGGTGCTCAGGACGATCCGATCGACATAGATGCCGGGCGTGTGGATGCAGTCCGGATCGAAGGTCCCGGCGGGGACAAGCTCCTCCACCTCCGCCACGGTCACCTTGGCTGCCGTCGCCATGACCGGGTTGAAGTTGCGCGCGGTTCTGCGGAACATCAGGTTCCCGGCCGGATCCGCGCGCCACGCCTTTACGATCGCCAGGTCGGCGCGTAGCCAGGTCTCGCGGACATATTCCTGGCCTTCGAACGCCTCGATCGGCTTGCCCTCGGCGACGACCGTCCCGACCCCGGTTCTGGTGTAGAAGGCTGGGATACCAGCCCCGCCCGCCCGGATCCGCTCGGCTAGCGTTCCTTGCGGATTGAGTTCCAGCTCCAAGTCTCCCGAGAGGTACTGCTGCTCGAAGAGCTTGTTCTCCCCCACGTAGGACGAAATCATCTTCTTCACCTGGCGGCTTTCCAGCAGCATCCACAGGCCGAAGCCGTCCGCGCCGGCGTTGTTCGAGACAACGGTCAGCGCCTTCACCCCGCTCGCACGGATCTCGGGGATCAGGCTCTCGGGGTTGCCGGACAGCCCGAACCCGCCCGACATGATCGTCATGCCATCGAAGAGCAGGCCATCCAGCGCCGCAGCTGGACTTTCGAAAAACTTGTCGGCCATGATGTCGTCAGGCCGCGAGCGCGACGCGGCTGCGGGAAGATGCTTCTGCCTCTTCTGCCTCGCCAGCCGTGATGAGCGTGAAGTCGAAGGCGATTTCCGTGAAGGGCGTGTTGAGGCCCTCCGCATGAATGGCAGCAGGATCAGCTTTTCGTTCGATCGGCGGAATCAAGTCATCGCGCGTCGCATAGGCGAAGTCATCATGCAGGTATGGGTCGCCGTCGATGTTGATCTGCGTCGTCAGATGGCGGTAACCGGACGCCGACACGAAGAAGTGGACATGCGCGGGACGGTTGCCGTGGCGACCAACAAGGTCAAGCAGTGCCTCGGTGGTTCCGCCCTTAGGCACAGCGTAGCCCGACGGTACGATGCTACGGAATTTGTACCGGCCCTCTTCGTCGGTCTCAATTTGCCGACGAAGGTTGAACTCGCTCTGGGTTTTGTCGAAGTAGCTGTAATTGCCGAGTGTGTTGGCATGCCAGACATCGACGATCGCGCCGGCAACGGGCTTCCCATCTTTGTCGACCACGCGCCCGTGCATAATTAGCACTTCTCCGTCATCGGCACCGTCGTCCAGCCGCGCAAAGCCCTTCGAGCGCGGGGCTCCCTTGACGTAGAGCGGACCTTCGATGGTGCGCGGCGTGCCCCCTTCGATCCCGGCTTCCGCGTCGGCCGCGTCCATGCGCATGTCCAGGAAGTGTTCGAAGCCGAGCCCTGCCGCGAAGAGTCCGAATTCCGGGGCGGCAGACGCCATGAAGTTCAGAGCATGCCAGAACTCGTCCTCGCTTACGTCGAACTCATCAATGGTCGCGAACAGGTGCGCCGAGGCGATAGAGCCGATCGGCCCTTCGAGCATGGTCCCACCGTACAGGCCGATCCCTGCGGCCTCCGCGATCCCGGCGACAGCGGCGCCAGCGCGTAGGCCTCCCGACTGTGCGATCTTAACGGCAAATACATCGGCTGCGGCATCCGTCGCATGGCGCAGGGCATCGATCGGACCTCGCAGCCCTTCGTCAGCCATGATCGCGGTCCGGCCCATCGCGGTGAGACGCGCCATGCCGGAGACGTTCGCGCCGGAGATCGGCTGTTCGATCAGGTCGACATCGGCATCTGCCAACATGGCGACGCCGCGCTTGGCGGTTGCCTCATCCCAGGCTTGGTTGACGTCCACCCGGATGCTGGCTTGGTCACCAAGCGCGCGCTTTATGGCGGCAACGTGCGCGACGTCCTCGACAAGGTCGCGCTTGCCTATCTTGAGCTTGAACGCCTTGTGACGCCGCTGATCAATCATCGTCTCAGCCTCAGCGATGTCACGCGCCGTGTCGCCGCTCGCGAGCGTCCACAATACAGGGAGGCGATCGCGCACGCGCCCCCCCAAAAGCTCGCTCACCGGCACACCGGCACGCTTGCCGGCCGCATCGAACAGGGCGGTCTCGACTGCATTTTTGGCGAAATGATTGCCGACAATCGACTTGCGCAGCAGCATCGTCGCTCGCGCGGGCGATGCGTCGGAGCCATGCAGCAGCGGTGCGACGTGACGATCGATTGTGAGTTTGATGCCTTCGGGGCTCTCGTCCCCATAACTGAGGCCGCCAATCGTCGTACCTTCGCCGATCCCCTCGACCCCGTCGGAACAACGGACGTGAACGAACACCATCGCTTGGGTCCGCATGGTCGCCATCGCGAGCACGTGCTGGCGTATCGTCGGCACATCGACAATGAAGGTTTCGATGGTTTCGATAGTGACCATTCTCGTCCTCCCTTTTTTTATCTTCCTCGAAACATAGGACTTGTGCCTATCAGATGGAAAGATCATCTCGGTCTGGCTTGATACCCTGGAGGTATAATGGAACTGCGACACTTACGATATTTCGAGGCAGTTGCAGCCGAGCGGAACTTCACTCGTGCGGCGGAGCGGCTGGGAGTCGCGCAACCGCCGCTTAGCCGGCAGATCAGAGAACTCGAGATCGAGTTAGGCGTGGCGTTATTCGATCGCGACAGTCGACCGATCCGCTTGACGGAAGCGGGCAGTATCTTCCACGAGCAGGCGACGCGGATCCTTTCGAGTATCGAGCAGCTCCGCCGCTCGATGCAGCGGCTTACCCAGAGCGCGCAGCGGCGCTTCGTGGTCGGGTTCGTGGGCTCTATAGTCTATGGGATGATGCCGGGGGTCATCAGGGAGTTCCGCGCGCGAGCGGACGGGCTTGAGATCCAACTTCTCGAGATGAGTACTATAGAGCAGGTGGTTGCGTTGAAGGACGGGCGCATCGACGCGGGGCTCGGCCGCATCCTCATCGACGACCCGGCGATCCAGCGGGAAGTGCTGCAGGACGAGCCGCTGATTGCGGCGATCGGCACCGCCGATACGCTGGCGGCAGCGGACTCCATTTCTCTTTCGGATTTGATGGCCCGCAAGCTGCTGGTCTATCCAAGCCAGCCGCGGCCCAGCTACGCGGACCAGGTTCTCACGATCCTCCGCGACCATGGGCTCACGCACACCGACGTCGAGGAAGTGCGCGACGTACAGGTTACTCTCGGGCTGGTCGCGTCGGAGGCCGGGGTCGCGCTGGTCCCGTCTTCCATGCGGCACGTCCAGCATGACGACATCATATATGTCAGGGTTCGCGATGAAGGAGCCACTTCACCAATCATCCTCAGCTTTCGGGTCGGAGACAGTTCAGCAGATGTTCGGTTGTTCGAGCAAATTGCACGTCAGCTTTTTCGCTAGGCTGATACGCGCAAAGTGAGATCCAAGTGGAGTATGTAAATCGCTAAACTGCAGAATTGTACAAATCCGGCGAATTTACTGCTTTAAGGCTCCACATATTTACCTTCGACAACTCGGGCTTCTTGCATAGGTGCAGGAAGGTGCCGATAGAGTGTGGCAATCGAAACGCCGATTGTTGGAGCTATCTCGCCTGCCGACATCCCAAAGGCAAGGAGTTTCCCGGCCGCCTCAATGCGTCGAGGCGTCATGACCCTCTTTCGGCCACCTAGCAGGCCGTTGACGAAGTCGGCGGTGGCTGATTCAGTGCGGCAGTGGGATTGTCTGGCGGGTTAGCGGCGATGGCGATGGGGCGTGATAGCGAGGTCCAGTCCGATTTGATCGTGACGTGGGCGGAGATACCGCGTTCACCGGGGCATGTTTTCTACGACAAGCTCCAGAAGCTGCTGGCCGAGGCGGGCTTCGATGGCTTTGTCGAGAAGACGTGCAAGCCCTATTATGCGCCGCGGATGGGAGCCCCGTCGCTGCCGCCGGGCCGCTATTTCCGCATGCTGCTGATCGGCTATTTCGAGGGCATCGACAGCGAACGCGGGATTGTCTGGCGCTGTTCGGATTCGCTGTCGCTGCGGGAGTTCCTGCGACTGTCGAGCCGCGACAAGGTCCCTGATCATAG
>NZ_ATDP01000042.1 GCF_000445105.1 Sphingobium lactosutens DS20 | reverse complement strand
CGTTCAGCCTGTTCAACGCCGATCAGGTCGATGGCTACGCGCCCGAACCGGCGCCGGACCTGCCTGAGAGCGAACGCCTCGCCGCCGCCGAAGCCTTCATCGCCGCGCTCGGCATCGATACTGTCTACGGCTCGGCCAGCGCCTATTATCATATCGCCGAAGACCGCATTCACATGCCGGATTTCAGCGCCTTCCACGATGCCCACGGCTTCTACGCCACCCACATTCACGAAGCGGCTCATGCCAGTGGCGCAGCCCATCGGCTTGACCGGGATTTCAGCGCCAAGTGGACCAGGCACGCGCTCGCCATGGAGGAAGCGACCGCCGAACTGACCGCATCGTTCCTGCTCGCCGATCTTGGGATCGCGCACGAACCGCGACCCGATCATGCGGCCTACATCGCCTCCTGGCTGCAACTGCTCAAGGACGAGCCTCGGGCGATCTTCACCGCGGCGAGCAAGGCGCAGGCGGCAGCCGACTGGATGCACGCCCGACAGCCGTAATGCTCACGCGACCCGCACTTCGGCGCCAAGTGTGTCGAGCAGCGGACAGCCCGGATCCCGACCGGCATCGCAGGCGCGCACCGAGTCGGCCAGAACCCGTTCCATCCGCTTGAGGTCCGCGATCCGCGCGCGTACGTCCTTCAGGTGCGACGCCGCGAGCTCGCGCACCTCGGCGCAGGAGGCCTGACCGCCAACCGCGAGTCCGAGCAAGGCGCGTACCTCGTCCAGGGTAAAGCCCAGCTCCCTCGCGCGGCGCACGAAGCCCAGGCGAGCCACGTCCTCCCGGCCATAGCTGCGGTAGCGGCCCCGCCGCGGCGGAGCGGGCAGCAGCCCGATCCGCTCGTAATAGCGGATCGTCTCGATGTTGCATCCGGTGCGGCGTGAGAGTTCGCCGATCTGGATCGCGCCGGTTGCGGCCATCCCCAAAATACCTCTTGAGTCTGTAGTCGCTACAGATGTTAGGACAGCTCAATGCCCGCCACAAGGAGTCGCCCGTGACCCAGACGCCAAGCCCGCCTAAGGGGATCGGCACCGCCACGCTCACGCTGGCGGGGATCGCTGCGGCGTTCGGCGTCGCCGCCTGCTGTGCGCTGCCGATCCTCTTCGCATCCGCCGGGATCGGCGCAGCTTGGCTCGGCGGCGTGGCCATTGTCGCCGCGCCGTATCGCACGCCGCTTCTCCTCATTGGCGCATTGTGCCTGCTTGCCGGCGCGGCGCTGCTGTTGCGCCAGCAAGTTACGGCGGCGCGCTGTGGGCCGGGCGGCATATGCACGCCGCGCTGGATGCGTGTTCTCACGCTCATCGGATTGCTGCTCGGTGCGGCCCTGCTCTGGGCAGGCTATCGCTATGTCTGATGCCACCCCCGAGCTGCGCTCGACGCTGACCTGTCCCCACTGCGGTCATCGGGCGACGGAGACCATGCCGACCAATGCCTGCCAGTATTTCTACGACTGCCGGGGTTGCGGCGCGGTCCTCAAGCCCAAGCCGGGCGATTGCTGCGTCTATTGCTCCTACGGCGACGTGCCCTGTCCGCCGATCCAGGAGAGCGGCGGCAAGGCGTGCTGCGGCTGAGGAGGGCGGGCGATGGCGCGCGCATCATCCGCTGAAGCCGCCTTTGGATCGACGGTTACATTTCCCGGCGGTGCCGTTGTCCCGGACTGGAGCGCAGTCACAACACCCAGCGCCCGCGCAGCCCTGACGGCACTGTTCGCGGCGTTCATCGGTTCGAAGTGGCGCGGGATGGACGGCGTCGAGGAGCGGGTCCGGCGCGCCGTGCTTCAAGCCTATGCTGCCGATGGTCGCTCGCCGGTGCCGGCACAGATCGCCGCCGCATCGGGACTCCCCTCCGGCGAGGTCGGCTCGGCCCTGCAGCGGCTCGCCGGGCGCGATCTCGTGGTCCTCGACGGCGCGGGCCGGGTGACCGGCGCCTATCCGTTCACCGACGGCCCCAGCGAACATCAAGTCGAAGTCAGCGGAGTGACCATGAGCGCCATGTGCGCCATCGACGCGTTGGGGATCGGCGCCATGCTGGAGCGGGACTGCATGATCCGCTCGGCCTGCCGCCAGTGCCGGCGCACGCTCGCCATCCATACCCCCAGCCGCGGCCGCGAGCTGGAAGAGGTTGAGCCGGGCGCGATCGTCGTCTGGTCCGGCCGTCGCTATGCCAGTGGCTGCGCGGCATCGTCGCTCTGCACCTTGCAGGCCTTCTTCTGCGATGACGATCATCTGGCGGCCTGGTGCGCGAGCGGTCCGGTCGGAGCCGATGACGGCATTCGTCTGTGCCTGGCCGAAGCGCTCGAGGTTGGGCGCGCGATTTTTGCGCCGATGCGGATGGAGATGCGACCATGGCTTCCTACGACCTGATCGTCATCGGCAGTGGCACGGCAGCGCAGGTCGCGGTCGGCCGGGTCCGTGCCGCTGGATGGTCCGTCGCCGTCATCGATCACCGTCCGTTCGGCGGCACCTGTGCGCTGCGTGGCTGCGATCCCAAGAGGATGCTGGTCAGCGGCGAGGAAGCGATCGACGCGGCAAGGCGCATGGCCAGACATGGCGTCGACGGCACGCTGGCGATCGACTGGCCCGACCTGATGGCGTTCAAGCGGACCTTCACCGATCCGATCCCCGCCAAGCAGGCGCACCGCTACGCCGAGCTCGGTGTCGACGCATTACACGGTGTTGCTCGCTTTGCCGGCCCAGACACGATCGTGGTGGAAGGCCGGACATTGCGGGCCCGCCATATCCTGATCGCCAGCGGCGCGCGTCCAGTCCCGCTCGGCATTCCGGGCGAAGATCTGGTGAGCACAAGCGATGCGTTCCTGGAGCTTCAGGCCCTGCCGCGCCGGATCGTGCTGATCGGCGGCGGCTATGTCGCTGCGGAGTTCTCGCATCTGGCGGCCCGAGCGGGCGCAGAGGTCACCATCCTACAGCGGGCCGAGCGGCTCCTGCCGCACTTCGATCCCGACCTGGTGGGCTGGCTGACGCCCCGGTTCGAGGCGCTCGGCATCCGCGTCGAGACCGGTGCCACCGTTACCCGGGTCGAGCGCAGCGGGAGCGGTCTGCTGGTCCACGCCGAGCGCCAGGGCGAGCCTGATCTCAGCGTCGCCGCCGATCTCGTCGTTCATGCCGCCGGGCGCGGTCCTGACCTCAAGGCGCTCGACCTGTCCGCCGGCGAGGTGGCGGTGCAGGACGGGCGCCTGCAGCTCGACGCGCATCTGCGGAGCATTTCCAACCCGCGGGTCTATGCCGCCGGCGACGCTGCCGGAGTCGGGCCGCGGCTGACGCCGGTGTCCAGCCACGATGCCAAGGTAGTTGCCGCCAACCTCCTGGATGGCCCGACGCACCAGCCGGACTATCGCGGCGTGCCGAGCGTGGCCTTCACTCTGCCGCCGATCGCCGCCGTCGGACTGTCAGAGGAGGCGGCGCGCCGCGGCGGCGTCGCGCTCCGGGTCAACGCAGCCTCGACGCCAGACTGGTTCACCGCCCGCCGCCTCGCCGAGCCGGTCTACGGCCATAAGCTGCTGATCGACGAGGACACGGACCTCATCCTCGGCGCGCATCTCGTGGGGCCGAACGCCGACGAGGTAATCAACGTTTTCGGTCTGGCAATCCGCCACGGCCTCACCGCGGCCGATCTTCGCTCCACCATGTTCGCCTATCCGACCGGCGCCTCCGACGTCGGCTACATGCTGACTTAACGCACGAGCGCCACTGCCATGGCGGCCGATCCCTCGCGCGATCGGCCGCTTCGCGATGCATGTCGATGCGGGCTGTCGCCCGCCATTAAGCGGACGCCGCTTGCGCGGCGGCTCCGATTTTTTGGCCTCTCCCTCGATGCGGGAGTGGTCGGCGCTCCCTGCTAGGCCCGCCGCGGCGCGCTGCAAGCCTCGGCTTCGCCGGGCTGCTCCATTTCATTTCGCCCCTGCGGGTGCAGCCCGCCGCTTCAGCAGGCCTCTCCGGTCGCTCTCGCCGCCCACCCCCGCCTCGGGGGAGGCCATGGGGCTTTTGGGCAGTGCTGGAGGCAACCGATGGTTTTCACCTTCCAACCGCCATTTTGGGCTGGACTGTCAGGATATGTCGCCGAGATCGGGGCGGGGCTCTGCTGTGCTGACCTTGGTCTGCCCAACGTCCTCCATGACAGTCATGCGAGCTATGTGGCGCATTGGCTCGGTATCCTCCGCGGCGACAAGACCGCGATCATCCACGCTGCCGCCAAGGCTGAACAGGCTTTCGCGTATCTCAAAAGCTTCGGCGCGGCGAGCAAGGCGCAGCCGGCAGCCGACCGGATGCACGTCCATCGGGGCCACCCCCACGCCGAGGTTCAGTATTTCAGGCCGGTATCACAAAGCACCGTTGCCACGACGGCATCAGCCGTCAACCGCCCCGATGCCAGCAGCTTTGCCGCGGCGCAGACGTTCGCAGCGGCAGAATAGCCGACGTACAGGCCCTCGCGATGGGCCAGAGTACGCCGCCACTCTTCAGCTTCATCATCGCTGATGCCGACACTCATATCCATCAGCGACGGATCCCAGTGCGGCGGAACCGTGCCATAACCGATGCCCTGGAGTTTATGCCGGGCGTCGAGCACCGGTTCTCCGGCCAGCGGCCGCGCGTTCAGCGGTTCGACAGCGGCGCAGACCGTACCGGGATTGGCGCGCTTCAACGCCTTTGCAACGCCCACGAAGGTGCAGCCCGTGCCGACCGCTGCAACCCATCCGTCGACCGGGCCACCGAACTGCGCCAGGATCTCCGGGCCTGTCGTGGTCTCGTGCGCTGCGATCCCCTCTGCAGCGTTGAACTGATCGACGTAGAAACCGTCACGCGCCCGGGCGATCGCGCAAGCCGCCTGTGCGGCAGCATTGACATCGGAACCCGTCACCTGGCCCGGGCTTCCATCCACCTGGGCGATGAGCACCACTTCGGCGCCGAGTCCTTCGAGCATCTTCGCTCGCGCCGGACTGTTGCCTGCCGACATCGTGACGACGAGGGGATGGCCGAGCGCGGCGCATGCCACCGCCAGTCCGGCGCCCATGTTTCCGCTCGTCATTTCCACGACCGGCATTCCCGGCTTCAGCCGGCCATCCTCTCTTGCGGCAAGCAGGATCGCCTTGGCGGCACGGTCCTTCACACTTCCCCCGGGCAGCAGGAACTCGGCCTTGGCGATGATGCGACCAGGACCCGTGTAGATGCGATCCAGTGCGATCAAAGGCGTGCCGCCGATTATCTCAATGGCCGACGCGGCGAGCATGACTTCTCCGACAATGACGGGTGCGGAAGGTCACATCCGCACGACATGAAAATACTGCGACTTTGATACGCGGGCGTTCGCCTGCTGACCAGCGCTCGCGGCCCGACGATCCTCAAACCGGAAACGGCCAGCGGCCGGTTTCCTTCCTCAAGAAAGGACTCATCATGGGATGGCTCTTCATGCCCTTTACGTCGATGGGCGGCCACAAGACCGCCAAATCCTATCTCGACGCGCAGCTTACCTACGAAAACACGCTCGAGGACGGCACGAAACGCGGCCTCAGGGTGCTCGCGTCCTCCTGTCCGGGAAATCGGACCTATTACGCCGCAGCCCAGGAAATCGTGGACGGCATTGCCGGCAACGTTTTCGCGGTAGTGTGCCTGGTGCGCTGGAATCCACGCTCGCGCGATGGCCACCAGTTCGGGTACAAGGATAGTGCGCCGTTGCGGCGCTGAAATGGAGTATCAGTGATGATGAGGTAAGTTGAGAATGCCTCTGCTCGCCGGACTAACCTCGGGCCTCACAAGGTCTGAAATCCCGAAAGGGACGGGGAACAATAGCATGTTCGGAAAAGGCCAGATGCGTCTTAGTCGCAAATGGAGGCGATGACGGTCAGGGCAAGGTGCGTATGGTGAAGGCTACACTGCTTAAATCCCAGTCTGCAGCAATCTATATAGCGATACTGGCGAAAGCGACTGTCACGCCAGGTCCGGATGATGACAGCGGTCTCATGTCTTGGCCGCCTGTTTCTCAGCCCATCCGGTGCGCCTCTCGTCGAGGGGTTTAGTGGACGAACGGGACACCTAACCGCGCCGCATCTCCATTCAGCGTAACTACGGGATGCC
>NZ_ATDP01000041.1 GCF_000445105.1 Sphingobium lactosutens DS20 | reverse complement strand
TTGGAGGCCATTCCGGCGCTCGTTGCGTCGGGCAAAAGGGTGAATGGACTCTATCGTCTGATGGGGTCTCGCCTCCTTTGGGAGGAGGGGCTCCAGAAGATCGGATCCAACAAGGGTGCGATGACGCCGGGTATTGACGGCGAGACCTTCGCGGACTTCGGACCGGAAGACCTCGACCCGATTATCGCCAGCGTGACGGCAGGGACCTATGATCCCAAACCAGTGCGTCGGGTGTTTATCCCGAAAGGCAAGGGCAAACGGCGTCCGCTGGGCATTCCCACGCGCGACGACCGCCTCGTTCAGGAAGTGGCGCGGCAACTGCTCGAACGGATCTATGAACCGGTGTTCTCGAACGCCTCCCATGGATTCCGGCCGGGCCGGTCGTGTCATACGGCGCTTGAACACGTCAAAGCCGTATGGACGGGGGTGAAATGGCTCGTAGATGTGGATGTCGCGGGGTTCTTCGAGAACATCGACCACGACATCCTCCTGCGGCTGTTGCGGAAAAGGATCGATGACGAGAAATTCATCGGCTTGATCGGCAGCATGCTTAAGGCGGGTGTTATGGAAGACCGGGTTCACACCCGGACCTACAGCGGCACTCCGCAGGGCGGTATCGTCTCTCCAATCTTGGCCAACATCTACCTCCATGAACTCGATATGTTCATGGCGGAACGGATCGCGGCTTTCGAGAGGGGGAAGGTCCGTGCCACGAACCCGGAATATGGGCGACTGGCTGGGCGCATCCAGAAACAACGGAAGCGCGTCACCATGCTGCGGGCCAAAGACAATGTCGACGAGGTGAAGGTTGCGGCCTCCTTGGCCAAAATCCAAACCTTACTGCCGCAAAAGCGGTCCATCCCGTCGAGAGACGCGATGGACCCCGGTTATCGCCGACTTCGTTACTGTCGCTACGCGGACGACTTCATGATTGGGGTTATCGGTAGCAAGGAGGATGCACGAAGCGTGTTCGCCGAAGTCAGGGCATTCCTGACCGAGGCGCTGGCGCTCACGGTGTCCGAGGAGAAAAGCGGTATCCGCAAGGCGAGCGATGGAGCCGCCTTCCTTGGATATGAGGTCCGCACATATACGACACGCCAACGGGTTGTCCGGAGCCGACAAGGTTCCGTCAGCTTCCTTCGTAGGCCGCCGTCGGAAGTGATGCAGCTGCATGTCCCTTGGGAGAAGGTCCACGCGTTCGCTTCTGCAAAAGGTTATGGTGATCTGTCGGTGTTGAAGCCGCGTCATCGTAGCCTGCTGCTCAGCTGCAGCGACGTTGAGATCGTCCTAGCTTACAACGCCGAATTGCGGGGTTTTGCGAACTACTATGCTCTCGCCAAGGATGTGAGCTTCAAGCTGAACAGGCTTGAGTTTCTCCAGCGGTGGAGCTTGTTCAAGACCTTGGCCAGCAAGCACAAAACCAATGTGCGAGCGGTCTTGGCCCGCATGAGGACGGGGCAGGAATTCACCATCGGCTACGACGTCGATGGCCAGCCCCGATCGGTCAAAGTCTGGAAACTGGCTCATCTGAAACGTGATCCGGCCACCTCGTCCAGGATTGATATCCAGCCTTGGACGCAGGTGTTCACCCACTCACGTACGGACTGGGTTGATCGTCAGAATGCCAAGCAATGCGAGGCTTGCGGTCGATCCGATGTTCCGTGTCAGGTGCACCATATCCGGGGGATGGCCGATGTTTCGCACCGCGGTTTTGTCGTGAGAATGAAGGTGGCACGCGCCCGCAGGACGGTGGTCCTGTGCGAGCAATGCCACTGGGATACTCACAGAGGCCGCCTGCCCGATCTACGGCAAAGTGATGGTTCGTCACAGTGGAGAGCCGCATGCGGTGAAAGCTGCACGTGCGGTTCGGCGGGGGGATCAGGGCTGACTCCATGAGCAGCACCAATCCTACCCGACTGACCGAAAATATGGGGCCATGCGAGGCCGACTGCCCCGCGGCGATCCTCGATCTGCTGAGCCCGACCGAGCATGAATATGCGCTCGATTGGCGCGCACGTTGCCGGGCGAACCTTGCGCACCGCGCGCGCAAACTCGCGGACGGGGATCGCATCCGGCTTCCCGAGCCGGTGACCTTCACCGACGGTAATGTCGCGCAGGAGTTCGTCGTCTGCAAGCGCGGCCGGAGGCTCGTGCTTCGCGATCCGCAGAATGGCTGCTTCTACCGGATCAGTCGCCTCATGACGCGCGCCTGGGTGGTCGTACCGGTCACCAAGATCCACAAGACGCTGTTTGCATGAGCGTCAATCCTCGAGGAGAAAGGGATCAGGTCATGACGACGGCCATCGACAGGCGTTGTCTGTCTCCCAAACGCCAGTTGCTCTGCAGCCGCGAGAATGCCCTGCGCGTCGCCAGCCGGATTTTCGATCATTCGCAGGGTAAGGTAAGCATCCTGCGCACTACCGATCCGCTGCAGCCTTTCCGCATCTCTACCGACCCTGCGTCGTCGGGCCTGATCGTCCTCGAGATGGTCGCCTGAAGCCCTCTCCATTCATGTCTTCCGGAGCAAAGCCCATCCGCATGCTGACCGCCGCTGCAACGCAGCCAGGCCCATGATCCCGCCGCTCGCGACCCATGGCAAGAGGGAAGGGGGATGAATGACGGTGTTCTCCAAGCTGGAAGGATCCGCCATGGACACTAACTTTTACATTACCGCGCGGTCTTCGAAATTCCCCCTCGACTACGCACACAGCAGGGAGGACGCAGCCGCGCTGCTCGCGCGTCACCGCGATCGCCATCCCGACGCTGTTGTCGAGTCCACCAACGCCTATTTCGAACGCACGCGCGCCGAAACATTGGCGTCATTTCCTCTCAGCCGGATCACGCAGCGTTTCTACGACGCTATGCTGGGCGTTCTCCCGCCACAATATATCAAGGGCGTTGCGGGCTTCTTTCTCTCCGAAGCGGCGACCCAGAACATCCACGCCCAGTTCATCGTGCATGGCGGCTGCACCTACGGTGGTTACGCGGACCTGGCGCGCGAATCCCGCAAGATCTGGACCATTGCCGACGTCCTTGAACTCGAAAGCCGGGCCGGCGCGCGCACCTTGACGTTCGACTGGTTTCCTGGGGACTGAACTTCGTGTTCGACGCAATGGAAAAGATCAGCGCCCTTTGTCATAGACATCGAATGTATCGTTTTCTGTGTTTCCTATTCCTTGTCTCCGCATGCGACGTCCGGGGTGCTCCCGTCAATGAGCCGGGGTTTACCGCATCCGCTCGCGCGCTCGATGGCGACACGATTGCAGCCGATTTCCGTCTCCTTGGTGTCGATGCGTTCGAGCGCCGTCAGCTCTGTGAACGGGCGCGGTCGTGCTGGGAATGTGGCAAGGCGGCTCAGGATCATGCCGCGCGGATTCTGGGCGAAGCCGACGCCCAAATCCGGCTCACCAACCGCTCGAGCTATGGTCGGCCGGTGGCGACTGTGACCGTGAAAGGCCGCGATCTCGGAGAGACGCTGATCCGCGCGGGTCTCGCCATTCCCCAACCCCAATTCCTGAAAACCGATCCGGCGCGTGCGAAGCAATATACCGAAGCCTTTGCCGCCGCGCAGCGAAACAAGGCTGGCGCGTTCGCTGGCCAGTGGATCGAGCCGGCTCGGTGGCGGCGCGGCGACCGCCTCGCTTGTGAGCGGTGATCTCCAAGGCTGGAGCGGCGTACCGCGCGGTCCCGTCAGGCAGTGAGGCCGGGATCGGCCCACCAGGAACGGCCTTGCCTGAAGTTCTCGGTTGAGGCGACGACAGGGCCATCCGGTTCGTCAGCTACATAAGGCGAGACCAGCGGACGTGCCCTGATTTTCCGGCGGTGGATGCTGCCCGCGACGCGGCCGCGCGCTTCGAGCAGCTCTTCGAGCCACATCAGATCGTCGAGCATCTCGACGATGCCGCGGCCAGCGAGGCAGAAATAGATGCAGCGCTGGAAATCGTCGCCTGCCGGATTGCTCAGGATGGACGCGAGCTTGCGCTTGCCGCCCGTCTCACCCTCATGGACCCAGGACATCGCCTCGCGCAGTTCGCGCACCGAATAATAGGCATCCTCGACATGCATACCGATCGCCGCATTGGCCAGCATGCGGCGGGTGGGGCGGTTTTGATCGTCAAGCGCGGCATCGCGCAGCGTCACATCGAGATCGAACGGTTCAAAATAGCGGGCGGCCTGCTCGGTCATTAAAAATCTCCCTTGAATGGAACATAACATGAACAATTATCCGGTCAAGTCACGCTCGATCGCTGTCATGGTGGGACTGCCGCACCTTGCTGATGGGGTGCTCCTGCGGCGCGCCCGACAGCTTCAGCAGCCCGTCCTGATTTCCGCCAATGCCCTGTCGCGCTGGTCGACGAAGCGAGGTTGGCGCGAATGGGCCGGCTGGACGACGCGGCCACTCATGAATGCGCATGGTCTTCGCAGCCTCAGCCTCGACAGCGCGGGGTTCAGCGCAATGGTCACCTATGGGCGCTATCCCTGGACGGTCGATGATTATGTCGGCCTGGCCGCAGCCTATCCATTCCGCTGGTGGGCAAGCCTCGACTATTGCGTCGAGCAGGAAGTGGCCAGCGATCGCAACGAGGTGCTCGACCGCATGTCCCGTACCATCCGGGCCAACATCGAATGCCGGCTGCGCGCTGAAAATGCCGGGATCGATGCGACCTTCATGCCGGTCATTCAGGGACGTCATCCCGGTGATTATGAACGCTGTGCAGTGGCGCTCGCGCATATGATCGAGCGCGCCGGGCTTGTCGGTGTCGGCAGCATGTGCCGGCGCCCTGTCCATGGCGCGGATGGACTGATCGCCGTCGTTGATCGTCTCGACCAGGTGCTGCCAAGGCAGACCCGTCTGCATCTCTTCGGCGTCAAGGGCGCCGCCATCCCCTATCTCACCGCCTTCGCCCATCGTATCGCCTCGATCGACAGCCAGGCCTATGGGGTCAGCGCGCGCATCGCCGCGCGACGTTGTGGTCAAGCCAAGACCGACCGCTTGGTGGCGGACCATATGACGCAGTGGTTGCTCAGACAGCATGCTCGCCTTGATCGGCCTTCGCGACAGTTGCCGGTGCAACCTGAGGTGCCGCCACCTCCCGAACCGGCAGACCCCTGGGAGCGGGTGATCGCACAGGCGCGCCGCGAGATACGCGATCTCATCGAAACCGGCGATCTCGACCATGACGAGATGACGGCCCTGTGGACCGAGCAATGGGCAGCGGACATCTACGGCGCAGCATCAGCGGACTGAAGGTGAGGAGAGGGGGAACGGAGGTGTGAGCGGCCGAACCGCTCGAGACCCGGAGACTCTCATGAATTATGATCTCGCCTTCCGCTACAGTCAGGCTCTCGATCCCAGCGCGCTGATCACGATCGGCACGGCGCTGCATGCGATCCACGCCGCCATCACCGATTGCCGCAACGCCGGCATCGATCTCGAACGTGATCCGGCGGTTATTCTGCTTGCGCGCCATCTGGGGACGGTGTGCGAAACGCGTGCACCGGACGCGGATCTGCGGCGCGACTGCATCGCGCGGATCGCCGAGCTGCGGAACCGGCCGGTTCTGAAGACGCTCGCCTATCGCGGCGTTGCCCATGACGAGCCCGCCAAGCGCCTGTTTCATTCGGAGGGGCGCGCCGCCATGCGCCGCCTGGCCGACGCCCTCGCGCTCGACGAGGGCAGTTTCGATATCCGGTCCAACAAGGGTGGTCCCGCCGTGTCAGGCGAAGTGACGCTGCACGGCGAGGATGTCTGGGTGCAACTCTCGCTCGGCCTCTCCGGTCCCGATCGGGAAGTGTGCTTTCGCAAGGTGCAGGGCCGCGACGATCATCTTGGAGACCGTAATTGTTGGGCGTCAATCCGCGAACTTGTCGACCCGGGCCGCTTCGCCGCACGAATCCGGCGGGAGCTTCGCTTGTCCACATCGCAGCCCGTTGTTCCCCGTCTCGTCGCCTGAACGAAGGCGATCATGCGCATTCTTTTCGTCCGCGTCAGGATCGGCGTCCAGGAGTCGGGCTATTCCTATCGCCTCTATATACCTTTCACGGAAAGTTCGTTCGAACGGCAAGCGTTGATCTCG
>NZ_ATDP01000040.1 GCF_000445105.1 Sphingobium lactosutens DS20 | reverse complement strand
GCCGGGTTCGCGCACCCGTGCGATGATCGTGCCGGTGCCGGGTGCAAGCAGAACCGTGTCGGCGAGCGCGGTGGCGGCTTGAGCCCGTGCTGCCTGTGCGGCGGCGAGGCGCGCTTGCCCCGCCGCGATGTCTTCCTTGCGGAAGCCTTCGGCGGCTTGCGAATGCGCGGCCCGGGCCGCCTTGACACTGGCGGCGGCCTGATCGCGCGCAGTGCGCGCGGCATCGACCGTCTTTTGACTGGCGGCTCCCGACGCGAGCAACTGGCTCTGCCGATCAAAATTACGCTCCGTGTCCCTGGCGACGGCCAGGGCCTGATTGAGGGCCTCCTGCGCCTGCGCAATCTCCTGCGGCCGCAGCCCGCGGCGCAGTTTGTCGAGGTCTGCCTGTGCGGCCGCTACGGCGGCGTCGGCGGCCGCGAGCGCTTCCTCGAACGGCTGCGCGTCGAGAGTCGCCATATGTGCGCCCGGCTCGACATGATCGCCTTCATCGAACAGCATCTGCGCGACGCGGCCGGACTGGCGGAAGGCCAATTGCACCTCCCGGATGTCGACATTGCCGTACAGATTGAGGGCGTCGCCGTCGCGGCTGCCCCGCTGCATCCACAGCCATCCAGCACCGATGATCACGATGACGGCCGCAATGATCAGGATCCGCTTTGTCGTGCCGGACAGGCGGATGTTCTTCATGATGATGCTCCGACGCCGCGCAGATAGATGGCGAACACGCCGGGCGCATCGCTGCGGATGCGGGTCACATCGTCCGCCAGCATGGATTGCATGACCAGGCCCTGGACCGTGCCGATGAACAGGGTGGCCGCGGCTTCCGGATCGAGGTCCGCATGCAGTTCGCCCCGTGCCTTTCCGGCGTCGAGCAGGGTATGCAGCCGTTCGCCATAATGGCGGATCAGGGTCTGGGCCATGCGCTTGGGAAGCGTCTCGCCCGGTCGCTGCAACTCCCCGAACAGCATTCGCGGTACACCCGGGTGATCAGACACGAAATCGATATGCGTCATGAAAACCGCTTCAAGCGCGGCAGCCGGAGAGGCGGCTTCCTCGACCGCCTTGTCCACGCGGCCGAGCAAGCGCTCGGTCACCCAGGACATCACCGCCTGCAGGATGGCGTCCTTGGTCGGGAAGTGGCGGAAGAGCGCGCCCTGGGTCAGACCCATCCGCTGGGCGATGGCCGTCGTGGTGATGTCGCTCGGGTTCTGTTCCGCGGCCAGGCCGACCACCGCCTCCACGGTCGCCGCCCGTCGCTCGTCAGCGGGAAGATGTCTGGACCGCCCGTTCATAGCTTGCGCCTTCAAAAGATAGTAATCTATTACTATCTATCTGTCATGAGCGTCTGGCGCAAGATGGTTCCGCCTGGATCGAGGCTGTCGGCCCATCCGCATGAGTGCATCATGGTCACTCAGACCATCGGCCATCTCCATAGTGGTATATGATTCTATACTTCTCGAAATGTAGATTGACCGCGCAGGCGCCTACTATTATTCGATGAGTTTGGAAGGATGGAATCGACCATGAAGGAGTTCAATCCGCAGGACTCGGCCGTCGAGGCGCTTGGCGCGCTGGCGCATGACACGCGCCTGTCTGTCTTTCGTATGTTGGTGAAGGCAGGGCCCGATGGACTGATCGCCGGCGCCATCGCGCAGGCCGCCAATGTGCCTCCGTCCACCATGTCGCATCATCTGGGTATTCTTGAACGGGCGGGACTCGTGGAGTCCGAGCGGGAAAGCCGGCTCATCCACTATCGCGCCGATTATGAGGGGATGCGCCGGCTGCTGGCCTTCCTGATGGAGGACTGCTGCCAGGGCGTCCCTGAAATGTGCGCCGATCTGTTCGGCGAGCTCGACTGCAAGGCCTGAGGTTACTCCCATGTCCGACACGATCGGCCCCGGCAAGACCTACAACGTGCTCTTCCTGTGCACCGGTAACAGCGCCCGCTCGATCTTGGGCGAAGCCATCATGAACAAGCTGGGGGAAGGGCGTTTCCGCGCCTGGAGCGCCGGCAGCCAGCCCAGGGGCGAAGTCCATCCGATGGCGCTCTCGGTTTTGAACGGGCTTGGGTTCGACACAGCGGGCATGCGTTCGAAAAGCTGGGACGAGTTCGCCGTGCCGGACGCGCCGCAATTCGATTTCATCTTCACCGTCTGCGATAACGCCGCAGGCGAAACATGTCCCGTGTGGATCGGCCATCCGATGACGGCGCACTGGGGCATCGAGGATCCGGCCGCCGTCGAAGGCGATGATCAGCGCGAGGCCTTCATGCAGGCCCTGCGCTACTTGCAGAACCGTATTTCGCTGTTCCTCGCGCTCCCGCTCGCCAGCCTCGACGAGATGGCGATGCGGCGCAAACTCAGGGAAATCGGCCAGAGCGAGGGCGCCAGCGTCAGGGCAGGAGCATGCGAATGACCCACCCGGAGACGCCTGTCGACATCGTCATCTACCACAATCCTGAATGCGGAACCTCGCGCAATGCGCTGGCCATGATCCGCAATGCCGGCATCGAACCGCATGTCATCGAGTACCTCAAGACTCCGCCTTCGCGTGCCTTGCTGGCAAGCCTCATCGTCCGCGCCAGCGTCACCCCGCGCGCCCTGCTGCGCGAGAAGGGCACGCCCTTTGCCGAACTGGGACTCGACAATCCGGATCTCACTGATGCGCAGTTGATCGATGCGATGATGGAACATCCGATCCTCATCAATCGGCCGCTGGTCGTCTCGCCGCTGGGCGTGAAGCTTTGCCGTCCGTCCGAGGAGGTCCTCGACCTCCTACCGGCTGACCAGCGCAGCGCCTTCGCCAAGGAAGACGGCGAACAGGTGATCGATGCCGCCGGCAGGCGTGTCACCGGTTGAACGAGGGATCAAGATGACCGCACAGCCCAGGCGTGAACGCCTGTCGTTTCTCGATCGGTATCTCACCTTGTGGATTTTCCTCGCCATGGCGCTCGGCGTGGGTCTGGGATCGACCTTCGAAGGATTGCCAAGGGCGATCGACAGCCTGTCCTGGGGGACCACCAACCTGCCCATCGCCATCGGCCTGATCCTGATGATGTATCCGCCGCTCGCGCGGGTGCGCTATGAGGAACTGCCGCGCGTGTTCGAAGACAAGCGGGTGCTGGCGATCTCGTTGATCCAGAACTGGATCATCGGCCCGGTGCTGATGTTTGCGCTCGCCGTCATCTTCCTCAGCGACAAGCCGGAATATATGACAGGCCTGATCCTTATCGGCCTCGCCCGTTGCATTGCCATGGTCATCGTCTGGAACCATCTCGCCAAGGGCGACAACCAGTATGTGGCTGCGCTGGTCGCGTTCAATTCAATCTTCCAGATCCTGTTCTTCAGCGTTTACGCCTGGTTCTTCCTCGCCTTTTTGCCGCCGCTGCTCGGGCTGGAGGGCAGCGTTATCAATGTCAGCTTCTGGACCATCGCCGAGGCGGTGCTGATCTATCTCGGCATTCCCTTTCTGGCTGGATTTCTCTCCCGCAAATGGCTGGTCAAGGCTAGGGGGAATGAATGGTATGAAACCTGCTTTCTGCCCAGGATCGGCCCGATCACGCTCGTCGCGCTGCTGTTCACCATCGTCGCCATGTTCAGCCTCAAGGGCAATGAGATCGTGACACTGCCGGGTGACATACTGCGGATCGCCATCCCGCTCACCATCTACTTCGTGGTTCAATTCAGCATCAGCTTCTTCATGGGCAAGCTGATCGAGAGCGACTATCCGCGCACGACGGCGGTGGCGTTCACGGCCGCGGGCAACAATTTCGAACTGGCGATTGCGGTCGCCATCGCCGCCTTTGGACTGGCTTCCCCGGTCGCCTTCGCTGCGGTGATCGGGCCGCTGGTCGAGGTTCCGGTGCTGATCCTGCTGGTCAACGCCGCCTTCTGGTTCGGGCGGCGCTGGTTCCCCGACAGCGTGCCGGCGGAGGTCCGGGCATGAACGAGACGAACCACAGCCGATTGCGGACGCTTGCCGATCCCGACCGTCTTCCAGCGCTCAAGCCTGACTATGTTCATCGGCGTCCAGCCCTGGGCCTGGGGGATCTCAATCCGCCGCCGCGCATCCTGCTGCTCTACGGATCCTTGCGCGAACGGTCCTATTCGCGGCTTGTGGTGGAAGAGGCGGCGCGTCTGCTCCAGTTCTTCGGCTGCGAAACGCGGATTTTCGATCCCTCCGATTTGCCGATGCCCGATCAGGTCCAGGATGACGATCATCCGGCGGTTCACGAACTGCGGGCGCATGCGCTCTGGTCCGAGGGCCAGGTCTGGTGCAGCCCGGAACGGCACGGCCAGATCACCGGGATCATGAAATCGCAGATCGATCACCTGCCGCTGGCTTTGAAGGGCATGCGCCCGACGCAGGGTCGCGCCCTTGCCGTCATGCAGGTCTCCGCAGGTTCACAATCGTTCAACAGCGTGAACAGCTTGCGCGTCCTCGGCCGCTGGATGCGGATGTTCACCATCCCCAACCAGTCGAGCGTCGCCAAAGCCTTCACCGAGTTCGACGAGGCCGGGCGGATGAAGCCGTCGAGCTATTACGACCGGATCGTCGACGTGATGGAGGAACTGGTGCGTTTCACTGTCCTGCTCCGCCCGCATGTCGATCAACTGATCGATCGCTATTCGGAGCGGGTCGAAACGGATCGACCGGTCATTGCTCCGGCGGAAATCCTCGCCTCGATCGATGGGACTCTGGTTCCGCCACGACAGAAGGCATGATGCCCAATGGCCCCGCGCGTCTCGGTATCCAGAACGAACTGGCAGACATTTATGGCCGTTTGAGTGCCTTCGACTGACCGGGTCTGGACGAGGGCGTGACGGCTTGCTGCTATGCCGAGTCCGAAAGGAGCTGGATCGCCGGTGCCCAGGATGGGGCGTGGGCGGCTTTCTACATCAGCGGCGATGCGACGGATTATGGGAATGGTTCGAGGCTGAGCGCACTTTTCCGCAAAACGCCGCCGATGACGCCTGTTGTGCGCCGGCGGTGCCAATAGCGAAATCAGGCTGCCGCGGCCAACGGCGCGCAACAATATCTCATGGACGTGGATCGATGCCGGAGCCGTCCAGATGAGAGGGGAGTGGGAAGGAGTGATCGAGCCAAAGCTCTGCTCAAGCCCATTTGGATATCCCCATGTGCGATCTCACCTCAATCCCGGCCGAGGCCGGCTCCGCTCCCGCGCGCCTGCTCGATTATATTCGCGTCGATGCGCCGCAGCCCGTCGTCCTGGCCTATGGCATCGGTGTCGACAGCACCGCGCTTCTTCTCGAACTTGAAAGCCGGGGCACGCCGCCTGACCTCGTGATCACCGGGGATCCTGGCGTCGAGAAGCCGGAAACTTATGCCTATCAGAAGATGATCGCCGCCTGGATGGCGGCGCGAGGAATTCCCTATGTGACGGTGCGCTACACACCGCGCCGTTTCAAGCATTGGCCGCCCTATTT
>NZ_ATDP01000039.1 GCF_000445105.1 Sphingobium lactosutens DS20 | reverse complement strand
GGGGGCCTTATGGCGCGGCGCGTTTTCTTCAGTTTCCACTTCGCGAACGATTTTTGGCGCACCCAGCAAGTGCGCAACATCGGTGCTCTTGAAGGGCAGTCTCTTTGCACCGCGAATGCGTGGGAAGAGGTCAAGCGGAAGGGCAAGGCCTCGATCGAAAAATGGATCGATGACAACATGTACGGCAAGAGCTGTGTGGTGGTGCTTGTCGGCTCTGAAACAGCGAACCGGCCTTGGGTAATCCGCGAGATCGTTAAAGGCTGGGATGCCGGCAAAGGAGTGGTCGGTATTCGGATAAACAAACTTCTCGGCCACGACGGGAATTCGTGCACGGCTGGTAGCAATCCGTTTGACGAAGTGGGCTATGGAAATACCGGGAAAAAGCTATCATCTATAGCGAAGCTGGTCACCCCTTCCGGCTCAGATAGCAAGGCAGTCTATGATTCGATCAAGAACGGAATCGAGAGTTGGATTGAGGACGCGATAGCGATCCGCTCAAATAACTGAGGTAGCTCCGTGAGTTCGGTCTATATCCGATAATAGAGTTTCGATTATGATCGAATACATTACAAAATCCGAGCTTCGGAATTTCGCTGATAAGTTAAATGTTAGCGAACAGGCAAGCCTCAGAAAGTCTGCTGCTTCCCGTAGCCTCTCAGGCACCACATTTCTTTCACACTCGAGCAAAGATGATGATCTGGTCGTTGGCGCTATTCGTGTGTTGGAAGGGCACGGAGCTAGGGTCTATGTCGATGAAATCGACCCGGAAATGCCCCCATACACGACGGAGGAAACGGCGGGGCTGCTAAAGAGCCGTATTCGCCAGACCAAGCGCTTTGTCCTTCTTGCAAGCAAGAATAGCAAGGACAGCCGTTGGGTGCCCTGGGAGTTGGGCGTGGCCGATGGTTATAAAGGGTTGACGAAGATCGCGCTGTTCCCGGCATCCGACAGCGCGCATGAGCAGGCATGGGCGTCGTGGGAGTATCTGGGATTATACCGCCGCATCGTCTGGGGGGATCTACAGGGTCATCAAAAGCGCGTCTGGATGGTCCTTGACGAGAAAAGGAACACAGCTACGGAGCTTAGCGAATGGCTTGCTGGCGACTGATGAGTTCCCACCCCGTTTAAGCAGTGGCAGGGGGCTGCCAAAATCGCTCCTCAACGACAGCTGGTTGGAGGGCCGGGCTTTCGAAGCGCTCCTCTCGGACGGAAACGTCAAGGTGGCGGTGAAATAACGCAACATAGTCCCGGTCTTCCGTTAGGTCGGGCGCTAAAGACTCAACTTGCGCTCCTACGTCAAGCGTCGCGCCGCCCGTGGAGATTACCGGTATCACTGCAGCCTCGGGTTGCAGGCGTCGAAACATCTCATATTCTTGTATAATTCCTCCCATGCCTCCAATAAAAACTGCTGCTTTGAACTTGTGTTCGGAAAACATGCGTTCACGCATGTTCAGCAAGCTCTTCTCCCGATCCCTTTCGATCTCTTCCGTATAAACCACGTTGTTGAACCGCTCATTATCCTCGGGATACTCATCCTTGAAATGGCGAGACTGGTAGAGCCGGACCCAGTGTCCGTAATTTATTCCGATGTCTTGCGAGACCACCCAGATCATCGGTGTGATTGCGGGTTGACCACCCCAGACAAGCAGCCTGCGCCCTAGTGTAACGTGCACCAAAGCGGAGACTGCGGCTGTAATCGCGACGGTGTCAGCAGTCGCTGCATATTGTGGGCCTCGCTTTGGATCTGGCACGCCCGCCGAAAGAAAAATGGCCTCAGTCATGGTCAATTCTCCCATGCCGCAAGAGCCCATCCGGCTTCGGAAACTTTAATCGTACGGACCGCGCGAATATGATCCCCAAGCCATCGGAGATGAGCATTCCATGCATCACGGATGCCGATATGATCGTAGACCAGTACCGGTATCTCCTGCTGTTCCGCTCGTCGCGCCTTATCGGCCACGTCGTTCAAAATTTCAGCCGTGGGGATTCCGACGATCGGATATGCCCAGATCTTTTCGCCGTCCAGCAACCGCACGGCGACGGCCCGATGTGCACCGACGCCTTCCACTGACGCACCAATTTTTTCGACGTCAGCGCGAAGCTTGCCGGTAATCGACATATATCGAGATGCGATGCTGCGGCTTCTTAGCCGCTCGACCTCCAGGACGATTGTATCTGCCGTTTGGGCTACTATTGGGCCATCCGGCCCTTCGAGTTCCTTTGGGTCAAGATATATAGTCTCTGCAAGATCGGTCAGCTTGTTTGGCGTATGCTCAGGCCAAATTACACGAAGGACCTGGATCTCTTTCGCGCGTGCTCTTCCTATTTCCTGTCGCGTCCAGCGGCTATCGAAATAGGTAGGCGTGTCGAGCATAACCATAACATCAGAATCAACGAGCCTATGCCAAAGCACATCTTGGAACGGATCGCCGGGCCTAATGTCGTGCGTGTCCAAGAATACGTCGAATCCGCGGGACGCAAGGAGATCGTGAAGTTGCAACGCAGCTGCTCGGGATTCCACCCG
>NZ_ATDP01000038.1 GCF_000445105.1 Sphingobium lactosutens DS20 | reverse complement strand
TGCGAATGCTGCTGGCTTGTGCCGCCCACCCAGCGTTTCCGCATTATGCACAACTATATCGTCCCCCAACGTCAATCCAAAGTCGGAAACGATATCGGTGAGCGTCGCTGTCAGTGTCGCGCGCTCCTCTGGCGTTGCGGCGCCAAGTATGGCGAGTTCATAAATACTCATTGATGTCAGCGACCGGCCGCTTTTGCTGCAGTTTCGATCCAAGCCGGCATGTTGGCATAGCCGTTATCCCGAACCCAATCATACGTCCCGTATAGGTTTGACAGCGGAATATCTCGACCATTCTGCTTTATTGTAAAATAGCTGAGAGGGTTGGTCCCCTGTCGATCAGTCCCGAGTTGCGGATCTTTTACGCTATGGATGTCGATGGCCAATAGGCCTTTCCCAAGCTCGTAGCTTCTCTTGATCTCGTGCCGGACCCATTCGCGGTCATACGTCTCCGCGCCAAAAAGCACCACCGTCACGGACGTGCCTTTGAGCTGCTCCTCGATCCATTTTTCTATGCCGCCCGCGCGTCTTTTTGCCTCTTCGAACTCTGCCTTGTCATAGAAAGGCTGCGCTTCGCCACCTGGACGAACCACCCAGGAATTGCGGACTTGCACGACCCGTCGAACGTCACGGTCATAGTGAAAGCTAAAGAATACCCGACGCGCCACCGCTTCCCCCCCTTGATCCTCGTTCACTCATATCAAGGCGGGCGCCAGGTGTCAGCAGGCACGGTGAGTGCTTGGGGTAGCTGGTCGCAGCGACACCCTTCGGCATGGCGAGGAAAGCGCCCATTCCATCGAAATGCTTCGGCCAAATCGAGCATGTTGCTCTACTTTCGAAATTGCACCTGTGCGGGCGAGGGAGATGGCCCGTGGTATCAGTGATTCGGGCTGCCTCTGGCGTGCCCAATGTCCCCGCCGGCTTCCCGATTCTGTTCGACGCCGACATGGCGATCATCGAGCCGGCCTTCGTCTGGCTCATGGAGCATGCAGAGCTAAGCGGCCGCGCCCACGCTACGGAAACTGTGCGGACCTACGGCGAGCATCTCCACGATTGGTTCGACTCGCTCGAACAATCGGGGATCGAATGGCGCGAAGCCGACGAACGCGTCATCGCTGCCTATCGCAACCGGATGCTGGAGAACCCCAGCGCACACACCGGGAAGCCCTATGCCCGGACCACGATCAACGCGCGCGTCTCGACCGTCTGCCGGTTCTATGGCTGGGCGCTCGATAAGGGCCTGATCGACCACTGCCCGTTCCGGTTGACCGAAAAGATGACGCTGATGCTCGACGGCGCTTATCGCCCAGG
>NZ_ATDP01000037.1 GCF_000445105.1 Sphingobium lactosutens DS20 | reverse complement strand
CTGTCGGCTGCCAAAGTTTATGGAAACCGCATTTATGCACTGAATATCAATGTATTATCCTGATTTCCATGCCAACAATTCTGGCAGGTTAGGATTCCGTGTCGATGCCTCTGCCAGAATTGATGTCATTGAATCGGTCGATATCCGGCCACGGGAGGTCGGGTGATCGAACGCAAACCGAGCCGCACGAAAGTCGCGTCCACGGAAGCTCTGGCGACAGGTGCGGAACTCTACCCCATCTTCAGACGCCTCGTCCCACTCGACGGGCCACTGACAGCACAAGTCATTGACGCTGTCGCTGCCCAGTCAGGGCTGAG
The DNA here is from genome assembly GCF_000445105.1 of Sphingobium lactosutens DS20. GTDB lineage: Bacteria > Pseudomonadota > Alphaproteobacteria > Sphingomonadales > Sphingomonadaceae > Sphingobium > Sphingobium lactosutens. Next base: position 8,338 of record NZ_ATDP01000037.1, on the reverse strand, counting down.
CGACCGTCAGATACGACGACTAGTAGGCAGATTTCGCGCAAATCCTGTGGCGTCGAGCTTGGCTCCAACCCCTCGCGGTCCCCGGATTGGCAGTCATCGCATCGCCGAGCCGGTGAGGGAGGCGATCGACCGGCTTACCCAGGAAGTATTCCTGACAAAGCCACCGCCCACTGCGGCCCTGGCAGCCCGGGAAATTCATGGTCTTTTGATCGCGCAGGATGGGGAGTTCTGCTTCGCGCCGGGCGAGGTACCGAGCGAGCGCACTCTGATCAGGTTGATCGGCGAGATATCCGAGCCTCAGCGGGCTCGCTCGAGCATGGGCTCGAAGCAGCGCAGCGCCCATGAGCCTCATCCGGGCGCCTATCACAGCGAGGGCCTGCTCGATCTCGTGCAGATGGATCATACGCGGGCAGATGTGATTCTCGTCGACAGCGTACATCGCGAGGAGCTCGCCCGCCCCTGGATAACGTTGCTGGTTGAGGTCTGGACCCGCAGTATTCTGGGCTTTTATGTCAGTTTCGGCGATCCTTCGATTTTCCGCTGTGGCCGGGCGGTGGCCAACGCCTTGCTGCCCAAGGAACCGCTGCTTGAGCAATTGGGCGTCGATGTCTCCTACCCGATGTATGGGCAATTCCGGCGGCTCCATGCCGATCACGCAGCACCGCACCGGGCGGAGAGCTTCAGGCGAGCTTGCCTGGCCAACGGCATCGATCCCGACATCCGTCCACGCGGACCGGCCCACTTCGGAGGCCACATCGAGCGCCTGATCGGCACAATGGTTGGGAAGATGCGGCTGCTACCTGGTGCGACGGGCGGCAATGTCACCCAGCGCGATGGTTATGACGCCGGACAGGCGGCAGCGATGACCTTGCCCGAATTCGAGCGCTGGCTGCTGTTCCAGATCGCCATCTATCACAACGGTCCGCACAAGGGGCTGGGCGGACAATGTCCTGCACAGGCGTGGAAAACGGCGGTTTCCGGCCATTCTCCGCTGCTACCGGCTTGCCTTGATGTTGAGCATCTCACCCGCCAGTTCCTGCCGGCGCGGCAGCGAACCGTTCAGGCTTACGGCGTTCAAATCCTGCACCGCCGCTACTGGAATCCGGTTCTGGCGGCCCGAATTGGCCAACAAATCACCGTGCATCATGATGAGCGCACGCTGCAGCGGATCTATGCGGAGATCGATGGCCAGTTCGTAGTCTTGCCCGTGGTCGGCGACTACCCAGATATCAGCGAGCCCGAATGGGAAGCCGAACGGCAACGCCAGCGGCGGGCAGGGGCGGCGTTTCAGGCGGATGGCGCAAAGGCAGCGACCGCCCGGTACATTCAGGCCGCGCGGCGCGAAGTCGCCATGGCACGGCAGCGCACAGCGAGTAGCCGACAAGAGCGCAAGCGGCAGGAGCGCGAAGGCGTGGCACACTCACCCCAGGCCAAGGGGCGGATCGAACGGGCCGAAGTTCATTGGATCCCGGCTGCGGATCTGCCGGACAATGATTGGCTGAAATGGCGCAAATGAGCGGAAATTCAGCCTTCTGGATCGATTTCGACGAAGCGCGCACGGCGGTTACGACACTGGTCGAACTGGCGCACGACGAGCCCGACGAGCGACCGCCCTGCGTCTTGCTTGTCGGCCAGTCGGGGATGGGCAAGACCTCGATCCTGCGCGAGACCCAGCGCCGGATTGCGCTCGATTTTCCCGAACCTGCCGATTGGGGTGAGGCCCGTTACGAGCCGATGTTGCGCACGGTCATTCCGTCGGGTTCAACCGCGCTCAAGATCAACCTGACGCTGCTGTGGAAGCAGGGCTGGCCGATCACCGGGAAAACCCACCGTATTGCCGATCTCAAGGTGGTTGAACTCCTGCGTCGGCAGCGCACAAGGCTCGTGGGGATCGATAATGTCCATGCCATCCTCACCGCTGGCGGCAGGGCGCGGCGCGACACGCTCGATGCATTCCGCTTCCTGATGAGCGAGGGCAATGTCCCGATGGTGGTCGCCGGGCTCGACGTCGCGGCGGACATCTTTGCCGAAGATGTCGAGCTGGCCTATCGCTCGATCATCGTGCGGCTCAATCCCTGGGCGCCTGGCGAGGCATCGCAGCGGCTGATCCGCGTTCTGGCGCACGGGATGCAGCTGATTGAGCCTGACCGGCTTGCTGAGCCGGAAATCGCCGAATTCCTGTGGCGCCACAGTCTCGGGGTTACCGGCAACTTCAAACGGCTGCTGCACTGGGGACAGAAGGTTGCGCGTCGTCACGGCCGCGAATGCGTCGAATTCGCCGATATCCGTGAGGCTGCGGGTTTGCTCCCCGGTCACCCGGCGCGGTGATCGCGCTCGGGCTCGAGCCGGAGCCGCTGGCGTTCCGGGTGCGACCGCTTGCCGATGAATGTTTCGACTCCTGGATCGACCGGGTGACCCGGGCCCACGAGACGACCCGTGCGGCGCTTTTCCGCCATGTCGGGATCGAACCGGCTCTTGCTGGATACGACCTGGCGCGCGGCGCGCGGGGGCTGGACGTGGCTTGGCACAGTGCCTTTGCCAATCTGGTCGAGCGCCTCGCCTGGGCCGTGCAATGCCAAAACGACAGGATTTCCGCCACTTTTCTCGCCTGCCAGGCGCACGACGTGCTGCCGCGGCGCATAAGGCGATACGCCTGTGCGCGCTGCTGGTACGAAGCGGGACGGGCGGGCAAGCCGATGATCGTCCGCCGGGAATGGATCTTGCGGGCAAGCTGGCGTTGCCACGACCACGAGTTGCCGTTGACCGACATGGCCAGCCTGTTGCGGGACGTTGCGAGCCCGATTTCGCAAGCGGATCTGGGATTGGCTACCATTGTGGCGGAGCGGCGACGCTGGGCATACCGGGTTCGACCAGGCGCGCTGCGGCGTAATGCGGCGGAATTGGCCTATCTGGCCGGCTCCCGCGATGGGCATGGCATGGCGCCGCCCAACAAACGCTACCATGCCCGTTTCGCCGCAAACCTGTTCCACTTTTCGGCCGATCGCATCGGCATGCTGGCCCTCGCGCATGGCAACCGGCATGCGCTTGCGCGCCGCTTCGAGCGTCTGGTTGCGGCACGATTGCCCGAATGTCCGACAGTCGGCGGCGGCGTTCAAGCGCCTGTGAAAATGCCTTACCGCCTGCGGGCCTGTGCTCCGCCCAAGTCAGCCTCGGCGTGGATGGCGCCGGAGTTCCTCGACTTGCTGCGCGCCTATGCCTGGGTGCGGGAGCGCAGGGATATCGATGAGGCCAGGGCGGCGGTGTTCGAGCGCCACTTCGGCGGCCTGCTGGGGCTGCCCGCGGCAGCTATTTTGAGCTCAGGTAACGCCAGTCGGGCATGGCCACCGGGATATTGAGGGTGCACAGGAAGGGCGCGAATGGCCCCTGACTGCGCGCCAAATGGCCTGCCTCCAACTGGCGCAGGAGCTTGCCTGCCCCGGCCTTGGTCGCTGGCAGCGCGCGGGCGAGCTGGGCCGGCGTCAACCCGCCGAGGCCGAATAGCAGCATCCAGGCGAGGTACAGCCGCGAGTTGGTCCGTTGGCTCGGAAATTCACGCGTGAAGACCTCCGCCGCGCGCGGAAGCCGGGCGATGTCGCAGGCGGTGGCGTGCAGCGCCTCGAGCAGATGTTCGCGCGCGTCGGCGCGCCTTTCTTGCGCGCCGCGATCAGCGCGGAACAGCCGGCGCTGGGCCAGGCCCGGGAAGGGCAGGGCGGTCTCGCTCAGGCGAAACGCGTCGCCGCGCGCTGTGGCGGCCAGGTTGATCGCCCAGCACGGGGTTCGCGCGGTCGCGGACAGGGGATCGGGTTCATCGCCGGTTGAATAGCGAAACCCGTCGACCAGCTCGAGCAGGCGCTCCAGCGGCGCAGTGGGCCGCTTGGGCTGGGCGAGTACGGTGAGCACCCGCTCGAGCTCATCGGTGCTTGCTGCGACGATCGTTTCGGCCTCGGTGACCTCGCTCGCCATCGGCCGGATGGCGATCTTGCGCACGGTCCGGACCGCCTGGGAAAGCAGCTTCTCGCGGCGCGGCAGGGCCTGTTCGAACAGGGTCAGAAAGGCATTGCGCTCGGTCGCGCATTCGGCCCCGATCAGCGCGGGACCGAGTGTGATTGCCCGGTCCTGGCGGTATTGCTGCCACGCCCGGCTGAGCCAGCGCAGCGCCAGCGACGCGCGCATTTCCGGGGAATAGAGGGCAGGGGAGGCGAGCAGGGTCTTGGCCAGCGCGTCGATCTGGCCGATCCGGAAAGCGATAGGACTGGCGTCGGTTGACTGTTTCACTGGAAATGTCTCGGCGCGATGTACATCGGAAGGTGGGATAATTGCGCCGGAAAATGCGGTCAATGCAAAGTTCACCTAAACGCCAGTTTGGTATCCTATCATTCGACCCCCTGAAAACACGGATTTTCCATAATCGGATGTTATGGTAAAATCGAGCTTGCCGGAAATGCCCATTTTGGCCAGAAATTGCCCCATGCACGCCGCTCGAAGTACCCTTCGCGTATGACCGCTGATCGACCTTTCCGGTCCTCGGTCGAGCTGGTGCTGGGCGCGCATGCCCCGCTGGTCGACGCGCGCGCCGCGCGCCCGCTGGCGCTCGAGGCGGCGGTTGCGGCGATGGCGCCGGCGACAAAGGCGGCCATCACCGCCGACCTCCGGTGCTTCCTTGCCTGGTGCAAGTCGCGGCGGCCCGTCGTCACCGCGGTTCCTGCCGATCCGGAAAGCCTCGTCCACTATCTTCACTGGCTGGCCAAGGGATCGGAAATCCGGGCCCCGGCCAAACCCGCGACGCTGGCGCGGCGGATCGCCTCGATCGCCCGGATCCACCGCATCCTCGGGTTCGGCGAGAAGGAGCCGCTGCCAACGCAGGCGGGGATGGTTCGCGACACGCTGAAAGCGATCCGGCGTAAGAGGCGCGAACGGCAGCGTCAGGCCGCGCCGCTGCGGTTTGGCGAGGCGATGGCGGAGGGGCAGGCGCCGCCCGAAGGGGTGACGATCAAGGGGCTGCTCGCCTCGTGCGGTACCGACATCACGGGCAAGCGCGATGCGGCGCTCATCAGCCTTGCCTATGACGCAGGCCTGCGAGTTTCCGAGCTGGTCGGGGCAACGGTAGCCGATCTCAGTCAGGCTGTGGATGGGAGCGGGCGGCTTGAGATCGCGCATTCGAAGACCGACCAGCTGGGGGAGGGGGCTCTGGCTTGGCTCTCGCCCGACACCATGGCGCGCCTCTCGGCCTGGCTGCTGGCGAGCGGGATCACGCAAGGGGCGGTGTTCCGGCGGATCAACGTGCTGACCAGTCCGCCAGACGATGCGGGGGAGCAGACTCAGCGGCACTATATCGGCCAGAAGCCGCTCACCCGGCAAGGCGTGGTGGCGATCCTGCGCCGCCGGGTGTTCGAGGCTATCGACCTTGGCCATGTTGAGCTGGAAGCCGGGATGGAAGGAGACACGGTCCGCTCGCTTAGCGCCCATTCGTTCCGGGTGGGGCTGACCCAGGACTTGTTCGCGGCGGGCGAAGACGGCGCCGGGATCGCGCTGGCCCTACGCTGGTCGTCGCCGACCACCGCGCTGCGCTATGCCCGCGAGCTGGCCGTAGGGAACAATGCCGCGGCGCGGGTGCTGGGACGCTTGCGCGATGGTGGCGGGCAGCCGGGTTCCTAAGGCCTGTGGACATTCACTTCGCGGCGAGGATTGTCGCGACGAGGTGCCAGTTGGCGGTGTAACTGCAGGCAGTTTTCTCGTAGCGCGTAGCGATGGCTCGGAACTCCTTGATCTTCGCGAAGAAGTTCTCGACCAGGTGTCGCCACTTATAGGCATGCCGGTCGTAATTGCGCTTGATCTTGCGGTTCGCTTTGGGCGGAATGACTGCGCTCGCGCCGCGCACATCCAACTCGGCAAGCAGCCAGTCAGCATCGAAGGCCTTGTCGGCCAGAAGCGCATCGAATGCTACGTCCTCGATCAGCGGTGCGACGCCTTTCAGGTCATGAGCCTGACCCGGCAGGAGAACAAGGTTGAACAGGTTTCCAAGCGCATCGACCAGCGCCACGATCTTGGTGGTCAGTCCGCCGCGCGAGCGCCCGATGGCCTGAGCGTGAGTCCCCCCCTTGCGCCGCTCGCCTTCTGGTGAGCCTGAACGATAGTACCGTCGATCAGCGCGTATTCAAAATCCGGCTCGCCGCGGATCTCTCTGAAAAGACGTTCGAAAACACCACCCTTCGCCCATCGCCGGAAGCGCCGGAACACGCTGTTCCAATTGCCGAATTCCGGCGGCAGATCCCGCCATGGAAGACCGGTGCGCACACGCCAGAGAACCGCCTCTAAAAACATGCGATTGTCCTTACCCGTCACACCGCTATCGCTCTTCTTGCCGGGAAGGTGGGGTTCAACGCGCGCCCATATCCCATCCGTCACCACAAATCGCTGCTCGTCCATTCAGAACTCCCCTTGGGAATCCTGAATCAGAAATCAGGCAGCGTGGGAATCCTGAATGTCCACAGGCCTTAGTCTGCCATGACGCTATGACGCGGCGATCCCATCAGAGTACGGGTGCATCTTTCGGCGCTGTGCCTCCGCATGGGCCAGCGCCTCAAGTTGGGCCGCGCTTGAAAGACTTGCATCCTTCCGCAACGAGGCCGCGAGCTGGAGCACGGCGCGCTGGAAGGCTTTGTTGCCGCTGACCCGTTGCCGGACGCCAAGGTTGTAAAGCTCGGCAAGATCCAGCGCGAGCAGGGCGACCGCTTCGGGGATATCCGAGAGGACAATGTCGCGGATGGTGGCGACATACTCGTACGCGCCGCGCCCGAACAGATTGAGTTCGACCAGGCCGTCGGCCATCACGTGGCCGAGCGGTTCGTCGACGAAATGAACCTGGCCCGAGGCGGCGACCAGGCCGTGAGCCAGGTTCCACGCCAGTTTGTCGCGATTTCGGGCAAGCCAGCGCGAGAGCAGCAGAAACTTCTGGCGAAAGGCTTGCTCGAAGGGTTTGCTGTAGGTGGGCCAGACGTCGAAGGCGGCGGGAATGCGCTCGAGTTGTTCGGTGAGGCGAGGGCCGTTGAAGAACGCTTCCGCGCTGAAATGGCGCAACTCCAAGTAGCCCTTGTCCAGCTTGGCGAAATTGGCGGCATAGCCTTTGTCGCGCCCGGCGCGGGCCTCGAGCAAGTTACCAAGCGCCGAGCCAAGCAGGAATTTGCCGGTCGGATCATGCGCCAGATGCCGCAATAGCGGCACGCCGACGGCATGGCGCTGCAAGGCCGTGTAGCGGCTGAACAGCCGGTCGTTGTTCGCGAGCAGCAGCAATTCATCGACGCCGACGATGAACCGGTCGGGATCGAGCCGATGGCCATTCCCGGCATCGATGTTGATGTGCCAACCGCAGTTGGCGGTATGCTCACTTTCGAAGAAGTTGAAATCGCCGTCGATCTCGTAGATCGCGTCGCATAACTCAGATCTGACCATCTCGGCATCGTCCAGGGGCAGGGGAGGGGTCAGCAATTCTACGCCTGCCAGGCGATCTTCAGGCCAGTTCAGTGGATCGAGCCCATATTCAGGGACGACATAAAAGCCGGGCTGCTTCGGGGTTCCGGATGGGGCGGACCAGGCGCGGCCTGTCCGGTCCCGCAATTTGGCCGCGAATGCTCGGCAGAAGGCGGGCGAGGCCTCGTCCATGGCCTCTCCTTCGCGCAGCTCTCTCTCAAAACGAGGCTCGCCGAGGTCGCCAAGAATGACTTCCAGCTCGAAGCCGGCACGCCAGGAAGGGGTTTCGGACATGGTCGGGAAGGTAAATCAATTGCCGGGCGTGTAAACGCACGAGCGGAGTTGCCATTAATTATGGCACAGAAGCCCTTCCACCGGACGCTGCGATGACATCAACTTTGGCAGCCGACAGCAGGGTGCTGCGTGGCAACCGCCGGCGCGCTGATGGCGGTGGGCAGCGTATCGCGCCAGGCGAGCGGGTCGGGATCGGCGAGCGCCGCGGCCCACGCATCGAAGCGGTCGAACAGGTCGAGGGTGGTCGAGCGCAGCGGCCGGCCGGGGATCTGGAGCCCGCAACCCCAGGAAAATACGTCGATTTCGTCGACCTCGGCCGATTGCAGTTGCAGCGCCCGCGCATAGCCTGACCAGGTAGCCCGCCGGTTCCATGCCGAGGCGGCGGAACTGACGGAAATTCGGGCATCCAGGCGAGAAATGGACGCGGTGCAAGACGCTATGGCTGCCGCCATTTGTGGGGTATAATCGGGGCCATAAGAGGCGGGCGAGGGCATGTCAGCCATGCCCAATAGTGAACTGAAAGCAAAGTTCAGTAAAGTATGCCCGGATGCCTAGTGTTGATAATGGATCGTTATCA
>NZ_ATDP01000036.1 GCF_000445105.1 Sphingobium lactosutens DS20 | reverse complement strand
TAAGGCCTGTGGACATTCAGGATTCCCACGCTGCCTGATTTCTGATTCAGGATTCCCAAGGGGAGTTCTGAATGGACGAGCAGCGATTTGTGGTGACGGATGGGATATGGGCGCGCGTTGAACCCCACCTTCCCGGCAAGAAGAGCGATAGCGGTGTGACGGGTAAGGACAATCGCATGTTTTTAGAGGCGGTTCTCTGGCGTGTGCGCACCGGTCTTCCATGGCGGGATCTGCCGCCGGAATTCGGCAATTGGAACAGCGTGTTCCGGCGCTTCCGGCGATGGGCGAAGGGTGGTGTTTTCGAACGTCTTTTCAGAGAGATCCGCGGCGAGCCGGATTTTGAATACGCGCTGATCGACGGTACTATCGTTCAGGCTCACCAGAAGGCGAGCGGCGCAAGGGGGGGACTCACGCTCAGGCCATCGGGCGCTCGCGCGGCGGACTGACCACCAAGATCGTGGCGCTGGTCGATGCGCTTGGAAACCTGTTCAACCTTGTTCTCCTGCCGGGTCAGGCTCATGACCTGAAAGGCGTCGCACCGCTGATCGAGGACGTAGCATTCGATGCGCTTCTGGCCGACAAGGCCTTCGATGCTGACTGGCTGCTTGCCGAGTTGGATGTGCGCGGCGCGAGCGCAGTCATTCCGCCCAAAGCGAACCGCAAGATCAAGCGCAATTACGACCGGCATGCCTATAAGTGGCGACACCTGGTCGAGAACTTCTTCGCGAAGATCAAGGAGTTCCGAGCCATCGCTACGCGCTACGAGAAAACTGCCTGCAGTTACACCGCCAACTGGCACCTCGTCGCGACAATCCTCGCCGCGAAGTGAATGTCCACAGGCCTTAGGAACCCGGCTGCCCGCCACCATCGCGCAAGCGTCCCAGCACCCGCGCCGCGGCATTGTTCCCTACGGCCAGCTCGCGGGCATAGCGCAGCGCGGTGGTCGGCGACGACCAGCGTAGGGCCAGCGCGATCCCGGCGCCGTCTTCGCCCGCCGCGAACAAGTCCTGGGTCAGCCCCACCCGGAACGAATGGGCGCTAAGCGAGCGGACCGTGTCTCCTTCCATCCCGGCTTCCAGCTCAACATGGCCAAGGTCGATAGCCTCGAACACCCGGCGGCGCAGGATCGCCACCACGCCTTGCCGGGTGAGCGGCTTCTGGCCGATATAGTGCCGCTGAGTCTGCTCCCCCGCATCGTCTGGCGGACTGGTCAGCACGTTGATCCGCCGGAACACCGCCCCTTGCGTGATCCCGCTCGCCAGCAGCCAGGCCGAGAGGCGCGCCATGGTGTCGGGCGAGAGCCAAGCCAGAGCCCCCTCCCCCAGCTGGTCGGTCTTCGAATGCGCGATCTCAAGCCGCCCGCTCCCATCCACAGCCTGACTGAGATCGGCTACCGTTGCCCCGACCAGCTCGGAAACTCGCAGGCCTGCGTCATAGGCAAGGCTGATGAGCGCCGCATCGCGCTTGCCCGTGATGTCGGTACCGCACGAGGCGAGCAGCCCCTTGATCGTCACCCCTTCGGGCGGCGCCTGCCCCTCCGCCATCGCCTCGCCAAACCGCAGCGGCGCGGCCTGACGCTGCCGTTCGCGCCTCTTACGCCGGATCGCTTTCAGCGTGTCGCGAACCATCCCCGCCTGCGTTGGCAGCGGCTCCTTCTCGCCGAACCCGAGGATGCGGTGGATCCGGGCGATCGAGGCGATCCGCCGCGCCAGCGTCGCGGGTTTGGCCGGGGCCCGGATTTCCGATCCCTTGGCCAGCCAGTGAAGATAGTGGACGAGGCTTTCCGGATCGGCAGGAACCGCGGTGACGACGGGCCGCCGCGACTTGCACCAGGCAAGGAAGCACCGGAGGTCGGCGGTGATGGCCGCCTTTGTCGCCGGCGCCATCGCCGCAACCGCCGCCTCGAGCGCCAGCGGGCGCGCGGCGCGCGCGTCGACCAGCGGGGCATGCGCGCCCAGCACCAGCTCGACCGAGGACCGGAAAGGTCGATCAGCGGTCATACGCGAAGGGTACTTCGAGCGGCGTGCATGGGGCAATTTCTGGCCAAAATGGGCATTTCCGGCAAGCTCGATTTTACCATAACATCCGATTATGGAAAATCCGTGTTTTCAGGGGGTCGAATGATAGGATACCAAACTGGCGTTTAGGTGAACTTTGCATTGACCGCATTTTCCGGCGCAATTATCCCACCTTCCGATGTACATCGCGCCGAGACATTTCCAGTGAAACAGTCAACCGACGCCAGTCCTATCGCTTTCCGGATCGGCCAGATCGACGCGCTGGCCAAGACCCTGCTCGCCTCCCCTGCCCTCTATTCCCCGGAAATGCGCGCGTCGCTGGCGCTGCGCTGGCTCAGCCGGGCGTGGCAGCAATACCGCCAGGACCGGGCAATCACACTCGGTCCCGCGCTGATCGGGGCCGAATGCGCGACCGAGCGCAATGCCTTTCTGACCCTGTTCGAACAGGCCCTGCCGCGCCGCGAGAAGCTGCTTTCCCAGGCGGTCCGGACCGTGCGCAAGATCGCCATCCGGCCGATGGCGAGCGAGGTCACCGAGGCCGAAACGATCGTCGCAGCAAGCACCGATGAGCTCGAGCGGGTGCTCACCGTACTCGCCCAGCCCAAGCGGCCCACTGCGCCGCTGGAGCGCCTGCTCGAGCTGGTCGACGGGTTTCGCTATTCAACCGGCGATGAACCCGATCCCCTGTCCGCGACCGCGCGAACCCCGTGCTGGGCGATCAACCTGGCCGCCACAGCGCGCGGCGACGCGTTTCGCCTGAGCGAGACCGCCCTGCCCTTCCCGGGCCTGGCCCAGCGCCGGCTGTTCCGCGCTGATCGCGGCGCGCAAGAAAGGCGCGCCGACGCGCGCGAACATCTGCTCGAGGCGCTGCACGCCACCGCCTGCGACATCGCCCGGCTTCCGCGCGCGGCGGAGGTCTTCACGCGTGAATTTCCGAGCCAACGGACCAACTCGCGGCTGTACCTCGCCTGGATGCTGCTATTCGGCCTCGGCGGGTTGACGCCGGCCCAGCTCGCCCGCGCGCTGCCAGCGACCAAGGCCGGGGCAGGCAAGCTCCTGCGCCAGTTGGAGGCAGGCCATTTGGCGCGCAGTCAGGGGCCATTCGCGCCCTTCCTGTGCACCCTCAATATCCCGGTGGCCATGCCCGACTGGCGTTACCTGAGCTCAAAATAGCTGCCGCGGGCAGCCCCAGCAGGCCGCCGAAGTGGCGCTCGAACACCGCCGCCCTGGCCTCATCGATATCCCTGCGCTCCCGCACCCAGGCATAGGCGCGCAGCAAGTCGAGGAACTCCGGCGCCATCCACGCCGAGGCTGACTTGGGCGGAGCACAGGCCCGCAGGCGGTAAGGCATTTTCACAGGCGCTTGAACGCCGCCGCCGACTGTCGGACATTCGGGCAATCGTGCCGCAACCAGACGCTCGAAGCGGCGCGCAAGCGCATGCCGGTTGCCATGCGCGAGGGCCAGCATGCCGATGCGATCGGCCGAAAAGTGGAACAGGTTTGCGGCGAAACGGGCATGGTAGCGTTTGTTGGGCGGCGCCATGCCATGCCCATCGCGGGAGCCGGCCAGATAGGCCAATTCCGCCGCATTACGCCGCAGCGCGCCTGGTCGAACCCGGTATGCCCAGCGTCGCCGCTCCGCCACAATGGTAGCCAATCCCAGATCCGCTTGCGAAATCGGGCTCGCAACGTCCCGCAACAGGCTGGCCATGTCGGTCAACGGCAACTCGTGGTCGTGGCAACGCCAGCTTGCCCGCAAGATCCATTCCCGGCGGACGATCATCGGCTTGCCCGCCCGTCCCGCTTCGTACCAGCAGCGCGCACAGGCGTATCGCCTTATGCGCCGCGGCAGCACGTCGTGCGCCTGGCAGGCGAGAAAAGTGGCGGAAATCCTGTCGTTTTGGCATTGCACGGCCCAGGCGAGGCGCTCGACCAGATTGGCAAAGGCACTGTGCCAAGCCACGTCCAGCCCCCGCGCGCCGCGCGCCAGGTCGTATCCAGCAAGAGCCGGTTCGATCCCGACATGGCGGAAAAGCGCCGCACGGGTCGTCTCGTGGGCCCGGGTCACCCGGTCGATCCAGGAGTCGAAACATTCATCGGCAAGCGGTCGCACCCGGAACGCCAGCGGCTCCGGCTCGAGCCCGAGCGCGATCACCGCGCCGGGTGACCGGGGAGCAAACCCGCAGCCTCACGGATATCGGCGAATTCGACGCATTCGCGGCCGTGACGACGCGCAACCTTCTGTCCCCAGTGCAGCAGCCGTTTGAAGTTGCCGGTAACCCCGAGACTGTGGCGCCACAGGAATTCGGCGATTTCCGGCTCAGCAAGCCGGTCAGGCTCAATCAGCTGCATCCCGTGCGCCAGAACGCGGATCAGCCGCTGCGATGCCTCGCCAGGCGCCCAGGGATTGAGCCGCACGATGATCGAGCGATAGGCCAGCTCGACATCTTCGGCAAAGATGTCCGCCGCGACGTCGAGCCCGGCGACCACCATCGGGACATTGCCCTCGCTCATCAGGAAGCGGAATGCATCGAGCGTGTCGCGCCGCGCCCTGCCGCCAGCGGTGAGGATGGCATGGACATTATCGATCCCCACGAGCCTTGTGCGCTGCCGACGCAGGAGTTCAACCACCTTGAGATCGGCAATACGGTGGGTTTTCCCGGTGATCGGCCAGCCCTGCTTCCACAGCAGCGTCAGGTTGATCTTGAGCGCGGTTGAACCCGACGGAATGACCGTGCGCAACATCGGCTCGTAACGGGCCTCACCCCAATCGGCAGGTTCGGGAAAATCGAGCGCAATCCGGCGCTGGGTCTCGCGCAGGATCGAGGTCTTGCCCATCCCCGACTGGCCGACAAGCAAGACGCAGGGCGGTCGCTCGTCGGGCTCGTCGTGCGCCAGTTCGACCAGTGTCGTAACCGCCGTGCGCGCTTCGTCGAAATCGATCCAGAAGGCTGAATTTCCGCTCATTTGCGCCATTTCAGCCAATCATTGTCCGGCAGATCCGCAGCCGGGATCCAATGAACTTCGGCCCGTTCGATCCGCCCCTTGGCCTGGGGTGAGTGTGCCACGCCTTCGCGCTCCTGCCGCTTGCGCTCTTGTCGGCTACTCGCTGTGCGCTGCCGTGCCATGGCGACTTCGCGCCGCGCGGCCTGAATGTACCGGGCGGTCGCTGCCTTTGCGCCATCCGCCTGAAACGCCGCCCCTGCCCGCCGCTGGCGTTGCCGTTCGGCTTCCCATTCGGGCTCGCTGATATCTGGGTAGTCGCCGACCACGGGCAAGACTACGAACTGGCCATCGATCTCCGCATAGATCCGCTGCAGCGTGCGCTCATCATGATGCACGGTGATTTGTTGGCCAATTCGGGCCGCCAGAACCGGATTCCAGTAGCGGCGGTGCAGGATTTGAACGCCGTAAGCCTGAACGGTTCGCTGCCGCGCCGGCAGGAACTGGCGGGTGAGATGCTCAACATCAAGGCAAGCCGGTAGCAGCGGAGAATGGCCGGAAACCGCCGTTTTCCACGCCTGTGCAGGACATTGTCCGCCCAGCCCCTTGTGCGGACCGTTGTGATAGATGGCGATCTGGAACAGCAGCCAGCGCTCGAATTCGGGCAAGGTCATCGCTGCCGCCTGTCCGGCGTCATAACCATCGCGCTGGGTGACATTGCCGCCCGTCGCACCAGGTAGCAGCCGCATCTTCCCAACCATTGTGCCGATCAGGCGCTCGATGTGGCCTCCGAAGTGGGCCGGTCCGCGTGGACGGATGTCGGGATCGATGCCGTTGGCCAGGCAAGCTCGCCTGAAGCTCTCCGCCCGGTGCGGTGCTGCGTGATCGGCATGGAGCCGCCGGAATTGCCCATACATCGGGTAGGAGACATCGACGCCCAATTGCTCAAGCAGCGGTTCCTTGGGCAGCAAGGCGTTGGCCACCGCCCGGCCACAGCGGAAAATCGAAGGATCGCCGAAACTGACATAAAAGCCCAGAATACTGCGGGTCCAGACCTCAACCAGCAACGTTATCCAGGGGCGGGCGAGCTCCTCGCGATGTACGCTGTCGACGAGAATCACATCTGCCCGCGTATGATCCATCTGCACGAGATCGAGCAGGCCCTCGCTGTGATAGGCGCCCGGATGAGGCTCATGGGCGCTGCGCTGCTTCGAGCCCATGCTCGAGCGAGCCCGCTGAGGCTCGGATATCTCGCCGATCAACCTGATCAGAGTGCGCTCGCTCGGTACCTCGCCCGGCGCGAAGCAGAACTCCCCATCCTGCGCGATCAAAAGACCATGAATTTCCCGGGCTGCCAGGGCCGCAGTGGGCGGTGGCTTTGTCAGGAATACTTCCTGGGTAAGCCGGTCGATCGCCTCCCTCACCGGCTCGGCGATGCGATGACTGCCAATCCGGGGACCGCGAGGGGTTGGAGCCAAGCTCGACGCCACAGGATTTGCGCGAAATCTGCCTACTAGTCGTCGTATCTGACGGTCGCTCAGCCCTGACTGGGCAGCGACAGCGTCAATGACTTGTGCTGTCAGTGGCCCGTCGAGTGGGACGAGGCGTCTGAAGATGGGGTAGAGTTCCGCACCTGTCGCCAGAGCTTCCGTGGACGCGACTTTCGTGCGGCTCGGTTTGCGTTCGATCACCCGACCTCCCGTGGCCGGATATCGACCGATTCAATGACATCAATTCTGGCAGAGGCATCGACACGGAATCCTAACCTGCCAGAATTGTTGGCATGGAAATCAGGATAATACATTGATATTCAGTGCATAAATGCGGTTTCCATAAACTTTGGCAGCCGACAGTAGCTGTAACGGAACCGCTTTATGCCACGGAGCACCCTGCCCTCGTCCGGGCGCTCGAGCGTGTTCGCCAGCATGCCCGCATCGACGCGACCATCGAGCCATGGCTAGGCCTGGCCTTCGCGCTGCGTGATTACGATCTGACGACGACGCCTCTGCCTTGCCTCGCGGGAGGGACCAAGGCGCTGCGCCTCAAACGGATGCCTTCGGACGAGGACTGGCAAGCGGCCGTTCGCTCGGTTGAAGCGGCCGCCGTTGCCGGGCTTGATCGCCTCGATCGACTCGAAAGGCTTTATCGGGATGCACAGCGCAAGATTATGGCCGAGTATCGGCCAGGCATGCTTCCCGCCCTTGCTGCGCTAAGCTGCCATCATCCGGTGCTTTCGCCGCAATCGGTGGCTGGCGCGCTCGGATTGACTCTTGCTGGCGCAAGCAAGCTCCTAGCACGAGCCACCTCAGCCAAGCTTCTCGTCGAGATTACGCGGCGGCGATCCTGGCGCATCTTCGTTGCCGCAGATCTAGCTGTCGACTTTGGCTTAGTGGCGCCCAAACGCGGCCGACCTCCTAAGGAGCCCCCTCCCCTGCCCCCAAGTCGGGACCTGGCCGAGGCGTTTGCCGCCTTCGACCAGGAGATGGAGCGCATAGACGCGCTTCTCGCGAGCCGCTGACCTCCACTCCTGTCACATTGGCTAGCGCTTCCGGAGCCGCGGTCCGCCGGTTTTGCTCAAGGCTCAAGCAGGCTGCGGATCGATTCCAGAACCTCGTCGGTCGAAGCACCCGAGCGTGGCAGCACCTTCAAGGACAGGCCGCCGCGGCTGCCCCGCGTATAGCGCAACATCGCCCTCCCGTTCTTCGCCTTAAGCTCCACTTCCGCGCCACCCTTTTGCTTCGGGGCGACGGTCGCCCGCACGAGCCGCTTGGCGACCTCGGCGCCCGGCAACTTGGCTCCGAGATCAGCTCGCTCGCTCTCGATCAGCCGGGCCTCTGCCTCCATCAACGGCAACATCTTCGCGTCAACCGATAGCGGCTTTACGTCGCGGGCAATCCGCACGGTGATGTCGTGAGGATCGCTGAAGGCTGCTACGATGGATTGAGGCAGGCGCGCCACGTCGAGGAGCCGGCTGAGCCACGAGCGAGATATCTTGAGGTGCTCTGCCATCTCGGCCTGCGAGCCATTGTAGAACTCCGCCAAAGCCCGCGAATATTCCTTCGCCCTCTCCCAATCGGAAATGTCTTTGCGTGAACGATTCTCGATGTCCGAGACTCGGAATGCTTCCTCGTCGGAAACGGACTGGATCGTGACGAGGTAGTCATATTCAGGATGGTGATGTTCGCGCAGCCACTTGACCGTCCACCAGCGCCGTACCCCGGCGATGATTTCGAAATCGAAGTCAGGATCGCCTTGCAGTCTCCTGACGATTGCTGGAATGCGCTGCTTCTTCGCCGACAGGAAGGCGTCGATGAGATCGCGACAGGTCTCTTCATTGAGGTGGTCGAGATCGCGATTATGAAGCCGCCAAGGCCGGCATCTCGCAGGATCGACCCACTCGGTTCGATCGGTCACCACCTTGCCGGATGCGATGCGGGCCAGGGCCTGACTGCGGCTCGCCATTATGCCTTCTGCCGGCGCAGCGGTGTCGGGTTCGGCCGCCTCGTCGAGACCCTCAGTAAGACTGCTGCCGAAGCCTCTGTTACCCTTGGACATCATCGCTTTATCCCACTCGAATTGTTCCACCCTGCCGCGATTGCCACGTGGCAACTAGGCCCAAAAAGCCGCTTTGCGAGGGTTGCGTTGCCACGTGGCAACCGGCGTTCGTTGCCGCGGGTAATCCACTGCGTGCGCCTCGCCGCGCCAGACGTAAAATATTGATATACCGATGTGTTTCGAGTTGTTGCCACGTGGCAATTCATGTCACGCCACCTCCCCTGCCCGGCTCTGCCATGTGCGCAGGACATCCTTTTCGATGTCGAGGCAAACCTCGTTCAGGTACTTCACGCAGCGGTTGTGGACCTCGTGGGAGGTGACTGGTCGATCCAGTTCGAAAACGGTCTTCATCCGTGAGCTTGCGTTGTCGATTTCGGCGCTGGTGCGCAGCACCGAACCGATCATCGAGCCCCCAAAAACCTGACGCATCATGGTCAGGATTTCGCTTTGCATCGATTTGCTCTCGTCCACCCGGCTCCCTACGAGGCGTATAAAATTGTAGGCTGGCTTCACCCTTCCCGCGAGCTTCTCCAGCTGCCGCATGGTGGTGCGGGCCATGTCGATAAAGGAAACGGTTGACGCAAAGTCGATCACGCTCGGCGGAACCGGTATCACCATCGCGTTTGCCGCCTGGAGGACAGCCATGGAGACCATGCCGAGCGCCGGCGGTGGATCCATAACGACGATATCATAGTCGTCTACGACGTCATCGATCGCTTGCGCAATCATGTCGATGATGTCGAAACTCTGGTTCTGCGCCAGATAGCCTGCGATCTCGTACTCGAGATTGTAGAGCTTGAGGTTGGCAGGGATCAAATCTAGCCCGAAGAAATGCGTCTTGCGGATGATCTTACGAACCCCGAGCAGCTCGGGGTTGTGGAAGTGCCCGTAAAGCGTGTCTTCTTCTGACAGATCGATATCAGGTCGGTACCCGAACATCATCGTCGAGCTTGCCTGGCTGTCGCAGTCGATGAACAGCACGCGATAGCCACGAATGGCGAAATGCTGCGCTAGGTGAAGTGCAATCGTCGACTTGCCGACGCCTCCCTTGAAGTTCGACACGGAAATGATGGCCGGCACGTCCTCAGGCGAGCGCCACGGCCGCGTACCGAACACCTCGCGCATATGGTCGAGTTCCTCGAGTGAATATTGCACCCGGTGACCCGACGCCGTCCGCCCCCGCGCCGGCAGGCGGCCGTCCCGTTCGGCCTCGCGGATTGCAGAAGCCGTGCGGCCAACCAGCGCCGCCGCCTTCGAGATAGGGAAGGACGGTCCCTTCTTCGCGCCAGTCTCGGGATCGATTGCGTTGTCCCGGATCCGTTTCAGGATCGTGAGCGCGCGCCGGTGCAATAGGCCGAGACCGTCATCCAGCAGTTCGTCCTGAGGTGCTTCTAGGGTTTGTTCGCTCGCCATGGCCGCCACTTTGTGAGATTGAAGCCAATCTCTACCGCTGTTGGCAGTTTGGAGCAAGAATTGTCCACCAACCTTGCAACTTCACCGATGATCTCCGAGCCGTTTTGGGGCTTCGAGAGTTCGCCAGCTCCTGACTTGCGGCAGCGACCGATGATCTCGGTGCGGTTATCCGCGGCCAGTGCGTTCCCGAACGCTCACGTCGTTGTGGGGATCAGGGCTGTGGATAACCGCCGATGATGTCGGTGCGAGCCGATGAACTCGGTGCCGGAAAGCGATGATCTCGGTTCCGACCCGACCGATGATCTCGGAGCCCATACCTAAAGACTCGAATCCCTATAGAAATCCGATTGGGCGAATCGTTTTTCAATTTTTCGAGAAGGGGAGGGGGCAAACCGCACCGACATCATCGGTAGATTTGGAGGTTTCGCTCTGCTGCCGGCGTTGAAACTGCCAACATGCTTGCCAAAGCTGTCCGAAGCTGTTGAAAGGGAGGCAATCAGAGCCCGTGAGTCGGGGAAGGGCAAAGGCATGAGCGGTGACAGCCATAAACCGATAGGGCATCAATACGCTCTTGCCATGCTCGACGGCGGCGAGGACCGGGTTCGCCGGGTCGCCCAGGCCGCTGGCACGCAACTCACGATGGACGCATTTCTGCGCGTCCATGACGAAGAACCGGTACCGGCGTTCCTCCATTCCGCGCTCTGCGCCATGAGCCTGCCCACAAAGCGGCCAAAGGACGACACCCAGCCGATCTTACGCGAAGACGGCAGGTATGCTCTCGCCATCAATCCCAAGCCTATTCTTCAGACGGTAGACGGAAAGCCCGTCTTCCGCAGCCTGGGAGTTCCATACGGAGCCTATCCGCGAGTCGCGCTGATTTATTTGCTCTCCCAGGCGGTCACAAAGCGCTCGCGTGATGTTTATCTGGGCCGCAACTTCACCGAGTGGATGCGCCGGCTCGGTTATCAGACCGTGTCCTATGGACCACGCGGCACGGCCAACCTCATGCGCGAGCAGGTCGACCGTCTGCTCGCCTGCGAGTGGCAGATCCGGTGGGACGGCACGGATGCCGGCGATAACGCCTTCGCCGTGCGAGACGTCAAGATCTCTAACGAATATGCCGGAAGCTTGGGCACGAACGGTGCTTTTGCCCGCGAGATCCGGATGTCCGAAGCGTTCTACAGCCATTTGGTGGATCATGCGGTACCGCTCAACGAAGTCGCCATCCGCGAGTTGAAGGGCACCCCGACGGCGCTCGATCTCTATACCTATCTGGCATATCGGCTGCCGCGAATCACAGGCAAGGGTCAGATCATATCCTGGGATCAGCTTGCCAAGCACCTCGGCAACGATGCCGACAGCAAGCGCTTTCGTCAGACGGTTCGAGAGACAATGCAGCTCGTGTCAGCTGTCTATCCGAATGCAAATGTCGATCTGTCGGGACGCAAGGTCGTGCTTCACCCGTCCCCGGCGCCCCTGGAGCGCAAGCTCGTGGGGTCGCACTTGCGGCTCATCGGTGCTCAGCCGGATCAAACGGCACCGAGATCATCGGTCAGCGCGCCAAAAGCGAAAGCTCAGGTCGGCAAGGACGAGCCCAAGCAGGCTTTCCCTGCAGGTTCGATGAGCTACGGAACACGAGAGGCAGCCTTTAGAGCGATTGGCCTCGAAAAGGGCAAACCCTGGTCGGTCGATGATATGGCGACAGCGTTCCGGGCAGGCTTTCCGGGGATCAAGCAGCCACGGACCGACACCGAATGGCTACGCGTCTGGGAGGCGTTCGTCATCCGCTATGCCGAGCGGCGATCTCAATCCGGCAGCGAATGACCGATGATCTCCGTGCGTTTCCGATGCTGCCTGAGAACAGCAGCGGGGGAGGGGGCAACCCTGCCGTCGCCATCCAAGGTAAGCCTAGAGGGCTGCTACGAAGGTGCCCCCCAAGGCTCATAAGAAGAAGATGTAGCTCGCCAATTGTAGCTAGCTCAACCCCCGCAAACTCACATAGACAGCAGCGTTGACTTCACCGGCGGCATGACGCTGATCTGCAGGCTCTTGTCGGTCCTTCGCCCGGAATTTAGGCTAATCCCTTGAACTCCATAGCATTTTGGTAGGGGTCCGGCACAGGGCGCAGCGCTGCCCAGGCCAGCCACTGTGCACGCCCCCAGTTCCTCATCTGAACAGTTCAGGCCGCGTAGAGATGCCCCCCGAAGCTCATACAAAGCGAAGAGAAAGACGGCGGCACCTCGCTGACGCGACGGCTGCTTCACTGTGGATGCATGGAAAGAGGGGAGGGGGAGGGCGAGCAGCGAAAGGATGAGCTCATGTCCCTAGTCGCTCTCAAGCCCAGCCAGGAGCTGGTCGATCTCGTCGGCTCCCTCGGGGGGCATTGGCATGGCCGCGTCGCCATGTGCCGTTGCCCATCCCATGCTGACAACAGGCCGAGCCTTTCCTTGCGCCAAGGTAACCGCGGAATCCTCGTCACCTGCTTTGCCGGGTGTGATCGCGAAGATATCCTGCGCGAGCTCCGGCGTGTACCACGCCGCGGGCCGTTCACCTACACTGACGGTCCCTTACCCCACGCCGGCAATGTCGAACGTCTTTGGGCTGAAGCGCAGCCTGTCGAGGGCACCTTGGCGCAGCGCTACCTCGAGCTTCGCAGTCTCTGGCCGCTCAGTGAAGGCCTGCGCTTTCATCCGCGTTGTCCGTTTCGGCCCAAGCCCTGGACCAGCTACCACCCCGCCTTGCTCATCGCTGTTCGCGAGGGCCGGCAAATGAAGGCAGTGCAGCGCATATTCCTCGACCCGACCACCGCAAGATACCGCATGAAGCTGATGCTCGGCCGACCAGGAGCGGGAGCATGGCAGGGAGAAGGGGAGGGGAGTGACACGCTTGCCCTCGCCGAAGGTTTTGAGACGGCTGCCGCCTTCACCCGGCTGAACGCCATTCGGTGCTGGGCCAGCATGGGAGCGCGCCGCTATGCCCATCCTCGCCTGCCCGATACGCTGCGACGCTTGATCCTGGCGGGAGATGATGACGCGGAAGGGCAACGTGCGGTGGAATTTGCCGAAACCATCTATGCCCGGCCGGGCCTTGTCATCGAGCGAAGCTTTCCTCCTGGGCATAATGACTGGGCCGATGTCCTGGAGAGCATGCGCTGACGACCTCCCGGCATTTCACGCCGATTCGCTCTCCTGCCCCGGTTTATCATCGGGCAAAGGCAGCCGAACTGGTCTGCCCCAGAGATACCCCTGCGCTTCATCGCAACCTTCGGATCGCAACAGGCGCAATTGCTCCTCACTCTCAAGCCCCTCGGCAAGAACCGGCACTTCAAGGCTGCGGCCGAGAGCGAGAACCGCTCGAATGATCGCGCGCGCCTGATGGCTTGTTTCGGAATCGAGAAGGAAGGATTTGTCGATCTTGATCTTGTCGAAGGGGAACGAGTTCAGCGTGTCGAGCGATGAGTAGCCGGTGCCAAAATCGTCGATAGCGATCGACACTCCCAGCGCCTTGATCTGGCGCAGCACATGGAGAGCGCGGACCTTATCGGCGATAAAGGCGGTTTCGGTGATCTCGAGTTCAAGCCGAGACGCGGGCAGACCTGATTCGAGGAGTGCGCTGGTTACGACCTGGATGAGGTCGACATGCATCAGCTGGACCGGCGAAAGGTTTACCGCGATCCGCCACGGTTTAGGCCATCGCGCCGCTTCCGCACAGGCGTGTCGCAGCACCCACTCGCCGATGCGAACGATCTCGCCGCTCTTCTCGGCGATCGGGATGAATTCCGCAGGCGAGATCCAGCCGTCGCGGGGATGGTGCCAACGCAGAAGTGCTTCGTACCCGCTGACCTCTTCGGTCGCGACGTCCTTCTGGACCTGGTAGGCGAGGCTCAGCTCTCCGCGCCCGATCGCTTCGCGCAGGTCGTTGGCGATCATACGGCGCGCCCGCGCGATATCGTCCATGCCCTGTTCGTAGTAGCAGGTCTGGCGCCCAACCGTATCCTTTGCCCGGTACATGGCAAGGTCGGCATTGTTGACGATCTGCTCCCGCGTGGTCCCGTCCGTCGGAAAGATGGCGACTCCAAGACTGGCGCCCGGGAAGATTGTCACGGCGTCAAGGTCCATTGGCTGTGACAGCGCAGCCTCGAGGCGGGACACGAAGTCGGTCAGCTGTTGCTCGTCCTTGAAGGTCGTGAAAGCGGCGAACTCATCTCCGCCAAAGCGCGCCACGACCTCGCCGACGCTGAGCGTATCCGCCATTCGCGCCGCGAGCATGCGCAGAACCTCGTCTCCTACTGCGTGGCCGTGGGCGTCGTTGATCTCCTTGAACCGATCGAGGTCTATGCCGATGACAGCTACCCGCGCGTTACTTCGCGCGGCGCGCGCGAGCTCGGTATCGAGCCTGTCGGAGTAGCTGAAACGGTTCGGCAGGCCTGTCAGCGCATCGTGCAGCGCCATGTGCTCAATGCGTTGCTCCGCCTGGCGGCGGTCGGTGATATCGTCGATCGTCGTGACCCATCCGCCCTCCGGCATTGGCCGGTGCGCAATCGACAGCGTCCGACCGTCGGCGAACGGGACGACCACGGCTCCACCAGCGGGATCGGCGATGCAGGCGCGGTGCCGGCTCAAGGCATCCTGGTAAAGCGCCTCGGAAGGCTCCTGCGCATCGCGCTGCCGCACGCCCAGCCAGACGAAATGCTCGAACTCCAGGCCGACGAACTCAGGGATCTTCTCCAGTCCCAGGAGCGCGGCGGCGCGCTCGTTCGCCAGCGCGAGCCGCTGGTTCCCGTCGAACATGCAAAGGCCTTGGTGCATGTTGGTGAGCGCTGCATCGAGCTTGGCGGTGGCCTCCTTCAACGACTCCTGATCTTCTTTCATGCGGGACATGTCCCGCGTGATCTTCGCAAACCCGTGGAACACGCCTTGGTCGTCATGTACCGCTTCGATCGTCACATGCGCCCAGAAGCGACTGCCGTCCTTGCGATAACGCCATCCTTCGGCGTTGAACTTCCCGTTGCGTCTGGCGGTTTCGATACCCCGGGCCGGAAGCCCTGCCTGGCAGTCTTCCGCAGAGTAGAAGGCTGCGAGTTCAAGGCCGATGCCTTCCTCGCGTGAGTAGCCCTTGAGACGGGCAGCGCCAGCATTCCAGGATGCGACCTTTCCATCCTTGCTGAGCATATAGATCGCGCAGTCGCTGATACCCTGCACGAGAATCTTGAACTCGCGCTCGCTCGCGTCGATCGCCGCGCGGGTTCGCCGGCTGTTCGACGCCGTGATGAAGCAAAGGCCAAGGACGGCGATAGCAGCGCCGGCGACCGTCGCCGCGAGACCGGAGGAGGAAAGAAGCCCTCCCTGAGGCGTTTCGAAGCGGTCGGGGACCAACGTGATCCCCGCCATCCCGGTGAAGTGAAGCAGCAGGATCACCGAGACGATCAGCATCCCGGCTGCGACACCGCTCGCGGCGCTCCGCCTGTCCAGCGTCAAAGTAAGCGCTGGGATCATCGGCAGTATCGCGAACACGATTGAAACGATGACATAAGTGGTCGACCACGCCATGTGGGCCGGCATTTCGACCGCTTCCATTCCCAGATAGTGCATGGCTGTCAAACGGCGTTCAAAAGGGACCCCCTATCGGCGTCGAAGAGGGACCCCCTTTTCGGATATGATGCCGGTTAGTTGAAGGTCGCCTTGCGCTGCGTGCGGCGGAGGGCGGGCGTAGCCCGACCGGAGGCGCGCGCAGCGCAAGATAGATTTTTGAAGGGGCCGAAGGTGGCGGTCAGCTGCGGTTTTTGAAGCGCCAGCTGTCGTTGCCCGTCTCGATGATATCGCAGTGGTGGGTGACGCGGTCGAGCAGCGCCGTGGTCATCTTGGGATCACCGAAGACGGTAGGCCACTCGCCGAAGGCGAGGTTGGTGGTGATGATGACGCTGGTGCGCTCATAAAGCTTGCTGATGAGGTGGAACAGCAACTGCCCTCCGGAGCGGGCGAACGGCAGATAACCGAGCTCGTCGAGCACGATCAGGTCGAGCCGCGACAGCTGCGCCGCCAGGGTCCCGCCCTTGCCGATCCGGGTCTCCTCTTCGAGGCGTGTCACCAATCATAGCAGCCGGCGTCAGCTCCTGGTCTATGGCCTCAGTCTGTTGCTCACGCTGATCCCGCTTTACGGCATGGCCCAGCGTGACGGGCTCTTTCCGGATCTACTGCCAGGCAAGCCGTTTCCTGAAACAGGATCGGTCACCATCTCGAAGCTGCTAGACGGGCGCGCGATCACCAGCTCGCTGACGATCACGGCCAGCCGCGCCAATGCCGTCGTCCAACTGTTCGACCCCGCGAGCGATCGCCACCTCATGTCGATCTACGTCGCCGCCGGGCACCACGTCAGGGTGCCGGTGCCTTCAGGTACTTACCGCCTGAAGCTGGTCGAGGGACAGAAGTGGCACGGGACCGCCGAATTCTTTGGGCCTAACACGTCCTACGAAACAGTAGCCGCGCTCATGACCTTTTCTCGATCGGGCGGACGAGCGATCGACCTGCGCAGGCGCCCGGACGGAAATATGCCGACCCGGCCCGACTGGTCAGGGCCTGAGCCCTTGTGAACGGCAAGCAGCTCTTTTGGCCGCTCTTGGCAAGTGGCGCGACACCTCGGTTCAGGCGTTCGCCTCGTCCGCCCGCTCGGCGCAGCCGATACAGAAGCGGCAGGCCGGCAGGGCTTCGAGCCGCTTGGGCGCGATTTCGGGCTCTGTTGCAAAAATCGTGAAGCTTGAGCATGCTTGGCGGAGATTGGACGGACGGAACGATGACGGATTTCAAGTGGCGCCATTTCCAGGGTGATGTGATCCTGTGGGCGGTGCGCTGGTATTGTCGCTATCCGATCAGCTATCGCGACCTTGAGGAAATGCTGGCGGAACGCGGCATTTCGGTCGACCATACGACGATCTATCGCTGGGTCCAGTGCTACGCCCCGGAGATGGAGAAGCGGCTGCGCTGGTTCTGGCGGCGTGGCTTTGATCCGAGCTGGCGCCTGGATGAAACCTACGTCAAGGTGCGGGGCAAGTGGACCTACCTGTACCGGGCAGTCGACAAGCGGGGCGACACGATCGATTTCTACCTGTCGCCGACCCGCAGCGCCAAGGCAGCGAAGCGGTTCCTGGGCAAGGCCCTGCGAGGCCTGAAGCACTGGGAAAAGCCTGCCACGCTCAATACCGACAAAGCGCCGAGCTATGGTGCAGCGATCACCGAATTGAAGCGCGAAGGAAAGCTGGACCGGGAGACGGCCCACCGGCAGGTGAAGTATCTCAATAACGTGATCGAGGCCGATCACGGAAAGCTCAAGATACTGATCAAGCCGGTGCGCGGTTTCAAATCGATCCCCACGGCCTATGCCACGATCAAGGGATTCGAAGTCATGCGAGCCCTGCGCAAAGGACAGGCTCGCCCCTGGTGCCTGCAGCCCGGCATCAGGGGCGAGGTGCGCCTTGTGGAGAGAGCTTTTGGCATTGGGCCCTCGGCGCTGACGGAGGCCATGGGCATGCTCAACCACCATTTCGCAGCAGCCGCCTGATCGGCGCAGAGCGACAGCCTACCTCTGACTGCCGCCAATCTTTGCAACAGAGCCCGCCGGAGTGGTGTGGGATCATCGAGCGCAGAAAGGCCGTGTCGCCGATCGTGGTCTGCGTGCGGATGAACGCGAAGCTGCCCAAGAAGGCGACCAGCGACGCGGCGATCAGCGCGATGTTGGCGGCCTTCGACGGGAACATGTGCCGCATGGCGAGGATCATGAGCACCACCATCGGTGAGACCATCATCAGCGTCATGTAGAGCATGTTGAGGTTGTTGTAGAAGCTGTCGAGCCCGTCGATCATGACGAACATCACCAGATACATGATGACGCCGCTGATGACGGTCTGGAAGGCCAGGCTCCAATAGGCGCCCATCTTCCGTGTGCTCATGTGGGACGAATGATCCATGGCGTATCTCCTTCGTTCGGCGCAGGCCGACCTGGGTCTCAGTGTAACGCCCCGCTCTCCTGTTCGCCCCCGCCATCAGCCGTCCCGATGCTAGAACCAGAAGCGGATGCCGGCGACGAAGCTGGTGGCATGGACGTCCTCGCCGGCAAGCCTCGACAGCCGCGCCGTGTCGCCGGCTTTGCGCAGATAAGAGACGCCGATATAGGGTGCGAACTGGCGGCTGAACTCATAGCGCAGGCGCGCGCCGAGCTCTATGTTGACCAGCCCCGAACCGATGTCGTTCTCCGGAATATCCTGCGCGGCGAAATTGACCTCGGCGCGCGGCTGCAAGATCAGGCGCTGGGTAATGCGCTGGTCGTAATAGCCCTCGACCCGGCCCAGAACATCGCCCTTGGTCGAGAGGAACAGCGCGCCTTCGACTTCGAACATGCCGGGAGCCAGGCCCTCGACGCCGACCGTCGCGTAAGTGCGGTCGGGCCCGCGGCCGAAGTCCTGGCGGATACCGCCCTGAAGATTGAAATAGGGGTCGATGGCCCGGCTATAGAGCACCTGCACCTCCGCGCTGTCGATGCCGCGGCCGAACTCGCCTTCGCCCTCGCTCTTGAGCCAGAGCCGGTTGATATCGCCGCCGTAAAAGCCTTCGCCATCCCAGCGATAGCCATCGCGACCGCTATGCGCTTGATACTCGAACAGGTTGAGCAGCACCTGCCCGAAATTGTTGCCGCCGCTGTCCTTCATCATGATGTCGCGTGAGCGCGCCATCTCGGCGCCGGGAAAATCACGATCGGCGAAGTGGTCGCTGGGGGGAGGCGGCGGGGGCGCATTGCCGGCCGGAAGCGCCGTGCCGGTCATTTGCATGCCGGGCATGGCGGTCTGGCCATGCTGCGAATGGTCCATCCCGGGCATGTCCGGCATCGCGCCGTCCTGATGCTGGGAGTGGTCCATGCCCGGCATGTCCGGCATCGCGGGAGACGCGGGTTGCGGCTGACCGGCCGCATCTCCCTGCGGCGCAGGACTGGCCTGGTGCTGCGAATGGTCCATCGCCGAGGTGGCGTCTGGCGCTGGTGTCTGAGCGCGCGGCCTGGCGGCGGCCTTGTCCTTCTTCTTCTCCTGCGCCGGCGGCACCTCGCCCGGCGGCGCCATGCCGGGCATGCCGTGCATTGAATGATCCTGGGCAAAGGCGGGCGCGGCAGCGAAAAGGGCGATCGCGCTCACCAGCGGCGTGAGGATGCGGGTCATTACGCGTCTCCCTTCGGACGGACGCTCACGACCCGCATCATCCCGGCATGCATGTGGTAGAGGAGATGACAGTGGAAGGCCCAGTCGCCGACCGCGTCGGCGGTGAAGTCCCAGGTCACCTTGCCGCCGGGCTGGACGATTACCGTATGCTTGCGTGGCGCATGATCGCCATGCCCCGTCACCAGCTCGAAAAAATGCCCGTGAATATGGATCGGATGCCCCATCATCGTGTCGTTGATGAGATTGACGCGCACCCGCTCGCCTTCGATGAAGGGGATCGGCTCGTGATGGTCCGACATTTTTTCGCCGTCGAACGACCACATGAACCGCTCCATGTTGCCGGTGAGGTGAATGTCGATGCTGCGGCTCGGCGCGCGCACGTCCGGATTGCGATCGAGCGCCATCAGGTCCCTGTAGACAAGCACCTTGTGGCCGACGTCGGCGAGGCCCTGGCCGGGCTCGCCGGTGCGGTCGACGGGCATCGGCGAGATGGTCTGGACGCTCGGGTCGCGCTTCACCTGCGGCGCGTTCGAGAAGTCTCGCATCTTCATCGACCCCATCGCGTGCCCGCCATGGTCCATGCCCGCCATCTGGCCATCGGCGCCCATCGCGCCGTGGTCCATCCCGCTCATCGCGGAATGATCCATCCCCGAATGATCCATGCCTGCCATGGCGCTATTGTCCATGGTCGCCATCGCTGCCGCCGCGCCGGTCGCGAGGCGCGCGGACGCGTTCTTCTCGGCCGTCGGATCGACGCCCCGCATAGCGCCGCCCGACATGTCCATGCCTTCCATGCCCGGCATCGAGGACATGTCCATGCCCATGTCCTTCATGTCGGCGAGCGGCCGTTTGCGTAAGGGGGGAACCTCGCCGGCCATGCCGGCGCGCGGCGCGAGCGTGGCACGCGCCATGCCCGAGCGGTCGATCGCCTCGCCGACAAGGGTGTAGGCCTTGTCATCGCCTGGGCTGACAACGACGTCGTAGGTCTCGGCAACACCAACCTGGAACTCGTCGACGGTGACCGGCACCACATTCTGCCCGTCGGCCTGGACGATGGTCAGCGGCAGGCCGGGGATGCGGACGTTGAAGGTGGTCATCGCCGACGCATTGATGACCCGCAGCCGCACCCGTTCGCCCGGGGTGAAGAGCGCGGTCCAGTTGTCCATCGGACCATGGCCGTTGACGAGATAGGTGTAGGTGGATCCGGTCACATCGGAGATGTCGGCCGGGTCCATCCGCATCTGGCCCCAGTCGAGCCGGTCCTTGAGCGGCTGATCCTTGCCCGACAGGAGCCCGGCCAGGGTCTGGCGCTGGAAATTGAAATGGCCGGGGTTGACCTTGAGGCGCCGGAAGATCGCCTGCGGCGAGAGCGCGCTGTGATCGGCGAGCACGATGACATGCTCGCGGTCATAGGCGACCGGATCGGCACCGGCGGGATCGATGATGATCGGGCCGTAATGGCCTTCCTGTTCCTGCAGGCCTGAATGGCTGTGGTACCAGTAGGTGCCGCTTTGCACGACGGAGAACTGGTAGAGGTAGTTCGAGCCCGGCTTGATGCCCGGAAAAGACACGCCCGGCACACCGTCCATATTGGCCGGCAGGATCAGCCCGTGCCAGTGGATCGAGCTGTCCTCCTCCAGCTGATTGATGACGTTGAGCCGCACGCGCTGGCCCTCGCGCAGCCGGATCAGCGGGGCGGGGACCGTGCCGTTGAGGCCGATTGCCCGGAACTTGCGCCCGTCGATGGTCATCGACTGCCGGGCGATGGTGAGCGTAATGTCTTCGCCCGACACGGTCGGCAGCGTCGGTCGCATCCCCGGCGAGATCGTCTGCGCCCAGGCCGGCAGCCAGGCTGACAATGCTGCGCCGCCGCCGGCGAGGGCCGCGCCGCGGAGGAACTGGCGGCGGTCGAGAGCAGAAATCATTCGGTTGTCTCAGCTTTAAGAAAGAGGGCGTACCTATTGGGAATACGCAGCATGGCCTCATCCCCCTCAAACTTTCTTTAATATTTCCGAAAGGCGTGCCCTAGCTCGATAGAGGCGCGTTTCGACCGCCTTCTGGCTGATCCCGAGAATTTCGGCGGTTTCAGCTTCCGATTTCTCGTCGATCGTACGCAAAATAAGCGTGTCCTTGAGGGAAGACGGCAGGGCAGCAATCGCTTTCATTGCTTGCGCGAGCTGCTGTTCGGCCCCGATCGCCTGATCGGGCAGCGGTGCGTCGTCGGCGACGCCGTCCGCCTCGCCGAGCGGTAGGGCTAGGGCAAAGAAATTTCGAACCGCTCGCCGACGCCGCCAGTCATGGCATTTGTTGATGACAATCCGGGACATCCAGACCTGGAAGGGTCGGGTTACGTCATAGCGGTTGAGTGCGGCAAAGGCCGCGACGAAGCTCGCCTGGGTGACATCCAATGCCTCATCCATAGATCCGACATGGCTGCGCACGAGCCGGTGAACCCAACCTTGATGCCGGCGGACCAGCTCGCCATAGGCCGCTTGCCGGCCTCCAAGCGCCAGAGCCGCGAGCTCCCCGTCCGAGCAGTCGGGGAGGCACGCGGTCATTCGGATTTGGCCGTCAGCGCTTTCACCACGGCGTCGTCGAATTTGTCCGTCTGATCCGGGCGCAGCACGGCCCGCATCGCGAAGATATGCTCAAGTGTTTCTTTCTGCAGCGCGCCCATGGCCTGGTGCGAGCGATCCACCGCAGTTGCGACTTGCGGGCCATAGCCATGCTCCGCTTCGATCGCTTCCGCGAGACGCGCATTGTCGGCGCGCAATTCGGCCTCCAGCGCTTGACGCCGGATCGCGTAGTTCTTCTCGATTGTCTCGAGTCGGCTGTGTTGCGCTGAATTCAGCTTCAGATCGCGATGGAGCAGCTCGTGCAGCTCATTTTCGACCGGGCGCACTGGAACCACATAGACGCGGCCAATGACAACGCCAGCGATCGCCGCGGCGAAGGTCACCAGGACGAGGAGCAGGAGCCGGCGGCGGTCGCGCATCACTGCGAGCTCAGCAGCGTCGAGGGCGCAAGCGCGAGCCGAGCATCGAAGGGCGATAGCGGTTTGGCATCAGCAGACCGTGTCGAAACTGCCGAGCCGGCAATTCCGATGAACAGCGCGGTTGCGGCCGCGATGCCGAACGTCATAGCGCCAAGGCTTGGTATGGCCCGGATGCGCGCTATTTCCGCCATGACCCGGCTTTCCAGGCCGCCGAGCCTGGGATCGAGAGGCGCATCGCGCAACCGCGAGAGCAGGTGGTCAAGTTCATCCATGGTGCTTCTCCGTCTTCATCCATCAATACGCACGATGGTCCAGGAACCCTTGCTGTAGATTGAAAAGAATGATTGCGAGGGGTGGGGGCTCGGGCTGCGTATTGTCTCATGGGATCTACAGGAGAATGTTCCAATGCGTTTCTTTTCGCCTCTCGCAGTTATCGCCGCCGTCGGCCTGAGTGTTTCTGCTCCGGCCTACGCGCATCCCAAGCTTGTGTCCTCGACGCCCGCCGCGAACGCCAGCGTCTCGGCGCCGTCGCGTATAACGCTCACCTTCAGTGAAGGTCTGATGCCGAAGCTGTCGGGCGCCGAGATCGTGATGACCGGCATGCCCGGCATGCCCAACCACCGCATGGCGGTAACCGGCTTCAAGACGTCCGTCGAAGGCGACAAGACGCTCGTGCTGACGCTCGCCAAGCCGCTCATGGCGGGCAGCTATCAGGTCGCCTGGCACGTCGTCTCGACCGACACGCACCGCATCCAGGGCAATCTCGCCTTTACCGTCAAGTGACGCCATGAACGACGTGGCACTCGTCGCCGTCCGCTGGGCGCTCTACGTCGATCTCGGCCTGTTGTTCGGCCTGCCGCTGTTCGCGCTCTATGCGCCCGGCGGCGGCCGGATGGTACAGCGGCATCTGCCGATGGTAGCAATGGTGGCCGGTCTCGCCTGTCTCGCCCTCCTGCTGTCGGCGCTGGGGTTCGCGTTGCAGGCAGCGGCCATGACCGGGCTGCCGCTCACCCAGCCTGATCTTTCCATGGTCGCAGAGCTGTTCAACGGCACGTCCATGGGAACGGCGCTGAAGGCGCGCCTCGTCGCGCTCCTCGTTCTTCTGCTCTCCATCCCCTTCTATCGCCGGCAATCCCGTCCTGCCTTCATCGCCTCCACTCTGGCAGGCGCGGTCGCACTCGCGACCCTCGCCTGGAGCGGGCATGGCGCGGCCGGCGAAGGCGAGGCGGGCTGGCTGCAACTGGGGGCCGATCTCATCCATCTGCTCGCCGCGGGCGCCTGGGTCGGCGCGCTTGCCGCATTCCTTGCGCTGGTTCTTACCAGGCTCGCAACCGATGATCTCGCCACTGAAGACATGGACCGGGTCATGCTCGCCGAGGAAGCGCTGCGGGGCTTCTCCTTCGTCGGCACGATCATCGTCGCCCTGCTGATCCTGACCGGGACGGTGAACGGCTGGTTCCTGGTCGGCCCGGGCAACATCGCGTCTCTCGGGCAGTCGACCTACGGCCTGCTGCTCATCGCCAAGCTGCTGCTCTTCGCCGGCATGCTGGGCCTGGCCGCGCTCAACCGTTATCGCCTGACCCCGGCACTTGCGCAGGCGATCGAGGAAGAGGACGCGCCACGGGCGCAGGCGCTGCTGCGCGCGAGCCTCGTCGTCGAAGGCAGTCTTGCGATCGTCATTCTCGGGCTGGTCGCCTGGCTGGGGACACTGTCGCCACCCATGTCGATGTAGTTTATCGTTTCGAACGCCTCGCGTTGGGAGAAGCCAATGCAATCGTACACCCCGCCGCGCGGGACTGGATCGACGAAAGACTATGATCGCGCGATCCGCCTGTGGGCGCGGGAGAAGCGGTGGCGTGCCGCCATGCTTGCCATGCTGCGCCCGGATTGGCGCCTGGTAATCGCCGATTATGGCCGCCAGCACGGGTCTCATGCGGCTCGCCTTCCGCCTGACCGTTCAGCGGCTCGATGGCATCGACGATACCCAGCCCAATGCCGACGGCGTGCTCCCCGGCCTGATGGCGGCCAAGCGAACGGGCCCGCCGATTTGGCCACTTAGGCGATTACGTATTGACCCTGACACGGTGTCAGACCCTAGATCGTCAGGCGTCGAAAGGAGCGAGGCGATGAACGAGACACATGGAGCGGCGCATGGCGGCGGTTGCTGCGGCGGCCACGGCACCGCTAAAGCGGCGACCGGCGTCAAGGACCCGGTCTGCGGCATGACCGTCGACCCGGCGACCACGGCGCATCACGCCGAGCATAGCGGTGAAAGCTATCATTTCTGCAGCGCGGGCTGCCGGACCAAATTCATCGCCGATCCCGAGCGCTATCTCGGCCCGCCGACGCCGCCGGTCGCGGCGCCCGAAGGCACGATCTGGACCTGCCCGATGCATCCCGAGATCCGCCAGGACCATCCCGGGTCCTGTCCGATCTGCGGCATGGCGCTCGAACCCGCGACCGTGACCGCCGACAGCGGCCCCAGCCACGAGCTAGTCGATTTCACGCGGCGCTTCTGGGTCGGCCTCGTGCTGGCTCTCCCGGTGCTGATCCTCGAGATGGGCGCGCATGTCTTTCCCGCGATCCATCGCCTCGTGCCGATGTCTATCTCGGTATGGATCCAGTTCGTGCTGGCGACACCCGTCGTGCTGTGGGCGGGCTGGCCGTTCTTCGAGCGTGGCTGGGCCTCGCTCAAGACCCGCAACTTCAACATGTTCACCCTGATCGCGATGGGGACCGGGGTCGCCTGGATCTACAGCGTCATCGCGACGCTCGCGCCTCAGCTGTTCCCGCCGGCCTTCCGCGGCGAGGACGGCATGGTTGCCGTCTATTTCGAGGCGGCCGCGGTGATCACCGTCCTCGTGCTGCTCGGCCAGATGCTCGAACTGCGCGCGCGGGAACGCACCTCGGGCGCGATCAAGGCGCTGCTCAACCTTGCACCAAAGACCGCGCGCCGGATCGGTTCTGATGGGAACGAAGAGGAAATCAGCCTTGATCTGGTTGCGGTGGGCGACCGCCTGCGGGTGCGGCCGGGCGAGAAGGTGCCGGTCGACGGCGTAGTCGAGGACGGCCGCTCCTCGCTCGACGAGTCGATGGTCACCGGCGAATCCATGCCCGTCACCAAGGCAAAGGCCGACACAGTGATCGGCGGCACGCTCAACCAGACCGGTGCGCTGGTGATCGTCGCCGACAAGGTCGGCCGCGATACCATGCTCGCACGCATCGTCCAGATGGTCGCTGAGGCGCAGCGCTCGCGCGCGCCGATCCAGCGCATGGCCGATCAGGTGTCGGGCTGGTTTGTGCCCGTGGTCATCGCGGTCGCGGCCGTCGCGTTCATCGCCTGGGGCATCTGGGGTCCCGAGCCGCGCTTCGCCTATGGGCTGGTGGCGGCGGTCGCCGTGCTGATCATCGCCTGTCCCTGCGCACTGGGGCTGGCAACGCCGATGTCGATCATGGTCGGGGTCGGCCGCGGCGCCGGGCTCGGTGTCCTCATCAAAAATGCCGAAGC
Source organism: Sphingobium lactosutens DS20 (assembly GCF_000445105.1). Taxonomy (GTDB): domain Bacteria; phylum Pseudomonadota; class Alphaproteobacteria; order Sphingomonadales; family Sphingomonadaceae; genus Sphingobium; species Sphingobium lactosutens. The sequence goes on along the minus strand of NZ_ATDP01000036.1, from coordinate 52,668 downwards.
ACTCGAGCATATGGAGAAGGTCGACACTCTCGTCGTCGACAAGACAGGCACGCTGACCGAAGGCCGGCCTGCCGTCACCCAGGTCGTGCCGGCGCCCGGCTTCGACGAAGCCGAGCTGCTGCGTCTTGCCGCCTCGGTCGAGCGGGCGTCCGAGCATCCGCTCGCGTTGGCAATCGTCGAGGCCGCGAAGGATCGCGGCATCGTCACGAGCGACGTCATCGACTTCGACTCGCCGACCGGGCGCGGCGCGCTCGGCACGGTCGAAGGGCGGCGCATCGTCCTCGGCAATGCGCAGTTCCTTGCCGACGAAGGGGTTGCGACCGATGCGCTCGCCAGCCAGGCCGACGCGCTGCGCCGGGATGGCGCCACCGCGATCTTCATCGGGGTCGACGGCACAGTCGGCGGCGCCTTCGCGATCGCCGATCCGGTGAAGGCCACGACACCAGAAGCGCTCGCCGCGCTCAAGGCGGAGGGCATTCGCGTGGTCATGCTGACCGGCGACAACCGCACGACCGCGGAAGCGGTCGCCCGACGCCTGGGCATCGACGAGGTCGAAGCCGAGGTGCTGCCCGATCAGAAGAGCGCCGTGGTCGCCAGGTTCAAGCGCGAGGGGCGGGTCGTCGCCATGGCCGGCGACGGTGTCAACGACGCCCCCGCGTTGGCCGCCGCCGACGTCGGCATCGCCATGGGTTCCGGCACCGACGTCGCGATCGAGAGCGCTGGCGTCACGCTGCTCAAGGGCGACCTGACTGGCATCGTCCGGGCGCGGCGGCTCAGCCAAGCGACCATGTCGAACATCCGCCAGAATCTCGTCTTCGCCTTCATCTACAATGTCGCGGGCGTGCCCGTAGCGGCGGGTGCGCTCTATCCGCTGTTCGGTATTCTGCTCTCGCCCATTATCGCGGCGGCGGCGATGGCGCTCTCTTCGGTGAGCGTGGTCACCAACGCGCTGCGCCTCAACCGGAAAGCACTGTGAACATCGGCGAGACGTCACGGCAGAGCGGCGTCTCTGAGCGGATGATCCGCCATTATGAAAAGATCGGCCTCATCCCGGCGCCGGCGCGTCGGGGTGCTGGCTATCGTGACTATGGCGAGCGCGACCTCCATCGCCTCCGGTTTATCGCCAATGCCCGCGATCTCGGCTTCCCGATCGAGGAGATCCGCACGTTGCTCAGCCTTTGGGCCAATACCGGCCGTGCCAGCGCGGAGGTGAAGCGGCTTGCCCTTGCCCGCGCCGATGAGTTTCAGCGCAAAGCCGAGGCGTTGACGGCGCTGCGCGACACGCTAATCGACCTGGCTGAGCGCTGCCAAGGCGACGAGCGGCCGGATTGTCCGATCATCGCCGAACTGGCCGCGGCCCGATCCGCATAGCATCCGGCATCGCACGGCCGAGAATTTTAGGGGTGCCCGTTTTCGGTCGATTCGTGCAGGTCGACGGCGAAAGCGATCCGCAACAGGTCGGGCAGGCTTTGCGCGTTGAGTTTGATCATCAGACTGGCCCGATGCAGCTCGACCGTGCGCGACGTGACGCCGAGTTCATCTGCGATAAGGCTATTTGGATAGCCTCGCGAAATTCCTCTCAGAACGGCCCGTTCGCGCTGCGTCAGTCTCGCGGCTTTCGAAAGAGCGTCGGCCTGTTCGGAGGCACGACGGGCTATACTCTCAAGCCAGCTGAAGCCGCGGTCGATCGCGCCGAGCAATGCGGCCTTCTCGACCGGTTTGGCGAGAAAGTCGGCAGCGCCCGCCTTCATCGCCTGTACGGCGAGCGTAGGATCGCCATTGCCCGTCAGCACCACGACGGGCATGTCGATACCGCGTCGCGTCAGCTCCGCCTGAACCTGCAGGCCGTCCATGTCGGGCATGTGCATGTCGAGAACCACGCAGCCTTTCTCGGCGTCCTCTGCGCTCAACAGAAACTCCGGCCCCGAAGCGTAGGCTTCTACGGCAAACCCTGCGGTCCGCAACGTGAAACTTAGTGCTTTTCGTATTGTCTCTTCGTCATCGACGATATGCACGACGCGCTTGTTCCCCATAGCCCCCGAGATCGATCAATACGCAGTGCCGCGAGGGCAGCGCTTCAAGGGATACTTCTCTGCACGTTGGACTATGGTCCCAGGTCAAGAGTAAAAATTTGGCGAGGCAAAACGGCGAAGGACAGCGAAACTGTGAGGGTTCGGCTACTCCGCTCACACCAATGCCGCGGTCGCTGCGGCTCATTGCCGGGTCTCTGCTCCGGACGATGCATGCGAGTTGCCCGCGCCGCCCTCGGCGCGATCGAGCCATCGCTACGCTTCCATCACATCGTCGACCGGCAGCGGGTTACTGGCGCCCGGCGGGCGAGGGGGGCGGGTTGGCCCTTGACGGCTGCGCGATCGGACGCCCAGGATAGCAGGGTGGCGCGCTTTACTTCGGGCTCAAGCTTCAGGTGCCCAACAACGTCGAGGGGATCGATGAACGAGCGTGTGTGCGACACGACATATCCTCCTTCCCTGCCGCGATTTTCTCCGAAAGGGAGATCTCAGGAGATTGGTTCGGACTCGTTTAGGGTCAATGGATGAGGACGCGCACAGCGTTTGCCGGGCGTTCATTTCCGTCTTAGAACTGACGCGCAGCACGCCATTCAATCCGGTGGCGAACGGCCTCCGCGATCGCTGGCATGACGTCTATATCATTCGACGCATGTGCAACCGCGTTCGTGCTGACGATCCTTTCGACAAGCCCACCCAGAACCTGCGCTGCATCGCCGGCAAAAAGCGGATGCACGACCACGCAATCCGGTCGCGCGAACCCCATGCCGACCAGTTGGCGCGCCGCCTCGGTGAGGGTCCGACCGGATGAGGCGATATCGTCGACCAGCACCGGCTGGCGATCGAGAAACGCTGGGGCATTCGGAATCGAGATGGTGACGTGACGGTCGCCGGATCGGATTTTCTCGCACACGAGAAACGGAGCATCGGCATCGGCCGCCACCTGCGAGACCCACTGTTCGCTTTCCAGGTCCGGACCGATGATCAGCGGGCGAGCGACATTGCGCTTGATCCACGAGGCCAAAAACGGCGCGGCATGAACAACCTGGGTTGGGATGCGGTAGATTTCCGACAATTCATGGTAGCGATGGAGATGCGGATCGACCGTCACCAGCCAGTCGAGATGGCGAGACAGGATCGCAGCAAAGGTTCGCGACGTCACCGCCTCGCCGGCATGGAAGCGTATGTCCTGGCGCATGTAAGCGAGGTAAGGGGCGACGAGCCCGATCCTGCGAGCGCCAAGATCGCGCGCGGTGTCGGCTGCGAACAGCAGCGGCAACAGCTTGGCGTCCGGATGATCGAGACTGGACAGCAGGATGACCTCGCGGTCGCTGACGTCGTTTCCGACCCTGAGATAGGTTTCCCCGTCAGGAAACTGACGATGCTCGATCGTGCCGACCTCTGCATCGAGCGCGGCGGATAGCGGCTGTGCCAGGGCCTCGCTGCCAGACAGCGCGAACAGCACGGGACGGTTCATAGCGCTTCAATCCCGAAGATCGGCCCGTCGCTCACCGCATAGGCCGCCGCATAGTCGAGCTCGCCCGGGCTCTCGGCATGAATGCTACACAAGGGAGCCCCGGCATCCACCATCTGGTTCAGCCGACACTGCAGCGCGACGCCGGCGGCCTTGGCCATCGGCGCGCCGGCAAGCTTCGCGACCGTCGCGAGCTTGCGATTGTCGATACTCACCAGGCGGCCGCTATAGGGAGCGATCATATCCTGTTGGAACCGGGCGACCGGTGGAGCCCGCATGCCGCCCTGCGCTTCGCAGATACGTTGGAACTTGGCCCAGGCCCGGCCGCTTTCGAGGCACGCCCGCGCACGCGCATAACCTTCGCGGGCCGGGGCTGCGTCCGCGAGCTCAAGCAGTCCTCCCGCCAGCTCGCAGGCCCGGTGGGCGAGATCCTCGGCGCCCGGCTGCCCCTGGAGCACGGCAAGGATATCCTGCGCCTCGAGCGCCGGACCGATGCCCCGTCCGATCGGCTCGGCGCCGGGGCCGCGCATCACGCGCGTGCGAAGCCCGAAGGCTTGGGCGACAGAGCTCAGCGCCCGCTCGAGCGTGTCGGCGGCATCGGCGCCGCGTACCTTGGCGGTCGGCCCGACCGGGATGTCGATGACCAGATGGGTCGCACCGGCCGCGATTTTCTTGGACAGCACCGAGGCGACCATCTGCCCGACGGCATCGATATCGAGCACCCGTTCCACGCCGATGATCACATCGTCGGCAGGGCTGAGGTTGACGGCGCCGCCCCAGGCGATGCAGCCGCCTTCGCGCTCGACCACCTTGCGGATTGCGGAAACGTCGAGGTCGACAGGTGCCAGCACCTCCATCGTGTCCGCCGTGCCGGCCGGTGAGGTGATCGCCCGCGACGATGTCTTGGGCATGATCAGGCCCTCCGCGGCCATGATCGAGACGATGATCGGCGTGGTGCGATTGCCCGGCAAGCCACCGACGCTATGCTTGTCGACGATGACCGTTCCGGGCCACTGCAATCGCTCGCCGACATCGACCATCGCCCTGGTCAGGCTGATCGTTTCGTCCGTATCGAGCGGGACCGCTGAGCAGGCCGTGACGAACGCCGAGAGATGGACATCGCTATAGCGTCGCTCGGCGATGTCGGTGATGATCGCTGAAAAAGCCCCGTCACTGAGACGATTGCCATAGATGCGCCGACGCACTTCGGCGAGCGAGGCGAGAGGCTGGGCGTGCGCGATCTCGACCGGATCGCCATCGCTGACGCCGAGCCGCTGCCATGCGGATTCGGAGAGGCCGATCTCGCCGGGCGCTGGAGTCTCCGCGGAGCTGTGCAGCAGCGAGACGACGATTTCCCGCCCGCCGGCGCGCAGCGCGACCTGCGCGCGGGACGCAAGACCTTCCGAGCGGCAGACGGGACAGTCGTGGCGCATGACCGCGATCAGATCGCTTCCGGCAGCCGACAGGCCGATGCGGCGTGCCCGCAGCGTCGTCGCGACAGGCTCTGCTTCGGCGTCCTCGATGATCCCGGGCTTCACGCGAGCATGCCCCAGCTACCCAGCGCCGGTACGCTGCATGCCCAACCCAGTTCCTCCGAGACACGCTTCGCCAGGACCTGGGCGCCGGTCGGCTCGCCATGGGTGACATAGACGTGGCGCGGGGCCTCGTGCAGCGACCCGAGCCAGCGCATGAGTTCGTCGCTGTCGGCATGCGCCGAGAGCATCGTCAGGTTGGCGACCTCGGCTTCGACCGGGATATACTCGCCGTGGATCTTGATCGTCCGGGCGCCGCCGATCATGGCGGCGCCGCGGGTGCCCGCCGCCTGGAAGCCCGAGAAGAGGATGAGGTTCTTCCCATCCGGCGCGAAGCGCTTGAGATGGTGGAGCACGCGGCCGCCCGTTGCCATTCCACTGGCCGAGATGATGACCTTGGGGGTGGGGTTGGCGGTGAGTTCCTTGGATTCCTCCACTTCGCGCACATAGTGCGCGACGCTGCACGCCGCTTCGCACTCGGCGCGAGCCAGGCGATGCTCGTCCATGAAATCGCACATCAGCCCGCTCGCGTTGATCGCCATCGGGCTGTCGAGGAAGATCGGGATGTCGCGGAGGCGTCCCTGCGCGCGCAGACGCGAGAAATGATAGAGAAGCGACTGAACCCGTCCCACGGCGAAGGCCGGGATCACCACCGTCCCGCCTCTCTCGACGCATCGCTCGACATGATCTCCAAGCGTCTTTGTCGGATCGACCTGCTCGTGGCGCCGATCGCCATAGGTCGATTCCACCAGGACATAGTCGGCGCGCGCGGGCGGCTCGGGATCCTTCATCACCGCATCGCCGTAACGGCCGATATCGCCTGAGAAGAGGATTGTCCGCCCCTTCCAGTCGATCTCGATCGACGCCGCGCCGAGGATGTGGCCGGCGCGATGGTAGCGCACCCTGATGCCGTCCGTGACTGCATGCCACGCTCCGAACTCGATCGGGCGGAAGAGCTGCAATGCCAGACGCGCGTCGGCCTGGGTGTAGAGGGGCAGCGCCGGCTGGTGCCTGGAGAAGCCGTGCTGGTTGGCGAACTCCGCATCCTTTTCCTGCAGATGGCCGCTGTCGGGAAGAAGGAGCTCGCACAGGGCCGCGGTCGCCCGCGTGGCAAGGACGGTCCCGTCCCAGCCCAGGCGCGCCATGCGCGGTAGTGCGCCCGAGTGATCGAGATGGGCGTGGGTCAGCAGCACCTGGCCGACATCCGCGACTTCGGGTGGGATCGATGCCCAATTAAGGCGGCGCAGATCCCTGGGTCCCTGAAACAGGCCGGAATCGACCACGATCTGAGTTTCACCATCGTCCACCAGATAACGCGACCCTGTGACCGTTCCCGATGCGCCGAGAAAGGCAACGCCGAGACCATCGGCCGGGCGCTTGGCCAGATCGATCCTTGCTTCACGCTCGAAGATGGTCACGCGGGAATGGTGCCGTTTCTTTCTCTTTTGCATGGACGCGGGCCTGCCTCTCACGATTATGTTCGTGAGCGCAGCATTGGTTCGCGGACGCCGCACGCCTATACGCAAAATCCGCAGCACGACTGCTGCTCCCCGACAGCTGCGTCGCCCGAACGCCGATGGCCGATCCCATCGATCGCCTTACCCATGCCTGCGCGATGCCCGGGGGACTTCGGTCTCTACTTATACCTTGCTCCTTGGACTCGAGCCTATGCTGCCCGGACGTTGACCAGAAGAGGACGGCATATGGGCGAACATGACCATCGCATGCGCAAGCGCGGCAAGATCGTTCTGATCGGCTTCCTGCTCGTCGCTAGCTTCTTCCTCCTCACCGAGCATACCGCGCACTTCCTGGGTGTGCTGCCCTATCTCATCCTGCTCGCCTGCCCGCTCATGCACCTGTTCATGCACCGCGGCCATGGTGGGCATCAGCATGGCCATGAGCCCGGTCAGGCACCCGCCGGCTTACCGGCCAATCCCAACGGCCGCATCGAAGGAGAGTCGCGATGACGCACGCCGACTATGGCTATGGTCTGTGGGGGCTCGCGCTGGTTAACGCCGCCGTTTTCATCCTCTTTGCGTTCAGCTTCTTCAAGCCGGCAACTAAACGAGACTGGCGCAGTTTGGGGGCGTTCAGCGCTTTCATCATAGCGCTCTTCGCGGAAATGTATGGCTTCCCGCTCACGATCTTCGTGCTTTCGGGGTGGCTCCAGTCGTATTTCCCCGCTGTCGACTGGTGGAGCCACGATGCTGGACATCTCCTGGAGATGATGTTCGGCTGGCGAGTTAATCCCCATTACGGTCCATTCCACATCGCCAGCTTTGTGCTGATCGGCGTGGGTTACTGGCTGATCTCGGTTGCATGGACGGCCCTTCACTTGAGTCAGCGCAAACACCAATTGGCCCTTACTGGGATTTATGCCCGGATCCGGCACCCGCAATATGTCGGCTTCATTCTCGTCATGCTCGGCTTTTTGCTACAATGGCCGACCCTTTTGACCCTTGCTATGTTTCCGGTGCTCGTCGTGATGTATATTCGGCTGGCTCGGCATGAGGAAAAGGAGGCGCTAGCCAACTTCGGCGAGGTTTACCGCGATTATATGGCTCGCGTGCCCGGCTTCATTCCGAATCTGACAATCCATTCGCGTCGAAGAAGGCCATGGCGATCCTTGACGGGAATGGCTGATGTAATTGCCGGCAAGGTCAATGCTGACGTTCTGACTGGCCTTATTATTCGGACATCGTTACCCGACCTCACAGCACACTACTGCAGCAATCCCGGTTCGACTGCGCAATCATCTTGAGAGGGCAAGTTCGCCTTGCACGGGCAGATTCGGTGTGGAGCTGATGCCCGGCACTAGACGCAGAGCATCGCCGATCAAGGTATAGACGGCGTGGCGCTGGCCGCCACGGTTCCGATGGTCGACGCGATAGCCCTGATAATGTCGGCGGAGCAGACCGGCGTTCACAAGTTCGGAAACGGCGCGGCTGAGATTGCTCTTGCCGGCTGTGCGAATGCGTGCCCGCATTTCCTCCGCGATCACGCCGCGCCTTTTCTCCGGATCGCCGGGGAGCAGTCCGTTTCTAGCGAGGTCGCTCTCGACCCGCTTGGCCAGCGTAATGCTGCGCGGACCACGCTGGGCCATCGGGGTCAATGCGTCGCATAGCCAATCGCGCAGGGAAACGAGCCCATCGTTCCGCCTGACCCAGGGACCGGCGCTTCCATCTGGCCCCGCCACCTGGGCGATCAGGTTGAGCAGCATGAAGGCATAACGGGGCCGGCTCGATACGGTCGCCAGCGTCTCGAGCACGGCCGCGACATCACAGCCAATGGAGGGTTCAAGAGGCTTGCCTGCATGAAACATAACATGATGGAATCAAGCACAAAGCAGGATCAATGTGAATCCCAAATCGGCGGCCACAGACGGGTTGTCAGCTATGACACTTTGCCGGCGGATAAAGTGTCATAGGCGATCCATTCTGATTGTAGATTGTTGCGAATCGTTCTCAACTCATCCTGATAATCATGGCGCTCGCCGCTTAGGTGTGGACGAGCCGTCTCCTCGCGAACGAGCTTCCGTCGCCTATGGCGAACAGGATAAAAGACTGCGGCCGCCTTGATGATCTCACGCGCTTTGCGACGGACTGTCAGCGTGCTGAAACCCTTGGCGATCTGCATGGCACGATCGATGCCGCCGTGCGCGATCTTGGCTTCCGCTGGTTCACGCTGCTTCACAATATCGACCTTCGGCGCGGCGACGAGCAAAGCCTGTTCCTCACAACCTATCCCTCGGCCTGGCTCGAGGAAGTGCTCGAAGAGCGCCATTATCTCGAAGATCCCATCCATGCGGCCTGCGCACGTACGCCCTCTGGACTGGCCTGGGACCGTGTCGGCGACGTGCTGGAGCTCACGCCGCGCCAGCGAGGCATCCTTGACCGCGCCCGGGATCATGACCTTGCATCGGGCTACAGTTTGCCGATCCGGACCCCGGGCGAGCCCGAGGCGATCTTCACTGCGGCCCGATCACGCGACGAGCCGCTGAGTGCAGAAGAGGTTCTGACCGCCCGTCTGCTCGGCTCGGTCGCTTATGATCGGGCGCGCGAGCTGCTTGGCGAAAGGGCAGGGCCATTGGCCTGCGTCCCTCTCAGTCCTCGCCAGGTCGAATGCATCGCGCTCGTCGCGCAAGGCAAAAGCGACTGGGAGATCGGCCAGATCCTCGGCCTCAGCCGCGATACCGTGCACGAATATGTTGAATCGGCCCGCAGGCGTTATGGCGTGCGACGACGCACGCAGCTGGTGCTGCGCGCGGTTCGCGATGGTCATCTCAACATGGAAGCGCTGCTCTGATCTCGCCGGCCATATGATGATCGGGCTTGGGCAAGTTCAGGATTTCTGCGCTGTCGCTGGCGCGATCAAGGACGCTACGGCCTTGTCTGACCTGATGGCCGAAATCACGAAGGCCATGGGCTTTCGGCACTATGCCCTGGTCCATCATGTCGACCTGAAGCCTGCGGTTCGCTCGGTCCACATCGTCGACTATCCGCAAGACTGGGTGGAGCGCTTCCAGGCGAGACGCCTCTATGCGAGCGACCCGATCCACCGCGCCAGCCATCGCACCAATGTGGGCTTTGCCTGGTCGGCGGTTCAGTCGATCATCTCTCTGACGGCCGCCGATCGCTCGATCCTGGCAGAAGCCTACGAGGCCGGGCTGGGCGACGGCTTCACCGTTCCGGCCCATATTCCTGGCGAGCTCAATGGATCCTGTTCCTTCGCGATGGCGGCGGGCGAGATGCTCGACCATCGGCAGCTGCCGTTCGTGCAGCTCGTCGGCAGCTTCGCGTTCGAAGCGGCACGCAAGATTTCCCGGATCCACGCGCCGCAATCCGAATGCCCGAGCCTGACCGAAAGGCAGGCCGAATGCGTGGCGCTGGTCGCGCGGGGCAAGACCGATTGGGAGATCAGCCAGATCCTCGGCATCGGCCAGGAAACGGTGATCCAGCATGTGAAGGATGCGCGCGACCGCTATGGCGTCACCAAGCGCACCCTCCTCGCCATTCGCGCCTTGTTCGAAGGGCAAATCAGCTTTGCCGATGTGTTCGGCCGATGATCTCCCCAGAACTGGGGATAACGCAAAAAAGCCGCCTCTGATCGACTGACAGGCCTCACCAAAAGGAGGCTGTCATGCACATCGGGACCGGCTTTTCGCAAGCCATGGAACACCGCCTGTTTCGCTCCATGTTCGAGGAGCGCAAGCGGGTCTTCGTCGATCTTCTTCGCTGGGACGTTCCGGTCATCGCCGGTCGCTACGAGATCGATCAGTTCGACAATGATCGCGCCGTCTACATCGTTGTTACCGGGGACGACGGGGAACACCGGGCCTCCGCACGGCTTCTGCCGACCACGCACGAGCATATTCTCGGCACGATCTTCCCGGATCTTTGCGAGGAAGCGCCGCCGCGCGGCAGTGCTATCCTGGAAATCACCCGCTTTTGCCTTGCGCGAAAATTGCGCGCCCGGGAGCGTCTCGAGCTGCGCAATCAGCTGGTCACCGCGCTCGTCGAATATGCCCTCGCCAACCAGATCCACAGCTTCACCGGGGTCGCCGAGTGGCCGTGGTTCCAGCAGATCCTGGGTTTCGGCTGGACTTGCCGACCATTGGGTCTTCCCACGTCCGAGCAAGGGCGAAGTCTCGTCGCCTTGCAAATCGATGTGGACGACCGAACGCGCGAGCAGCTGCGCGCGAGCGGCATTTTCCGCCCTGTCGGCCTTGCCGATCTTCCCGCCGCAGCATGAGGAGGGCGATCATGGCCACGATCGCACGGCGCGGCGTCTCCGCCGCGACCAAAGCCGACGAAAATCTGCGGCAGCACGGCTTCTGCATCCTGCCGGATGTCGAGTCTCGGTCACGCATCGAGGAGATCAATCGATCCCTCCATCCGCGTTTTGCCGCCACGCCTTTCTGCCAGGGCGGATTCTACGGCCCTCGGACAAAACGCTTCGGTGGCCTGCTGAAGCGCGCGCCGGTGGTGGAAAGTCTTGTCCAAAACCCTGCCGTCATGCGCCTCGTCCACGCTATCCTCGAGCCCTGGTGCGACACGGTCCAGCTCAACCTCACGCAAGCGCTCGAGCTGCACCCGGGGGCGCCCGCGCAATTTCCGCACCGGGACCAGGACATGTGGCGCGGTCCGACCGGCGAGCTCGAATATCTCGTCAACGTGATGTGGCCGATTTCGCCGTTCACGGCCGAAAATGGGGCCACGCTGGTCTGGCCGGGGAGCCACAATGGCGGGCAGGGTGACGACGGCGCGGAGCCGGTCGCGATCGAAGCCAATCCTGGATCGGCGATCATATTTCTGGGATCGACCCTTCATGGCGCCGGCTCGAATCATTCAAACGCGGTGCGCCGAGGCATCATCGTCAGCTACTGCCTCGGCTGGCTGAAGCCCTATGAAAACCAGTGGCTGACCTATCCGCCCGAGGTGGCCAGCGCATTTGCCCCCGCGCTTGCCGCGCTGGTCGGCTACCAGCAGCACCGCCCCAATCTCGGCAACTATGACGGGCAATGCCCGTCCATCCTGCTCGGCGGCGATCCGCCGGACCATCTCGCCGCAATCGATGCTCTCCGACCCGACCAGGAAGGCGCTCTGACCGAATTCCTGCGACAGCAAACCGATCAACTCCCCCCGGCTGGGGGGATTGCCGAAATCGAGCGCGGTCGGAACAAAAGAGAGGTGAAATCCAACGGATAGCTGACGGCATTTCCCGACGCGGGAGCTGTCTCTCGCGGGGGAAGACCCGATGCAACGTGCAATATTCGGCATGGCGATGCTCGCCCTCGCCACAGCCCTTCCAAGCGCACCGGCAGCGGCGAATGACCTGGGCTGCCAGGTTCTCCTGTGTCTTTCCAATCCCGGTGGCGCGACCCAATACGCGCAATGCGTGTCGCCGATGACCAAGCTATGGCAACGCTTGGCCACCGGCGGCGCCTTTCCCGGCTGTAGCGGCGGCGTCGCCCGCACGAAGGTCTATGATCGCGATTCCACAACTCGCCGCCGGGTGGTCATCACGTTCAACGACGGCCGCAGCCAGACCTTCTCGCTGGCCGGCATCGAGCGTTTGGACGGCGGCCGCCGATGATCCTCGATGTCGCCACCCTTCTTTCGCTTGCAGGAGCTTGCGCACCGACGGTGGCGCCTGAGACGCTCATTTCGATCGTCCACACGGAGAGCCGGTTCAACAGTCTCGCCATCGGGGTCAATAGTCCCGGCGTGCGCGCGCCAAAGCCCGCGACCAAGGCGCAGGCAATCGCTGCGGCGCGCAGCCTGATTGGTCGAGGCTACAACATCGATCTCGGCCTGGGGCAGATCAACAGCGCCAATCTCGGCTGGCTGGGGCTTTCGGTGGAAAATGCATTCGAGCCCTGCTCCAACCTAGCCGCCGCCGCGCGTGTCCTAGCGACCAACTACCAGGCGGTCGCGCGCCTTGCCCCGAGCCGCGATCACGCGATCGCGACCGCCCTGTCGCTGTACAATACCGGCGACCGGCAGCGCGGCTTTCGCAACGGCTATGTCGCCAGGGTCTATGCCAGCGCGTCGGCCGTCATTCCGTTGATCCGGAGTACGGCGCCGGCAACCAGAAACTCGGTCGTTGCCCCAGCGGCTCCGGCCTTCGCTCCGCCACCCGATACCCCTGTTTCGCCCCCGGCCGCAGCCGGGTGGAAAACAGCGGCGAGGGCGAGCCAGGCCTCGCTCATGGTGTTCGGCGACGGGGCCGCATCTCAGAAAGGACAGCATCCATGACAGCAATCACCGCCCACCTGGGCGGACGACCCCAATGGGCGCGACTTCTGCTGCGCGTCATCGGCGTGATGGCATTGGCGCTACTTGTCTCGATGCTGCTGAGCGATCCTGCACACGCGCAAGGTGCCGACGGCATCACGTCCATGGCGGAGAACATCAAGACCTGGCTCACTGGGACTTTCGCCAAGACCATCGCGGTGATCGCGGTCGTGATCGTTGGGTTCATGTTTTTCACCGGGCGCGCCAGCCTCGGCCTTCTGGTGACGGTCATTGTTGGCATCTTCATCGTCTTCAGCGCGCAGTGGATCGTCGACACCATCACGGGTGGCGCGTGAAGGAGAGCGCCGCCTTGGACGAGCGGCTGCGCGAGGAGACGTTGTTTCTCGCGGTCACGCGCCCGACGATGTGGCTCGGCGTGCCGCTCGAAGCCTCGTTGCCGATCGCGCTTGCCGCCTGTCTCACTTTGATCGTCAGCGGCAACCCGCTCTATGCCGGCGCCATCGGAGGCGCCTGTCTTGCTGTTGCACGGCTCATCGTGCGGCATGATGCCAACGCCTTCCGGCTGCTGTGGCTGTGGACCATGACCAAGGCGCGAAGCCGGAACCGCGTCTGGTGGGGCGGCAGTTCCTATTCGCCGCTCCCGGTCGCGGGGCTGAAACGCAAGGGCTTTGCGCGTGGCTAGCGCGGCTGCCCAGCTCCCGCCGCGCAAGACGCCGTGGCGCATATTGCGGCAAGAGGCCGAGCCTGGGCGCTATCTGCCCTATGCGCGCCACGTGACGTCGGAGGTGATCGCGCTCGATAGCGGCGACCTCATGATGATGTTCCGCCTCGAGGGGCTCGCCTTCGAAACCGCGGATCCGATCCACCTCAACGACTGGCATGAGAAGCTCAACGGCACCTGGCGCAACATTGCCGACGACCGGCTCGCGCTCTGGACCCACATCGTTCGCCGCCCGGTCGATGACTATCCCGAAGGCCAATTCCGCTCGGACTTCGCGGCCGATCTGGACGAAAAATATCGCGCGCGGGTGACTGCCAAGCGCATGTTCGTCAACGAGCATTATCTGACGCTGATCATGCGCCCGGCGGTCGGCTCGGCCGATCGGACCGGCTTGATCCTCAAACGCATCGCCAAGGCCAGGGTGGCCGATGAGGAGGTCGACCCCGACGAGTTGGCCCGCTTCGAGGAGAAGGCGCGCGATATCGAAAAGCTCCTCCGGCGGTGCAGCCCCGCGCGGCTCGCTCTTTATCAGCAAAATGGCCTCCTATTCTCCAGGCCGCTCGAAGTGCTCGAGCAGGTCATGATGGGTGCCAAGGCCAAGGTGCCGCTGGTCCGAGGCCATCTTGGCTCAGCCCTTTACGGCGAGCGGGTGATCTTCGGACGCGAGACGGTCGAGATCCGCGCCCATGATGCGAGCCGCTGGTTGGGCATTTTCGGCATCCGGGAATATCCCGCGCTCACCCGTCCCGGTCAGATGAACGCTCTGCTCGGCCAGGATTTCGCGTTCGTCGTGTCGCAATCCTTCACCTTCATGGGGAAGGCGCGCGCGGCCGAAAGGCTGCGCCGGCGGCAGAACCAGATGGCTTCGACCGAGGACGCGGCAGCAAGCCAGGCGCTCGACCTCGAAGACGCCGCCGACGATCTTCAAAGCAATCGGTTCGTCCTTGGCGAACATCATTTCTCGCTTGGGGTGTTTGCCGAAAGCCAGAGGCGGCTCGCCGATAATCTGTCGGCCGCGCGGGCGGCGCTCGCGGACGCTGGCCTGGTATCAGCGAGGGAAGGGCCGGCGCTCGAAGCGGCCTTCTGGGCTCAGCTTCCCGGTAACTTCGCCTGGCGGGCGCGGCCGGCGGCAATCACATCGCGGAATTTCGCCGCATTGGCGCCTTTTCATACCTACCCCGCAGGCCGGCCGAGCGGAAATCATTGGGGTCCGGCGATCGCGCTGATGAAGACGGCCGCGCAATCGCCCTACTATTTCAACTTCCATGTCGGGGATCTCGGCCACACGCTCATCATCGGTCCCTCGGGCGCGGGCAAAACGGTCGTTCAGAACTTCCTGATGGCGCAGCTCGAGAAAACGGGCGCTCAGCAGATCTTCATCGACAAGGATCGCGGTGCCGAGATCTATGTGCGGTCTGCTGGCGGGATCTATCTGACGCTGAAGAACGGGGAACCAACCGGCTTCGCGCCGCTGCGGGCGCTCGAATATGGGCCGCGCAACCTCGTCTTTCTCGGTCGTCTGATCCGGCAGCTGGTGACGCCGCCCGGCAGCACGCTGGGCGTCACCCAGGAACGCATGATCGACGAAGGCTTGGCGTCGCTCGGGCGGCTCGCACCGGAGAACCGATCCATTCTGGCCCTGCGCCAGCTGCTCGGCCAGCGCGATCCGGAAGGCATCGGCGCTCGGCTTGAGAAATGGGCGCGAGGCGGATCGCTGGGGTGGGTGTTCGACAACGAGATCGATGCTTTGTCGCTCGATGCGCCGTTCCTCGGCTTCGACATGACCGATTTCCTCGACAATCCGGAAGTTCGCACGCCGATCATGATGTACATGTTCCATCGCATCGACGGCCTGCTGGATGGCCGCCGACTGGTGATCGACATCGATGAGTTCTGGAAGGCGCTGGGTGATGACGCTTTCCGCGCCTTTGCCCAGGATGGCCTGAAGACCTACCGCAAGCAGAACGCCTTCCTGGTTTTCGGCACGCAGAGCCCGGCCGATGCGCTGCGCTCGGATATCTCGCACAGTATCATGGAGCAGGTCGCGACCAAGATCCTGCTGCCCAACCCCTATGGGCGTGAAACGGATTATATCGACGGGCTGGGCCTGACCCAGGCGGAATTCAAGCTCGTCCGTCACGACCTGAACCCGGAATCTCGCCGCTTCCTCATCAAGCAGGGTCATGACTCGATCGTGGTGGAACTGGACCTGGGCGGCCTCTCCGACGAGCTCGCGGTGCTCTCGGGCACCACGGAAACCGTGACGCTCCTCGATGCCATTCGCGCTGATGTCGGCGACGACCCGGCGAAATGGCTGCCTCTTTTTCACCAGCAGCGTCGGTCTGCATCGATCAGGAAAGGATGAGCTATGGGTAAGGGCATATACGCAGCACTTGGCGCCATCGCCCTAGGAATGGCGGGGCCTGCAGTCGCGCAAGGTATCCCCGTCTACGACAGCTCCGGTTATCTGCAGGCGCTGGCCACGGTGAAGAACACGCTGTCGATGATCGATCAGGGGAAGGAGCAGATCGCAGAAGCGAAGCAGCTCTATGGCAGCTTCAACCAGGTCACCGACGTCAACGGCATCGCATCATCTCTTTCCACCGATGCCATGCGCCATCTTCTGCCGCGGGAGGCCCGTGACATCAGCCGGCTGATGTCGTCGGACAATGCCAGCCTGGGCTCGCTTGGGAGCTCCGCGACCCGTATCCGGGACGCCAACCGCATCGCCTTGCCGGAATTGCGGCCAGGTGCGTCGGCGTATGAGCGCGCGTCCCGCGACAACCTCTTGCGGAACGGCGACCTCGCAGCGCGCGACGCCGCGATCGCGGAGGCGGCCTATGGCGTGTCGGCCCAGCGTACCGCCGGGCTCGAAGAACTGAGAACCTCGCTGGATACGGCTTCGGACGCCAAGCAGGTCATGGATATCCAGGCGAGGGTAGGGGTCGAGAATGCCCATATCCAGAACGACGCCTTGCAATTGCAGGCGCTGCGAATGCGGCAAGAAGCAGACGTCCAGTTGCGATCACAGCGCGAAAGCGAAGCGATACTGGCGACGAAGCTAGAAAGCTTGTCGCAATGACCGCGAGAGCTTTGCTGCTTGGGTTTGCCGCAGCGGGAATGCTCGCAGGATGCGAGCGGGCACCGCGCGGGAAGGACTATCTAGCCTCTCACCCCGAAGAGCTCAGAGGACTCGCCAAGGCCTGTGCCGACGGATCACATCCCAACGAACAGGAGTGTTCCAACGCTGAAAGCCTCCGGATCCTCGACAACAAGATGCGGTCGCTTTCGAAATAATCCAGCGCCTTGGAGCCTCGCATGGCCACGGACATGTTCAATTCACTTTACGCGAACGTTGATGGGAAGCTTGATCTTTTCCTCAACGAGCGTCTCCAAAACGTCGTAGAGGTTGTCCGTGGTCCGCTCGCTGTCGGGCTGGTTATCTACATCGCCCTGTTCGGCTACATGGTGATGCGGGGCATCATCAGCGAACCATGGGGTGAGCTATTCTATCGGATGGTGAAGCTCTGTCTGCTGTATGTTGCTGCGACGACGGTCGCCTATTCCGATTGGATCACGACGCCGCTCTTCCACGGAATGCCCGATGCGATCTCCCAAGCTCTCGCCGGTAAGACGATCGACACAGTAGGAGAGGCCTTCGACGACTATTACACTCAAAGTGATGCTATAGTTGCACGGATAGAGACTGAAGCCGCAACGTACAGCGACATTAACCCATATAAACTGGTCCTCTATGCGCTGAGCCTGGGGCTGAAGGCATCAGCTGGGCTCTCGGCAGCGGTTGGATTTGCTATTACCATATTTGCCAAAGTTGCGTTGGCGATTATTATCGCACTTGGCCCAATCTTCATCGCCCTAGCTCTCTTCGAGCCAACGAGGCGTTTTTTCCACGGCTGGCTGGGCCAAGTATTCAACTATATCGTTCTCCTTGCTGTAATCATAGCCATCACGACCCTAATCACAGACCTCGGAGCGGCTGCAACAGCAGCATCTGAAGGCGTCGTGGATACGGCTTTCGGTGCTGTCCTGTTTGCAGCGTACATATTTTTGGGCACGATCTTCTTCTTCCAGGCTCCAGCCATTGCAACGGGAATAGCCGGGGGAGCCGCTGCCGGCGTGGGTGCCTTCGCCGGAACGGCCTGGGGCACAATGGCATCTCCCTTCCGACAGCGTCGCGTCATGCGCAACAGCCGCAACTTGGAGCGCGCCGCTCATCGCGGCGGCACCATCGAAGCGGCGTAGCGAGGCATCTCATGGCTTTTTCTTCACCAATACTCGCGCCTAGCTTCCGCCGTAGCGTCACCTGCCTGGGCGTTGTTCTGGCTGCGCTCGGCGTCGTCGGCTGTGCATCGGGTCCAAAGAAGCTCGCGGTTTGCAATGGCCATCACCTGCGCGACGTGAACATCTATGGAAGCGTCTTACCGGGCTCACCTGTGCCTGCGACCACGGCGCCGAGAGCAGCGCCGCCCATACCGCCCCTGTCCCATCCACGAGACGGCGATCCGCCCCCGCCGCCCGCCGTACCGTCGCCGTCTACCTCGGACGACAAGGTCTCGTTCACACCAAGGGGACCGCACAATGCGAGCTGCTGATGACCGCTCGGAGGCGGTGCCGGCGTCGGGGCTGCAGAGCTATTTCCGGGACGCGCGAAGCTGGGATCAGGACAGGATTCGGAACGCGTTGCGCTCGACCCGCATCGCTTGGAGCATCGCGGCCATCGCCTCACTCCTGGCCGCGGCATCGATCTTCGCAGTTGCGGCTCTGACGCCTCTCAAGACTGTCGTGCCCTATGTTATTCGCGTCAACCAGACCACCGGCGCGGTAGATGTCCAGACCGCGCTCACCCAGCGGCCGATGCGCTACGATGAGGCGGTCACCAAATACTTCCTCGCCCAGTATGTGAGAACCCGCGAAAGCTGGATCCCGGCAGCAGCCGAAGAAAATTTTCGGTTCGTGACGATCCTTTCGCAACCGACCGAACAGCAGCGCTGGGCGCGCTTCTACAGCAGCAACAATGGTGCGAGTCCCCAGAATGTCTGGGGCAAGAATGCGGTCGTGCAGGCGCGTGTGCGCAACATCGCCTTCATCAACGATCGCGTCGCCAATGTGCGGTTCACGCGGACAGTCCAGACCGAGACCGACACTCAGAACAGCGATTGGATCGCCACGATCACGTTCGCCTACGCCAACGCGCCCATGGCGGAAGGCGATCGCTACCGGAACCCGCTGGGATTCCAGGTCGAAAACTATCGTGCCGATCCGGAGGTGATCCGATGAGGGCGCTCTCCGCCGCCATCATTTGCGCGCTGGTGCCTGTGCCGGCGGCGCACGCTGTCGAAGTTCCGCGAGGTGGTCCGTCCGACCCGCGCGTCAAGTTCGTCGAATATGAAGAGGCCGAGGTCTATCGGATCGTCGGCACGTTCCGGACCGCAACACAGATTGTCCTGAGCGACGATGAGACGATCCAGCACGTCGCGCTGGGCGACACCATATCTTGGGAGGTCGCCGTCGCCGGACACATCCTGTTCCTCAAGCCGCGGGAGCGTGCCGGACCGACTAATCTCATCGTCACCACGTCGCGCGGAGGCGAATTGCGCAGCTATGCGTTCGAGCTGACCGCTCGCAGCGGTCCGATCACGGGCCGCAACGGCCAAGCCTATTTTCAGGTGCGGTTCCGGTATCCCAGGGACGACGCCGACCGCGCCGAGCGTCTCAGGACGGCACAGCTTGCCATGCAGGCAGCGGCCTTGGAGGGCCGGGCCGTTCGCGGCGCCCTCGATCATGCGGTCGTCGAGGGGCCTCGCAACATGAACTACAAGGTGCAGGGCTCCGGCGACCTTCAGCCGTCGGAGGTCTCCGACAACGGTCAGTTCACGGTGTTGCGTTTCCCGGCAAACCGCGAGGTCCCGGCCATTTATCTGGTGCGACCGGACGGGTCTGAGACGCTGGTTCCCTTCGATGTCCGCGACGAATTCGTCGTCGTCCATTTGGTGGCGCGTCAGCTTCGCCTTCGGCGAGGCGGCGAGGTGCTGTGCATCTATAATCAGGCACCAGAACCCTATGGGGTCGATCACGGGACGAACACCGGGTCGCCCCATGTCGAGCGCACCATCACACATCCGCAGGAATGAGCCATGGTTGAAGATCCATCCTCCGTTTCGCGCCCTCTGCCGAGCGCCGATCTCACGCCGGAAAAAGACGAGATCCTGCACGAGCGCGGTATCGAGCCGATCGGGGGGATGACGCCTTCCAAGCGTAATACCGCCCTCATCTTTGCCGGCACGGCGATGGTACTCGGCATCCTGTGGGTTAATTCCGGAACGAGCCAACAGGCCTCCAATCGTGACCTCACTGCCCCGGGCGGGGCGGCCCAAGAGCGGCGCGATATCGTGGCGCGGGAAACCGTCGATTACGCGGCGGTCGCGCCGCAGCCGAGACCGCTGGGCGCAGGCGGGAGCGACCCCAACGCACCGGTGCTCAATCCCGCAGCAGGGGTTCCTGGCCCCGACGGTCAGATCGTCCCTGCCATGCAGCCCGGTGCGGCGCCAGGACCGACCGGAGGGACGGGCGCCCGGCCGAACCTGGCCGACCAGGCGCGACGATCTACTCTCATCGCCTATGGCGGGCGCGATCTCGGTGGCGAGGCCTCGCAAGGCCCGGCGGCGGCGCCCTCGGGCGCGCAACCGACCGAAAATTCAGGAACGCTAGGGAGGGCTGAGGGCGGTGCGCCCAATGCGCTGGACTTGCTGCGACAAAGCTCAGCCGTAGGCGAAGCGCGAGCCTCGATGCTCCCCAATCGCAATTTTCTGATCACCGCAGGGACATTGATCCCCTGCACCCTTCAGACGGCCATCAATTCCGCGCAGCCTGGATACACGTCCTGCCTGATTCCACGGGACGTGTATTCCGAGAATGGCCGGGTCGTGCTCATGGAAAAGGGCACGCGCGTGCTCGGCGAGTATCGCGGAGGCATCCAACAGGGGCAGAACCGCCTCTTTGTACTTTGGACCCGGGCGGTGACGCCGCAAGGCGTCCGCATCGACCTTGCCTCGCCTGGGTCAGACGCGCTCGGCCGCGCCGGGCTCGCCGGGGTGGTCGACAGCTTCTTCTGGGCACGGTTCGGCGGCGCACTGCTCCTCTCGCTCGTCGATGACGCCGCCTATATTGCCGGGCAAGCCGTCTCGAGCGGCAACGGCAATTTCAACAATGTCACGCGCGCGCCGAGCGAAGGGGCCGCGATCGCGCTCCAGAACAACATCAACATCCGGCCGGTGCTGAAAAAGAACCAGGGTGAGGAAGTCGGTATCTTCGTCGCCAAGGACTTCAACTTCGCCGATGTCTACAATCTGGAACTGCGGCGGTAAGCCATGCGCGATACCGCCGTCCTTCGCCATTATCTTGAACCGCTTCTTCCGTTGCTGGAGCCGGATGATGTAACCGAGCTGGTCATCAACCGCCCGGGCGAGGCGGGGATCGAGGACCGGCAGGGGTGGCGATGGCATGAGTTGCCTGAACTGGACAGCGAGTGGCTTGGAACGCTCGCCGTCGCCGCGGCAAGCTTCACGCACCAGGACATCGATGGGCAGACGCCGATCTGTTCGACCGTCCTTCCAGGCGGCGAGCGCTGCCAGATCGTGATCCCGTCGGTGACGCCGAGCGGCTGCCCGTCCTTTACGATACGCAAGCCCTCGACCGTAACCCTGCCGATCGACCAGCTCGCACGCGCTGGCCTCTTTGACACGACGCGCGCGAGCGCCCGGGGCCTTACGGAAACCGACGCCGAGTTGGTGGCACTTCGCGACGCGGGGGACTGGCCGGCCTTCTTCAAGGTCGCGGTCGCCGCGCGCAAGAATATCCTGGTCAGCGGTGCAACTGGGTCCGGCAAGACGACCTTGGCGAAAGCGCTTATCCAGCTCATCCCGCCCGACGAGCGACTGCTTACGATCGAGGACACGCGCGAACTCATCGTGCCCCATCGCAATGTCGTTCACATGGTCTATTCGAGCGAAGGGCAGGGCCGTGCGAAGGTCGGTCCCAAGCAGCTGCTCGAGAGCGCGCTGCGTATGCGCCCCGATCGCATCCTGCTGCAGGAGCTGCGCGACGGCACCGCCTTCTTCTACCTGCGCAACGTAAACTCGGGGCACCCTGGGTCGATCACCACCGTCCATGCTGGCTCTGCGGCGGGCGCCTTCGAGCAGCTGACATTGCTCGTCAAGGAATCCGAGGGCGGCCGCGATCTCGCGCGCGATGATATCCGCGGACTTTTGCGCATGCTCATCGATGTGGTCGTCCAGACCCGGCGCCATGGCGGTCGCTTCGAGGTCGAAGAGGTCTACTTCCACCCGAAGCTGGGCGATGCCGGTGCAGCGTAACTTCTGGATCATCGGCCTGTCCGTTGCCGGCGGCACCTTATTGTGCTGCGCCATCGCAGTGCTGGTTGCCCTCTTTGGGATGGGCCAGATCGGCCCGAATACTGACATCACGGCCTTGCCCGCATGGTTGTGGTACTATCGGGCGGACCCGCTGCTTATTATTTGGCTAAAGCGCGGGGCGCTGGCGGGCGCTGTTGTGGTTGGGCTCCTCGCAATCGGGATTTTGCGCCGCGGGCCGGCATTGCACGGCACCGCCCGGTTTGCGCGCGAAGGCGAGATCCGGCGGGAGGGCCTTCGCGCCGCTGCCGGCATCGTTGTCGGCCGCAAGGCTGGGCGTTTCCTGATATTCGGCGGGAGCGAACATGTTCTGCTCGAGGCGCCCACACGCGCGGGCAAGGGCGTGGGCGTCGTCATTCCCAATCTGCTGACCTGGCCAGATTCGGTGGTCGTGCTCGACGTGAAACGGGAGAACTGGGGCGCAAGCGCGGGGTATCGTGCGCGGGCCGGCCAGGCCGTGCACCTGTTCGATCCGCTCGATGCGGAGGGGCGGACGGCGCGGTACAACCCCTTGGCGCACATCAGACGGACTGATGACATCGAAGTCGTCAACGAGCTGCAGAAGATCGCGGTCATGCTTTTCCCCGCGCCGGAGCGATCCGATCCATTCTGGGCGGAAGCTGCGCGAGCGGCCTTTGTCGGCGTCGGCGCCCTGGTCGCATCCAACCCGGGCCTGCCCTTCACCATCGGCGAGATATACCGCCGCCTCACGACTGGCGATCCCAAGAGCGACCTTCCCGCAGCGCTTCAGGAAGCCCGCAGGGTGGGCCAGCGCCTCAGCCAAGCCTGCGTGTCCGCGATCCAGGATTTCACCTCGGCCTCGGACAACACCTTTTCCGGGATCAAGCAGACCATCACCGCGCGGCTCAATCTCTGGCTCAACCCCATGGTGGATGCCGCCACCTCGGAAAGCGACTTCGACCTGCGCGAGGTGCGGCGTCGGCGTATGTCGATTTACCTTGGCGTGTCGCCCGACAATATCGACCGCATCGCGCCGATCTACAGCCTGTTCCTACAGCAACTCGTGGATCTCAACACCCGCGATCTTCCTGAGGGCGCGACCAATGTCCCGGTCCTGGTCCTGCTCGACGAGTTCGCCAGGCTCGGCAAAGCCTCGGTGATTGCGAGCGGCTTCTCCTATGTCGCCGGCTATGGCCTACGCCTGGTCCCGGTCATTCAGAGCCGATCCCAGCTTCGCGCAATCTATGGTCCCGATGTCACCGACGAGATCATCGCCAATTGCGGCCTTGAGGTGGTCTTCACGCCCAAGGAGCTAAAGGTCGCGAACGAACTTTCCGAACGGCTCGGTTTTTTCACGATGAACGTGAAATCCCGCAGCCGTACCATCCACGGGCTGCTGGCGAACCGGAGCATCTCGGAATCTGATCAGCGCCGCGCGCTCCTGCTGCCGCAAGAGCTCATGCAGCTGCCGAAGAACGAACTCCTGCTCCTTCGCGCCGGCATCCCACCAATTCGAGGGCGCAAGATCGCCTACTACCGGATGCCACGCTTCACGCGACGGGTGGTTGCTCCGCCTGTGCTGTCCGCCCGTCCAATCGCGGCAATGCTTTCCCCACCTACGTCGGCTTCAGCGCTGTGGGGCGCTGGCACATCCGGTCTGAGCGGCGCCCCACAGCAACCGGTGACAAGCTCGGGCGGGACCATACAGGAGGAAATTGCGATGCGGGAAATGACCGACGCCGAGCTGGCAGGTGCGGCCAAGATCACGGATGACATGCTGGTTCTGGGCGACCTGGCCGACCTGCCGCCCCCGGGCGACGAGGCCGCCGCGATCGCCTTCGTGTCGGCGATGGTCGAGCGGGCACTTTTGCCACCGGTCGGGCAGCCATCCACATCCATTATCCAGGAAAGGACAGCTCATGTCCGCTGAGAAGCCCGAGAATTCGCGGGGCGCCAGGAAGCGCGCCAATGCCATTTCGATTGGTGAAGGTCAGTCCGTACCGCGTTCTGGGAAAGACACGCGTGACGACATTCCCAAGGATCCCGGCACCTCTAACAAAGGCAAGGAGCGGGCGGGGGTTCAGCCACGATCAATTTCTGCCGGCGACATACCGGAGCCCCTGCAAAAGCGCTACTTTTCGTCGACCGGCAAATGGTCGGGGGAACCGGCTTACTTCACGACGGCCCAGGCGAAGGAGCCTGCATTTCGGGACCAAGGACGGCGTCTTGTCACCTCGAGCGAAAGTGAGGAGGTCGTGCGCGATCTCGTTGCCATCGCTCGCTACCGCGGGTGGTCGCACGTTCATGTCACGGGCAGCGAGACGTTCCGAAGGGCCGCGTGGCTCGAAGCCGGTCGCCAGGGTTTGGAAGTACGGGGATATCGGCCGAGCGAACGGGATTTGCAGGAGCTGGACCGCATCCGGCGCGAGGCTAGCCGCAACAGCATCGCGCCCACCGTCACTGCGCCGGCCTCGCGCGAACCCGATCGCAGCCGCCGTCAGGCGCCGGAAGGATTGAGGCGACCGTCTTCAGCACAAGCCCGTGAGAAGAATTCGCGCGCGGCCCAGAGCCAGCTCCGTGTGATCGAGGCAGTGGTGCGCACGGCGCTGTTCGACAATCCGGAAGCGGTCGCCAGGGTCATGAAGGTCGCGAACGACAAGGTACAAACGCATCTGCAGGCGGGGCGGCAGTTTCAGGCCGCGAAAGTGCGGGACACATCCGTCCGGACAGTTGAGCCATCCGGCCGCAAGCGGCAGGACGTAGGCAAGGAACGGCCGCCGCTGCAACGATCGCGCGGCCGCTGATCGAGAAGCACCGAGCCTGGCAATGCGCAGCGCGGCGTGCCGCATAAACGGCATCGCCTAACCGGGTGCAACAACGCTATATGCTCGCCTTGTGGCCATGTAAGGCCATAAACAGATATCCACTTGCCCCGCGGTTTCCATCATTTATTGCCATTTATTCGGCAGTGATTGGTGAATTAAATGTGGAAAAAGGTCCCTCGCTGATATAGCGATAAATGCGAGGGAGACGCGCTTGGCTGTGGCCGTGATCATAACCACTTGTACGAACCGGAAGCGAAAAGAGGTCGCTCCCGACCTCCGCATTTGCGCGGTGGAAACAGCGTCGCTTACGGAAGTGGCCGGGCAATGGGCAAAGCGACTGGCTTCGGCGGGAGAGTGCTATTTGCCTGCCGCGATCTACGGCGGAAGAGGCTTCCAAGAGGCTCGGAGCGTCGCTGGCGTGCTCGAAGCGCGTCTGCTTATCGTTTCGGCCGGCCTTGGATTGGTGGACGCCACGACGCAGGTGCCTTCTTATGCTTGCACGATCGTACCTGGCTCGACCGATAGCGTAGCATCGAGAGTGCGCGGGGCGTTTTCCTCACCACAGTGGTGGTCTGCGCTCAACAAGGTCTCGCCGTTCGGGACAAGCCTTCTCGAGGCTCTCCGAAATACCAAAGGCCTTATTCTCGCGGCTCTCTCGGACGCCTATATCGAGATGATCGCGGACGACATGCTGACATTACCCGAAGCGGTTCGCGCTCGCTTGCGGTTGTTTACGCGTGCTCCGATGGGCCGGATAAATCCGGGCCTTCGCTCGTCAGTAATGCCTTACGATGAGAGATTGGACGGCCCCGACAGTCCGATCCCCGGCACAATAAGCGACTTCTCTAGCCGCGCCGCGCGACATTTCTCGGATGTAATTTTATTGCCGAACGACACCCGTTCGCCAGCGGAGCATGCGCGCGAGGTGCGGAATATCGTCGGCGCTTGGCGAAAGCCCGAGCGTCCAGCGCGCTTGCGCCTGGAAGATCCTGCGATCCTCGAAATCCTGCGTGCCCATTGGGATGATGCCAAGGGGATGTCTCTTCCCCGACTTCGGGGTGAATTCAATGTCGCATGCGAGCAAGGCCGCTACGTCGGCCTGGCTCGTATCATTCGGAGTGAGCGAGCATGACTGCACGCGAATATCTCAGAGTTCGAGCCGTGAAAGCGGAGCAGGGTCAGGGTACTGGCGTCTTCGCATTCTTCCTCTACGGCGCCGATATAGACCGCATCGCGGATATCAGCCGTGTCCGTCGAGAAGATCAAGAGTTGAAGGGGTTTCAACGCCGCGAGATCCGCGAGCACGTCAAGGAAATCACGAGCTTTCTGGACAGCGGCCCGGTCCTGTTTCCGAACGCCATCATCCTGGCGCTTTCGCCAGAAGTCGATTTCGCGTCAGCGCGTGGTCGTGCGCCGGGGAACATGTGCGAAGTTGGCGACGCTGGCACCCTTAGCATCCCCCTTTATCCCGAGGGAGAAAGGGCGGCTTGGATTGTCGATGGGCAACAGCGCTCGCTTGCTCTGGCTGCGGCCAAGAACCGGCAGATTGCCGTGCCGGTTATCGGTTTCGTCTCAGATGAGGTTGCAACGCAACGAGAGCAGTTCATCCTCGTCAATAAGTCGAAGAAGCTGCCCACGGGTCTCATCGACGAATTGCTGCCAGAGGTCTCGGTTCAGCTTCCCAGAAATCTCGCGGCACGCCAACTCCCGAGCGAGCTCTGCAATGCGTTGAACAGCGATCCGAAGTCGCCGTTCCATGGCCTCATCAAGCGGGAATCCGATCCCAAGAATGGCACAGGGATCGTGAGCGATAACGCTCTGATCGAGGCGATGAAGGCAAGCCTCCGCACGACCGCCGGCGCTTTGGGCCAGTTCAAGCAGAATGGTGACGGCAACGACACAACCGCCATGTACGAAACGCTTATCACGTTCTGGACGGCGGTTCGGGACACCTTCCCCGATGCATGGGGTAAGCCACCAAAAGAGAGTCGTCTCATGCACTCCGTGGGAATCAGGGCAATGGGGGCCTTGATGGACATGATCATGTTTCGCGCCGACGGCATTGCTGACAAGGCGTCCGTTGTGCGGGACATCCTCAGGCGCCTTGCGCCGCAATGCCGCTGGACTGCAGGCCGCTGGGAGGGCCTCGGCCTTGCGTGGAATGAACTGCAGTCCACACCGCAGCATATCAACAAACTGAGCGAGCATCTCATCCGGATGGAGCGGGAATTGGCGAGGATGCCGGCATGAAGTTCATCTTCGCCGACAGCCTGGACTATGTTGACCCAGCGTTCGACTTTATCGCCGACCGTAGCCCAGCCGAGCGTCAACCCTATTGGGATGACGCATATCCCCATGAGATCCTGGGTTATGCGCCATATGACGGGGTTCTCGTGTCCCGTGGCATCGTGGGCGATCATCGCGTGAAGGGGAAGTACACAGCGAGCCAGGCTCGGCGTTTTCATCTGGTCGGCGTTCGGAAATTTTTGCGCCTAGATAAGCCAGAGTTTGCCCATCTCGATATATTCGGTGACTGCGGCGCATTCACCTATGTTCAGGAAGAGCGACCGCCCTATTCGCCGGCTGAAATGGTTGAATTTTATGATGAATGCGGCTTCACGCACGGCTGCTCCGTCGACCATATCATTTTCGATTTCGATCCGGGCGGGAAGGCGCTCGAGGGTGGCTCCGATAATGCCAAGACCCGGTTCGATATCACCCTTGAGAACGCGGATGCCTTCTTTCGCGAGGCGAGGGCAATCGATGCTGGCTTCACCCCGCTTGGCGTGATTCAGGGATGGTCTCCCGGAAGCATGGCAGAAGCAGCTAGGCGCCTTGTCGCAATGGGCTACGATTACCTAGCGCTAGGTGGCATGGTGCCGCTCAAATCGCCGGAGATCAAACTCTGCCTAGAGGCAATTCGAGCAGCCGTGCCTTCGGCCACCCGCCTGCATATCCTAGGCTTCGCGAAGGCGGACGATATCGATAGCTTCCACGGCTATGATATTGCCAGTTTCGATACAACTTCTCCGTTGATACGTGCTTTCAAGGACGCCAAGCAAAACTATTATCTGCCCGGCGAGGGCCTGGGCCTGCGTTACTTCACCTCGATCCGGGTGCCGCAGGCGATCGAGAATCCAAAATTACAGCGGGGCGTGAAGAAGGGCATGTTCCGGGCGGAAGAACTCATTCGCCTCGAGGCTCTGGCACTGGAATCGTTGCGGGCTTTCGACCGGGGCGAAGCGGCACTCGAAGACACGTTGCACAATGTCCTCGTCTACAGCGCTCCTCTCGTAGAGGAGAAGCCCTACGAGGACTGCAAGGGCAGCGTATCGTTAACACGGCTTGCCCAGCGTTACCGCGCGACCCTCGCCGAGCAGCCGTGGAAGCAATGCTCCTGCAAGATCTGTCGGGACGCTGCGATCGACGTGATCATCTTCCGCGGTAGCAACCGCAACAAGCGGCGGGGAATCCATAACCTCGCTGTCTATCAGGACCACATTGAACGATTGGACCTAAAGCGTGCCGTCGACTGACTCTCTTTCCTTCTTCGCAGTCCAGGCGAAGCAAAGCAGCGAGCACACCGTGCTGACGTTCGCGGCCCGAGCGGCTGACGTCCTGCGCTTTGCATTGATCGATCGCATCGGTCGCGATGCCCAGGGTGAACTGAGCGGCTTCCAGCGGCCGCAGGTCGCGGCGCATATCCGTGAAATCCGGGACTATCTCGAAAAGCCTGACGCGGTGCTCCCAAACCCCATCGTGGTGGCTTTCACCGAACAAACGAACGTCGAGGACCTCGGGAACGGGACGGTGCGCCTGACGATCGACATGAGCCAAGGTGTCCCCGGCCTTGTGGTTGACGGCCAGCAACGTCTCACCGCTCTGTCGGAGGTCGATCGGGATTTCCAGGTCTTCGTCTCGGCCCTTATTTGCCGCGACGAAGCTGAACTCCGGCGGCAGTTCGTTCTGATAAACAACACTAAACCGTTGCCGAAGTCGCTCATTTACGAGCTCCTGCCGTCGGTCAATGATCTGCCCCCGCGGCTGAGCCGCAGGTCGGTTGCCGCCGACTTAACTGCTCGTCTGAACTTTGAGCACACAGCGCTGCAGGGCTACATCAAGCAGCATACCCAGCCGGACGGCATTATCGCCGACACCGTCGTGCAAAAGATTATCATGGAATCGCTGACCAATGGGGTGATGCGCGAACTCATCGACACGCCACGCGGTCGCGATCGGTGTGTTCGGCTGGTCTCGAACTTCTTCGAGGCCGTGAAGAAGGTGTTCCCGGAAGCGTGGCACGGGCAGAAGCCCGCTACCTCGCGCCTTCTCCATGGGGCGGGCATCCAGGCGATGGGCGATGTTATGGAAGTGCTTGCCGCTCGCATGGACGCAAAGTCGGTGGAGGATTTCCGTGAAGGTCTCGAGTGCCTGAAGGGACGAACAGCCTGGACCGGCGGCGAGTGGGAAATCGGCGGCGAGATTCGCCGTTGGAATAGCTTGCAGAACGTCAATCGCGATATCGCGTTGCTAAAGCACTATCTCGTTTCGATCGTGAAAGCGGACCTACGGAAGCGCGCGCGCATCGCCCCCACGCCTCTGTTCGAACAAGCGGAGGGAGCTTGATGGCCTACGCCGTCAAGGAGATATTCAAAACGCTTCAAGGGGAGGGGGCGCAGTCCGGCCGTGCGGCGGTCTTCTGCCGCTTCGCTGGCTGCAACCTTTGGTCGGGACGCGAAGAGGACCGGGCGGGTGCTGCCTGCACTTTCTGCGACACTGACTTCGTTGGAATGGACGGGACGGGCGGTGGGCGATTTGTCGACGCGGAGGCGCTTGCGGTAGCGATCGAACGAGAGTGGGCTGGGCCCGCTCACAAGCGGTATGTCGTGTTGACGGGTGGGGAACCTCTTTTGCAGGTCGATGAAACCCTCGTTGCCGCGCTCCATGGGCGTAGCTTCGAAATCGGCGTCGAAACCAACGGCACGCAACCCGCGCCCGAAGGGATTGATTGGATTTGTGTCAGCCCAAAAGGGCGGGCTGAACTTGTTCTGCGGACGGGCCATGAGCTGAAGCTGGTTTATCCTCAGGCCGAGGCGAGGCCCGAGCACTTTGCCGGCCTCGAATTCGAGCATTTTTTTCTTCAGCCCATGGATTCACCCATGGCATCGGCCAACCTCGAAGCCGCCATCAGCTTCTGCACCGAAAACCCGCAATGGCGCCTCTCCATCCAGTCTCACAAGATGATCGGAATTCGCTGATGTTCGAACTGAGCAAGCAGTTTCGCTTCGACGCGGCCCATACGCTCGACCGAGTGATCGAGACCGAGTCCAGCCGGCGGATCCATGGCCACAGCTATCGGGCGGAGGTGTTTGTAAGGGGGCTGCCCGACCCGACGACAGGCATGGTCGTGGACCTGGGCCTACTGCAGCGGACGATGGAGGGAGCACGCGACGCTCTTGATCATCGCTTCCTGGACGAGATCAACGACCTTGGTCCGGCGACCATGGAGAATCTTAGCCGGTGGATCTGGAAGCGACTGTCGCCGGTGATCGGCAACCTCCACAAGGTCACTGTCTATCGCGACAGCAGCGGGGAGGCATGTTCCTACTGGGGTGAGGAGGTGGTAGCATGAGCAGTGCAGACGGCAGCGCACTGGTCTTGTTCTCCGGCGGGCAGGACAGCGCTACGTGTTTGGCTTGGGCCCTCGACCGCTTCAACCACGTCGAAACAATCGGCTTTGACTACGGCCAGCGCCACCGTGTCGAACTCGAAGTCCGAGACCGGTTGCGCGCGGGTATGATGGAGCTACAGGCTGACTGGCGAACCAAGCTCGGGACCGATCACATGATCGCACTCGCTGCGCTTGGGCAGATCAGCGACACTTCACTCACGACCGGCGTCGAGATTGCAATGGCAGCGAGCGGTCTGCCGAACACCTTCGTTCCTGGCCGAAACCTGCTGTTCCTTACATTTGCGGCTGCGGTCGCATATCGCCGCGGCATCAAGCACATCGTCACAGGGGTCTGCGAAACCGACTACTCTGGGTATCCGGATTGCCGCGATGATACGATCAAGGCTCTCCAAGTGGCTCTCAACCTGGGCATGGAACAGCGTTCCGTGCTTCATACGCCGCTCATGTGGATCGACAAGGCGGCGACTTGGTCGCTTGCCCACGCGCTGGGTGGACCGGACTTGGTCAATCTTGTGCGTGTAGAATCGCACACCTGCTATCTCGGCGATCGGGGAACGACGCATGAGTGGGGTGCGGGCTGCGGCCACTGCCCGGCTTGCGAATTACGGCGGGCTGGTTGGCAGGAATTTTCCGCCAGATTGGACACTTAGGACGGCAGATTTGAGCTTGGCAGCCAGTGCGACCTTATTAGAGTAACCTCGAGAGCGATAAGGGGGATTCGCTCACGGGGGATCTAATCTGTTTCAGGGGATGTTAGTAGGGCTACCTGGGCACAAGGGTGTCGGGAAATTAGAAGCGGCGACTGATGGTTGCTGCTCCATCTCTGTTTTCTACTCGCTCAATCGAAGAGAAACGATCGAATGCTATGCTTCTGAGATAGGACGTGCTTACCTAAGTCCGCAAACCCGAGCCTATGTCCTTGATGGCGATCACATGCGGGTTGGTCGCGTCAGGGATTATCTCCAGCATGAAAACGGGCTCGTCACCTATGAAATCCGCTTTCCCAACGGAAAGCAGGATGATTTCAGTGAACTCGATTTGTTCGTCCGCCCATGGAATGCCCCCGAAGATCCAGCTGAGATGCTGGCGGCGGGCGGCGCTGAAAGCCAGTTTCTTCACGACCGGCGCCAAGCGGCGTTGACGCCGCTGCGCGGGTTGACCAGCGCTGCACAAGGCCTGACCGCACTGCTGTCAGCCGGGATCGACTTCGTACCACACCAAGTTGCTGCCGTTCGCCGTGTCTTAAGCGACCCTGTGCAGCGTTATCTGCTAGCTGATGAGGTAGGGCTTGGCAAAACGATCGAGGCCGGCCTGATCATCCGACAGCATCTTATCGACAATCCCGATACGGAAGTGCTCATCGCTACCCCGTCGGCGCTATGTGAGCAGTGGCGGCATGAACTTTCCGATAAGCTCCGCCTCGATCAGTTCGGCGAACCCTTCGAATGCTGCTCGCATGCCGATATCGCGCAGATCTCGCGGACACCCGATGTTCTGGTAATCGATGAAGCGCATCACCTGGTCGGACTTGACGATGGCCCGCTGGCTGCTTCGGCGGCACGGCTGCGTGAACTCGCCCGCGATGTGCCAGTGCTGCTGCTGCTGTCCGCCACGCCGCCGCTGGGGGAAGAGGCCCGGTTCTTAGCGCTGCTCAACCTGCTCGATCCGCTGACCCATCCGCTCGACGACCTCGACGGATTCCGCCTGAAACTCGAGCAGCGCCGTGCGATCGGCCGCTTGCTGCTCAGTCTAGATCCCGACGCTTCCGGGATCGTTCTGCGCCAGCGCGGTGCCGAGCTTGTCCGCAGCTTTCCCGACGATCCCGTCGTCCAGGACCTGGCGCCACAGATGATTGCTGCGACGCGAGAAGCTCCCGACCGACTTGTCGACCTGTGCGGCGCGCTCAAAGAGCACGTCGCCGACAGCTATCGCATTCACCAGCGCCTGATCCGTTCACGCCGGGCTGATGCCCAGGGATGGGAGTTTCGACCGCGCGGCCCCGATGGCGGCGCCATGTCCCACGTGCGCACCGAAGGCGATCCGAGCGACGACCTGGCGGTGCTGCTCGGCACGCTCGAGGATTGGCGATCGGCCGCCGTCGATTCACTGGTCGATGGCGGTGACGGGGCGCCACTGCTCTCAACGCGCTACCGTGACCTGCTGGGCGCGTTGTCCGAAGGTGCCGACGCGTTTCGTGCCTGGCTGGCAGCCGCCACGCCGATCTTTGCCGGCGAAGCCGAAATCCTCAATGCGCTGCGCGACCAGGCAGAGGAGTATGACGATGCCGATCGCATCGAGACCATGGTCGAAAGCGTGCGGCGACTGATCAAGACGCTGCGGACCGACGTCGATCATCCCAAAATCGTGGTGTTCGCGACCACGACTGCGCTGGCGGTCGCGTTTCACGAAGCCCTCGAAAACGGGCTCAATGACACGCCGTGTCTGCTGCTCGTCGAAGGCGGCAAAGCAGGGGAGGATGACGAAGACGGCCTCGGGGCGTTCGCGCAAACGCCCGATACAGCCGTTCTCATCGTTGATCGTTCGGCCGAAGAGGGCCTCAACCTCAGCTTCGCCGACGCGATCGTGCATCTCGATCTCCCGATGAGCGCTGCTCGGATCGAACAACGTATCGGCCGTCTCGATCGCTATGGCCGACGGCAGGGGATCATCCGTCACCGGATCCTGCTGCCCTCGGACGAAGACGAAAGCCCCTTTGCCGCGTGGCAAACCTTGCTTGCTGATGGTCTTTCGATCTTCCACCGCTCGATAAGCGATGTGCAGTTCCTCCTTGAGGATTTCGAGACCCGCGCACTCCATGCGCTACTGTTGACCGGACCCCATGCATTGGTCTCGTTGGCCGAGGAAATCCGCAGCCAGATCGCCGACGAACGCAAGTCGCAGGACGAACAATATGCGCTTGATCGGATCGCGCTCGCGGAGGAACCCGTCGAGACCTTCATCCAGGCGTTAGACGACGCCGAAGCCGATGAGGCGGCCCTCGAAGCCGGCGTCGACCAATGGCTGATTGGCACGCTACAACTCAAGAAGCGGCCCTTCGCCTGGCCGGTAGAAGATCCGTTCAAACTCGCCATCACCAAAGAGACCTTGATCCCGCGCTTGCCGTGGCAGCAGCAACTCGAACTGGACGATAGCCAGCCGCTGAGTTGGAAACGCCGGATCGCGACACGACGCACCGCTGTAACTTTGCTGCGTCCGGGCACGCCGCTTATCGACGTGCTGACGCGATTCACCCGCTGGGACGATCGCGGGACCGCCTTTGTTACTTATCGCCCCGTTTCAGACTGGCAGGGCGATGCGTGGATCGGGTTCAAGCTCTGCTTTACGATCGAGCCCAGTC
This sequence comes from Sphingobium lactosutens DS20, assembly GCF_000445105.1. Taxonomy (GTDB): domain Bacteria; phylum Pseudomonadota; class Alphaproteobacteria; order Sphingomonadales; family Sphingomonadaceae; genus Sphingobium; species Sphingobium lactosutens. The sequence goes on along the minus strand of NZ_ATDP01000036.1, from coordinate 18,871 downwards.
TCGACATGGCCGATCTGCTCGCGCCGTCACGCGCCGAGCTTGCCGCGTCACGCCGCGCACAGCGCTATTTCGCGCAAAGCGAGCAGACCTTGTTCCTCGACATCAATGGCGAGGCGGTCACCGATCCTGCCCTGCTCGCCGTGCTGTCCAAACCCTATAACAGCCATGGGAAAGGCCCGAGCGCCGACATCAATCTAGGGAGTCGGCCGCACATCCTCGCCGACTACATCGATCCCTCTGTGTTCCCAGTGGTATGCCGCCGCGTGCGGGACGGTGCACGGCAAACCCTATCCGAGCAACCCGCGGTACTTGACGCGATCACCGCGGCCACGACCCTTGCCGCAAGCGACCTGCAGCGACGCCGGAACCGCCTCCAGCGCCGCCAATCGGCCGGTGATACGATGGCCCGCGAGGATATCGCGCTAATTGAATCGATCCTACCCAGCATCGAATCCCCCACGATCCGGCTCGACGCCATGGGATGTTTCATCCTCGGTCCGGCAATCACCAGGACCGTTCATGGCTGACCGGGATGGCCATGATGCCTTTGTAGCACTGGGCCATTTGCTCGACCGCACCGATAGCGGGGCAGACTGGCGAGCCCGGTCACCTGCGATCGAACGGTTGCGCAAAGCGCTGGTCGACCCTGCTCGCCAGGCGAGTGGTCTCGATCTGGCAGTCCTGCTCCGTCAGGCAATGAGCCACGAACATGTTCGACGCGGCGCGATGGTGTCGCCTGCGGTGCCCGTGTCGCACCCGCGCTTCGACGGGTTTGCCGGATGGGATGCCGTTGGACTGCGCAGCACCGCTGCCGGTGAAGCGCGTTTGGTAACGCTCCAGCCTTGGAAACCGACATGGCTCTCCGGCATTAGCGACAGCGTCGATGCTTTCGCCGCTTCTGAGAGGACGCGCCGCGAGTTCAATAGCGCCGACTGCCAAGGGGATCCCTTGCTCGCCGCTGTTGGGCGGACCTCCTATCGTAGCCGCGGGCAGCGCGCCGCCGTGCGTGCCGCACTCTCGACCCCTGCCGGCGGTAGCCTCGTCGTTGCTTTGCCCACCGGCGAGGGCAAGAGCATGATCTTCCAGTTGATCCAGACGGTCGGCTTTGTCGGGGCCGATCAAGCGGAAAACCGCGGCGTCACCCTGGTGATCGTTCCGACTGTCGCGCTCGGGGTCAATCACGAACGCGAAGCGGTCGATGTTTGCGGCCTATCGCCACCGCTCGCGTTCCAGGGCGGCAACGACGTCCAGAACAATATCATTGCCGAGCGGATCGCCGACGGCACCCAGGGCCTGTGCTTTGTGTCGCCCGAGGCGGCGTGCAATCGTCTACGCGATCCCTTGCGCCGCGCGGCAGAAGCTGGTCTGCTGCGCGCGCTGGTGATCGACGAAGCTCATCTCGTCGATCAATGGGGCACGGGCTTCCGGACCGAGTTCCAGGAATTGAGCGGCCTGCGGCGCGAACTGCTGTCGGCGGCTCCTCCTGGCCAGGCGCTGCGCACCATCATGTTGTCGGCGACACTTACCGACTCCTCGCTCGAAACGTTGCGCTCGCTGTTCGGCGCCGAAAGCAATTTCGAAAGCCTTGCGGCGGTCCAACTGCGGCCCGAACCGGACTATTGGATAGCGCCGTCGACAAACGAGGCCAACCGCGTGGCCCAAGTTCTCGAGGCGCTTCATCACGTGCCCCGGCCGGCGGTGCTTTATGTCACCGAAGTTGCAGCCGCCAACGCCTGGTATGCGCGACTAATCGAGGCGGGATTTCACCGGGTGCGCAAGCTTCACGGCAAGACCGGCCGAGCCGAGCGCGAAGAGATTGTCGGCCAGCGGCGCGACGGCGCTCTTGATATCGTCGTCGGAACCTCGGCGTTCGGGCTCGGCATCGATTATGGCCATGCCCGCAGCGTGATCCATGCCTGCGTCCCCGAGACGCTCGATCGCTTCTATCAAGAGGTCGGGCGCGGCGGGCGTGACGGCAAGGCCGCGCTTTCGCTGATCGTGCCGACAGGCAAGGACATGGGGATCGCCGAACGCATCAACGCCCAGCAGGTCATCAGCATCGATCGCGGCTACCATCGCTGGTCCACGATGTTCGCCCGCAAGACCAGCCTCGGAAACGGGCGCTTCGCCGTACGGATTGACGGCCGGCCCGGCACTGATGAACGCGACATCGACATGTTCGGCGATGCCAATACCGACTGGAACTTGCGCACCGTCGCCCTGATGGCGCGTGCGGGCATTTTGCGGCTGCTCGGCACACCCTATCCACGGATCGAACAGGAGGGGGACTGGCTCGAGATCGAGATCATCGACGACCACCATCTCGACTTGGAGCTCTGGCGGTCGCGTGTCGAACCCGTGCGCCGGGTCGGTTGGCTTGCCGCCAAGCGCAATCTCGATCTCATGCGCGAGTATCTGCGCAACGATCGCTGTCCGGCCGCGATCCTTGAGGAACTCTATGGCGCGAACAGGGTCGGACGAACCTGCAGCCGATGCAGTCGATGCCGTTCGGACGACACGTGCCGCCTTAACAGTGTGGCGGTCGGCGAACCGCGGGGACCGTGGACCGAGGATCTCCATCCGCTGGTCGCGAATCTTCTCGACCGCGATCTCCGGCTGCTAGTCAGCTACGACCCAGGCGACCTCGCCCGCAACGCGTCGCGCCGTCTCGGCGACACACTGCAACGTTTGGCACAAGCGCGTCTCGCCAAACTGATCACGATGGGCCCGCAACCGTTTGACATGAGTCGAGTGCTCAAATTCGCGGAAAAGTGCGCATTCTTCGTCAGTGATCTATCGTCGCTTGCGTTGTCGCGCCTACCGCGCGGTCCCGAACTTGTGATGGTCGGCGACAAGCAAACGCTGGAGCCGCAGAACCTCGCGCCGCGCGCCGACAATCCCCGTATCTTCCTGACACCGATCGGCCAGCTGGCCCCCGATGGACGCAGGTTGAAAGATGTATTTGGTGGTCGAACGCTGACGCTCGACGAGTTTAATGCAAGAGTAGCGCAATGAGTATAGTTACAACTGCCCAAGCTGTTCCAAGCCGATTGTTCGCGATCTACGCGGCCTTGTTCGACAGCGAGAATGGCGAAGTTAAAGACCGGATCGAGGCCTGGGCAACGCCGCCGTCGCTCAACGGCCGCGGCGGCGATGATGATGGCGAGTCAACCACAACATTGTTCAGCAACACGCTTGCCGAAGCACGGCGGATCGGTCTGGTCGAAGAGATTGAGGACAAGTTGCGTTTGACTACCGATGCGCGCGGCGGCGGGAAAAAGGGCAAGGGCAGCGAGATGTTCTTCTTGGCGTTCATGCGGCGCACCCTATTCGATCCGACGCGAGCCGCCGAAACCCAACAAGCCGGCTTCATGGTTGCCCTGTCCTGGTTTCTGAGTTCGAGCCCGCTCCGGCCGATGAATTTCTCCGAGCCGCCTCAAAACAGTCTGAAAGCGCAGATCGGCGACCACGCGTCGAAAACCGAATTGACCTCGCTAAATCGCTACCAGAACTTCCTGTACTGGGCCCGCTATCTCGGCTTCGCGACCATCGTCGGTGGCGGTAGCGATGCCGAGGACCTCACCTCGCGCCGCGTGATTCCCGATCCGGTCAAGGCCATCGAAAGCGCGCTCCCCGCCGTCTTTTCCGAAAGCAATGACATGCCGATCGAGCAATTCATGACGCGATTGGCAGCAATCTTTCCAGTCTTCGAGACCGGCAGCGTTCGCCAGGACTATGAGGCTATGCAGCTCACCCCGGTGACGGACAGCGATAAGCGACTGTCGATCACCACGAGCCTCGCGCTACAGCGGCTTGTTGACCGCCAGCGCCTGAGCATGGCGAGCGTCGCTGACGCACCCGGCCGCATCCTCGATTTTGGACCGCGCGAAGGTCGCGTCAGTCGTATCGCGCTGCGAGAGGCGGCATAATGCGCAACGTTCTCTGCTGGGACCCCGGTGCCGTCCGCCAGGTGATCAATCCGTTTGCCGAGCATATCAGCGACAGCCTGTTCCGTGCGGTTCATAGCGACTGGGATCTCAAGGTCAGCCCGCAGGTCGGCAAGTCGTTCCAGGAGATCGGCGAGGCCTCGTGGGCCGACATGACGCCCTCGGCGTTTCTCTCGGATTTCCTGCGCGAGGACCGACCGCATGCCCTGGCGGCGATTCTTGGCGAGACTGGCTCGGGCAAATCGCATCTCGTTCACTGGATGCGGCTCAACATCAAGCCGACGAAGGATCGCGTCGTCCTGGTGGTGCGCAAGTCGGGCACCTCTCTGCGCAACATCGTCAAAATGATCATCGCCGAATTGCCCACCGAACAGCAGGCGAGTTTTCTCGAAACGCTGCAATCGGCGGGCGATGGCACGCAGAGCCGGGAAGACCAGAAGCAGCAATTGCTCAACGACCTTGCGCAGGTGATCCGCGAGGAGGTCCTGCCGACCGACGCCGACGAGATCGAGGAAGGGCTCGCGAGCAGCCTGCCCGACCTGTTCCAAGATCCACATATGCGCAAAGCGCATTTCCTGGGCGACAACACCGTCATCGCCGAGATTGTCGATCACATCTTCGCGCCGTCCAACGCCAAGGATCGTCCCGATAAGCGCCGCGTGTTCGTCGAGGGCGACTTGCCCCTTGGCGGCATGGACTTCGCGCACGCCTCGCGCCTCGCGCGCGATGCGATCGACCTCATCGAACTGGACCCGGCAGTTCACCTTCCACTCGCGATACGGATTATCAACCGCAATCTCGATCGCGCCGTCGCGCGCACCTTGAGTTTCTCTGGCGACCGGATCGAGGAGTTGATGACCCGCCTGCGCACTTACCTTAAGTCGCAGGGTCAGGAACTCATCCTGCTCGTCGAGGAATTCGCGCGTCTGCAGGGCATCGATCGGGCACTGCTGCAGGCGATTACCTCGCAGGGCGACGAGCGCCAGTGCAAGATGCGCACGGCGATCGCTGTCACCACGGGTTTTTTCCAGAGCGTGGCCGAGACCGCCTATATGCGCACGACCCATATCGTCGATATGAATCGGTCCGCCGGCAGGGCCGAGGGCCGGTCGGTCACCAAGACCTCGCTCAATCAGTTCACCGCGCGCTACCTAAACGCTGTACGACTTGGCCGTGACGGCATCATCCAGTGGAGCGATGCCGCGGCGCCCGGCGACAATCCGCTCTCCAAATGCGACACCTGCATCCACCAGACCGAGTGCCACGCCATATTCGGCGAGGTCGACGGCTATGGCTTGTATCCGTTCACCTCGCAGGCCTTGTGGAACGCGGCGTCGCGCGCCGATGCTTCGATGCCGGAACGGCTCAACCCCCGCGTCCTTCAGAACGACCTCCTAGTCGAAGTACTCGATAACTTCGGGCCGGAGATCGCGACCGGTACATTCCCGCCGTTCAAGCTGCTTGAGAAACTCGGCGGCATCACAGCGCTGCCGGCCGTCGCTCAAGCCGAACTGCGCAACCGTAATCCCCAAAATTACCAGCGTTGGGCAGCTTTTCTCGAACTCTATGACGGCACCGGCACGATCGCTAATCTCGACGATCGCCTTCGCGCGGCGTTCGAGGTCCCGGAGATACCGGGTGCCGACGCGGCAAAGCCGAGCGAGCCAACCACCGACACGCCGACGCCCGAACCGCCGCGTAACACTGCCAGCAAGGAAGATCTCCTGATCGAGCAATGGATCAGCGGTCAGGGACTCGACCAATCCGTTGCAAACAATCTCAGGTTGCTGGTCTTTTCGGCCGTCTCCAATGCCATCGATTGGGACATGGTCGGACTGGCCAAGGCGAGTTTCGTCGGTCGAACCGGTAAAGCGTTCCAGACTGCGAGCATCAGCTTCGATCGGCAAACGACGCAGGTGCGTGCCGACCTGCAGGTCAAGCTCGTCATCCCAGGCAACCTAGTGCAGCCTGAAACAGCAGCAGCGGCTCTCCAGGGCGTGTTGCGCGCCAGCAAAGATCAGTTCCGCTGGGAGTTCCCCAACGGCGAGAAGATGTTGGGAGCCTTCCTCGATTGCGTCGAGATCTGGGCAAAGGACGTCGAGGCGCAATTGCGCGGCATCTGCCAGCCGACGCCACAATGGAATCAGGCAGCGGCTGCGGTCGAACTCCTCTGTGTCGGCGCGGCGATCGGGGGCAAGATCAAACCCGATGCGAAGATCGCCGACATGATCGACGCAGCGTTCAGCTCTCAATGGTCAAGCGAGTGCGCAAGCACGGCGCCTGAGATGAAGGCGCTGTACGACAAGCTGATAAGGCAACGCGAAAAGCTGGTGGGGATCGCGCAATCTCAGATGTCGAGCATGAAGGGCGGCCGCGCTGGTGCGATGCTCAATCCCGGCCGCATCATCGGGCCTATCCGCGAATTTCGTCAGGCGAAATGGCAGTTGCGCTTGGAGCCCCCCGATGGTGAGGCTCAAGAGCCCGCCAAGCTCTATCGGGAGGTCGGGGCTGCGCTCCCCACGGCTGCGGGCTCGGAGATGGCAGCCCGCAAATCCTGGCTCGATACGATGCAAGATGCGTTCGGCCCGAACGCGACGCGCGCCGCTATCATAACAGCGCTTGATGCAGCGCGGCAGGCCGTGGCTGACGCTGGCATTGGCACCAGTTCCACGGGACGCATTTTGGTCGAAGCGCTCGACCGCTTCAGGACCGTCTATTTCGATGATTCGCTAGCTGCCGCACGGGCACTTGGCAGCGAAGGCGATGCGGTTGCCGCGCTTCCCCACTTTGGTCGAGGTCGACGCGGCGCGGTCGATGCGGGGACCGCTCTGGTCGCCGCGGCGCAGGCCTTTCTCGATACCGTTGACGACAATATCGGCGCGACCAGTCAGAGTCTGGACGCCAAGCAGGGCGCGGTGGCGACCAGTCTCGATCAGATCGACAGTTCGCTGACCGCGATCGAAGCTGATTTGACCGCGATGGCGACAACTGATGGGGAGCAAGCCGATGCTGCTTGACCGCGCCGCCACGCTCACGACCAAGATCAACACCTATCAGAAGCTCAAGAACAGCGCCGCCGAAGCCGAACTGTTCGCTACGCGCGCGAAGCAGTTCGAGACCGCATCGCTGCTCATAGCTGGACTGCGCGAGACACTGACCGCCCTAGCGGAAGCCGGTGTTCCGGTCGATTTCGAACCAAGCGACGGTCTCGGCTATGCCGACAAGGCGCGCACATTGCGCGAAGCGATCAAGGAGGATCCGGCAAAGGTCAACGATCCGCCGTTCGACATCAAACACGCCTTTACCGACCGCCTCAACGGTATCGCCAGCGCAGGTCACAAAGCCGCGAGCGCTGCGTGGAAAACCTATGTCGACAAGCGCGCTGCCTTTGGCGCCGATGATGTCTTGAGCGCTCTCGGCCAGGTTCCGCAGTTCCGGATGAGCGTCGCCAAGATACGGCAGATTCGAAGCGAGGTAGCAGCCTCTGGTGCTAGCCTGCCCGCGGACCCCAAGGCGGCGATTACCAGTCTCGACGCGCTCGTCAGTCAGCACGAGGCGGCATGGAACACCCTGGCGGCGTCCGATATCCCCTCAAGCGTCGTCGCTTTCATTCGCTCCGCAGCCAATAGCGAGGCTCTCTTAAGTGCTTATACGTCCGAAGTGCAGACGTGGCTCGAAAGCCGCAATTTGCTGGGCGCGTTCCGCATCAAGCTGAGGTAGGCACAAACATGCCCGTGTCTAACCACGCCCTCGCGGTGCTCGACCGCATCGAAGCCATTGAAATGCGCTCCCTCGAATGGGGATTCACCGATGGCTCGCTGAGCGAGGATGAAGCCTTCGAACTCGGCGATCAGGTATGCGCTGCGGCAGGAGTCAGTAGCACTGACGGGCAGGACCTCGTCGAGGAACTCATCGATGCCAAGCTGATCTTCGAGATGGCCAGCGTCGGCGGCGACGTCCGGATCCGGTCGCGCTTTGCCGAAATGATGCGGCTCCTGGCTGCCAACCGTCAACTCTTCCCCAACAAGCCCTGGCAAGGTGCGCCGTCGCTCGTCGCCGACTTTCGAGTCGACTGCCGACCGCGACGCTTCCCCAAACGACAGCGTTTGCCCGCCGATATCCTCGCCGAGCATGCGTCGGCACTGGGCGGGTCACAACTGCGCCTGGACTTGTGGCGGGCATTGACCTCGCGCGACGGCATGAAACTCGCAGGCTTTCAGGAGCGCGCCGCGCTGCGTCTGTCGGCCGCAACCGACGATGGCGGCACGATCGTCACCGCGGGCACCGGCAGCGGCAAGACCATCGCCTTCTACCTGCCCGGCATGATCCGTATCGGCGAAGCGATCGGCGCCGATCATTGGGTCAAGGCGATCGCGATCTACCCGCGAATCGAACTGCTCAAGGACCAGTTCGCTGAAGCGTTTCGCATGGCGCGAACAATCGATCAGACACTTGCCGCGCATGGGCGCCGGCCGCTGATCATCGGCGCTTTGTTCGGAAAGACACCGACCCGTGCGACCCGCCAGGAATTGACAGAAAAGAGTTGGGTTCGACGCGGTGAGGACTTCGTCTGCCCGTGGATGCGCTGTCCGCGCTGCGAGGGTGAACTCGTCTGGCGCGGTGCCGATATCGCGTCGGGCACCGAACGGCTTGCCTGCGTCCAACCAAGCTGCGGCCAGACCATCGGCGACGACCTGATCGTGCTGACCCGGACCCGGCTACAGCGCAATCCGCCCGACATCCTGTTCACCACGACCGAGATCTTGAACCAACGCCTGTCCGATCACTGGATGCGCGCCCTGTTCGGCGTCGGGGTCACGGCGGCGCGCAAACCCTTGCTCGCCCTGCTCGACGAAGTGCACACCTATGAGGGCGGAACAGGCGCGCAAGCTGCGCTCACCCTACGCCGGTGGCGGCACTTGCTGGCGGCGCCGATCTCCTGGGTAGGCCTTTCGGCCACGCTCGGCGATGCCGCGCGCTTCTTCTCGGATCTCACCGGTGCAGCGCTCGACGATGTAGTCGAGATCACGCCAACGATCGAGGAGTTCGAGGAACAAGGCGCTGAATATCAGATCCTGCTCCGCGGTGATCCGGCGTCGCGCGCGTCGCTACTCTCGACCACGATCCAGACCTCGATGCTACTGCCCCGGCTGCTCGATCCGCCCGGCGCGAGCAACGCGTCCGGCACCTTCGGCCGACGCGCCTTCCTATTCACCGACGACCTCGATGTCACCAATCGCCTCTATGACGATCTGCGCGACGCCGAGGCCTTCACGATTTTTGGTCGGCCCGATGCGGCGCGCATGCCGCTGGCGAATATTCGTCGTGCCGGGCCCGACGCCGCGGTTCGCGATGTCGAAGGCCAGCGGTGGCGGATCTGCGAGGATATCGGCCATCCGCTCGATCGCCGCCTGATCGTTGGTCGTACGACCTCGCAGGATGCCGGCGTCAATCAATCTGCCAATATCGTGGTTGCGACCGCGGCGCTTGAGGTCGGGTTCAACGATCCGCTCGTCGGTGCGGTCATCCAGCACAAGGCACCGCGCGGCATGGCATCGTTCCTGCAACGCAAGGGACGTGCCGGCCGCGACCGCGCGATGCGCCCGATCACGCTGACCGTCCTGTCGGATTATGGCCGCGACCGCGCCTTCTACCAGGCGTTCGAGCACCTGTTCGATCCATCGCTCGAGCCGCAATATCTCCCGATCCGCAATCCCTATGTGATGAAGATTCAGGCAGTGTTCGCGCTCTTCGACTGGCTCGCGGCGACCACCGCCGGCTATGAAAAGGCCTGGCAGTGGAATTTGCTGAGCCGTCCGTTGCCGCAGGCAAGCCCCGCCGAGCGCGCCGTCCTCGACCGCACCCGAGCCAAGCTGACCCAACTGGTGCAGGGCGACGCCGCGACCATCGACGACCTGCGCAACTACCTCATGGGCGCGCTCGGGATCGATCACTCGGCGGCTGAGACATTGTTGTGGGAAGCCCCGCGCTCGCTTCTACTCGAGGCGGTGCCGACCTTGGTCCGGCGGCTGTTCCGGGGCTGGCAACTTGCAATTCCCAACGCCGGCGCGACACTCGATCTGCAGGTCGATCATCACCCGCTGCCAGACTTCGTCCCACGCAACCTGTTCAGCGACCTGAGTCTACCCGAAGTGCGGGTCATCATTCCGCCTGCGACGGTAAATCACGAGGAACGGGTCGAGCAAATGCCGATCCTCCAGGCGCTTAATCAGTTCGCGCCGGGGCGCGTGACCCGCCGCTTCGCGCATGAACGTGGCGCGCTGTCGCACTGGATTCCGGTCGATCCGGCTCTTCCGGAGCAGGACCGTCGTATCAGCGACTATGCGCTCGAGCATGAGTTCGTCGGCGTCTTTTCCGGCAGCCTCAATGATCATGTCGGCGGACCGCCGCTGCTAGTCTTTCGACCTTGGGCCGTTCGCCTCGAGCGCGCCACCCGAACCGAAGCGCTACCGAGCAGCAATGCCCGACTCCTCTGGCAATCCGACATCATCGCCAATGGCGATGCGCTGGGCGTGCCGGTCCCGACGCGATCGGAGTGGCGCCACTACGTCCGCGCGATCGACTTTCATCTGCACCGGTTTCGCTCGAGCGTCAGCGTGCGCCGCTTTGCCGGGATCGCTCAGGCGAATATCCGAACGCTGCAGGACGATTTTCCCGTCAAGCTGGCATTCACTAGCGACGACGATCGACCTGCCGCAGTCGGGTTCGAACTCGAGGTTGACGGTTTCCGGCTCGATCTCGCCCTGCCGCAAGCAGAAATGCTGAGCGGCGACCGCTTGCCTCCCGATGTCCTAGCCGCCAACAGGCTGGCTTATATTCGCGATCAGATCCGACTCGACCCGGAACTGCCCGACGACCTGAACCAGTTTCAGCGTGAGTGGCTGGTCCAGTTCCTGTTGTCGGCGTTGCTGGCTGATGCCGCGGCCCACGATCGGCCGCTTGCCGAGACGATTGCCGATCTGCTCGACGACGACCGGATCGAAGGCGTGTTCCGTGCTGTCATGGACGAGGTGTTCGGTGCGATGCCCCCGACGCAGCCCGATAGCGATGATACCCAAGACAGCGATGCCGACGACGTTGCCGATGGCGGGTACCCTTCCGGGGGGCCGGTTGGCGCGGGTGGTGCAACCGGGGGAGGGCGCTTGCAGCAAGCGCTGCTCCAGCAGATCGGCCGTCCAATCGTCCGGGACCGATTGCGCGCACTCGCCGCGCAACTGGTCGCGGTGGATCCCGCGATGTTCAGCCTGTGGCTTCGGCGCCTGATCCTTGAAACGCTCGGTGAGGCGATGCTGCAGGCATGCATTGCAGCGGCACCGAAGCAAGCGACCGTCGAGACGCTCCTCGTTGATATCCGCGATGATGCGACTTCCGATGTTGCAAGCGTCTGGATCAGCGAAACGACGCTAGGCGGCGCTGGTGTGCTCGAAGCCTTTGCCGACCGCTTTGCTTCCGAACCACGCCTGTTTTTTTCCGCCCTCGATGCGGCGTTGGCGCCCAGCGACCTCGAACTCGTCGACAGTAGTTTGCGCGAGATCCTGGCGCTCAGCATCAACGATGTCGCGATCGGTGACCAAGTCGCGCTACTGCGTGCGACAAGCTCGCACAGCGAGCGTGCGGCCTTATGGCGGGCACTGTCGCACAGCCTCGCACAGCGCGGCGGCATCGATCTGAGCCACGCGCTTTCAGTTTCACTCAACAATCGCTTGCTTCGCGCCGGTTCCGGCCCCCAACTCGATCAGTTGCTGCTCGACCTGCAGACTCATTGGGACGCGACCCAGGGCCGGTTCGGCATCGCCATCGGATTGCGCGAATATGCCTATATCGCGAGTTGCGACGCAACTTTGTCCAGCGCCGTTCGCGCGTTCCTTGCCGCGACGCTACCTGCGGCCGCGATCGCGCATGTGACAGTCCTGTCGGCGATTACCAGCCTGATGTGGCCCCGCGCCAACGAAGTACGCCAACGCGTCCTTCAGTCTTACAATCCGTTCCGCCAGACACGCTCGACCGATCCTGCGGTCGTGCGTCATCTACTGCTTTGCCGGGCAATTGCGACAATTGCCTTTGGCGATCCCGATTGGGAAAGGCAGCTTGCGACCGCGTTTGAAGCCCAGGGGACAGCCCGGCTTGTCGCCGATGCCGGCGAGGCACGACTGTTCCGCGCGGCACTCGTCAGGCTTTCGGCGGCACCCGTTAGTGTCGGCGTCCTCCAATTTTTTCCCGCCATCGAGCGCGTCGAACGCGCCGACGGCAGAATCTTCGCTACGCTGACACTGAGGGAGCAGGTCTGATGCATTATCCCTCACGCGATCTTCATGGTCCAGCGCAGTCGCGCGCGGTCCGCGACCTGTTTCAGAGTCTGTTCGTTGCCGAACTCATCCATCCCAGTCCGAAGCTGTGGCTTTTCTTTGCCTGGATCAGCGATGTCGAGATCATCGACAATTCGGCGCGAGAGTTCGCGGCACTCGAACCCGACTGGCCGGCCGCGCCGATCCGCTTGTCTCAAGCCTTGCGTGCCCTACTCGCGCGCGGTGTCGAGATTCGGCTGGTGATCCGCGCGGATGGCCACAACGACTATTTTATCGCCCGCCTTCAGATGCTTAAGGCGCGCTACGGCGACCAGATCAAATGGACCGTTGAGAAGAGCTTCCACGCTAAGGGTCTGCTCGGCGCCGACTATTTCCTAAGCGGTTCGATGAACCTCACCCTCAATGGCATCTCGATCAATGGCGAGCATCTTGTGTTGAGGACGGACCCGGCAGCGATCGCCGAGCAATCGATCGAACTCGAGACGCGCTGGGAAGGCCAGATGGCATGATCGGCACGGACCTTGATGCGGCGCGGACCGTGCTTGAAGATCTGACCGCGCTTCGGCCATGCGCGGGCGTGCCTTCGGACATTGCGGCGCTTTGCGCGGATGTATCCCAGTCAGTGATATCCGAGACGTTCCCCGGTGCATTGGTTCCCGTCATCGATAGCGCCGGGGCAATGCAGATTGACGTTGCGGCGGCGACCATGTCGGACTGGCGCCGGCTTAAGCCAGTCCTGCTGGCCTTTGCCGGGCCGACGCTCACCGGGTTCGACGGCTTGCCGGAATCGTTTGCCGCCTCCGATCCCGTAGGTGCCCGTCTTCAACTTGCCGCGCCAGCCGTCACCGCAATCATGCGCCTGCCGGGCGATGACCGTGCTCGCGTTGCGGCCTTGCGTGCCGTCTTACGCGCACGCGATACGCTGGCCCGTGCTCCCGAATTACAGCGCTCAGCCCCAGTCCCTACCTCTTGGCTGCTGGCACGGTTCCAAGATTTTCTCAATGTCGGACGCCGCGACGGTGCCACCGGGATACTCGAACGGCTGCGCAGCGAACTCCGACTTGATGCGCTCAACGTTAAATTCCTCGAAGTCCAATTGCTCGCGGCGTTCGAGGATTGGAGGTCGATCGTCGCACTTCCTGAATTTCCGAGTTTATGCGTCGCACGGCGCACCCCAGCGATCACAGCGATACTCCTCGAGGCGCTGTATCGAACTTACATTGCTGGTCCATTCGACAATGGAGATGCCACAGGTACGCGCACGTCATATACGCGAGACGTTCAGGGCTTCGTACAGTCGATGGGAATTACTGCGCCGCCACCAGCGTTGGGGGCGGGGGGATGGCGCCTGCTTGGTCTGGAGATCCTTGACGATCCCGGCCGTCAGGACTGGCGCGCCGCCTTATCAGACCAGGCGCCGGACCTTGGCTGGATAGCAGACCTTCTGCCGGTTCAAGCCTCCATCGAGCCGCAACAGGTAGAGGTCGCGGCGCCGATCGATGTCGCTCGAGGCGCGTTGATCCAAGCGGGGGCGGTCGACAGCGTCGACCTTCTGGCGGATGCAATGGCGGCGATGGCGCGCCTCAGTCCTGAAGAACTTGAGCTTCTACGCGAAACGATGCCGTTCCGGCCAATCGTGCAGGTAACCGACAACCTGGCCAGCATCGCGCCGCCAACTTCTTGGGTGGCGTGGCTCGACCGCACGGCCGAACCGGCGTTCGCTGATGCACTCGAGATCGCGCGGCGCGGAAAGGACGAATGGGCGATCGGGGCTTCGACGGCTGACCCGGTCGCGGTACACACCCTCGTCGCAGCACTCGAGAAAGTGCAAGGCGATCCGCTCGCCGCAGAGCGCACGACCCAAGCCCTGCCATACCTTGTCGCTTGGCTGCAGCGCGACAAGGACTTCCCATGCGCTGCGCTGTCACCGATCTATGGCGAATTGCTAACCCTGTTTGCGCTTGGCAGCGCGCGAGGCGCGACCGTCTATGAATCGAGCCAGGTGCTGGTCGGAGCGCTTCTCGCGGGTGGACTTGACCAAAAGGCCTATCGTGACCTGATTGCCGACACCGACGAGATCGCGGGCGACGGCTTCGGCGTTGACATGATCTATTGGGTCCTAGAACTCGTCGAGAACTTCATGAATTCCGCGACGCCTGATGCGGACGCGCGCGAGGCATTCCTTCACCGTATCCTAGCCCGCATCGCGCCCATAATCGGGCGTTTGACCCGCCTGCAGCGGATCGCCGTCACCCTGTTGTCGCGCGAGCTTGGCTGGGAATTGCCGGTATCGCCGACAAGCGATGTCGCGCCGACGGACGATGGTCTCGCGAGTCGATTGGCTGGCATGCGCATAACTATTTATTCGCTGACAGAGTCTTCGAGCCGACAGGCCAAGGCAGCGCTCGAGGAAATCTCGTCGTCCGTGACGGTCGATATCAATGCCGACCATAGCGGCAGCGCCCGATTGCGTGCGCTTGCGGAAAACAGCGATCTGTTTGTGATGACATGGTTGTCGGCGAAGCACGCCGCCACCGATTTCATACGCACGCATCGCGGCAATCGGCCATTGATCTACTCACAGGGTAAAGGCTTCTCGAGCATGCTTCGAGCAATTGAGGATTTTCTCCGCTCGTGATGAGCGCCCGCGCTGACAACCCAGAGTTCATATCACTTACGATTTAACATAATCCTTATTATCAGATTTTTATCGTTGTATAACAATCACTTATGGCCGCACCTCCACAAGCAGGTAGCCATCATCTGCCAAGACTAAGCTTCAGGCATCACTCTTTTCATGTAGGTATCGAATAACGGCACTGTGAACGCCGTGTCCCCATGAGCAGGACTATAGAGCATCCCCTTTGCAATCAGACTGTTGCGGGTCGGTGCGACGCTCGAGACTTTCACCCCCATAGCTTCAGCGACATCGCCTGATCGATGCGGACCAGGACCCAAGCTTGCCATGGCGCGAAGATATCGCTTTTCTGCCGGCGTCAGCCTGTCAAATCGCACACGGAAGAAGCTCGCGTCCAGTTCAGCCAGTGCGCTTTTTGTAGCAACTGCGATATCGGCGGCGGTGATCGGTGAAGCATCAGCAACATCCCACCCATGCTTTCCCCACTCCTGAAGGAAATACGGATACCCCTGGGTTTGCGCCAAAATTGCATCCAAAGCCGCATTTTCGATGGACTCCTTTTCGCGCGCGATTGGCAGACGGATGGCGTCCCGCGCCGCCTCGTCATCCAGCGGACCTACGGCGATGAATTCAAACAGACGCTCTGCATAGGATTTTGCTCGCCCCATTTGCCCCAGAAGCTGAGGCAAGCCAGCTGCCAGCATGGTTACCGGTAGCTGTCTCTGACTGGCTCGATGGAGCGCGCTAATCAATGCCGCGAGCTGTTCCTCTGGCACATATTGCAATTCGTCGATCACCAGGACGACCGCAGTTTTTCGTTCCTGGGCGGCCTCTCCCACGGCGACAATCAGATCGGCCAAGTCCGCCTCGAGGTCGCCACTATCCGCAAGGCCCGGCTCGGGTTCGAAATCCAGCGCGACCTCAAGGTCATCATATTTGACCTTGAGCTTCGCGAATCCCGCCAGCGCCTGCAGAGCGCGCTTCACGCCGGCCGAAGCTTGTTTTAACCGATCGAGGCGCAGCAGCGCCGCCCGTAACGCAGGAACCAATATCCCCGGCAACGATCGGTTTTCAGGAGCTTCTATCGCGACTACGGCCATCCCTTCGCGCTCCGCAGCATCCCGCATGGTGGCGAGAAGAACGGTTTTTCCTACCCCTCGCAAACCGTACAGGATGCTCGGTCGGGCTGCGCGCGCCATGCGGATCCGGTCAAGAGCTACGGCGTTGCGTTCCAGCAATGCACCGCGTCCCGCGAGTTCAGGCGGCGGCGTGCCTGCGCCTGGCGCGAAGGGGTTCCTACGAGCGTCCATAGCGAGGTTATGGCAGTTTATGTTTTTTCTGTAAACTTACTAATCTCTCTTGATATCTTCCTCGGCCGGTCTGCGCGCGAACTCATCCATTACGGGCGGCGCCGATCTTTAAGACGAGGTCGCCCATCCATCCGGGCATCTCGGCCCGGGCCTGGGCGAGCATCCGCATGTCGCGATCATCGAGGCGGGCGGCGAAGTGCCGGATCTTGTCGCTGTCGATATTGTCCTTCCCCAGATGCGCGAGCGCCTGCAGAACCGCGTTGACCGAGTCAGGCGCATTGTCGAGCACCGGTGCGCGGCTGTGCTTGAGCGTCAGGCTGCGCCCGCCCGCTTGTCGGACCCGGGTCCGCCCGGT
The DNA here is from genome assembly GCF_000445105.1 of Sphingobium lactosutens DS20. Classification (GTDB taxonomy): domain Bacteria; phylum Pseudomonadota; class Alphaproteobacteria; order Sphingomonadales; family Sphingomonadaceae; genus Sphingobium; species Sphingobium lactosutens. Next base: position 2,294 of record NZ_ATDP01000036.1, on the reverse strand, counting down.
CGTGGCATAGCTGGCCCGGGCGGGAACCTGGGTCGATAGCCCGAGCCTGTTCGCCGCCGCCGCGCCCGACGGCGCGAGCTTGTCCCCGCTCTGCGTCGAGAGGGCCTTGGCGACATTGGCGGGATCGGGACTGAGCGCACCGAGCTTGTCATGCTGGCGCGGATAGTCATAAAGACCCCGGCCGATGCGCCGGATGTCGCCGGCGGTCGCGAGGCGCGACAGCGCCATGTCGACCGACCCACGCGTCCCGAAGTCGACGAAGCTCTTGGGCGTGAACACCCAGCCACGGCCCTTGCCGCGCACGCGCTTCATGATCCGAGCGGCTACCGCAGACATTGACTGTGCTCCTACCCGTTAGATAATAGCACGCTTTTTTCTAACAAGCCAGAAGCGCGCATCAGCGCCTAAATCAGCTATTTTTCGCGGTATTTTGACATTTCATCCACATAGGATGCCCAAGCCGCACAGGCAAGCCGGCCGACAGCGCCGGCCATCATCGTTCCCGATCCCGGTGAGGCGATGGCCGCCCCTCGTCCGCACCTGTGGGCGGCGAAACGCCCTCCGGCTCGTTTCGGCGCTCCTGCGGCGGCCGTTCGGATTGCAGTATCTCCCGTGCGCGCGCGAGCCGCCGCGACACCGCCGGCGGCATCGCCGCCAGAAAGCCGGCGATTTCCTGCCCCAAGGCACGATCTTCCGGTTTCCCGGTGCCGGCGAGCGCGACCGCTGCCTCGGCATAGGCGCCGCGGATCTGCTTCTGGCGCGAAAGCGCCATGACATCTTCTGCCCGGCGCTCCTGGTCGGCCGCACGCACGAAGCTTTGCGCTCGCAGTTCGTTGAGCTGCGCGAGATTGAGCCTGCGCCCCTCGCCCCCAAGCCGGGCATCGAGATGGAGCGCGGACGAACGGACCCGCTTCTGGACATGGCCGCGCGCGCGCCGGGGGGTGGCTTCGGCCGCGACACCGCGCGCGCGCAGCTCATGCGCGAAGGTCTCACGCATATGATGGAGATCCGCCTTGCGCGGATTGAAGCGGGTTCCGTCCGCCCCTTCGGTCGCCACCGTCAGATGGACGTGGGGATGATCGGTGTCGGTATGGAGTGCCAGCATATAGGCATGGTTCCCCTCGAACAGGATCCGCGCGAATGCCTGCGCCGCATCATGAAGCGTCTCAGCGTCGGTCGATCCCCCGGGCATCGAGAGCACGAGCGACATCGACGTCGGCCGCTCCCGGCCATGTTCGTTCATGGCCTCGTCGAGCATCGCCCAGTCCTGAGCGATGGCCTTGAGCCGATCCGGCTCGGTGACAATCTCGCCCTCGCTCGATCGGACGGCGAGCTTCCCGTGGCGCGCCACATAGCCGAAATGCTCGGCGACATGATGAGCGCCATATTGCTTGCCGGAGACCTTCACCATCACCTCGGGCGCCTTGCGCACGATCCGCTCGAGCTTGGCGCGCGCCTCGGCCTGGTCCATCGACATCGGCCGGGCGGCCCCGCCCCCGCTTCCGCCCGGTTTGATCCGAACATAAGCGCCGCGCAGGGTCCGCTTGCCGCCTGCCGGCGACCGCCAGGCCTCCATCAGGCTGGGAAGCGGGAGAACCCCCTCCTCCTCACGCATCGGCCGTGTCCCAGTAGCGAAGATCGCCCTTGAGCGCGGCCCCGAGACCGGCGAGCGCATCGACGATCTCGGACCTAAAGCTTGCGACCCTGGCCGCTTCCCGCGCGACGTCGAGGCCGGATTCGACCATCACCGAGGCGTTGAGCGCGCGGGTCGCCTGGTTGAGGTTGATCCCGATCCGATTGAGCTCGCGCCACGCCTGCGCGATGGCCGCCCGCTCCTCGCGCGGCAAGGGCGCGTTTGCACGCAAGCGCCGCGCCAGCAACGTGGTGATCCAGTCGGTACGCTTCATCCCCAGCACATCCGCCGCGCGGTCGAGCGCGGCGATCTCTTCCGGGATCAGCCGAACCTCGACCCGGCAGGTTGCGCGCTGGCGGGCGCGCGGCGCCTGATGCCCCTCCCCCGCCTCCATGGCCAAGGCGTCACCGATCAAGCGGCGCAGCAGCGCCGAGCGGCCGCCCGATACCGCCGCGAGCGCGGCGAAGCGCTGGGCGACATCATCGTCGAGCCGAAAGGTGAGGACGGGCATGTCCCCAACGCTATTGTCATACATCCCCGGCGCCAAGCCTATCCGGCCCTCATCTTTACTCAACTCATCTTATAGTCTGCTTGGGCAGACTATTGTTCTTCGGCCAGCGAACCCCTCTCGAACACCGATCGTCCGCAGCAAGGGGCGGCG
>NZ_ATDP01000035.1 GCF_000445105.1 Sphingobium lactosutens DS20 | reverse complement strand
GGGCCGCACCCCGAAGGGTACGGCCCAAACCATCGTGCAAGATAAACTACGAACGCGGAGGAGGCGGGTCAGTTGTTGGCAAGGCCTCGCTTCTCTCGCCGGTCGGACCGATCGACGAGGCAGCGACTTCACGCTCGCGGCCATCCTCGAAAATCACCGTGACCAAAGGCGCCAGCGGGAGCCACGCAGGGAAGCCGTCGACCAAGACCGGTAGTCTAGGAGATCGGATCGGCGCGGAGGGTTTGTCCGTGAGGCCCGATCGAACCGGATCGCGGTCGGTGGGGGCCAATGGCTGTGCCACAGGCGCCCGCGGAGGGACCGGCGCCGGGTGCGTCTGCTTGAGTTCGGCGATGAAGCGCGATCCTGCGGCGAGCGTTGCGCCGGCGTCGCCCCAGCTGGCGACATAGGCCTCGACCTCGGCAGGGTAGTCCCTCGCCGTCCGGTGCAGATCATAGAGAAGGCGAATAGGCGCAAACGGCAGGGCCGCCTTGAGATAGGCCGGCATGTCGCCATAGGCGGCATAGAGCGAGACGAACTGCTTGGATCGGCCGAGTGCCGCCGCGATCTCGACCTGGTTCATCCCGCCCTTCAGCATCCGGGCGATCGCATGGGCGAGCTCGACCGACGACAGATTGGCGCGCTGGTCGTTCTCGACGATCTGGTCGGCCAGCAGTTGCACCCCCTCGCCGACCGGCACGACGATCGCGGGGATCGTGGCAAGGCCCGCCAGCTGCGATGCGCGGAAGCGGCGCTCGCCCAGACTTATCCGGTGCATGCCGTTCGCGTCGGGCGGCGTGACCGTGATCGGCTGCAGCACGCCGCGCGACGCGATCGAGGCGGCCAGCTCGGCGAGCGCGTCATCGTCGAAGCTGCGCCGGGGATTGCCGGGGTCGGGCAGGATGCACGCAAGTTCGATATCCTCGACCCGGCGCGCCCGTTCATGGTCGCCGACAAGAAGTCCGAACTCCTCGATGCGCTCGTCGAACTTGCCCATCAGGCGGCCGCGACCTCCTGGCTTGTCATGCGCCGCTCGATCTCGGCGAGCACCGCGCGGATCTCCTCGGCCGCCGCCTTGGCGCCGCTGCCGGTCTCCAGCCATACCGGACGATGATTTTCCGCGGCATGCTTGTAGGTCGGCCGCGCCTTGATGAAGGCCGGGAACATGAGCTTCTCGCCGACCGCATGCGCGAGCTTCACCGCATTCTCCATCTCGCGCCGGTCGAACGGATTGACCATCGAGGGGAGGAGCCCGAGGAAAGCGATCTTGCGACCGGCGCGCGCGGCCTCGGCCTTGCGCAGCGCGGTCAGCAGCATCTTGGCGCATTCGACCGAATCCTCAGCCACCTGCACCGGCGCGATCACGGCGTCGGCCACCGCCATCGCGCTCAAGGTGAGCTCGTCCCACTTCGGCCCCGTGTCGATGACGCAATAGTCGAAATGCGGGCGGAGCGCCGGGAAGCGCCCGATGAAGTCGCGCACATCCTGCGCCGCCTTGACCATCTGCAGGCGGGGATCGGCGCCGAGCACGGTCAGCCCGGCCTGCCCGTCGGCGCACAGGGTAGCGGCAGGATCGAACAGATCGGCGGAAAACCCGCCCTGCCGCTCGGCGCCCAGGCGCCGCGTCGAGCTGCCCTGGGGATCGAGATCGACGAAGGCGACGCGGCGCTCAGGCGGTCCGGCGAGATACCAGGCGAGATGAGTGGCGATGAAGGTCTTGCCGACCCCGCCCTTGAGCAGGCTGACGACGATCGTCTTCATGACCGCGGCACCTCAGCAATAGTCGTCCGGACCATCGCGCAGGTTGCGCTCATAATGATCGCGCGAGGACCAGTCGCCGCCACCGCCAATGCCGGGACCGACATAGCGGAACAGATAGACGGTGAGGGCGAAGCAGCCGAACGCGAAGAGAAACGCGTGATCGGGATGCGCGGCGAAATATGCGGCCATGATAAGTCTCCTTGGAGCCAGTGAAGGGCAAACGAACGGCGCCACTGGCGCCGGCCACGCGCAATCGCGCGGCATCTCAGACCCGCGCCCTCCCCTCCCGCATTTGCGGACGCGGCGTCCGTTGCCCGCATAGTCTGCTCAAGCAGACTTGGGCGGGCCATCCCCCCGGTCGGGGGGATGGCTGCGCCAGATCAATATTCGTCGGCCAGCAGGATGGTGAGCACGCGCGTCGTGACCTCGGGGTTCGCGGCATCCGCCGAGCCATAGGCGAGCTCGAGATCATAATAGTCGATCTTCCAGTAGAGGATCGCATCCTCGAACTCGAAGCGGCCGAAATCATGCTCGCCGATCGGATCGTTGTCGGGCGTGAAGCTGTCATAGTCGCGCACGATCCGGAGGATCTCCGCGCGGCGGCGAAAGCCGCGGAACAGGGCGACGTCGCCGATCAGCGCCGCAACGCCCGCAGTCATCACGATCTGGTTGCGGCCCGGGCTATGGATGGACCGGCGAAGCGCGTCATTGAGTTCGGCGACGCGGGCGATCCGCTCGGCCTGGCTCATCGCATTCGGGGAGGATTGGGACATGAGAACGCTCCTGATCTGTCCGGCCCCGCCCGCCGGGGCCTTCCGACAGGCGTGCCAAGGGCCGGCGGCAGAGCGCGGCCGAGCACCCGCAGGGTCGCAACGGCAGTGGAGAAGCGCGCGGAGCGGGCTTGCACGGGCGCGCGCGCCGGCCAGGCGAGCCGACAGGAGGAAGGTCTTGGCGGGCAGGATCGCGAAGAGATGATCGCGGTGTCCTGATTCTCTGGCTCCGCGGAGAGCCCGGCGCTATCCTCCGCTCATTATGACGAGCAGCGCCACTCTCTTCCGCCTTGCCCCGGCCTGGACCACGTCACTCCTGGCGATGCGGCTGCGCCAAATCCTCGTCCGATCGCAATGCCGCCGCTGCGGCGGGTTGATGCGCGAGGATGTCGATGCCCTTATCGGGCTCCATGGAGCAGGCGCCAGCCTCATAGATCGGCAGGCCCGATGCCGCATGGTCGGCTGCGACGGCGCGGCTTATTATCTCGCGGCGCGCGGCCATGACCGTCCCTGGCACATATTGCTGCACGATGAGCACCTGCGCGCGGGCCTGGCCAACTGCCCTCCAGCGCGCGGCGCGACCGGCCGGGCCATCGTTTGCGCGCAGGGTTGAAAGTGCGAGCAGCCACGGCAGGGATCGTCACCCGAATGGGCTGAGACTTGGCACAAGGCTCAGGGCGAAGCCTAGAGCCCGGTCCGGCCGCGCCGGAGCCGCCATTCTCAGCGCATAGATGCACAGAAATCCGACTTTCAGACGGCAACCGCCCGTCGCAGATTGCCAAGAGCAGAGCACAATTTCTGCGATACCTTACGGAGCTGCTGAAGCCTCTCCGCCGCCTCGCTCTCTTCGATCACGAGCGTCGAACGATCAGCCTGCCGTGCCCGGATCGCGATCACACGAAAGATGGCGGCCCATCGACTGGTCCGTTCGACTGTCAGCTTCGCCTGGCCATGGGCGAGCATCGTGCGCAGCCCTTCCTGGTGCCTAAATTCCGCCAGCAGGCTCGCGACACCCTTTCCCTCCACGGAAAAGGGGCCGCCCTCATTGACGAGTGCAGCAAGGTCATCGAGCCGTTGCCCGACCAAATGCCGTAGCTTCACCGACTGTCCTCGTCCCGGGTGAGCGCTCAGATGCAGCAAAGTCTCGGTAACGGCCACCTCCACCGAGGCGAAGCATTGCAGACAGGCACCGCGCCAGGCGTTCACCTCCTGGGTGACGCGCGCCCACAGGGCATCATCGCCGGCATTCGCTATCTCAGCCTCAATCGTCATTATCGCAGCATAGTCGCGGCATCTGAACAATCGGTTCCCATCTTCGGCGCAAGCCGCGAGCGAAGCGAGGGGAATAACCGGGAGCCGAGCGGCTCCCGGCCGAGCCGTCAGGCAAAGGGATCGAATTCGGTGACGATGGCGACGCTGCCGTCGGCGTCTTCGGCGGTGATGACGCCATAATGCTGCCCGATCGCGATGACGAAGGTGACCACCATGAGGCTGCGCGAGAGGCTGAAGGCGTGGCGGCGAGCGATTGCGATGTCGGTGAACATGTCGAGGCTCCTTTGCGCGCCGGCGGGTTCGTCCCGCTCGACAGGCGCCCGATGTGTCCGGCCGGTGGCCGCGATCACTTTTTTGGCTGGAGGCCCAAAAAGCCGTAGCGAAGCGACCGGACCCCTTGCGGGTTGATCGCAAAGGGCACCGGGTGGACCAAGGATCGCGCCGATTGAGAGCGGGCGAACCCGCCGGCCAGGAGGCCAGGTCCCCGCCGATGTCGCGCCCCGCCCCTTGCCCTGCCTGCCGCTCCATCCAGCGGGGGCCGGATGACAGGCCGCCGCTTGTCGGTTAGCCCCGCCGGATGCTGTTCCCGCTCCTGCTTGCCGCCGCCGTGGTCCCCAATGGTCAGACCTTCGCCTGCACACCGACGCGCGTCTGGGATGGCGATGGCCCGATCTGGTGCCGCGAGGGCACCCATGTGCGGCTCGCCGGCATTGCCGCGCGCGAGATCGACAACAGCTGCCGCCCCGGCCAGCCCTGTCCGAGAGCAAGTGGCCCGGCCGCCCGCGATGCGTTGGTGCGCCTGCTTGGCGGACCGCGCGGCCAGACATCCACCGGGCATATTCGGGTGGCTGGCCCCACCATGCGCTGCGTCTCGACCGGCGAAGCCAAGGGCAACCGGACCGGCGCCTGGTGCAGCGCGCCCGGCATCGGCGATCTCAGCTGCGCGATGATCGCTACCGGCACCGTGCTACGCTGGGAGCGCTATGCCAAGGGGCGATGCCGATCCCGCTGATCCGCTTGGGATCATGCCGCGCCTGAACAGGATAAAAGGCCCGGCGGCGATGCCGCCGGGCCGCCCTGTCCGACCTCAGAAGGGGATTTCATCGTCCTCGGGCTCGTTGCCGCCGCCGCTATTCTCGTTCGACTTGGCGCGAGTGAGGAAGGTAACCTCGTCGGCGATGATCTCGACGCCGTAGCGTTCGATGTTCTCGCTGTCGGTCCAGCGGGTGTAGTGGATACGGCCCCGGACCATGACCTTCATGCCCTTGTCGACATATTGCTCGACCGTCTTGCCGACGCCGTTGAAGCAGGTGATCCGGTGCCATTCGGTGTCCTCGAGGCGGTGATTTTTGTCGTCGCGCAGGATCTTGCCGTTGCTGTCGCGCTTCGGGCGCGAGGTGGCGAGGCTGAAATGGGTGATGCGGGTGCCGCCCTGGGTGGTGCGGGTTTCCGGCGTGCCACCGACATTGCCGGCGAGGATGACGAGGTTCTGCATGGTCTGGGTTCCTTCGATGTGGGTCCAAGGGACTGTCCCTTCGACTGATCCCCGGCCAAGGCGGACAGGACGGCCCATCCACCGGCAGCGCAGCGCCGGGGAACCCCGAGACAAGGGGTGGTGCGGGCAGCCGTGGCACACGGCAACTCGGCCCGATGGCTCGCGGGTTGGATGGGTCGGACGGCCGGCTTAGGGGTCAGATGAGGAGAAGGACGGTGCGTCGCTTGGCCCATGACCGGAGCCCACCCATCGAAGCCGCCGATATTGCCGGCTTTGCTGAGCTCGCCGGTCCGGCATCTCGCGGACCTTACGCGCGTGCCTTATCTGCCCGTCCCTTGAGCCGCGGGACGGGATTGTAGATCCTTCGCATGGCCACTCGTGGGCTCGACACGACGTCCGTTGCACGATCACGCGGAGGGGGAAGAGGAGGTGGGCAAGGTGGCGGCGCCTGGCATGGCTGGGCTCAGGCAGGCCGCCACGGCATCGAGGAGCTGCGTGGTCTCGCAAAGCACGGCGCCGATGTCGCAGGCATAGCCACCTGCCACCAGCGCGTCGATCCGATGCACGGCATAGGCCGGGCCGAGGTTCTTGATGAAATCGGCCAGGGGACGACCGGGCGCCGGCAGGCCTAGCTGCCGCGCCTCGTCGAGGGCGCGGACAAGGTCATGACGGGGATCGCGGGCCAGCGCATCGTCCGTCCAGCCATGACCCAAAAGATGCGCCTTCAAACCCAGTTCGCAGGAGATCGCGAGCAAGTGCAGTGCCGGCGCGGGCGCAATAGGCGCGCCAATCTGCGCGCCGCGATGAAATTCGCGCGCACGATCGAGAAACACCGCTGCAAGCACCGGGTCGCCGGGCGCCGCCAATCTTTCGATCGCGCGCCAGCGGCGCGGCGTCGGCTGGCCGAGCCAGGAAGGACCGGCCTGGTTGCGCAGATGTCGTAAGTGAGCGCCATCGGCTTCGTCCACATCGCGGCCCGTCGACCATAACGACAGCAGCTTCGCCTTCCAGTGGCGGCCATGCACAGCGCGGAATGCAAGGAGCACGCACGCACTGGCGCGATCGGGCATGAACATGATGCGGAACCTCCAAAGGGAACAAGGGACGCGTCCGCCCCGCCCCCTCCCCTCCGGCACCGGAATCCGCGAGATTGAGAAAAGCCGGCCGCCGAAGCGGCCGGCACGGCGGTCAGCCGCGGGATAAAGCCGCCGGCGGCGTTCCGAGCGGTCCGCGGCGATCGACGACATGGATGCCGCGCGCCTTGGCCTCGATCACCAGCCGTTCGGTGACACCGTTGCCCTGGAAGGCGATGACGTAGCGCGGCTTGACCGAGAGCATCTGCTCGTTGCGCCGAAAGCCGGCACGATCGCCAAGCTTGCGATCAAGTCCGAACCGCAGCTGCTGGATGCCGTTCTGCTCGGCCCAGGATGCTGCAAGACGCTCGATGCCCTTCATGTCGCCGCCATGGACGAGATACATGTCGCCCACACGTTCGCGCACGGCCTTGAGGGTCCGCAGCAGATTGTCGGCAAACTGCTTGGCCTCGTCGTCGCTGGCGAAGCGAAGGCGCCCGCCGGCGAAGACCACGGGCGTGCCATGGACCATATTGGCATCGCGCACCCGTTCGCGCCGCGCCTGCAAATAGGCCCGGCCATCGACGATCGCAGCGGTCGTGCCGAGCGAGATGCGGTTGCCGGTCGCGGGCACCCAGGAGCGGCCGGTCTCGTGCAGATAGTGACGCGCCGCGGTGTCGCGCATCCCCTCATAGGCCTGGGCGGACTGCTCGACCTTGCGGGCGAGATCGATCTTGTCCTCGAGGTCGGCGGTCGCGATCTCCGACCCGTCCTGCTCGGCGAGCAGGAGCCGGATCTCGTCGGTCAGGCGATCGATCAGCTGATGCTTCTTGGCGGCCGCGCGGTGGAAGAGATTGACGAAGCCCCAGCCCAGATCCTCGATGTCGCGTTCGAGCGCGGTGAAGGGGAAGAGCGCGAAGAGATCGCTCCAGATGGCGCTGACGGTCTGTTCGAGCGCTTCGGCCGGTGGCGGCGCTTCCATCGAGCGTTGGTCGCCCATCAGGTCGAGATGGCCGAGTTCGAGTGCTTGGAGCACTGCTGAAAGGGAGCTGGTCATGAGGGATTGCCTTTCCGTGTCGCAGGGCCGGCGGCCTTCCCGCCGGATGCGCACCCTCCGGGCCATCGAAAAAGCGGCGGCGGCACCGCCGGGCAACGCCCAAGGGGAACCCGATAAGGTCCGGGTGGTGCGGGCAGGCGCGCCTCGGCGCGCCAACACGGCCGGAGCGTTCGGGTTGCCGCCGCCAGCGCGATGGCCCATGTGCCGCATCCTCTGGCGAAAGGCGCGAAGGCCCTGTCGCGTCAGGCATTCATGACGCAGAGGACCTTAAGAAGGGCACCCGCAACCCGATCTCCCGATACGCACAGGACGGCATGAAAGCGCGTCGCATCGGAAGAGCCCGGCCGTCAGGCCTTCGACCGTGAGGCCAGATCTTGGGCCGCGTCGCGCTTGGCGGCTGCCGCCTTGCGTTCCGAATAGCGGTCCACGAGTTGATCGGCATGGCGACGTGTCAGCACCGTGAAGCGCACCAGCTCCTCCATGACGTCGACGATCCGGTCATAATAGCTTGAGGCACTGAGACGGCCGTCCTCGTCGAACTCCTTGAACGCCATAGCAATGCTCGACTGGTTGGGGATGGTGAACATGCGCATCCACCGCCCGAGCAGCCGCAACGTGTTGACCGCGTTGAACGACTGCGATCCGCCCGAAACCTGCATGACGGCCAGGGTCCGGCCCTGGGTCGGACGCATGCCGCCGAATTCGAGCGGCAAATGGTCGATCTGCGCTTTCATGATGCCGGTGATCTGGCCGTGCCGTTCGGGACTGCACCAGACCATGCCCTCGGACCAAAGCGCATGCTCGCGAAGCTCATGCACCGCCGGGTGATCATCGTCCTTGATCTGGTCGGGGAGCGGGAGATCGGCCGGATCGAAGATCCGCACTTCGGCGCCGAAGAGGATGAGCAGCCGGGCCGCTTCCTCGACCGCGAAGCGACTGAACGACCGCTCGCGCAGCGAGCCGTAGAGGAGGAGGATGCGAGGTTTCGGCTCAAGCGCGCCGAGCCCGGCGGCGAGATCGGGCCGGATCATTGCACGGTCCAGCGCGGGCATGTGATCGGGTTCGGGAAGGATACGAAGACGCGACATCAGGCAATCCATTTGTACAAAAGGGCGGCGCTCGCCGGGCATAGCGATCGGAACTCGGCCGATTGCGCGATGACGGCAGGAACGTCGGTCCGTTCGGCTGTTTCATAGCCGTGACGGCGAAAGAAAGGCTCGGCGGTCGTGGTGAGCAGGTACAGGCTAGTCGCGCCCTCATCAGCTGCAGCGCGTTCGACTGCCGTGAGAATGGCACCGCCCAATCCGCATCCGCGCCGATCGGCCTTCACGACCAGCGAGCGCAGCAGGCGGTCGGAGCCGTCGCCTTCGATCCCGCCATAGCCGACAAGGCCAACATCATCCTCGAACCGAAAGAAGCGGCGTCCCGCCTCGGCGAGATCACTGGCAGGCAGACCCGCCGCGCTCAGCTCCGCCATCAGGTCGGAAAGCGACCTGGAATCCAGCAGTGTAGCGATCATGCAGGAACGCGTTGCTCGTACCAGGGCCGCGTCTTCTTGACGATGCTGACGACAGACAGCATTACCGGCACCTCGACCAGCACGCCCACCACGGTCGCGAGCGCGGCCCCGGAATTGAGGCCGAACAGGCTGATCGCGGCTGCAACCGCGAGCTCGAAGAAATTGGACGCGCCGATCAGCGCGGCCGGAGCGGCGACGCACCAGGCCACGCCGAAGCGCCGGCTGAGCCAATAGGCCAGGCCCGCATTGAAGTAGACCTGGATGAGGATGGGAATGGCAATCAGTGCGATGACCAGCGGATGAGCCAGGATCGCCGGGCCCTGGAAGCCGAACAGGAGGACGAGCGTCGTCAGCAGCGCAACCAGCGACACCGGCCCAAGCGTTGCCAGCAGCCGATCGAGCGCCGGCTGCCCGCCTGACGATAGCAACGCCCGACGAATGATCTGCGCGACGATGACGGGCACGACGATATAGAGCAGGACCGAGATGAGCAGCGTGTCCCAGGGCACTGTGATCGAGGCGACCCCGAGCAGCAGTCCGACCAGCGGTGCGAAGGCGAAGACCATGATCACGTCGTTGAGCGCCACCTGGCTCAGCGTATAGGTCGGCTCGCCGTCGCACAGGTTCGACCAGACGAACACCATCGCCGTGCAGGGGGCGGCGGCGAGCAGGATGAGCCCGGCGATATAGGCGTTGATCTCGCCCTGCGGCAGCAGCGGCCGGAAGAGCCATCCCAGGAACAGCGTGCCGAGCAGCGCCATTGAAAAGGGCTTCACCGCCCAGTTGATGAAGAGGGTGACGCCGACGCCCTTCCAGTGTTGGCGAACCGACCCCAACGCGCCGAGGTCGATCTTGAGCAGCATGGGGACGATCATCAGCCAGATCAGCACAGCCACGACCAGGTTCACGCGCGCGATCTCAGCCGATGCGATGGCTGCGAACAGATTCGGCAGCGAATAGCCGAGCGCGATGCCGACAGCGATGCAGAGCGCCACCCAGACGCTCAAATAGCGTTCGAAGCTGTTGATCGCCGGCTTGGGTCGTGCCGCAACGGTCGCGTTCACGCCCCGATCCTCTTGCCGGCGGCGTCGATGACCTGCTCGCCATCTTCCTTGGTGAAAGCCCCGCGCTGGGCGGACGGGAGAAGATCGAGCACCTCTTCCGATGGACGGCAGAGTTTCACGCCGAGCGGCGACACAACGATTGGCCGGTTGATGAGGATCGGATGTTCGATCATCGCATCAATGAGCTGGTCATCGCTGAGCGTCGGATCGGCAAGACCCAGCTCGGCGAAGGGCGTGCCCTTCTCGCGGAGCAACTGGCGTGCGCTGATGCCCATGCGGGCGATGAGCGAAACCAGGCGCGGGCGGTTGGGCGGCGTCTTGAGATATTCGATCACATGCGGCTCGATCCCGGCGTTGCGGATCATCGCCAGCGTGTTGCGCGACGTCCCACACTCGGGATTGTGATAGATGACGATATCGATTGCGGCATTGCTCATGCGCTGGGTGCCTTTTCGCTTGGGAGGTCGGCGCGGCCCTGTTCCTTGCCGATCCGGTTCAGCCGGTTCTGTAGACTCATCTTGTCGAGGCCTTCGAACGGCAGGTTGGTGAACAGCGAGATGCGATTGAACAGCATCCTGTAAGTATCGAAGAAGGCCGCGTGCTGCACCGTTTCGCTGTCCTCGATAGCGGCCGGATCGGGCACCCCCCAATTGGCGGTCAGCGGCTGCCCCGGCCAAACCGGGCAAAGCTCATTGGCGGCATTGTCGCAAACGGTGAACACGAAATCCAAGGACGGCGCATCGGGGCCGGAAAACTCTTCCCAGCTCTTCGAGCGGAACCGGCTTGCGTCGTAGTTCAGCTTCTCCAAGAGATGAATGGTGAACGGATGGACCTCGCCCTTGGGCTGGCTGCCGGCGCTGAACGATTTGAAACGGCCTAGCCCCTCACGGCTGAGGATCGCCTCGGCCATGATGGAACGGGCGGAATTGCCCGTGCAAAGAAACAGTACGTTCAACAGGCGATCCGTCATGTTGATGTCCTTTCAGGCAGCACGACAGGCAAGCAGTTCATCCGCAAGTGGATGGCAGAGCTCGGCCCGGCCACCACAGCAGTCCTTGACGAGGAACAGCATCACGGAGCGTAGCGCATCGAGATCGGCGCGGTAGTTGATGATCCGGCTGCGCCGCTCGGATGTGACCAGGCCGGCACGCGCCAGGGTCGCCAAATGCACCGACATCGTGTTCTGCGGGACATCCAGCGCCTTGGCGACCTCGCCGGCGGGAAGGCCTTCGGGTTCGTGACGCACCAGAAGGCGGAAGGCGTCGAGGCGCGTGGCTTGGGCAAGCGCGCCCAACGCGACGATGACAGATTCGTTATCCATATATCCACGATAGCGGATATATGGATATAGTGCAATCGGCGACATGGCGAGATCAAGCAGCCGCCTGCTCGTCCAGATCATCCTCGCAAGCGAGATCGGTTGCCCGCAGCAGAAACCCGGCGGCTTCCTCGGCTCGCGCAGCCGCCGTCAGCAATGCGCGATTATCCTTGCGCAAAATGGCGAGCCAGGATCCGATATAAGCCGCGTGGTCGTCGAGATGGGTGGTTGGGAGACCCACATCGGCGCCAACCAGCGCTGCTGTCAGTTCCGCGACATATCCTGACAGTCCAGCCCAAAATGGCGGTTGGAAGGTGAAAACCATCGGTTGCCTCCAGCACTGCCCAAAAGCCCCATGGCCTCCCCCGAGGCGGGGGTGGGCGGCGAGAGCGACCGGAGAGGCCTGCTGAAGCGGCGGGCTGCACCCGCAGGGGCGAAATGAAATGGAGCAGCCCGGCGAAGCCGAGGCTTGCAGCGCGCCGCGGCGGGCCTAGCAGGGAGCGCCGACCACTCCCGCATCGAGGGAGAGGCCAAAAAATCGGAGCCGCCGCGCAAGCGGCGTCCGCTTAATGGCGGGCGACAGCCCGCATCGACATGCATCGCGAAGCGGCCGATCGCGCGAGGGATCGGCCGCCATGGCAGTGGCGCTCGTGCGTTAAGTCAGCATGTAGCCGACGTCGGAGGCGCCGGTCGGATAGGCGAACATGGTGGAGCGAAGATCGGCCGCGGTGAGGCCGTGGCGGATTGCCAGACCGAAAACGTTGATTACCTCGTCGGCGTTCGGCCCCACGAGATGCGCGCCGAGGATGAGGTCCGTGTCCTCGTCGATCAGCAGCTTATGGCCGTAGACCGGCTCGGCGAGGCGGCGGGCGGTGAACCAGTCTGGCGTCGAGGCTGCGTTGACCCGGAGCGCGACGCCGCCGCGGCGCGCCGCCTCCTCTGACAGTCCGACGGCGGCGATCGGCGGCAGAGTGAAGGCCACGCTCGGCACGCCGCGATAGTCCGGCTGGTGCGTCGGGCCATCCAGGAGGTTGGCGGCAACTACCTTGGCATCGTGGCTGGACACCGGCGTCAGCCGCGGCCCGACTCCGGCAGCGTCGCCGGCGGCATAGACCCGCGGGTTGGAAATGCTCCGCAGATGCGCGTCGAGCTGCAGGCGCCCGTCCTGCACCGCCACCTCGCCGGCGGACAGGTCGAGCGCCTTGAGGTCAGGACCGCGCCCGGCGGCATGAACGACGAGATCGGCGGCGACGCTGAGATCAGGCTCGCCCTGGCGCTCGGCGTGGACCAGCAGACCGCTCCCGCTGCGCTCGACCCGGGTAACGGTGGCACCGGTCTCGACGCGGATGCCGAGCGCCTCGAACCGGGGCGTCAGCCAGCCCACCAGGTCGGGATCGAAGTGCGGCAGGAGCCGCTCGGCCCGCTGTAGGATGGTGACCTCTGCGCCCGCTCGGGCCGCCAGATGCGAGAACTCCGCAGCGACATAGCCGCCGCCGATCAGCACGATCCGGCGCGGCAGGGCCTGAAGCTCCAGGAACGCATCGCTTGTGCTCACCAGATCTTCGCCCGGAATGCCGAGCGGGACTGGACGCGCGCCGCTGGCGATCAGGATATGGCGGGCCCGCAATGTCCGGCCTTCCACCACGATCGTGTCTGGGCCGGCAAAGCGAGCAACACCGTGTAATGCGTCGACACCGAGCTCGGCGTAGCGGTGCGCCTGCTTGGCGGGGATCGGATCGGTGAAGGTCCGCTTGAACGCCATCAGGTCGGGCCAGTCGATCGCCAGCGTGCCGTCGACGCCATGTCTGGCCATGCGCCTTGCCGCGTCGATCGCTTCCTCGCCGCTGACCAGCATCCTCTTGGGATCGCAGCCACGCAGCGCACAGGTGCCGCCGAACGGACGGTGATCGATGACGGCGACGGACCATCCAGCGGCACGGACCCGGCCGACCGCGACCTGCGCTGCCGTGCCACTGCCGATGACGATCAGGTCGTAGGAAGCCATGGTCGCATCTCCATCCGCATCGGCGCAAAAATCGCGCGCCCAACCTCGAGCGCTTCGGCCAGGCACAGACGAATGCCGTCATCGGCTCCGACCGGACCGCTCGCGCACCAGGCCGCCAGATGATCGTCATCGCAGAAGAAGGCCTGCAAGGTGCAGAGCGACGATGCCGCGCAGCCACTGGCATAGCGACGGCCGGACCAGACGACGATCGCGCCCGGCTCAACCTCTTCCAGCTCGCGGCCGCGGCTGGGGGTATGGATGGCGAGCGTGCGCCGGCACTGGCGGCAGGCCGAGCGGATCATGCAGTCCCGCTCCAGCATGGCGCCGATCCCCAACGCGTCGATGGCGCACATGGCGCTCATGGTCACTCCGCTGACTTCGACTTGATGTTCGCTGGGGCCGTCGGTGAACGGATAGGCGCCGGTCACCCGGCCCGCGCCGTCGAGGACCACGAGATCGCGCCCGGCGAGCCGCTGCAGGGCCGAGCCGACCTCGCCGGAGGGGAGTCCCGATGCGGCGGCGATCTGTGCCGGCACCGGCGAGCGACCATCGGCAGCATAGGCTTGAAGCACGGCGCGCCGGACCCGCTCCTCGACGCCGTCCATCCCGCGCCACTTCGAACCGATGAACGCCGCGAACAGTGCCGTCAGGGCTGCGCGGGCGCTGGGTGTTGTGACTGCGCTCCAGTCCGGGACAACGGCACCGCCGGGAAATGTAACCGTCGATCCAAAGGCGGCTTCAGCGGATGATGCGCGCGCCATCGCCCGCCCTCCTCAGCCGCAGCACGCCTTGCCGCCGCTCTCCTGGATCGGCGGACAGGGCACGTCGCCGTAGGAGCAATAGACGCAGCAATCGCCCGGCTTGGGCTTGAGGACCGCGCCGCAACCCCGGCAGTCGTAGAAATACTGGCAGGCATTGGTCGGCATGGTCTCCGTCGCCCGATGACCGCAGTGGGGACAGGTCAGCGTCGAGCGCAGCTCGGGGGTGGCATCAGACATAGCGATAGCCTGCCCAGAGCAGGGCCGCACCGAGCAGCAATCCGATGAGCGTGAGAACACGCATCCAGCGCGGCGTGCATATGCCGCCCGGCCCACAGCGCGCCGCCGTAACTTGCTGGCGCAACAGCAGCGCCGCGCCGGCAAGCAGGCACAATGCGCCAATGAGGAGAAGCGGCGTGCGATACGGCGCGGCGACAATGGCCACGCCGCCGAGCCAAGCTGCGCCGATCCCGGCGGATGCGAAGAGGATCGGCAGCGCACAGCAGGCGGCGACGCCGAACGCCGCAGCGATCCCCGCCAGCGTGAGCGTGGCGGTGCCGATCCCCTTAGGCGGGCTTGGCGTCTGGGTCACGGGCGACTCCTTGTGGCGGGCATTGAGCTGTCCTAACATCTGTAGCGACTACAGACTCAAGAGGTATTTTGGGGATGGCCGCAACCGGCGCGATCCAGATCGGCGAACTCTCACGCCGCACCGGATGCAACATCGAGACGATCCGCTATTACGAGCGGATCGGGCTGCTGCCCGCTCCGCCGCGGCGGGGCCGCTACCGCAGCTATGGCCGGGAGGACGTGGCTCGCCTGGGCTTCGTGCGCCGCGCGAGGGAGCTGGGCTTTACCCTGGACGAGGTACGCGCCTTGCTCGGACTCGCGGTTGGCGGTCAGGCCTCCTGCGCCGAGGTGCGCGAGCTCGCGGCGTCGCACCTGAAGGACGTACGCGCGCGGATCGCGGACCTCAAGCGGATGGAACGGGTTCTGGCCGACTCGGTGCGCGCCTGCGATGCCGGTCGGGATCCGGGCTGTCCGCTGCTCGACACACTTGGCGCCGAAGTGCGGGTCGCGTGAGCATTACGGCTGTCGGGCGTGCATCCAGTCGGCTGCCGCCTGCGCCTTGCTCGCCGCGGTGAAGATCGCCCGAGGCTCGTCCTTGAGCAGTTGCAGCCAGGAGGCGATGTAGGCCGCATGATCGGGTCGCGGTTCGTGCGCGATCCCAAGATCGGCGAGCAGGAACGATGCGGTCAGTTCGGCGGTCGCTTCCTCCATGGCGAGCGCGTGCCTGGTCCACTTGGCGCTGAAATCCCGGTCAAGCCGATGGGCTGCGCCACTGGCATGAGCCGCTTCGTGAATGTGGGTGGCGTAGAAGCCGTGGGCATCGTGGAAGGCGCTGAAATCCGGCATGTGAATGCGGTCTTCGGCGATATGATAATAGGCGCTGGCCGAGCCGTAGACAGTATCGATGCCGAGCGCGGCGATGAAGGCTTCGGCGGCGGCGAGGCGTTCGCTCTCAGGCAGGTCCGGCGCCGGTTCGGGCGCGTAGCCATCGACCTGATCGGCGTTGAACAGGCTGAACG
>NZ_ATDP01000034.1 GCF_000445105.1 Sphingobium lactosutens DS20 | reverse complement strand
CTAAGGCCTGTGGACATTCACTTCGCGGCGAGGATTGTCGCGACGAGGTGCCAGTTGGCGGTGTAACTGCAGGCAGTTTTCTCGTAGCGCGTAGCGATGGCTCGGAACTCCTTGATCTTCGCGAAGAAGTTCTCGACCAGGTGTCGCCACTTATAGGCATGCCGGTCGTAATTGCGCTTGATCTTGCGGTTCGCTTTGGGCGGAATGACTGCGCTCGCGCCGCGCACATCCAACTCGGCAAGCAGCCAGTCAGCATCGAAGGCCTTGTCGGCCAGAAGCGCATCGAATGCTACGTCCTCGATCAGCGGTGCGACGCCTTTCAGGTCATGAGCCTGACCCGGCAGGAGAACAAGGTTGAACAGGTTTCCAAGCGCATCGACCAGCGCCACGATCTTGGTGGTCAGTCCGCCGCGCGAGCGCCCGATGGCCTGAGCGTGAGTCCCCCCCTTGCGCCGCTCGCCTTCTGGTGAGCCTGAACGATAGTACCGTCGATCAGCGCGTATTCAAAATCCGGCTCGCCGCGGATCTCTCTGAAAAGACGTTCGAAAACACCACCCTTCGCCCATCGCCGGAAGCGCCGGAACACGCTGTTCCAATTGCCGAATTCCGGCGGCAGATCCCGCCATGGAAGACCGGTGCGCACACGCCAGAGAACCGCCTCTAAAAACATGCGATTGTCCTTACCCGTCACACCGCTATCGCTCTTCTTGCCGGGAAGGTGGGGTTCAACGCGCGCCCATATCCCATCCGTCACCACAAATCGCTGCTCGTCCATTCAGAACTCCCCTTGGGAATCCTGAATCAGAAATCAGGCAGCGTGGGAATCCTGAATGTCCACAGGCCTTAGTCTGCCATGACGCTATGACGCGGCGATCCCATCAGAGTACGGGTGCATCTTTCGGCGCTGTGCCTCCGCATGGGCCAGCGCCTCAAGTTGGGCCGCGCTTGAAAGACTTGCATCCTTCCGCAACGAGGCCGCGAGCTGGAGCACGGCGCGCTGGAAGGCTTTGTTGCCGCTGACCCGTTGCCGGACGCCAAGGTTGTAAAGCTCGGCAAGATCCAGCGCGAGCAGGGCGACCGCTTCGGGGATATCCGAGAGGACAATGTCGCGGATGGTGGCGACATACTCGTACGCGCCGCGCCCGAACAGATTGAGTTCGACCAGGCCGTCGGCCATCACGTGGCCGAGCGGTTCGTCGACGAAATGAACCTGGCCCGAGGCGGCGACCAGGCCGTGAGCCAGGTTCCACGCCAGTTTGTCGCGATTTCGGGCAAGCCAGCGCGAGAGCAGCAGAAACTTCTGGCGAAAGGCTTGCTCGAAGGGTTTGCTGTAGGTGGGCCAGACGTCGAAGGCGGCGGGAATGCGCTCGAGTTGTTCGGTGAGGCGAGGGCCGTTGAAGAACGCTTCCGCGCTGAAATGGCGCAACTCCAAGTAGCCCTTGTCCAGCTTGGCGAAATTGGCGGCATAGCCTTTGTCGCGCCCGGCGCGGGCCTCGAGCAAGTTACCAAGCGCCGAGCCAAGCAGGAATTTGCCGGTCGGATCATGCGCCAGATGCCGCAATAGCGGCACGCCGACGGCATGGCGCTGCAAGGCCGTGTAGCGGCTGAACAGCCGGTCGTTGTTCGCGAGCAGCAGCAATTCATCGACGCCGACGATGAACCGGTCGGGATCGAGCCGATGGCCATTCCCGGCATCGATGTTGATGTGCCAACCGCAGTTGGCGGTATGCTCACTTTCGAAGAAGTTGAAATCGCCGTCGATCTCGTAGATCGCGTCGCATAACTCAGATCTGACCATCTCGGCATCGTCCAGGGGCAGGGGAGGGGTCAGCAATTCTACGCCTGCCAGGCGATCTTCAGGCCAGTTCAGTGGATCGAGCCCATATTCAGGGACGACATAAAAGCCGGGCTGCTTCGGGGTTCCGGATGGGGCGGACCAGGCGCGGCCTGTCCGGTCCCGCAATTTGGCCGCGAATGCTCGGCAGAAGGCGGGCGAGGCCTCGTCCATGGCCTCTCCTTCGCGCAGCTCTCTCTCAAAACGAGGCTCGCCGAGGTCGCCAAGAATGACTTCCAGCTCGAAGCCGGCACGCCAGGAAGGGGTTTCGGACATGGTCGGGAAGGTAAATCAATTGCCGGGCGTGTAAACGCACGAGCGGAGTTGCCATTAATTATGGCACAGAAGCCCTTCCACCGGACGCTGCGATGACATCAACTTTGGCAGCCGACAGCAGGGTGCTGCGTGGCAACCGCCGGCGCGCTGATGGCGGTGGGCAGCGTATCGCGCCAGGCGAGCGGGTCGGGATCGGCGAGCGCCGCGGCCCACGCATCGAAGCGGTCGAACAGGTCGAGGGTGGTCGAGCGCAGCGGCCGGCCGGGGATCTGGAGCCCGCAACCCCAGGAAAATACGTCGATTTCGTCGACCTCGGCCGATTGCAGTTGCAGCGCCCGCGCATAGCCTGACCAGGTAGCCCGCCGGTTCCATGCCGAGGCGGCGGAACTGACGGAAATTCGGGCATCCAGGCGAGAAATGGACGCGGTGCAAGACGCTATGGCTGCCGCCATTTGTGGGGTATAATCGGGGCCATAAGAGGCGGGCGAGGGCATGTCAGCCATGCCCAATAGTGAACTGAAAGCAAAGTTCAGTAAAGTATGCCCGGATGCCTAGTGTTGATAATGGATCGTTATCACCACTAGCGGAAGAAGTCGTGAGCGGCTAGGGTTGCGCACAAAGGCGCATGCATCAGAAAGAACCACGTGAATTTTGATGACGATCCGATCCGCAAAGCGATGCGAGACCTGAACGGCGCGTCCGATATTCTCCGCGCCGCCACGCAGGCGGGAAGGAACGCCGATGTTCTCGCGCGGGCGCTGGAAGGCCAGCGACGCTTCGACGAGATGCTCAAGCTTCGGCCGACGATTTTCGAGGAGATGGCGGCGAACCACAAGCGCATCACCGACATGCTGGACCGGCGCCCTAACATCCTGGAGGAAATGACGCGCCGGCAGAGCGAGTTCGACAAGTTCGTCTCGAGCGGCGGCTATCCCCAAGCGACCGGTCGCTTCTCCGCGTTCCAGGAGGCTCTTGCGAGTGTCGAGCGGCTCGACAAGCTCCTGCCGAAAGCTGACGTCTATCAGCGCATGCTGGGTGCGCGCCCGTTGATCCCCGACACGGTGGCCGATGCACTGGCGCGCGGTGGCGCGCTTGCGCCCATGCTCGAACGGCTCGGCACCGCGACCGCGCTCGACCACTCGATCGTGGAGCAGCTTGCCGGAGTCGAGGAGCTCATTGCCGGCACGAATGCCGGGCGCCTTTCTCGCACCGCGCTTTCGGCGCAGTTCCCGGACCTCGTGCCTGAGCTGCGCTTCCCCACTGCGGCCGAGATCGCCGCAGTGGACCTTGCTGGCGTCGCGGGGGTCGGTGATGCGGCAGGGGAGTGGGCGCGGGCGACCGCCACCCAGATGGCGGGCATCGAAACCCCGTGGGTTCGTGATGACCGCCCCGAGCTTTCAATCGAGGGTTATGCCGCTTTCAAGGGCATGACCGAGATTGTGGCGCGCACCAGTCCTGCCGCCCCTCGAGCCACCCAGCTGGTGCGCGCCGAGCTTGGCGATTACCGGCGCGAGGATGAGGCCGACGAGGCGGTCGACGACGCGATGCTGGCGTCAGGCCTGCGCATCGCGCGGGGCTTCGACATGCGCCTGGCGAGCCTACCGATGGCGCTGGTGGGGCATATCTTCGTGCCCTTCGGCATGGTTCCGGAAGCGCCGCCCGAAGCCGATCCTGACGAACTCGACGCGGTCATTTCCTTGATGTTTCGCCAGCTCGAGCGCCGGCTGCGCGCCTTTATTGATCGGTCCATGAAGGCCGGGGTGGGGGAGAAGTGGATTCGCCAGCGCGTCCACAAGAATATTCGAGAGGAGTGGGAACGGCGGCGCCAGGCCGATGTGGACGCCCAGCGTGCGCCTGGAGAGCTTTTCGACTATGCCGATTTCGGCGATTATCGCGGCATCATCGAGCATGGCGAAAATTGGCGCGACGTGTTTCAGCCGATCTTCAAGGTCAAAACGGCCATCGCCGAAACGCTGAGCCGGCTGAGCGTCATCCGTAATCCGGTTGCACATGTGCGGCCGCTGACGGTCGAGGATCTGCTCACACTGCGCGTCGAGGGGCGCCGGCTGTATGTCTGGATGGGCGAGCCGGTGCCATGACGCGGGCGCCACGGGCATGAACGACAGCATTACCTTATTGGATGGCGGCCGGGGCCTCGCCGCGGACGACCTTGTGGTGCGCGAGGTCCGCAGCCTTGCCGGGCCTTGCGCGACAATCAATGATGACATGATTTCCGCGGCTATCCGGGGCTGGTCCGCGAACACGCGGCGCGCCTTTCGCGCCGACCTTGCCGTCTGGTCGCGCTGGTGCCGCCAGCATCGGGTGAGGGCAGGGGAGGCGGACGGGGCACTGGTGGCATCCTGGATCCGCGCGCTCGCCGGCATTGACGCCTCGACTGAGCCGCCGCGGGCTGTCGCCACGATCGAGCGATACCTTGTCAGCGTTGGCTGGGCCTATCGCATGGCAGGGCTTGATGATCCAACCGCAGCGCCGCTTGTCCGTCTTGAAAAGAAGGCGGCCCGAAAGGCGCTTGGGGTGCGGCAGCGGCAGGCGCGCGCGATCCGCTTCAAAGGAGACATTTCTGATCTGGACAGTCCGCCGGCCGGCGTCTGTCTTGCCCATCTGGTGAAGGCATGCCGGCGCGACGAACTGGGGCTTCGCGATGAGGCGTTTCTGCGCGTCGCCTATGATACCGGTATGCGACGCTCCGAGCTGGTTGCGATCGATTGTTCTCACGTGGAGGGTCCGGACGGCGACGGCGCCGGCACGCTCTTCATACCGTCGTCCAAAACCGACCAGGCAGGGGAGGGGGCCTATGCCTATCTTTCCGCGCTTACAATGGTAGCGATCGCGCGGTGGCGCGAAAAGGGCCGGATCCGCACCGGGCCGCTCTTTCGGAGGGTCGAGACCCATTTCGACGGGTCGGTGGCAGCGATCGGCCAGCGGCGTCTGCACCCCAACAGCGTGACGCTGATTTACCGCCGGCTGATCCGCGCCGCCTGGGAGCGCAAGCTCTTGGGATCCATGTCGGAAGCGGAATTGGAACGCTGGGTATCCGCAGTCTCGTCGCACTCGATCCGAGTGGGCGTGGCGCAGGACAACTTCGCGGCCGGCGAAAGCTTGCCAGCGATCATGCAGGCTTACCGCTGGCGCGACCCCAAGACCGTCATGCGCTACGGTGCCAAACTGGCTGCGAAAAGCGGAGCGAGCGCGCGCATGGCTGCCCGGCTGACCAAGCCCTAGCCGATCAAGCCGCCGCGGCGACTTCCCGCTTCCATTTTGTAAGGGCACGCACGGGCTTCTCCGAGCGCGGGGTGAAATCGGCAAGCATGAGCGCTTCGGCCTCGCCCCGATTGCCATTGACCGCCTGCTGGAGAACGGCGCCGGCGGACTGATGGAATTCGGCGTGAAGGCGGCGCACGACCTGGTACGGTAGGCCTGCGCGTGTGGCGAGCGTAATCTGGTCGCTGTAGAGCCATTTGCCGAAGGTGCACTGGTCGTCGCAACCCGCGACGTGGGCGTCACCTCAAGGTTTGTGCGCCAGACAACGATTTGGCAGACATAATGCGAACATCGGCTAATTAGCGAGCTTGAGGCGCGACATGGGATCGTTGAGCTGGCGGAATTCACCGCCAGGCGGACGCTCCGCCTGCCCTCAAAGGCAGCCGCCGGGCAGGCTACGCCGCGGGGTACGATGCTACTGACATGGCCAAGCCTTCGCTAACGAGCGTTCAGCTCCGGCCACCATATGAACACTCATAAAATAGCTATTCTGCTCCGCCCAGCGTAAATATGCCGCGCGCAGCGCCGATCGGTCATAGCGTGGAGCGCGGCATTCCGCTTTTCGCGCGACGATCATCATGTCGAGCACGCCTTGGAGGTAAGCGCCGCATCGCGGCTCATTCGCTTGACAGCTTACGAACAACGCCGAGCCCGTCGCCGACGCGGGTTCGGTTTGGCCGATCGCACTATCAGGCAGGGCGGCCAAAGCGGCGCATAACAATATCCATCGCCTTGGCCGCATTTTCGTCTCCTATTCCGCAGTATCATTTCGGAAGGGGCGCACGGCCCTCGACGGCCGGCGCCCCGTGCTGATCCATCATTCGCGGCCGAGCACCTGGCCTTCGGGCGTGACGAACAGTTCGATCGTCTTTCCGTCGCTGTTCTTGCCCTTGATTTCATAGAGCGTGCTTCCGTCCGCCTTTCGGGTGACTTGCTCCGCTTTGCTTATTGACGCGAGTTGCGCGCGTGCCGCGTTCATCGCGGCCTCGGGCACCTGAGCAAGCGGGATGTCTCGTTCGCTGTGCTTGCCGATTATCCGGTTTTCGTTCGCCTCGTGGTTTTGCGCGATCGCCACGCCCGCGATCGCCAGCGCGGCCGCGCCCACGCCTGCGACAACAGTGAGAGTTCGTTTGCTAGCCATGTTCCATTCCACTTCCTGCATAAGGGCCGTGGGGTCGGGCGGGCGGCGGTTACGGCCCAATGAGCCGTCGTCCGAGTTCAACTCCTCTGATTGTTCATCCTGTCGAGCGCCGCGCGCAGCCCACGGGCGAGCTTGGCTGCGTCGTCGTTGGCCCAGAAGTGCATGAAGAACAGCCGCGGCTCGTCGTTTAGCATATGATTATGCAGCGCCGTGACCTCGATCCCGTTCGTCCGCAGCACGCGCAGGACCGGATCGACCTCGTTTGCGACAAGTACGAAATCGCCGGTGATGGCGGCTCGGCCGTCCCCGGTTGGCTGAAAGTTGATCGCGGTCGCCGTGCCCATCGTCGGCGGAGTCTCCATATCGCCGTCCATCAGCCGCTCGGCGCGCGGAAAGCTGTATTGGAGGATGCCACCGGCCGTCTTGCCCTCACCGCCCATCAACCGGTTGAGCGCGGCCACATCGAGGTCGAGCCGCGATGCGGCTGCGCTGGCCGAAGGCGATTGCGGCGCGGCGAGCGGGGTCCGACTGGCTGATAGCGCTTGCCGGAGCGCGGCCGCGAGCTTCACCGGGTCGCCGTGGCCGGCAATGTGCATGTACATGGTCGCAGGCGAAGAGCGGAGCAGGTGATTGTGGAGCGCGGTGATCGTAAAACCGCTTGCGAGCAGGCGGCTCAAAACGGGGTTCACCTCGTCGTGGGTCAGCACGAGATCGCCCATCACCATCGCCTCGTCGCCCATCGGCTGAAACGCCGCCCAAGAGCCGAGCGCGAGGGAGGGCTTGATCGTCACCCCATCCAGCGTGACGCTCAGGTCCGAACGCGGGAAGCTGTAGCGGTGAACGCCCCCCGGCTGTTCGGCCCCCGCTCGTCCTATCGCCCGGTCGACAGCCGACCAGTCCGGCGCTGCCCATGCCGGGCTTGCCAGCAGGAGGCTGGCGAATCCCAAGGCGATGGTCTTTTTCAGCATAATTGATCCTTCATCAGCGCACTCGACACGGAAAGCCTCACGTCATGCGAGCGCGCCGCCGGCGAGCCGCGACATTGCGCTCCGGTTTCTTTCTTCGGGATAAGCAGTCCTATGCTCATGAGGCTTGTGATGCAACCCTTACACTTGTAGGCTAGTGACGATACAACTATGACAAACACACAAGCTTCCCCTTGGTTGCTCCTGATCCCGCAGCTTCCGGCTAAGCCTGCCTATTTGCGGGTGAAGGTCTGGCGGCGTTTGCAGGCGATCGGGGCCGCGCCGCTCAAGAACGCCGTCCATGCGCTCCCCAATCGCGAGGACACGCGCGCGCTGTTCGAAGAACTGCATCGCGAGATCACCGAAAATGGCGGCGAGGCGCTGATCCTCGAAGCGCGCCTTGTCGGCGGCATGGGCGATGCGGAGCTGCGCGGAGTGTTCGACGCTGCGCGTGACGCCGACTATGAGGAGTTGGCACGCGAGGCGCGCGCGCTGTGTGAGGGCGAGTATGTCGCGGCGGCGGATGTGGGCCGCCTGCGCAAACGCCTGAACGAGGTCGCCGCGATCGACTTTTTCGGTGCGCATGGTCGGCAGGCGGCACAGGCCGCCATCACCGAGGCGGACCGCCGCTCTCACCAACATCCCGATGTGAGCGGCCCCGGTGCGCCCGAGCTGACCCCGGCGGAGCTAAAGCGCCGCGTTTGGGTGACGCGCCGCCATGTCCATGTCGATCGCATCGCGTCCGCCTGGCTCATTCGCCGCTTCATCGACCCCGAGGCGAGCTTCAAGTTCGTCGAGGGCAAAGGATATGTGCCGGAGCCTGACGAACTGAGGTTCGACATGGCGGACGCTGAGTTCACCCACGAAGGCGACCGCTGCTCCTTCGAGACCTTGGTGTTCCTCACCGGTCTCGAGACCGACCCCGCGCTGCGGGCGCTCGGCGAAATTGTTCACGACCTTGATATTGCCGATGCTCGGTTCGAGCGCCCGGAAACTCCGGGAGTGAGCGCGCTTATCGCCGGCATCTGTGCCGGCACCGACGACGACGAGGAGCGGATCGCGCGCGGATCGACCGCGCTCGACGGATTCTATGCTCACTTCACCCGGCGAAAAGAGGACTAAAGATGGAGGCCAGCGCACGCGCTGAAATCGCAGTCGAGACGCTGCACGAGCACGGCATCAGCTTTGGCGAGGCGGTGCGCGTCTGGATCAGGGTCGCGCTGCTCAGCTTCGGCGGACCGGCGGGCCAGATAGCGGTGATGCATCGCATCCTGGTCGAGGAGAAGCGCTGGATCGGCGAGGAGCGGTTCCTCCACGCGCTCAACTATTGCATGCTGCTGCCCGGCCCTGAAGCGCAACAGCTAGCTGTCTATATTGGCTGGTTGCTCCATAAGACCAAGGGCGGCCTGGTCGCGGGCGCGCTATTCGTGCTGCCCGGCTTCCTCGCGATTTTAGGGCTCAGCTATGTCTATGTGCTGCTCGGCGAAGTGGCGCTGGTCGAGGGATTGTTCTTCGGATTGAAGGCCGCCGTGCTGGCGGTGGTGCTACAGGCGGTGGTCCGGGTGGGTTCGCGTGCCTTGAAGAACAACGTCATGCGCGGTTTTGCCGCGCTGGCGTTCGTCGCGATCTTCGTGCTCGACGTGCCCTTCCCGCTGATCGTGCTTGCCGCCGCGCTGATCGGCTTCTTCGGTGGCCGCGCTGGTTACGCCGCATTCAAGGGCGGCGGCGGACATGGTCCCGCCGGCGCTGAGATAATCCACGACCGCGACACCGCTCTTGGCGAGGGCCTTCCCGACCATGCCCGGCCGAACCTCTCTTGGTCGCTGCGCATCTCCGGCGTCCTGCTGCTGCTCTGGCTCGGGCCGGTCGCAGCGCTGCTGTTCGCGTTCGGCCCCGACGACGTGTTCAGCCGCATCGCCACCTTCTTCAGCCAGATGGCGGTGGTGACCTTCGGCGGCGCCTATGCGGTGCTCGCCTATGTCGCGCAGGAGGCAGTCGAGACCTATGGCTGGCTCCAGCCCGGCGAGATGCTCGACGGGCTCGGCATGGCCGAGACCACGCCCGGGCCGCTGATCATGGTGACGCAGTTCGTCGGCTTCCTCGCGGCCTTCCGCGAAGCGACCGGGCTGCCGCCGCTCGTCGCCGCGACCTTCGGCGCAATCCTCACCACCTGGGTTACCTTCCTGCCATGCTTCCTGTGGATCTTCGCCGGCGCGCCATTCATCGAGCGGCTGCGCGGCAACCGCGCATTGTCGGCCGCGCTTTCGGCGATCACCGCCGCAGTGGTCGGCGTGATCCTCAATCTGGCGGTCTGGTTTGGTATCCACACTCTGTTCGAGCAAGTCCGCGAAGTGCCGTTCGCAGCCGGCACCATCGATCTCCCAGTCCTAACGTCCGTCAACTGGCCGGCGCTGGCGCTCGCGGTGGGTGCGATACTCGCCATGTTCCGGTTCAAGGCCGGCATGCTGCCGGTGCTCGGCGTCTGCTCGGTCCTCGGGGCCGCATATGTAATGATCATCTGAAGGAGTGACGCGTGACGATCGACCATCTTTCCCGACGCAGTGCAATCGCAACTCTTGGCATCGGAGCCGCCGCCATGACTATCAACGAAGCCTCTGCGCAGACGCCGGCCGCAGCGCCGGCGGCTGTCCCCGCCTTTGCCGGAAATCATCAGGTCAAGCCGCTCAGGTTCAATCCCGCCAGGCTTCACGGCCTCTCCGAAAGGCTGATCACATCGCACCACGAGAACAATTATGCGGGCTCGGTCAAGGCCCTGAATATGATCGAGACACGACTTGCCGCCGCGCTCGCTGACACGGACCTGCCGCCGGTGGTCTATGGCGGATTGAAGCGCGAGGAGCTGCACCGCACCGGCTCGGTCGTGCTCCATGAGGTCTATTTCGACGGGCTCGGCGGCAACGGCCAGGCAGCCGGTTCCATCCGCGACGCGCTGGGCGCGGCGTTCGGCTCGTTCGACCGCTGGGAAGCCGACTTCCGCCGTACCGGGATGAGCCTTGCCGGCGGATCGGGCTGGTGCGTGCTCGTCTACAATCTCCACACGCGCTCGCTGCACAACCATTGGGCGTGGGATCATATGCACGGTGCGATTGCCGGCGTGCCGCTGCTCGCGCTCGATATGTACGAGCACAGTTTCCACATGGATTACGGCACCGCCGCCGCCAAATATGTCGACGCCTTCTTCCGCAACATCGACTGGGAAGTGGTCGACCGGCGCTATGCCGCGGCTTTGCGCGGCGGCGGCTGAACCCGACCGCCGTGGCTTAACACCCACTGCTGCGCGACACCTGAGTTCGCGACCACAAAGGGGACAGGTCCGATGGGGAGATGCAACAATGACATCCGGCCCGAACATCGCTCTTCTTTGGCGTGGGCAAGCAGCCGAGTGGACGCATCGCTTTCATGAAGCCCGGCAGTGGCCGATAATGCAGGCCTTGCGGGCGCTCGGGGCGACCGCAAGGCCTGTACTGTACAGGGACGAGGCGGTTCGCGAGATTCGGGACGAGCTGCTGTCGTGCGACGCAGTGCTGGTCTGGGTGAATCCGTTGGACATTTCAGGCGACCGCTCGCAGCTCGATCCAATGCTGCGCGAAGTCGCGGGGTGCGGCGTTGTCGTCAGCGCGCATCCTGACGTGATCGCCAAAATCGGCGTCAAGGAAGTGCTCTACACAACGCGATCCATGGAATGGGGCAGCGATGTCGATCGATACGTGGACGCTGAAGGCCTTCGCGCTCGTTTCCCCGAACATCTTGCCGCAGGCCCGCGCGTGCTGAAGCCGAACTACGGCAACGGCGGCAGGAATGTATGGCGTGTCCAACTAGACGAAGCGGGAAACGCTCCGGCTTTGAAAACGTCGGTGAAAGTTCAAGAGGCCCGCCAAGGAAGCAAATCGGAGCGCATCAGCCTAGCCGAGTGCTTGGAAAGGTGGGTGCCGTTTCTAAACGACGGCGGCGTGCTGATCGATCAGGCTTATCAGCCGCAGTCGTCCGAGGGCATGGTCCGCTGCTACGTGTGCGGGCACCGAGTGGTTGGCTTTGGGCACAACCTGATCACTGCGCTGATGACGCCAACGGCCATTGATACAACGTCGTCAACCCCACAGCCGATGGGCCGCGCCATGTTCGGACCGGAGGTGACGCGCTTCGCAGCCTTACGGAAAGCGATGGAGGATCGCTGGATTCCAGAGATGCAAAGGTTGCTGTCGATCGTCGACCACGATCTTCCGCTTCTTTGGGACGCCGACTTCCTATTTCGCCCTGGTGAAGCCATCAGCGATGGCTCCTATGCGCTTTGCGAGATCAATGCTAGTTCGGTTGCACCATTTCCGCCAAGCGCCGTCCAGCCAGTCGCCGCAGCGGCAATCGGTCGCGCTCTTGCCATTCGTTTGACGAAGGAGACCTCCAATCCTCATTGATATGATTCAAGCAATTCAAGAGACGTGACATTGGTCGTATCAATCAGACAAGCCTAAGGGTGAGCGAGGCTGGGTGAAACCGGCTCAGGTGGCAGCGCGGAGATACTGGTAGAGGGTTTCGCGACTGATCCCCAGGTCACGGGCGATGACGGCCTTGCGCTCGCCGTCATCAACACGGCGGTGCAGCTCGGCGACCATTTCGTCGGAGAGGGAACGTTTCCGCCCGCGATAAGCACCGCGTTGTCTGGCGACCGCAATGCCTTCGCGCTGCCGCTCCCGGATCAGGGCGCGCTCGAATTCGGCGAACGCACCCATGACCGAGAGCATCAGGTTGGCCATCGGGGAATCCTCGCCCGAGAAGGCCAGGCTTTCCTTCACGAACTCGATCCGGACGCCTCTTTTGGTGAGGGACTGAACCAGTTTGCGCAGATCGTCGAGATTACGCGCCAATCGATCCATGCTGTGGACCACGACGGTGTCACCCTCGCGGGCGAAGGCGAGCATGGCATCGAGTTCGGGGCGGTTGATGTCCTTGCCCGATGCCTTGTCGGTGAAAATCCGGTCGAGCGACTGCCCGTCCAACTGGCGATCGACATTCTGATCGAATGTGCTCACCCGGACGTAACCGATCCTCTGGCCTTTCATCGCCGCCTCCGGTCAAAATGTCAGGTTGAATTCTATGACACGGCGGAACATGCGTCAATAAATGCTTGCCATAACCCTATCCTGACAGAAACCGCCGCTGCATCCTGACGTCCGGTTAGGCTATACTCCAGATTGACGCTAGCCTGTCGCTCTCGACTCGGGATGGAGGCAGGATGGCGCGGCGGCGATTATTGACCGGAGAAGAAAGGCGTCGCCTGTTCGATATCCCCCATGACGAAACCGCGATCGTCGGCCACTATACCCTTGCCGCCGAGGATCTCGAACTGGTCGGTCGCCGCTATCGCCCTGCCAACCGCCTCGGTCTGGCAACGCAGATCGCGCTTATGCGGCATCCCGGCTTCGGTTTGCAGCCCGACGTCGACGTCCCCGATGCGGTCCTTCACTATCTCGCCGCCCAGCTCTTCGTCGATGTTGATGCGTTCGCCGACTATGGCCAGCGCGCGCAAACACGTAACGATCATGCCGACATTGCGGCACGGCATCTGGGGCTACACCCTTTTCGGCGAGGGGATATACCGCTCGCGCTCGATCTCGCCGCAAGAGCTGCGGAGCGGACCGATCGGGGCGAACCTATTGTCCGCGCATTGATGGAGGGGCTGAAGCAGGAACGCTTCATTCTTCCATCGGCAGACACGCTCGAACGTGCGGGCCTCGCCGGCAGGGCACGCGCCCGCAAAGCCGCGGCGGCGCTCATTGTCGAAAGCCTGGGTCATGCCGAACTGGCGCGGATCGATGATCTGATCGTCAACAACAGCGACTTCGGCATGACGCCGCTGGCCTGGCTGCGCAATTTCGAGGAAGCGCCCACCACGGCGAACATCAACGGGCTGCTGGAACGGCTACGCTATGTGCGCGGAATCGGCATCGACCCGGCGATCGGCGCGAAAATCCCCGACTTCCGGTTCGCGCAGTTCATGCGCGAAGGTGGCGTTGCGCCGGCGTTCCTGCTCTCCGATTATAGCCTTAACAGGCGCCGCGCGACGCTGATCGCGGCGGTCATCGACCTCGATGCCAGGCTCGCCGATGGTGCGATCCAGATGTTCGACAGGCTTGTCGGAAGCCTGTTCACACGGGCGCGGCGCGGGCGGGAAAGGCGCTATCAGGACAGCATCCGCTCGGTCGGCGAACTTATGCGGCTGTTCGGCGCGACGATCGCCGCGCTGGGAGAGGCGGTCGAACATGGCGGTAATCCGCTCGAACTGATCGACGAAGCGGTAGGCTGGCACAGACTGGTCGCAGCCAAATCGCAGGTCGATGCGCTGGCCGAGCTGGCGGGCGAAGATGCGCTTGTCGCGGCGACTGGTCGCTATGCGACGCTGCGGCGGTTCAGCCCGGCTTTCCTCGATACATTCACGTTCAAGGCATCGGGGAGCGGATCGCAACTGATCAAGGCCATCGAGGTCATCCGCGATACCAATGCCCGCAAGGCCCGCAGCCTGCCCGAGGGCGTTCCGCTCCCATTCGCCAACCGGCAGTGGAAGCGCCTCATCACCGAAGGTGGCCAGGTCGATCGCCGGCGATACGAGACGGCCATCATGGCCACGCTGCGCGATCGGTTGCGCGCCGGCGACATATGGGTCGAAGGAACCCGCAATTATCGCCGCTTCGACACCTATTTGCTGAGTCGACGCGATGCCGATAAGGTGGCCGACAGCCTGCCATTCCAGACCGATGCGGCCGCCTATCTGGAGGAGCGGGCAAGGACGCTCGACTGGCGGCTGCGCCGTTTCGCCAAGCAACTCAAGGCGAACAGGCTCGCGGGCGTGGCGCTCGAACGCGACCGGCTCAAGCTGCAACCCATGCCGGCGATCACTCCACCCGAGGCGGAGGCTCTCGATCGCAGGCTCGACGCCTTGCTTCCGCGCGTGCGGATCACCGAACTCCTGGTCGAGGTGGCCGAGCGCACCGGGTTCCTGAGCGCATTTCGCGATCTTCGGTCCGGCAAGGAGCATGACAACCCGCACGCGATCCTCGCCGCCATTCTCGCTGATGGATCGAATCTGGGTCTAGAGCGCATGGCCAACGCCAGCGACGGGGTGAGCTACGCCCAGCTTGCCTGGACCCACAACTGGTATTTGTCGCCCGAAAACTATCAGGCCGCGTTGGGGATGATCGTTGCCGCGCACCATGATCTTCCTTTCACGCGCCATTGGGGAGCCGGCACTAGTTCATCCTCCGATGGGCAGTTCTTCCGCTCGGGCCGCAACCGATCGGCGGCGGCCGACATCAATGCGAAATATGGCAGCGAGCCGGGCCTGAAGATCTACTCCCACCTGTCCGATCATTTTGCCTCGTTCGGATCGCGGATCATGTCGGCCACCGCCGGCGAGGCCCCCTACGTGCTGGATGGCCTGATGCTCGGCGCCGGCGCGCTACCGCTGCATGAGCATTACACTGATACCGGCGGCGCGACGGACCATGTCTTTGCCCTTTGCCATCTTCTCGGCTTCCGGTTCGTGCCCCGTCTGCGCGACATCGCCGACCGGAAACTCGGCTCGATCGCCGCGCCTTCGACCTACAAAGGCATCGAAAGCCTCATGGGCCGCACGATCAAGACGGCGGCGATCGAAGCCGATTGGGATGACATCGTCAGGATCGTCGCCTCCATTAAGGAAGGAGCCGTTGCGCCCTCCGCGATCCTGCGCAAGCTGGCCGCCTACAAGCGCCAGAACAGGCTGGATTTTGCGCTGGCCGAACTCGGCCGCATCGAGCGGACGCTATTTGCGCTCGACTGGCTTGAACAGCCCGACTTGCGTCGCGCCTGCCAGGCCGGCCTCAATAAAGGCGAAGCACGTCATACCCTTGCCGCCGCGATCTACACCAACCGACAGGGGCGGTTCACCGATCGCTCGATCGAGAATCAGGAATATCGGGCATCGGGCCTCAATCTGCTGATCGCGGCGATTTCTTACTGGAACACCGTCTATATGGACAGGGCCGCCCAGCATCTCCAATCATCCGGCGGCACCTTCGATGATGCGCTGCTTGCCCATCTCTCGCCGATGGGCTGGGTGCATATCAGTTTGACCGGCGACTATCTGTGGCAAAGGGCAAACCGGCTCTCCCCTGGCGAGTTCCGCACCCTCAACGATCCCATGGCCCGCCTCAAACTCGTGGCATAGCCAGTGTTCTCATTATGTCCGCCAAATCGTTGTCTGGCGCACAAACCTTGAGGTGACGCCACGTGCGGGGTGATCTCGGACTTGCCGACCGCGGCATCGCCCTGCCGGGCAATCCAGGGGCTGACCTCCTCGGATGTCCTGCTGTCGAGCCGAGTGACCGTGCAGCCCTGCTCGGCGAGCAATCGGTGCGCCGCCTCGCCCATCGCTGCGCCTGACCGGCTCAGCGCATTGATCACGAGCAATGCGCGCGTTGGACGAGACGCCAAGACCATTCCTTTCGAGATGAGCGGCGCCTGCATGCGGACGAGGCAAGGCCAGGAA
Organism: Sphingobium lactosutens DS20; assembly: GCF_000445105.1. Lineage (GTDB taxonomy): Bacteria > Pseudomonadota > Alphaproteobacteria > Sphingomonadales > Sphingomonadaceae > Sphingobium > Sphingobium lactosutens. The sequence goes on along the minus strand of NZ_ATDP01000034.1, from coordinate 43,758 downwards.
AAAGGCGCCGGCGGGAAGGCAGGGGGGGACGTCCCCGCCGGCAAGGTTGTTCAGGCCGGGTGCGCGGCCTGGTCCCTCGTCTTCCATAGCGACCAGCCGATGCCGGCCGCCAGGATCGCGAAGGTGACCGAAAGCGAAGCCACGGGCGGGATCTTCGCCAGGCCCAGCGCGTCGGCGACGAAGATCTTCGAGCCAATGAACACAAGCAGGATCGCCAGCGCGTATTTGAGATAGTGGAACCGGTCGACCATCGCGGCGAGCGCGAAATAGAGCGCCCTGAGGCCGAGAATGGCGAAGATGTTCGAGGTGTAGACGATGAACGGATCGGTCGTGATGGCGAAGATCGCCGGGACGCTGTCGACGGCAAAGACCACGTCGACGATTTCGACCATCAGCAGGGCCAGCATGAGCGGGGTCATGAACCAGGCCTGCTTGCCGGTGGCGGGGTCTGCCTGCTTCACCCAGAAATGCTCACCATGCAGGCGGTCGGTCACGCGGAAATGCCGGCGCACGAACTTGAGCACGGGATTGGCCGCGACGTCATATTCCTTGTCGGCGAAGAGCCACATCTTGACGCCGGTGAAGATCAAGAAGGCCGCGAAGACATAGAGCACCCAGCTGAACTGCTCAACCAGCGTTGCTCCGACACCGATCATGATCGCGCGCAGGACGATGACGCCGAGGATGCCCCAGAACAGTACGCGATGCTGGTAGAGGCGCGGCACGGCGAAATAGGTGAAGATCATGGCGATGACGAAGACGTTGTCCATCGCCAGGCTTTTCTCGACCACGAAGCCGGTCAGATAGTTCATGCCCGCGGTTGCGCCCATGTACCACCAGACCCAGCCGCCGAAGGCGAGGCCGAGCAGGATGTAGGCCGCGGACGTCACCAGGCTTTCGGTGACGCCGATTTCCTTCGACTTGCGGTGCACGATGCCGAGATCGACCGCGAGCATGACGATGACGATTCCCAGGAAGCTCAGCCAGAGCCACAGCGGCTTGCCGAGCCAATCAACAAACAGGAAATCCATGTGTCTCTCCTTTCACGGCCGGCAAGCGGCCGCGTTTGTCCCTCCGACATCGCAGACGGTCAGTCTGCCAGCGGGGCCCGGCGGGAAGAGTGACGGCGGCCGCGCGGTGCGGCGCGCCGCCGATCAGTCGAAGAGCTCTTCGAGAAAGCTCTTTCGGCGCTTCTGATAAGGCGGGTGGTAACCGCCTTGATGGGGCGGACCGCTCCAGCCGGGCGACGTCTGGGCAGCCGCGGCTGGTGGGGCGGGCGGGGCCGCACTGCGCTCGATGATCTTGTCGAGCTCGCCGCGGTCGAGCCACACGCCCCGGCAGGAGGGGCAATAGTCGATTTCGATGCCTGAGCGCTCCGACATCTGGAGCGCGGTTCTGCACGAAGGGCAAAGCATGATCAGTTCTCCTGGCGCTGGCCGAAGAAGGTCAGCAGCAGTTGGAAAAGGTTGACGAGATTAAGGTAGAGCGAGAGCGCGCTCATCACGGCGAGCTTCTCGGCGGCTTGCGTGCCGCCATAGGCGAGATAGTCGGACTTGGCCCGCTGGGTGTCGAACGCGGTGAGCGCGGTGAACACGATCACCCCGACGATGCTGAGCACGAGCTGCAAGATGCTCGAGGCGAGGAAGAGGTTGACCAGGCTCGCGATGACGACGCCGACCAGACCCATCAGCAGGAAAGTCGACCATTTCGAAAGGTCCCGGCCGGTCGTGTAGCCCCATAGGCTCATCGCGAGGAACATCGAAGCGGCGATGAAGAAGGTCGTCGCGATGCTCTGCCCGGTGAAAACCAGGAAGATGCTCGCCATGGAGATGCCCATGACCGCGGCGAACGCAAAGAACGCCGTTCGAGCCGAAGCCGTGCTCATGCGCTCGATGCGGAAGGAGAAGAAGAGGACAAAGGCCAGCGGCGCGAACATCGCCGCCCATTTGAGCGGCGTATTGAAGATCGGCTCATAGATGGCCGGGCTCGAGGCGACGCCGAGTGCGACCGCGCCGGTGATGGCGAGGCCGAGGCCCATGTTGCGGTAGATGCCCAGCATGTGCCGGCGCAGGCCGGCATCAAAGGTTGTCGTCGCCGCGCTCGCGGCATGCGCGTTCGCAGATGGGTAGGATCTGTACCGCTCCATCTTCACACTCTCCTCGGTGTTCGCGCGAGGGCAGCGAGCCGATCCTTCAGGGCCAGCTTGAGCTTCTTCAGGCGCATGATTTCGAAAGGGTTGGGGACCGTATGGCGCTGCTCGGCGCGAAGCGCTTCATCGATCCGCTTGTGCATCTCGTGCAGACGGAAGGCACGCCAGTTCATTGTATATCTCCTCTAGTCACAAACCATGGGTTCGATCGGAGAGCTGACGGCATTTCGGCGATGATAGGGCCCGCTTGCATGCCATCGGAACGTCCGATGTGGTCCGACATCGCACGACAGGACTTCTCGCCGCTGCCGTGCCAGAGGGGCCCGGGCCACGTCTTGTATCTAGCGAAGGGGCGGTGTTCTCGCCAATCGATCTCTCCCCCTCTCGGCGATAGGATCAGCCTATCGGCTTACGCGCCTACGATTGCCAGCGCCTCGCATCGCACGCATTCCGCGATACTGGCATAGGCGTCGGCAAAGGCGGCGCCGTGCCGCCAGGCCGCGGCGATGCTGCGGGTCGGTTCCCAGTCCTTGACCTCCAGCACTTTGACTCCGGCGCTGCCGCCCACTTCCGAGCGAATATAGAGATCCGGAAGAATGGTGAGCGCGAGGCCCGTCGCCGCCATTTGCCGCAGGCTGTCAAGGCTGGTGCCCTCGTAATCGCGCAGCAGCTCCATTTCGAGTTCCATGCAGAAGCCAGCGACCTGCCGATGGAGATGGTGCGCTGAATGAAGGCTCAGCACTTGCGCGCCCTTGAGGTCGCTTCTGCGAAGGACCGGCCGCTGCGCAAGGGGGTGGTCGGGCGCGGCCACAAGCCGGAGCCGTTCGCGAAAGAGCGGCTCGACTATCGCCCCTTCGCCGGCGATCGGCAGCGGACCGAGCAACATGTCGAGCTGACCGCGCGCCAGCTCGAGCGCCTGTTCATCCGGAATGCCCTCGCGGATATAGAGCCGCAAGCCCGGCTGTTGGCGGTGCAGCGCCAGGATCACGTTCGACATGAGATAGGGCCCTAAGGTGGGCGTGACGCCGAAGCGGATCGTGCCGGCGTTACCTTCCTGCGCGCGCCTGGCGAGCTCGCGCATGTCTTCCACGGCCACCAGCACGCATCGCGCGCGTTCGGCAAGCTCGCGGCCGATGGGCGTGAGTTCGACACTGCCCTGATTGCGTTCGACAAGAACGGTTCCGAGGCGCTGCTCGAGCGCGCGCAGCTGCTGGCTGAGCGAGGGCTGAGAGACGTGACTGGCCTGCGCGGCTCGACCGAAGTGGCGCAGGTCCGCGAGGGCGACGAGATATTCGAGCTGGCGGAGTGTCGGCATGACAGGACGATAGAGTGAAACTATCGCCTGGCTCAATCCTGATTGGCGCTGTCTCTTCTCGTCAGCTAGGTCCCCGCTTCCAGTTCCACTGGAACTTCTCGGGCTGCTTCGCCGCGCGACACGGTGAGCTTGACGACATTGCCGACCTTGCGGTCGTCGAGCTTCGCCAGGAGCGCGCCGAGGCTGTCGACATCTTCTCCGTCGATCGCGGTTATGCGGTCTCCCGGCACGATGCCGCCTGGTGTCGCCGTAATGCCGACAAGGCCTGCGCGGGCCGCGGGCGATCCGGGGCGAACGCTTAGGACGTAGACCCCCTCCAGTCCGGTGATCGCTTGCAGGCGTTCGTTCACCTGCTCGTCCGCTTCGATGCCGAGAGCCGGCCGAACATAGCGGCCGCTTTTGATAAGTTGCGGGACAACGCGCATGACGGTGGCGACCGGGACCGCGAAACCGATGCCTGCCGACGCGCCTGACGGGCTGAAAATCGCCGTGTTGATCCCGATCAGGCGTCCGCTCGAGTCGAGCAGTGGGCCGCCCGAGTTGCCGGGGTTGATGGCGGCGTCGGTCTGGATGAGATGTTCGATGCTGGGTCCGCCGCGCTCGCTTGGCAGCGATCGGTCGAGCGCAGAAATGATGCCGGTGGTGAGCGTCCAGTCGAGCCCGAACGGATTGCCGATGGCAAAGACCTTCTGTCCGACCTTCAGATCCTCGCTGGTACCGATGGGAACGGGTGCCGGGCGGCGCAGCGCAACGCCGATCTTGAGCAGCGCAAGATCGTGGCTCGGGCTGGCGCCTACCAGCGAGGCGCGGAACTTGCGACCGTCGGCAAGTTGGACCGTCGCCTCCGAGGCGCCCTGGATCACGTGGAAGTTGGTGACGACGTGCCCGGCGCCGTCCCAGATGAAGCCGGACCCTGTGCCGCGCGGGACGGAGAATACATTGCGCGACCAGGCGTCCTCCACCAGCTGGGATGTCGAGATATAGACGACCGATCCGCGGGCCTTTTCGAACAGGGCTATGGTCGCCTTTTCATCGCCGGCAAGGTCGCCCCGCGCCGTTACAAGCCGGGATGCGGGATCCGCTGGAGCCATCGGCTGGAGGACGCGCCACAACAGGATCAGCGCGGCGGCGCAGGCAGTGACGAGAAGGCAGTGGCCGATAAAGCCGAGTTTCGCTGTTTTAGGGCTCATTCCTGAAGACACGTTGCGGCTGTGGGAGTTGCGTCAAGTATCTCAGATCCCGATTGTTGCAGGCGAGCTGCCGCGAGGCTCGCGACTTGCGGATGGTGGCGGGGTGGGTGGCATGCTCCTGCTATGAGCGCACGTTCCGCGCCGCTCGGACGATCGACGTCCATGATACGCTTGATCGTCGTAACGTCTGTGCCGTGACCTTGACCCCATGGTGAAGCAGCGTTCGCTATCGGCCCACTGCCGCGTACTTGTGAAATCGTGAGGTGTGGGTCAGAGGATCTGCGACGTAGATCTCGGCTTCGGAGACAGGAGAAAGGACGATCATGATCGGCAAGTTTCTGGGTGCGATTGCGGGCGAACGAGCGGCCAAGCACGTGCGGGGGCTCGGGGGCCCCGGCGGAGCGCTCCTTGGCGCTGGCGCAGCCGCGCTGATACGGCGTCTGGGTCCGCTCGGCCTCGTTGCGGTCGCTGTCGGCGGATATGCGCTGAAACGGCACCTCGACGCCAAAAGCGCCGAACAGCCGGCAGAGGGCAGGACAACGAGATGCCTGCCGATGAAGCCGGTCAGCCCGGTCAACCGTAAACTCTATATCGCGCCTCTGGCGGCCCAGAGATCAGGCGCAGCCAGTGACTCCTGTTCCCGGTCCGCGAGAGCGATAACTTTCGTAAAAGCCTCATGCTGAGACAGCCAGACCTTGCCTGAGAGGCCGTCGAGCAGATGCGAGCGCTCGAGCGCGTCCATGACCGGGCCTTTGACTTCCGACAGGTGCAGGCGAACACCGGCATCGGCAAGACGCCGATTGATCATCTCGAGGCTCTCGAGTGCGGAGGCATCGATGGCGTTGACCGCCGAGCACATCAAGATGAGGTGTCGCACTTCACGTTTTTCGGCGATTTGTTCGAGAATAAACTGCTCCAGCCACCGAGCGTTGAGATAGGTCAGGCTCTCATCGATGCGGATCGTGAGCACCCGGGGGTCTGTGAAAACCCTATGGCGCGCGACATTGCGAAAATGCTCGGTTTCAGGAACGCGGCCGACGATAGCGGCGTGCGGTCGTGATGCCCGCCAGAGATAGAGCGCCAGGCTGAGACCGACGCCGGCGATGATCCCCGCCTCGACCCCGATGGCCAGCGTCAGAAGGATCGTCGCCAGCATCGCTGCGAAATCGGGTTTGGAATAGCGCCAGATCTCGACCGGTTTCCTGAGGTCCACCAGACTGAGAACGGCGACGATGATCGTCGCGGCGAGCGTGGCAATCGGAAGCGCGGCGAGGAGCGGCGTCAGGAAGAGGGCCGCGATGAGAATGCCGGCGGCAGTGTAAACGCCGGCGGCCGGCGTTTGCGCTCCGGCGTCGAAATTGACGACCGAGCGTGCGAAGCCGCCCGTCACCGGATAGCCGCCGGTGAACGCGGCCGCGACATTGGCGGCGCCCAGGCCGATCAGTTCCTGGTCCGGATCGATCTTCTGGCGCCGCTTGGCGGCGAGTGTCTGGGATACCGATACGCTCTCGACGAAGCCGATCACCGAGAGAAGAAGCGCGGGAACCGCGAGCTGCCGCCAGAGCTGCGCGTCGAACAAGGGCAGCGTGAGGGGCGGAAGGCTCTGGGGAATCTGGCCGACCACCCGGACGCCGTTGTCCTCGAGTTCCAGCGCGAGGACGGCGAGCGTTGAAGCCGCGACAGCCGCGATCGGACCGGTCTTGGCGAGAAGATCGGCGACGCGAGGCGCGATGCCGAGGCGGATCAGCAGAGGCTTTGCTCCGCTGCGCACCCAGAACAGGAAAGCGCAGGCGCTGACGCCGATTGCGAGCGTGGGCGGATGGATCGAGGCGAGATCGCTAGCAAGCCCGGCAATAAGCTCGGGCAAGGTGGCGCCCCCGCCGTCGACGCCGAGCAGCGACTTCATCTGACTTGCTGCAATGAGAATGCCGCTCGCGGTGATGAAGCCCGAGACGACTGGATGCGAGAGAAGGCTGGCGAGGAACCCCAGTCTGAGAAGGCCCATCGCCAGCAAGATCAGTCCGGATAGCAGCGCAAGTATGAGCGCGGCTGCGATGAAGCGCTGGCTTCCCGGCGCTGCGATCGCGCTGGCGGCGGTCAGCGTCATCAAGGAGATTACGGCGACCGGCCCCACCGCCAGAGTTCGGCTCGTGCCGAAGGCGGCATAGGCGAGGAGGGGCGCGACCGAGGCGTAAAGCCCGATTTCGGGTGGGAGCCCCGCGAGCATTGCATAGGCGAGGCTCTGGGGGATGAGCATGATCGTGACGATCGCCGCCGCGGTCATGTCGCTTGCGAGCGTGGCCCGGTCATAGCCGCGTGCCCAGGCGAGCGCCGGCAGGTAATGCGCAAGCTTCGCCATCACGCGCCGATCGGCTGCGGCCTGACCATCCATTCCCGGCCTTTGAGCATCCCATGCCAGTAGACCGGGGGCAGGATCGTGTCCTTGAGGAGCCAGGAGAGCCGCGAGGGGCGGGTGCCGTCGATCAGCCATCCTGGGAAGCTCGGCAGGAGCTTGCCTCCATAGCCGAACTCGGCGAGCACGATTTTGCCGGCCTCGACCGTCAGGGGGCAGCTGCCATAGCCATTATAGGCCGCGGCCGGCGGCCGGCCGTCGAGCGCTGCGAGGGCGTTGACGGCGACGACCGGCGCCTGGGCCCGGGCGGCCGCTGCGGTCTTCGCGTTCGACGCCGAGCAGGCGTCCCCGAGGGCAAAGATGTTCGAGTAGTGCGGGTGACGCAGCGTCGTCTCGTCGACTTCGACAAAGCCCGACGCCGCGGCGAGCGGGCTTTCGCGGATGAAGTCGGGCGCGACCTGCGGTGGGACGACATGGATCATGTCGAAGCGCTCGGCCGCGCGCTGCGTGCCTTTGCCGTCGGCTCGTTCAAATACCGCCGTCTGTCGGGGTCCGTCGATCTCGACCAGCCTCGAGCCGAAATGCAGATTTATGCCGTAGCGCTCGACATAGTCCATGAGCGCTGGGACATAATCGGGCACTCCGAACAGGACGCCGCCTGCTGTGTGGAAATGCACGTCGGCGGCGCCGAGCACGCCGGCTTTTTCCCAGCGATGGCAGGAGAGGTACATAGCCTTTTGCGGGGCGCCGGCGCATTTGATCGGCATCACAGGCTGAGTGAACAGCGCCCTGCCGCCCTTGAAAGCTTTGACGAGACGGTGCGTATAGGGTGCCAGGTCGTAGCGGTAGTTCGAAGTGACGCCATTACGGCCGAGCGTTGCGGCAAGACCGGGGATGGCGTCCCAGTCGAGCTTGATGCCGGGACAGACGATCAGGACCTTGTAGCTGAGCCGCCGGCCGTCCTGCAGCATCACCTGATTGGCATCGGGCTGAAAGCTGCGCGCCGCTGCCTTGACCCAGTGCGCGCCTTTTGGAATCAGCCGCGCTTCCTCGCGCCGGGTGACCGCGGCGTCGAACACGCCGGCCCCGACCATTGTCCAGCCAGGCTGATAATAATGGTCTTCATTGGGCTCGACGACCGCGAGGTGCAGATGGTCCCGCCGCTTCAGGATGCTGGCGGCAGCAGCTATTCCCGCGCTACCTCCGCCAACCACCACGATGTCGTAGTCCTCTTCCGCCGCTCGCTGCCCGGCCCGCCCCGCCATTTCCGCGAGCTTTTCCGACCGTGCTCCCGAGCGGCAGTAGGCGAGGACGGGCGCCGGAAGCCTGTCGAGCGCCTTGGCCATGGCCTCGGCATCCGCCTCGGTCAGCGCGCCGGCGACGGCGGGAACATGGACGAAGGCCAAGCCGGCGCTTGCCGCGGCCTGCTCGATACTGCGCGCGGGCGGCTGGCCGGGTGCTTCACCGTCCGGGCGATTGCAGATGATCGAGCGGAACCCCGCTGCGGCTATGTCGGCGATATCCGCCGGAGTGAGCTGCGGGGCGACGCTGAGCGTCGGAGAAAGCTGCTTGATGGTCATGCGGACGTTTCCCAAAAGGCGTGCTTACCGCGATGTCAGGCGATGCAGCGCCATGCCCGCGAGCATGGCGAGCAGGAACGGCGCGGCTGCTGCCGGCGCGAGCGCGAGATTGGCCACGGCGGGGCCCGGGCACAGGCCGGCGATACCCCAGCCCACACCGAAGAGAATGGAGCCGATCGCCAGCCGGCGATCGATGCGGCCAGTATCGGGGAGGTTGAAGGTTGTTGCCGCGAAGGGCCGGGCCATGCGGCTCTGGACCCTCCAGGCGACGGCCATCGGCACGATGGCGCCGGCCATGACGAAGGCAAGCGTCGGGTCCCAGGGGCCGAGCAGGTCGAGAAATGCCCGCACGCGCATCGGGTCGGTCATACCCGAGACAGCCAGGCCCGCGCCGAACAGCGTGCCGCAGAGGAGGGCGATGAGCGCGCGCATCAGAGCGTTCCTGTCAGGCGCATCGCCGCCACGGTCGCGAAGCCGCTAGCCATGAAAAGCGCCGTGGCGACGAGCGAGCGGCGCGAGAGCCGGGAGAGGCCGCATACGCCATGGCCGCTGGTGCAGCCTGAGCCGAGCCGCGTGCCATATCCGACGATCAAGCCGGCGACCAGCAAGAGGGGTGTTGTAGGGAAATGCGCCGGAGCCACTTCCGCGGTCGCTGCGAGAAGCCACGCGCCAAGGGGAAGGCCGAGGACAAAGGCGGTCGCCTCGGCCCAAGGCGGCCCGGCGTCGGACAGCTTCAGAGCGCGGGCCGCGAGGCCGCTTACGCCCGCGATCCGACCCAGCGCCAGCAGCATGACGGCTGCGGCCAAGCCGATCATCAGGCCGCCGACAAATCCCGCCAGCGGCTGCGCATGGGAGAAGGCCGGAATCATAGCTGATTCACCGGGAGCTTGAGATAGCTGACGCCATTCCCCTCGGGGGGCGGCAGATGCCCCGCGCGCATGTTCACCTGCACGGAGGGAAGGATCAGCCGAGGCACGGGGAGCGTACGGTCGCGGCTCTCGCGCATTGCGACAAATTCGTCTTCGGTAATCCCGTCATGCGCGTGAATGTTCGCGCGCCGCTGCTCGGCGACGGTCGTTTCCCAGACATAGTGCCCGCGGTCCTCGGGCAGGTAGTCATGGCACATGAAAAGGCGGGTCTGCGGCGGCAGCTCGAGCAGGCGCCGAAGCGAGCGGAACAGGGTGCGCGCGTCACCCCCCGGAAAGTCCGCCCGAGCCGTCCCATAGTCGGGCATGAACATCGTGTCGCCGACGAACACGGCGTCGCCGATCACATAAGCGACGCAGGCTGGTGTGTGGCCCGGGACATGGAGAACCGTCACCGAGAGCTCGCCGATCAAGAAGGTGTCACCGTCTTTCCACAGCTGGTCGAAATCGGACCCGTCCCGCTGGAAGTCGCTGCCGGCGTTGAAGAGCTTTCCGAAAGTCTCCTGCACCGTGCAGATGTGCGCGCCGATCGCGATTTTGCCGCCGAGCTTCTGTTGGAGATAGGGGGCCGCCGAGAGATGGTCAGCATGGGCGTGGGTCTCCAGGTGCCAGTCCACGTGCAGCCCGGCCTCTTGCACATGCGCGATTACCCGGTCGGCTGCTTCATGCGACGTGCGTCCCGACGCGGAATCGAAGGTCAGCACGCTGTCGATCACGGCGGCGCGAAGCGTCGCCGGATCATGGACGACGTAAGTGACCGTGAAGGTCGGCTCGTCGAAGAACGCCGCGATGACGGGAACGCCCGCTTGCGCAGCGGTGATCTGCGTTGCGGCATGGGCAAGAGCGGGGTCGGTCATGCGACTCTCCTTGATTTCAAAGTTACAATAATCATGTATGTAACCGATCATAGATCGTCAACGGCTTGCTTCGTCGGGCGGGCATCTGCAGGAGGACCTCATGATTGAAGCAGCTGCCAGCATGCCGTCGGCGATCCGGATCGGGGATGCCGCGCCGGATTTTCAGGCGCGCTCGACAAGGGGCGAATTCCAGCTTTCCAAGCTCCGCGGCCATTGGGTGCTGCTGTTTTCGCATCCGGCCGATTTCACGCCGGTCTGCAGCACCGAATTCGTGGCGCTGGCGCGCCGGCAAGCCGAGTTCGAGGCGCTGGGATGCAAGCTTGTCGGCGTGTCGGTCGATAGTCTCTACGCGCATATCGCCTGGGTGCGGGCGTTGAAGGACCTCTTCGAGGTCGAGATCGGTTTCCCGATCATCGAGGATCCCAGCATGGCGGTGGGCCGCGCCTACGGCATGATCGGCGAGAACGCGGCCGACAGCATGGCGATGCGCTCGACCTTCTTCATCGATCCTCAGGGGGTGGTCCGTGCCACAACCGCGTATCCGCATAATGTCGGCCGCTCCGTCGACGAACTCCTGCGGCTCTTGCGCGCTCTCAAGTGCGTCGATGAGAAGGACGTGCTTACGCCCGAGGGCTGGACAGAGGGTGAGGCCGCGCTCCTGCCGGTCGACGATCAGACGAGCGGCGCGCGCGACTGGTTCTGCCGTTTCGAGCCGCAGCCATGACTCCACTCTTCGAAAACAAGGATGCTGCATCGGCCGCAGCCGAAAAGCTCAAGGTCTTCGCCCAGCCGCAACGGCTCATGATCCTCTCCTGTTTGCTTCTCGGTGAGCGGAATGTGGGCGAGATTGCTCAGGCGACGGGGATCGGGCAGCCGGCGCTGAGCCAGCAGCTGGCCGAATTGCGCCGGGCAGAGCTGGTGAAGGCGCGCAAGGCGGCAAAGCAGGTGTGGTACATGCTTGCCGATGAAAGCGTCGAGCAGTGCGTCAGCAATATCGAAGCCATGCTCGGCGGCGCCGCGCCGACAATCCGGTCCGGTCAACAGCAAGGCAACAGCGCTGCTCCCCACGGCGTGGCGAGCTTCGCTCGAATCCTTTAGCGAGCTGCCAGGTGATCCAACCTCGCAAGTGCTGAGGAAAGACCAGACATCGTTCCGCCAGGAGCTGTTTATCCTACAGGCCCGGCATTCAAGAGCCAAGGCGATGAACTTTCTTGCGCGGACCTCCATATTCTCTGACACCCATATTCACGGCTAAAGTGTCGGTCGCCAAGATATAGCTCACGGCATTGCTTCTGAACATGAAGTTCCTGCAGACAGATATTGGACCGCTACGGGCAACCTACTGCCACTCGTCTTCGGCATGCACTTACGCAGATATATTCTCTTTCTTCCTTATCTGCTACGCGGCAAGGGCGCGCTCATGCGAGGCTGGGCTGCAGCAATTGTTCTTGTCGAATGAAGGGGAAGTCGGCTGATGGTGCGATCGGATTTGCTCAGGTGCTTGGGTCAGGAAATTCCGAGCTTGCTGCTGCCGATATCGAGCGTCTTGTCGACCTGTTTTTCGACGCAATCGCGCGGCAGATGGCTGCCGGGGGGCGTGTCGAGCTGCGCGGGTTCGGCGTCTTCGAAGCGCGGTGGCGCCGCGCGCGTGCGGGCCGAAACCCGAAAAACGGGTCGATCGTCGCGGTGCCTGCCAAGCGTGTCCCCTTCTTCAAGGCGGGTAAGACGCTCCGCGCGCGCTTGAACGGTGATGCACATGCTGACTGAGCGACGAAGCGCATTTAGGATCGGTTGTCAGCCGATTGTCGCTTGATCGCCATGGCAAAACAGTGACAACGGGCACCGTTTCTGAGGAAGGCACGCCCCTGCTGCGAGTCCGGAAAACAGAAACACCAGGTGGGGACTGGCCCGACCTGGTGCTCGATATTCCGTGTCGAGGGCGCTTGGCGATGCCAGTGGGGCCGATTCGACTGCTGCTATGGTCTTGCGCGTGAATGGCTGAAAGTCAAGTTCCTTATCCCTATCTCCCGGCGCAAGTGGACGCTATTCGCGCCTCGCTGTCGGAACCCAGGTTCGGCGCCTACCTGTCCAAAAGTGGCAATGACACCGGCTACGCGCTGGCGCTCTACCTCTACAATGCCCGGCTCGCCAAGGCGTTCCTCTATCCGCTGCACGTGGTCGAAGTAACGCTGCGGAACGCGATCGATGGTCTTCTCGTGGGTCGCTACGGCCAGACCTGGCCGCATGAGGCGGCGCTGCGCGACGGGCTCCTGACAGATGCCGGCCGAGCGACGCTTGACAAGGCGATCGGTCGCGCGGGCGCCGGCGCGTCGCGGGGGCAGATTGTCGCGGAACTCACCTTCGACTTCTGGTCGCATTTGCTGCGACCCGAATACCACGCCCTCTGGCGCACGGCGCTCAACATCGTCTTCCCGCATGCGCGGCCGCCGGTCGGCCGGCACGAGGTCCAGGGCCTGGCAAGGTCGATCAACCGGTTTCGCAACAGGGTCGCGCATCATGAGCCGATCCTCGATCAGAATGTGGGCGACCTGCAGGCCAAGATCGTCGAGCTGATCGCCTTGCGCTGCCCGGAAACGGCGGCCTGGACCCGCCACCATACGACCATCGGACAGGTGCTCCGGACGCGGCCGCGAAACGGCCGCGGACACGGCGAGCTTCTGTCGTCGAAGCTCGCGCCCGACTTTGTCCCAACGACGCTCGCCTCGAGCCTCGAGGACGTGATGCGCGCGCTCGATCGCGGCCGTCCGGTGGCGATCTGCCTCGACGATGACGGGCGTCCCGTCGCGGCTTTTTCGGCCCTCGACATCACCCGCTACATCCTGGCCGATGCGGACCGGAATGCCGGCCTGTTTGCGCCGGCCGAGCGGACCGTCGCGGATATGCTCGCCGAAATCGACGCGCCGGCGCGCACCGCAGTCATGCAGGAGGACGAGCCCCTTGCGCTGGCGGTCGATACGCTGCGGCGTCCGCGCGTCGACATCCTGGTCGGGGTTGGGGCTGGCGATGGGCGCCCGACGGGAACGATCATGCGCGCGCATCGGCGCTATTAGCCCATTCGGGCGCCGTGCGGGCAACCGCGGTCAGCCTTTATCCTCATCCGAGGCAGCGCTGCGGCCGATCGCGTCACAATTGCTTGAAGCTCATGCGGCCGATCTGCATGCTGGTGACAAAGCGGCATTTGCAAGCAAGGAGGCATGCGTCATGCACAGGGTGATCGAGGCTGGCGAAGATGTCATCGCGCTCGAGGTTTCCGGAAAGATCACGGGCGCCGATCTCGACGCCATGATGGACCGGCTCGACCAAGCGATGGCCCATCACGAGAAGGTCCATATATTTGTCGAGACGCGCGGCATCGACGGCATCGAGCTCAGCGGCCTTCCGGGCTATGTGGCGCGCGCCATGCCCCTTTTCGGCAAGCTGACACGGTTCGGCCGCGTGGCGGTCGTTGCCGACCAGACATGGGTGCGGATCGGCACCCGGGTCGAGAGCGCGGTTCTGCCCTTTATCAGCTACAAGACTTTCGAGCCGGCGCAGCGCGAAGAAGCACTCGCCTGGGTCAAGGGCGCGCCTTCCGCAGCCTAGCAGGATGGCTGATCGCGCTCCAGGCAGCGCCGGGCATTCAACGCGCGGCTGTGGGTCGGCGCCTCGCGGCGGTCTCGCAACGGGTCGGAGCGCTTGAGATGCACTGCTATCCGTACAACTCCTAATGATGCACGAAAGATGATTCTTTTATCCGGCGGCTCGACGATCACGTCGCGTTGGAGCTGGTACGGTGCCCGATCTGGAGTTGAACGAAGAAGGTCTCGGCGAGCTCGTCGATGCTTTCTACGCCCGCGTGCGGAAGGATCCGGAACTCGGTCCCATATTCAATGACGCCATCGGCGACTGGCCCGAGCACCTGACGCGGCTGCGTGCCTTCTGGTCCTCGGTCATGACGGGCAGCGGGCGGTACAAGGGCCAACCGGTGCCGGCTCATCTCCAGCATCGCGACCGGCTGTCGCCCGCCTTGTTCGAGCGGTGGCTCGGGCTCTGGGCGCAGACCAGCAACGAGCTGATGAGCCGCGAAGCCGCGGCCGCGCTGCAGGCCAAGGCTGCGCGCATCGCCGAGAGCCTTCAGCTCGCCATGTTCTTCCGGCTGGTGCGCCAGCCGGACCACCATTCCGCCTGAGCCGGCGGTTGCAAACAGGATTGAACCAATGACCGAGATTCCCCTCTTCGACCTCAACGTCCATCATGCGCCGCGCGACCTGCGCGATCGCGTCGCTCTGGGCTTTACGAAGATGCTTCGCTTCTGCGCCGACACGTTCTTCGCCAAGCGTTATGGCCATCGGGCCATCGTTCTCGAGACGGTGGCGGCCGTGCCCGGCATGGTGGGGGCGACGGTCAATCACCTCAAGTGCCTGCGCCGGATGTGCGACGACAAGGGGTGGATCCGGACGCTCATGGAAGAAGCCGAGAACGAGCGCATGCATCTGATGACCTTCATCGAGGTTGCCAAGCCGACGCTTTTCGAGCGACTGGTGATCCTGGCCGTGCAGTGGGTGTTCTACCTTGCCTTCTTTGCGCTTTATCTGGTGAGCGCCCGGACCGCGCACCGGGTGGTCGGCTATTTCGAGGAAGAGGCGGTGATCAGCTACACCCTCTATCTCAAGGAGATCGACGAGGGGCGTAGCGCCAATGTGGCAGCGCCTGCGATCGCGCGGCA
The DNA here is from genome assembly GCF_000445105.1 of Sphingobium lactosutens DS20. GTDB lineage: Bacteria > Pseudomonadota > Alphaproteobacteria > Sphingomonadales > Sphingomonadaceae > Sphingobium > Sphingobium lactosutens. Next base: position 28,662 of record NZ_ATDP01000034.1, on the reverse strand, counting down.
CTATTGGAAGCTGCCCGAGGGCGCGACACTGCGCGATGTCGTGCTGGTCGTGCGGGCCGATGAGGCACATCACCGCGACGTCAACCATGGGTTCGCGAACGAGCTCGCGGGCCTGGCGCCGGCGGAGACGGTCGCGCCCTATCCTGAGCACGCCGAGCAAATCCGGCTGGCCGCCTGAGATGAGCGCTCCGACGCCCTATCGCTCGACCCCGGTCTTCGATCAGGACACGCTACCGGCCGCGCTCCGCGCCCGCCATACCACCAAGGCGGGCGTCTGGGGCGTGATCCGGGTGCTGGAAGGTGAGCTTCGGCTCACCATCCTCGAGCCGCCGTCGGAAGTCGTCATCACGCCCGGCAATCCGGCCGTGATCCTGCCGCAGCAGCCGCATCTGGTGACGCCGCTCGGGCCGATGCGGATGCAGGTGGACTTTTACGACGAAGCGCCGAACTGAGCGCTCCCATTCTTTCGCTGAGTAGTGCGGCCGTCAGCGCCTGCCTTAGCGGGTGCATGGCTGGGGTATTCTGGTTAAAGACGTCGCAAGTGCCTTGAAGCGCGCCTTCTAACCGCAAGGGGATGAAATCCAAGGCTCAATCCCGGTTGCGAGCTAGGCAATCGCTTCCAATTGGAAGATGAGGATTCGCCGACACTCCAAGGCTGGAGGAGCTGGCATGATACCACCTGATCGTGGGCACTCGCGTTCAAACAGAAACACGTTTCAAGATGTCGAAGTAGAGGTGGCGGGTCAGACCCGTGGTGTCGCATGTCCGCTAGGAGCAACTTGATGGAACAATTATATGTATCGAGAAGGCCGATGCTGATGACTAAGGCACGGGCAAGGGCGGTCGCTCGACGGGTGTCTGGTAAATACCTAGCGGGGCACGGCGCCGGCATGTTGTGCTGACGACGCTTCGGCCGACGATCTGGTCTGGAGAGGCGCTGTTTCACTGACCCTACGGACTATCACGGATGGCCCGAGAGTGCCCGCGCGTGGAAACGGTCCTCATGAACCTGTCTTTGGAACTTGCGGTCGCCACTGCCTTGGTGGTGCTGACCATCTTCATCCATCTTGGCGGGATCGCGCTTCTCCTCGCGCTGCTCCGCCGTCATCGCGGAAGGCGAACCGTTCGCACGCTCTGGCATGAAGGATTGGGGATCCTGGGCGCGGCCGGCGGCCTGTTCGTTCTCCATGCCCTTGAAATCTGGCTCTATGCAGGCTTCTACATCGCCGTCGAGGCGCTCAGGAGCTTCGAGGCGGCGCTCTACTTTTCAACTTCTTCCTACACGACGGTGGGATATGGGGATGTCGTCCTCGACGAGCGCTGGCGTCTGCTCGGCGCGATCGAGGGAGCGAACGGCCTCATCCTTCTGGGATGGTCGACCGCGTTCTTTGTCGCCATCGTCGGCCGGATCCGCGGGCTTGAGAACGAGGTTCAGGCGCTGCCATGAAGGTAAAAACGCGCTGGCTTGCAACCGCCCTGCGCCTTTGCTCATGAAGGAAGGCGCGGGTTTCACAATCAGACCCTTGCAGCTCGGCCCGCCGCTCGGGGCGGGAATGCATTGGCTCAAGATCAATCAAGAGGGATACAGGTGACCCATCAGCTCACGATGAAGTTCCACGGTGCGGCAGGCACTGTCACCGGCTCATGCATGGAGCTCGCGCTGGGCGCCCGCTCGATCCTGGTCGATTGCGGTCTGTTCCAAGGCTCGCGCAGTCTCGAGGCGCTCAACCTCGGCAGCTTCGGGTTCGATCCGCGGAGGATCGACGCGGTGATCCTGACCCACGCGCATATCGATCATTGCGGCCTTCTCCCCAAGCTTGCGGCCCAGGGCTATGAGGGTGCGATCTGGTGCACACAGGCCACGAGCGACCTTCTCGAATTCATGCTGGCGGATGCCGGCAGGATCCAGGAATATGAGGCGGAGCGCCGGAACCGACGGCGCGACCGCGCCGGCGACGCGCTGTTCGAACCTCTCTACACCGAAGAAGATGCGATCAGCGCCTGGCGGCTTTCTCGTCCGGTCGCGCTCGGCAACTGGTTCGAACCCGCCCCCGGGTTCAAGGCCAGGCTCTGGAACGCGGGCCATATTCTCGGCTCAGCCTCGGTGGAGCTCTATGCCGGCGGGGCACATATCCTCTTGTCGGGCGATCTCGGGCCCGACAACAAGGCGTTCCACGCCGATCCCGCCGCGCCCAAGGGCCTCGATCACGTCGTCTGCGAATCCACATACGGCAATCGCGCGCGCGAGAAGCTCACGATCGACGAGCGCCGCGCGCAGCTCGAAGGGGTGGTCAAGGAAGCCATCGCGCGCGGCGGCAACCTCGTCATCCCGAGTTTCGCGCTCGAGCGGACACAGGAGCTGCTCCTCGATCTTGCGCGGCTATCGGACGCCAACCGCATCCCGAACGTGCCGATCTTTGTCGACTCGCCGTTGGCGAGCCGGGCAACCAAGGTCTTCTCGAGCCATATCGACGAGATGGAGGATGTCGACGGTCGCGACATCTTCCGCCATCCGAGCATCCGTTACGTCGAGGACAGCCTGGAATCGATGCGCCTCAACACCGTTTCGGGGGCGATCATCCTGGCCGCGTCCGGCATGTGCGAGGCCGGGCGCATCCGCCATCACCTCAAGCACAATCTGTTCAGGCGAGAGTCGACGGTCCTCTTCGTCGGCTTCCAGGCCGAAGGCACGCTTGGCCGCGTCATCCTGGACGGCGCGCAACGCGTACGGATCTCCGGCGAGGACGTGAATGTGCGCGCGCAAATCCGCCGCATCGACAGCTATTCCGCGCATGCGGACCGCGACGAGCTGCACGACTGGATCCGCGACAGAGGCAAGCTCGGTGGCAGCCTGTTCCTTTCGCATGGCGAGGGCCAGGCGGTAGAAGGGCTCCGCGCGCTCGTCCAGGGCGACGACCCGGCCGCCAGCGTTATCGCGCCGCAGATGGGCGAGCGATTCGCGCTTCCGCCAGGCGCGCCAGCCAAGCGGCTCGAGACCGGCCGCGTCGATCTCAACCAGCTGGCGGGCGAGGATTGGCAGAACGACTATGCCGACTTCATCACCAACCTGAAGCGCAATCTCTATTCGATTAAGAGCGCGCGGGCGCGCCGCGAGGCGCTCGACGACATGCGCCGCGTCCTCGACAGCTACAATGCGCTACGCGAGGAACGTAAGGCGCGCCCGTCCGCCGGCGCGAAGCCGTCGGGAAGACAAGAACGCTAGAACACGTAAAGCAGGTTGCGAGCTTTCAGCGCGTCCGCGAGCAGCGGCGCGAGATGCACCTGATTGGTGCGGTGAGGAATGCTGTCGCTGCTCGCCAGGCGTTCGATCCCGCTTGCCGTCAGTCGCGCAAGGTCCTGGTCCGATGCGAGACAATGAGTGACGATCGCCTCGACGCGGGCGGCACCCGCCGAGAGCAGCAGCCTCGCGGTCTCGACCAGTGTGTGACCGCTCGAGACAAGGTCGTCGACGATGATGACCCGGCGCCCTCGGAAGCGGTCCACGCCGTCGAGCGCGAGCGATACGGATCGGTCGCCATGCCGCTGCTTCGTCCCGACCAGCATGTCGAGGCCGAGCGGCTCGGCAATCGTCCGGGTCCATTGCACCGATTCGCTGTCGGGGCCGACGATTAGCGGATTGTCGTCACGACCAACGAGCCCCGCCAGGAGCGGCGCGGCCGAAAGAACAACGGCGGGTATGCCCGGCACCGCGTCGCTCAGGCTCGAAATACGGTGCAGATGCGGATCGACCGTGAGCAGAGCGTCGAAATGGCTGGCGAGGAGCCGGCCGATAACCGTCTGGCTCACCGCCTCGCCGGCGCGGAAAGCCTGGTCCTGCCGCATATAGGCGAGATATGGCGCAACCAGGACGACGCGCCGGGCGCCAAGCTCGCGGGCGGCCGAAGCGGCGAGGAGCAATTCGACGAGCTTGGAGTCGGGATCGTCGAGCGAACGGTGAAGGATGACCACGGGGGCGGCCGCCGGCACGCGCACAAGGGCTTCGTGATCAGGGAAGCGGCGCACTTCAACGGCCGCCGCTTTAATGCCGAGCGCGTGGGCAAGTCGTTCGGCTGCTTCCAGGCTTTCGGAGAACCCGAGCACGAGCGCGTTCATCGCACGATCTCGTAGCCGGCGTCTTCCCGCGCCAGGTCATGGGCGAAGCCAAGCCCGGTCGCCGACTGGGCGTGGATCCGATAAAGAGCCTGGCCTTTGCGCACTTCGGCGCCGACTTTGCAGACGAGGTCGATGCCGGCGCCCTTGTCCATGGGCGCTCCGGCAAGCCGGGCGATGCGCGCGATCCGATGGCAGTCGATCGCGATGACACGGCCGTCGCGGGGGGCACAGATTTCCTGGATGTGCGCGCCTGGCTTGAACTCCGCGGGCTGTCGGCCCTGGGCGGCGATCAGCCGTTCCATGGCCTCCAGTGCCGCCCCCGAGGCGAGCAGCTCGAGCGCACGGGCGAACCCCCGCCCCCCTTTGAGCGCCGGATCGAAATCGAGGACACGCCCGGCCAGCATCAAGGCATGATCGCGCAAATCTTCCGGCGCATCGGCGTCGTTGCGAAGCACGGCCATTACGTCGCGGGCTTCGAGCACGGGTCCAATGCCCCGGCCGATGGGCTGCGAGCCGTCGGTCAGCACGATGTCGATGACGAGCCCCAGCTTGTCGGCGACGTGCTCGAACAGCTTGCGCAGCCGTACCGCTTCACTTTGCGAGCGGACCTTGGCGGTAGGACCAACGGGGATGTCGAGCACGAGATGGGTGGACCCCGCGGCGAGCTTCTTCGACAAGATCGAGGCGACCATCTGTTCGAACGTGTCGATGCGCAAGGGCCGTTCGACCGAGATCAGCACATCGTCCGCGGGAGAGAGGTTCACGCGCCCGCCCCAGGCGAGCACGGCCTTCTCGCGCGAGACGATCGCGCGCAGCTCGTCTTCGCGCAGATCGACATTGGCGAGCACTTCCATCGTGTCCGCCGTGCCGGAAGGGGATGTGATCGCGCGCGAGGAGGTCTTGGGGATGATGAGGCCATGAGCGGCGACGATCGGCACGACGATCATCGACGTGCGGTTCCCGGGAATGCCGCCGATGCAATGCTTGTCGACGACGAGCGGCGCGTGCCAGTCGAGCCGGTTGCCGACAGCCGCCATCGCGCGGGTCATGGCGAGCGTTTCCTCGGTGCTCATGAAGCCGGCGCAGGCAACCAGAAAGGCCCCGATCTCCATCGGTGAATAGCGGTGGCCGGCGACATCACGAATGATGGCGGCGATCTCGCTTTCATCGAGCGTGTCGCCGTCGATCTTGCGCCGGACCGATTCGAGGCTCGCGGGAACGGGCGCCTGCTCGATCGAGACCGCAGCCCCCTCAGGCAATCCAAGGCGGCGAAAGGCCTGCTCGCCGAGGCCGATTTCACCAGCCTCGACAAGGGCAGGCTCGTCGACCAGAGCCAGGGTCGCCAATATCTCGGCGCTCTCGCCCGTGATGCGGATCTTGCGCAGCGCCTGAAATTGTTCGGCCGAGTAGCCATTACCCTGCCGCGGCAGAAAAGCGGTATTCTCAGGATGGGTGTCTATCGCCAGGCGTCGGATCTTCAGCATGGCCGGCCTCAAACCCTTTCGGGCCGCATGCGATCAAAGTCCTGCGGCGTGATCTGCCGCTTCGCGGGTACCGTCTGCAAGGGGCAGCGACCTTGCGCGTCGGGTGTGGCAGCGCCCCGATCGCGGCGATAGATGTCGGGAAAGTAGCGCACGCCGCCAAGGCTATCGGGTTCGGCGGTAAAATAGGCGATATAGACCGGCAGAGCAGCGGGCAGCATCGCGCTATGCGTGCGGCCGGAGCCCACGACCGTGTCGACCCTGGCGCGGTCCCATCCAGGGCCGAGCAGGGTTCCAGCGAGCCCGAGGGCATCGCCCACGCGCACGCAGCCATGGCTATAGGCCCTGACCTCCTGTTCGAACAGCGCCTGGGCAGGGGTGTCATGAAGATAGACGTTGAACCTGTTGGGCATGACGAGCTTCATGCGCCCCAAGGCGTTCTGAGGCCCGGGGCGCTGGCGGTAGCGCCCGTTCTCGCGCACATAACCGCGTCGCGCCGCCTCGGCGGGATTGCGAGCAACAAGACGGGCGATCCCCTCGGCGGCGATGCTCGGGGGGATTTCCCACCAGGGATTGAAGATGACGCCGGTGACGCTGGCTTGGAACACAGGTGTCGGCGACCCCGTCTTGCCGACAACGACCCGCCACCGGCCGGCCAGCTTGCCGTCCTCCCACAGGCTTGCCTCGAAAGCGGCGGTGTTCACCAGCAGGTAGCGCGCCCCGAGTTGCCGCGGCATCCACCGCCATCGGTCGAGATTGGCGGCAAGGATGGCCCGGCGGTTGGCGTCCCTCTCTTGCGCATAGGCCTGCGACAGCGCGTGGTAAAAGGGATGGGAAGGCCGTGTCGTACGGAAGAGATCGTCGAGCCGATCCTGGGCGAGCGCTGTGGACACGCTGGCGCGAGGATCGGGCCAGGCGGACGGCTCGGCTATGTGCCAATTCGTGCGCAGCGCGGCATTGCAGCAGCCATTGCGGTGCGCTTGCAGAAGCCGGACGGCGGAGGCAGTCGCGAGTTCATCGCGGCGGGCGTCGTCGCCACGGTTGACCGCGGCTTGCAGCGCCGGAAGGCCGACCGCCGCGGCTCCGAGGCCTTCGGCGTCCGCCGCTTTCATCCAATGGATCAGGCGCTCCGTCTGCGCCTCCGTCCACCGCGGCTCGGAAGCTGCGAAAGCGAAGCTAGGTGCAAATATCAGGAGGAGGAGGAGTACGGAGAAAGTGCGCTTCATGCGTCCGCCATGTGCGAAACCGGGTGAAGGAGACCATGCGGAAAGTTACGAGGGTGAGCAATGGCTGAGTAACGCGGGGCTCGCCGGGAAGTCGCGAAACCAGGGCCCACCGCCGTGCGCCAATATTTCAGCGAGGCGTGCAGGGCCGACGGCGCGAGCTAGCGGCTTTGTGCCTGCGCCCAGCGCGCCGCGTTAGCGTCGGCGCAGATGCGGTCCGCCGTTTGCCGGACCTTTTCGAGTTCCATCGCGCCGCGATCGGCGGACATGCCGTCCACGATATTGTCGAGGGCAAGTCTGTAGGCGCGCTCCGCGCCAAGAACGTCCGAAAGATATCGGTCGAACAGCGTATGCATGGCGCTTTCTACTCCCTTCTCGGCCAGCCAGGCGCTGCTTGTCGAGGAAGTCGAGATCTGTACGAGCCGCGTGCCGTTCAGGGGACGCTCGTGGGGCTCGTCCCCAACATAGCGCGCGGCGTTGCCGAGCACCCGCTCGAGATAACCCTTGAGCATGGCCGGCATGGAGCCGAACCACATCGGATAGACGAGTACGAGGACGTCGGTTCGAGCGAGCCGGTCGCACTCGGCAAGGATCTCGGGGGGCGGGGCATAATCAGGCTTGCCCGGCCGTTCGTTCGCCTTGAGGATCGGGTCGAAGCCTTCCGCATAGAGGTCGAGCACCGTGCCGGTCTGATGATGCTTCTGCGCACGTTCCAGCCAGCACCGCGCCACGCTGGCGCAAAAGCTGTCCTGATCCGGATGGGCCAGAACGATTGTGTGGTGGACGGCGGGTGGGGCCATTGTCACGCTCCTTGCTGAAATTCACATCCTGTTGCCACGGCATTGCGCGCGGCTGTCCTTGCCATCGCGTGGATCAATCCCTAGACGACGCGTGCAGGACTATCGGTCCGCAAGCGTTCGAACTGAAGATCGATCCTTCCTCCGCAATCGGCGAGCGCAAAAACGATTACTCGCTACCCGCTCAAACCTGCCAGGGGCTGTTGAGTTTCCAGAACGATCGCCAAGAAGACCGGATCGCAGCCGGTTCGTCAGGCCGATAGTGAGGTGAGTTCACCGGTCAACTTCGCAGGACCGGCCCGCTCTATCGTTGCCTGCGGCAAAATGTCCGCAAGGCTGTATCTCTCCAGCGTGCGGCGGAAGGCCCGTCCGGCCTCGTCGAGCACGGCAGGAAGACCGCAGCGCCGGCGGAGCCGGCAACCCGAACATTCGACAAGCGCGCATTGCGGCTCGGTCGTGCGGAGAACTTCGCTAAGATTGATGAGGGCGGGCTCGCGCGCGAGGCGGACCCCGCCGCCGCGGCCGCGCGTCGCTTCGACGATCCCTGCTCGCGCGAGCCGATTGACGACCTTCATCAGATGCGTGCGCGAGATCGCCTGAGCCTGCGCCACCTGCGCGATCTGCGTGCGCTCGTCACCCCGGCCGGCGAGATCGATCAGCAGGCGAAAGGCATAGTCGGTGTGGCGGGTCAGTTGCATGCGAAATGGCCGTTGAGGACCGCATCGTTATGCCATCTTATCCGCGTCGCTGTTTTGATTCTGATCAAATTCATCTTTGCGAGTCGGGTCTAAGCGGAATTTCACATTCCACTTATCGAGAGGTATCCGATGTATTGCGTTCAGTGCGAACAGTCGAACAAGGGTGGCTGCGCGGTCAAGGTCGGGTCCTGCGGCAAGACCGCCACTGTCGCCGATCTCCAGGACGTGCTGCTGCGCGTGATGCAGGGCGTGTCCGCGGTCGCCGCCCGCGCGGCGGACAGGGGCGTCCGCGACGCCGAAGTCGATGCCTTCACGCCCCATGCCTGGTTCACCACGCTCACCAACGTCAATTTCGACGAAGCGCGTTTCCTGAAGCTGATCGCGACGGCGCTGCGCATGCGCGAAAAAATCCATGCGGCGGCGATGGCTGCCGGCGCTGACCTCTCAGACCTGCCTGAGCCCGCGACGTGGGAGCCTGGCGCGACACTGGCCGAGCTTTCGGCGGCGGCACCGATGGCCAGCATCCAGCGTTTCGTCGACCGCGACGGGCCCTCGATCGTCGGCCTGCGCGATCTGATCCTCTACGGGCTCAAGGGCACGGCGGCATACAGCGAACATGCGCGCGTTCTCGGCACTGAAGAAGCCGAGGTGGTTGCCGAATTCCACCGCATCTCCGCCTTTCTCGCCACCGATCCAACGGACATCGACGCGCTGCTGCGCGAGGCCCTGGCGATCGGCGCGCTCAACCTCAAGGTCATGGAGCTTCTCGACGCGGCCAATACCGGCCGCTTCGGGCATCCGGAGATCTCGAGCGTGCGCATGACCCCGAAAGCCGGCAAGGCGCTTCTGGTGTCGGGGCACGACCTCGGCGACCTCGAGATGATCCTGCAGCAGACCGAGGGCAAGGGCGTCAACGTCTACACGCACGGCGAGATGCTGCCAGCGAACGCCTATCCCGGGCTCAAGCGCTATCCGCACCTGGCAGGGAACTACGGCGGGGCATGGCAGGATCAGCAGAAGGACTTCGCGGCCTTCCCTGGCGCCATCGTCATGACGTCGAACTGCCTCATCAATCCGGAGATTCGCGGCTATGCCGATCGGCTGTTCACCGCGGGGCCGGTGGGCTGGGCCGGCGTGCGCCACATTGTCGATCATGACTTCTCGCCGGCGGTCGCACGGGCGCTGGAACTGCCGGGCTTTGCCGAAGATGCGCCGGAAGAAGTGATCACTGCGGGTTTCGCGCGCAACACCGTCATGGGCGTAGCCGACACGCTGCTTGGAATGATCGGGCGGGGTGAGGTGAAGAATCTCTTCCTGATCGGCGGATGCGACGGGGCGCGTCCGGGCCGCAACTATTTCCACGACCTTGCCATGGCGACGCCGCAGGACAGCCTTATCCTGACGCTCGGCTGCGGGAAGTTCCGCTTCAACCGCGAAGAGCTGGGCAACATCGCCGGCGTGCCGCGTGTGCTCGACATGGGTCAGTGCAACGATGCCTATTCGGCGATCCAGGTGGCCGTAGCGGTCGCCAATGCGCTTGGCTGCGGGGTCAACGACCTGCCGCTCCACTACGCCATCAGCTGGTTCGAGCAGAAGGCGACCGCCGTCCTGCTGACGATGCTGCACCTCGGGATCAGAAAGATCCATCTCGGCCCCACCTTGCCGCAGTTCCTGACGCCGGAGGTTCTCGAAGTGCTGGTGGAGAAGTTCGACATCCGGCCGACCGGCGAAGTGGCGAGCGACCTCGACCGCATGCTGAAGGCAGCCTGAGCAATGCTGTCGCCCCCGCATCGCCGACAATACGGGGGCGACATCCTAGCGGAGATGTTCAATTCTCGTCGGCGTTCAACGCATCGATGAAGCCTTCAAACAGGCTGATGACCTTCTGTGAGGACAGTATGTCCTCGAAGTCGCTGGGATGGACGAACTGGTCCCGGAACCACGGGTAGAGCTCACCGGAAAAGCATTGCTGCAGCCAGGCGAGCGCCAGCCTCACTTCCGGAACGGCTTCGCGCGCTGGATTGATGACGCATAGGATCTCGCGGCGCAGCTGCAGGTTGATGTCGAGCGGCTTCACTCTGCGGCTTACGGCGCGAGCATAGGTCGGCAATATGCCGATGCCGCCGCCGCTGGCGATAGCGCGGAAATGGGCGGAGCTGCTGTTGGTCCTTATGCCGATAAGCCCGTCTATGTCGGTGGTGCCGAGAAAATAGGGTAGCAGGTGCGAGGCGACCTGGTCGGCCTCCTGCCAGACAAGTCTGTGACGCGGCCAGTCATCGACGGAACGGGGCATGCCGGCGTCGCTAAGATAGCGCTCCGATGCGAAAGGCATGAGGTGCAGGCAGCCGAGCCGGCGGCAGATCGTCGTATGTCCCTCGCTGGGGTGCTCGAGCTGAATGGCGATATCGCACTCCCCGCCGGCCACGTCGCTGCGCTGCATGTCGCAGTGGAGAACGACATCGATTTCGGGGTTTGCATTCTGGAAGTCGACTAGCCTCGGCATCAACCAGTATGTGCCAAGACCTTCGGTTACCGCGATACGCACGCAGTCCCGGGTGCCGGTGCCCGTTTGTTCCTGCTCCAGAAACTGACGGGAGCGGCGCATCTCGCGAGCTACCTTCAGGAGCCGATCGCCCAATGAGGTGAGCTGCAATCCGGCGGGATCGCGATGCGCGATGATATCGCCGAGCTTGTCCTCGATGCGCGCGAGCCTCCGCCGGATCGTGCCGACGGCGTGGCCGGTCTTCGCCGCTCCGGCGCGCAGGCTGCCGGCTTCCGCGATGTCGAGGAACAGCTCCAGGTCCTGCCAGTCGATGCGGCGCAGCCTGTCCTGAAAGCTTGTCGCGCTGCGCCGCGCGGCTGAGCGAACCGGCGGTGCGGCGGGATTGGCGGAAAGGGCTCTTGTCCGGGATGCAGCGTCGATCGGCTTCTTGCGTGACGTCATCAATCGCCTACCCCGCCTCCGCTCCAATTATTCGATTGTCCTATCTCATTCCATTTGTCGCTGGCGGCAACAACTTAATCGCTTCGAAACGGATGTTTGTGCGCTCAGGCTTCCAGCCGTCGCTCGCGGGGTGTGTTCATAATGCTCCCGCCCGAGCGCGCGATGGGATCGCCACGAGCCGAAGCGCCTCCCGTATCTGGGAAACCCTTCAGACGCGGAAGGGAACACCATGTATCACGAGACGATCGGAGTAGAAGCTGTCGAGGGCTATGGTCCCATGGCCTTTACGGCGCGCACTATGAAGGCGGTTGCCGGAACAGGCGAACTCCCCACCAGCCGGGCCGCAGGGCTCGAGGAGGCGTTGCGCGCCTTGGCGATAGCCCGCGAACATGTCGATGGCCTGGTCCCCGACGAGATCGTCGCGCGCGCGCTGGCCCACAACCGCGAGATCATCCAGTTCGTAGAGGCTCCGGGTGCGCGACCCGACTGCCAGGCGTTTCTGGCTTTCCTGCCGCTCACAGCTCAGGGCGCCAAAGCGCTTGTGGAAGGGCGGTTCAATGCCAGCGATCCCGACCTGTCGCTGGTCTGCCGGCCGGGCGAACAGCCGAGCGCCATCTACATCTGGCTCATCTTCGCGCCGCACGCGCTCGTTCCAGTGCTCTGCGCGCTCGCTCCCCTGCTGGGCCGGCTGGCTCCGCAGGGCTGCCCGCTCTTCACGCGGGCGGCGACAGGTCACACTACCCGGCTGTTTCCGCGGATGGGTTTCGCCCCGGCGCGCAGCTACTACGAGGCGGCCGGCGCCGACCTGCTCGTGCTGCCGCCGCGCTCGGGCTGCCCCGCCTTCGAGGTGGCACCGGCCGACAAGGCGCCGGGACAGATTGCGGTGCGGGTCGCGCGCACCATGGAGGACATGATGAAGTGCTTCTCGGTCCGGGCGGCAACCTACATGTCGGAGCAGGAGTGTCCGTTCGACGAGGAATTCGACGGCAATGACTTTTGCGCCACCCATTTCATCGGAGAGATCGACGGCGAGCCGGCCGGTTGTCTCCGGGTGCGCTACTTCGCCGACTTCGTCAAATTGGAGCGCCTTGCCGTACGGCAGGAATTTCGCACGTCGCGGCTGTCGTTCCGGCTGGTGCGCGACGCAGTGACCTATTGCCGGCGCAAGGGGTATAGCCGCGCCTATGGTCACTCGCGCAGCGACCTGACGCGTTTCTGGGGGCTCTTCGGGTTCAAGGCTATTCCGGGCCGACCGAGCTTTGTTTTCTCCGACGTCGAATATGTCGAATTGGAGGCGGCGCTTGCGCCGCAGGATGCGCGATTGGACATCGGCGAAGATCCTTATGTGCTGATCCGCCCCGAAGGCGAGTGGGACCGGCCCGGACCGCTCGACCGCTCGAGGTGCCGCGCGCCATCGCGTCAACCCGGCTCTCGGCCGAACCGACGCCGTGAGGAGAGCGATCATCCTCAATTGCAGTCTGGAGGAGCAACCGCATGAGCGAGCAGGCCTCCGAACATCATGGGAGAGACAGGTTCGTTGGTGACGACGGCGGCGACAGTCGGGCTGATCCGGCCCTGGAGCCGCAGTCGGAGGCCTTCACGGCACTAAGCCAGACGCCGGGGACGCCTCCGCCCGGCGCCGAACTGGCCGCCTGGCTGTTCATGGCGCGCCGCTTGCGCGAAGAGGTGCTTGGCGCGCACCTCTTCTCCGATCCCGCTTGGGACATCCTGCTCGACGTCTATGCGGCCGATGCGCGGGGAGAGAAGATCCAGATCAGCAGCCTGTCGCCGATGAGCAATGTCCCGTCCAGCACCGCGCGGCGGTGGGCGCACAAGCTGATCGAGCTGGGTCTGCTCGAGCGCGAACGTGACGAACGGGACCACAGGCTAACCTATATTCGGCTGAGCGGTGAGGGGCGCCGTCGCATCATGACCTTCATCGGTCGCCTGATGGCGAAAGGGCCGCCGCCGCCGATTGTGCGCTAGCTCTCCTGCGCCCCGCCTGTCCGTTACATTAGCCGAGTTCGGCCGCGAAGCGCTGTAACCGACCTGGCGCGAAGCGGCGTTCGGGGCGACGGGGAGGGAAGGGGCGCAGCGATCGAGCCGGATCGCAGCTCACGTTTCGCGCGCTGAACGGCGCGCTCGATATAGGCAGCGCCGTTGCTGTCGCCGTGATCCATCTGGTCGAGCAGGCGTAGCGCTTCCTCGAGACGCCGGACGACGGCGATCATTTGTCTATGCGTGGTTGAGCCTGCCTTCATGCCCTGCCTGTCACCAATCTCCGCGTTCGGCGGAATGCCCCGATGCCCCCGCGTGGGACGCGGGAGCCGGGGCTGGTAACATGACAAGAGACATGCGCCTGCGCTTTTAGCCGCAAGCGACCTGGACATATGCACAGGCACCCCGGCGGATAGCTCCACCGAGGACATCGCTCTTGTCGGGATTACCAGTCCCGGCGCTGCACTTTGCAGCGCGAGGCGGGTACTAGCACAGGCACGGGGGGCGGCCAAGCGACGGGGCATAGCGCATCGAAGTTCGCGACCGGGGGCGGCGGTTCACGGTTCAAGCTGCGCGCTGTGAAACTCTCCGGCTTGTTGCTCGCATTGTCACGAACGTGCAGACTGGCACCCGCAAGGAACGGCCGAGCGAGCTCCTCGGACTCGCGGGCCTCAGGAGGCTTCGACCATGCATGGCTGCGCGCTCGTGAAGAAACTGTCGTTCGGCCTGGCGACAGCGTTGGCCTGCGCGGCGCCGGCATGGGCGGTGCCGTTGGACGGGCTCAAGGGACAAGGCCTGAACGCGATCTACGGAAGCTATGCGCCGCGCGGCGACTGCACCGCCGAGCCGCGGCTTTCCATCGACGATAGCGGGTTCACATTTCGCGCCAACGGCCGTGTCGTAAAGTCGGCCCGGGTCGAGCAAGCGCTGAGCTACCTGGGGCCCGATTATCGCGGCATCAGCCTTGTCTTCTTTCCCTTTCCGGTGAGCGATGATGATTTCGGCCCGGTCGTGATGATGGTCAATGATGGCGAAAGACGAGGGGTCATTCGTCTGGAGGCGGACTTTGCGCCCGGCCGGCGTGCCGATCCGTTCCAAGTGGCACTGACCCGGTCCTCGCCCTACTCCCGGTGCGCGGCCGCCAAGCGCTAGCCTATCAACCCGCAGTCTACCACCAGCGGGCGCGGCGGCCGCCCGACTTTCCGTTGTCTACCAACGACCTGCATTGCTTGGTCTTTCCGCATATGACCTCGCCGACTATCAGGCTGCTTGAAAAAACGAGCAAAACCGGCTGTCGGCGAACCTCAGTCGATCGCGCATGTCCACCTTGGTTCATCCCGGCACACGCGCTATGAGACGCATGGGCCGGGGCCAGGTGAATCGCGCGAACCGTACGGATCTTGCAGCTTACGCCAGCGACTCGGTCGCGTGATGGGGTGAGCTTCGGGGTGGAATGGCTAGCGAGATACAAAAGCACCTCTGGGCGGATCTGGCGAATGCGCCAGATGGGCCAGGCGTTTATGCGTGGTACTATAGCCCGGAGATCACCGACTTCGACCTCGACCGCACCATCGAGGCTGCTCGATCCGCATCCGATAGGGTTGAGGCTGAGCGCGTGATCAGAGCGATGCTCGACGGACGCCTCTTTCACTATTTCAGGGAAGAGCCCTACACGGCAGCCGTAAGCGGTCCGCTAAAACCGACCTATGTCGGGTCACTCGAACACGATACGGCTGCGTCAAGTAGCTTGGTCAGCCGACTGGCGGCTGAACCCGATCGCTTGCGCACCATTCGCGATGTCCTCGCGCTCTCGGCGCCGATGTTCGCGAGCCCGCTTTATATC
Source organism: Sphingobium lactosutens DS20 (assembly GCF_000445105.1). Taxonomy (GTDB): domain Bacteria; phylum Pseudomonadota; class Alphaproteobacteria; order Sphingomonadales; family Sphingomonadaceae; genus Sphingobium; species Sphingobium lactosutens. The sequence continues at coordinate 13,565 of NZ_ATDP01000034.1, read as the reverse complement.
GGCATGGCAACGGTACTCAGGGGGCGCCTCGCCCGCCACAAAGAGCTGATCGAACGCTTTCGCTCGGTCGTGCCGCGGGACGGTCAAGTGAGCCGAAACTCCGACGCCGGCTTTGCCTGGCAGGTCGCGAAGCGTAAGATCCCGCCCGAGCGCTTGTTCGTATTCACCTGCTCGACCACGAGCGACGACGGCACGGCCGTCGACATAGAAAACATCTTAAACCGCATTTGCTATCCGATCCTGGGAAGAAACTGACATGAGTCTTGGCCTAAGCGTATCTTCTGCTCTCAACCTCACTTTGTCAGGTTCTGTCGGCACTTTCAGTGTGGGCACCGGCCAAGGCGATCAGAAGACGGTGGAAGTGAAATACTTCCTGACCCATGTCGGCTTGAATTTCGGCAGCGGGGCGAACGAAGAGGTTTTGAAGCATCTCGCACCGGTGCGCGAGATTTTTCCTACCGCCGACCTGGAATTCGATGAGATCATGCAGCGCGATATCGACGATGCGCGCGTCTCGTCCGAGCTGGTGCCCTACCTCCTCGATCATCGCTCTCGCGACCTGGTGAAGCTGTTTCCGCCGATCATCGTTGTGGTCATGCCAGTGCAGGAGCTCGATAATCGGCCGGCCGACTACTATCCCAAGGTCGAAGCCGAAACGCGGCAGATGTCCGATCACGTGCTGGAGATCACTCGTTCCGGTCCGGTCGGACAAGAGCTGTTCGAGTTTCAGCAGCCTCGTCAAGGCGATGTGCTGTTCGAGCATGACCTGGTAAAATTGAGGCTCAATACCAACCGCTCGAAGCTAGTGATCGTGGACGGGCAGCACCGCGCAATGGCGTTGCTCGCGATCTATCGAAACCTGAAGCAAGACTGGTCGGACTCGATGCGAGCCTCGTACAAGGACTACTATGAGGAATGGACGCCGAACTACATTCGTCAGTTCGCGCTCAACAATATCAGCCTGCCGGTGATGTTCTGCACCTTCCCTGCGCTCGATGAGACCTATGGCGGCGGCTACAATGTCAAGATGGCGGCACGTTCGATCTTCTTGACGCTCAACAAGACGGCCCGTCAGGTTTCCGCATCGCGTAACCGCCTGCTCGATGATAATGACCTGATCGCACTCGTGTTGCGCGACACCCTTTCGACAATCAAGAAGAAGGACTCGCGCTCCAGCGCCTCGCTTCGGATCACGAACGTGGAACTCGACCAGGCGCATGACCGGGTGAAGATCGACAGCCCGATCGCCATGACCGGGGTCAACCACATCTACTATTTCATAGAGCATATCCTGCTCAACAAGCGGGATGAGGACATCAACGGTGCGAAACCCCGTTCAGGCAAGTTCTACAAGCGGACCGAGCTGCAGAGTGCTGGTGCGCTTGAGCGGCTTGATGGACGCAACGTGCTTGGCGCGGATGTGGCCGACGCGACCACCCGCGACTTCTACACGCCGGAAGCCGGGGAAAAGCTCACCGAGCAATTTCGCGAGCGTTTCGGCAAGCATATCGTCGCCGTTTTCGAGAAGTTTCAGCCTTTCGAGGCGCACGCCAGCGCGGTGCTTTGGCTCGAGCAGCAGCTACTTGCCCAGTCGAACACCAAGCTGCGGCCTATCCTGTTCGAGGGTCAGGGTATCGGCCGGACATTTTCCGCCCATCAGGAAAACCTAGCCGACAAGCTGCGGTCGGGGGAATTTGGATCGGAAGCGACCAAGATCCAGGAGATTGCGGATCGGCTTAAGGCGACGCAGAAACTCGTGCAGGATTTCGTCCAGAAATTGCGCCACCAGCGGGCCGAACGTTTCCTGGCGAATGTCTCCGATAAGCGTGCGCTACGCCTCGAGGACAACAGCTATCAACCTAAGGTGCTCGATTTCGTCAACGACCTCTACGACAACGTTCTCACGACCGTCGCTTTCCAGTCCGCTCTGATCGCGGGCTTCTTCGGGGAGATCGAACGGTGCAATCTCAAGCGCGCCAAGGATAATGCGCCAGCCATCGATCTGCAGGCAGCGTTCGATGGCTACCTAGCGGAATTGAACGCATTCTTCTCGCCCGCGAAGTCGGCCGATGTTCGCCGGCTCATCGAGCTGTTCGTCGGCACGCCAGAAGGCGAGATACGCGAGTGGAAGGTCGCACCGTCCGCGTCGACGTTCCGCCGCGTGGTCTACCGTGGCGAAATGCAGCCCGACCAGTGGCCTAAGTATAAGTACCTCCTCCTGGAAATCTGGCGCGCTGAGGGTACCGATCTTGAGGACTCATTGCGGCAGGAGCGGGATAAGTGCCGCACCCAGATCTTCAACTCCTTGTTGGAGGAATATCGGAAGGAATTCTTAGAGCGAAACCTCAAACGCGAGGAGAATTTGACCGCGCAAGATCGCACTGAGATCACTAACAGTGCTTATGATGCCTTCCGCAATTTCCTGAAGAACGTGGGGTGGCGCTACCAAGACGTGCCCACCAAGACGGCGCTGATGGAATCGACGAAGGTGGAGGACGCCACCGAGGCGCCGCCGGCTGAAGAGACTTGGGAGTCGGTTGAGACCGCCGAAGAGGCGGAATGACCCGTCAGCCGATCTATCTGGACGGCTTCTCCACGACGCCCCTGGCGCCCGAGGCACTCGCAGCCATGCAGGCTGCCTGGGCTGGGCCCGGGAACGCGTCATCGCCTCATGCAGCGGGACAGCGGGCGCTGGCTATCCTCGATCGCGGCCGCAAGCAGGTGGCCGACCTTATTGGTTGCTCGGCCGGTGAAGTGATCTTCACCTCCGGCGCGACAGAAGCGAACAACCTTGCGCTTCGAGGAATAGCGGAATGGGGTCGCCGCGGCGGGTCTGAGCGGCGGCGGGTGGTGGTCAGCGCGATCGAGCACAAGGCCGTGCTTGAGGCAGCCAAGCGCCTCGTTCTGGATGAATTTGAGGTTGTCGTCGCCCCTGTTGACCGAGCAGGCGTCATCGACCTTGCACGCTTGGAAGCCCTTGTTGACGACGAAACATTGCTTGTCTCCGTCATGCTCGTGAACAACGAGACTGGCGTCGTACAGCCCATTCGCGAGGTTGCGCAAATCTGCCAGAGCCGCGGTGTGCTGCTGCACAGCGACGGCGCCCAAGGTGTGGGCAAGCAGCCGGTGAACGTCTTTGACTTGGGTGTCGACTACCTCAGCATTTCGGCACACAAGCTGTATGGTCCGATGGGTGTCGGTGCGCTCTACGTCGCTTCAGACGCGCCCAAGCCGGTTGCGCAGGTTTTCGGAGGAGGCCACGAGCGGGGCATGCGCGCCGGCACCGAGCCTGTGCCTCTTGTTGCGGGCTTTGGTGCGGCTGCTGAGGTAGCGCGGTTCTGCCTGGAGGCGGACAGCGAGAGATCAGCTATGTTGAAAGATGCGTTCGTCCAGGCGCTGAGCGCTGCCGGCGTATCCTACAACTTTATCACTGAGCGAGCGCCCGTGATAGACGGCGGCCTTGCACTTTCCTTCCCTTCAACAATTGGAGATGACCTGGCTGGTCGAGTCGCCAAAAAACTATGCATATCAACTGGATCGGCCTGTAATTCTGGCCAAGTCACTTTCTCTCACGTCTTGCGGGCTATGGGAATAGATGGTGACCTAGCTCAATCTGTTGTTCGCTTCTTCTTTGGAAGAATGAATACGATCGAGGAAGTACGTTCTGCCGCGCTGATCATCGCGGAAGCGGTGAATGAATTGCGAACCCCACTGGACGAGAGCGCCAGTGAGCGCTACGGTGTGGGTCATGAAGCATGCGCTTACCGACCCTGAGACCCGCGGCCAATTTGCCGGTCATGAGACATTCCCGCTGCGCCTGCTGTGGCTGAAGAAGGCCTACAATGAGGTGGCGAAGGGCGCCCCATCTGGAACATTCCACGAACAGTCCGCGATTGCAAGGTTCGGCGTTGGCCGGAATATGGCCGTTGCGATGCGGTATTGGGCTCTGGCGACCGGTTTCGCCCAAGAACGCGATCGCATTATCGAGCCTACGGTCCTTGGTCATGCGATTTTGGCTGACGACGGTTTCGATCCCTTCATGGAGCGGTCCGCAACGGTTTGGCTAGCTCACTGGGGCGTTGCCGCGACGCCTGAATGGACGAGCACCGCCTACTTTGCTTTCAATGGCTTGGCTTCCATCGAATTTGATGCGGCCAATTTGGTGGACGAGCTCATGCAGTTGGTGCGTGAACGCGGCTGGCGCGCGACCCAGAATACATTGAAGCGGGACGTTGAAGTCTTCCTGCGAAGCTATGTGCGGCGCGAGGGTGTGTCGACCGACGACGCGGCAGAGCCTCTGCTTGCCGAGCTCGGGCTGATCCGGGAAGCGCGGATGGGGGGCTGGTTCGAATTCGTGCGCGGACCCAAACCGAGCTTGCCTGATGGAGTCTTCGCGTACGCGCTGCACGACTTCTGGCAACGCTCAGGCGCGGCGGCGGCAATCACTGCAGAGCAGGTTTGCTATGCGCCAGGCTCCCCCGGTCGGGTCTTCAAGCTCGACGAAGATAGTGTGATCACGCGGTTGATGCGGATGGAGGCTGTGACGCACGGCGCATGGCGTTGGACCGACACAGCCGGGCTTCGCCAGCTGCAGAGTGTCAATACCCCCGAGCCCGCTGCTCTTATTGCTGCAGGCTATGGACATCGCGATGCATTGCGGAGGGCAGCATGAGCCCGCTTGCTGGCACGGTCACCATCAACAGGCGCTTCGCGCGATCGGCACGCCTCGACGCCGATCTACAGGGCACGCCCCCGCTCGTCGGCTATGTCTTGCAGGCGAGCGTTGCCAAGTCCCTTGCCACGATGGCGTCAAGCCATCTTGAAGCGGGGCAGGGCGCGTTCACTTGGACGGGTCCATATGGTGGAGGAAAGTCGAGCGCAGCGCTGCTCGTCGCCAATCTGATCGCCGGTGAGCCCGCCAACCGCAAGATTGCACGCAAGATTGCTGGACGCGAGTTGACAGGCATTTACGACCGCGCGTTCCCGACAAGCAGGGGCGAGTGGGCTGTCGTAGCTGTCACCGGAAGCCGCGCTGAGCTGCGGCAGTCCATCGTCGATGCTGCCGCGACCAAGCTCAGATGGACCAAACCCGTCGTTACGCGTGCCGCAGCCAGTAACGAGGGTCTTATTGACGCTCTTTCGGCGTCCGCCATCTCCAAGTTCGGTGGCGTGGTCTTGATCCTCGACGAGCTGGGCAAGCTACTAGAATATGAGGCGTCGAGCGGCGGCGATATACACCTGCTGCAAGACCTTGCCGAACGCAGTTCCCGCAGCGATGGACGCCTCGTCGTCATCGGCATCTTGCACCAAGCTTTCGAGCAGTATGCCGCGCGGGTCTCGCGCGACGCGCGTCAGGAATGGGCGAAGGTGCAAGGCCGCTTTCAAGACGTGCCGTTCCTCGCCGGGGCCGACGAGTCGGTCGCCCTGCTCGCTCAGGCAATCACCGCAGAACGACGCCCTGGATCAGCTGACGATCTTGCGATGCAAGTTGCCGAGGCGGTGTCGCGCCGGAAGCCGACGAACACGGATCTTCTGGCCAAAACCCTGGCCGACACATGGCCGCTCAACCCGGTCACATCGCTATTGTTGGGCCCTGTATCACGGCAGCGGTTTGCCCAGAATGAACGCTCAGTATTCGGCTTCCTAAGCTCTGCTGAGCCCGCTGGCTTTCAGGAGTTCCTGGCCTCGACCGAAGGCGATGCGACGTATGGGCCCGACCGGCTCTGGGATTATCTCGTCGCAAATTTTGGAATGGCGCTCACTGCCGGTTCTGACGGCAACCGCTTCAGTCTTGCCTTCGAAGCTGTCGAACGGGCGGCGGCGAAGGGATCGCCTGCCCATGTACGGCTCACGAAGGCTGCGGCGACGGTCGAGTTCTTCCGCAACGGCTCAGGGCTCGCCGTTGCCGACGATTTCCTGCGGGCGTCGGTGCCCGACGTGGCGACTGAAATCGTCGATAGGGCAGTCGCCGATCTCGTCGATTGGGCAGTCCTGATCAGGCAGCCGCGGCTCGGTGGCTATGCCCTGTTTGCTGGCAGCGACTTCGACCTAGAAGACGCTATCGGACGTGCTGTCGCGCCGTTGTCCAGCGAGCAAATGGAGATCTTGCCGCAGCGCGCAGGGCTGGGCTTCGCTGCGGCGAAACGCCATTACTTCCGCACTGGCGCGCTGCGCACATTCGAAATCATTCTTCAGCAGCTCGGCGACGGCGACGCCCCTGAGGCGATCGCATCCCGACTAGCAGCCCGGCGGATCAAAGGCGCTGGCATGCTTGTCCTGATGATCAGCGACGGAACCCTTAGCGGAGCCGATGTAGACAGCCGCTGCAAGAGCGTCGCCAAGGTGCTGAAAAAAAAGGGCGTCGTCGCGGCCGTCGGTGGAGCCGGAGACAGCTTCGCTCTTCGCACAAGTGCCGCGGAGGTGTTTGCCGTCGAGCGGGTCTTCCGGGATCATCCCCAGCTTGAGGGCGACAGAATTGCGCGGAGGGAACTGGCGGCACGGCAAGCCGCCACAACGGACACTTTGCACCGGGAGCTTGAGGGAGCCCTGAACAATGCGCGCTGGAGTATCGCGCCGGGTCCGACGCTGACTCTCAAGGAGCCAGTCTCGATCGTGGCCAGCGCGCTCGCTGACGCGGCGTATCCCCATGCGCCGCTTCTCCGGAGCGAGTTGCTCCAGCGTGATCGTCCTTCATCGAGTGCGATGGCCGCAGTTCGAGAACTTTGCCATGCCATGGTCGCGCGAGGAGATCAGGAGAATCTCGGCTTTGTCGGCTATCCGGCAGAGATGGGTCTCTACCTGACAGTGCTTGCCCCGTTCGGACTACATCGGGTCGGTTCGGACGGATCGTTTGGCTTCCATGCGCCCGATGACAGTGAGGACGGATCAAGCCTTGCCCCTGTTTGGTCGGTCCTGGGCGACGCAACCGAGGCGCAGCTTGATAAGGTTTACGAAAGGTGGGCCGAGCCTCCTTACGGCCTGAAAGCGGGGGTCATGCCGGTTTTGGCGTTGGCAGCGCTGCTCGCGATGCGCGACGATCTTGCCGTGTACCTAGACGGCGTGTTCCAGACCTCGCTGGATGACGTCTTCGTCGACAAGTTGCTGCAGCGCCCGGGAGAGATCAGGATTCGGCGCATTGATCGTAGTGTGCGGGAAGCCGCGTTTCTCGATGAGCTTGCGCGCCGGTTCCAACTTGGATCTGTCGCTAGCTCGCTCCCTGTCGCCCAAGCCTTGTTCCAACGGTACGAGAACCTGACCACTTACGCTCAGCGGACAGACCGGATTGACCCAATGGCCAAGGAAGTGCGCCGGGTTGTTCTGCGCGCGCGCGATCCCGAGCTGCTGCTTTTCCAAGACCTGCCTGCGGCGCTTGGCGAGGAACTGAACGCGCAGCGCGTAATCGATGCACTCGACGAGGTCGAGCGCGCCTATCCTGCGCTGTTGAATGAGCTGAGACAAGCACTCGCACGGGCGCTTGCCGTAGACCCGGAGACCTTCGCGGGACTTCGGGAACGAGCTGCGGCGGTCAAGGACCTGACCAATGACTTCGCTTTCGAAGGCTTCGCAATGCGAGCCGCAGTGTTCGAAGATGGAGACGGCGATATCGAGGGTGTGGCGAGCGTCCTCGTTCACAAGCCGGCGCGCAGTTGGTCTGACAGAGACCGGGAGCAGGCTTTGGTTCAGATGGCCCGCTATGGGCAGCAGTTCCGTGAACTCGAGGCACTGGCGGTGGTCCGCGACCGCCGCACCAACACCGAGGCCCTCGCGCTTGTTGTAGGCGTGGATCCGAACACGCCGCCTTTGCATCGCTCGTTTATCCTCACTGAAGAGGAACGCCGGGCAGCTGCCAGCTTGGCCGACCGACTGCTCGGAACATTGCGCCGCAACGATTGCCTCGACCGTGTGCAACTCGCCGCCTTGGCGAGAGCCGTAGCAACGGTGGCTGCAGAACAAGAGCGGGAAATCGCATGAAGGCCGAGCGTCATATCCTCGGAATTTCGGGGGGTCGCGACAGCGCAGCCCTTGCAGTGCATATGCGGGCGACGCGCCCCGAACTGCCGATTGAGTATTTCTTCACCGACACGGGCAAGGAGCTGCCGGAGGTCTATATCTTCCTCGATCGGCTTGAAGGTTTCCTGGGCAAGCCGATCCGGCGCCTCAACCCCGATCGCGACTTCGACTTCTGGTTGGCCGAGTATGGCAACTTCCTGCCTTCGCCGCGAACCCGGTGGTGCACGCGCCAGCTCAAGCTGCGGCCGCTAGAACATTGGATTCGTCCGGATTTGGAAGCCGGAACGATCATCCACTCTTACGTGGCCATTCGCGCCGATGAGCCGACGCGGGAGGGCTATCAGGCTACGCACGAGAATATGCGTGTCCACCTCCCCTTGAGAGATGCGGGGATCGACAAAGCCGGCGTGATAGACGTGCTGCGCCAGGCTGACGTTGGAGAGCCTGGCTACTATGATTGGCGCTCGAGATCGGGATGCACGTTTTGCTTTTTCCAGCAGAAGATTGAGTGGGTCCGACTAGCGGAAAGACATCCCGATGCGTTCGCCGAGGCTGTCCGGTACGAAAAAACGGCGCTTAAGGACGGAAGCCCCTTCACCTGGAGCCAGGGTGAAAGCCTCACTGAGCTCGTTCAACCTGAGCGGGTAGAGGCTATCCAGGCAGATTACGCTAGGCGCTTAGAGCGCTTGCGGGCGCGGCGGCCGCGTAATCCTCTGTCGGCTCGCGTGCCTGAGACGGATGATGACGTCTATGGTGTTGACGAAGCCGAGGGCGGCTGCGTCATCTGCCACAAGTAGGGCCTGTCGTCAGCCGCTGCGCTAGCCCCTCGGCCAATGCGGCAGCCAGCCAGCCTGCGCTTGTGGGATTTGCGGTTCCTAGAGGTCGAGCATGCTTCGGATCGTGCTTCCCCACCGGTTCTGTTCGAGGTCGGTTACTTTCAGCGTTGCGACCGGTGCGATCTGAAGCAGGGCCGGGCGTGCAGCCGCCTTGGCGGCAAGCTGCGCCTCGTCCGATGAGCCGACGGCTTCGACGATCAACTGCTTGCACTCGCCGGTGGACCGGCTGCGCAGTTCGATCAGGAAGTCGGGCCGGCACGATCCCATGTGTCAAACGGCGTTCAAAAGGGACCCCCTATCGGCGTCGAAGAGGGACCCCCTTTTCGGATATGATGCCGGTTAGTTGAAGGTCGCCTTGCGCTGCGTGCGGCGGAGGGCGGGCGTAGCCCGACCGGAGGCGCGCGCAGCGCAAGATAGATTTTTGAAGGGGCCGAAGGTGGCGGTCAGCTGCGGTTTTTGAAGCGCCAGCTGTCGTTGCCCGTCTCGATGATATCGCAGTGGTGGGTGACGCGGTCGAGCAGCGCCGTGGTCATCTTGGGATCACCGAAGACGGTAGGCCACTCGCCGAAGGCGAGGTTGGTGGTGATGATGACGCTGGTGCGCTCATAAAGGCCCAGTCGGCCCCAAGCTGCGATTTTGGCCAAGTCGGAGAACGTTTTGGGAACGTGGCATTCGGTATTGACGATGGAAATCATAGAAGAGGACAGTTCGCTCCATCATAGGGAGTGGGTTGATGGATCGGAGTATTCCGGGCGGGGATTTGATCGGACGATGGAGCCTGAGCTTTGCCGATATTGATTTTGTAAATTCGAAGCCGGCCCTGACGCGCCTTGGCCTCGCCGCACAGCTGAAATTCTTCGCTTCCCTGGGGTTTTTCGCGATCGATCCCGGCTCAATCCCTACCGATGGCCTCTCGTATCTGGCCGAGCAACTCGGTGTCGAGGCTGGCGAGATAGCCGGTTATGACTTTTCCAGTCGGACAGCACGACGGCATTGTGCGGAGATCCTGATCCATCTTGGATATCACCGCATGAAGCGGGTGGATCGCGCGCAATTGACGGAATGGATTGCTGGCGAGCTGTGCCCGGGCGGCCAGTCGATCAATGCCATGCTTGAGCATGTTTTCCTGTGGTGCCGGGACCGGCGTATTTATGGGCCGTCGCGCAAGGAGCTTGAACGTGTCGTTCGCTCACAACGGCAAGATTATCTGGACACCTGGCTGATCGGAGCCAGTGATCGGCTTTCGTCAGATGCGGTGGCGTTATTGGAAGCCTCGCTTGCCGATCCGGACAGCTCGACCGGATTCAACAGGATGAAGGGTGACGCCGGACAGGCAACGCTCGACAACATTCTCGACGTGACCGAGAAACTCGCCTTTATCCAGAGACTTGATCTTCCCCATGATCTCCTGACGGCTACGGGCAAGCCATGGGTCGATCAGATTGTTCGCCGCGTTGCCGGTGAAAAGGCCTCGGAGATGCGCCGGCATGCGCCGGCGCGACAGCTCGGCCTTTATGCGATTTATCTAATGTCGCGGGAGGCGCAACTCACTGACGCGATGATCGACCTGCTGATCGAAACCGTTCACAAGATCGGAACGCGCTCGAAACGCAAGGTGGTGGGCGATATCGCGAAAGACATCGAGCGGGTCTATGGAAAGGAGCGCCTGCTGGTCGAGATCGCCAGCGCCTCGATCAATGAACCATCGGGGCGCATCTGCGATGTCATTTTCCCGATCGCCGGTAAGGCCAAGCTGGCGGCGATCGTCAAGGAGAGCCATGCGAAGGGCGCTCTGGACCGGCGCATCTACAAGGTGATGCGTGGTTCCTGGGCCAATCATTACCGGCGCATGCTGCCAAGCCTGCTTTCCGTACTTGAGTTCCGGTCGAACAACGCGGTGTGGCGGCCGGTCCTGGCGGCCCTCGACTGGATCAGGAGCAAGGTGGATGGCGGATGCCGCTTCGTGCCATTGCAGGATGTTCCGATCGATGAGGTGATTCCAGCGCGATGGCGCAGTTCCGTCATTGATGACGATGGGCGGGTAAACCGGATCAGCTATGAGCTTTGCGTCCTGACGCAACTGCGCGACCGCATCCGCTCCAAAGAAATCTGGGTGGTCGGGGCGGATCGCTATCGCAATCCCGATGACGATCTTCCCAAGGACTTCGAGATCAGGCGAGATGCGTACTATTCCGGCCTCAGCCTGACGCCAGATGCGCAGGCGTTTTGCGCCTCGATCCGGGAGGAGCTTGAACGGGAACTGTTGCTCCTCAATGCCAATATTCCACAAAACGACAAGGTCCGGCTCCTGTGGCGCGGCGACAACCGGATATCGATTACACCGTTCAAGCCCTTGCCCGAACCGAAGGGTCTCGCTTCGATCAAAAGCGAGATCGGTCAGCGCTGGCCGATGACCGGACTGCTGGACGTGTTGAAAGAGGCTGCTCTGGACACGGGATTGATGGATGCTTTCGAAACGTCGGCCTCGCGGGTTACCCTGTCGAAAGCAGCCTTGGCTCAGCGTCTTTTGCTGTGTCTCTATGGCTTGGGCACGAACGCCGGGCTCAAGCGGGTCGCTGGCGCAACACCCGATGTCAGTTACGAGGAATTGCTGCATGTCCATCGCCGTTTCATCCACGCGCCAGCGCTGAGGGAGGCGTGCGCGCGGGTAGCAAACGCGACACTGGCAATCCGCAATGCCGCAGTATGGGGAGATGCGGGCACGGCATGCGCGTCCGATTCAACGAAGTTCGGCGCGTGGGACCGCAACCTGATGACGGAATGGCACGCCCGCTATGGCGGCCGTGGCGTCATGATCTACTGGCATGTGGAGAAGCGCGCGACCTGCGTTTATTCCCAGCTCAAGCGGTGCTCTTCCTCGGAGGTCGCCTCCATGATCGAAGGCGTGCTACGCCATTGCACCGACATGGAAATCCAGCGCCAGTACGTCGATAGCCACGGCCAGAGCGCAGTCGGCTTTGCGTTCTGCCGACTCCTTGGATTTGAGCTTGCCCCGCGGCTGAAAGCAGTGGCACGCCAGAAACTGGCCCTTCCCCAAGCCGGCATGCGCACGCGGCTTTCCAATTTACTGCCGATCCTCTCCAGCCCGATCGACTGGGACGAGATCGAGCAACAATATGACGAAATGGTCAAATATGCCGCTGCCATGCAATCGCGCACCGCCGATCCGGAAGCGATCCTGCTCCGGTTTGCCAGAGCCGAAGTGATGCACCCGACCTACAAGGCGCTGAGTGAACTCGGCCGCGCGGTCAAAACAATCTTCCTATGCCGGTATTTGCGTCAGGAGGCATTCCGCCGCGAGATCCACGAAGGGCTGAATGTGGTTGAGAACTGGAACGGCGCTAATGGTTTCGTGTTCTTCGGCAAGGGCGGCGAGATCGCCACCAACCGCATCCATGAGCAGGAAATCTCCGTTCTGGCGCTACACCTCCTGCAAGCGTCGCTGGTGTATGTGAACACCCGCATGCTTCAGACCGTACTGGTTGAGCCGAAGTGGGCGGGGCGGATGACGCCGGAAGATTATCGTGGTCTCACGCCGTTGATCTACAGTCATGTGAACCCTTATGGCCGCTTCGACCTCGACCTGAACGACCGGATTGATTTTGGACGGCTTGCAGCGTGAGGCGGCTGATCGGCCTATAACATTTGGGTACACCCCAGAGTGATAGGGCCGAGTGACACCATTCGTCTGTCACAAAAGGGTGGGTTTGCGCTCAATGTGACGATACACTGCAAGAGCCACCCTAATGTGACGGATTTTGCACTTGGCTCGTATCGGATATGCCCGCGTCAGCACCACGGACCAGGATCTGGATATCCAGATTGGCCGCCTCAAGAATGCAGGTTGCGAAATTATCCGTTCCGAGACCGGATCGGGGGCCTCGCGGAGCGGGCGCACGGAACTGGAAACGATCATGCAGTTTATGCACACCGGCGACGAGCTGGTCGTGCTGCGGCTCGACCGGCTCGGCCGCTCCACGCGCGATGTCCTGAACCTGGTGCATGAGCTTGATGAAAAGGGAGCTTCGCTGCGCATCCTTGAGCCAGAGGTGACGACGGCGGGCGACATGGGGCGAATGGTCATCACCATACTCGGCATGGTCGCCGATATGGAGCTGAAGTTCATCAAGGATCGTCAGCGCGCCGGGATCGAAGCGGCGCGCGCCGAAGGCGTTTACAAAGGCCGGAAGAAGAACGTCGATGACGATGAAATCCGCCGTCGCCTTGCCGCCGGCGCCAGCAAGGCCCGCGTTGCCCGCGACCTGAAGGTCTCACGAATGACCGTCTATCGGGCGCTCGACATTATTCCGTCACAGACCAAACTGCCGGAAAAGCCGCCCACTGCCAGCATCGCCCTGCATCTGATTATCGAGAACTTCAACAAGCGTGGAAGAGGTAGAAAACCCGCTCGGGAGCGGATTGAGGCGATGCTGGAACGCGACTACGCCATGGTAAAAAACGGCAATTGTGATTACAAACTGACCGTCGCCTATGACCCCGATCCGGATGGCATTTCCCTTGATGAGGAAATCCAAAGCCTCCTCTCCGAGATGTTCAACATCGCAGAGAGCTACAATTGCTCCATGGAAGCCGATATCTACGAGGTCGGTGGTCAGCAACGGTCCTGGTAGAATCAATCAAGCGTTCAGTGTTCGTTCTTCAACCTGGCCAAAATCGCAGCTTCGGGCCGACTGGGCC
>NZ_ATDP01000033.1 GCF_000445105.1 Sphingobium lactosutens DS20 | reverse complement strand
AGGCAGCGAAGCCCGAACCGAAGCCCGACCGGGCGGAACAATTGCCGCCGCTGCCCGAGCGCAGCCTCGGCCTCGATTTGTAGCATGAAGCCGCCGGCGCGGCGCCGGGGGCGAAAGGAAGGAGACGAAACGATGGCATGGGAATTTGAGCAGGCCGGCAAGTTCGGCAGCGAGAAGGCGGCTGACGATTATGCCAGGCGCAACAATCTCGATCCGCGCGATGTGCAGATCACCCGCAAAGGCGGGGAAGTGGAGCTCAGCATCCGCCGATCGGCGCTCGACGGGCGCAACCTGCGCGACAATGGCGAAGGCCGGCGGGATGGGTGGGGCTGAAGGAGGCGGTCATGGAATTCACTCAGCGCCGCGGCGACGCGCCCCCTCGGGCAATCGGAGGATAACCGCGCATGGGCATCGACGATCGAGACTATATGCGCGAGCGGCAGCGCGCGCGGAGCGGAAGCACGCGCTGGAATGACCGAGCCGGGCGCGTGGAGGGCGCCTGGTTCGACCCGGCCATTCGAAGCTTCGACTATCAACGCGGACGCTGGCGGGGCTCCAGGCGTTCCAGCCCTGTTCGATATATTCCCTTTGCCCTGAGCCTCCTCCTCATTCTGATCCCCCTCTACGGCGAAGCTCAACGGGCGGGCTGGCTGCCGGATCGCGAGGCGGCGATGCCATTTCCGGAATCAGGGTCGGTAACTGTGGCGAGTTGGGCGATGCACGAACCCGTTAGCAGCTTCCTCACCGTCGAGACGGCGGACAGCAATGCCGTCGTGCAGCTCATCGACCCGACCACCGGCCGACACGCCATTTCGATCTATGTCTCGAAAAATGACCGGATTCGCGTGCCGGTGCCGCAGGGCACATTCCGGCTCCGGCTCATCGAAGGTCAGAAGTGGCACGGACCGGTGCGCTATTTCGGGTCGAATACATCCTACGAGACAGCCGCTGAACTCATGATCTTTGCACCTCGGGCCGGCCACATCATTGACCTTCATCGGAGGCCCGATGGCAATCTCAAAACGCGTATGATGTTGTCGCGCCCCGAAGCTCTGTGATTCCGGACGCGTAAGTGTGGTCAGCGGCGCACGCGCGATAGGACCCGGGCGGCGACATTGCTGCGAACCGCGAGCTTGCGGCCATAGCGTAATGCCGTAGCGGGCGAGCTCCAGCGCAGCGCCTGGGCTATTCCCGCGCCGTCCTCTCCGGCAGCAAAAAGGTCCTGGGTCAGGCCGACGCGAAGGGAGTGAGTGGACAATGCCTGCACCGCGGCGGTCAACTCGCTGGCGGGGAGACTCACCAATCCCAGTTCGAATGCTGCAAGCGCGACGCGTCGGTAGATGCCGTTGACGCCCTGGCGTGTCAGCGGCGCCGTTCCGATGGAATAGGTCGTTCGGGCGAGCGCCGTTTCAGAATCGCTGGCGCGTACGCGCCGCCGATCGACTCCGACCCTGCGGAACAGGGGGCCTTCCTCGATACCGCTCGCTTCCAGCCAGGCGCCGACCCGCCGCATGGTCTCGGCCGACAGCCATGCCCAGGCGCCTTCGCCTTCCTGGTCGGTCTTGGAGAAGGGGATGAACAGCGTCGCCGAACCATCCTGCTGGGGATCGATATGCACAGCTTCGACCACCGTGAGTTCGCTTACGCGCAGCCCCGCGTCATATCCGAGCGATAGCAGGGCAGCGTCGCGCAGCCCCTGCAGGTCGCCGCCGCAGGCATCGAGAAGCGCAGCGAGGGTGAATCCCTTGGTGACATGGCTGTCCAGTGCCTTGCCGAGCCGCAATGGCGCTGCCTGGCGCTGCAAGGCTCCTCTGCGCCTGCGGACGGCCTTGAGCGCCGCGCGCACCATCGGTGCGTCGGTAGGCGCGGCTTCGCCCGCCAATCCCATCATGCGGTGGACCGTGCCGAGGCTAGCGATCCGGCGCGCGAGCGTCGCGGGCTTCTTGCCCCTGCCATCGAGCGCATTCACATAGCGAACCAGATCTTCGGGATCGGCGGGCAGCGGTGAGCGGCCTTCCTCACCGCACCAGCCGCTCCAGCAGTCGAGATCGGCGGCGATCGCCGCCTTTGTCGCGTCGGCCATGGCCGCCAGCGTCGTCTCGAGTCCGAGTTGGCTGATCGGCGGCAGATCCGCTGGAACGATGCTGGCGATCGTGCGCAGCAGCCGCATGTCGACGGTCTCGGGATCCGCGTTTGGCGATCGCGTCGGCAGCGCGGCATCGTTGGTCCGGACCACCACGATTTCGGCGTCGGAACGGCTGGCGG
>NZ_ATDP01000032.1 GCF_000445105.1 Sphingobium lactosutens DS20 | reverse complement strand
GGTTTTTCGGCCATCGTTGCTACGCGCCCTTGCGCCGGGCATTGTGCTCATGCGGCACAAGGCGCGGCACATTTGTGCCGCGTGATTTCGCTGCCATTTTCGCGATCGTCATTTTGGCCCTTCCCTGCTGTTTCCGCGCACTTGTTCTTACCATAACGATCAATTATGGTAAGTGACAGATCGCGCGGGGAGGGCGGTTTTTGGGGCTGTTTTACAAGCTTTTCCGATAATGCTGATCAGAGCGCGATATCGACGCGCGTGCAGGACGGTCACGATGCCCGACGGATCCATCCGACAGAAACGCCAAAAGACATAGTGATGCTCATGGCGGCCGAAAAAGCCCTCGACCCCGAATTCTGCCGGAATGGCGCGCCATCGCGTTTCGCGCCTAGCGATCCGATCGAAGCAGTCGAAGAGGCCGCGAATGTAGGCATCCGCCTTGGGCCTCGCCCCAGCGGTCGCGTACAGGCATAAATTTCGCCCAGCCGCCCTCCGGCGCATTGAATGCCTGCGTAAGCTCTGCCTTGAGGCGACCAAACTGCTCGGCTTGAGCCGTTCCTTGTCCCGGCGGATGAGGTCGCGGACATATTCGCTGACATTTTCGTAGGAGCCTTCGGCGCCGACATGTGCCATGACGAAATCGCCTAGTGCGCCCCTGATCCGAACATTGAGCGTAACAGGCTTGCTCATGGCGATAACCTCCTGTTTGATATTCTGGACAGGATCAAGGGCAGACTAAGCAATGCTGGGTGCCTCCGCTGCTTCCCGCCCTTCGTCAGAAAATTCTGGAAACTTTCATACATTGGAAGTATCGGGAATTTCATGTCCTCCCTGGCGCAACAGATCACGGCAGCGGGTCTGGCCGATCATATCCTCAGCGAACGCCAGCTCGGCAATCTGCTGGGCGGCGGAGACGCCCGGCGCTACGGCCTGGTCAATCGGGCGCTCAAGGATGGTTCCCTGCTCCGCGTGAAGCGCGGCACCTACCTGCTGGCTAAGCGCTATCGGGCCGAAACCATCCATCCCTTCGCCATTGCGCAAGGTCTGATGCCGGGTAGCTATGTCTCTTTCGAAAGCGCGCTCGCCCATCATGGCTGGATCCCCGAAGCGGTCTTTGTGACCGCGGGAGTGACGCCTGGCCGCAAAACGCTCCGCTTTGAAACGACAGACTTCGGCACGTTCAGCTTTCATCCGCTCGCTATCGCGGATTATCAGTTCCTGGCCGGCGTCGATCGCGTGCAGATGGGCAAGCTCATCGCCTTCGTCGCACAGCCGCTGCGGGCCTTGTTGGACCTCGTTGCCCTGCGCAAGCAGCAGTGGGCGGGCATCGAGTGGCTGACCCATGGCATGCGGATCGACGAGGACATGCTCCTCGGGCTCCGACGGAAGGATTTCGCCAAGCTGAAACCGGTCTACAAGCACAAGGCCGTGAACAGCTTCCTCGCCGCGCTCGAAAGCACTGTCATGGCCAGGAAGGTCCGCTCAGCACATGATTGACATCATCCAGGAGAAACTGCGCCGCTACGATCCCGCCAATGCGCTAGAGGAAGAGAATGCGGTCAAGGAAATCCTCCAGGAAATCGCGCTCTATGCCCTTTGGCGCGGCGACTTCTTCGACGTCGCGCTATTCCAGGGCGGCACGTCCCTGCGCATCCTGAACAGCCTACCGCGCTTCTCGGAAGATCTCGACTTCCTGCTGCGCCAGGCCGACCCAGACTTCGACTGGACGCCTTATCTCAAGACCCTGATCGAGGTGTTCGGCCAGTTCGGGCTGAAGCTCGATGCTCTGCCCAGGGCGAAGATGGACACGGCTATCCGCCAGGCGCTGATCAAGAACGATTCCATCGCGAGCCAACTCGACCTGTCTTTTGCGGGCGCTGGTAAGCCAAAGACGATCCGGATCAAGCTAGAGATCGACGTCAACCCACCTGCGGGTTCGGGCGAGGCGTCCAGCTATCTCGATTTTCCAGCGGACCACGAAGTTCGGCACCAGGATCTGCCGTCCAATTTCGCTCTCAAGATTCATGCCTTGCTATGCCGGGGTTTCCTCAAGGGTCGGGACTGGTTCGATTTCTCCTGGTATGTCGCCAAGGGAGTAACGCTCAATCTGGCCCTCCTGCGCAATGCCCTCATCCAGGCCGGTCCCTGGGCGGGAGATAATCACATCGCCGTCGACATGCCCTGGCTGAACGAAGCGCTGGGCAGCACGATTGCGAAGATCGACTGGAAGGCCGCCGCTGACGACGTGCGGCGTTTCCTGCGGCCGGCCGAACTCAGGTCGCTTGATCTGTGGAGTGAGCGCTTTTTCCTCGCCAAACTGGAAAAACTGACGTCGACTTCTGGTCACGCTTGAGCGGCAAACCTCCAGCGCTATCATGACACCGCCGCGCGAGGCTGGCCGTGCATTCCGCGAATGTAGAAGTCTCGCTGATGCTCACTCGTGGCGACGTTGGGATGCAGCGCGGCCCGGACGGCGGGCGTTATCGTATAGACCGCATGTCGCTGCGCCCCGCGGTTCTCATGATCCACCAGGAAACCCTGATAGTGGCGTTCGATAAGACCCGCCCGCACCAGCTCGGACACGGCCCGGCTGATCGCCGTCATGCCCGTATCCCGAATGCGCTCGCTGACTTGCGCTTCCACGATCCGTTCAGCTTCAGCCGTGTCGGCCGGCAGCTCGCCCTTC
>NZ_ATDP01000031.1 GCF_000445105.1 Sphingobium lactosutens DS20 | reverse complement strand
CCCGGCCTGCCCATTCGCCCGGGCGACCCGCGAAATAAGGTCGAGCACCATGAAGGTGTAGCGCGGACGCGCTGAATGTTCGGCGATCGTGCGGACGATATCGGGTATTCCGATTGTCCGGCGGGCGGGCGGAGGTGCGAAAAGGTCCTGCTGAAACATGGAACGAATCAAGCACAAAGTTAGACTCATGTGAATCCCCCAATTACTCACAAAGACGGTCATTTGGCGATTTTGCCACCAGTGTCACTTTACCGCTGGGCAAGGTAAAGTGACGTAGTTGTCATTGTTCGGCGCTTCCCTCTCTCACGCGCGGATGAAGCTGTGCTAGAGCGTGGCGATGGATCTGGACCAGTTTCGCTCCTCCGCTGCCTCCATAGCCGCGCCGGTCGCTCGCCCATTGTTCCGGCTCACAACGGATCTCGACCTGCCGCCGCTGCCCGGGCATGCGGCCGCATCCTCGCGCCACTCCATGGCGAACCTGCTGGAGGAACTCATCGACGCTGCGGGCTGCAATGAAATTCCAGCCCCCGCCCGCGCACCCGATCAGCCCTCTATCGTTGACCTGTTCGGAGCGTTGAAGACGGCCGCTGCCGGCTTCGAAGTGGCTCCCGGCGTGGGCCTTGCCGAACACTTCTGGACGCACCCGGTCGCTCTACATAATGGCGAGGCCGCCGCCTCCCTTCTGCGCACCGCACGCAACGGGCATTCCATACACGGTTTCGCCGTCCTCTATGCCACCGATGTCCGGCCGCCATTGCTCTATGGCCCCAATATGTCGCCGCTGCGTGTGACAGGAACGATCGGCACCGAAAGCGACATCGAGGGTCCTTACCTCGCGCTCGTTGCCTTCGAAGGCGAGCCGGACGGTCGCGCCGCAGCGATCGAAGCGTACGCAGCCCCGATCTTCCATGCTCGACGGTTCATCCTCGTTCGTTCGGAACTCGATCGGGATGTGCTCCGCGCTCTCGAGCATCTTCAAGCGGCGCTGGATGCCCACGGCGTCGAATGTGCGATCCACCGCGTCCGACCGGGTGCAGACGACGAACGAACCCTGATTGAATTGGTCATCTCGAACGCGGTAGGTGGCCGGCGCATGCGGCTGGCGATCGATGCGACGCGTGAGGCCACGCGGTGCCAGGCCGAGCGTACATCTCCCGGGTTCGTGGTAACGCACCGGAACTGGAGGGACGGCAGCTTCATCGCTTGGCTCGCGCAAACGGTAATAGCTGACGGTCGAACAATCCCCGCAATTGCATAACCAGGCCCATCGCGAGAGGCAGGCTCGCGTCACTATCCTCGCTACCCCATCGCGATGCGGTTCCGTCTCCGCCTGCAGCGGGTTCAATATCCGCTTTTTCGTGGAAGCCAGCGCGGTTCGATCAGAGGTACCGCCAACGTGCGATCAGGCTCTTGAATCGAACTTTGGCCTCACTAGCTCTGCAATACCGGACGCCATCCGGGTCCGGATGGACATAGAGGGCGTCGGCTCTCGCATACCGACGCTTCTCATGCCCAAATTGCTTCGTTGGAGGATTTGGAAATGAGAACCAACTTCGACTTTACGCCGTACAGGCGATCAACGGTCGGCTTTGACCGTCTTTTCAACCTGCTTGAGGCGGGAGCACGCGAGGACGACGGCTATCCGCTCTTCGATATTGTGAAGCTTGGCGATGACAGCTTCCGCATCACCTTGGCGATCGCAGGGTTCAGACCCGACGACATCGAGATCGTGGCGCAGCAGAACCAGCTCACCGTGACCGGCAAGCGCGCCGATGATGCGGACAAGGGAGAGTATCTCCACCGAGGCATCGCGTCTCGATCGTTCGAGCGACGCTTCCAGCTTGCCGACTTCATCGAGGTCGGAGCGGCGAGCTTCGAACATGGACTGCTCTCGATCGAACTCCGGCGTGTCGTTCCTGAAGCAATGAAGCCGCGCCGAATCGAAATCGGCGGCGGAGCCCCGGACGGTCGCCAAATCGGCGAGGCGAAGGAGAAGGCGAGCGAAGTTGCCTGATCCCGCCGCCGGCCTGCCGGCGCCGCTTTCGTCCCTCCCGCCAGCGGCGGCCGGCAGGTGCCGGCAGGTATCGACAGGATCCAGCCAGAAAGGAGATGCTTATCATGGCTTTTCGTGATCTCATTCCCTGGAGCCGGCAGGAAAACCGGCTGCCTGTCTCGGTCAGCGCCGAACAGGACCGGGACACTCATCCGCTGCAATCGCTTCACCGCGAGGTGAACCGTCTCTTCGACGACGTCTTGCGTGGCTTCAACATGCCCGCCTTTGCCGGGTTTGATCGGCGCGCCGGCTGGCCTCACCTAGAGCTCGGCGAGACGGACAAGGAAATCCGTGTAACGGCCGAACTTCCCGGCCTGGATGAGAAGAATGTGGAGGTGCTGGTCGAGGACGGCGCGCTCACTCTTCGCGGCGAGAAGAAGGCCGAGGTCGAGGACAAGGACCGCGGCTATTCTGAACGAAGCTATGGCCGCTTCGAACGTCGGATCAGCCTTCCGAACGGTGTCGAACACGACAGGGCGAGCGCAACGTTCAAGAACGGCGTCCTGACTGTGACAGTGCCACGCTCCGATAAGCCCGACGAGAGTGTGCGCCGAATTCCGATCAATGGCGGTGCGGCGTCATGAGATAGGCCGGGGGCGCTCTGCTCCCGGCCACCGGCGCTCCGAAGCTCCTGCCCCGGAATTTCAGGAAGCACCATGAGCCAATTTCTCGATTAGCGGGCGGAAACGGGTCTGGTTACCAGACCGTCACCTGGCTTCACGGTCCTGGCGGTGCGCTGCCAGGTCGAGGGCGGTGAGAACACGGTCGATCACTGCTGCTTTGCTCGCGGCCTTTGGAAGTTCGCGAACGGCGAATTGCTGCATCTTCGTCAGATCGTCTCTGGGAATGCTAATCTCGATCGGTAGCATGCCCAACCGTTCGGGATCGACACCCTGTGCGGCTCGGCCCGATGCAAGCAGATGATCGAGCAGCCGCTTACGATCGGCAAAAGTCCAGCGCAGCGCCTCGAGCTCCTGCGGACTGATGGATAGCAACGCGATCGCGAACTCCATGATATCGTCGAACGGCAGGCGCACGCGCGCACCATCCTTGCGGCCGCGTCGCAGGCGCACGCGCGCACCATCCTTGCGGCCGCGTCGCATCCGCTTGAACACCCCTTGATTCACTGAATCGAAATCACGCCGTCGACGGCGTTCCATTCCGTAGGGCGTATCAGCCCTTCATGGGCTATGCGCACAGAATGGAGCGCCGCCTCGATCTCGCGACGCCAGTGGTCGAGAAAATCGAACAGCACGGGAAAGTCTGGAGCGAGATCATATTCCTGCCAGACGAATAGCTGGAGAAGCGAAGGCGCGTCCGGACGATAATAGTGGATTTCCGCAGTCGTCAGGCCATAGCCGCGCAGCTGCGCAATAAATCCCCGGTCGATCACGGCGACGGCTGCGGCCGCTCATGGCCCTGATCAAGCGTGTGCATCGCCGCAAGAATTTCGTCGACTGGGATGGGACGCCTTGCTCCAGGGGGCTTGCGCAAGCCAGGCTGGTTTCTGACCGCGGACCTGTCGGACGCCCAGGACGCCAGAATTGCGCGCTTCACTTCCGGTTCCAGGCTCGGATGCCGGGCAACTTCAAAGGGATGAAGAAAACGGGAAAATGGTTGCGACATTGCTGTGCCTCCTTTCCTTCTCGTCGCTCCATTGTTGTTCGTGGCGCCACGTCCACCGCTGCAAATCTTGGTGCGCGCGTGAGTCGCGTCAAGAGGGCATTCGCGATGACCAAGGCACTGAAATCAGGGCAATTGGCACTCACTCGCGCAGAGTGCCAATATTTTTCGTTGCACCCCTTGAACGGAAAAATCTCCTTTCCTAGCTTCGGAAAGCCTGTCGTTCAGATGAACGAGAGGGCCATCACATATTGTTTTGCATCCGGAGGTTATGCATGCATTTCCGCCCCTTGCACGACCGTGTGGTCGTCCGCCGCATTGAAGCCGAGGAAAAAACCTCGGGCGGCATCATCATCCCCGACACCGCCAAGGAAAAGCCGCAGGAAGGCGAAGTCGTCGCCGTCGGTCTCGGCGCGCGCGATGACAACGGCAATCTCATCGAACTCGCCGTGAAAGCCGGCGACCGGGTCCTTTTCGGCAAATGGTCGGGGACCGAGGTCAAGATCGACGGCGAGGACCTGCTCATCATGAAGGAAAGCGACATCCTCGGCGTGATCGACAATGTCGTCCCGCTCAAGCAGGCGGCCTAGCAGGACCGCCATTCCTCAAGCATTCAGGAAGGAACAAGGAAAGGAGTTAAGCCAAGATGGCTGCCAAGGAAGTGAAATTTGCGTCGGACGCGCGTGATCGCATGCTGCGCGGCGTGGATACGCTTGCGAATGCAGTAAAGGTCACGCTCGGTCCCAAGGGCCGCAATGTCGTGATCGAGAAGAGCTTCGGCGCTCCGCGCATTACCAAGGACGGCGTCACCGTCGCCAAGGAGATCGAGCTCAAGGACAAGTTCGAGAACATGGGCGCGCAGATGCTGCGCGAAGTGGCCTCGAAGCAGAACGACAAGGCGGGTGACGGAACCACCACGGCCACTGTGCTCGCCCAGTCGATCGTGCGCGAGGGCTCGAAGGCGGTGGCCGCCGGCATGAACCCGATGGACCTGAAGCGCGGCATCGATCTGGCGGTCGGCGCCGTGGTCCAGGATCTCGCTGCGCATGCCAAGAAGGTCAGCGCCAACAGCGAGATCGCCCAGGTCGCCACCATATCGGCCAATGGCGATGCTGAAGTCGGCCGCATTCTCGCTGAAGCCATGGAGAAGGTCGGCAATGAGGGCGTCATCACAGTCGAGGAGGCGAAGAGCCTCGCGACCGAGCTCGAAACGGTCGAGGGCATGCAGTTCGATCGCGGCTATCTCTCGCCCTATTTCGTGACCAACGCCGAGAAGCTCAAGGTCGAGCTCGAGGACCCCTATATTCTCATCCACGAGAAGAAGCTGTCCAACCTGCAGGCCCTCATTCCGCTGCTGGAGCAGGTGGTTCAGTCGGGCCGGCCGCTTCTCATTATCGCCGAGGACGTCGAAGGCGAGGCGCTGGCCACGCTCGTCGTCAACAAGCTCCGCGGTGGGCTCAAGGTCGCGGCCGTCAAGGCGCCTGGCTTCGGCGATCGCCGCAAAGCGATGCTCGAGGATATCGCAATCCTCACCGCCGGCAATGTGGTCAGCGAGGAACTCGGCACGAAGCTGGAAAACGTAACGCTGGGGATGCTCGGCCGCGCCAAGAAGATCATCATCGACAAGGACAACACCACCGTCGTCGATGGCGCAGGCGCACGCTCGGACATCGATGCCCGGGTCGCGCAGATCCGTGCTCAGATCGAGACCACGACCAGCGACTATGACCGCGAAAAGCTGCAGGAGCGCGTAGCCAAGCTAGCAGGCGGCGTCGCGGTCATTCGCGTCGGCGGTGCGACCGAAGTCGAGGTCAAGGAAAAGAAGGATCGTGTCGATGACGCGCTCCACGCCACTCGCGCCGCGGTCGAGGAAGGCATCCTGCCGGGCGGCGGCATCGCTCTGCTCCGCGCGCTGAAGGCACTCGACGGTCTCAAGGCGGCCAACGACGACCAGCAGTCCGGCATCGACATCGTCAGGCGGGCTCTGCGCTCGCCGGCGCGGCAGATCGCCGACAATGCGGGCGAGGACGGCGCCTTCATCGTGGGCAAGCTTCTGGAAAGCAGCGACTACAACTGGGGCTTCAACGCCGCCACCGGCGAATATGAAGACCTGGTGAAGTCGGGCGTCATCGATCCGGCCAAGGTCGTGCGTACCGCCCTCCAGGACGCCGCCTCGGTCGCCTCGCTGCTCATCACTACCGAGGCGCTCGTGGCCGAGCTTCCAAAGGAAGATAAGGCCGCGCCGATGCCGGCGATGGATTACTGACCTCCTGGGCGGGAGGGCATGGCCTTCCCGCCCTTGCTCGCACATCTCTCGAATGCAAGCGGGCCTGCTACATCGACTATCTCCCATTTCTGACCGGACCGGAATCAGGGTAGCTTCGGTCGAGAAATTTCGTAGGATGGTGCTGGCAGGAGATCAGAATGCACGAGTTTATCGACAGTTCGGACGACGTGCTCGCCCTCGCAGTCTCAGGCAAGATCACCGGCTCGGATCTTGACGCGATCATGACCCGATTGGACAGCGCGATGGCGCGACACGAAAAGGTGCATATGTTCGTTGAGACGCGGACGATCGACGGCATCGAATTGTCGGGCTTGCCCGCTTACACCGCCCGGGCAATGCCCCTCTTCGGGAAGCTCAACCGCTTCGGACGCGTTGCCATCGTTGCAGATCAGGCCTGGATTCGCTTGGCCAGCCGCCTTGAAAGCGCAATTCTCCCGTTCATCAGCTACCGCGTGTTCGAGCCCGATCAGCGCGCCGAGGCACTCGCCTGGGTTGACCCTGCGAAGACGCAAAGCGGGGCCTGAACACGAGCTGCAGCACTGAGATCGGCCGCTTGGTCCACGATCCCTGCTATCTTGACGCGGGGCGATCAAGCACCGGACATCCCCTCGCAGCCTCGCGATGGATCGCGGCAACCATGGCATTTTGGCGGTCGCTTCTCTCCCGCTGAAAGCGGTCAACCGCCGCTTGCCGCGCCCGAGCCTCATCAACTGTGAGATCCGTCTTTCCCAGATCCGGCAATTCGCTTCCGGCTTTCGCGCTCTGCGCGCGATACCATTGAACGAATTCCTGGGTGAGCTCGGGCGAAAACGCCCCGCCGTGCCGCTCGGCATAAGCAGCCTCCGCTTCGATCGCAGAGGCCATATCCCGGAGTTTCATCGCCGCCGCCTGTGCCTTGGCGGCGCACTCCCGTGGTGGCAGCGCACTCTCCTTTGCCGTCGCAAGGCCACCTTGGGCCAGGAGGGCGCTACCGGCAATGACAACTGCCATCCATTTCATCTCGAACCCCCTCCGCGCAACCTTGCGTTTGACCATTCCTAATCGGGCAAAGCGGCGCGCCGTATGGCCGTTCGGACAGTGCCGCCCCTTGTGAACAAAGATTGAACATGCTAGTGAACTTCCTGGGAGTTCACCATGCGAACCGTGAAATTCGACATCGAAACCTATAATAGGACCAAGGCTTCGGGCACGCCGGTCTGCACGCATGTTGACGAGGAATATTGCGAAATAGGGACGGCTGTCGATCACGATGGCAATCCTACGCTCGGCGGTCGCATCGGCTATGCATTGGCCTATCTGCTCATGGCTGGCTGCGTCGGCTATTTCGTCCTGTTCGTCTAAAGCTCCTCATTCTCGCAGCTTGGGATCATGGAAGAAGCCATGGTCCCTGCCCCGGTTTACCTCGCTTTGAACATCGACCGCGCCTTGGATGCGTTGACCGCGCATGGATTGGGCAGCCTCACGCGTCAGGTCGATATCCGCCCTGCCCTCTTCGATTATGTCCGCTGCCGTCGATGACTGGCCGCCTCCGGGACCGGCCGGCACTCCGGCTAGCCCGCGAGGCTGGTAGGCCGCCCGAACGTCGGCAGCGCTATCGACGGAGGGATGGTGCACATCGACGAGATCGGGCGCATGGAGCCTGCCCTCGATCTCGGACCGGATCGACGCCTGCTTTTCGTCCATCCAGCGCGTGATCATCTCCTGCCGAACCGCTCGCTGCTGATCGGTCAAGTCGGTCGCCCAGAGCTCCGGCGCGTCGAGCCCCGGATTTGCGACCTGCTGGTGGCGATACCATTGGGCGAGATCCTGACTCAGGTTCTCGCTCAATTGCATTCCATGCGTCTCCGCATAGCTCGCGTCGCGCGAGAGCTGCTGCGACAGCTCATCGAGCCGTCGCGCGGTTTCCGAATAGGATTTCGCCAGAGCCAGGGAATCTTCGGTGCTGACCGACGACGAATCCGTCCTTGAGCCACGGGCGAAGACACCGCTCCGAGCATAGGTGCCTTCCGACGTCGAAGCGCCGCTACCGTTCGCATGCTCGTCACGAACCCCGCTTGACGAGGTGTTGCCGCTCTCACTGCTCCGAGAATCGTCCGTCGTCCAATTCATGGTGTCCATCTGGCTACCCGACTTGGACACATTGATTCCGAGCCCCGGCAGCCCGCGCCCACCCGAGCCTCCGTTGCCGCCACCGCGGCGGCCGCCAAGGCCGGCCG
>NZ_ATDP01000030.1 GCF_000445105.1 Sphingobium lactosutens DS20 | reverse complement strand
GGCCCAGTCGGCCCCAAGCTGCGATTTTGGCCAAGTCGGAGAACGTTTTGGGAACGTGGCATTCGGTATTGACGATGGAAATCATAGAAGAGGACAGTTCGCTCCATCATAGGGAGTGGGTTGATGGATCGGAGTATTCCGGGCGGGGATTTGATCGGACGATGGAGCCTGAGCTTTGCCGATATTGATTTTGTAAATTCGAAGCCGGCCCTGACGCGCCTTGGCCTCGCCGCACAGCTGAAATTCTTCGCTTCCCTGGGGTTTTTCGCGATCGATCCCGGCTCAATCCCTACCGATGGCCTCTCGTATCTGGCCGAGCAACTCGGTGTCGAGGCTGGCGAGATAGCCGGTTATGACTTTTCCAGTCGGACAGCACGACGGCATTGTGCGGAGATCCTGATCCATCTTGGATATCACCGCATGAAGCGGGTGGATCGCGCGCAATTGACGGAATGGATTGCTGGCGAGCTGTGCCCGGGCGGCCAGTCGATCAATGCCATGCTTGAGCATGTTTTCCTGTGGTGCCGGGACCGGCGTATTTATGGGCCGTCGCGCAAGGAGCTTGAACGTGTCGTTCGCTCACAACGGCAAGATTATCTGGACACCTGGCTGATCGGAGCCAGTGATCGGCTTTCGTCAGATGCGGTGGCGTTATTGGAAGCCTCGCTTGCCGATCCGGACAGCTCGACCGGATTCAACAGGATGAAGGGTGACGCCGGACAGGCAACGCTCGACAACATTCTCGACGTGACCGAGAAACTCGCCTTTATCCAGAGACTTGATCTTCCCCATGATCTCC
This sequence comes from Sphingobium lactosutens DS20, assembly GCF_000445105.1. Lineage (GTDB taxonomy): Bacteria > Pseudomonadota > Alphaproteobacteria > Sphingomonadales > Sphingomonadaceae > Sphingobium > Sphingobium lactosutens. Next base: position 12,450 of record NZ_ATDP01000030.1, on the reverse strand, counting down.
TGACGGCTACGGGCAAGCCATGGGTCGATCAGATTGTTCGCCGCGTTGCCGGTGAAAAGGCCTCGGAGATGCGCCGGCATGCGCCGGCGCGACAGCTCGGCCTTTATGCGATTTATCTAATGTCGCGGGAGGCGCAACTCACTGACGCGATGATCGACCTGCTGATCGAAACCGTTCACAAGATCGGAACGCGCTCGAAACGCAAGGTGGTGGGCGATATCGCGAAAGACATCGAGCGGGTCTATGGAAAGGAGCGCCTGCTGGTCGAGATCGCCAGCGCCTCGATCAATGAACCATCGGGGCGCATCTGCGATGTCATTTTCCCGATCGCCGGTAAGGCCAAGCTGGCGGCGATCGTCAAGGAGAGCCATGCGAAGGGCGCTCTGGACCGGCGCATCTACAAGGTGATGCGTGGTTCCTGGGCCAATCATTACCGGCGCATGCTGCCAAGCCTGCTTTCCGTACTTGAGTTCCGGTCGAACAACGCGGTGTGGCGGCCGGTCCTGGCGGCCCTCGACTGGATCAGGAGCAAGGTGGATGGCGGATGCCGCTTCGTGCCATTGCAGGATGTTCCGATCGATGAGGTGATTCCAGCGCGATGGCGCAGTTCCGTCATTGATGACGATGGGCGGGTAAACCGGATCAGCTATGAGCTTTGCGTCCTGACGCAACTGCGCGACCGCATCCGCTCCAAAGAAATCTGGGTGGTCGGGGCGGATCGCTATCGCAATCCCGATGACGATCTTCCCAAGGACTTCGAGATCAGGCGAGATGCGTACTATTCCGGCCTCAGCCTGACGCCAGATGCGCAGGCGTTTTGCGCCTCGATCCGGGAGGAGCTTGAACGGGAACTGTTGCTCCTCAATGCCAATATTCCACAAAACGACAAGGTCCGGCTCCTGTGGCGCGGCGACAACCGGATATCGATTACACCGTTCAAGCCCTTGCCCGAACCGAAGGGTCTCGCTTCGATCAAAAGCGAGATCGGTCAGCGCTGGCCGATGACCGGACTGCTGGACGTGTTGAAAGAGGCTGCTCTGGACACGGGATTGATGGATGCTTTCGAAACGTCGGCCTCGCGGGTTACCCTGTCGAAAGCAGCCTTGGCTCAGCGTCTTTTGCTGTGTCTCTATGGCTTGGGCACGAACGCCGGGCTCAAGCGGGTCGCTGGCGCAACACCCGATGTCAGTTACGAGGAATTGCTGCATGTCCATCGCCGTTTCATCCACGCGCCAGCGCTGAGGGAGGCGTGCGCGCGGGTAGCAAACGCGACACTGGCAATCCGCAATGCCGCAGTATGGGGAGATGCGGGCACGGCATGCGCGTCCGATTCAACGAAGTTCGGCGCGTGGGACCGCAACCTGATGACGGAATGGCACGCCCGCTATGGCGGCCGTGGCGTCATGATCTACTGGCATGTGGAGAAGCGCGCGACCTGCGTTTATTCCCAGCTCAAGCGGTGCTCTTCCTCGGAGGTCGCCTCCATGATCGAAGGCGTGCTACGCCATTGCACCGACATGGAAATCCAGCGCCAGTACGTCGATAGCCACGGCCAGAGCGCAGTCGGCTTTGCGTTCTGCCGACTCCTTGGATTTGAGCTTGCCCCGCGGCTGAAAGCAGTGGCACGCCAGAAACTGGCCCTTCCCCAAGCCGGCATGCGCACGCGGCTTTCCAATTTACTGCCGATCCTCTCCAGCCCGATCGACTGGGACGAGATCGAGCAACAATATGACGAAATGGTCAAATATGCCGCTGCCATGCAATCGCGCACCGCCGATCCGGAAGCGATCCTGCTCCGGTTTGCCAGAGCCGAAGTGATGCACCCGACCTACAAGGCGCTGAGTGAACTCGGCCGCGCGGTCAAAACAATCTTCCTATGCCGGTATTTGCGTCAGGAGGCATTCCGCCGCGAGATCCACGAAGGGCTGAATGTGGTTGAGAACTGGAACGGCGCTAATGGTTTCGTGTTCTTCGGCAAGGGCGGCGAGATCGCCACCAACCGCATCCATGAGCAGGAAATCTCCGTTCTGGCGCTACACCTCCTGCAAGCGTCGCTGGTGTATGTGAACACCCGCATGCTTCAGACCGTACTGGTTGAGCCGAAGTGGGCGGGGCGGATGACGCCGGAAGATTATCGTGGTCTCACGCCGTTGATCTACAGTCATGTGAACCCTTATGGCCGCTTCGACCTCGACCTGAACGACCGGATTGATTTTGGACGGCTTGCAGCGTGAGGCGGCTGATCGGCCTATAACATTTGGGTACACCCCAGAGTGATAGGGCCGAGTGACACCATTCGTCTGTCACAAAAGGGTGGGTTTGCGCTCAATGTGACGATACACTGCAAGAGCCACCCTAATGTGACGGATTTTGCACTTGGCTCGTATCGGATATGCCCGCGTCAGCACCACGGACCAGGATCTGGATATCCAGATTGGCCGCCTCAAGAATGCAGGTTGCGAAATTATCCGTTCCGAGACCGGATCGGGGGCCTCGCGGAGCGGGCGCACGGAACTGGAAACGATCATGCAGTTTATGCACACCGGCGACGAGCTGGTCGTGCTGCGGCTCGACCGGCTCGGCCGCTCCACGCGCGATGTCCTGAACCTGGTGCATGAGCTTGATGAAAAGGGAGCTTCGCTGCGCATCCTTGAGCCAGAGGTGACGACGGCGGGCGACATGGGGCGAATGGTCATCACCATACTCGGCATGGTCGCCGATATGGAGCTGAAGTTCATCAAGGATCGTCAGCGCGCCGGGATCGAAGCGGCGCGCGCCGAAGGCGTTTACAAAGGCCGGAAGAAGAACGTCGATGACGATGAAATCCGCCGTCGCCTTGCCGCCGGCGCCAGCAAGGCCCGCGTTGCCCGCGACCTGAAGGTCTCACGAATGACCGTCTATCGGGCGCTCGACATTATTCCGTCACAGACCAAACTGCCGGAAAAGCCGCCCACTGCCAGCATCGCCCTGCATCTGATTATCGAGAACTTCAACAAGCGTGGAAGAGGTAGAAAACCCGCTCGGGAGCGGATTGAGGCGATGCTGGAACGCGACTACGCCATGGTAAAAAACGGCAATTGTGATTACAAACTGACCGTCGCCTATGACCCCGATCCGGATGGCATTTCCCTTGATGAGGAAATCCAAAGCCTCCTCTCCGAGATGTTCAACATCGCAGAGAGCTACAATTGCTCCATGGAAGCCGATATCTACGAGGTCGGTGGTCAGCAACGGTCCTGGTAGAATCAATCAAGCGTTCAGTGTTCGTTCTTCAACCTGGCCAAAATCGCAGCTTCGGGCCGACTGGGCCTACCTGCGCTTTCCGCTGCAGGTCGGCGAAGCGAGCGAGCATCCCGACAACGTCGCGCGCGCCGACTATAAACTTCGAAAGCTTCTCGCCATTCCCGGGCGAAAGCGACGTAATCAACCATTTGGATTGGCTGAGTTCCATCGAAACGAAAATTGCGCCAAGATCTACGCGAACAGCGGACAGCGCTTCGGGGCGGTGAGCTGTAATAGGCATGCCGGGCTCCATAGGTTGTTCATCAGCAAGGGCATTCTGGCAGAGCGCCGCCCGCTGTTCACCTCCCCATAGGATCTATGATCAGGGACCTTGTCGCGGCTCGACAGTCGCAGGAACTCCCGCAGCGACAGCGAATCCGAACAGCGCCAGACAATCCCGCGTTCGCTGTCGATGCCCTCGAAATAGCCGATCAGCAGCATGCGGAAATAGCGGCCCGGCGGCAGCGACGGGGCTCCCATCCGCGGCGCATAATAGGGCTTGCACGTCTTCTCGACAAAGCCATCGAAGCCCGCCTCGGCCAGCAGCTTCTGGAGCTTGTCGTAGAAAACATGCCCCGGTGAACGCGGTATCTCCGCCCACGTCACGATCAAATCGGACTGGACCTCGCTATCACGCCCCATCGCCATCGCCGCTAACCCGCCAGACAATCCCACTGCCGCACTGAATCAGCCACCGCCGACTTCGTCAACGGCCTGCTAGGTGGCCGAAAGAGGGTCATGACGCCTCGACGCATTGAGGCGGCCGGGAAACTCCTTGCCTTTGGGATGTCGGCAGGCGAGATAGCTCCAACAATCGGCGTTTCGATTGCCACACTCTATCGGCACCTTCCTGCACCTATGCAAGAAGCCCGAGTTGTCGAAGGTAAATATGTGGAGCCTTAAAGCAGTAAATTCGCCGGATTTGTACAATTCTGCAGTTTAGCGATTTACATACTCCACTTGGATCTCACTTTGCGCGTATCAGCCTAGCGAAAAAGCTGACGTGCAATTTGCTCGAACAACCGAACATCTGCTGAACTGTCTCCGACCCGAAAGCTGAGGATGATTGGTGAAGTGGCTCCTTCATCGCGAACCCTGACATATATGATGTCGTCATGCTGGACGTGCCGCATGGAAGACGGGACCAGCGCGACCCCGGCCTCCGACGCGACCAGCCCGAGAGTAACCTGTACGTCGCGCACTTCCTCGACGTCGGTGTGCGTGAGCCCATGGTCGCGGAGGATCGTGAGAACCTGGTCCGCGTAGCTGGGCCGCGGCTGGCTTGGATAGACCAGCAGCTTGCGGGCCATCAAATCCGAAAGAGAAATGGAGTCCGCTGCCGCCAGCGTATCGGCGGTGCCGATCGCCGCAATCAGCGGCTCGTCCTGCAGCACTTCCCGCTGGATCGCCGGGTCGTCGATGAGGATGCGGCCGAGCCCCGCGTCGATGCGCCCGTCCTTCAACGCAACCACCTGCTCTATAGTACTCATCTCGAGAAGTTGGATCTCAAGCCCGTCCGCTCGCGCGCGGAACTCCCTGATGACCCCCGGCATCATCCCATAGACTATAGAGCCCACGAACCCGACCACGAAGCGCCGCTGCGCGCTCTGGGTAAGCCGCTGCATCGAGCGGCGGAGCTGCTCGATACTCGAAAGGATCCGCGTCGCCTGCTCGTGGAAGATACTGCCCGCTTCCGTCAAGCGGATCGGTCGACTGTCGCGATCGAATAACGCCACGCCTAACTCGATCTCGAGTTCTCTGATCTGCCGGCTAAGCGGCGGTTGCGCGACTCCCAGCCGCTCCGCCGCACGAGTGAAGTTCCGCTCGGCTGCAACTGCCTCGAAATATCGTAAGTGTCGCAGTTCCATTATACCTCCAGGGTATCAAGCCAGACCGAGATGATCTTTCCATCTGATAGGCACAAGTCCTATGTTTCGAGGAAGATAAAAAAAGGGAGGACGAGAATGGTCACTATCGAAACCATCGAAACCTTCATTGTCGATGTGCCGACGATACGCCAGCACGTGCTCGCGATGGCGACCATGCGGACCCAAGCGATGGTGTTCGTTCACGTCCGTTGTTCCGACGGGGTCGAGGGGATCGGCGAAGGTACGACGATTGGCGGCCTCAGTTATGGGGACGAGAGCCCCGAAGGCATCAAACTCACAATCGATCGTCACGTCGCACCGCTGCTGCATGGCTCCGACGCATCGCCCGCGCGAGCGACGATGCTGCTGCGCAAGTCGATTGTCGGCAATCATTTCGCCAAAAATGCAGTCGAGACCGCCCTGTTCGATGCGGCCGGCAAGCGTGCCGGTGTGCCGGTGAGCGAGCTTTTGGGGGGGCGCGTGCGCGATCGCCTCCCTGTATTGTGGACGCTCGCGAGCGGCGACACGGCGCGTGACATCGCTGAGGCTGAGACGATGATTGATCAGCGGCGTCACAAGGCGTTCAAGCTCAAGATAGGCAAGCGCGACCTTGTCGAGGACGTCGCGCACGTTGCCGCCATAAAGCGCGCGCTTGGTGACCAAGCCAGCATCCGGGTGGACGTCAACCAAGCCTGGGATGAGGCAACCGCCAAGCGCGGCGTCGCCATGTTGGCAGATGCCGATGTCGACCTGATCGAACAGCCGATCTCCGGCGCGAACGTCTCCGGCATGGCGCGTCTCACCGCGATGGGCCGGACCGCGATCATGGCTGACGAAGGGCTGCGAGGTCCGATCGATGCCCTGCGCCATGCGACGGATGCCGCAGCCGATGTATTTGCCGTTAAGATCGCACAGTCGGGAGGCCTACGCGCTGGCGCCGCTGTCGCCGGGATCGCGGAGGCCGCAGGGATCGGCCTGTACGGTGGGACCATGCTCGAAGGGCCGATCGGCTCTATCGCCTCGGCGCACCTGTTCGCGACCATTGATGAGTTCGACGTAAGCGAGGACGAGTTCTGGCATGCTCTGAACTTCATGGCGTCTGCCGCCCCGGAATTCGGACTCTTCGCGGCAGGGCTCGGCTTCGAACACTTCCTGGACATGCGCATGGACGCGGCCGACGCGGAAGCCGGGATCGAAGGGGGCACGCCGCGCACCATCGAAGGTCCGCTCTACGTCAAGGGAGCCCCGCGCTCGAAGGGCTTTGCGCGGCTGGACGACGGTGCCGATGACGGAGAAGTGCTAATTATGCACGGGCGCGTGGTCGACAAAGATGGGAAGCCCGTTGCCGGCGCGATCGTCGATGTCTGGCATGCCAACACACTCGGCAATTACAGCTACTTCGACAAAACCCAGAGCGAGTTCAACCTTCGTCGGCAAATTGAGACCGACGAAGAGGGCCGGTACAAATTCCGTAGCATCGTACCGTCGGGCTACGCTGTGCCTAAGGGCGGAACCACCGAGGCACTGCTTGACCTTGTTGGTCGCCACGGCAACCGTCCCGCGCATGTCCACTTCTTCGTGTCGGCGTCCGGTTACCGCCATCTGACGACGCAGATCAACATCGACGGCGACCCATACCTGCATGATGACTTCGCCTATGCGACGCGCGATGACTTGATTCCGCCGATCGAACGAAAAGCTGATCCTGCTGCCATTCATGCGGAGGGCCTCAACACGCCCTTCACGGAAATCGCCTTCGACTTCACGCTCATCACGGCTGGCGAGGCAGAAGAGGCAGAAGCATCTTCCCGCAGCCGCGTCGCGCTCGCGGCCTGACGACATCATGGCCGACAAGTTTTTCGAAAGTCCAGCTGCGGCGCTGGATGGCCTGCTCTTCGATGGCATGACGATCATGTCGGGCGGGTTCGGGCTGTCCGGCAACCCCGAGAGCCTGATCCCCGAGATCCGTGCGAGCGGGGTGAAGGCGCTGACCGTTGTCTCGAACAACGCCGGCGCGGACGGCTTCGGCCTGTGGATGCTGCTGGAAAGCCGCCAGGTGAAGAAGATGATTTCGTCCTACGTGGGGGAGAACAAGCTCTTCGAGCAGCAGTACCTCTCGGGAGACTTGGAGCTGGAACTCAATCCGCAAGGAACGCTAGCCGAGCGGATCCGGGCGGGCGGGGCTGGTATCCCAGCCTTCTACACCAGAACCGGGGTCGGGACGGTCGTCGCCGAGGGCAAGCCGATCGAGGCGTTCGAAGGCCAGGAATATGTCCGCGAGACCTGGCTACGCGCCGACCTGGCGATCGTAAAGGCGTGGCGCGCGGATCCGGCCGGGAACCTGATGTTCCGCAGAACCGCGCGCAACTTCAACCCGGTCATGGCGACGGCAGCCAAGGTGACCGTGGCGGAGGTGGAGGAGCTTGTCCCCGCCGGGACCTTCGATCCGGACTGCATCCACACGCCCGGCATCTATGTCGATCGGATCGTCCTGAGCACCATCAACGAAAAGAAGATCGAGAAGCTCACGACCCGACCGAGAGAGGCTGCCTGATGCCCTGGACGCGCGAACAGATGGCGGCCCGCGCCGCGCAGGAACTGCAGGATGGCTTCTACGTGAACCTCGGCATCGGCATCCCAACGCTGGTCGCCAACTACATCCCCGGCGGCATCGACGTGACCCTCCAGTCCGAGAACGGGATGCTGGGCATGGGGCCATTCCCGTTCGAGGGCGAGGCCGACCCCGACCTCATAAACGCCGGCAAGCAGACGATCACCACGCTGCCGACCTCCAGCTTCTTCTCGTCCACCGACAGCTTCGCGATGATACGGGGCGGCCATATCGACATGGCAGTGCTCGGCGCGATGGAGGTCGCCGAGACGGGCGACCTCGCCAACTGGACCATTCCCGGCAAGATGGTGAAAGGCATGGGCGGCGCCATGGATCTCGTCGCCGGGGTGAAGCGCGTCGTGGTGATCACCGATCACGTCACGAAGGCGGGCGACCCCAAGCTGCTCGAAGGCTGTACGCTGCCGCTGACCGGCAGAGCCTGCGTCGATCTCATCATAACTGATCTTGCCGTGATCGCCTGTGACAAGCCGGGATTCCGGCTGGTGGAGCTCGCACCTGGCATCAGCATTGAGGAGGTGCGCGCGAAGACCGCTGCGCACGTCACCGTCACAGGGGCATTGGCCGCATGAGCGAAGCCTTCATCTGCGACGCAGTCCGCACGCCCATCGGCAAGCTGAACGGCACCCTATCGTCCATCCGCGCCGACGACCTTGCGGCGGTTCCGATCAAGGCGCTCATCGAGCGCAACCCGGGTGTCGATTGGGCAGCGGTGGACGACTGCCTACTCGGCTGCGCAAACCAGGCTGGGGAGGACAATCGCAACGTCGCTCGGATGGCGGTGCTGTTGGCGGGATTGCCGGAGCAGGTGCCTGGCGGCACTATCAACCGCCTGTGCGGCTCGGGCCTTAACGCCGTCGGGTCGTCCGCCCAGGCGATCCGCGCCGGCGATGCCCACTTGTTCATCGCGGGTGGCGTCGAGCATATGACCCGCGCGCCTTACGTGCTCGGTAAGGCCAACGCCGCTTTCGACCGCGCGCAGAAGATCGAGGACACGACGCTCGGCTGGCGCTTCGTCAATCCGGCGATGCGCCATGCTTATGGCGTCGACTCGATGCCCGAGACGGGGGAGAACGTCGCGGTCGAGTGGAAGGTCAGCCGGGAGGATCAGGACGCCTTCGCGCTCAACAGCCAGCAGAAGGCGGCGGCGGCGCAGGCGAACGGACGGCTCGCCGCAGAGATCGTGCCTGTCGCGATTCCACAGAAGAAGGGCGACCCAGTCCTCTTCGAGCGCGACGAGCATCCGCGCGCCACGAGCGCCGAACTGCTTGCCAAATTGAAGCCGGTCGTGGGGCGTGACGGGACGGTGACGGCCGGTAACGCATCGGGCCTGAACGACGGTGCGGCAGCGATGCTGGTGGCCTCTGAAGCCGCGGCAAAGCAGCATGGGCTGACCCCGCGGGCGCGCGTGATCGCCATGGCGTCGGCAGGCGTCGCGCCGCGCATCATGGGGGTCGGCCCAATCGAAGCGGCGCGCAAGCTGTTCGCACGCACGGGTATTTCTCCGAACGATCTCGACGTGATCGAACTCAACGAGGCCTTCGCGAGCCAGGCGATAGCCACGCTGCGTGATCTCGGCATCGATCCCGCCGACCCGCGGGTGAACAGGAATGGCGGCGCCATCGCTCTCGGACACCCGCTCGGCATGTCTGGCGCGCGCATCACGATGAGCGCGGTGGAGGAACTGCAGCGCACCGGCGGCCGGTATGCGCTCGCCTTCATGTGCATCGGGGTGGGGCAGGGCATCGGCATGCTGCTGGAGCGCGTATGATGATCGATCACATCGTCACGGGCGATGGCTGCAGGATCGCCTACCGGTTCGACGGACCAGCCGGGGCACCGGTGCTGCTGCTCTCCAGTTCGCTCGGCACGACTATGGAGATGTGGGAGCCGCAGATCTCCACCTTTGCGGAGCAGTTCCGTGTACTGCGCTATGATACGCGCGGCCACGGCGGTTCGGATGCTCCGCCGGGTGCCTATTCGCTAGATCGACTTGGTCGAGACGTTGTGGAACTCCTCGACGTGCTCGGAATCCCGCTGGTCCACTTCTGCGGCCTCTCGCTCGGCGGTATGGTTGGTCAGTGGCTGGGTGCGCGCGCGCCCGAGCGGATCGAGCGTCTTGTGCTCGCCCATTCGAGCGCCTTCATGGGGCCGCCTTCAGCGTGGGACGGACGCATTGTCCTGATCCGCGAGAAGGGGATGGCCGCCGTCGCCGAAGCGTCGATCGAGCGCTGGTTTACGGCCGAATTCGTCAAGAAAGGCGACGCCTGCCTGGACAGGGTGCGTGGCATGCTGCTCACGACGAACGTCGCCGGCTATGCCGGCTGCTGTGCAGCCATCCGCGACATGGACCTGCGCCGGCTCGGTGAGCTGATCGACCTGCCGACCCTCGTCATCGGCGGAGATGCCGATCCTGCGACCCCGCCCGCTCATAGCGAAGCGCTGGCGGGCGCGATCCGCGGCTCGCGTTTGCTGTTTCTGTCGGCAGCGCACCTCGGCAACATGGAACAGCCGGCCGATTTCGCACGCGCGGTTCTGAGCTTCCTAGACTCATGGCCGGGCGAGCCGGGCGAGGCGATGCCAGAACGATCTGTTATGAGTGACTTCAATGTTGAAACGGAGATATGACCATGAAAACTATGACCGATAACGTCCGCACTGCCTCGGAAGCGACGAAATGGGCGAAAGAAGATATAGCCGCATTGGTGAGTGATCAGCACGGATGGGTTGACCCACGCATCTATACAGACGAAGCTCTTTATCAATTGGAGCTCGAGCGGGTCTTCGCAAAATCGTGGCTGTTGTTGGGGCACGAATCGCAGATCGCAAAGGCCGGCGACTTCATGACCAACTATATGGGTGAGGATCCGGTGCTTGTCGTTCGGCAGAAGGACGCTAGCATCCGAGTCTTTCTCAATCAATGTCGTCACCGAGGAATGCGGCTTTGTCGAGCAGATTGCGGCAATGCTAAGTCGTTTACCTGTAGCTATCACGGTTGGGCGTACGACACTGCGGGAACGTTGGTAAATGTTCCCTACAGCGAGTGCTTTCCGACGTTGGACAAGAAAGAATCGGGACCGCTTCAGGCACGTGTCGAAACGTATAAAGGCTTGATCTTCGCGAATTGGGATACCGAGGCGCCGGATTTAGCCACCTATCTGGGCGAAGCTAGATTCTATATGGACCATATGTTCGACCGGACAGAGGCTGGCACGGTCGCTATTCCCGGCATTGAGAAATGGGTAATCCCCTGTAACTGGAAGTTTGCGGCAGAACAAATGTGTAGTGACATGTATCACGCAGGTACGACCTCTCACATTTCGGGCATTCTCGCCGGGCTGCCAGCTGACAAGGGCCTGAGTGATCTGCCGCCGCCGACGGAAGGTCATCAGTACCGCGCATTATGGGGGGGGCATGGCGCAGGATTCTATTTGGACGACACCAATCTGTTGACTGCGACGAGCGGTGAGAAAGTAGTCGATTACTGGACTAAAGGTGCCGCTGCTGAAAAGGCTGCGCTGCGTTTCGGTGCCACGGCGCAATCACGGATGGCCCTCCTACACATGGCAGTGTTTCCAAGCTGTGGCTTCCTTGCAGGCGTCAACATGGTCCGAATGTGGCATCCCCGCGGACCCAATGAGATAGAAGTGTGGTCTTTTACGGTCGTGGATGCGGATGCTTCAGACGAGATCAAGGATGAATTTCGTAGGCAGTCCATGCGCTCGTTTTCAGCAGGCGGAGTGTTCGATCAGGACGACGGCGAGAACTGGGTCGAGGTTCAGCAAATATTGAAAGGCTATAAAGCACGGAGCAGACCATTCGTCGTTTCCATGGGAATCGGCAGGGACGAGGGAAGCCACCCGGACTACCCAGGCCGCATTGGCTATGTCTACAACGAGAACGCGGCGCGTGGCTTCTATACGCACTGGGCGCGTATGATGACCTCGCCGAATTGGGCGGCATTGAATCAGACGCGTCCTGGATCGGTAAATAAGTTGGACTCAAACGGCATCCATACCGATTCCGTAGAACAATCGGCCGGCTATTCGCAAGAAAGCGACACAAGGAGGGGGATGTGAGCATGTCGGTAATGGTGAAGACAACAGAAAGTGGACAGATGAAGCCCCGCCTCGTGCCGCTGAATCTACAGCACGAGATCGAACAATTCTATTATTGGGAAGCGAGGCTTCTTGATGATCGTCGATATGAAGAGTGGTTCTCTCTCTTGGCCCAAGATATCCACTATTTCATGCCAATCCGTACGACTCGTGTCATGCGGGAAGCAAGAAACGAGTTTGGTGACTCGCGCAGCTTCGCCCACTTCGATGACGATCATCAAATGATGACTGGGCGCATCCGGAAGATAACATCTGACGTTGGATGGTCTGAGAACCCCGCTTCGCGCACCCGTCATGTTATCTCTAACGTAATGATCGAAGAAGGGGATAGGTCCGGCGAGTATGAAGTGTCCGCAGCATTCATCGTCTACCGTAATCGGTTGGAGCGTCAACTCGACATCTTTGCTGGCGAACGTCGAGATCGCCTGCGTCGAACCCGTACTGATGCCGGCTTTGAAATCGTCAATCGCACGATCCTGATCGACCAGACCACAATTCTGTCGAATAACTTAAGCTTCTTCTTCTGAGGATCGGATTGTGGGATACACGAAAG
>NZ_ATDP01000029.1 GCF_000445105.1 Sphingobium lactosutens DS20 | reverse complement strand
CCCGCGCCTTCGCGCGGGAGCGTTGGGCGGGAATGGCTCTCTCGTTTCCGCCTCGGCGGAGGCGAGGGGAAGTCGGATGATCAAGCCGGAAGATTTGGAGGCATCGGATCGACATTTCGTGGAGCAGGTCATGCTATCGATCCGAATGCTGCGCGGCGAAATTGGGCAAGGCGATGGTGGCGATGCGAGGATGCAGCGCGCTTATGCGCTGGTCTTGATGCGCGAGGCTCTGGGCGTGCTCGATTCGATCCGGGACACCAATTGCACCCCGCATTTGCAGATGGCGATCGACCGATTGCTGGGCGGCCCTCGCAATGATCTGTCGCGGGAAATTCATTGAAATCAGGCCCAGGCGAGGCGGGCGTCGTCCGTTCCATCGGCGCTATCCGCCAGACGCTTCAGCCGGGGCAGATACTGTTCGACGCCAAAGCGCATCGCGCGCCGTGACGTAGCCGGGTCGGCAATGCGCTCCCTGAGCTGGGAAAGGGCGATCTCTCCTACGCTCTCGGCGTCCACGCCCAAGGCTTCGAGAAGCGCATAGGCGTTGCCATAGGCAAGATCGAGTTCAAGCCCGCTATCGGATGTAAGCGCGACCCTCATGGTTATTTCGGCCGAGTTGGCGCAGTGGTGAACGCAGACCCGGCGGGCACGAAACTGCGCTTCCTCGACCACGCTGATCACCGCCGGATCATGGTCGAAGATGGCCGTCACCGTGGCCAGCGCGAGCGGGCAGACCCGGACCTCGAAACTGTCGCCGATGATGTCGTCGGGTTCGATGAGCGCGGTGCCG
>NZ_ATDP01000028.1 GCF_000445105.1 Sphingobium lactosutens DS20 | reverse complement strand
TGCCACACTAGGCAGACACAAGAGAGGAATAGGGGTGTAAAACCTCACCGGCGAGAACAACCGCAAGCGGGATCGTAACCCGGACGGGCGGAGACGAGGCTCAGGCCTCGGCTCCGTGAGGTTAGCCGGGGACCGCGCGCATGCGCGGGCGGCGGCTTAGCGAATAGAGCCCCGGTCCCGTCCTTCTGCCCTGGCGAAGGACGGGATGCGCCAACCATCCATGCAACCGCCCCATCCCCATGTTGCGCCATGCCGCAATCGGGAGCGCAGCGCCCCGAGATCAGGCATATGGGCAATATCCTGCGAGCCAATGCGCTCATGCCGGCAGGAACTTCGGCATCGCGGCTTCCGCCGTGCGAGGGGTGGTCACGCCGGCGCCCGGGACATGGCTGGCACCCGTCCCGGACATTCGACGTCGGCAGCGATCAGACGGGGCCGATCCAGTCCGCGGCCTCACGCCACCCAAGGATGTCGCTGCCACTGTCGGAGACGGCGTCGTTCGAAATGTCGCGCCACGGCGAGCGCGGCCGATAGGTCGGCATGTATCGAGCGGTCATCAGCTCAAAGGTGGCGCAGCTATAGCCGCTGAGGCGAATGGCAAGCACCGGCTGATTCTCCGAAGGAAGATCGAAGAAGACCGAGGTGAAGCCGGACGGAAGCGGCCGGATCGTCGCATCGATCATCGTGCGCGCCAACCGAAGCTCG
>NZ_ATDP01000027.1 GCF_000445105.1 Sphingobium lactosutens DS20 | reverse complement strand
GTGGGGACTGTCACGGCCGCCGGATGGGAACCGGGAAGGTTCGGCTGTAACGGGGCGGATATCGAAGCCGAGCCAGGTGAAATGATTATACTGGTCGATGACCACTGACGTGCCGTGCGCGAGCCGGCGGGATCGCCAACGGCGTCGGGAATGGCCAGCTCCTGGCCCGCCTTGTCGCTCTTCGTGGCGATCGCGGCCGTGAAAGCGCGCTGACTCTGCACAGCGATCACAATGACTGGACGTGTCTTGATGCCCTCGTCCCGACCGGCCTACTGGTCACGGGTGAAGAGATAGACACAGTGGAGGATGTCGCCGACCTTAAGGAGCGGCGTCATCGTTCCAAACGTCCTGTCCTATTTCTTCGGCGGAGGGCTTCGCGGCCTCGAAAAGATCCCGATGCGCGTCGGGCATTTGATCGGCATCGGCGGCGTTAAGATCGAACACCGCAAGAATCTGTCCAGCGGCGAGCCGTTCGAAATAGGCGGCCTCGACAATAGTGATGTCTGGACGCCCATGTTTTGTGACGGTGATTGGTTCTCGCTGGCTGATATCCGGATATTGACCGGTATGATTGTGGAAGGCCGTCCGCGGAACTTTCTTCTTCGTTGTCGACCGCAAGGTTTCCGCATTCATGGCACGGTCCAGGCGGAATAATCGGCATATACCAAATATGGCAATTTTAG
>NZ_ATDP01000026.1 GCF_000445105.1 Sphingobium lactosutens DS20 | reverse complement strand
GACTTCGAGCGCCTCAACCGGCTTGAGGTCGCCGCCTATCGGGCCGCCGTCATCGCCCGCTTCGGCCCGCCCCCGGACGGGTGTGCCCTCGTCTTTATCACCAACCGGCACGACTTCGGCATCTATCGCACGCTCGGTCTCAAGGTCGATGCGGGCGCTTATCGTCGCGATCCCTCGGTCGCGGCCTATGTCGAGGCCGCCCAGGACGGTCTCGCCAGCTGGGTCGAAGCCGGTTTCGCGCCGCCGGTCCGCTACGACGACGGCCGTGCCCCCGCGGTCGACCGGGACCGTATCGACGACATCGTCATGGGTGCGTTGCTCGCGACGCGGCCCGACCCGTTGGGACGGTTCCCCATTCCCGACTTCGAGATCCTTCATCGCAATCTCGCCGCCGCCTACCCTCGCTGCGCCGAGGCCGCGAACCGCTCGCTTGAGGAGACACCAGTATGATACCGACGCAACTTACCTCCGACCAGGCCGCCATTCAGGCTCGTATCGAGGCCGAGATCGCAGAGCATGCCGCCGCCGTCCGGCGTGTCGAAGCGCGCTGCAAGAGCGCGTTCCTGCCTATCCTGCGGGAGCATGGTATCACACGCGTCGACATCAGCTATGATGGTGGCGGTGATGAAGGCATGATGGGCGATGTCACCGCCTATGGCGGCCAGTCTGTCCGGGAATTGCCTTCGGTGCTGTGCGACCATTACGCCGTCGACTATGGTGGAAACGTTCGCAGTTCCGCATTGCAACTGGAGGACGCCCTGTCGTCTTTTGCTGAAAATGCCGTCTGCGACCATCATGGTGGCTGGGAAAATGGCGAGGGCGCCTACGGAGAGATCGTCATCGATGTCGCCTCGGGAGGCGTGACCATCACGCATAATGCCCGGTTCATCGACTACGACACCACCGAGACGGAGCTGTGATCCATGTCTCACTGCTATTTTCATGCGCTCAGCTCGGCGCGCCGCTGGGGCGGCGTGCCGGGCGACTATATCGCCCTTCATCAATGGTTCGATGAATCCAAG
>NZ_ATDP01000025.1 GCF_000445105.1 Sphingobium lactosutens DS20 | reverse complement strand
GCGCGGCGCTGTAGCGCGCTACAGCGCCGCTTCGAACAGCGCGGCCTTTCAGGAACAACCTTCCGCTACCCGAGTTGCGCATAGTTCTTGCGTTCCTGAAGTACCGACGGACAAGGGCCGGCAGTTGCGCGGCCCCTCCCCACCGAGCACCCCGTCCTACCGGGACGCTATCCCATAGAATATGAGATCTCAGCCATGACGCGGGGCTCAGCGGCCGGGCGTTGCCGCCATTATTTTCGCCTATTACGCTGTGCGGGCCGAAGTCACAGCCACCTTGGCCAAGCCGTTACGTCCTTCCGGGCCAGGCTCGGGCATCGATCATCCCACCAGTTGACCGGCGCCGGGTACATCAGGAACGCGGACACCCTTTCGATCATCGCACGTCGTTTCCAAGCAACCAGGATATAAGCCGGATAAAGCAGATGGCGGGTCAATCTCGTGCCGGCGCTTCCTGGAACGAGAGGGAAGGGAAGGGGGGAACGCTGCGATCGTTTATCGAGATCGGCTCCGCGGCAATCGATCAGGCGTTCCTGAAATACCGTGCGGAGGAAAACTCCGCCGCCTCGGTCCGCCATGGCAGACGAGATCAAACGGCCGAGCCCAATAGGCGGCCGTTCCCAAAGTACCGCGCCATCGACGTGTATTCACGCCTCGCCAGGCCCGGAGATGATGGCCCGGCGACCGCCGTTTCAAGCGCCCGGCAGCCAGTCATTGAAGTTCAAACCAGAGCGAAACTCCGCTCCAGAGGCTGGCCGCCTGTCTCGATCGGCCCTTCGTTCCTAATATACCGTGGGAGAGTCGGGAGGCCTTGCCGATTTCCCGGCCAGCAAGTGCCCGAGTGTCATGATCGCGGCTACAAGAGTGGCTATCAACTGTGTCCGCCTGTGTCGTCAGGAAGCTCAAAACTCCGGGAAATCAGGGATGTAGCATCGAGTAAAACGCGTTTTACCGCCCTTTCCGCCCCGATCTCCAATGACCCGCCCACACGGTATTTCAGGAACGGCGCACGGTACATTGGGAACCGAATCACGGTCCAATGGGAACACCGCACAGGGTATTTCAGGAACGGTCAGACGGTATTACGGGAACGCGCTGAATTCCCCGACTCGTGATGAATCCATGAGTCGCGTCCGGCGCATCCACAGCCTAACTTTCTATCTTTATTTCTAAAGGAATTAACGGCGCCTGCGGCGCTTCTCCCTTTCTTTGAAAAGATTGAAGGGGGAGGGGACGCCATCGGCAAGCACCGAACACAATGACAAGGCCCAGTGCCCGATCTCGCACGAGCATAGAGCATCCAGAGGATGGCGTTCAACATCCGCTGCCGAACCGTGCATCGCCCGCCTCCCGATCAATCAGCGCGACAACACTCGACGATGCGCACTCGAAGCTGGTCCCATCATCTTGGCTACCCTGCCTTGATTCCCGCGGACGATGGCGGACGAGATCCCGGTTCACCTCATCCTGTCGCCTGACCTACCTCATCACCGGGTCTGCCTCGACGCCTTCGAAAGAATCGAATGTCGGCGAGCCCAGATCGAAGTCCAAACTCTCGAGGGCCTGTTGGAAGCCTGGATCTACCTCGATGCTGAACGTCTGCCATCGAACGGGCATCCAGCTGGCGTAGCGCTCACGCGACATCACCTCGTTCGATCAGCTTGTGAAATGTTAGGGTACATACCGCCGAAGCCAGGGTGCTTCATATCCAGCGCACCCCTCAAAATCGGAACAAACCGAGAAATAGTCCTAAAACGCCGCCAGAGCCTTACCAGGCGCTTTTGGGCCTTCTGGCATCCACGGCCTCATGAATAGCGTCAAATCGCTCTGTGCGGGCGTCTGGCTGGGCCGTATTTTGGGCCAGTTGTCACAAGTTTGTGATCAAAATCAGAGCGCACATGATTGTGAACCCCACTTGCTCCCACCGCAAATTCGCATTTGATTCGCAACACCTGTCATGGCGACGAAAGCTTTGGCCCGCGCGCGCTTGTAAGCAGCTTGTCGATGGCGGCCATTTCCTGATCAAATGCATCGAAAGCCACGGTGAGGTCGCGGCTCGCGGGCAGGGGAGGGGGCTCCTTCGCCGGACGGCCGCGCTTCGGTGCTGCATAACCGAATTCGACCGCAAGGTCCGGTGGCAGAAA
>NZ_ATDP01000024.1 GCF_000445105.1 Sphingobium lactosutens DS20 | reverse complement strand
GTCTCCCGCTTGCGCCGGAAGCTGGACGAGGCTGGTGCCACTGGCGCGCTCCACACCATCCGCGGCGTCGGCTATATGCTGAAGGATGTCGCGGCGTGACCTATCGGCGCTCCGTGTCGCGCAAACTTGCGCGAGGGCTTGCTCTCGTCGGCCTTGTCGGCACCATCTTGTTGCTTGCAGCGGTCGTCTTTTTCTACAGCCTGACATTCGACGATCTGACGGCGCAGGACGCGCTGATCAAGGCCGTGCGCGAGATGCTGGAGCATGTCGCGCTTCCACTGGTCGTGCTGATGGTGCCCGTCGCCTTCGTCGTGCGGCGCGTGATCCGACAGGCTTTTGGCTCCCTTGAGGAAGCCGCAACCGCGATCGAGGCCGCGCGTGGGCACGAACGCGGCTTTCGCATAGACACGTCCCATCTGCCGGCCGAAGCCCTGCCGTTCACGGATGCCGTCAATGATCTGCTCGGCCGGCTTGACGACGCCGCCATGCGCCAGGAAGCCTTTGCCGCCGATGTCGCGCATGAACTGCGCACGCCGCTCGCGGTGCTGTCGCTCGAATTTGACCGGCTCGACCATGACGACTCCGCGCGCCTGAAGCATGACGTCGCCGCGATGCGTCGCCTGATCGACCAGCTCATGCTG
This sequence comes from Sphingobium lactosutens DS20, assembly GCF_000445105.1. GTDB lineage: Bacteria > Pseudomonadota > Alphaproteobacteria > Sphingomonadales > Sphingomonadaceae > Sphingobium > Sphingobium lactosutens. The sequence goes on along the minus strand of NZ_ATDP01000024.1, from coordinate 838 downwards.
CTGGCCCAAATTGACGCCGCATCCGCCGCGCAATTCCCGCTGGAATCCGTGTCCCTTGTCGAGATCGCCCGCGATGTCGTCAGCCTTCTGGCGCCAGGCATCATCGCGGAAGGGAAAGCCATCACGCTCGATGCAGGTAGCGGGCATCCCGTGGCGCGGGGCCGGCGCGAAGCGATCGCCGCCGCCTTGCGGAACCTCATCGAGAATGCTGTCCGGGTGACGCCAACCGGGAGCACGGTGACCATAAGGGTTGGCCCAGATCCGGTGATCGCGGTGGGTGACGGCGGAGAGGGCCTGTCGACCGATCGGCTTCGCGAACTTGTGCGGCGGCATAGCCGGGCGGACCATGCCAGCACCAACGGCGCCGGGCTTGGTCTGGCGATCGTTGACCGGATCATGGCGGCGCACGGTGGAGAGCTGACCACCGATCCTGTCGCGCGGGAATTGTCATTGCACTTCCCCGGCGCCTGATCGCATTTTGGCCTCGTCAGGGTCTCGTCAGTTTCGCGCACTAGGCGAAGCCCATGTCGAAGCGGAACTATCTCCTTGCCGGCGTTGCCGTCATTGTGCTGGTGCTTGGTGTCTGGTGGTTTGCCGGATCCGGCACGGCCCCTGAGCCCAGCCTCCAACCCGCTGAAGCCGGGAAAGCGGCGCCGGGCATATTGCCGGTTGATCGCAAACAGGCCGCGCAGCTCGGTATCCGCCTTGTGCCCGCCATCGCCGCGATTGAAGCGCCCATCGCCGTCATTCCGGCGGTGATCCAGCCGCCCGCCAACGCGCGCGTGGCGGTGGCCGCAACGTTTCCCGGCGTGGTCATGCGGACGCTGGTGGTCGAAGG
>NZ_ATDP01000023.1 GCF_000445105.1 Sphingobium lactosutens DS20 | reverse complement strand
TTTCCAGCCAGCGCACCGTATCGAGGTCGTTGCGATACAGCGCGCCGGCGACCAGCCAGTCGTTCCAATAGCCGGAGAGCAGCAAAGCCGTCTGATGCCGGGCATCCTCCATCCGGTTTTCCGCGACCTCTATGCCCAGGGCGCCCGCCTCGCGATCGAGCGCCGCCTTGCCCGGCAGGCGGAACGGTCGGGCGATCGTGGCGTCGAACTCGTCATAGCCGCCTTCCCTGTCCACGCTGCGGCGAACATAGCTGCCGGTAACGGCAATCTCATGGGTCCCCTTCGCCAGCATGTCGCGGTCGGCACGGGCGGCGTCCACCCGTGCCCGCGCGGCCGCCACGGCCGGATGATTGTCCAGCGCTTCGGCAACCTTTTCGCTCGGCGGCAAATCGGCGCGCTGGGCAAGCGCCCCAGCGGGTGTGAGCAATGCGACAAGCGCCCCGAGGATGATCGGCGATCTCATGCGATCCTCCCCCGGGCTGACACCGGGACTACGTGCCAGCGCACTGGCAGCGACCGCTTCGATTGGGTGACCGCGTCAACCAGTGTCCCCAGAGCGTCCTCATCGACAATCAGTTCCAGCGCGTTGCGGCGCAGAAGGCCCGACACCCGTTCCGCCGTGCTGGCGTCGCCGAAGTCCCAGCCGCGCACCGCCTGCTCGGCGATATGGATCGGCGCGTCGCAGGCGGCGCGGAGTGCGTCAGTCACGCTATCGGCGTCATGCGAGGCGCAATGGAAGGTCAGCAGGATGTCAGCCATTGTCGGTTTCTCCCGCGCTTTCGCCGAAACGCTCGAACAGGATCGGCAGCAGAATGAGCGTCAGCAGGGTGGAGGTGATGAGGCCGCCGATCACGACGATGGCGAGGGGGCGCTGGATCTCCGATCCCGGGCCGGTCGCGAACAGCAGCGGCACAAGGCCGAAGGCCGTGATGCTGGCGGTCATCAGGACGGGACGCAGGCGCCGTTCGGCGCCGAGGCGCACCGTCTCGGTCATGCTCCGCCCATCGGCGCGGAGCTGGCGGAAATAGGTGACCATGACCAGTCCGTTGAGCACCGCGATGCCGAGCAGGGCGATAAAGCCCACCGAGGCGGGAACCGACAGATATTCTCCCGAAGCCCAGAGCGAGACGATCCCGCCGACCATGGCGAAGGGGATGTTGACAAGGATGAGCACCGAGGCGCGCATCGAGCGCAGCGTCGCCAGCAGAACGAAGAAGATCAGGAGCAGCGCGATCGGGATCACGACCGCCAGCCGGGCCGAGGCGCGCTGCTGGTTTTCGAACTGCCCGCCCCAGACGATGCTGTAGCCGGCGGGCAGTTTGACCTTCGCGCCGACCTCGGCCTTCGCTTCATCGACATAGCCGACCAGATCGCGCCCGGAGACGAACGCCTGCACCAGCGCGAAGCGCGACCCGTTCTCATGGTCAAGCTTGACCGGCCCCTCTGTCCGCTCGATCCGCGCCATGTCGCTGACCCGGGCGACAATTCCGGCGGGCGTGTGCAATTGCAGATCGGTAAAGCGGGCGGGATCGGCGCGCAGCGTCTCATCGCCGCGAATGACGATCGGCACGCGCTTCTGGCCATCGGCGACGACGCCGACATGGACGCCTTCGATCTGCGCGCGCAACGCATCCTGTATCTGGTCGACCGGCATGCCGAAGCGCCCGGCGGCGGCGCGGTCGATGTCGAGCTGGAGATAGTCTACGCTGTCATTGGCGACGGTCAGCACTTCGGATGCGCCATCGACGTTTGACAGAATCTCCTGCACCTGACCCGCGAGATCGCCCAGCGTCGCCAGATCCGGCCCGAAAATCTTGACGGCAAGATCGCCGCGCGCACCGGTCAGCATTTCGGAAACCCGCATCTCGATCGGCTGGGTGAAACTCGGCTCGATGCCGGGCAGGCCTGCCATCGCCTTGCGCATATCCTCGACGATGAGATCCTTGTCGCCGCGCCATTCGGAGCGCGGCTTCAGGCGGACGAAGCTGTCGGTCTCATTGGGGCTCATCGGATCAAGTCCGATTTCGTCCGATCCGACGCGCGCGATCACGTCCTGCACTTCCGGCACGCGCATCAATGCGCGCTGCGCGGCCATGTCGCCCTGAACCGACTGGTCAAGATCGATGGAGGGCAGCTTGGTGAGCTGGACGATGATAGAGCCTTCATCCATCGTCGGCATGAAGGTCTTGCCGACCGCGCCATAGGCGATGCCGGCGATGACCAGCCCTGCCGCCGATAGTCCATAAACCAGCCGCTTGCGCGCGAAGGCGCCATCGAGGAGACCCCGGTAGCGGGGACCAAGCTGGCGCATCAGCCACGGCTCACCATGATGGCCGCTTTTCAGGCCGAAGGATGCAAGCACCGGAACGAGCGTGAGCGCGAGCAGGAGCGAGCCGGCCAGCGCAAAGACGATGGTGAGCGCAACCGGCGCGAACAATTTGCCTTCAAGGCCCTGCAGCGACAGCAGCGGCAGGAACACCAGTGCGATGATGGCGATACCGGCCGAGACCGGCACGATGACTTCACTTGCCGCCTGATAGACGAGGTTGAGGCGCGGGGTTCCCTCCTCGTGTGCCCGGCCGAGCCGTTCGACGATATTTTCCACCACCACGATCGACCCGTCGACCAGCAGGCCGATGGCGATGGCAAGACCGCCAAGGCTCATGAGATTGGCCGAAAGGCCCATGCCCTGCATGAAGAGGAAGGTGATGAGCGCCGCCAGCGGCAGAGTGGCGGCGACAATCGCCGCCGCACGCCAGTCGCCAAGGAACAGGATGAGCAGCACGACGACAAGGACGGCCGCTTCGAGCAAGGCTTTCTCGACCGTGCCGACGGCGCGCGCGATCAGGTCGGAGCGGTCGTAAAAAACATCGACATGGGTGCCTGTGGGCAATGTGCTTTCGATTTCCGCAAGGCGGGTGCGGACACCATCCACCACCTGCCGCGCATCGGCGCCGCGCAGGGCGATCACCAGCCCCTGAACCGCTTCGGCCTGACCGTTTTTGCTGACCGCGCCATAGCGCGTCAGGCTGCCGGTTCCGACCGTCGCCAGATCGCCCAGCCGAACGATGCGGTCGTTGCGGCTTTGAACCACCAGTTGCTGTAGATCCTCGACCGACCGGATTGCGCCGACCGCGCGCACGATCAGCGATTCCTCGCCGCTTTTCAGCCGTCCCGCGCCATCGTTACGGTTGCCGCTTTCAATCGCCGTCTGGATGTCCGCGATCGAGAGGCCTGCCGCCGCAAGCGCAACGGGATCGGGGCGGACTTCGAAGGTTCGCACAAAGCCGCCCAGCGCGTTCACATCGGCGACGCCCGGCACGGTGCGAAGCGCGGGGCGGATGGTCCAGTCGAGCAGTTCACGCTTTTGCTGAAGCGAGAGCGGTCCCTCGATTGTGAACATGTAAATGTCCGAAAGCGGTGTGGAAATCGGGGCAAGGCCGCCGCTGACCGACGCGGGCAGATCGGGCAACACGCTCGACAGGCGTTCGGCAACCTGCTGACGCGCCCAATAGATGTCGGTGCCGTCGACAAAATCTATGGTGATGTCGGCAATGGCATATTTGGCGGTGGATCGCAGGATGGCCTGATCGGGAATACCGAGCATTTCCATCTCGATCGGCGTGATGACGCGGCTCTCCACCTCCTCGGGGGTCATGCCCGGCGCCTTCAGGATGACTTTCACCTGCGTCTGGGCGATGTTCGGATAGGCATCGACCGGCAGCGTCACGAAGGCCCAGGCGCCAAGCCCTGCAACCGCGAGGGCGAGCGCGAGAACGAGCAGACGCCAGGACAGCGAGGCGGCGACTAGCGAACGCAACATGGCCCGGACCTATCGCGACAAGGCGAGCGCCTTGAGTGCGCTCGTGCCGGAAATGACCACCTGCTCGCCCGGCCTGACGCCTGAAAGCAGCACGGTTTGTCCCTCGACGGAACCGCCCCCAGATCCACCCAGCGTTACGTCGCGGATCGCATATCCGCCGCCAGTGGCGACGAAGACGATAGTCTTGTCCCCGATCATGGCGATCGCACCAGAAGGCACGCTGACGGCACCGGCCGGGGCTGGGCCGGACAGCGACATGCTGGTCGCGCGGCCGGCGATGATGCCCGGCCCGGCAGGAATCTCGGCCTTGAGAACGACCGAGCGGGTGGCAGGGTCTATCGTCGACCCCACGGCCGTGACCCGGCCGGCGATGTCGGGCTCGATCAATACGGTCATGCCCGGGCGGGCCGTGCCGACGAGCCGTTCGGGCAACTGGCCGACAACCTCATAGCGGTTGGCGGCGTCGATCACGTAAGGCGCGGTGGTTCCGTCCACCGGATTGCCCGTCTGGACGCTGGCGGTCGTGACGCGCCCCGCGATCGGCGCGGTCAGCGTATAAGTGCCGCTCGCGCCCACGCCATTGACCATTTTGAGGATGCGCGCCTTTTCGGCGACATCCGCGCCCGCTTCGGCCGCCAGCGCATTGGCTTCATCGGCGCGCGCGCCAGCGATGATGCCTTCGCGGGCAAGCTGCGAGAGCCGGGCCGCGTT
>NZ_ATDP01000022.1 GCF_000445105.1 Sphingobium lactosutens DS20 | reverse complement strand
TGCCGCGCTCCCATTCGCGCGCCACCACCAGCGCGGTCAGCATGGTGCCGATGATGGTCATGACGATGGCGATCGCGCCGGGCACCAGCGCGCGGCGGCTTTCCAGTTCGGCGTTGAACCAGTAGCGCGGCTCCATCGTGACGGCTGCGCGTGGCGTCTCGCCATCAAGCCCGCCCCGCCAGGTCTGCACCACGCCCTGCGCATAGTTGGTGACATAGTTGGCGGTATTGGGCTGCGAACCGTCGGCGATGATCTGCACCAGAGGCCGCGTGCCGCGATCGGCCAGGCGCTGCTCGAAATCCTGCGGGATCACCACAAATCCGCGCAAATCGCCCGAGACGACCTGGTCGGCGACTTCGCGCCGGTCATGGGCGAAGGTGACGTCCAGATAACGGGTGCCGGCGAAGGCGGCGGCCAGCGATTGCGCCGAAGCAGATTCGGATTCCTGCACGACGCCGATGCGCACCGCGCGCACATCGAGTGATACCGCATAGGAAAACAGCAGCAGCAGCACGACCGGAAGGGCGAAGGCGATCAGCAGCGTGGACGGGTCGCGCATCGCCTGCAGGCTTTCCTTGAACACCAGCGCCCAAAGGCGCTTCGGATCGAA
>NZ_ATDP01000021.1 GCF_000445105.1 Sphingobium lactosutens DS20 | reverse complement strand
GGCTGTTCAGTGAGCGGAGCGGCATGGAGCAGGGCGCGGGGGTGGTCATGTCGATGCCGCTGGGCGGCGGTCACAGACGCGCGGCGGCGGACCGGGCTTCCGCGGAAGGCAATGCCGCGCAGCTTGAGCATATGTCCGTCCAGCGGACCGTGAGGGCCATCGCGGATGCCGATCTGTCCAGCGCCACATTGCGGCTGGAGGCGTGGAAAAACACGGATCTGTCAGCGCAAAGCGCCGCTAGTGCGCTGGCCCGAACCGAACGTGGCTACCAGCTCGGCCAGATCGACCTTGCCGACCTGCTCTATGCCCGCCGTCAGGCGGGTGAAGCGCGCCGGTCCGAGATCATGGCGCGATCGGAAGCGGCCCGCGCCCTGCTCAAGCTGGAAATCGATTCGCATAGCCTGTGGGTGGTTCACGATGAGGATGGCGGTTGACGCCAGGTCACGCGCGGGCGCTCACCAGCCAGGCTTTCGCGCCCATGCGAACACCTTCATTATCGCAATTGCGCTCGAACAGTTCGACCAGGCTGCGGTGAACGGCTGCGCGTGTGTCGTCCCCGCTCGCCCGGACGAGATCGCCGACCTGCATGCCGTCGAGCACGAAGCGGGTGGCGCTCTCGGGATCGCTGCCGGGTCCGCCGACGCGCTGCTCGCCCGTCCAGGCGTCGAACGATATGTCACAGAAGCCGGCGCTTTGCAGAAGATCGGTGACATAATCCTGCTCGCCCAGCGCGAAGGGGCCGGGCTCGCGCGGCTGCGGCGTGGGCAGGTCGATATGCCGGCGGATCGCGGCCATGACATTGCGCTGCCACGGATTGTCGGCGATCGGCGCCCACACCGCGATGTCGAGCCGTCCACCGGCACGCAGCATCCGGCGCAGATTGGCGAATGCGGCATAGGGTTCGGGAAAGAACATCGTGCCGAAGCGGGAATGCAGCCGGTCGAAGGGGGCTTCTTCGGGCATGGCCGTCGCGGCGTCGCCTTGTTCGAAGCGGATGTTGGCAAGACCGGCGCGCTGCGCCCGATCCGTTGCCGCCGCCACCAGTTCGGGCGATATGTCGAGGCCGAGCGCCAATCCCGTGTTGCCCGTCCTTTCGGCGATCCGCCTCGTCGTCCAGCCGCCGCCGCAGCCGATATCGACCACCTTCTCCCCGGCAACATAGGCTGCTCGCGCGAGCAGCGCTGCGCCGATCGGTTCGATCATGCTCTCGAAACGGTCGAGCTGGGCGAGCCAGCGTGTGCCCGCTTCCCCCGCCCAGTCGTGCGCGGCCGGTTCCTTGCTGTTCCCGTCAGCGTCATTCATTGCCCTTCTCCCACTGTGGCACCAATTGAAACGTGTTTGGAAGTCGGCGCATCGGGCAAGTCCCAGCCCCCACCGATCGCCTTGTACAACGCCACCAGTTGCACCGCCGTTGTGGCATGCGCGCGGGCACAGGCGGTTTCAGCTTCGTGCAGGAGGCGCTCGGCCGCAAGCAGTTCAATCCC
>NZ_ATDP01000020.1 GCF_000445105.1 Sphingobium lactosutens DS20 | reverse complement strand
ACGTTCTCGTCGATCTTGATGGAGGAGAGGTCAAGTCCTCATGAAACAAATCATCATCATCGGTAGTGGCATAGCTGGCGTCAGCACCGCTCAAGCTTTGCGGGCGCAAGGATACCAGGAGGGCATTTGCTTGATTGGACGAGAGCCATATATGCCCTACGACCGACCTTCGCTATCAAAGGCGGTGCTCAGCGGAGATATTGGAAGCCCTCCCCCGCTAACGCCAGAGGGCTGGTTCGAAGAGGCCAGAGTCGAAACTATGTTCGGGAGATCTGTAACGCAGATTCAGGCTGCGCGCCAGGAAGTTACGTTAGATGACGGCCGTGTCATGAGAGCTGATGGGATAGTCATCGCTACCGGTAGTCGCGCACGCGTTCCTACTTTGCCCGGCGTGGATCTGTCTGGAGTTATGACCCTCCGTGATTTTGACGATGTGCAGAGGCTTAAACTCAGTTGTATCCGGGGAGCGCGCCTTGTCGTTATGGGAGGCGGTTTGATTGGCTGTGAGGTGGCTACCACGGCTCATAAGTTAGGACTGGAGGTAACTATTCTTGAGGCGGCTGACGAGCTGTTAGCTCGAGTACTAGGAAGGACGATCGGAGCATGGTGTAGAGGCAGATTGGGCGCTCTTGGTATCAATGTTGTATTGAACACAGGCGTTGTCGAATTTGTTGGAGAAGGTCGCCTTCGCGAGGTCATCAGTAGCGACGGACGGCGGTTCGACGCCGATTGTGCACTGATCTGCATCGGCGCCCAACCCGTCGACGAGCTGGCAAGCGAGGCAGGCTTAGCCTGTAACCGCGGGGTGATTGTCAACGGTTATGGCGCTTCGTCCTCCAACGGAATTTACGCGGTCGGCGATGCTGCTACATGGCCACTCCTCGACGGCGGCCAACGGTCGCTTGAGACTTATCTCAATTGCCAGACTCAGGCGGCCGCCGTCGCAGCAGCAATAATGGGGACCGCAGTCGAAGCGCCGCAAACTCCTTTGTCGTGGACCGAAATTGCGGGTCATCGAATGCAGATGGCTGGCGATATCGAAGGAGCGGGCGAATATGTATTCCGTGGCACTCCGGGAGAAGGTGCCGCACTGTTTTTTCGAATATGCGAGGGGCGATTAGTGGCCGCTGTTGCTATCGACGCTCCAAAGGACTTCGCATTGGCCAAGACATTGGTCGGTAACAGGGCGACTATCCGTTCCGAACAGCTCGCTGATACCAGCGTGAAACTGCGTGATTTGATTCGCTCGTCGAACGCGGAAGCCTTGGCATGAGACTTGCTAGTAAAGCGGATCTGGTGGCGGCTGTCGTGCCGGCCTAGGATAGTACACTTAGTTTCTCAACAACAGCGCCGTATCGCATTCTCAGGCCGGTTTAACGTATATCGGATCCACTCGGTAGCTGCGAAAACGCGTTGCAGCACTGGACGGCTGGCCGAAACTTCAAAGTGGTTGTCTTTATACATGGAAGGGAAAAGAAATGCTACGGTTTGCTGACAAAGTGGTGTTAGTTACTGGTGCCGCCGCTGGTATCGGCGAGGCGACGGCTCGGCGGTTTGCCGATGAGGGGGCTAGCGTGGTGTTGGCCGACTGGAGCTTGGATAAGGCGCAGGTTGTTGCGAGCGAACTGCACTCTGGCAAGGCGTTAGCTGTACATGTAGACGTTTCGGCTCTGTTGCAAAAATCGTGAAGCTTGAGCATGCTTGGCGGAGATTGGA
>NZ_ATDP01000019.1 GCF_000445105.1 Sphingobium lactosutens DS20 | reverse complement strand
GGTCGTGGTACACGGCAGACGTACCGTTTGCTCTAGGCCGAACATCTGGATCCCCGCGCGCTGCCTCATCATCCCCTGCGCTCTGACGGCGGAATCGACGTTCAGCGCCTCGATGCTGACGGGGCCGGACATGTGCAGATAAGGCTTTACGCGAGCGGCGCGGGCAGCGTTGATCTGCTGCGCCGCCAGTTCCGGCTTCCAAACGGTCTTATTGCCAACGGAGTGGCCGAAATACGTCCCCTTGCCATCAAGGAGGTTTTCATAGCTCTGCGCGTGGCGAAGCTGTCTGACGTCGCGCGCCTCAAGCCTTGCGGTAACTTCCTCAGCGGTGAAGCGTCCATTTGATGCCTTGACCGATAATTCAATCTGGGCGGCGCGATTTTATATAGGGCATCGCGCTGGTAGCTGCACCGATCGTCGTCACTTCAAGGCCCCCGGCGAAAATAGTCTACCCGTGAACAATGCGACCGCGCGGGGCGATACTTAAGGTCCGGTCTCTCGCCGGCTCAAATCCCACGCCGTTTCACCTGAAATTAACCATGTCCTGCAATCGTCCGCGATTGGCTTGGCGGAAAGGGCGTTCTCGTGCGAATTGAAACAGCGAACAACTATCTGGCCGCGAGTCAGCGTCCATCATCGGCCGATCGCACCAGCTCGTCCTCATTCTCGGCGGCTCTCTCCACCGCGCCGGCAAGCACCGCTCAAACCGGGCCAGGCAGCGCCGCGCCGCCTGATTTCACCAGCATGACGCGCCAGGAGCTGTTCGACTGGATGAACGGCAAGATCAAAAGAGGCGAAATGTCGCTGGATGACAGCTCGGCGTTTCTCGGAATGACGGTGAAGATACCCGTTGGGACAGGGCAGGGCGCACCGATCGCGCTCGATGATTGGGAACGGGTCAACTTCGTGCAGCTCGCGCGGGACGGCATTGCAGGCGCCCAATCCCGAAACGACGCCATGACCCTGGCGATGCTACAGAGCGCCATGCAGATGATGCAAGGCGACCACGGCGCGAATATCAGCCGCCACGCCTGATCCTGCCGGCTCAAATCAACACCCGCTCCACTTCGTCCAGCGTCACGTCATCGGATCGCCGGTGGTAGAGCTGCGTCGTGCGGGTGGAGCTGTGGTTCGCCATAGTCGCGGCCGTCTCCAAGGTGCCGCCGTTCTTCAAATAGGTCGTGATGCCGGTCGCGCGGAACGAGTGGTTGCCGATCGCGGTGCCGATGCCCGCCGCGGTCGCGCGGCGGCGCACCATCAAGAAAGCATTGGCTTGGGCGAGGGGGGCATCGCTTAGGCGCTTAGTGCCGCGCGCGATCGTGCGGAACAGCGGCCCCCTGGCGCGCTCGCGCAAGCCGCAGCCGTCGATATAGGCGAGCAGATATTCCTCAAGGTTGTGGTGGCACGGCATTTCGTGCCGCTTGCCGCCCTTTTCGTGCAGGCGGACCCATAGGCGGCGGTTCTGGACGAAAGCATCGTCAACGGTCATGGCGACGGCCGCGCCGATCCGCGCGAAGCTATAGACCATGAGGCCGATAAGCGCGCGGTCGCGCAAGCCGGCATGGGTGGCAACGTCTATGGTGTCGAGTATCTCGCTACGACCACGAAACGAACAGCTTGGGCATCGATCAGACCGCGCGGTTC
>NZ_ATDP01000018.1 GCF_000445105.1 Sphingobium lactosutens DS20 | reverse complement strand
AGCCCGAATACCGGCTTGTGGCAGGTCTCTCGCGTGCCCTGGAAAACCGTGAAGTTGTTCTCGTCGAACTCCTTGCCGGCCTGGTCGATGGAGTGAAGAGCGACCAGCGCATCCTTGAACTCGGTCGACGCCTCGCGCACGATCGGCTCGCAGTCGCCATTGATGCAATAGACGTCGTCTCCGCAGATATATTGCGGTGCATCGGTCACCGCGCTGCCGGGTGTCGGGCAGCGGTAGACCCGCTCCTCAACCTTGCAGGCGCCATCCCGCTCCTCGTCGAGGCATTCGGTGCGCAGAAAGGAGCAGCTTCCGTTCGCTTCTAGATCGCCGCAATCGTTTGCCGGCGTGAAGCGATGACACACATAGTCGCGTTTCCACGCCCAGCAGGCTTGCGTCACCGGAACGCCGTCGATGATCCGCGTTTCAGGTCCTTCCGTGCAAACATCCCCGCCAGGCTGCAACGAACACATCTCATCGCCGGCAAGACTGCCGCAGCTGTCGACCCTTCTTGTTACGACAGTGCTCGTGCTGCCCTTTGCATGCCACGACGCCCCGGTGAGCGGGCTGACGCTGAGCGCGACCGGCAAATCCGCCGTGCATTCATATTCCGTCGCATAATAATCATCGCAATATTTGTTGTCAGGCCAGGGCCAGCCATAGTCGCGATGGGCAGCGCAGGCCTGTTTCCGAACGCCTGTCGGCTTGCAGACTCCTGAGGAAATATGAGGGGCAATGGCGGCATAGCGCGCGAACGGGGTTCCATATGCGCTGTCGGGCACCACATAGTATTTGTAGCTATCGACGGTTTGCACCTCGGGCACCATGCGGATGGTGCAGGTCTCGGGCCTGTCCTCGACCTTGGTGCCGCTGTTGCAGGTCGCCTCGTAATAGCCCTCAGATCCTGAGCCCGGCGGGAGCGGGACGCACGAGCCGGAGCTGCCCCCCATGCTCTCCCCGGCGAGGTAGGCCGATGGATCATTCTCGACGGTCGTGGCGCGAGCGGTTGTCTCGAGGATCTCGGAATTGCTGAACGTCGGCCGTGTCCGGTCCGCGTCCGTGGTGATGCGATACTGCTCGTTCGACGCCTTTGTCGCCGCGGCTTCCGCTTCCATTCTTTCCGGATCGTCGAAATAGGCGCCTTGCGGCAGCGCCGTGCCGCCATAGCCCGGCACCGCTTCCGCGCGGGCATTGTCGGTCGGCACCAGCGTCGTATCCTGCCGTTTCTCATTGGCGAGCGAGCGCCCTTCCTGGCGGGCCTCCTCGACCGACATCTGGGCAGAAGCGGGGGAGGCGGCGGCAAGACCCGCGATAAGCAGCATCAGCGAGAAGCGGACGCTCACGGCAACGCTCTCCTTAGATTGGAGAGACCCACCGCCGCCACGCGCGCGCCCGGACCGTTGCCCTCGGCGAACGACGACAGCGCATATTCGACGGTCACATTGCCGATCATCCGGTCGTGAGGCGGGACCTTGGTTCGGCATGAAAAGCCGGCGCAAAGGTCGAAATCCGATGAGACCGCGACGTAGGTCGGCACCGCCTGTACGTCGAAGGCGCGGAACAGTCTCGGGTCGATGCCGATGTTGGCGAAATCGTCCTCCCGGTCGACGATCTTGCCCAGAGCCTGCGAGAACTCCTTCATCGAATTGTTCGGAAAGCCGCGGAAAACGACGACGCCCCCTGCCCTCGCCGTGTCCTCGATAAGCTGGCGAAGCGCCTTGGGGGGCATCGAGAGGCTGGCGAACGCGATGAGCTGCGGCGCCTCCCCGCCGCCG
>NZ_ATDP01000017.1 GCF_000445105.1 Sphingobium lactosutens DS20 | reverse complement strand
GCCGAGATCGAGTATGATCGCGTCATAGACCGCGCCACCCAGTGCGCTGTCCGCATCGGACAGGGTCGTGGCGATGTCGCACGAAAAGCCCCGGCGCTGAAGGCCGTCCGCAACCAGCTTCGCCAGCCGGTCATTATCCTCTATGACAAGAACGCGCATCTATGCCGGCTTTCCTAGCACGATCCCGCCTCAATTCCCGCCCTGCAATCTGACCAGTCCCGCGCGGGGATCGAAAGAGGCCGTCTCAATCCCGGTCATTATCCTCGCCTTGAACGGCTGTTCCACCTTCGATTTCATGCCCTTGCTTTGCCTCGCCGTGCGACTGCGCACTGAACGCCGCGGAATCGTAGCGCAGGATGCCAAACACCGTCATCCCGATCACCAGGACGGCCAGCAGCACCGCGACGACGGCCGGCCGACGGGCATCGTGGGCGCCAGGGTGCAGAGCGACGCTCTTGCGGCCAGTAACCATGGCGCGCGCGAGATTTTCGCGGGTGAAGACGGACATCAGGACCACCGCTGCGACATGAACGCCGATGAGCGCCAGCAGGCCATAGGCAATCGCCTCATGAAGATCCTCGTCGGCCTGCCCCGCGTCGACCTGGATGCCGGTCCACAGCACCGCGCCGGTTGCAATGAGCATGGCCAGAACAGCGAGCGCCCCCAGCGGATTGTGCCCGATCGTGCGTTGTGGATGACCCGTCACAAGTTCCCGGACGTGGGACAGAAGGCGTGACGGTCGCACGAAATTGGCAAAACGCGCATGCTCGCCGCCGATAAACCCCCAGACAAGACGAAAGACAAGCAGGACAGCGGCGGTCCAGCCTGCCGCCATGTGCCAGTCCGCGATTCCGCTGTCTCCTTCCGAGGACAAAAAGGCAATCGTGATCGCCGCGACCAGCAGCCAGTGGAAAAGCCTGAGCGGGGCATCCCAAACCCTGAAACTATCACTGTAGCTCGTTTTTGCCATGAGCATCATTTGTCTCCTTGGCCTTTGGCCATAAGAGAGATTGCTGACGGCGCGCTGACGAACGCGGGGCAGCGATCACGTCAGACAGCCGCTCCGAACAGGCTGCCCACGCCTGCCGTCAACGCCATCGCCAGGGCGCCCCAGAACGTGACGCGGACGATCGACCGCATGACAGGGGCCCCGCCCGCCTTCGCGCCAAGCGCCCCGAGCAGCACGAGGCACAGAAGCGAAACGGCGACGACGAGCGGTATCAATTGCTGTCCCGGCGCGGCGGCAACCACCGCCAGCGGCATGATCGCCCCGGCGCTGAACGTCGCGGCGGATGTGAATGCCGCCTGCAACGGCCGCGCCGTGGATATGTCGGAAATTCCCAGCTCATCGCGGGCATGCGCCCCAAGCGCATCGTCCGCCATGAGCTGGTCGGCAACCTTGAGCGCAAGATCGGGGTCCAGGCCGCGCGCCATATAGATGTCCGCCAGTTCCTGCCGCTCGAGCCCGGGCTGCGTTGTCAGTTCCGCCGTTTCGCGGGCGAGGTCCGCCTTCTCGGTATCGGCCTGCGAGCTGACCGAGACATATTCGCCGGCGGCCATCGACATGGCGCCGGCGACAAGCGCCGCGATGCCGGCAACGAGGATGCCTGATCGGTCCGTTCCCGAAGCGGCGACGCCGACAATGAGGCTTCCTGTGGAAACGATACCGTCATTGGCGCCAAGGACCGCCGCGCGGAGCCAGCCGATACGTGATACCGCATGTCGTTCGGGGTGAGCGTGCAAGCGGGTCATGGGTCCTCCAGCCAAGGGTCGGCACAAGACCATGACCGCATTTGCTGACCAGCTCCTGACGCAATGTGATTTCCGGCGCTAATTGAAATGGAAAGGCAGGACGCAATCGAGCGTTCCCACGCCGAGACTTTCAGGCGGGCGCGGAAAGGGCGCCGCCAGGCGAACCGTGCGAAGGGCGAGCCGGTCAAGCTGCGCATTGCCGCTGGATTGCGCGAGCGAGATCTCGCGCAAGGCGCCGTCAGCACCGATGGAAAAATTAATCAGCGCCTCACCCTCAAGATGAAGGCCCGCCGGGCGTCTGGCGGCAATCCATTCCCACAACCGCCGAAGATAGGCCGCACGCGCAGTGCTGAGCGTTGATGACGCAGCCTGCGGCGAAGCAGGTTGGGGATGCGGCATGTCGACGTTCATGCGGGCAGGCAAGGGCGACGGTGCGACAGGTAGCGTCAAGGCAGCCTGATCGGAGGCAGGCCGGTCGGGCGACGCCTGCGGCCCTTGCCGCGCGCGTGTCGCTGGCGTTGTACTGGGGGGCGTCAGCTGATTTGCCGGTCTGGGGGCGGCTTTCGGCCGGCGGGCAGACGGCTGTTCGGTTTCGAGCGAAGGCAGCGTCATGATCGTGACCGTGCGGGGTTCCTCCCGCCTTTCGGGGATTAGACGCGGACTGTGGCTCCACAGGCCATAGGCCGCAAGAACACCCGCATGCAGGGCAAGCGACACGAGGAACCCGAAAGCCCTCGTATCGCTCGCCTGGGCCAGCCGGTATGCTGGACTGGCGGCCATGCCTCAGAATTTCGCAGTCAGGCCGATGTTGAAGGAGCGGCCACGACCAGGCACCGGCCGCAAGTCGCCGGTCGCCTTGTAATCGCCGAGCGACATGCCGCCCAGCGGCAGATCATAGCCCTTGTCGAACAGGTTCTGGACATCCAGGCCCAGCCGGTAATTGCCCCAGGCATAGCCGGTCCGAAGATTGACGAGCGCATAGTCGTCCGTTCGGGGTTCGTTGCGCGTGGCGTCGACCCGGTTCTTGTCCGCCACGACCGTCAGTTCGACCGCGCTCTCCCAGCCCCCGAGCCGATGCTCCAGCGCAAACGTCGCGTTGAACGGCATCTGATGGTAGAGCGACCCGCCGTCGTCCAGATTGCGCCCGCGCAACCAGCTTGCCGTTGCGGTCAGTTTCGCCGTGCCGGCCGATGACGACTGCCACAGCGCAAGCGAACCCGAGACATCGACGCCATATAGCTCGGCTTCGCGGTTGGCGAACCGAAGCTGCACGAACCCCGTCGGCGTGCCCATCATATTGGTGAAATCGGCCAGCTTCACGACATCGATATAATCATGGACGCGCGTGTAATAGGGTGCGATCCTGAGCGTCCAGCCATTGGCGCCGGCGCCTTTCAGACTGACCGCGGCACTTATCGTATCAGCCCTTTCGGGCTTCAGGGTGGGATCGCCGACATAGCCGTTGCCATCACCGAACCAGCCGATCATCCGGCTCGACATCGAACCGCGTCCCCAGCTGTAGCGCTCATAGACGCCCGGTGAACGGCTCTTGCGCGCATAGCCCAATTCGAGCGTCGCCTGATCGCTCGGCGCATAGCGGACAAGGGCCGTGGCGCTCCAGTTGCTGTCATGCCGTTTGCGATCCGCGGCGTTGAACGCGGTGGCCGCCATCGCGTCGGCCATATTCATCATCGAGGTGGAATAGGGCTGGACCTCGCCGGTGTTCATCCAGACCTGATCGTTGCGCACGCCGACCAGCGTGGTGAGCTGCGGCGTCCACTTCGCCTCCCATTCGGCAAAGGTGCCAAGCCGGTCGCGCTTCGCGCCGTTCACATTGATATAGGTGTTGGGCCCCATCATCATGTGGCCCGCGACCGCCGGCCAGTAATCATTGAGCCATTGGTGGTGGAATTCGCTCCCGAGACGCAGCGTGTCGCGATTGGACAGCATAATGTCGCCCTTGAGCGTATAGCCGGCGCTATGAACCTCGGTGTTCATGGGCATGCCGCCGGTCGCGGTGCCGCCCTTGTCCGCCAGGAAGTTCATCCGATGATCGGTGTCGCGATAGAAGGCGCGCAGGTCCAGATCGCCCCAGTCGAAGGCGCCCTTCCAGTGACCGTTCAGATACCAACTCTTGTTGGATGTCATGTCCATATACTGGTTGGGAAAGCCCTCGTACGGCGAGAAATGGTAGCCGCCCTTCAGTTCGAACAGCCCGATATCGGTCTGCGCGGCCAGGCTCAGCGCATGGTCCGTCTTCTTGTATTCAGTCGAACGGACGGTGCCGTCACGGCCGCCGCCCTTGTAATTGTCGGACTGGGTGAAGGAACCGGCATAGCTGAGGCTGAGCCGGTCGCTTGCCGCCGTGATCGAAAGTGCGCCGCCGAAGCCGTCGCCGTTACTGCGGTAGAAGGTGGACAGTTCGCCCGTCAGCAATCGTTTGCCCGCCTTGGCGAAGCGCGGTGTCAGGGTTTCCACCGAAATCGCGCCGCCGATGCTGTCACCGCCCATGCTGACCGGCGTCACGCCCGTGATGACGCTGATCGCGTCGATCGTCTGCGGATCGGTGTAGGACAAAGGCGGGTTCATCGCATTCGTGCAGGCGATGTCGATCGGCACGCCGTCGACCAATATGGTCAGCCGCTGGCTTTCGAGGCCCCGGATCACCGGCAGGCTGGAAAAGCCACCGGCGCCGAAGCTGCTGCCCCCCGGCAGGCGGCCGATCAGCGCCGCCGTATCGCTTGTTCCCGATTGCAGGGGTGCGACCTTGTCACGCAAAAGGATCTCGGACGACACGGGACCGGCAGGGCGATCCTCGGAATCGATCCCGATGGACGGAAGAACCTGTGTATCCTGCGCAAAGGCACTCGCGGCCGACAGGCCATAGAATATTGCAGCCGCGCTCGCGGCTTTGGAAATGACAGACATGGATGGATCCTGATCCGGGCGCGCGGCGGTCCGCGCGCCGTTGAAAACGAACGGCGAAAGGGATCAGGCGGCTGTTGGCGGTCCTATTGGCGGAGGCCGCAGAAATGGCGAGGCACCGGGCAGGGCGAAAGATAGGCCAAGAAAGCCCATCGCCAGGATGAAGGCAATGGCGAGCGCCAGCAGGATCGGGTCGGCGGCGGCGAGCGCCGGCGACGACAGACCCGAGAAAGCGCAAGGCATGTCGGCCTGCTTGTGATCCGCGGGATCATGATCGCCGGACCTGCCCGGAAGCTCCATCATGACCGTTTGCGGACCCTGGCCCGAGCAGAGCTGGACCAATATCGTACCCGAAGAGACGGTCGGCATGAACCCGGCCGGCACCAGCACCTTCAGCATGAGCGCGGCCCCGGCCAGCCAGATGGCCAGCCAGCGATGCCGGGCAAGGAAGGAGCGGATCATGGTCACGGGAGCGGTCTTTAGAAATCGGTCCTGCTGATGTCGAGGTGACAAGTCGGATTTTTTCGCATACATCGCCTTGACTTAGCGCATCGCGAACAGCTCCTGATGGAAACGTTTCGCTACCGGAAAGCCCAGCGCGGCAAAGTCCCGGCGCAGCGTTTCACCAAATCCAAGGGGGCCGCAAAACCAGAGGCTCGCCTCCCGCCATTCCGGCACGGCGGCGCGTATTCGCTCGCCATCGAGGCGGCCATCGCGTGCATCGACCAGAACATGCAGGCGAATATGGGCAGCCGCCGCATCCGCTTGCAGCTTGCCCAGAGCCTCCTCGTCGACTTCGGCCGTGCAGTGGAAGAGATCAATCTCCGCGCGCGCGCCTTCGGGACTCTGGGCCAGATACTTCATGCGGGCGATGAACGGCGTGATACCGATCCCGCCACCGATCCAGATCTGACGGGCGCTATCATCGTCGAATGTGAAGCATCCATAAGGCCCCTCGATCCTGATCTCCTGGCCGACATGGAGTTTTTCGGGCAGGCGCCGCGTATGATCCCCCAGTCCCTTGGTGATGAAGGTGATCCGCCGCTCATCCTCGCGCCAGGCGGACGCGATGGTATAGGGATGCGGCCCTTCGGCCGGGTCCGACACGGCAAAGGCGAACTGGCCGGGTCGGTGGCCGGGCCACCCCTCCCCCATGTCGACGATGGTCTCGAGCGCCCGCACGCCCGGATAATGGTGGATGGCGGCAATCCTGCCCGGCACCTGCCGGTCCCGGCCTGCGCGGCGCGACAGAATGAGGATCGCCGCCCCGGTGCCGCAAGCAAGCAGCGCCGCCAGCGTGAGGCCGTACGGAGACAGCCAGTAGCTGAACGTCGTCAGGATCACGGCATGAAAGACCAGCACGAGATAGGCCAGCGCCAGAAGCCGATGCGTTCGATAGAAGAAGCGGTAGGGAATGCGCTGGATGAGCGCGACGGCGATCAGCGCAACCACGGCATAAAAGGCCCACTCGCCCAGACCCTCCGCCGTGTGGCGGAGACTGGCGAACAGGGCCTCGACAGGATTGCTTGCGGGCGGTTGCGGGCCACGCGACGGTCGTTCGAGCCAGCCCCACCCCACGGCCCATTTCGGACCCTTCGCCCACAGCCAGTGCGCGATGGCCGTGACCAGTGCCGCGATGCCGAGCCATTTGTGGAGACGATACATCTTGTCCAGTCCGCCCAGCCCATGTTCGGGCCAGCGGGGGCGGATGGCGAGCATCATCGCGACGCTCATGCAGGCGATCGCCAGCGCGCCGCTATACTGCACCGCCGCGCTGCGGATCGCGAAAAAGCCGGACGACCGGAATATGGACAGGTCCGCAAGAAGCCACAACATGGTGACCAAGGCGGCCAGGCCCCAGAATGTCAGTCGCAGGTTGCGCATTTCGATCCTTGTCCGGCCCTTGCGTCAATTGTTCCCTTCGCCCTGTAGCGATCGGCCCAGCTGTGGGATTGATTTCGGACAAGAAGGCAGAACCCCTTGCTCGGCGCATGCGAACATCGCCGACAAGTCTGACGAAAGCCTGACGAGCATTACCCAAATTCGATAGTGTCAGGCCTCGCAGCGTGACATATTTCACGAAATGGGTGCACCATCGGCAGCATAGGTCCGGCTCCGGTCGTATTCGTGGTCGCCCGCTTCGTCGACAAGATAGCCGGACACTTCTTCGGCGTAGTCCGCTTCAAGCACTCCTGTAGCACTCGGAATCAGACGAACACCGAAACCGTTGGCAAAGAGAAGGCGATCTGCCTCCTTCATTGCTGCAAACTGGTCATGTGCGGTCACGCCCAGTTTGACGCGCACGGTGGCATAGACGTGAACGAAATGGGTTGGCGCAGACATGCTGATCTCCCTTTGAGGCATTGGAATGATCGCGGGTGACAGGCCCAGATGCCTTGGCGCACGGCCGACATCGTCAGCCCCGATCGAGGCCGAAGTCATCAGCGGGGTTCGATGACGTCCCGCAATATAGTGCTGAGGGCATCATTGATCGCGTAAAGCACACCGCTATGGGCAGTGTCGCCCATGCCGTCGAGATAGAGATCCGGGATTAGATTGTTGACTGCATGCGTCGCATCATCAACGAGTTGATCGAATTCGTCCTCGGTCATGGGGCTATTCCTGACCAGGAGATGCGGACAGGCTCTCAACCTGTATCCGGAAGGTGGCGCCATCATTGAGCGTCAACCCGATCTCGACACCGTCTTCATTTTCACAGCTGGAGAGGATTTCCACGTCAGCACGGGTTCCATGCACAGCCGAGACGATATGATGGTGGTGATCCCCTGACGGCCGCCCTCCCACGTCGCATGCCTGCATGTGGGTCTCGAGCAACTCGCACAGCACTGCGGCGACTGTGCATGCTTTCGTCATGGACGATCCGTCAGTCATCTGCGTGCTCCATCCTGTCGTCAAAGAAGGTGCCGTCGTTGCCGAGCGCGGTGAGTTCAGCCTGCAGGGCATGGGGTGGGACATCGTCGGCGGATGTGATGGCGAAGGCGCCAACCATGTCACCGAAGTCCATTTCCTCGCCGATACGGGCGAGGCTCATGGTCGAGAGGCGATCCTCATCGCTGTCATGCATCAACAGCGTGACGCCAATAGTCACCTTTCGGATTTTCATCTTATGGGATGGACGCCTCCCGCAAGCGGGCCGAGCATGTTGCCACAGCGACCGGGAAGAGGAGTTCATCACATGCAAATGCTAGCGATCGATTTGGGCAAGCAGTCTTTTCACATCTACGGGATCACTTGCGAAGGTGAGGTAATCTCGCGGAAGGTTAGCAGGGCAAAGCTGGTCGATGCGGTGACCAGATTGCAACCGCAGTCGGTCGCGATGGAAGCCTGCGCCAGTTCACACCACTGGGGCCGCGTCTTCGAGGCGCTGAGTTATGCCGTTCGCCTGATCCATCCGCGTTTCGTCAAGCCATTCGTGAAGGGATCGAAGAATGATGCGGTTGATGCCGAAGCCATTTTCGAAGCTGCCAACAGGCCAACCATGCGGTTCGTGCCGCTGAAGAGCGTCGAACAGCAGGATCTGCAAGCTCTGCACCGAACGCGTGACAGACTGATCGTGCAGCGCACCGCGTTGATCAATCACACTCGTGGTCTTTTGGCCGAGTATGGCGTCGTCATGCCGGCAGGTGCGTCCCGGTTCCGGCTGCAGGTCGACAAGATGATCGAAATTGCCGAACTATCGCACTTGGCGAAGGACCTGTTCCTGAAGCTCGTCGAGGAGTATCGCGACTTGGATGCCAGAGTATCCACTCTGGATGACATGCTGGTTGATATCTGCCGGAGAGACGATCGTTGCAAACGTCTGACTACGCTGCCGGGGGTAGGACCGATTGTCGCAACCTCCCTCATCGCCGCAATTGACGATGGCCGACACTTCGCATCCGGCCGAGCCCTTTCTGCCTGGATTGGACTGGTTCCGCGACAATACACGACCGGCGGAAAGCCAAGGCTCGGTGGTATCGGGAACAGAGCCAATCATTACCTGAGGCGCCAGCTGATACATGGTGCACGGTCTGCGTTGCTGCGGATCGCCAAGCATGACGACCGGCGTTCAAAATGGGCGCAGGAACTGCAATCAAGGGCAGGCCACAACAAGACACTCGTCGCCATGGCAAACAAGACTGCTCGCATGGCCTGGGCGATGTTGCGAAGCGGCGAAAGTTACAAAATGGCGTGACCGTTCGGGCAGCGGGCCGCAATCTGATCAGAGGTTACAAATGCGAGGTGAAGACTTGATGGTGTAACGGCACGGACCGCCGCTTCACAGCCTGTAAGGAACGATGGCCCTCGAGGCCGCTCATCTTAAAAGGCACTGAACCGCGCGGATTCCCATCATGGCCAGGGGCGAAAACACCTCAATCAACAGGCCGGATAGATTCACGCATCCAATGCCGGAGCAACATCGAGAAACTACCTTGCGCGGGAGGCGTCCATAGAATCGTTCCTTCCCTGGATTGACGTGTTTGCTGGCCTTGGCCATGCCAGCCGCGTTGCACCGCCGAATGCCCGCAGGCGCGCTGCCATCGTGCTGCGCAGACGGG
>NZ_ATDP01000016.1 GCF_000445105.1 Sphingobium lactosutens DS20 | reverse complement strand
GGGGGAGCGTTTCTTCCTCGCAAGAGTCGGGAAACTGGCGGAGGAACCCTGATTACAATACATGCGACTGTGCGGAACGCATGGCCAATAGCTCTGCGGCCATGTTGGGGGTGTTCTCCCATGGGGCACTACACAAACGGAGGATCGCGGTGACCCAGAGAATATCGCCGCTTTCGAGGGGGGAAGAGTTTTGAGCGATTTTCGTTTCCTGCATGCCGCCGACATTCATCTCGACAGCCCGCTCCATGGCCTGTCGAGATATGAAGGTCTGCCCGAGGACGACATAAGAGGAGCCACCCGCGCGGCTTTCGACAATCTGGTACAACGCGCCATCGACGAAGATGTCGATTTCGTCGTGATCGCTGGCGACCTCTTCGACGGTGAGTGGAAGGACATGAGCACCGGCCTCTATTTCGCCCGCGCCATGGGCCGCCTGGATCGGGCCGAAATCCCGGTGTTCCTTCTCGCCGGCAACCATGATGCCGCCTCCGTCATCACCCGCAGCATTCCCTGGCCGCCCAATGTCCGCCTGTTCAGCGCGCGCCGACCGGAAACCCATCTGCTTGCCGAGCTCCAGGTCGCGGTCCACGGACAGAGCTTCTCGACACCGGCTGTCACCGACAATCTCGTTCCGTCCTATCCCGCCGCTGCGGAGCATCACTTCAATATCGGGATGCTGCACACCGCGCTGGCAGGCCGGAAGGGCCACGCCGATTACGCGCCCTGCAGCCTGGATGATCTCAAAGCCAAGCAATACGACTACTGGGCGCTCGGCCATGTCCATCAACACGAGATCGTGTGCGAGGCGCCTCATGTCGTCTTCCCGGGCAACATCCAGGGTCGCACGATCCGCGAGACGGGCCCCAAGGGCGCGGTGATCGTCACCGTGGAGGATGGTCAGGTTTCCTCCATCGATCGATTGGATCTGGATGTGATCCGCTGGCTCGCGGTCGATATCGACTGTACCGACGTGCCGGCCGATAGCATTGCGGAACGCATGCGCTCGGCGCTTCTTGAAGCGTGGCAGCACGGCGGCGATGGATTGCCGCTCGTTACGCGGCTTGTGCTGACGGGCGAGACCGACAGCGCCGGCGCGCTCAT
>NZ_ATDP01000015.1 GCF_000445105.1 Sphingobium lactosutens DS20 | reverse complement strand
GTGCATTCCGATTTCGGGCGCGGGCTTGCGCGCGCGTATGCCAGTTGTGGGTGTGATCGAGAAACTGTCGGAGCGGTACGCTGTCCCCTCCGACCATCGCCGCCACGTCTCCTGGGATTCGCATCGAAGGAGACCGATGATGTCAGAGCCGTTTGACCCCGCTGACACCGACGCATGGATTGCCCATGGTCGAAGCCCGGTACAAGCAGCGGCGCTCGCTGATGCCTGGCGCCGCTTCCCGGACCTTGCGAACGATTCCCCACTCGATCAGCGCATGGCACGTATGCGCGAGCGTGTCACGGCACTGCGGCCGGTGATGGAAGCGATGGCGCACATGGTCGAGGCGGAACGACAGGCCCGCAATTTCGCCTTCACCGCAAGACGAGTCGCCGAGGGACGGGGGGATGATCGCGATCGTGCCATTCTGCGCGCGCGCGATCTCCATGGCCATGACTGGGATCGATCGGTCCGCTATGCCGATGGCTGGTATGCCGCGCATGCGGGCTGGGATCCCGAATGCCGCAAGCCTGGCCCACTCGATGCGGGCGCCGAAGCCTATGATCACGGCTTTTGCGATGGTGGCGGCAACCGCGATGACCTCTTCGACACCGCGCGCCGCGCCTTGATGGTGGATCGCACACCAACGTCTTCGGCCATTTTGCCCGCGCGGCCTCGTCCCAGCGAATGGCTCAAGCCGACTGACGTGCCGCGGCCGGCACGCTGGCATCGTCGCCTCCTCCTGATCGGTGCGCCCGAAGCCGGACTGGTCGCCGCGCCGGCAAAAACGGCCCTGCTTCGTCCGGCTCTCGATTCCTGCTCGGGCTGCGGGGAGGCGACCATCGTCGTCATTTCCGGAGCCGGTTTTCACCCTCTCGATAGAGCCGATACGGCGCTGCCCCTCGGTGGTCCCGAAGCACTGGAGGTACTCGCGTCCGATCGCGCACTCCAGGCCTGCTTGCGGGCGCTGCTCGGTGATCGCGACTTTGATGACATCCTTGTCGCTGCCCAAGGGTATT
>NZ_ATDP01000014.1 GCF_000445105.1 Sphingobium lactosutens DS20 | reverse complement strand
CCTGGATCACCCCGTCGCCGACACTGTCCAGGCTGAGCACTTCGGCTAGCACGGCCCGCCGCCGCTCGCCGACCTGTTCCAGCCGAAAGCTCCGGCTTGTAAGGCGCGCGGTCAGCTCTCCGGGCGGTCCGTCATAGGCGAGCCGCCCTTCGTTGAGCAGCAGCACGCTGTCGCAGCGTTCGGCTTCGTCGAGATAGGCGGTCGACCAGACTACGGCCATCCCTTCGTCGGTCAGCGCCTGCACCATGCGCCACAGATCCTGACGGCTGACCGGATCGACACCGACACCCGGTTCATCGAGCAGCAGGACAGCAGGCCGGGCCATCAATGCGCAGGCGAGACCCAGCTTCTGCTTCATGCCGCCGGAGAGCTTGCCCGCCAGGCGTCCGGTAAAGGGGGCAAGACGTGTGAAGTCGAGCAGTTGGGCGAACAGGTCGGCGTGTCCATCGGCGGCCATACCGCGCAACTGCGCATAGAGCCGCATATTCTCCATGACCGACAGGTCTTCGTAGAGGCCAAAGCGTTGCGGCATGTAGCCGGTCGCGACATGGATGGCGTCATTGTCGTCCACCACATCGAAGCCCGCTACCCTGGCGTGGCCGCTGTTCGGCACCAGCAGTCCTGTCAGGATACGCATCAAGGTGGTCTTGCCCGCGCCGTCCGGCCCGACCAGCCCGGTCAGTCGGCCATAGCTTATCTGCGCGCTGAGATCCTGTAACGCAGGCGCACTGCCGAAATGCTTGCTCAACCTGTCGATGACGACCGCGACATCGCCATTTTGCTCCTGTGGCGCGGTGGCGGGCGGCACGTCAGCGGCCTTTGGCGCGCGCGCCGGAGGTTTGTCCGACTACGACCTCGATCGTTACCGGCATGCCCTGACGCAGCGCGGCATCGGCATTGGTGACCACGATCCGCAGACGATAGACCAGATCCGTGCGCAGATCGGTCGTTTCTACCGTTTTGGGCGTGAACTCGGCGCGAGGCGAAATGAACCCGATCTGGCCTTGATAGAGTTTGTCGGAGGAATCGCTGCGAACGCGCACCCGCATTCCGGGCGCGATACGCCCCAGATCCGGTTCGCCGACATAAGCCCGCACATAAACCGGAGCATCAAGGCTGAGGCTATAGACCGGGCTTTGGCTGACAGCCATGCTGCC
>NZ_ATDP01000013.1 GCF_000445105.1 Sphingobium lactosutens DS20 | reverse complement strand
TCCTCGATCCGACCGAGGAAAATGTCATCGCTTACGTCCGATTTCAGCGCGAGCAGCTCGACCGTGCTTCGACCTTCTCAGACACCTGGCAGCGCGCGCTGTGGCAGAACCCCGATCTCGACTACACGCTGCAGCGGCCTGTTTCGACGGTGGGCAAGCGAGCCTGGCTCGATAACCGGCGCGCCGATCGCGATGCGGTTATGGCGAACCTTAGCCAACGCTACGGGCTCTTCTACTTTTATGCGCAGAGCTGCGGCGCATGCGACCTGTTTTCACCGATCCTGCGATCGGTGGCCGACAGTCACGGCATGGCGGTGATGGCGGTTTCGATGGACGGCGGGCCGAGCCGCGATTTTCCAAATTATGTCGTCGATGCGGGCCAGCGCGCGCGCATGGGCGTCCCGGGTAACGAGACGCCGGCGCTCGTACTGTTCGACACCGTCACCAAACGCACGATTCCGGTGGGATATGGGATTCTCAGCGCCGACGAGATCATGGATCGCATTTTCGCGCTGACGAACACCAAGGTGGGGAGCGACTTCTGATGGAACAGGTTCGCCGTCGCGGCTTGATCGGCCGTGTGCTTCGCTCGTCCGCTGCCTGGGCGGGAATATTGGCTATGGCCAATCTCGCGTGCACCGGGACCGCCCGGGCCGACGTCGCCTCCGAGATGAACAGCTTCTTTTCGGACGTGGGCGGCGCGGCGAACGTCACCGGCCCATCGGCGTTTCAGGGTCAATCGGCGGGCTATTACTCGCTGGGTAATGTCTGGACCCGCTTCCCGCAGAAAAGCGTCCAGCCGTTCAATCTTCAGCTTCCGAGCGCGCGTGCGGGATGTGGAGGTATCGACCTCTTCAGTGGGAGCTTCTCCTTCATCAATGCCAGCGAGATCATCGCGATGCTGAAGGCGACCGCCAACAATGCGCTCGGCTTTGCCTTCAAGCTCGCCATCGATTCTGTTTCGCCGGAGATCGGCAAGGTGATGGACGAGTTCAGCCAGAAGGCGCAGCTCCTCAATCAGATGAACATCTCGAGCTGCGAGACGGCGCAGGCGCTGGTCGGCGGAATCTGGCCGCAGATGGAGACCACGCGCGCGACGATCTGCGAAGCCGTCGGCAACAGCCAGGGCGTATTCTCGGACTGGGCGGCAGCCCGCCAGGGTTGCAACAACGGCAACAGGCGGGATTCGACCATCGCGGGAAACACAGACGCGTCGATGAAAGACCAGCTGGTCGGAGAACCGCATAACTACACATGGGAGGCCCTTAAGAAATCGGCGAAGTTCGGCGCATTCGACAAGACATTCTCCGAATATATCATGACGCTGGTGGGAACGGTCGTGACCACGCCGTCGACCGATCCGAGCGTGGGCGGGAAGGTCGTGATGTTCGGACCTGCCGAAGAAGCGGTCGTCACTGCGTTGCTCGATGGCACGGCCGACGCGCCGCCCGTCAAGATACTGAAGTGCAACGACGAGAATTGCTACGATGTGGGGGAGCAGACGCTCTCCGTCCCCGCTTCGTCCGCGCTGCGGCCGCGGATCGCCACGATGATCAGGTCGATGAGCGACAAGATCCGCTCCGATACTCCGCTGGACGCCGCCGAGAAGCAGCTCCTCAACCTCGCCACGGTTCCGATCTATAAGATCCTGGGAGTTCAGGCCTATGCGCATTATGCGTTGACGGAAGGCGAGATCGAGACGCTGTCCGAGATCGTCGCCGTCGACCTGCTTTCGGCGATGCTCGACAATATGCTCGACCGGGTCGAGCAGGCGAAGGTTCATTATCAGACCTTCGATCAAGAGACCGCGACGCAGTGGAAACAGCAAATCGCGTCTACCCGGGCGAAATTCAGCCAACGGGACGTCCGGCTGAACAACAAGCTCCAGGTGACGATGCAGATCATCAACCGAAGCATTATGCTGGAATCGACGCTCCAGAATTCCATGACGCCCGGTATGGCGGCCGCGCTGAACTTTT
>NZ_ATDP01000012.1 GCF_000445105.1 Sphingobium lactosutens DS20 | reverse complement strand
TTGCTTCGAACAGAATGTTGCGAAGATCTGCGTGATGTTCCTGGCGTCGTATGCGATTTCGCGCTGCCTCAGGAATGACCGAAAGTCGTCGGCGACCATGCCGTGGTCACGCTGCGGTTCGGGCAGGTTGGCCCGTGCGATGGCGCCAAAGGCGCTATGGGCGATATGTCCATATTCCGGGAAGGCGATCGGCGGTTCGTCGATCGCCTTGTCTTGTGCGGAAGGAGTAGCCCGGCCAGGCGTGGGTGCAGTCTGGACCAGGGCAGGGGAGGGGGCTCCGGGTTCGCTCGTGAGGTTGCGCCTGACCATGCGCAGGAACGGTTCGGCCTCTGCGCGCAATTCCAGTTCGAGCGCGTAACCCGGCAGCGCGTTTTCCCGGACGATCTTGGTCATCTCGAATTTGAAGCGACGATAGTCACCTTCCGCGCCCGATTTTTCGAACAGCGTCGGCATGGAGATCGCGAAGCCGTCCGTTCCGGCGCCGCCGGCGTGCTTGCGCGCAACCCGGTACAGCCAGCGTTCTCTCCCCCCGGTGAGCGAGAAATAGGCGGGATCGATCGCGAGGACGCCGCCTTCCATCAGCACGCCGTCGTAAAACCACTTGGCGAGGGTGATGCGCATACCTCGCACGTTGCCCGTGCGGTCCTTGAGCTGACTGTAGCTGTCGATCCAGGAGAAAGTGGTTTCGACAGCGTCGCCCGAGCGGATATTGGTCTTCACCGTGGTTGACTGCAGACGGTCAAGCGCATTGCCCAGCAAGTCATAGGCTCGGCCGCCGACCTCGCGTTTGAGTGTCCTGAGCATGTCGTAGGGCACGACGTTCAAGGTTTGCGGAATGTCGTTCGCACCGCGGCGCTTATGTTCGATGAGCACCGAGGCGCAGTAGATCAGGATGTCGAGATCGTAGATCGTGGCGAGGCCATATTCCGAGTTGGCCGAAACATGGACGGTAACTTTTCGGTCCGGACTGACATAGTCGATCGGCTTCAGGCGCTTGCGCTTGGACAGGGAAAAGAATGGGCGTTCCATCGTTTCGCGCTGGTCGCGAAGCGGCAGTGCCGTCAGTTGCGGCAGAAAGAGGTCTACTTGACCGTCTTCGCGGTAGTCCTGTGGCATCTCATGTCCTGCAACACGCGTAAAACGCGTTTTACTCCATCATAACGATTTGAAAATAAAAGATTTATTGTGGATTCTCATTATCGCGCAAATCTCGCGCTCTCGATGACCGGACGCAGTGCGTCCAGAATCTCATCGACCGATGCGCGGCCTTTTGGATTGATGTTGATCGTGATGCCCTTCGCCTTGGTATCGGCGAGAACTTGTCCGATCTCCTTGCCCGAAGCTGCCGTCAGAGCCGGCTTCGCCTTTGGCGAAGGCGCAGGCCTGGAAGGTGTCACGGCCGCGGCCAGG
>NZ_ATDP01000011.1 GCF_000445105.1 Sphingobium lactosutens DS20 | reverse complement strand
GGTCGGGCCGCTCGAGCGCGGCTATCGCGCGATCGTCGATGCCATCGATCTCGCGCGCAGCCGGCTCGGCGATTTCCTTCGCCCACACGACCCGTTAGTCGACCATGCGCTCGCGCGCGCGGTCAAGTCACCCGAAGAGGCCCGCACGCAACTCGCGGTCGCATCGGCCGTCCGCATCCTGTCCGAACGCGAGGCGGCCTGGCCGCTTCATATGGTGTCGAAGACTGCGCTCGATCTCGGTCTCAAAGGCGTCACCGTCGAAAGCGTCGAGCGCCGGATCGATCAGCTCGTCCAGAATCGGCAGATCGTGATGGGAACTGCCCATGCCACGGACCGCGACGGCAAGATGGTGACGACCCAGGAGGCGCTGCGCATCGAGGAGAAGATCCTCGACCTGGTGAAGGAAGGCAATGGCGCCGCAAATCCCGTCCTGTCTGCTGCCGACGCGCCCGCGCGCCTTCAGGCAGTCGCGGAGCATCCACTCAATCCCGGGCAGCTTGCCGCCGCGACCCTGATCCTCTCCTCTGACGATCGCACGATCACGATCCAGGGAAAGGCGGGCACGGGCAAGTCCACGATGCTGCAGGCGGTCTCGCGCGTCGCGGAGGCCGAAGGCCGTACGATCCGGGGTCTCGCGTTCCAGAACAAAATGGTCGGCGATCTCGCCGAGGGCGCCGGCATCCAGGCCCAGACGATCGCCTCCTTTGTCCTCGCCCACGAGCGCTTCATCGCCGAACGGAACACGCCGCGCTATGAAGCGGCGCGGGAAAGGCTCGCCGGCACCATGCTCCTCGTGGACGAGACCTCGATGGTCTCGGCAAGCGATATGCTGAAGCTTCACCAGATCAGCGCGGCGATGGGCGTCGACAAGCTCGTCCTCGTCGGCGACAGGCAGCAGCTCTCCTCGATCGACTGGGGCAAGGCCTTCGCCATGATCCAGGCTGCCGGCGCGACGATGGTGCGGATGACCCAGAATATCCGCATCGGGAAGCCGGGCCAGCCGCTAACCGAAGAGCAGCAGAAGCTGAAGGTTGTCGCCGAACTCGCGAACGTGGGAAAGGCGGGCGCCGCCATGAAGGTGCTCGGCGAGCATATCGTGGAAGAGAAGGATCCGGCCGCCGCCGCGGCCGATAGTTGGCTCGGCCTTTCACCGGAAGAGCGTGAGGCGACCGCCGTATTCGCATCAGGCAGAGACGCGCGCGAGACTATCAACAAGCGCATTCAAGCCGGATTGATCGCCGAAGGAAGCGTCAAGGGCGAGGCGCTCCAGCTCACAGTCTATGATCGAGTGAATACGACGCGCGAGGAATTGCGCTATGCGTCGACCTATCGCCCC
>NZ_ATDP01000010.1 GCF_000445105.1 Sphingobium lactosutens DS20 | reverse complement strand
CGGCGCGCAGGCGCTCGAGCAGGGCCGCTTCATCGCCCAGAAGGAGACGGGTCGCCATTTCCTGCGCATCGAGCAGGAAACGATCGTGCTGCGTATCCCAGCTATCAGCCTCGCGATCGTCGCTGGCGCAAAAGCAGGCGCCGTCGAGCAGATCGACCAGTTCGGCAGGCGTGACGGCCGTGGGTGCCGCCAGGAGAATATTAGCCTCCTCAAAGCTCCAGAAGAGGCCATCGTCATATTCGATGGCGACAGGCGCCGGTATATGAAGCGTTTCAGGGGCGGGGCCAGAAATCGTCAGCACGAGATCCAGTCGCTCGACCGTGCCGCTGTCGATACCGGGAAGGTCCGACCCACCGAGCACAAGCGTCTCGCCCCCCTTGTCGATCTCGAAGCGGAGATCAGTGATCCGGGGAAGCCGGTCATACCAGCCATAGCCCACCATCGCCTCGTCGGATTCGGCGAGCCGTCCCTCATAGCGGCCGTCCTTCGAGAGCGCGAAAGCAGCGCACTGCTCGAGCGGTGGCCCAAAATCATCGATCAGGACGAGATCGTCCGTCGAGGTCAGGTGCTGGCGACCGGACCCGCTATTGTAGTCGGCGACCGCCGGCGTCCATGAGAATAGCTCACCCCGTGCCTCGGGAAGCTGAACATCGAGATCGGCCGCCTCTCACCAGTCCGCGAAGGCCAGACGATGACTGCCGAGCGCCTGGATATGCCGGTAGATGGCGAGGCGGATCGCCGCGCGCAGGCTCTGCAGCGCGCCATTCTCGACCATCTCCTTGCGGGCCGGGAGTACGAGCTGCAATTCCGGAGCATCGACGATGTCGATCTTGGCCGCCCAGTGGCGATCCTTTTCCGCGACCGTTGGAAGGAGCGACGCGACAGTCACGCCATGGAAGTTGATGCTCGGGCTGAAATGCCGGTGAAGATAGTTGCGATAGATGCCGATGCGGACGCCGTCCTGCTCGATGATCGTCTCTGCGCCCTTCAGCCAGTCCTCGCGGAGTAGATCCTGGCCGTCGAGCCGAACCGGAAGCGGGCAATAAC
Source organism: Sphingobium lactosutens DS20 (assembly GCF_000445105.1). GTDB lineage: Bacteria > Pseudomonadota > Alphaproteobacteria > Sphingomonadales > Sphingomonadaceae > Sphingobium > Sphingobium lactosutens. The sequence continues at coordinate 981 of NZ_ATDP01000010.1, read as the reverse complement.
GCGCGGCGCTTTGTGCAATAGTCTCGAGTGACTTGAGCCATTGCGCGTCAATCGGCACCCGGATCTCGGTTCCGAACGGGTGGGTGCAGGGCGCAACGGCGATGGGCGCGCCGGACTCCCAATCGCCTGAAGCGATGCGGATCGACCAGCCCTCGCCAGTCGAGCGCGGGCAGGAGCGAATCTCGACATCGCGACCGGCAAGGCTGAACACGCCCATGCCGGCAGGATCCTCCCGCCGCGCGATCTCGTCACCCCAACCCGACCGACCGAGGGCGAGAATGACCGATGGATCCTCGATCCCGGCGCCATCGTCGGCAATGGCGAGAAACGCAGTCCCATCGGCGTCGATGACCTTGAGGTCGACCGCGCTCGCACCCGCCCGGCGTGCGTTCTGGATAAGCTCGGAGAGAATATCGCCGAGCGTGTTATTGAAGAGGCGGGTGACTCTGGTGACGGCGGCAGGATCGACCTGGCTGTTGATCGTGGCGGGAAGGGACATCTGGGGCTCCTCGACAAGTGGAAATTCTCCGCCTGCAGTCCCCCTCCCCTTTTCCCGGACCGCCGAAGGGCGCGATCGAAGCCCTCAATAATCCTCGGCGAGCATGATCGTGAGCACGCGCCGCGTGAGCGATGCGTCCGCTGGATCTTCCGATCCGAATTCGAGGGCGGGATCATAATAGTCGATCTTGAAGAAGATGCGTTCGCCCCGAAGATCGAAGGCGCCGAAGTCTCGTTCCGGGCCGTCGCCGGGGCCAAAGTCATACCGGCGGACGGCGGCGAGGAGTTCAGCCTGGGCAATGATTTCACGAACCGCGTCTTCTTCGCCTGCGAGACGAGCGAGGCAGGCGCGGGTCACGACAAGGCGAGCGGTCGGATCGAAACCCTGGCGGCAACGGTCGTTCAAACGGGCGATCTGTTCTGTAACGGAGATGGTCATGCTGCCTCCTTCAGGCCGGCGTTGAACTGCTCGAGCCACTCCGC
>NZ_ATDP01000009.1 GCF_000445105.1 Sphingobium lactosutens DS20 | reverse complement strand
GCCGGCGTCAGGGAGCGGGGGCAGGTCGTCAGGCAGCGGCGGGAGATCGGACAGGTCGACGCCGTCGATCGGGCCGGGATTGAAATCCTCGCGCGCCTTCGCGCCCTTGGCCATGTTCCCATCTATGTCGAGGCGGCCGACGGTTTCGAGCGAAGAGGTCTTGTTGCCCGGGTTCATGTCGAGCTGCCGTGCCAGCTTCTCCTTGTCGTCAACGATCATCGTCAGGCCGTCGCGCACGCGCGTCACGAGGACATTGAACAGGCGCTGGTTGGACAGGAAACGCTCGAATGAGGACATGACGCCGATCGCCCTGTCGGTTGTGATGCCTTGCGCCATATGCATGTTCAGCGAGTAGGCGAGGTCGAGGCGCGAGAGCATCGGATCGCCCATCGGCAGGGTCAGTTGCTCCTTGCCCGCCGTCTCTACCGTGACGCCGGAGCCGTCGACGCTCACCACCCGGGCGAGGGTGGCGTTGTGAAGCCCGCGGCCCTTGTCGTTCGCGGTCCAGCGGATGCGGTCGCCCTCGTGGATATCGAGCGGCTTTTTCTCGGAGAGCTGGAGCCGGTCCCGCTGCTCTGCCGGCGACAGCTTCTGCGGATCGAAGCGGATCCTGCGCCGTCCGTCTGCGAGGTCGACCTTGCCACTGGCATGGACCTTGAGGACATCGTATCGCCCGGCCTGGATGCCGACATCCTGCGCCCCGCCCCGACCCACCTCGA
>NZ_ATDP01000008.1 GCF_000445105.1 Sphingobium lactosutens DS20 | reverse complement strand
GTCCGCGTGGTGCTGCGCGCCGATGCGGGAACCGAGCAAATTAGCGCGCTCGCCGATCGGGTCGGCGCACAACTGAAAGCGGTGCCTGCCCGCTTCGAGGATGCTTTCATTGATCTTCTGGGCGGCGGTCCGGGCGGCACATCGGCGCTTGCCGAAGGGATGCCGCCGGTCGAACTGGCTTCAGACGTTGCCGTCTCCTGCCGCGATCTGACCAAGCGTTTCGGCGATTTCACCGCCACCGACATGGTGAGCTTCGAGGTCCGCAAGGGCGAGATATTCGGTCTGCTCGGGCCGAACGGCGCCGGCAAATCGACCACCTTCAAGATGCTGTGCGGCCTGCTCAAACCCACCAGCGGCGAAGCGCAGGTGGTGGGGCTGGACCTGCGCCGGGCGACCGGTGCTGCCAAAGGCCAGCTTGGCTATATGGCGCAGAAATTCTCGCTCTATGGTTTGCTGTCCGTGCGGCAGAACCTGGAGTTCTCCGCGGGCGTCTATGGCCTGAAAGGCGCCGCGCGGCAGGCGCGGATCGACGAGATGATCGACATCTTCGGGCTGCAACCCTGGCTGTCGGCGGCGCCGGAGTCCCTGCCGCTCGGGGTCAGGCAACGTCTGGCGCTGGCCTGCGCGGTGATGCACCGCCCGCCCGTGCTGTTCCTGGATGAACCGACTTCGGGCGTCGATCCCATCACGCGCCGCGAATTCTGGACCCATATCAACGGCCTTGCCCGCAAGGGGGTGACGGTGATGGTCACCACCCATTTCATGGACGAGGCGGAATATTGCGACCGGGTGGCGATGCTCTATCGCGCCCGGCTGATCGCGCTCGACACGCCGGACGCCCTCAAACGCAGCGCGGTAAGCGATCTCCGTCCGGACCCGACCATGGAAGACGCCTTCATTCATCTGGTCGAAGCCGAGGACCGCGCTGACGAAGCCCGCAGCGGAGTTGCCGCATGAACGGCGCGGGCGGATCGCGAACGGACCTTCAAGCCATGCGCCGCTT
>NZ_ATDP01000007.1 GCF_000445105.1 Sphingobium lactosutens DS20 | reverse complement strand
AACTGCTCTACAGAGGCATTCGCCTGATTGCCGCTGCTCGATTCCCAACCCCGCGTATGCTCGGTTGAGCTTCCGAACGTGCTGCGGTTCGCATGGGTCGCGGTCAGAATCTCGTTGGCGGCATTCTCATAGGCACGCGCCTGGCGATGCGCCTCGCTGGCCATTTCGCGCCATTCAGCGACCGATCCCGATGTCATCGTCGGCGTGAACCCAAGGCGCGAGATGGCCGCGGATGTATCATATACCTCCTGGCCGTTGCCGAACCCCGTCACCATGGCGCCATTGTCCTGACGCCACCCGAAGCTGGCGCCGCCGCCCATATAGGTGGGCGCCGTCGACCATTGATCGGCCTGCCGCATGTTCGACGTGGCATTCGCCCAGCTCACGTTGCCATACGAATAGTTGCCGGTCGTCTGTTCCAGCGCCGCCGCTTCCGCAGCGTTCTGCGCCGGCGCGAGCATGGACATGGAATGCCCGGCAATCGACATCGCGCCGCGCGCGAGGCCTGCCGCGAGAAAGGGCACGCTCATAAGCATGAAGCCAGCGATCGTGGCGGTCTCGCCATTCACCGCCCCGATCCCCGCATAGCTTGCGAGCGTAACGCCGCCTTCCGCGACGCCTGTCGCTGCCGACGTCGCCCGCGTCATGCAGATCATGTGAAGGATGACGTAAAGCGGCCCCCATGCGGCGAGATAGAAGAACCCTGTCACATAGCCCTTCAGCGTCGAGACGCCCGTCTGAGGCATCAGGAAGAGCGGGAAAACGACCGGGAACATGGCGAAGAAGACCACCGTCAGCACGATGTTCAAAATCGGAACCCATGCCATCGCCTGCTGAGCGATCGAATTATAGGTGTTGCGCGCCTGAATGTCGGCACGGGTCTGCGCGAAGGTGTCGATCTCTGCGGCGCCCGTCCCGCCGGACATCGAATTTCGGGCCTGCATGAAAGCATTGATTGCTGTGTTCTGGCGCATCACCTCAGCAAAGTTGTTGCTCGTGCCCGTGAAGGCCGCACTGACGATGGGAACGTCGTGTTTGAGCTTGTCCGCCGCCAGAGCGTTGCTGAGCTTGGGATAGACCTCCTTGCCCCAAAGAGGCGCGTTGGCCTCGATCATTGGACCCCATTGCGCGTCGAGCGCCTGGTACGCCTGCCGGCAAGTGATGATGAAGCTGTTAACCGTTCCGTCACCTTGTCGCTCAAGCCATTGCTGCGATCGGGCTTCCGAGCCCGGCCCGACCGCAGCCCAGAGATCGGGCGCCTTCGCAAGATTGGTCAGCGACTTCTGATAAAGCATCACATCGCCGAACAGGCAGTTCTTGAAATGGTTTTCGAGGTTGGTCGAGAACTCCGCATCGCGAATGATGAAGTTGCGCGTCGCATCGAACAGTCGCGCGCCATACACCATGCCGTTCGTCGAGTAGTTGAGCTCGCTCGGCATGACGAAGACGGTCTCGGCCGTCCGCGTCAGCCAATCGCCCACCTGTGTCGTGAAGCTCGCAAGCACCCCCAATCCCATCGGTACATTGTCGACCGTCGATGGCGTCAGGCCCGGGTTGATGCGATCCGTTACCTTGATGTCCACCGTCGGGACCATCAGGCAAAGATAAATGGCCGTCGCTTGCAGGAACCAGTTCAGCCACGCCTTATAGTTGAGCGTGAAGGCCACCACGAGCAGCGAATAGATGAGGCCCATGACCATGACGACGCGGATGAGCGAGCGATAGCCACCGCCTCCCGACCACGCCGCGACTGCGTTGAAGATGTTTACGAGATACTCGCCGCCACCAACCGTGAAGACCTCAAGCATCGGTCTGCCCCCGCGCCTAGTTCAGACCCTGTGCGTTGAGGCCGCGCGAAAA
>NZ_ATDP01000006.1 GCF_000445105.1 Sphingobium lactosutens DS20 | reverse complement strand
TGTCAACGGCAGGTGGCGCCCGGTAGTTGGGGCCGACCATACAGGCCGTCAACGAACTGCAGCCAGCTATCAATATTGCGTAGCGCGACCATCGCGGGGAACGTCCGCCCGTATCAGACAATGACGGCGCATGACTGTGGCGGGGCGATCTCATTGCAGGCGTCCTCGAACGAAGATGGTGGCCATGGTGAGCGACACCAGGGCGATCATCGCCAATGGCCAGAGGCTGGCAAATATGTCGCCCGGCGCCATGGCTTTGAGAAAGCTGCCCTCGACGATGACCAGGAAATGGGTGAGTGGAATCGCCTGCGCCAGCCATTGCAGCAGCATGGGCATGTTCTCGACCGGCGTGGCAAATCCCGACATCAGGACGGATGGCACGCCGATGGCGAAGGCGCCCAGGATGGCCTGTTGCTGGGTCGCGCTGATCGCCGAAATCATCAGACCGATGCCCACCACCGACAGGATGAACAGGACCAGGCTGACAAACAGCAGCGCGAACGACCCGTTGAACGGAATCCGGAACGGTCCCGCGGCCGCGGCCATCATCAGAAGTCCGAGCATGGTGCCGATGACCAGCGCCGGCAAGGATTTGGACAGGATGATTTCCGGCGTGGAGGTTGGTGAGACCAGCAACTGGTCGAAGGTTCCCAGTTCGCGTTCACGGGCGATCGACAGCGAGGTTATGAGCAGTGCGCTGAAGAACGCCAGGATGCCGGAGAGGCCCGGGACGATGAACCAGCGATACGTCAGATTGGGATTGAACCAGTTGCGTACCGCCACTGGCGTCGCAGGACCTGTGCCGGGGTTGGCCTCCGCGCCGACTTCGGCGGCGATGGCGGAGAGATAACTGGCGGTGATCTGTCCCGAATTGCTGCGCCGGCCGTCGATCAACAGCTGGATACGGCCGCTGTCTCCGGCAGCGATTGCGCGCGAAAAGTCCGGCTGGATGTCGAGCGCCGCGATCACCTTGCCCTGGTCGATCAGGCGTCCCAGTTCCTGACCGTCGGTCACGCGATAGACCTGGGTAATGAAGTCGGCCCGATCGAGCCGCGCGATCAGTTCATGCGACCAGCGGCCCGCATCCTGATTATGCACGGCAATATCGACGTTGCGCACTTCGAGCGTCGCGGCGAAGGCGAACACCAGCAGTTGCAGCAGCGGCGGCATGAACACCACCATGCGGCTGCGCGGATCGCGCAGGATGCTCAGCACTTCCTTGACGAACTGGGCTCGCAGCCGGGTGAAAGAGAGATAGCCATTGTGCCGCGTCATGGCTCGTCACTCCAGATTCTTGCGCGTGGCGCGCTTGGCCAGGAGGAAAAACAGGACGCCGATGGCGCCCATCGCCAGCAGGTTCGGCACGAAGACGGCCCAGATGTCGCCGGCCAGAAAGACGGTTTTTAGCGAAGAGACGAAATAGCGCGCCGGTATCGCCCAGGTGATGGCCCGGATCGGCGCGGGCATCGCGTCGATCTCATAGAGAAAGCCCGACAGCATGAAGGCCGGCAGAAAACCGGAGAACAAGGCGATCTGCGCGGCCAGGAACTGGTTGCGGGTGACAGACGAAATCAGCAGCCCTTGGCCCAGCGCCGGCACCATGAAGGTGGCCGAAAGCAGCAGGAGCGCCGCCAGCGATCCGCGCAGCGGCACGCCGAACACGAAGACCGCCAGCGCGGTCGCACCGAGCGTGGCCAGCATGCCGAGCGCAAAATAGGGCAGGAGCTTGCCGATCAGGATCTCCGCGACCGATGCGGGCGTGGAGAGCACC
>NZ_ATDP01000005.1 GCF_000445105.1 Sphingobium lactosutens DS20 | reverse complement strand
GATCGACGAGGCGCGCGCGCTGCGAGACCGCGCCGCTGGCCGGCAACTGCCCACGGTTTCTGCTGGCGCCAGTGTGAACCAGCGTCGGCAAAGCGAGAACGGCCCGCTGCCCGTTGGGTCCATTCCCGGCCTCGATGCGTCTCAGACGATCTACGATGCCGGCTTCGACGCGGCCTGGGAACTCGACCTGTTCGGCGCGAACCGGCGGGCGCTGGAAGGCGCGAACGCCCGCTTGCAGGCAAGTGAAGCGGAGGCGCAGGGCGTGCGTATGCGGATCGCGGCCGAAGTCGCACGCGCATGGTTCGAGGCGACCGGCGCCAGAGAAGAATTACGCGCGCAGCGGGCGACGGTGGCGACGCTGCACCAGACGCTGGAACTCATGCGCGGTCGCGCGGCGCTCGGCGATGTTGCCGGTGCCGACGTGGACGCAACCCATGAACGCTGGGCCGCCGCCAACGCCCTGCTGCCGGGCATAGAGGCGCGGCAGCGTGCGGCAGTGCTCGGCCTTGGTGTCCTGCTCGGCTCACCGCCGGAACGTGAACTCAAGCTGCTCGATGCAACTGCATCGTCTCTCATACTGCCGGCGCTGCCCGTGGGGGAACGGGCCGATATATTGCGGCGTCGCCCCGATGTTCTGGCTGCCGAACGGCGCCTCGCCGCCAGCACCGCCGATATCGGCGTGGCGACCACCGAACTGTTTCCCAAGCTCTCTATCGCAGCGGGCGGCGGATTTCAGGCGCTTAGCACGGGCGACTGGTTCGACACCTCCAGCACCCGCTACTCCATCCTGCCGCTCATTTCCTGGCGCTTGTT
>NZ_ATDP01000004.1 GCF_000445105.1 Sphingobium lactosutens DS20 | reverse complement strand
CTGGATCAGCAGCGCGGCGGTTTCGACATCGACCTGGTCGCCGTAGAACCAGACCTTGCAACGGCCTGACCCATCGGACGGATCGACCTGCAGCGAGAAGCTGAGGCGTGGATAATCGAGATCGCTGAAGATCGCGCGAAATCCACCGAAGGGATCGGCCTCGATCGACGGGAAGCACGACGTGAAGGATTCGCCGAGCGCGGCATAAGCTGCGGCAAGTTCATCCTGCTCGAAACCAGAATCATCGAGAATTCCTGTAGCATCTTCGATCTGGCGCAGGACTTCGGCCTCGGCCTCGGTAACGGTGAGCACAAAGCTCGCTTTGACGAAATGGTTGGCCATGTTCGCTCCTCGCGAAAAATAGGTTCGGGACAGTCAGGTCTCCGGCCTCGGAGACATGTCCTGCCCCTTCCCCCTTCCCTGCTCCTCTTTGCGTGCGCGAAGCGCAGATGCGGCGAGGCGCGCGGAGGAGAGCCTCGGTCTCGGTCAGTGGCTTACAGAAGGCGTGGGCACCGTCAGCGAGTCCAAGCGTATCGCCGACACCAGCACGTCGGGAGACAAGGCCTGCGGCGCGCCGGGGAAGGTTTTGCTCATTCTGGCCGCTCATCCGATAATTTCTGGAAACTTTCACAATTTGGAAGTATGAGGAAATTCATGTCATCCTTGGCACAGCAGATCACGGCAGCAGGGCTGGCCGACCATATCCTGAGCGAACGCCAGCTTGGGCGGTTGCTGGGCGGCGGGGATGCGCGGCGCTACGGCCTCGTAAACCGTGCCCTCAAGGATGGCTCCCTGCTTCGGGTGAAGCGCGGCACATATCTTCTGGGGCGAGACTATCGCAGCCAAACCGTACATCCCTTCGCCATTGCCCAGAGTCTCGTACCAGGCAGCTATATCTCGCTCGAAAGCGCGCTGACCTGGCATGGCTGGATTCCCGAAGCGGTTTTCACCACCGCCAGCGTGACACCGGGACGCAAAACGCTGCACTTCGACACGCCGGACTTCGGGGCGTTCAGCTTCCACCCTCTCGCCATTGCCGATTATCGGTTCCTGATCGGCGTTGATCGGGTCCAGATGGGCAAACTCACCGCCTTCGTCGCCCAGCCTTTGCGGGCGCTGATGGACTTGGTTGCCCTGCGCAAGGAACAATGGAGCGGGGTCGAATGGCTGACCCATGGCATGCGGATCGACCCGGACAGGCTCGTCTCGCTTCGACGAAAGGATTTCGCCAAGCTCAGATCCACCTACAAGCACAAGGCCGAGAACGCCTTTCTCGCCGCGCTCGAATACGCCGTCATGGCCCGAAAGGCTTCCAATCATGATTGACATCATCCAGGAAAAGCTGCGCAGCTACGATGCGGCCAACGCCCTCGAAGAGGAAAATGCCGTCAAGGAAATCCTCCAGGAGATCGCGCTTTACGCCCTGTGGCGCGGCGATTTCTTCGATGTCGCCCTGTTTCAGGGAGGCACCTCGCTGCGTATCCTTCATGGCCTGCCGCGTTTTTCAGAAGACCTCGATTTCCTCCTCCGCGCGCCCGATCCGGATTTCGATTGGTCGCCTTATCTCACGGTTCTGGTCGACGTGTTCGGCCAGTTCGGCCTGAAGCTCGACGCGCGGCCCAAGGCGAAAATGGACAGCGCGATCCGCCAGGCGCTCCTCAAGAATGATTCGATCGCCAGCCAGCTCGACCTTATCTTTGCCGGGACAGGCAAGCCCCGGACGATCCGCATCAAGTTGGAAATCGATGTCAATCCCCCCGCCGGCTCCGGCGAAGATGCCACCTATCTCGATTTTCCGGCCGACTATGAAGTGCGACATCAGGATCTGCCGTCCAACTTCGCGCTCAAGATCCATGCGCTGCTCTGCCGGGGCTTCCTCAAAGGTAGGGACTGGTACGATTTCTCCTGGTATGTCGCAAAGGGAACTGCCCCCAATCTGCCGCTCCTGCGCGCGGCGCTGATTCAAGCCGGACCGTGGGCTGGTGACGAGAGCATTGCCGTCAATATGCCCTGGCTGAAGGACGCGCTGGGCAGCACGATCGCCGGTCTCGACTGGAAAGCGGCGGCCGAAGATGTGCGCCGCTTCCTGCGTCCGGCTGAACTCAAATCGATCGACCTGTGGAGCGAGCGCTTCTTCATGGCGAAGCTGGACCGGCTGGTTCCGCCCCCCGGACAGAATGCGAATGCATGATTGCCCGTCGCCAGGGCAAGCGCTCGACGCCTGACTCAAGACCTATGGAACCGTGCGCGATGGCAACTCGGGTCATCTCCTGCCCGAGCAACAGTAGGAGATCGATAACGAGCGGGTTGCTCTGCACGTTGGAAAACTTCTAGTCGCCGAAATCCCGCCAGCGGCCGACCAGTTCGATCATCTCGGCCTTGCAGCCGAAGGCATCCGGATAGATCGCGCCTTCATGTTGACCGAGGAAACCGACGATCGTCGTGATGTGGGTCGCGATCGTCGCGTCGACGCCGAACAGATCGGCGATAGGAAAGTGCCCGCAATCCTCGCCGTTCCACCAGGCCAGAAGGAAGTTTGCGACCCGGCGTGATTGGCCGGTGTCGGATCGGGCAATTGCGATGAGACGATCGAGGGCGTTGTCTGCGGCGGCCTTGCTGAAGGGTCCCTGATCCATGAGATCAGGCTACAGCAGCGTTGGGTGCGGGTGAACCGGAAATAGCAGGATCCAGCCCCGGCGAGCCGGCGGGATTGCCGCGCAACATCCAGGGCATCGGCTGGATGAGCCGTGCCCAGTCGGCGAAAGACGGAATGCGCCCCAGATCTTCGGTGACGTGCGCCTCCCCGATCAGACGCACCGGCACCTGACGTCCGTCGCTGTTGCGAACGGTCACGCCAAAAATCGTCTCGAGCAGGAAAATCCCCTCGGCATGGTGCCTGAGCGCCCGGTGGCGCGGATCAGCGATGA
>NZ_ATDP01000003.1 GCF_000445105.1 Sphingobium lactosutens DS20 | reverse complement strand
GGCGACCGCGAAATCGGCTCTGCCGTTTGGCTTCGAATATGCGCTCGATTGCGATCGCCTGCGCCCCGGTGAGTTCGGCGGCGGCTATGTCGTCATCCGCGAAGACGGGCTCGAGTTCGCAGGTTCGTCCCGGCTCCTCGATCGCGCTATCGCGCGCGGTCACCACGAAGGTGTCGACGGATACGTCCTTGTCACGCGCGACGCAGAGGCCGGCCTGCTCTTCTGGAACAGCCATTCGGGCTTCGGCTCGCTTGCTGGCGCCACGGTGTTTTCCGAGGCCGAGGCCGCGAACTTCGATCCGCCCATTGCCGACGACCAGCCCGAATGGCTGGCGCTCCCGGCCCCACTCAACTGAAGGAGCCGCACATGCGCTACATCATCGCCCTTTATGAGATTGACCGCGCCTATGGTGGAGCAGAAGAGGGTGGCTGGTGGTACGACACCGGCGAGTTGGCCCGCCTTCTCGCGCTGGCGCCGACCGAAGCGCGGGCCATCCAGTTGGCTGACCGCGCCAACCGCCTGCTCGAACGGCTACAGCGTCATCGTCGCCGCGTCGATTCCGTCCTTTATGATGGCGGCCGTTATACTGCCATCGTCTTCGAATGGACGGCGCCCCCGGCCTTTCCCGAGGTCCGGCCGCACTACGCCTGAACGCGACTGTCCGCCGTTGACGGGCCACCATCCCAGATTGCGGTCCTGCGGAATAGCTGCGCACGGAAGAAGCCCAGTCGAATTCCGGCATCCTGGAGCCAACTCGCCAAAGCCAGCGGCCTGACGCGCGAGCGTTTCGCGATGGCCGATCATCTCCTGCGTCTGATCTGCTGCCCGACGATTGGCGTCGGGGGTGGGGTTGATCAGGCCGGGACCAGGCGGGGGCTGTTCGGATCGATCCATGGATCGACCGGATCGTCCCGAGGCCGCGGACGCGGGCCTCGGCTATGGCGCTTGCGCGCTGGCTCGGCCGAACGGCCGAGGAGAGGAGGGGGAGGAAGGACGGTGTCCCGGACACAGTGTTCGAGACCATCATCCAGGAGACTTTCCATGAACATTGGTTCGATCAAGCAGAATGAAGGCGGTATTTTCGTCGGCAAGATCGAGACGCTGACGATTGCGATGACGATTGCGCTGCGCGAGGTGCACTCGGCCAATCCGAAGGCGCCGAAGTTCGAGGTGCTGGCGCTGTCGGCATCGCGGGCGTGGGTGCAGGTTGGGGCGCTGTTCGAGCTGTTCTCGAACGGCACGGGCGAGGCGTTCCTCAACGGGAAGATCGAGGATCCGAGCCTGGCGGCGCCGCTTTACATTTCCGCGTTCCGCCAGGAGGACGGCAGCTACAACGTGGTCTGGTCGCGTCCGACGCGGCGGCGCGACCTCGCCTCGGAGATGGCGCGCAAGGCCGATGACGCGCTGCCGCCGCTGCCCGGCGAAGGCGAAACCGCCGGCGCGCCGGCCCAGGGCGCCGAGGCCGGCCTCGGCCAATCCTCCGCAGAGCACGCCTTTGCAAGCTGAGCACCGTCCAGTCGTTGCTTCAAGAGGCCCTCGCTTCCATCGCGGAGCGGGG
>NZ_ATDP01000002.1 GCF_000445105.1 Sphingobium lactosutens DS20 | reverse complement strand
CACGCAAAGCACTTGCTCGACTTGCGCCAACTTCGCCGTGACCGGCAAGCATAAGCCGGTCTGGGAAGCGCGCCTTGAGCGCAACAGCGCTTTGCTCCAGCGCGATGACCTCGACTCCGAGAGCCGTGCGCTTGCAGAAGCCCGCATCCAGGAATCTCGCCGTATCCTGGACCAGTTAGACGAAGGAAATACCGATGGCGACCGAAATTGACCTGTCCAGCCCGCAAGCTCGACGGCGGGCAAAGACGGATGCGCGCCTGCGTGAAGCCCTTGCAGGCCTCGCCGGCAATCCCTCCGCAGAACCCACAGTCGCTGCGCTCGCACGGGCAGCCGGGGTCGGCCGCAACATCATATATACCCATCATGCCGGCGTTCTCGACGGCCTCCGCGCGCTTCAGTCGCAGCGTGCCGGCGCGAACGAGACGACCGCCAGAGAGGCCGATCGCACACGCTCGGCTCTTCGGGATGCCGAAGCTCGAAGCGCCGCCCTCGCGACACATAACGCTAGCCTGTTGAAACGCGCCGTCGACGCCGAGCAACGTGCCGAGAGGCTTGAGCGGCGCAATGCCCAACTCGTGCAGGAACTCGATCGGATACGTAGACCAATCCCGATCCGCCCCAGCGCTGAAGCGCACGATCCTTCCGCTGTCTGACGTCGGTCACGCCCTAATCGGGCGTCCCGAAA
>NZ_ATDP01000001.1 GCF_000445105.1 Sphingobium lactosutens DS20 | reverse complement strand
ACCTCGGTAAAAACCGCTGAACGATGGCTGGCGTTCAAGTTAATGGCCACTCGATCGACGGGACGAATGTTGACGCCGCCGGCGAGCGTCCAGCGCGGAGCATGAGCGAATTCAAGGCCGTCATAGTCCGTCACGCTGCCGACCGTCGTGGCAAATTCATCGAACCTCGTGCGCGAGTAGCCCACCGAGGCGTACCAGTCGAAAGCGCCGCTGGGGCTGTGCGTCGCCTCGATCTCGAACCCATAGAGATGGGACGAGCCGGCATTGACGATATGCGTGTCGTATATGCTCATGCCGAAGTTCGCTGAAACCTGCTGATCCTTCCAGTCGACATAGAAGGCGTTGGCATTCAATGTCAGCCGCCCATCGAGCCACGCGGAACGCAGCGACAGCTCGTAGTTCCAGGTGAATTCAGGATCGTAGGAAAAGGTCGCCGAACGCGCGATATTGCCGCTCGAGCCGCCTGACCGATAGCCTCGTTGGACCGTGAAACCAGTCTTGAGGTTCGGCGTCCAGGCCATTTGGATCCCCGCCTTCGGCAAGAACGCATCGAAGGTCCGATCGGTAGCGGCGGCCGAACCGCTCGCTTGGGCTACGATGCCGGCAACGCCCTGGTTGATTGCAACCACCGCGCGGTACAGCGGCGACCCGGTGGAGCCGAAAGCCCTCGGATCAGGATAGGCCCCCGCGAACCGCGCGGTCTGATCGATGCCCAAGCTGTTCGTTTCGTGGTCGTAGCGA